>NZ_JBEXTS010000003.1:0-737500 GCF_040628815.1 Streptomyces sp. NPDC006140 | reverse complement strand
CGGCCCTCGGACAGGACGATGATCACCTTGCCGTCGGGGAAGGTCCAGGTGTGGACCTGCGGCTTGACCTCGTCCTTGACGATGCCGGGGATCTTCGCGAGGCCGGCCATGTCGATCTCGTTGTCGAAGTGGCCGATGTTGCCCACGATGGCCTGGTGCTTCATCTTGGCCATGTCGCCGGCCATGATGATGTCCTTGTTGCCGGTCGTGGTGATGAAGATGTCGGCCGTCTCGACGACCTCGTCGAGGGTCGTGACCTGGTAGCCGTCCATCGCCGCCTGGAGAGCGCAGATCGGGTCGATCTCCGTGATGATCACCCGGGCGCCCTGTCCGCGCAGGGACTCCGCGCAGCCCTTGCCCACGTCGCCGTAGCCGCAGATGACCGCGGTCTTGCCGCCGATGAGGGTGTCGGTGGCACGGTTGATGCCGTCGACCAGGGAGTGGCGGCAGCCGTACTTGTTGTCGAACTTCGACTTGGTGACGGCGTCGTTGACGTTGATCGCCGGGAACAGCAGGACGCCGTCACGCTGCATCTCGTACAGGCGGTGGACACCGGTCGTGGTCTCCTCGGTGACACCGCGGATCTCCGAGGCGAGCTGGGTCCACTTCTGGGAGCCGTCGGTGATGGTGCGGTTCAGGAGTTCGAGGATGACGCGGTGCTCGTCATTCTCGGCGGTGTCGACGGCAGGAACCTTGCCGGCCTTCTCGTACTCGACGCCCTTGTGGACGAGGAGGGTGGCGTCACCGCCGTCGTCCAGGATCATGTTGGGACCGCCGGTGGGGCTGTCCGGCCAGGTCAGCGCCTGCTCCGTGCACCACCAGTACTCCTCCAGCGTCTCGCCCTTCCAGGCGAAGACCGGGACGCCCTGCGGGTTGTCCGGGGTGCCGTTCGGGCCGACGGCGATGGCTGCCGCGGCGTGGTCCTGGGTGGAGAAGATGTTGCAGGAGGCCCAGCGGACCTGTGCGCCGAGGGCGACCAGGGTCTCGATGAGCACGGCGGTCTGCACGGTCATGTGCAGGGAGCCGGTGACACGGGCGCCGGCCAGGGGCTGCGCCTCGGCGTACTCCTTGCGGATCGCCATCAGGCCCGGCATCTCGTGCTCGGCGAGGGTGATCTCCTTGCGGCCGAACTCGGCCAGGGAGAGATCGGCGACCTTGAAGTCCTGGGGCTGGGTGTCGCGGTCAGCGGGCACTGAGGCTCCTTGAGGCTTGGACGGTGCGGTGGATGTCGAGGGCCGCGGTGGAACGGTTCAGGGTGATGTAGTGCAGGCCGGGGGCGCCTTCGGCGAGGAGCCGCTCGGCCATGGCGACGGCGTGGTCGACGCCGATGCGGTATGCGGCCCCGGGGTCGTCCCGGGCGGCTTCGAGCCGGTGGGCCAGGTCTTCGGGGAAGGCGGCGTTGCTGAGCTCGGCGAAGCGACGGATCTGCCGTACGTCGGTGGCGGGCATGATCTCTGGGATGATCGGGGTGTCGCAGCCGGCGGCCGCCACGCGGTCCCGTAGCCGGAGGTAGTCCTCGATGTGGAAGAACATCTGCGTGATGGCGTAGTCCGCGCCGGCCTTGCACTTGGCCACGAAGTGGCGGAGGTCGGTCTCCGGATCCGGTGACCGCGGATGTCCTTCCGGAAAGGCGGCCACGCCGATGGTGAAGTCGCCGAGCGAGCGGACCAGTTCGACCAGTTGACAGGCGTGGGTGAAGCCGTCCGGGTGCGGGATCCACTCACCCCGAGGGTCGCCGGGCGGATCGCCGCGCAGCACGAGGACGTCGCGGATGCCGGCATCCGCGTAAGCGCCGATGATGTGCCGCAGCTCGGCGACCGAGTGGCCGACAGCCGTGAGGTGGGCGACCGGACGCAGGGTGGTCTCCGCGGCGATGCGCCGCGTGACGGCGACGGTACGGTCGCGGGAGGAGCCTCCGGCGCCGTACGTCACGGACACGAAGTCGGGCCGCAGCGCCTCCACCCGGCGGATCGCTTCCCAGAGGGTGCGCTCTCCGTTCGCGGTCTTCGGAGGGAAGAACTCGAAGGAGAACGTGGTCCTGCTCGTCGTCATGGGCGGCCTCCCGCGTTGAAGTAGCTCGCCTCGGGGTGGTGGACGACGATCGCGTCCGTGGACTGCTCCGGGTGGAGCTGGAACTCCTCGGAGAGCTCCACGCCGATCCGTTCCGGCCGCAGCAGGTCGGCGATCTTGCCGCGGTCTTCGAGGTCGGGGCAGGCCGGGTAGCCGAGCGAGTAGCGGCAGCCCTGGTACTGGGTGCGGAGCATGCCGTCCAGGCCAGCCGGGTCGTGCACGCCGATGAAGAGTTCCGCGCGGACACGGGCGTGCCAGTACTCGGCCAGGGCCTCGGCCAACTGCACGGACAGACCGTGCAGTTCCAGGTAGTCACGGTAAGCGTCGGTCTCGAAGAGTTCGGCCGTGGCCTCCCCGATCCGCGAGCCGACGGTGACGATCTGGAGCCCCACGACATCGGCCTGACCGCTCTCCTCCGGGCGGAAGAAGTCGGCCAGGCAGAGGCGCCGGCCGCGGTCCTGACGGGGGAAGGTGAAACGGGTGCGCTCGTTGCCGTGCTCGTCGAGGATGATCAGGTCGTCGTCCTTCGACACGCACGGGAAGTAGCCGTAGACCACCGCGGCTTCGACAAGGTTCTCGGTCCGTAGGCGGTCCAGCCACATCCGCAGCCTGGGCCGTCCCACGGAATCGATCATGTCCCGCTTGAGGCCCCACTGCCCCTTGAACAGGGCGCCCTCGTCCAGCCAGGACGCGTACTCCTTCAAGGGAATGCCCTTGACGACCCGAGTACCGAAGAAGGGCGGTGTCGGCACGGGGTTGTCGGTGGCCACGTCCGAGCGCCGTGGGCCCTCCGCCGACAGCTGCTCCGTGGTCCGCACTGTTGCGGCGGCCTTGACGCGACGCTGTTTGAGTTCTGGGAGAGCGGCTCCTGGGGTCCCCCGTTTCACCGCCATCAGGGCGTCCATCAGGCGCAGTCCCTCGAAGGCGTCGCGGGCGTAGCGGACCTCGCCCTCGTAGATCTCGTGCAGGTCCTGCTCGACGTAGGCGCGGGTGAGGGCGGCGCCGCCCAGGATCACCGGGAAGCGGGCGGCCAGGCCGCGGCTGTTCAGCTCCTCCAGGTTCTCCTTCATGATCACGGTGGACTTGACCAGGAGACCGGACATGCCGATGACGTCGGCCTTGTGCTCCTCGGCGGCGTCCAGGATCGCGGAGACCGGCTGCTTGATGCCGAGGTTGACCACGTTGTAGCCGTTGTTGGTCAGGATGATGTCGACGAGGTTCTTGCCGATGTCGTGCACGTCGCCGCGCACGGTGGCCAGCACGATGGTGCCCTTGCCGGCCTCGTCGCCCTCGACCTTCTCCATGTGCGGTTCGAGGTGGGCGACGGCCGTCTTCATCACCTCGGCCGACTGGAGCACGAACGGCAGCTGCATCTGGCCGGAGCCGAACAGCTCGCCGACGACCTTCATGCCGTCCAGCAGGGTCTCGTTGACGATGTCGAGCGCGGGGCGGGACTGGAGGGCCTCGTCCAGGTCGGCTTCGAGTCCGTTGCGCTCGCCGTCGATGATGCGCCGCTTGAGGCGCTCGTCCAGCGGCAGGGCGGCCAGTTCCTCGGCCTTGCCGGCCTTGAGGGACTTGGCGGTGGCGCCCTCGAAGAGCTGCATCAGCTTCTGGAGCGGGTCGTAGCCCTCGGCGCGGCGGTCGTAGATGAGGTCCAGAGCCGTCTGGACCTCCTCCTCGCTGAAGCGGGCGATCGGCAGGATCTTGCTCGCGTGCACGATCGCCGAGTCCAGGCCCGCCTTGACGCACTCGTCGAGGAAGACGGAGTTCAGCAGGATGCGAGCGGCCGGGTTGAGGCCGAAGGAGATGTTGGACAGGCCCAGCGTGGTCTGCACCTTCGGGTGGCGCCGCTTCAGCTCGCGGATGCCCTCGATGGTGGCGATGCCGTCCTTGCGGGACTCCTCCTGACCGGTACAGATGGTGAAGGTCAGGCAGTCGACGAGGATGTCCTCCTCGTGGATGCCCCAGTTGCCGGTCAGGTCGTCGATGAGCCGTTCGGCGATCTCGACCTTCTTCTCGGCGGTGCGGGCCTGGCCCTCCTCGTCGATGGTCAGCGCGATGAGGGCGGCGCCGTGCTCCCTGGCGAGCTGGGTGACCTTGGCGAAGCGGGACTCGGGGCCGTCGCCGTCCTCGTAGTTCACCGAGTTGATCACCGCGCGGCCGCCGAGCTTCTCCAGGCCGGCCCTGATCACGTCGACCTCGGTGGAGTCCAGCACGATCGGCAGCGTGGAGGCGGTGGCGAAGCGGCCGGCCAGCTCCTCCATGTCGGCGACGCCGTCGCGGCCGACGTAGTCCACGCACAGGTCGAGCATGTGCGCGCCCTCGCGGATCTGCTCCCGGGCCATCTCCACACAGTCGTCCCAGCGGCCCTCCAGCATGGCCTCGCGGAACTTCTTCGAACCGTTGGCGTTCGTCCGCTCGCCGATCGCCAGGTACGAGGTGTCCTGCCGGAACGGCACCGACTGGTACAGCGAGGCCGCGCCCGGCTCGGGCTGCGGGTTCCGCTCGGTCGGCGTCACCTCCCGGACGCGCTCGACGAGCCGGCGCAGGTGCTCGGGGGTGGTGCCGCAGCAGCCGCCGACCAGGGACAGGCCGTAGTCGCGGACGAAGTTCTCCTGCGCATCCGCCAGCTCCGGCGGGGTCAGCGGATAGTGCGCCCCGTCCTTGGTCAGCACGGGCAGGCCGGCGTTCGGCATGCAGGACAGCGGGATGCGCGAGTGCCGGGACAGGAAGCGCAGGTGCTCGCTCATCTCCGCCGGACCCGTCGCGCAGTTCAGGCCGATCACGTCAATGCCCAGCGGCTCCAGCGCGGTCAGCGCCGCGCCGATCTCAGAGCCCAGCAGCATCGTGCCGGTCGTCTCGACCGTGACCGACACGATCAGAGGTACGGCGTGGCCTGTGGCTTCCATGGCCCGGCGGGCGGCGATGACGGAAGCCTTGGTCTGAAGCAGGTCCTGCGTCGTCTCCACGAGGAGCGCGTCCGCGCCGCCCGCGAGCAGGCCCTCGGCGTTCTGCTGGTAGGCGTCTCGGATCGCTCCGTAGGTGATGTGACCCAGCGTGGGCAGCTTCGTGCCGGGCCCCATCGAGCCCAGCACCCAGCGCGGTCGCCCGTCACGGGCGGTGAACTCGTCGGCCGCCCCACGGGCGACCCGGGCGCCGGCCTCCGACAGCTCGAAGACCCGCTCGGCGATCCCGTACTCCCCCAGGGCGGCGAGGTTCGCCCCGAACGTGTTGGTCTCCACGCAGTCGACGCCCACGGCGAAGTACGCGTCGTGGACCGACCGGACGATGTCCGGCCGCGTCATGTTCAGGATCTCGTTACAGCCCTCCAAGCCCTGGAAGTCATCCAGCGTGGGATCCTGGGCCTGGAGCATGGTGCCCATCGCCCCGTCCGCCACCACCACACGGGTGGCCAGGGCTGTCCTCAGTCTGTCGCTGCGCGTTCCCGTCACGACAGCCCCCGCAGATGAGCCACGAGGTGCGCGGCGCACCCCACTCCATAGGTGGCCCGCAGCCGCGCGAGCAGCGCATCGCGGTACAGCCGGTACTCCTGCGTTCCGACGTAGTCCAGGACCGTGGCGGCCAGAACGCAGCCGAGTTGGGCGGCGCACTTCTCCGGCACGCCCCACGCCGCACCCGCGAGGAATCCCGCGCGGAAGGCGTCACCGACTCCTGTGGGGTCCACGACGCCCGACACCTCAACCGCGGGAACGGCCAGGGCTTGGCGCCCGTCCTTGCGGATTCGGACGCCCGCTGCTCCGTGCGTGGTGACCCAGCAGCCGACGCGGCGCAGGATCTCCTCAACGGTCAAGCCGGTACGGTCCTGCAGCAGCGCGGCCTCGTACTCGTTGGTGAACAGCCAGCGTGCGCCGTCGATCAGTTCGAGGACGTCGTTCTTGCCCAGGCGCGCCAGTTGCTGGGACGGGTCGGAGGCGAAGGGGATGCCCAGTGCGCGGCATGCCCGGGTGTGACGGAGCATGGCCTCGGGGTCGTCGGGCGAGACCATCACCAGCCCGAGCCGGCCGACCCGTTCTACGACCGTCCGCAGGTCGATCCGGCGGGCTTCCGCCATGGCGCCGGCGTAGAACGTCGCGATCTGGTTCTGCATCCGGTCGGTCGTGCACACGAAGCGTGCCGTGTGCTGTTCCTCGCTGACCAGCACGGAGTCGGTGTCGACTCCGTGCTGCTTCAGCCATATCCGGTAGGGCTCGAAGTCGCCGCCGACCGCGCCGACGAGCACCGGCTGTATGCCGAGCAGCCCGAGGCCGAAGGAGATGTTCGCTGCCACGCCGCCGCGACGGATCTCCAGCCGGTCTGCGAGGAAGGACAGGGAGACACGGTCCAGGCGGTCGGCCAGAAGCTGGTCGGTGAAGCTCCCCGGGAACGACATCAGATGGTCGGTGGCGATGGAGCCCGTGACAGCGATGCGCATCTCAGCCCTCCACAGCCCTGAGCAGGGCTTCGACCCGGTCCGTCGACTCCCATGACAGTTCCGGGAGTTCACGCCCGAAGTGGCCGTACGCCGCGGTCTGGGCGTAGATCGGCCGCAACAGGTCCAGGTCACGGATGATCGCGGCAGGCCGCAGGTCGAACACTTCGGTGATGGCGGCCTGGATACGGTCCACAGGCACGGCTTCGGTGCCGAAGGTCTCGACGAACAGGCCCACGGGCTCGGCCTTGCCAATGGCGTAGGCGACCTGGACCTCGCAGCGGGAGGCGAGGCCCGCGGCGACGACGTTCTTGGCGACCCAGCGCATCGCGTACGCCGCCGAGCGGTCCACCTTGGAGGGGTCCTTGCCGGAGAAGGCGCCGCCGCCGTGGCGGGCCATGCCGCCGTAGGTATCGATGATGATCTTGCGGCCGGTCAGGCCGGCGTCGCCCATGGGCCCGCCGATCTCGAAGCGGCCGGTCGGGTTGACCAGCAGCCGGTAACCGTCGCTCTCCAGACTCAGACCTTGTTCGGCCAACGCCTTGAGCGTGGGCTCGACGACGAGGTCCCGGATGTCCGGCGCCAGGAGACCGTCGAGGTTGATGTCGGGGGCGTGCTGCGAGGAGACGACGACGGTGTCCAGACGTACCGGCCAGTCGCCGTCGTACTCGATGGTGACCTGCGTCTTGCCGTCCGGCCGCAGGTAGGGGCAGGTTCCGTTCTTGCGGACCTCGGTCAGTCGCTGCGCCAGCCGGTGCGCGAGGTGGATCGGCAGCGGCATGAACTCAGGTGTGTCGTCGCAGGCGTACCCGAACATCAGGCCCTGGTCGCCGGCGCCCTGCCGGGATAGCTCGTCCCCGCCAACTTCGATCCGGGCCTCGTACGCGGAGTTCACTCCCTGCGCGATGTCCGGGGACTGGGATCCGATCGAGAGCGACACACCGCAGGACGCCCCGTCGAAGCCTTTCGCGGAGGAGTCGTAGCCGATCTCGAGGATCGTGTCGCGCACCAACTGGGCGATCGGGGCGTACGCGGTCGTGGTGACCTCGCCCGCGATGTGCACCTGCCCCGTGGTGATCAGAGTCTCCACGGCGACGCGCGAGGCCGGATCCTGGGCGAGCAGCGCGTCCAGAACCGTGTCGCTGATCCGGTCGGCGATCTTGTCGGGATGGCCCTCGGTGACCGATTCGGAGGTGAAAAGCCTCCGGCCCATCTCACTTCACCCCCGCACGGAAGAAGTTGGCGTCGATGGCGTCGAGGGTGCGGATGGCGTCGACCTCGAGGGTCTCCATCTCGATGGGGCGGCCGCAGTGCTGTTCCAGCAGGAAGACGAACTCGACGAAGGACAGCGAGTCGATGAGGCGGTTCTCGATCAGGTCCAGGTCGCCCGGGATGTCCTCGCGGTCCGGGTGACGCTTGAGGATCCAGTCCTTGACCTGCTGCAGGGCCTCGCTCATGAGTGTGCTCCTCACATTGCTGTGTACAGGTGGGTAGGCAGGCGCCTCACGGCCGGAGGCCGGAGGGATCGCCGAGGATGGGGGCGGCCACGGCGACCGCGTAGTCCACGTCATGGCTGATGCTCACCGTGATGTCCGTGATGCCAGACTGCGCCGCCATGTCGGCGGCGCTACGCCGCAGCTCGACGAGCGGCCAGCCACCGTCCGAGCGGCGCACCACGATGTCCCGCCACGGCAGGAAACGGCCCCGGACCCGCAGTGTCTTGAACGCCGCCTCCTTGGCCGCGATCCGGCCGCAGAGACTGAGAAGATCAAGCCCACTGGACGTGCGGCAGTCGGCCAGTTCTCCGGGGTCCAGCATCCGCTCGAAGAACCCCTCGCCGTGGTCCTCGAGGAGTCGGCGGACGCGCTTGACGGACACGATGTCCATGCCGAGGTTCGCCCAGCCCGGGCCGCCTGCGGCGGTAGGGTGGGCCGGCACGTCACACCCCCGGTCCGACCGGGGAGAATTGGTCCCTGGCCGCATGGACGGCCTCCGTGGCGGCGGCCCAGCTGCCGTGCCGCCGCGTGAGTGCGGACAGCCAGCGCTCCAGGCCGAAGGCGACGCAGCTGGTGAAGGCCGGACCGCCGGTGCCGGCGAGGGTGATGGAGCAGCGGTCGCCGAAGAAGTTGCGGTGCGTGTTGACGGAGGCGATCGCCAGGTCCTCGTAGAGGAATTCGTGCTTGACGGGCGACAGCCGCTGCAGCACCGCCTTGGAGCCGCCCTTGTCGTAGAAGGGGTCGCAGGCGGCTTCTTTGCTCAGCGGCAGGTCCAGCGCCCGGGCGAAGGCGGTGATGCGGTCACTGAAGTCGCACAGGTGGCTCTCGGCGTGCTCGCGGCTGCCGAGAGCCACGATCTCCCTCATGCGGAAGCCGAGTTGGCGCCTGAGCCCCTCGTAACGCTCCTCCTTGCGGAAGCACCAGCCGACAACGGTGACGAGGGTGTCCTCGGCCACCGCGCGGCCCTCGTGGTCGAGGTAGACCGCGTAACAGGACGCGGAGGGCAGACCGAGTTCGGCGGGTTGCAGAGTGCTGCAGGGAAAGCATCCGGTCTCGGCACAGAACTCACCGCGCCGGTCGACCTCGATCGCGGTCGCGACGACGGCCTGGTGCGGGAAGTTCTCGTAGTAGTCCAGGCGCCTCAGATCCGCGGCCGGCAGCAGCGGGGGCATGGTCATGGAGCGTGCTCCGGCAACCACTCCCCACCTTTCGAAGGTGTCGTCGAGGAGCCGCAGCAGGGCGGTGCCCTCCGGTCCGAGGGAGGGTAAACCGCGGGCTTCTCGGGGTGAGTCCGGTGAAGATCGCGGGGCTGTGAACGTGGTGTGGGACACGGTGGTTGACCACCTCTCGGGTCAGATGACCGGCAGCGTGTCGTCGGAGAAGATCCCGGTCTTGAGGAAGAAGGCGAGCGGCTTGCGGATGGCCTTGCGCTCGTGCGGGCGCCGACGCTCGTCGGCGACGAGCGCGTTACGCAGACCGAGCGGGTCGGCGATGCCGGCATCGCGGTAGACGTGCGGGTTGTAGAGGGAGTTGACACTGAAGACGACGTAGCGCTTGAGGTAGCTCTCCACCTCGCGCAGCCGCTCCTCACCCACCGCGTCACGCATCCGGGTGAACAGCAGCGAGACCAGCTCGCGCCCGAAGGCGATGTGCCGGGACTCGTCCTGGTGGTGGATGCGGTTGACCTGGCGGATGGTGTCGCAGAGCGTCTCGTCCTGCGCCATCCGCATGTTGTAGTGGTCGACCAGCTCCTCAAAGAACAGGATGCGGGCGAAGACGAGGAAGTTCTCGACCTCCGGTTCCCAGGCCGAGTCGGCGCGCATGGCGGTCGAGGCGTAGATCTTTTCGCCGTAGCGACGGCAGAACTCGGCGAAGAACCACATGTGTTCGTTCTCTTCACCGATGAAGTGGTGGAAGAAGTCGGACGGCACCTCGAAGCCGGGCATGTGGATGCGGCCCACGACCTCGATGAGCAGCTCGCGGATGCCGTGCACGTTGAGGCTGTAGAAGTTGATGGACTCCCACTTGGACAGCCGGTGCAGGGTCTCCTCGCCGAGCTCGTCGAAGTACGGGGTGCCGTAGGGGGTGAGCAGCTCGGGGCTCATCCACAGGCGGTTCTCGTCCAGCTTCTCGGGCCAGTCGAACTGCTGGTACGGGTTGTAGTAGTCCTCGATGGCCTTCTCGCTGAGCCGTTCGAGGACTTCGAGGAAGCGGTCGGTGACGGGCAGGGCCGTGGCGGCCATGGTCTCTCCTGTCGGGTACGCGGGTGTGCGGTACGCGGGCGGGTCAGGACCGGACGTCCTACGCGGTTCAGGGCCGGGCGTGGTGCGCGGCTCAAGGCCGGACCTCGTACACGGCGTTGACCGGGGTCTCGGTTGCGCGCCGCCAGCGGGTGAAGCCGGCCTCCTCCGCGATGGCGCGGAACGCCTTCTCGCCGGAGTGGTTGCCGAGGGCGTGCGGGCCGCGCTGGGCGACGGCGACGGGCAGGCACATCACGGCGGACAGCGACATGAACATGCGGGCAGCCGGTGTGCGGGTGTCGATGTCGGCGGGCGAGACGTTGGACTCGACGAGCATCCAGGTGCCGTCCTGGTCCAGGGACTTGTGGACGTGCTGGGCGGCGGCGACCGGGTCGCCCATGTCGTGCAGGCAGTTGAAGAAGGTGACCAGGTCGTAGCTGCTGCCCGGGTAGTCGTCGGCGGACGCGGTCTCGAAGACGACGCGCTCGGACAGGCCCGCGTCGTCGGCGAGCTGCCGGGCGATGGCGACGGCCTCCTCCGAGTAGTCGAAGCCGTACACCCTGGCCTGCGGGTAGGCCTTGGCGATGAGCAGGGTGGTGTGTCCCACGCCGCAGCCGATGTCGGCGACGCTGCCGCCGTTCGCCAGCTTCTCGGTGACGCCTTCCAGAGCGGGCAGCCAGTCGCTCAGCAGCCGGTGCTGGTAGGTGGGCTGGAAGAAGCTGCCCATGCCGGTGTCGAGTGCCGGGTCGTGCTCGGCCCAGCCCACGCCCTCGCCGGTACGGTAGGCGTCGACGAGCAGGTCCTCGGTGGCGTACAGCGCCTTCAGCGCGGTGAAGAATCCCGCGGCGTACGTGGCGGACCCGGGCTCGGCGAGGACGGAGGCGTGCGCCTGCGGCAGGGTGTACTTGTCGGACGACGGGTGGCGTTCCACGTAGTCGGCGCTGAGCTGGGCGTGCAGCCACTCCTCCGCGTACCGCGCGGTCACGCCGGCGCGCTCCGCGAGTTCCGCGGGGGTGAGCGGGCCGTGCTCGGCGAGTGCGCGGTACAGGCCGAGCCGCTCGCCGAGGGAGACGGTCAGGCCGCGGACGGCGGCTGCAGCGTCGTCGATGATGCGCTGGTGGAAAGCGGTGGTGGGGTCGGCACTCGGGGCACCGGTCGGGTCGGTCATGACGTGGCCTCGTCTCGGGTCGCGGTGAACAGGAAGGACCGCGGCACGCGGGGCACCTCACGGGACGGCACGGGGTAGGGCCAGCGGCCGAAGTCGGCGCCGTCCTCACCGGGCTGCTTGACCTCGCGCACCGTCCAGCCGCAGGAGGTGAGCAGCTGCTCGGGCTCCTCGGTGCCGAACAGCCAGGGGTTGCCGTCCTCTTCGAGCGCCTTCATGAAGGGCCGTGAGAGCGGGTTCTCCAGGGCCGCCTTGCTGATGACGTCACCGAGGAGGACGGAGCCCGGCGCGCTGTGCTGCCACAGGGTCGTGATCAGGGTGCGCACTGCGTCTTCGGGCAGGAAGAACAGCAGACCCTCGACCACCCACAGCGTGGGCTGCTCCGAGCGCCAACCTGCTTCCTTCAGCGGGCCGGTCCAGTCCTGGGTGAGGTCGACGGCGACGGTGCGGCGTTCACGGCCGGCCGGCTTCGGCTCGTCGGCGAGCATGGCCGCCTTGGCCTCGAGAAGCGCGGGCCGGTCGAGTTCGTAGACGGTGACGCCCGTGGGCCAGTCGAGCCGGTAGTAGCGGGTGTCCATACCGGCCGCGAGGAACACGACCTGGCGGATCTCCTGCTCCCGCATGGCGCGGCCGATGGCGCGGTCCAGGTAGGTGGTGCGGATGGCGAGGAACGGCACGGTGCCTGCGCCCGCGTAGCGATCGAGCAGCTCGAAGCCGACGGTGCCGGCGACCGTGCGGGCGTAGGGATCGGCGAACAGCCGGTCCTCACGCTCGGTCTCCAGTGCCCGCGCGGCGGCGGTCCACTGGGCAGTGCGGGATACGGCCTCCACAGGAGGTCTCCCTTCGGGAAGCGCTTGGGAAGCGGAAGGTGGAGCGGGACGTGTGCGGACGGCCGTGTTCAGCGCTCTCGTACACAGGGGACCGGGTCCTCCGCCGCGGACATCGACGCGGGGGATTCGGCGGAGGAGTCGGCAGGGCGCCGCCGGAAGATGCTGTGCAGGATCATGCTGAACACGGCCGTCCCGTCGGGGGCCACCAGCTCGCAGCGCGGCTGGACGATGCCGGTGGCGGGATTGCCGAACGAGGGACGCGATCCCAGGATCCGGATACGCGCGGTGAGGATGTCGCCCGGACGCACGGGCCGGTGGTAGCGGACCTCGTCGATACCCGGGGATCCGACGCAGGCGCTGTAGGCGAGGAGCCCGTCGACGTAGCGCCGCATGAAGAGCGCCGAGGTGTGGAAGCCGCTGGCGATCAGCCCTCCGAAGGGCGACTGCTTCGCGAGCTCCGGGTCGGTGTGGAAGGGCTGCGGGTCGTAGCGCCGTGCGAACTCCAGCACCTCCTCCTCGGTGACGGTGACGGTGCCCAGCTCGTGGATGTCACCGGTGCGGAAGTCCTCGAAGTAGCGCATGACGCCCCCTGGAGCCGGAGAAAAGATTCTCTTGACGTACCCCAATATACGAATGAGCCGTTTATTTTGTCAATCCAAATCTACGATCGGACCAAGGCTTGTTCGATGTCTCGCCAGAGGTCGTCCGGGTGCTCGATGCCCACCGACATCCGCACCGTTCCGGCGCCGATACCGGCCGCTGCCAGGGCCTCCTCGCCGAGCTCTCGGTGCGATGTCGACGCCGGGTGAGCGACCAGCGTCTCCACTCCGCCCAGCGAGAGCGCGAGCCGGGCGAGCCGCACCCGCTCGATGAACGCGCGGCCGGCCTCCCGCCCGCCGGCAAGCTCGAACGAGACCATGCCGCCCCCTCCGGACAGCACCTTGCGCGCCATGTCGTACGACGGATGGCCGGGCAGCCAGGGCCAGTTCACGGCGGTGACCTGCTCGTGCTCCGCGAGACGGCTGGCCAGGAGCTGTGCGCCCGCGCAGTGCTGCCGCATCCGCAGCGGCAGCGACGGCAGCCCGCGCAGGGTCAGCCAGGCCGCGAACGGATCGGCGCAGGCGCCGAGTTCGACCGTGCGCGGCCACACCCGGTCGCGCAGCTCCACGTCGGCGAAGACGGCGACCCCGCCCAGTACGTCGGAGTGACCCGCCAGGTATTTGGTCGTCGAGTGCACGACCACGTCTGCGCCGTGCTCTATGGGGCGGCACAGCACGGGCGACGCGAGGGAGTTGTCCACAACGCTGACCACACCGTGCCGCCGGGCCGCCGCCAGCAGGCCGGGAAGATCGGGCACCTGACCGGTCGGATTGGCGATGGTCTCGAGATGCAGCACGCGAGTGGTAGGCCGCACAAGCCGTTCGAACTCGGCCGGGTCGTCTCCTCCTACGTACTCCACCTTGACGCCGTACCGCGCCGCGAGGTCCGAGAGCACGGCGTACGTACCGCCGTACAGGCAGCGCTGGGCGACCACGTGGTCACCTGGTCGCAGCAGCGAGAGCAGCACCCCGCTGATCGCACCCATCCCGGACGCGAAAGCGATGGCGGCGGCTCCTCCCTCCAGCGCGGCGAGTGTGCGCTCCAGGGCCCGTACGGTCGGGTTGCCACGCCGCGAGTAGACGTACGGACCGTCCGGCCCGGCCATGGCGTCGGCGAGCGCGTCGGCGGACTCGAAGGCGAAGGCCGAGGACTGGACGATGGGAACGCTCAAGGGCTGACTGCCGCCCGGCAGAGGCTCGTTCAGGATGTGCACGGCACGGGTCTGCATGTCCAAAGTGGGTGCTCCTCTCTACACAGAACTCAGGGCCGCCCGGTGCCCCGGTTACCCGGTGCCGGACGGCCCTTCGGAGGTTCTCTTGTCCTGGTGGACGGTGGCGTTGTGCGATTCCTCCACCTGCCCACTGGGCGGCCGGCCCGCTAGACGCCGGCCCGCTCGCCCTGCGCCGCGGAGGCGGCGTCGGCCTGCGGTGCGGCAGCCGCCTTGTCGCTGCGCATCGCCAGCAGAGTGATCAGCCCGCCCACAGCGGCGATGACGGCGGCCCAGATGAACGCGGCACTGAAGCCGTCCGTCAGCGCGGGCAGGTTGCCCAGCTGGCCGGCGCCCTGTGACGTGGCCACCGCGGTCAGTGCCGCGAGACCCAGCGCGGAGCCCACCTGGTACGTGGTGTTGACGATGCCGGACGCCAGACCCGCCTGCTCCTGCGGAGCCCCGGACATGGCGGCCATCATCGCCGGGATGTAGGCGAGCGACATGCCGAGCGCGGCGACCAGCGAGGCAGGCAGGACATCGACCACGAAGGTGCCGGTGGGCTCGACGGCGGACAGCCACAGCAGTCCGGCGGCGAGGACCAGCAGACCACCGCCGATCATCGGCTTGGCGCCGAACTTGGCCATCAGCTTCGCCGTGATCGCCGTCATGAAGATCATCAGCAGACCGGTCATCGGCAGCAGCGCGGCACCGGACGCGAACGCCCCGTAGCCGAGGACCTGCTGGAGGTACAGGTTGAGGAAGTACCACATCGGGATCCACGCGGCGCCGAGCAGGGTCATCGCGAGGTTGGCCGAGCCGAGCCGCGGGACGCGCCAGATGCCGAGCGGCATCAGCGGCTCGCGTACCGTCTTCTGGATCACGAAGAACAGCACGAGCAGCGCGACGGCACCGGCCAGCTGAAGCACGGTCCCGGTGGAGGTCCAGCCGACCTCCGGCGCGCGGACGATGGCGAAGACCGCGAGCGCCAGGCCGGCGGTGACCGCGGCGGCTCCCAGCACGTCGACCGAACCGCGGCGGCTGCCGACGGCGGGCAGGAGCTTGGTGGCCGCGAGGGTGGCGACACCGATCGGGACGTAGATGATGAAGATCCACGGCCAGCTGAGCCACTCGGTGAACACTCCGCCGAGGAACACGCCGGCCGTGCCGCCCGCGGGGGCGGCGGCGCCGTAGAGCGCCATCGCCTTGCCGAGCTCCTTCGGGTCATGCGCGAAGAGCATCATCAGCAGCGTCATGGCCGACGGCGCGATCAGCGCACCGCCCACACCTTGAACGGCACGGCCGACGACCTCCACCCACGCCGTCTGCGCGGCGGCCGCGACAACCGAGCCGGCGATCAGCACGACCCAGCCGGTGTTGAAGATCTTGCGAGCACCGATCAGGTCGGAGAGGCGGCCGCCGAGCAGCAGCAGTCCGCCGAAGGCGATGACGTAGGCGTTGAAGACCCACTGCAACTCACCCTGCGAGAAGCCGAGGTCCTTCTGCATCTCGGGGAGCGCCACCCCGATGATCGACGTGTCCATGATGACCATGAACTGAGCGGCGGCGAGCACGACCAGTGCCCACCAGCGCCGGGGATTGACGGCAGACATGGGTTCATCCCTTCTCTGACATACCCCCAGGGGGTACTTTCGCTGCGAAGGTAGCATACCCATGGGGGGTATGTAAGAGAGCAAGTAGAGATCCGCACCATGGGCGCTTCCGCAAGTCGGCCATGACCCGCGAAAGGCGGCATACGGCTGCGAGAGGACGATCAAAGCGGTGGGTGGCAGTCCTCCATCGGCGTCGGCGGTAGCCGCAGGAGTGAGCACTCCGTCACACGGTGACGTGCCGCCGTGACTATCTGGGGCAACGCTGCATCCGGCGCTGACAGGATGCGAACCCAGGCCAACCCGAGGCACCACCGGCAGGGAAGGTCCTATCGTCTCTTCATGTCGATACGCCATGAAGACCTGGTCAGTCCGGCTACGCGCAGCACCTTCCGCATGCTGGCCACGAATCTGACCGTCCGGACGATCGCCGAAGTGTGGCAGAGCCACAACTTCGCGCCTGTTCCTGATGACGAGCTGCGGTACACCGACACCAGCGTGCGCCGCACCACGTTCGAGTCGTACGCGGCGGCAGTCGACTGGTCCGATCGCTCCCACGTCAGCCGGGCCCTACGAGTCTTCGAGGACATCATCCGCAGCGGCAAGCGGGAGGGATGGGCGGGATCATGGCTGGATGAAGTGACGGCGAAGCTAGAGCGGGACGGCCTGGTCCTCGACGAGCACGGCCGCATCACTGGCGTGTGGATGGCCGTCCCACCCCGGGTAACGCCGGCAGGCAGCGGAGCGCGGGGACTGCGGATCACCGAGGTCACCCGCCGCCGCATCTTCGACCTGCTGCGCCGACAGGGCACCGCCTGGTCCGGCGGCTTGGACGAGATCGCCTTCCTGTTACGGCTGTACAACCTGCAGGCCTTGCCGAGCACCGACTCACGCTTCACCACGGCCGAGCGGGACATCGTCCAGCACCGGTACAACAACCAGGACTGGGAGGACGACTGGATCTACGACGACGCGCGATTCGCTCTCGCCCAGGGGCCGGACGAGACCCTGCTGAGGTTCCTGGCCGAGATGATCCACCCCGCCGTACGTACGGACACCACCGAGGTGCAGCAGCTGCTCGCGGCATTCAATGAAGCCCTGACCCGCGATGGTTACGCGCTTGTCCAGCGAGCCACGATCAGCGGCTTCCCCGTCTACGAAGGGCGCCGGCTCGAGGACGCCGGCTCCGAGCGCCGGCAGCCCACGCAGAGAGATATACAGCCATCGCGGCCTCTGTCGGCAGTCCGTGAGCCCACGGCGCCGACTCCGGGAAGGCCTCCCGTCCGTGTCACCGCGCCTGTGCGCGAGCTCGCCCGTGGTGAGCGGAAGGACTACGCCTGCGACCGCTTCCCCATCCCGCACGGCGGACAAGCTGATGTCTTCCGCGCGACCCACAAGGCGACCGCGGCAACAGTCGCTCTCAAACAACTCCGAGGCAGGCCTCCCGCTGAGCGGCAGATCGCCCGTATGCGCCGTGAAATCGTGGTGGGCCGCTACCTCGATGGTCACCCGCACGCCATGCCCGTGCTGGACGCCGACCCGAACCACAGGTGGTTCGTGATGCCCTACGCCGAGACCACAGCCGAGCACTGCCGTCCGGAACTCTCCGAACTTCCGGGTCTGCGTGCCCTGTTGGACGCGCTGTGCTCTGTGCTGACCAGCGCGCACCAAGCCGGGTGGATCCACCGGGACATCAAGCCCGCCAACATCCTCCGTCTCGACGGTCGCTGGGTCCTGGCGGACTGGGGCATAGCCCGTCGTCCCCGCGGGCAGACCACCGACCCCCAGCGCACACGGGTCGGCGTCCGCTTCGGCACGGACGGCTTCGCCGCACCGGAACTCGCCCATGACGCGCACGCGGCCACGCAGGCTGCCGACATCTACAGCATCGGCCAGCTGATCGGTTGGGCCGTCACCGGAGACATGCCCCAGATCAATCTGCCCCTGATCCCCACATCAGGGCCCTGGCGCACCGTGGTACGCGCGGCCACCCAACGCGACCCCGCCCACAGACCAGCAACTGTCCAAGACCTCCAGCAGCTCATCGTCCAAGAGACGGAAACCCCGCCGCAGCCTCCCCTCCTGCGCGCCGAAGAGCTCGTGAAATCCATCGGAGCAGGCTCAGCAGCCGCAGCGCACGAACTGGTTGTGCTCGCGGCCGCACACACAGATGACGCACCCCTCTACTGCGACCTCCTCCTGACGCTCCCGGCGGCCAGCCTCGCGCCGGCGCTCCTGGCGGTACCAGGCCAAGCCGCAGAAGTCGTCCGGGCCATGGCCGCGCTTCTCGGTACCCACAGGCCGCCCGAACGCGGCGAGGTAGACGCCATGATCACCTGGCTGATGGAGATCGCCCAGCAAGCAGCAGAAGCAGGTGAGCTCGATCTGCTGGAAGAATGTTGCAACGGCGCCTTTGAATGGGACGCTGACTGGGATCAATGGATACCTCAACGCCATATCGCCGACTGGTTGCTCACTTTGGCCGGAGACTCCGCAAGCTCCGTCGCGGGAGTGCTCCGCCGCCATCCGGCCTGTGCAGCACACTTCAGCCACCTCGCCGACAACCTCCGCATCGACCACAGGATCCGAGCCGCCATTGAGGTCGCTACCGAAGGGCAGCCCATGATCCAGCAGTCTGATGGAACCGATTCCGTGCCTGCGCCGAGGACGGAGCGAACGCCATGAGCCACCAGCGAGCCCTGGACCATCAGCGACCGCAGTTGTCTCGAGGACTCATCTCGTCGCTGGGCGCGTGATGCCCATCGCTATACCCTCGCCTCCGGTCTCGTGCCGGACGCGGCTCCGACGGCCGTGGCCAGTGGGTCGCGGACCGGGCGGCCGAGGAGGTCCGCGAGGTCGGGGGCTCGGCCCGTGGAGAGAAGGCCGCACTCCCCCGCTACGTCCGTCGGGGAAGGGCGGCCGGTCCAGTCCGTGGCTGCCGGTCAGCTGTCCGGCGAGGCGCTCGTGCATGTCGGCGCTGGGCTTGCTCAAACCGATGATGGTGACCTTCTTGCCGGCAAAGAACCTGCTGGAGTCATTTCGCCACAGCATCCCTCAGGGGAGCAGCACCAAGGGCGCTCCCGCTGGGACCACCCACCTTGTGGAACTTCCACAAGCCGATAGGCCGATCATCAAGTCTCTGTACCGGCGTGTGACTCGGTTACTCGCCAAGCCGGAATCCGTCCGATGGCCACCCAGCCTGCAGCGACCGCCCTACCGCCGCAACAGCAGGACACTAGTCTGATGACATCTGATGGTGTGTCAGTAGAGTTAGCAAAGGGTTAGCAACAGTCCTGCCACAGGCGCCCACAGACGGCGACACCGTGGAATGGCGCAGCACCGCGCATCAGGCTTGCTACGAACCCAGCCGCCCTCCCGCACGCGATGGAACTGCTGAAGACAAACACTGCGGCGAGCCACCCACCCGTCACCGGCGAATCAGCCATTTTCGCAGGTCAGCGAACCCTTCCCCGCGGCTTCAGAGGCGTCGTCGGCAGTTCGGGAGCCGACAACGGATCCCCGTCGTACCCCTTCACCTCCCCGAAGCTCGACCCTTCCATCCAGTCCCGCCGCGCCTGTACGATCTCCTCCTGCGACCGTCCGATCCAGTTCCAGAACATGATCAGCTCCTCCTCGAACGGCTCGCCGCCCAGGAGCATCAGGCCCGCGTCCGACTCCGCCCGCAGGGGCAGTTCGCTGCGGCCGCAGCCGAGGTAGAGCATCGAGCCGGGCAGGACCGGGACGCCGTCGACGTGGGCCTCGCCGGACATGGACAGGACGGCGTACTCGAAGTCCGGTTCCAGGGGCAGGCGTACGTCAGCGCCCCGGGCCAGGGCGATGTCGGCGCCGACGATCGGGGTGTAGGCCGTGCCGGGCGACCTCGCGCCGTCGAGGTCGCCGAGGATCAGGGTCGCCTTGATGCCCGGACCCGCGACGACCGGCAGGTCGGCGTGGTGCTCGAAGCGCGGGTCGGTGTGGCGGTGGCCGTCCGGCAGGGCGACCCACAGTTGCGCGCCGTGCAGGAAACGGGCGTGCGAGCGGGGGCTCTCCTCGGAGTGGCTGATCGCCCGGCCGGAGGTCATCAGGCCCAGCTCGCGCGGGCGGATCATCTGGAGGCTGCCGGTGGAGTCGCGGTGCAGCACCTCGCCCTCGTGCAGCCAGCTCACCGTCTGCAGGCCCATGTGGGGGTGCGGCGGCACCTGCATGCCGGGCTCGTCGGCGATGTCGTCGGGGCCGTAGTGGTCGACGAAGCACCAGGCCCCGACCATCCGGCGGCCGAGGTTGGGCAGCAGCCGGCGGACCTCGCTGGACTCGCCCAGCTTCACGCGGCGCGGGCTGAGGAGTTCACGCACCGGCTCGGCCACCACGAAGCCACGGCCACCGCACAGGGCGGGGACCGCCTCGCGCTCAAGATTGCTCATGGCGCCCAACCTAGTGCGGCCGAGGCCCCCGCGTCAGCGCGTCACCGTCGCCCGCCCGGGTGCTGAGCCTGATCAAGGAGCGGGCGGACGCCGAGCCGGCCGGCCTCACCGAGTAGTGGAATATTGAACCAACAGGTTCGGTTGTCGGCCTCGAAGGAGGCCACCCGTGAACACCACCCACGACGAGACCTACTACGCCCACGGAACACCGGCGGAGCGCTGGGAGCGCGCGCTGCTGTTCTTCGACGCCAAGGACTACGCCGCCGCCGCGCGCGTCCTGGTCGGGCTGGTCGAGGAGGCGCCCGAGCAGACCGGGCCGCGCCTGCTGCTGGCGCGCTCCTACTACCACTCGGCCCAACTGCGGCGCGCCGAGGCCGAGTTGCGGACGATCGTCGAGCGGGACCCGGTCGAGCACTACGCCCGGCTGATGCTGGGCCGTACGCTCCAGCGGCAGAACCGGCACGAGGAGGCGGAGTCGCACCTGCGGATCGCCTCGGCGCTCGCGGGTGACTTCGAGCAGCCCCGCGCGTGACTTCGAGCAGCTCCGACCGCCACGCGGCCGACGGTGCCCCGGCTCCTTGGGAGCTGGGGCACCTGTGCGTCCCTGGAGGTCGGCGGGTCGGCTACTGCGCGGGGGCCCCGGGGCCGTACGAGCGCCGTCCGCGCCGGTAGGCGATCTCGCCCAGCAGGATGTCGACGGCGAGGAACACCGCCAGCGGGATGCCGAACAGGGGCAGGAAATACCCGAGTACGGCGGTCACCGCCAGCAGCGGCACCAGGATCTGCGGCGGCACCTGCTGCCAGGCGCCGCGCGGGACCGGCCGGCCGAAGGCGGTGCCGCGGCCGCGCTGCCACCACATGCGGTAGCCCCAGACGATCAGCAGGATCAGACAGAGCGCGAGCAGCATCAGGGCGATCTGGTTGGCCAGGCCGAACAGGACGCCGGTGTGCAGGTCGATGCCCCACCGGGTGAGCTTGGCGAGCACCGGGTAGTCGGCGAAGCGCAGGACGTCCATGACCTCACCACTGGCCGGGTCGATCGCGACGGAGTCCTGCTTCTCGGGCCAGCTGCGCTGGACCTGCTTGACGACGTACGCCGAGTTCGCGTCGGCGGGCGGCACGATCTCCACCGGGTCGCCGAGGCCCTCGGCCCGCGCCGCCGCCAGGACCTTGTCCAGGCCCACGCCGTGCGCGGCGTCCCCCGCCTGTCCGGCGGCGGAGCCGTGACCGGCGTGTTCACCGCCCGCCGCGGCCGACACCGACGGGGTGGCCTGGCCCAGCGAGGTCCGCAGCTCGTCGATGGAGGCCCCGGCGTGGGCCGACCAGGTCAGACCGGTCGCCGAGAGGAAGAAGAACCCGGCCGCCGCCCAGGCGCCGACGCCGCCGTGCAGTCCGAGCGTGCGGCGCCGCCCGTTCGTCCCCCGCACCTTGCGCAGGGCACGCCGGCGGGAGAACCACAGCACCAGCCCGCCGGCCGTGATCACCGACAGCCAGCTGGCCGCCAACTCGCTGTACAGGCGCCCCGGTTCTCCGAGGTGGAGGTCCCGGTGGAACTCGTCGATCCAGGTGCGCAGGGGCAGCGCGCCGGTCGCGCCGTACTGTTCGAGGGCGCCCCGCACCTTCGCGGTGTAGGGGTCGACGAAGACGGCGAGCGTGTGACCCTCGTCGACGCCCGGGACGCCGGACAGCAGCACCCTGGTCGTCGCGTCGTCCTCGAGTGAGGGGCGTACGGCCGAGACCGTGCCCTCCGGGTGGGCCTTGCGGGCGGCGGCGACCTGCTCGCTGATCGGCAGCTTCCGCTCGCCGACGGGGACGGTCAGCTCGTGGTCGTAGACGATCTTCTCGGCCTGGAAGGAGGCGGCGTACAGCAGGCCGGTGACGGCGGCGACGAGGAGGAACGGCGCCACCAGCACCCCTGCGTAGAAGTGCAGGCGCAGGACGAGGGGACGCAGCGGGGCCCAGCTGTTCTTCGACGGTGCCGGGGCGGCTGGTCGCGGGGCCTCGTCCGTGGTGGTCGAGGGAGCGGTGGTCATCGGCGGGCTTCTCCCGGGGGACGTCTTCTTGGCCGTTGCGGTGCAGTAGTCGGAGTGGAGGGGCGTCCAGTTCCCGAAGGAGGTGTGTGACCTGCGCCACTCGAAGGGGGAGGGTGCCGTGTCATCCTGACGCGATGGGAACTCCGAGTGATCGCGCACCCCTGGCCGAGCGGGTCGAGGAACTCCTCGCCGGCGACGGCCCCTTGACCATCGTCACGGCCGGTGACCCGGTACTGCGGCGCGGCACCGAGCCGTACGACGGTCAGCTGGACCCCACGCTGCTGGCCCGCTTCGTCGAGGCCCTGCGGGTCACCATGCGCGCGGCGCCGGGGGTCGGGCTGGCGGCGCCGCAGGTCGGCGTGGGACTCAGGATCGCGGTGATCGAGGATCCGGCTCCGGTGCCGGAGGAGGTGCGGGCGGCGCGCGGGCGGGTGCCGCAGCCGTTCCGGGTGCTGGTCAATCCCGCCTACGAGCCCGTCGGTGGCGCGCGGGCCGCGTTCTTCGAGGGCTGCCTGAGTGTGCCGGGGTATCAGGCGGTGGTGGCGCGGCCCGGCGCGGTGCGGCTGACCGGGCAGGACGAGCACGGGCGCGCCCTGGACGAGGTGTTCACGGGGTGGCCCGCGCGGATCGTGCAGCACGAGACGGACCATCTGGACGGGGTGCTGTACCTGGACCGGGCCGAGTCGCGGTCGCTCTCCTCCCACCAGGCGGTGGCGGAGCGCTGGGCGCAGCCGACGCCTCACGAGGCCGCGCGGGCGCTCGGCTTCGAACTGCCGTAGCGACAAGAAAAAAACCGGAGGCGTCCGACGCGGCGCTTCCCTTACCGTGGCCGCATGTCTACGCCCCGAATTTCCTAGCCGAGGACCCGCTTCCACGCCACCCGTGTGTCCTCTTGCTTGTTCGGAGCGTTTTCTCATGATCACCGTTCGTGACGTCGACGTGCGCGTGGGCGCGCGTCTGCTGCTGTCCGGCGTCTCCTTCCACATCTCCCCCGGCGACCGCGTCGGCCTGGTCGGCCGCAACGGCGCCGGGAAGACAACCCTGCTGCACACCCTGGCGGGCACGCTGCGGCCCGCCGCCGGGACCGTCGTCCGTACCGGCGACGTCGGTCATCTCCCGCAGGACTCGCGCGCCGCCGACCAGTCGGTCACCGTCACCGACCGGATCCTGTCCGCGCGCGGCCTCGACCGGGCCGTACGGGCGCTGCGCCGCGCGGAGGCCGCGATGGCCGACGGGACGGAGCGTTCGATGCGGGCCTATGTGCGCGCCGAGGCCGAGTTCCAGGCGCGCGGCGGCTACGCGGCCGAGGCGGAGGCCGCCCGGGTCGTCGCCGGGCTCGGCCTGCCGGCGGAGCTGGCGGACCGGCCGCTCGGCGCGCTCTCCGGCGGGCAGCGCCGCCGCGTGGAGCTGGCCCGCATCCTCTTCGCCGGGCACGGCACCCTGCTGCTGGACGAGCCGACGAACCACCTCGACGCGGCCTCGATCGCCTGGCTGCGCACCTTCCTGACGAGCCATCAGGGCGGGCTGGTGATGATCAGCCACGACACGTCCCTGCTGGCCGCCACGGTGAACCGGGTCTTCCACCTGGACCCGGGGCGGGCGGCGCTCGACATCCACAACACCGGCTGGGACACGTATCTCGAACGGCGGGACGCCGACGCGCGGCGGCGGACGCGGGAGCGGGCCAACGCCGAGCGCAAGGCAGCCGCCCTGCACGCCCAGGCGGGCAAGATGCGGGCCCGGGCGTCGACCGCGGTGGCCGCGCGGAACATGGCGCGCCGCGCGGACCGTATGCTCGCCGACCTCGAACCGGCCCGGCGCGCCGAGAAGACCGCCAGGATCCGGCTGCCCGAGCCGGCGCCCTGCGGCCGGATCCCGCTCGGCGCGGTCAGCCTGACCAGGTCGTACGGCGAGCGGCAGGTGCTGCGCGGCGTCGATCTCGCCGTCGACCGGGGCAGCCGGCTGGTGGTGCTCGGGCCCAACGGCGCCGGGAAGACGACCCTGTTGCGGATCCTCGCCGGGCAGGACGCGCCCGACAGCGGCCGGGTGGTCCACGGGCACGGGCTGCGCCTCGGCTACTTCGCGCAGGAACACGACACCCTCGACCCGGAGTCGACGGTCCGCGGGCACCTGGCGGATGCCGCCCCGCACCTCACCGACGGCGAGGTCCGCCAGGTCCTCGGCTCGTTCCTGTTCACCGGGGACGACGCCGAGAAGCGCGTCGGCGTCCTCTCCGGCGGTGAGAAGACCCGTCTGGCCCTGGCGGGTCTGGTGCACTCGGGCGCGAACGTGCTGCTCCTGGACGAGCCCACCAACAACCTGGACCCGGCCTCCCGCGCCGAGGTCCTGGCCGCGGTGGGTACGTACCCGGGCGCGATCGTCATGGTCACGCACGACGAGGGCGCCATCCGGGCACTGCGCCCGGACCGCGTCCTGCTCCTGCCGGACGCGGACGAGGACCTGTGGGACGAGGAGTACCTGGAGCTGGTGTCCTTGGCCTGAGCGGATGTCCCAGCTGTCCCGAGGCATGTCCTAGCTGTCCCGGTAGGACTCCAGCAGCCGCAGCCAGACCTCGCTGATCGTCGGGTACGCGGGGACGGCGTGCCACAGGCGGCTGACCGGGACCTGGCCGGCGACGGCGACGGTCGCGGAGTGGATGAGTTCGCCGACGCCGGGGCCGACGAGGGTCACGCCGCGCAGGATCTCGTCCTCGACGTCGACGACCATGCGGGCGCGGCCCTTGTAGCCGTCGGCGTACAGGCCCGCGCCCGCGACGGAGGACAGGTCGACGTCGACGGCCTTCACCCGGTGGCCGGCCTGTTCGGCCTCGGCGAGGGACAGGCCGACGGCCGCGGCCTCCGGGTCGGTGAAGACGACCTGGGGGACGGCGGCGTGGTCGGCGGTCGCCGCGTGGGCGCCCCACGGCTGGGCCAGCAGGGTCTCCCCGGTCGCCCGCGCGGCGATGGCGGCGCCCGCGATGCGGGCCTGGTACTTGCCCTGGTGGGTGAGCAGGGCGCGCTGGTTGACGTCGCCGACCGCGTACAGCCAGTCGTGGCCGGTGACGCGGAGGCTGTCGTCGACGTCGAGCCAGGAGCCGGGTTCCAGGCCGATGGTCTCCAGGCCGATGTCGTCGGTGCGCGCGGCGCGGCCGGTGGCGAAGAGGATCTCGTCGGCCTCGACGCGGTCGCCCTTGTCGGTGACGGCCACCACGGTGCCGTTCTCGCGGGTCACGGACTCCACCGACGTGCCGGTACGGACGTCGGCGCCCGCCTCGGTGAGGGACTCGGCGACCAGTTCCCCGGCGAAGGGCTCCATCCGGGCGAGCAGGCCCTTGCCGCGGACGAGGAGGGTGACCTTCGAGCCGAGGGCCTGCCAGACGGTGGCCATCTCGGTGGCGACCACACCCCCGCCGACGACGATCAGCCGGCCGGGCACGGTCTTGGCGCTGGTGGCCTCCCGGCTGGTCCAGGGCCGGACCTCGTCCAGTCCGGGCAGCGGCGGCAGGGCGGCGCGGCTGCCGGTGCAGACGGCGACGGCGTGCCGGGCGGTCAGGACCGTCTCGCCGCCGTCGGGGCCGGTGACCGTCACCGTGCGGGGACCGGTGAGCCGCCCGTGGCCGCGGTGGAGGTCGGCGCCGATGGAGTCGAGCCAGCCGACCTGGCCGTCGTCCTTCCAGTGGGAGGTGTAGTAGTCCCGGTGGGCGAGGACCGCGGCCGCGTCGAGGGGGCCCTGCACCGCCTGGCTCAGGCCCGGCACGCGGCGGGCGTCCGCGCGGGCGATGACCGGCCGCAGCAGGGCCTTGCTGGGCATGCACGCCCAGTAGGAACACTCGCCGCCGACGAGCTCGCTCTCCACGACCGCGGTGGTCAGCCCGGCGGCGCGGGTGCGGTCGGCGACGTTCTCCCCCACGGGCCCGGCCCCGAGCACCACGACGTCGTACGTGTTGGTTTCCGTTTCCGTCATGGGGTCAGTCTGGTGGGTGGTGTGCACCCTGGCCACATGGGTAGGGGCGCGGAATACGTGTCCGGTCGGCCGTGTTGTGCCGACGGCTTGACCCCACACCAGGAAGAGGGATTTACGCCATGAGCAGCACCGTGGAGCTCACCAAGGAGAACTTCGACCAGACGGTCACGGACAACGAGTTCGTCCTGATCGACTTCTGGGCGTCCTGGTGCGGGCCGTGCAAGCAGTTCGCCCCGGTCTACGAGAAGGCGGCGGAGGAGAACCCGGACCTGGTGTTCGGCAAGGTGGACACCGAGGCGCAGCCGGAGCTGGCCGCGGCCTTCGGTATCCAGTCGATCCCGACGCTGATGATCGTCCGTGACCAGGTCGCCGTGTTCGCGCAGCCGGGCGCGCTGCCCGAGGCCGCTCTGACGGACGTCATCGGGCAGGCCCGGAACCTGGACATGGACGAGGTCCGCAAGGCGATCGCCGAGCAGCAGGCCCAGCAGCCGGCCGAGTAACGGACCCGGCCGGCCGGCGGGCCGGGCCTCTAGTAGGGGTACGGAGCGACGTCTCCGCGCACCGTCGTCCAGCGCAGTTCGGTGAAGGCCTCCAGGTTGGCCTCGCCGCCGAAGCGGGCGCCGGTGCCGGAGGCGGCGATTCCGCCGAAGGGCGCGACGGCCTCGTCGTTCACGGTCTGGTCGTTGATGTGGACGATGCCGGTCGGGATGCGCTCGGCGAGGTCCAGGCCCCGGGCCGGGTCCCGGGTGACGATGCCCAGGGAGAGGCCGTACGGACTCTGCGCGGCCAGGGCCGCCGCCTCGTCGGCGGTGTCGAAGGGCCGGACGGGCGCCACGGGGCCGAAGACCTCCTCCGTGTAGGCCGGGGTGTGGTCGCCGACGTGGGCGAGGACCGTCGGCCGGTAGAACAGCCGGTCGTGCGTGCCGCCCGCGGCGACCTTGGCGCCCGCGGCCCTGCTGGACTCGACCAGGCCGCTGATCTTGGCGAGCTGTCCGGAGTCGATGATGGGACCCAGGTGGACCTGGTCGCGGTACGGGTCGCCGACGGCGAGCGAATCGGCCTTGGCGGCCAGCCGCGCGACGTACTCGTCGTACAGGGACGCGTGCACCAGATGGCGTCCGGTCGTCATGCAGATCTGACCCTGGTGGAAGAACGAGCCCCAGGCGGCGGTGGAGATCACCGCGTCGAGGTCGGCGTCCTCCAGCACGATCATGGCCGAGTTGCCGCCGAGTTCCAGGTGCGCCCGCTTGAGGTGACGGCCGGCCGCCTCTCCCACGGCCCGTCCGGCGGCGGTGGAGCCGGTGAAGGAGATGACCGGCACGCGCGGGTCGGCGACCAGGGCCTGACCGGCGTCCGGGCCGCCGGGGAGCACGTGCAGCAGGTCCTGCGGCAGGCCTGCGGCGGCGAAGACCGCGGCGAGGGACAGCCCGCCGCAGACGGCCGTGCGCGGGTCCGGCTTGAGCAGCACCGCGTTGCCCAGCGCCAGGGCGGGCGCGACGGAGCGGATGGACAGGATCAGCGGGGCGTTGAACGGGGAGATCACACCCACCACGCCGGCCGGGACGCGGCGCGTGTACGACAGGCGCGGGGCCTCGCTGGGCAGGACCTGGCCGGCCGGGCGGGAGGCGAGCGCGGCGGCCTCGTAGCACTCCTGGGCGGCGACGTGCAGCTCGAAGTCGGCCTTGCCGGGCACCGAACCGGACTCGCGGACGAGCCACGCGCGCAGTTCGTCGGCGTGCTCGCTGAACAGGTCGCCCGCCTTGCGGAGCACGGCGGCGCGGGCGAAGTGCGGGGCGCTCGCCCACGCGCGCTGGGCGGCCGCGGCCCGTCCGGCGGCGGCCCCCACGTCCTCGGGGGTGGCGAGGGTGAGGCCGGCGAGGACTTGGCCGGTGGCGGGCTCGGTGACGCTGTATCCGGGGCCCGTGAGGGGGTCGGGCTGCCAGCTCCTGGGGTCGAGCAACGGCATGACGGCTCTCCGATCGATCGGTCACCGGCTGACGGGTGGGCGGAAGTCCCGTGCGTGCGCGGCCGGTTCGGCGGTCACATGGCGGGACGCGCGGAGCGGGCGCGGCCGTGCGTGCCGCGGCCCGCCTGCGAACGCGCCCCCATTTGGTTGAGCATGCAACATCCTAGCCGTGTGGCGGGTGGGGCGGGGCGGACCGTCCCTCGTTCATCGACCGTAGGCACGGGAGCGGTCCGCCCGCACGTCAGCTCGACTCGCGGTGCAGCACCGTCGCGCCCAGTACCTTGTGCGTCTCGGGTTCGGTGCCGGGCTTGCGGACCGCGCGGTCGACCAGTTCGGCCAGTTCCTGGCCGGAGGGCAGCTCCAGGCGGACCGTGGTCAGCCGGGGCCGCAGCAGCCGGCCGAGCATCAGGTCGTCCGCGCCGATCACGGCCGTCTCCTCGGGGATGCGGATGCCCTCGTCCTGCAGGGCCCGCATCAGCAGCATCGCGTACTCGTCGTTGTAGGTGAACACGGCGTCCAGACCGAGGCTCCGCCAGCGGGCGGCGAGGCGGGCGGCGGCCTGTTCCTCGTAGGCCAGGGGCAGTTCGGTCAGCGTGGCGTCCGTGCCCCGCAGGGACTGGCGCACACCGTCGAGCCGGGGCGCGGAGAACGCCTCCAGGCCGGGCTCCTGGGGGACGACGACGCCGATCCGGCGCCGGCCGCGGTCGTAGAGGTGGGAGCCCGCGGTGTGGCCGACGACGTCGTGGTCCATGAGCAGGGCGTGCGCGCCCTCGATGGTCTCGGGGCCGAGAGTGACCACGGCCCGGGCCCCGGAGCGCTTGAGCACCGCCACCCCGCACGGACCGAGTCCGGAGCCGGGTACGAGCACGGCGACGGGCCGTAACTCGGCCCAGGCGCGGGCGGCTTCGTCGCCGTGCGGGCCGCCGGTGCCGTACTGCACGACCGTGTAGTCCAGGACGCCGAGCGCGCTCTGGAGGTCGGCGAGGAACCGGCTGTAGAGCGGGCCCACGGGGAAGGTCGGCGCGGGGATCAGCACCATCCGGCTGTGCCCGGCGCGCAGGCTGCGGGCCGCCGCGTGCGGTACGTAGCCGAGTTCCTTCGCGGCCTCGTGGACGCGGCGGCGGGTGGGTTCGCTGATCCGTACGGCGCTGGTGTTGTTCAGGACGTAGGAGACGGTCGCGCGCGAGACGCCGGCCAGGCGGGCCACGTCGGCGCTCGTGGGGACGGAGCGCGACGGCGCGGGGGACGGGAGCGCGGGCGTTTTCGGTATCTGCACCATGACGTACGGCATCTTGGCAGAAGCCCCAATGCGCGCTTCCGGCGGGGGAGTTGTGACGAATCCGTGAGCGTTCACGGCATGCGGCGGGCGCTGTCAGCAGGCGGGGCGCGTGCCCGTCACGCGGTCGACCAGGTCTGTCCAGGCGGCCTCCAGGCGGGACAGGGGGATCCCGCACTGCTTGGTCAGGTGATGGATCAGGGCCGGGTCGAGCTGGCCCATCAGGGTGTGCGCGAGGAGCTCGCAGTCCGCGCCGGGGACCGCCTGGCGCAGGAGCATCTCCACGTGGTGCCGCAGGACGCGGCGGGCCGGGTTGATGTAGCGGCGGTTCGCGCCCGGCTCGGCGGCCAGTTGCAGCTCCAGTTCGTCGGCGGAACGGCGCAGCAGCGCGCAGCCGAACGCCCGCAGTCGCTCCACGGGCGGCGCTCCGGGGCCGAGCGGCGGCGGGCCGCCGAGGAACGCGGCCTGGAACTTCTTCTCGGAGTGGTCGAGCAGCGCCGTCAGCAGGCCGGTGCGGTCGCCGAAGCGGCGGAAGACGGTGCCCTTGCCGACGCAGGCCGCGGCGGCCACCGCCTCCATCGTGACGGCTTCCGCACCGCGCTCCGCCACCAGCCGTGCCGCGGCCTCCAGCAGCCGGGCACGGTTGCGCGCGGCGTCGGCGCGCAGGCACGGCTCGTGGGCCTCCAGGGCGGTGCCGAGCTGGAGCAGCTCCGGGTGGTCGACGGGCTCCTGGGGCGTCGGGAGGGGCGGCGAGGCGGCGGACATGAAGCCAGCGTAAAGCATCGGGAACAAAACTGGACCGCGGTCCGGTTAGGATGCTAGAACATTAAACGGACCCCGGTCCGGATCGTGACGGCAGTGTTTCACTGCGGTCTTTTCATATACGTGGGAGTCAGCATGTCTGTTCGTATCCTCGCCCTCGTCGGCAGCCTTCGCGCCGGTTCGCACAACCGCCAGCTCGCCGAGGCGGCCGTCAAGCTCGCCCCCGAGGGTGCCGAGGTGGAGCTGTTCGAGGGCCTGGCCGAGATCCCGTTCTACAACGAGGACATCGACGTCGAGGGCAGTGTTCCGGCCGCCGCCGAGCGCCTGCGCGAGGCCGCGAACGCCGCGGACGGCCTGATCCTGTTCACGCCGGAGTACAACGGCACCATCCCGGCCGTCCTGAAGAACGCCATCGACTGGCTGTCCCGCCCGTACGGCGCCGGTGCCCTCAGCGGCAAGCCGGTCGCGGTGGTCGGCACCGCCTTCGGCCAGTACGGCGGTGTCTGGGCGCACGACGAGACCCGCAAGTCCGTGGGCGTGGCCGGCGGCAAGGTGCTGGAGGACGTCAAGCTGTCCATCCCCGGCTCGATGACCCGCTTCGCCGAGACGCACCCGGCCGACGACGCCGAGGTCGCCGCGCAGCTGACCGAGGTCATCGCCCGTCTGCACGGCCAGGCCTCGGAGCCGGCCGCGGCCTGACCGGCACCCGCCCGTCCGCCACGGAGGGACCGCAGCCGTCACGGCTCCGGTCCCTCCGGCGCGTCGGCGCGCTGTGCCTCACACCGGCTGGGGAGAAGCCTCCCGCCCGGCCCGGTGGATCGGTGCGTCCGAGCCGGTCAGGGGCGCCCCCGTGCCGCCGTGGCGGGCCGCGATGATCTCCGCCGCGATGGACACGGCGGTCTCCTCGGGCGTACGCGCGCCCAGGTCGAGGCCGATCGGCGACCTCAGCCGGGCCAGCTCCGGCTCGCCCAGGCCCGCCTCCCGCAGCCGCCGCTCCCGGTCCTCATGGGTGCGGCGGGAGCCCATCGCGCCGACGTACGCGACCGGCAGCCGCAGCGCCTCCGCCAGCAGGGGCACGTCGAACTTCGCGTCGTGCGTGAGTACGCACAGCACCGTGCGCGCGTCGGTCTCGGTACGCCGCAGGTAGCGGTCGGGCCAGTCCACGACGATCTCGTCGGCCTCCGGGAAGCGGGCCCGGGTGGCGAAGACCGGGCGGGCGTCGCACACGGTGACGTGGTGGCCGAGGAACTTGCCCGCCCGGACGAGAGCCGCCGCGAAGTCGATCGCACCGAAGACGATCATGCGGGGCGGGGGCACGGCCGACTCCACGAGCAGGGTGAGACCGCCCGGGCAGTGCGAGCCGTCCTCCGAGACCTCGACCGTGCCGGTGCGTCCGCCGTCCAGCAGGGCGCGGGCCTCGGCGACCGCCGTGCGGTCCAGGTCCGGGCCGCCGCCCAGACCACCTTCGGACGAGCCTCCCCCCGGCTCCGCCCCGGAGGCTCCCCGGTTCGCTTCGCTCGGGCGGACGAGCAGCGCCCGGCCGAGGAGGCGGGCCGGGCCCCGGACGACCCGGGCCAGCGCCACCGGCTCACCGCGGGCGGCGGCGGACAGCGCGGCCCCCTCGACCGAACGCCCCGCGGTGTACGGGACGACCATGACGTCGATGGTCCCGCCGCAGGTCAGCCCGACCGCGAACGCGTCCTCGTCGCTGTAGCCGAACCGCTCGACGAGCGTCGCGCCGTCCCGCAGGGCCTGGACGCACAGGTCGTACACCGCTCCCTCCACGCATCCTCCGGAGACCGAGCCGATGGCCGTGCCGTCGGCCGACACCGCCAGGGCGGCGCCGGGAGGGCGCGGGGCGCTGCCGCCGACGGCGACGACCGTGGCGACGGCGAAGTCCCGGCCCTGTTCGATCCACTCGCGCAGCGGCCCGGCGAGATCAAGCATCGCCGCCCGCCAGCAGCACCCGGTCGGGCCGGATCGGCAGGTTCCGGTGGCGTACGCCGGTCGCGTGCCACACGGCGTTGGCGACCGCCGCCGCGGCCCCCACGATGCCGACCTCGCCGATGCCCTTGATGCCGACCGGGTCGTCCGGGTCGGGGTCGTCGACCCAGTCGGCCTCGATGTGCGGGACGTCGGCGTGCGCGGCGACGTGGTAGCCCGCGAGGTCGGCGCCGTAGACACCGCCGCTCGCCCGGTCCCGGACGGCTTCCTCGTGCAGGGCCATGGACAGGCCCCACACCATGCCGCCGACGAGCTGGTTGCGGGCGGTCAGCGGGTTGACGATCCGGCCGGCCGCGAAGATGCCCAGCATGCGGCGCACGCGGACCTCACCGGTGGCGGGGTCGACGGCGACCTCGGCGAACTGCGCCCCGTAGGAGTGCCGTTCCTTCTGGGCGAGGGCCCCGGTGGCCTCCGTCGTGTCCGACCGTACGGTGACGCCCTCCGGCGGGATGTCGGCGCCCGGCGCGAGGCTCCCGCGCAGCTCCTCGGCTGCCGTCCGGACGGCCCAGCTCCAGGAACGGGTGCCCATCGAGCCGCCCGCGATCATCGCGGGGCCGAGGTCGCTGTCCCCGATCCGCACCCGGACCCGGTCCGTCGGGACCTGAAGCGCGTCCGCGGCGACCAGGGTGAGCGCGGTCCGGGCGCCGGTGCCGATGTCGGCGGCGTTGACCCGGACCGTGAAGGTGCCGTCCGCCTCCGCGGTCACGGCGGCCGTGGACGGCATGGCCACCACGGGGAACGAGGCGCCGGCCGTTCCGGTGCCGAGCAGCCAGCGTCCGTCCCGGCGGACGCCGGGGCGCGGATCACGGTCGGCCCAGCCGAACCTGCGCGCGCCTTCCCGGAAGCAGGCGATCAGGTTGCGGCTGCCGAACGGCAGCCCGGACACGGGACCCACCTCGGGCTCGTTGCGCACCCGCAGCTCGATCGGGTCGACACCGCACCGCTCCGCCAGCTCGTCGAGCGCCGACTCCAGCGCGAACGAACCGGGGGCCTCGCCCGGGGCGCGCATCCACGTGGGCGTGGGCACGTCGAGCCGCAGGATCCGGCTGGCCGTGTGGTGGGCGTCGGCGGCGTACATCGCCCGGCTCGCCGCGGCGCTCGGCTCGACGAAGTCGTGCACGGCCGAGGTCTGGTTCAGGGAGCGGTGCTCCAGCGCGCGCAGCCGCCCGTCCGCGTCGGCGCCGAGCCGGACCCGCTGGGCGGTGGGGCTGCGGTAGCCGGCGAGGGAGAACATCTGGCGGCGGGTCATGACGACCCTGACCGGGCGCTGCAGGACGGTCGCGGCCATCACGGCGGCCACCTGGTGCGCCCGGACGCCCTTGCTGCCGAACCCGCCGCCGACGTGCTCGGAGCGCACCCGCACGGAGGCCGGGTCGAGGGAGAAGAGGTTCGCGAGTTCGCCGGCGACCCAGGTGGTGCCCTGGTTGGAGTCGACGACCTCCAGCCGGCCGCCCTCCCACCGGGCCGTCGCCGCGTGCGGCTCCATCGGGTTGTGGTACTCCTCCGGCGTGGTGTACTCGGCGTCCACCACGACCGCCGACGCCGCGAGCCGGTCCGCCAGGTCCCCCTTCTCGACCACGGCCGGCCCGTGCCCGTCGAGCGTGTACGCCTCGGACTCGCGCCCGGCGGAGAACGCGACGTCGTGCGGCTCCTGGTCGTACCGCACGACGAGGGTCTCGGCGGCCTCCCGGGCCTGCTCGGACGTCTCGGCGACGACCAGCGCCACCGGCCAGCCCAGATGGGGCACGCGGTCGTGCTGGAAGAGGGCGGCGGTCGGGTCCGGCGGGACGCCCAGCAGTCCGACGAAGTCGCTGTCGACGCGCGGGGCGTTGTGGTGGTGCAGCACGGCGAGGACGCCCGGCATCCCGAGGGCGGCCTCGGTGTCGACGGCCCGGACGCGGCCGCGGGCGACGGTGGACAGCACCAGCCAGCCGTGGGCGAGTTCGGCGAAGGGGATCTCGGCGGCGTAGCGAGCCGCTCCGGTGACCTTGTCGCGGCCCTCGACGCGGGTGTGCGGGGTGCCGACGGCTCCCCTGGTGGCGGTGGTCATCGGGTGGCCTCCTCGGCGAGTTCGCTGAGCACGGCGACGACGAGGTTGCGCATCAGGGTCACCTTGTATCCGTTGTGGGGCAGCGGTTTCGCCTGGGCGAGTTCGGCGTCCGCGGCGGCCGCGAAGGTCTCGGCGTCGGCCGGGGCGCCGGTCAGGACGCGTTCGGCCGCCCGGGCCCGCCAGGGGCGGGAGGCGACCGCCCCGAAGGCCAGACGCACCTCGCGGACGCGGCCGTCCTGGACGTCGAGCGCGGCGGCGATCGAGCCGATGGCGAAGGCGTACGAGGCCCGCTCGCGGACCTTGCGGTAGCGGGAGACGGCGGCCACCGGGGCGGGCGGCAGGGTGACGCCGGTGATCAGCGCGCCCGGCGGCAGGACGGTCTCCCGGTGCGGGGTCTCCCCCACCGGCAGGTAGAAGTCCGTCAGCGGCACTTCGCCCGGCCCGTCCGCCGTCTCGTACGACACGACCGCGTCGAAGGCGGCCAGCGCCACGCCCATGTCGGAGGGATGGGTCGCCACGCAGTGGTCGGAGGCGCCGAGGACGGCGTGGTTGTGGTGCTCGCCCTCGATGGCGGGGCAACCGCTGCCCGGAACGCGCTTGTTGCAGTTGGCCGTGACGTCGGCGAAGTAGCCGCAGCGGGTGCGCTGGAGCAGGTTCCCGCCGACGGTGGCCATGTTGCGCAGCTGTCCGGAAGCGCCCGCCAGCACGGCCTGCGCCAGCGCCGGGTAGCGGCGGCGCACCTCGGGGTGGGCGGCCAGGTCGCTGTTGGTGACGGTGGCCCCGATGCGCAGACCGCCGTCCGGGGTGGACTCGACGCGGTTCAGGGGCAGTTCCCGCACGTCGACGAGGAGGGCGGGCCGTTCGACGCCGGTCTTCATCAGGTCGACGAGGTTGGTGCCGCCGCCCAGGAAGCGCGCGTCCGGGTCGCCGTCGAGCAGCGCCACGGCGCCGGAGACGTCGTACGCCCGCTGATAGCCGAACTCCCTCATGCCGCGGCCCCCTTGGCCTCGGCGGCCCGGGCCACGGCCTGGACGATCGAGACGTAGGCGCCGCAGCGGCACAGGTTGCCGCTCATCCGCTCGCGTATCTCCTCGGGGGTCAGTGGTGGCGGTCCGGCCTCGGGCCGTACGTCACCGGTGGCGGCGCTCGGCCAGCCGGCCGCGTGTTCCTCGATCACGGCGATGGCCGAACAGATCTGTCCCGGCGTGCAGTAACCGCACTGGAAGCCGTCCAGGTCGAGGAACGCCTGCTGCACCGGGTGGAGTTCTCCGCCCTCGGCCACGCCCTCGATGGTGGTGATCTCGCGGCCTTCGGCCGCCACCGCCAGTTGCAGGCAGGACACGCTCCGGCGGCCGTCGACCAGGACCGTGCAGGCGCCGCACTGCCCCTGGTCACAGCCTTTCTTGGTGCCGGTCATGTCCAGTCGCTCGCGCAGGGCGTCGAGCAGGGTCGTGCGGTGGTCGACGGTCAGCGTGTACTTCTCGCCGTTGACGGACAGGGTGAGGTCGCTGGACGTCGATGGGGGCATGGAAGCCTTCTCTCTCACATCACAAGGTCGGCAGGCAGGGCGTGCCGGTGGCGGAGCCGGTCCGCAACCAGGCAGGATGCGGGGCGGGCCGGGCACGGTCCGCACGGGTGCGGCCGTTTCCGGGTGCCGTTTCCGGAGGCGGTCGGCAGGGGCTGTCCGCGCGGACGGCACGCCGATACGATGCAACAATCGGACAGTTGTCCGCTTACCCGGAAAACGTAGTGGACACATGTCCGCTTAACAAGCACCGGGTTTCGGCCACCACGCGAGGAGGGCGAGTGCCGCAGAGGAAGGGCGCTCCCCTGCGCTCGGACGCGCAGCGCAACCGTGAGCGCATCCTGGAGGTGGCCGTGGTCGAACTGACACGTGCCGCGGACGCCCCGCTGAGCGCGATCGCCAGGAAGGCGGGCGTCGGGCAGGGGACCTTCTACCGCCACTTCCCCAGCCGCGAGGCACTCGTGATGGAGATCTACCGCCACGAGATGCGGCAGGTCGCCGAATCAGCGGCACCCCTGCTGGAGAGCCGGGAACCCGACCGGGCGCTGCGCGAGTGGATGGACCGCCTGGCCCGGTTCGCCATGACCAAGGCCGGCCTGGCCGACGCCATCCGCCAGGCCACCAGCGCCCCCGGGAAGCCCGAGAAACCGGCACACGCCCCGGTGACCGAGGCGGCCGAACTGCTGCTCCGCGCCGCCGAGCGGGCCGGCACCATCCGCCCGGGGATCACCGCGGAGGACCTCTTTCTCGCCATCGGCGGCCTCTGGACGATCGACCCCCGCGGTGACTGGCAGTCGCGCGCGACCCGGCTGCTGGATCTGATCATGGACGCCCTGCGCGTGGGGGCGCCCGGGGGGTCGTCCGGGGAGTCGCCCGGGGGGTGAGCGCCGGTCCGCGCTGGAGGTGCCCCCGGTCTTCGCGTGTCCCCGTCGTGAGCGGCCGTGACTGGCGTGGCCGTGAGTGGCCGTGAGTGTCGGACCGCTGTTCAGGCGACCGCCGTGGGCGCCAGGTCCCGCAGTTCGTCGAGGGCCGCCGCGACGGCCGGGCGGGCGTGGCCGCCGCCGCGCGTGCAGGTCAGGAGCTTGCGGTGGGGGTTGCCGGTGCAGCGGACGCGGACGATCGGCAGGTGCGGCGTCAGGTGGGCCAGGCGCGGGACGAGGGCCACACCGAGCCGGTGGGCGACGAGGTGCGCGGCGACGTTCCAGTCCAGGGCGTGGTGGACGACGTCCGGGGTGAATCCGGCCGCGCCGCAGGCGGACAGTACGTGCGGGCGGCAGGGGCTCTCCTCCACCGGCGCGATCCACGGCTCGCACGCGGCCTCCGCGAGGTCGACCCGGGTCCGCCCGGCGAGCCCGTGCTCCTCGTGGACGACCAGGTCGAAGGGGTCGTCCAGCAGCGGCCGTTGGTCGAACCGCGCGTCGCTCAGCGGCGGGTTGTGCGGGGTGGACTCGACGATCGCCAGGTCGCTGACACCCTCGAAGAGAAGGTCGAAGCTCTCCGGGACACCTGCCTCCGTGATCCGCACGGACAGCCGCGGATGCCGCTCCCCCAGCCGGGCCGCCATCGGCGCCAGCAGCACCGAGACGGCCACCGGGAAGCCGGTCACCCGCAGCACCCCGGAGGGCGCCCCGTGGTCGGCCCGCAGATCGAGTTCGGCCTGGTCCCAGCGGGCCTGGATGGCGTCGGCGTGCGCGAGCAGACTCTCGGCGGCCGGGGTGAGACGGACCCCGCGCCCCTGCGGCTCCAGCAGGTCGACGTCCAGGTCCCGGGCGAGCTGCCGGATCTGCTGGGAGGCGGCGGACGGGGTGAAGTGCAGGGCCCGGGCGGCAGCGGTGACCGTGCCGTAGTGGGCGACCGCCCTGAGCACGTGCAGTCGGCGCAGGTCAATCATGAAGGCTACGCTTCACAATGCCGTCCACAAAGTCAACCTGGACGCGTATGGAGACCTCGACGCACCCTGGCTGTGTCGCGACGGTCAACCAGCCACGACGTACGAGGAGTCCCTTCATGAACAGCACCGACGCCACGGCCTGCCCGCACTGCGGATGGCCGGACGGGGGCGAGCCGTTCCAGGTGCTGTCCCGGCACACCACCGCGACGGGCCGCACGGAGTGGACGCGCTGCGGATGCGGCTCGCTGCAGGTCCGGGTCGTCGACGGGGCCGGGACACGCGTCGTCTCACGCAGCAGGCCGGCGGCCGGGTGCGGCGCGGCGAGCCGCTGACGGCTCGGGTGCGGGGGTGGGGGCCGGGGCGCCCATGCCGTCGCCCTCCCCCTGGGGGACACTGTCCGGGCGCCCTCCCGTACGACGTTCAGGAGCATCACGCATGAGCGTGCAGCGGTACCCCCTGGCCGGGATCACGGTGGTCAGCCTGGAGCAGGCCGTGGCCGCGCCCTACGCCACCCGGCAGCTCGCCGACCTCGGTGCGCGTGTCATCAAGGTGGAGCGGCCCGGCGGCGGTGACTTCGCCCGCCGGTACGACACGACCGTGCACGGCCACTCCAGCTATTTCGTGTGGCTCAACCGGTCCAAGGAGTCCCTCACGCTGGACCTGAAGGACCCGCGCGGCCGCGAGATCCTGCACGATCTCCTCGACGGCGCCGACGTCTTCGTGCAGAACCTCGCCCCGGGCGCCGCCGCCCGGCTCGGCATGGACACCGCCGGGGCCACCGGCCGCCGCCCCGACCTGATCGCGTGCACGATATCCGGCTGGGGCACGACCGGCCCCTGGGCGGACCGCAAGGCGTACGACCTGCTGGTGCAGTGCCAGACCGGGCTGGTGTCGCTGACCGGCACCCCGGAGGACACCGCCCGGACCGGGATCTCCGTCGCCGACATCGCCGCCGGGATGTACGCCTACAGCGGCATCCTCACGGCCCTGTACACCCGCGCGGTCACCGGCGAGGCCCACCCCGTGGAGGTGTCCCTGTTCGAGGCGCTCGCGGAGTGGATGGGCCAGCCCGCCTACTACACCCGGCACGGCGGCACCCAGCCCCCGCGCCTCGGCACCCAGCACGCCACGATCGCGCCGTACGGGACGTACACAGCCGCCGACGGCAAGGAGGTGCTGTTCTCCATCCAGAACGAGCGGGAATGGGCGGCGCTGTGCGCGGAGTTCCTCGGCCGGCCGGAGCTGGTCGACGACCCGCGCTTCGCCACCGCCTCCGACCGGGTCGCCCACCGCGAGGAGCTCAACACCGTCGTCGCCGGCCGCTTCGCCCGCTCCGGCTCCGACGAGATCCTCAAGGACCTGGAGCGCATCGGCATCGCCTGCGCCGGGGTCAACGACGTCGCCGCGTTCCTGGACCACCCGGTGCTGGCCGCGCGCGGACGCTGGACCGAGGTCGGGGTGCCGGGCGCCACGGTGGAGGCCCTGCTCCCGCCGGCCGACCTCGCGGACCTGCCCGCGCGCATGGACCCCGTACCGGCGGTGGGCGAGCACACCGAGGCGATCCTCACCGAACTGGGCCGCACCGCCGAGGAGGTGGCGGCGCTGCGCGCGGACGGCGTCGTCTGACCCGCGCGGCAGACCGACGTCCCGCCGGCGGCCCGGACGGACCCCGCCGTTCTGTGAGCCGGCAGGCTCGTGGCCGTTTCCGGGAGCTGGAGGAGAGCTCAGGCGGGAAAACGCTGGATCGCTCGGCGCATGCCGCCCTACGGTGGCGCCATGAGCGATCACTCGGAAGCGCCTGCCGCACCTGTGGAGGCCTTTGAACCTCCCTATTACGTGGCTGTCTTCACCACCGTGCGAACCCAGGACCAGAGCGGCTACAGCGAGACCAACGCGCGCATGGAAGACCTGGTGAAGGACGTCCCCGGGTTCCTGGGGATGGATCACGCGCAGACTCCTGGCGGGCTGGGCATCACCGTCGGGTACTTCCGCGACGCCGAGGCCCTCACGGAGTGGCGGACCAACGCCGAGCACCGCGCGGCGCAGAAGCGCGGGCGAGCCGAGTGGTACGAGAGCTACACGCTGCATGTGGCGAAAGTGGAGCGGAGCCACGGCTTCACGCGAGCGAAGGCCCCGCAGAGCCCGACAGCACGCTGACTAGTGGGACCCGGCCTCGCGGCGCGCCGCCTCCTCGGCCTGCTGCTGCTTCTTCGAGGCCCGCAGGCTGGTGATCGTGGTGACGGTCAGCACCAGCACGATGAAGCCGAGTGAGAAGGGGATGCTGATCTCCGGGACGTGCACGCCCGACTCGTGCAGGGCGTGCAGCACCAGCTTCACACCGATGAAGCCGAGGATGATCGACAGGCCGTAGGAGAGGTGGACCAGCTTCTTCAGCAGGCCGCCGATGAGGAAGTACAGCTGCCGCAGACCCATCAGGGCGAAGGCGTTCGCGGTGAAGACGATGTACGGGTCCTGCGTCAGGCCGTAGATCGCGGGGATGGAGTCGAGGGCGAACAGCACGTCGGTGGAGCCGATCGCGAGCATCACGACCAGCATCGGGGTCATGATCCGCTTGCCGTTCTCGGTGATGAACAGCTTCGTGCCGTGGTAGCGGTCGGCCACCCCGAAGCGCTCCTCCGCCATCTTCAGCAGCTTGTTCTCCTGGTACTCCTCCTCGTGCTCCTCCTTGCGGGCGTCCTGGACCAGCTTCCAGGCGGTCCAGATCAGGAAGGCGCCGAAGAGGTAGAACACCCAGGAGAAGGCGGAGATGATCGCCGCGCCGGCGGCGATGAACACGGCCCGCAGCACCAGGGCCATGATGACCCCCACCATCAGCACTCGCTGCTGGTACTGCGAGGGCACCGCGAACTTCGCCATGATCAGGACGAAGACGAAGAGGTTGTCGACGCTGAGCGACTTCTCGGTGATGTACCCGGCGAAGAACTCGCCCGTGGGCCCGCTCCCACCGTAGTACCAGAGCCCCAGCCCGAAGAGCACGGCCAGGACGATCCACACCACCGTCCAGGTCCCGGCTTCCTTGATGGACACGTCGTGGGGCTTGCGGCCGACGAAGAAGTCGACGGCGACGAGCACGCACAGGGCGGCCACGGTCAGCAGCCACACGGACAGCGAGACGTTCACTTGTTACTCCTGATGCAGGTGTGGGGATGGCACATCGTCGTCCGTGTGGCTGATTTTCGCCACTCCTGCCAGGTGAACAAATGGTCACAGCTGCGCGTGCAGCGCGTCCAGGACGTCCTGGTCCGTCAGCTGGTCGAAGTTCTCGTACCACAGGCCGACGGCCATGAACGCGGCCGGCTGGTGCAGGCAGATCACCTCGTCGGCCTCGGCGCGCATCAGCTCGGCGGCCTCGGGCGAGCACACCGGCGCCGCGAGCACCACCCGTTCGGGCGCCTGACGGCGCACGAAGCGCAGCGCGGCCCGGGCCGTGGAGCCGGTCGCCAGGCCGTCGTCGACCACGATCACGGTCCGCCCGCGCAGGTCGGGCGCGGGACGGCCCTGCCGGTACAGCCGCTCGCGGCGGCGCAGTTCCGCTCGTTCCCGCTCGATGACGGGGGCCAGGGCGGTCTCGCTCAGGCCCAGGTGGCGCAGGGCGTCCTCGTCGAGGAGCGGCACCTCGTCCCCGGCCATCGCGCCGACCCCGAACTCCTCCTGGAAGGGCGCGCCGATCTTCCGTACGACGAGGACGTCGAGCGGGGCGTCCAGCGCCCCGGCGACCTCGCGCGCCACGGCCACCCCGCCGCGGGGCAGGGCGAGCACGAGGGGATCGGGCAGGGCCCCCTCCCGCTGCCGGTCACGGAGTTTTCCGGCCAGTTCCAGTCCGGCCTGCCGTCGATCACGGAACCGCATGACGGTCACCTCTGCTTCCCGCCCACAGCCGGCGCCTCGGTCCGGCTCCCGCGTACCCCCGGCTCACCGGACAATGCGCACCTTCCGGACCTCCGTCACACTCGGAACGCGGGGTGTTTCCGGCCGGGCGGCACCGGCAACCCGGAACCGTGCGCACGGCACGCACCGTACGCACGGCACGGCTGTCCGTGCCGGTGGCGCCCCGGGCCACTGAGCAGACCCCGACGCGACGGGAGCACCCGGATGACCACTGCCCCTCCTGCTCCGCAGCCCGCCCGGCCGGGCCCGCGCATCGGCGTGCTGGGTTCGTACGGCGGCTTCAACATCGGCGACGAGTCGATCCTGACCTGTGTCCTGCGCTGTCTGCGCGCCCAGCGGCCCGACGCCGGCCTGGTCGTCTTCAGCCGGAACGCCGAGCACACCCGCGCCCATCACCCGGACGCCGACGAGGTGGTGGACTGGGAAGGCGTCAGCCGCAACCGGGTCCTGGACACACTGGCCTCGCTGGACCTGCTGATCCTGGGCGGCGGCGGGATCCTCTACGACGGTGAGGCACGCCGCTATCTGCGGCTGGTCCGGGCCGCTCAGGAACGCGGCATCCGCACGTTCTCCTACGCCGTCGGCGCGGGGCCGCTGCGGGAGCCCGACGACCGGGAGGCCGTGCGCACGGTCCTGGCCGAGATGGACGACGTCGTCGTGCGGGACGAGGAGTCCAAGCTGGTGCTGGAGGAGGTCGGGGTCGAGCGCGACGTGATCGTCACCGCCGATCCGGCGCTGCTGCTGGAGCCGGAGCCGTTCACCGACGAGATGATGCGCCACGAGGGCGTGCCCACCGACTCGCGTCTGGTCGGGATGTCGGTGCGGGAACCGGGCCGGGCGGCCGAGAAGCTGGACGAGGGCGACTACCACGCGCTGCTCGCCGACGTCGCCGACTTCCTGGTCCGCCGGCTGGACGCACACGTGGTGTTCCTGCCGATGGAACGGCACGACGTACGGCACGCGCACGCGGTGCTGTCCCACATGACCGCTCCCGACAAGGGGCGGATCCTGCACGGCTCGTACAGTCCGGGGCAGGTCCTGGGCTTCATGCGCCATCTGGACCTGGCGGTCGGCATGCGGCTGCACTTCGTGATCTTCGCGGCGCTCTCCGGGCTGCCGGTGCTGCCGCTGCCGTACTCGGGGAAGGTCTTCGACTTCGCCCGCCGGATGGGGGCTCCGGCCCTGGTGGGCGTGGCGCGGGAGCAGGCCGGGCTGCTGCTGGCGGAGGTGGACCGGCTGTGGGACGAGTATCCCGAGCGCCGGGAGGACCTGCACGCCCGCGTCCAGGAGCTGTCCACGCGGGCCCGCGAGACCTGCGCCCGCTGCGGCGTGCTGCTCGACGGGATCGACGGCCGGGCCGGTGTGTCCCTGGAGCCGGAGGTGCCCGCTGAGGCGGCCACCGGGGCGGCCACGGGGGCGGATCCGGCCCTGGCCACGGACCCGGGCGCGGAGGCGGAGCCGCCGCGTCCGCCCACTGCCGAACCGCGCCCGCTGGGCGTGTGACGCCGGGGCCGGGGCCCCGTCCGCGGGAGGACACCGATGCCGATCCTGCAAGAACCGAGCAAGCCCCGCACGGTCACCCTGCCCGCCCGGCCCGCCCGGCACGGCGGCCGGACGGAGGTCCTGGTGGTGGGCGGCGGCCCGGCCGGGTTCGCGGCGGCCGTCGCGGCGGCCGACGCCGGGGCCGAGGTCGTCCTGGTGGAGCGCTACGGCTTCCTCGGCGGCAACGCGACCGCGGCGCTGGTCATGCCGCTGATGTCGTTCCACAACGAGCACAAGCAGGCCGCGTTCACCGAGGACGGCGAGGACTCCCGGCTGCTGCCCACCGACCACGGCGAGGGCGAACCGGTCGTCCAGGGCGTGCTGTGGCGGCTGCTGGACCGGCTCATGGGGCGCGGCGGCTGCCTGAAGCCGTCGCCGAGGACCGGGTACACGGTCCCCTTCGATCCCGAGCTGTTCAAGCTGGTGCTGCTCGACATGATGGACGAGGCGGGCGTGCGGATGCTCTTCCACGCCTTCGCCTCGACCGCGCTGCGCCTGGAGGACGGCTGGCGGGTGGTGTTCGAGACCAAGTCGGGGCCGGTGGTGATCGACGCCGACGTGGTCGTGGACGGCACCGGCGACGGTGATGTCGCGGCGGCCTGCGGGGCGCCGTACGAGATCGGCCGGCCGGAGGACGGGCTGGTGCAGCCGATGACGCTGATGTTCCGTGTCGCGGACTTCGCGCGGCCGGACTTCGCCGCGTACGTGCGGGAGCATCCCGACCAGTGGCGCGGGGTGCACGGCCTGTGGGACCTCGTGGAGGAGGCCCGGGCGGACGGCGATCTGCGGCTGCCGCGCGAGGACATCCTGTTCTTCGCGACCCCGCATCCGCGGGAGCTGAGCGTCAACAGCACCCGCGTGACCAGGGTGCTCGGCACCAGCGTGTGGGACCTGACCCGGGCCGAGTACACCGCCCGGCGCCAGCTCGCGGAGATCGACCGGTTCCTGCGCACCCGCGTGCCCGGCTTCGAGGAGTCGTACGTGGTGCAGAGCGGCACCCACATCGGTGTCCGGGAGACCCGGCGCGTCGTCGGCGACTACCAGCTCACCGGTCACGACATCCTGGCCGCCCGCCCCTTCCCGGACGTCGTCGCGCACGGCGCCTACCCCGTCGACATCCACAACCCGCGTGGCTCCGGAACGGTCCTGAAGCGGGTGCCCGCGGGCAGCTTCTACGACATCCCGCTGCGCTGCCTCGTGCCGCGGGGGACCGAGCGGCTGCTGGTGGCGGGCCGCTGCATCTCGGGCACGCACGTGGCGCACTCCTCGTACCGGGTGATGCCGATCGCGATGGCGACGGGCCAGGCGGCGGGGGTGTGCGCCGCGCTGACCGTGCGCCACGGGCACGGGCCGCGGGGCGTGCCGTACCGGCGCGTGCAGCGGGAGCTGCTGCGGCAGGGCGCCCGGTTGCGGATCGACCTGCCGGTGAGCGGCTGAGCGCGGCGACCGGGGCGGGCCCGGTGCGCGCGGCGGCCCGCCGGGTCCCTCGGCGCCGACCCTAGCCGGTCAGCCCGCCGCGGTCCGCAGCTGCTCGTCGCACCACCGCCGGGCCGTCTCGGTGACCTGGTCGAGCGCGCCCGGCTCCTCGAACAGATGGGTGGCGCCGGGTACCACGTGGAGGGTGTGCGGGGCGTGCAGCCGCCCGGCCGCCTCCTCGTTGAGCCGCAGCACGTGCTCGTCCCGGCCGCCCACGATCAGCAGCACCGGGGCCCGTACGGCGTCCAGGGCGTCGCCCGCGAGGTCGGGCCGGCCGCCGCGTGAGACGACCGCCCGCACCCGGTCGGGGCGCCGGGCGGCGGCGACCAGGGCCGCGCCCGCGCCGGTGCTGGCGCCGAACAGGACGACGGGCAGGCCGTGGGTGCCGGGCCACCGCGCCAGCCAGTCGATCGCGGCCACCAGCCGGCGGCCCAGCAGGGGGATGTCGAAGCGGAGTTCGGCGGTCAGGGCGTCCTGCTGTTCCTCCGCCTCGGTGAGCAGGTCGACGAGCAGGGTGCCGAGGCCGGCGGTGCGCAGGCCGGCGGCGACCTCGCGGTTGCGGGGACTGTGCCGGGAGCTGCCGCTGCCGTGCGCGAACAGCACGACCGCGCGGGCGTCCGGGGGCACGGCCAGGTCGCCGGTGAGGGCGGCGCCGCCGGCCGGCACGGTGACGGTCCGGGAGATCATCGCGAGCCTCCTCTCCCCCCGGGTCCCGTGGTACCCCCGCTGCGGCGGACGTCCCATGGCGCGATCTGTGGGATGTGTGTCGTTGACGCCATGATCCGGGCCGGTGGAGCGTGGAGGGGTGACAGAGCGCCGTATCGTCTTCGTCGTCTTCGACGGCTTCCAGCCGCTCGACCTCACCGGCCCGCACGAGGTGTTCCACGGCGCGGGCGGGTACGCCTGCGAGGTCGTGGCGGCCCGGCCGGGACCGGTCCGGTCGGTCAGCGGGCTGCTCGTGCACGCCGCGCACGGGGTGGCGGACCTCGACCCGGCCGGCACGGACACCCTCGTGGTGGTCGGCGGCGGGGGCGTGGACCGGGCCCGGGAGGACGCGGCGCTGGTCTCCTGGATCGCCGCCGCGGCGGCCGGTGCCCGGCGCGTGGCCTCGGTGTGCAGCGGGGTGTTCCTGCTGGCGGCCGCGGGCCTGCTGGACGGACGGCGGGTCACCACGCACTGGGCGCGGGAGGAGCAGCTCGCCCGGGAGCATCCCGGGGTGCGGGTGGACTGCGACCCGATCTTCGTCCGGGACGGGCGGGTGTGGACCTCGGCCGGTGTGACGGCCGGCATGGATCTGGCGCTCGCCCTGGTGGAGGACGACCGGGGCCGGGAGGTCGCGCACGCGGTCGCCCGTCAGCTGGTGCTCTTCCTGCGCCGTCCGGGCGGCCAGTCGCAGTTCAGCGTGGCGCTGTGGTCGCGGCAGCCGGCGACGGACCCCGTGCGGGCCGCCGTCACCGCGATCCACGCCGATCCGGGCGCCCGGCACGACATCGCCTCGCTCGCCGCGCACGCGGGGCTGAGCCCGCGCCATCTGCAGCGCCGCTTCACCGCCGAGCTGGGTGTGCCGCCGGCCGCGTACGTCGAGCGGGTGCGCGTCGAGGCGGCCCGGCGCGCCCTGACCGAGGGGGACGAGCCGGTCGAGGCCGTCGCCCGCCGCTGTGGCTTCGCCACCGCCGAGACCCTGCGCCGCACGTTCCACCGCCGGCTCGGAGTCGCCCCGTCGGAGTACCGCGCGAGGTTCCGCTCCACGGCGGCGCCCGCCGGCGCACTCCCCGATCATCACGTCTCCAAGGAAGGTGAACCCGTATGACGACCTACGGCCTGCTGGTCTTCGAGGATGCCGAGGAGCTCGACTTCGTGGGGCCCTGGGAGGTGTTCACCGTCTCGGCCATGCTCCGTGGCGGCGCCGACCGGGCCGTGCTGGTCGCCGAGCACCCCGGGCCCGTGCGCTGCAACAAGGGCCTGCGGGTGCTGCCCGACCACACGCTGGACGACCATCCGCCGCTGGACGTGCTGCACGTGCCGGGCGGGCGGGGAGCCCGTGAGACGCAGCTGCACAACCGGGTGGTGACCGACTGGATCGGGAAGACCGCGGAACAGGCGGCGTGGGTGCACGGGGTGTGCACCGGCACGTTCCTGCTGCACGCCGCCGGGCCCGCCCGCGGACGCCGGGTGGCCACCCACTGGAGCCGGGAGGACACCCTTGAGGCGCGGGGCGATGTCACGGTGGTCCGGGACGCCCGCTATGTCGTGGACGGCAACCTGGTCACCAGCCAGGGTGTCTCGGCCGGCATCGACAGCGCGCTGTGGCTGGTGGGCCGGCTGCACGGCCGGGAGCACGCGCGGGCGGTGCGCCGTTACATCCAGTACGACCCGGCACCGCCCTACCTGGCGGACGAGCCCGTCTGACCCGGGTGCCGGTGCCGTGCGCTGCATGGGTCCGCCTGCCCCGGGCAGCCGATGTTCATGGGCGGTGACAGGGACGACGGCGGACAGGTGAGGCAACCGGGCGGCTGGGGGCACCGGGCGGTGCCGCACCCGGGCGACATCCGGATCGAGGCGTGGGCGGCGTGCCGGGAGCACTGTCTGGCGGAGGCCGTACTGGCGATGGTGGAGTGCTTCGCGGACCTGTCCGGGGTGCGGCCCACCGCCGTGGACCGGGTGCGGCTGGCCGAGGCCAGCGACGACGACCTGCTCGCCACACTGCTGGACGAGGTCATCTTCCGGCTGGAGGCGTACGGCGAGGTGCCGGTGGACGTGGAGGCGGACGAGGCCGACGGCGGCCTGGACGTCCGGCTGGCGGTCACCGGCCTCGATCGCGTGCGGATCACCGGGGACATCCCGACGGCGGTGGCGTGGAACGAGCTGCGCATCGGGCCGGACCCGTACGGCTGGTCGTGTGCGGTGACGGTCGACGCGTGACCCGGCCGGCCCCGGTGTGCCTACGGTGGAGACGTGGGCGGCGGAGTCGTGACGCTGTTCCTGTGCGGTGACGTGATGCTCGGGCGCGGCGTCGACCAGATCCTGGCGCACCCCGGCGATCCGGCGCTGCGCGAGGCGTACGTCGTGGACGCGCGGACCTACGTCCGGCTGGCGGAGGCGGCACACGGCCCGGTGCCCGCGCCCGTCCCTCCGTCCTGGCCGTGGGGCGAGGCGCTGCGGGTGCTGGCCGAGGCCGCCCCGGACGCCCGGATCGTGAACCTGGAGACGTCGGTGACGCGCGGCGACACGTTCGACCCGGACAAGGAGATCCACTACCGGATGCACCCGGCGGGCCTGCCCGCCCTGGCCGTGGCCCGGCCCGACGTGACGGTCCTCGCCAACAACCACGTCCTGGACTTCGGCCGCCCGGGCCTGCTGGAGACTCTGGACGCGCTGGCCCGGGCTGGGTTGCGGACGGCGGGCGCGGGCCGGGACGCCGACCGGGCGTACGCACCGGCGGTGGTGCCTCTGCCCGGCGGGCGGCGGCTGCTGGTGTTCGCCCTCGGGGCGCGCTCCAGCGGGATCCCGTCCGGCTGGGCGGCGACGACGGACCGGCCGGGCGTCGCGTACCTGCCCGACCTCTCGGCCGCCGCGGCCGACACCGTCGTACGGCGGGTCCGGCAGGTCCGGCGGGCCGGTGACCTCACCGTCGTGTCCGTGCACTGGGGTTCGAACTGGGGGTACCACGTGCCCCGGGAGCAGGTGCGGTTCGCGCGCGCCCTGGTGGACGGCGGGGTGGACGTCGTCCACGGGCACTCCTCGCACCATCCCCGCCCGCTGGAGGTGTACCGGGAGCGGCTGATCCTGTACGGCTGCGGCGACTTCGTCGACGACTACGAGGGGATTCGCGGGTACGAGGAGTACCGCGACGACCTGCGGCTCGCGTTCCTGGTCTCGGTCGAGGCGGACGGCGGGCGGCTGACGGGCCTGCGCATGGTGCCGCTGCGGGCGCGGCGGCTGCGGCTGGAGCCCGCGCCCCCGGAGGACCGCGCGTGGCTGCGGGCGACGCTGGACCGGATCAGCCGTGGGGTGGGCGTGGCGCTGGAGGCCGACGGCTCGCTGACACTGGTGTGAGCGGCGCTGGAGGCTGGACGCCGGGTCAGCCGGCCCAGGCCAGCAGGCGCTCCCGGTTGCCGGGCTCGCGCAGCCGGGCCAGGGACTCCTTCTCCAGCTGGCGCACCCGCTCCCGGGTCAGGCCGACGCGCTTCGCGACCTCCTCCCGGGTACGGGTGTGGCCGTCGTGGAGGCCGTAGCGCAGGGTGAGGATCATGGCCTCGCGGGGCGCGAGCGTGCCCACCGCCTCGCGGAGTTCCTCGGCGAGCGCCTGGTACTCGGCGACTTCGGGCGCCTGGAGCACCTCGGTGTCGGGGATGAGGTCGCCGACGACGGTCTCGCCGGTCTCGTCCACGGGCGTGTCCAGGCTGACGGCGTGCCGGCCGACGCGGCGCAGCCAGCCGATCCGGTCCACGGCGAGGCCGCTCTCCCGGGCCACCTCCTCGACGCTCGGCTCGCGGTCCAGGTCGTGGCGGAGCCGCCGCTCGACCTTGGCGACCTTCTGCAGCTGCTCGACGACGTGCATCGGCAGCCGTACCGTGCGGGCGTGCGCGGCCAGGCCCCGTTCGATGGCCTGGCGGATCCACCAGGTCGCGTAGGTGGAGAACTTGAAGCCCTTGGTGTGGTCGAACTTCTCCACGGCCCGGATCAGGCCGAGGTTGCCCTCCTGGATCACGTCCAGCAGGGGCAGACCGCGGTGGGCGTGCCGTTTGGCCATCGAGACCACGAGCCGGAGGTTGGCCCGGACCATGTGGTCCTTGGCCGCCTGCCCGTCGCGGGCGGTCTCCTCCAGTTCCCCGCGCCGCTCGGGTGCGAGGTCGCTCTCACCGGCGTCGGCCCGCTCCAGTTCCTCCAGCGCCCGCTCACCGGTCCGCATCCGCCGGGCCAGCCGTACCTCGTCCTCCGCGGTGAGCAGCGGCGTCGCCGCGATCTGCGCGAGGTACTGGCCGAGCAGGTCCGGTTCCTCGTCGGGCTCGGGGATGCGGCTGCGCAGCCGTGCGGTGCGAGCGGGGGCGCGGCGGTCCTCGCGGGCATCGGCCGCGGGGTCTTCTGCCAGGGGAGACATCCTCGTGTTCCTCCGTCTCCTGCCTCGTTCCGGCTCGCTCCGGAGAGGTTCCCGGGTACCCGCGAGGATCGGTGCCGAACCGCATGCCCGGGCGCGGCGAGGGTACTCCGGGGCATATGACCGGCATCGAACTGCGCAGCGACGCGTTCAACGACCACTCCTTCATCGCGCGCCGGTACGCGTACGAGGGACCGAACGTCTCTCCGCCGCTGACCTGGAGCGGCGTACCGGACGACGCGGCCGAACTGGTCCTGCTCTGCGAGGACCCCGACGCCCCGTCGGGCACCTTCGCGCACTGGGTGGTGGTGGGCATCGACCCGCACAGCGACGGCGTCGAGGCCGGGCACTGCCCACCGGGCGGCACGGAACTCGTCAACGGCTACGGGCAGCAGGGCTGGGGCGGCCCCCATCCCCCGCCGGGTGACGACGCCCACCACTACTTCTTCCGGCTCTACGCCCTGTCCGAACCGTGCGTGCTGCCCGACGCGCCCCGGGCGGACCAGGTGCACGAGGAGGTCGAGAAGCGGCGGATCGCCGACGGGACGCTGGTGGGGCTGTACCAGCGCTGAGGCCCTGAGCCGCGCCTGCCCTCGTGGCACAACGGGTGGTTGTGGCACGGGTGACGGGCGGTTGTTTGCCCGGCCCGCCCGGTCCTCGCTTGGATGGCTCCCGGTCAACACGGGGTTGTCCGCGGGAGCTGGGAGTGTGCGCCGGGCATGGCGGGCAGACGGTCGCTGGGGCGGCGGTTCGGGTGGCTGTGGGGCGCGTACGCGGTCAGTACGGCCGGTACGTGGCTGGCGTTCGACGCGTTCGCCCTGATCGCGGTCCTGGTGCTGGACGCCGGGCCGACGCAGGTGGCGCTGCTGGCGGCGGTGGGTCCGGCCGTCGGCGCCGCGGTGTCGGTGCCGCTCGGGCCGTGGGTGGAGCCGCGCCGGAAACGGCCGGTGATGATCGCGGCGGACCTGGTGCGGTGCGCGGTGCTGCTGAGCGTCCCCGTGGCGTTCGCCCTGGGCCGGCTCGGCTTCGGTCAGCTGCTGCTGGTGTCGGTGGTGGTCGCGGCGGCCGACATCACCTTCAACGCGTCGGCCGGGGCGTTCCTGAAGGAGCTGGTGCCGCGGCGGGACCTGCTGGTCGCGAACGGGCGGTTCGAGGCGACGATGTGGACCGCGAGCATGGCCGGGCCGCCGCTGGGCGGGGCCGCGATCGGGCTGTTCGGTCCGGTGACGACCGTGGTGGCCGACGCGGTGAGCTATCTGCTCTCGGCGGCCGGGCTCCGGGCGATGGGCGACGGCGAGAAGCGCCCGGTGCGGCCCGAGGCCGCCACGGTCCGGCTCCGGGCGGGCGACCTGCTCGGCGGCTGGCGGCACATCCTGGCCGATCCGGCCCTGCGGCCGCTGTTCTTCAACACGGTCCTGGTCAACGCCCTGATCATGGCGGCCTCACCGCCGCTGCTCGTCCTGATGGTCGACGACCTGCGCTTCGCGCCCTGGCAGTACGCCCTCGCCTTCGCCGTGCCCTGCACCGGCGGCCTGCTCGGCTCACGGCTGGCCCCCCGGCTGGTCACGCGGTTCGGGCGGCACCGGGTGCTGCTCGGGGCCGGGGTGCTGCGGGCGTGCTGGTCGGTCGGTCTGGCCTTCGCCGGCCCCGGCGCGACCGGGCTGGCGCTGGTGATGCTGGTCGAGTTCGGCCTGATCACGTGCTGCGCCGTGTTCAACCCGGTGTTCGCCACCTTCCGCCTCGACCGGACCCCCGCCGACCGGGTCACCCGCACCCTGGCCGCCTGGTCGGCCACCGGCAAGGCGGCCACCGCGGCCCTGACCGCCCTGTGGGGCCTGCTGGCGGCGCGGACCGGCCCTCGTACGGCCCTCGCCCTCGCCGGTGTCCTGCTCCTCGCCAGCCCGCTCCTGCTCCCCCGCCGGGACCACGCGCCGGACACCGACGCCGAGCCCGCGCCCCTGGCCCTGGAGGCGGACGGCGGCTGAACGGCCGTTCAGCCGCCGCGCGGACTCCGGGAAGCCGGGTCAGACCGCCCCGGGCACGTCCTCCGTGACCCCGTTCAGCGGGGAGGACGGATCGGCGCCGTACGGGCGGGTGATGATCTCCATGCCGTGGCCCGCCGGGTCGAGGAAGTAGACCCCGCGGCCGCCGTCGTTGCGGTTGATCCGGCGCGGGTGGTTGCCGTGCGGATCGGCCTGGATGGGTATCCGGGCCTCGATGAGACGGGCGAGGGCCTCGTCGAACTCGTCCTCGGAGACGAGGAACGCGTAGTGCTGCATGGGGATGTCGGCGTCGATGGTGAGGAAGTCCAGCGTGACGCCGTTGGCGGTCGTCACCGGCAGGAACACCCCGGCCGGTGCCCCGACCTCCAGCCCCAGGATCCCGGCGAGGAAGTGGGCGGACCTCTCCCGGTCACGGGACAGGACGATGGTGTGGTTGAACTCGACTGACACGGTTGAATGCCTCCACGGGCATCTTCGCGGCGCCTCCATGCCTCACCCGGCCGGTGACCGGCACGCGATGCCGCGCCGTGGATCGTAGACAGAGGCGGCCGGGGCCGTCGAGCGGTTTTCGGCCGTATCGAGATCCCTGGCGCGGAGTCCCTGTCCCGGCACCCGGCGCCCCCGCCTCAGCCTCTCCCTCTGCTTCTGTCGCCCCCGAGGATCCTGACAATTGTCAGGGACCGTGTCGCCCCGGGCCTCCCTACAGTTCTGAGCGTCGGCCACACCGTCAGGGGGAACACGACATGTCCACTCGTCTCTTCGCCAAGGCCGCGCTCGTCGGTGCCGGGGCGCTCGCGCTGCTCGGCCCGCTCACCGCCGGGACCGCGACCGCGGCCACCGTCGGCGAGCAGGGCGGCGCCCGCGTCCTGGCCGCGCCGTACGCGGTCGTACCGTACGAGAACGTCAACGTCCGCCGGGGGCCGGGCACCGGCTACGGCATCATCACCACCGTCGCGGCGGGCCAGCCGCTCGGCGCCTACTGCTGGACCCGCGGCGAGCGCATCACCGACAACGGCTACTCCAACGACGTCTGGGTGAAGCTCCTCGAGGGCTATGTCAGCGCCGTGTACCTCAAGGGCGACGAGTACGGCGACCTGCCCGCCTCGGCGCGCTGCTGATCCGGGCCATGACCTGCCCCGGTCCCACCACCCACACCTTCTTCCCACGGGGGACAGACACATGAAGCGACTGATCAGCCGTACCGCCCTGGGCCTCGCCGTGACCGCGCTCGCCGTCGGCGGACTCGGCACCACGGCCCAGGCGGCCCCGGCCGGCGCCAACGGCGGCGACCCGACCCTCACCGACGTCTACATCTGGGCGACCGACGTCAACCTGCGCCAGCAGCCGACCACCGACTCCCCGCGTCTCGCGGTCCGTTCGAAGTGGTGGGCGGACGCCATCTGCCAGACGCAGGGCCAGACCGTGCACGACCCGGCCGTCGGCACCAACAACTGGTGGACCGCCGTCATGGAGCTCTCGGGCAGCGACGTGGCCTGGGTGAACAACCTGTACATCCGGGGCGGCGAGAAGATCGCCGGCGTTCCGGACTGCTGACGTACGCCGAAGGGGGCGGACCGGAGCACCGGCCGCCCCCTTCGGTGTGTGCGGCTCAGTACCAGCCGGTCTCGGTCAGGTCGTGGCCGTCGCACGAGAGCACGGCGCGCGAGACGCGGCCGTTGAGGTTGTTGCCCATCTGCGTGTAGGCGTAGTTGATGCCGGGGTCGACGGTCTCGGAGACCCATCCGTCGACGCGCCCCACACTGTTGTTGGAACGCTGCAGCACGGCCGCGCAGTTGGCCCGGGAGTTCTCGATCCGGGCGAACGAGCCGCACTTGTCGGAGTAGAAGTACTTCAGGGCCATGCCCTCGGCGTACTTGGTGGCACCGATCTGCCGGAACGTGCCCGAGCAGTAGGAGGTGGTGGGGTACTGCCCCTCCATCCCGTAGGCCCCGTAGTTGCCGCCCGAGTACGGCGCGGCCTGGGCGGAGGTCGGCAGGAGCGCCATCATCGCGGCGGCTCCCCCGGCGGCCAGCAGTGTCCTGAGTGATCGGCGGCTCATGAGCCCTCTTTCGTTCGTGTGTCGGCGGGTGTTTCCGTGGCGACCGTACGGGCCGTCACCAGGCCGCCGACACCTGACATTTATCAGGGTGGACGTGCCCTGACATTCGTCAGGACCGCACGCGCCCCCCGCGCTCCTACGGTGTCGGCACGGGGCCGCGGCTCCGCCGGACAGCCGGACGACCAGGAAGGCCAACCATGCGCATGCTGCTGCGCGGCGCCGCCGCGCTCGCGACCCTCGTCACGGTCGCGTCGCTCACGAGCGGTGCCGCGGCGGTCCCCCGGCCGGAGACGGCCACCCGAGCGGTGGGGGCCGCCCAGATCCCGGACGGCGTCACCGCCGGCGTCGCCGTCTTCGACCGCCGGACCGGCACGTTCACCGAACAGGTCGACGCGAGCGCGCGGTTCCGGTCCGCCTCGGTCGTGAAACTGCTGCTGACGCTGGACTTCCTCTGGAACCGCGGCCCCGGCTACACCGTCCCCGCGTCCGACCGGGCCCTGCTGGAGCCGATGCTGCGCAGCAGTGACGACGACGCCGCGAACCACTACTGGTCGGCGTACGGCGGTCCGGCGATCATCGACCGGATGTCCGCCCGGCTCGGCCTGCGCGACACCGCGCCGCCGCCCGCCGGGTACGCGGGCTTCTGGGGCTACACCGCCCTCTCCGCCCGGGACACGGTGACGATCTACCGGTACGTCCTGGAGCAGGCGCCCACGCCCGTCCGCGACTTCGTCATGGACAACCTGCGCCGCTCCACCCGCTGCTCCTCCACCGACCACTTCGACCAGCACTTCGGCATCGCGGGGGCGTTCGACCGCCCCTGGGCGGTGAAGCAGGGCTGGTCCGGGAAGTTCGGGGAGGGGACCTGCGGCCCGCAAGGGGCGGCCGCGGCCCCGGCGGCACCGGCCGGGGCCACCGCCCGTGCCGCCGCGGACGTGGACCTCACCCGCCCCGCGCTGCACACCACCGGCACGGTGGGCGCGGACGACCGGGCGATCGTGGCCGTGCTGACGCTGCACCCGGTGGGCACCTCGTACGGGAAGGCCTACACCGACCTCGGGCGGCTGACCCGGTCGCTGAACGTGCCGGGTGCGGCGCGGCCCGCCGGGACGTGGTTCGGCACGTGGGGCGAGTCGGTGAACGTCCGCAAGGGCCCGACCACCGGTGACGACCGGATGACGCGACTGCCGGCCGGGGTCGAGGTGCTGGTGGGCTGCCAGATCCGCGGCCAGGTGGTCAGCGTGCCGCCCTACACCAACGAGTGGTGGGCCTATCTGCCCCAGTACGGCGGCTACATCTCCAACATCTACATCAGCTCGCCGGACAACCGGCTGCCGAACGTCCCGGAGTGCGGATCGCCGCGGCCGTGACGGGAACGGGGGACGAGCGGGGGGCGGGGCCGAGGCTCCGCCTCCCGCTCGCGTTCGTGCGCGTCAGCGCTGGTACTCGGCGAGGTAGCGCAGCACCTTGTCGACGTGCGGCCGCACCCGTTCCGGGACGCCGCCCTCCTCGATGACCGTGCGGTCGCTGGTGCGGTAGCCCGCCGCGACCAGCGCGGGCAGGTCCTTCTTCGGCAGCCCGGCTCCCTTGAAGCGCTGGTCGAGCCAGCACACGTAGCCGCTCATGGTGGAGATCGCGTCCGGCGGCGACATGTGGTCCTTGTCGCCGTCGCCGTCCCCGTCCACCGCCCAGGCGTTGAACACCGACGGCGTCCACATGGCGATGCCGTACTCGTCGCTCTCCGGGCGGGCGGCCTTCGCGTCGAAGCCGCTCTCGGCCTTGAGCATCGCGGCGAGCAGGGCGGGGGTGATCTCCTCGTCGGTGCAGCGGTGCGCGGCGCGGGTGATGACGGGACGCAGCGCCTCGGGCACGTCGGAGTCCGCCGGGATCTCACCGGGGGCCGGGCGGGGCGTGCCGGTGACGGCGGCGGGGGCGGTGGGGGCGCCCCGGCCGCGGTCGTCGTCCCCGGTGTCGCTGTCCGGGCCGTACAGGGCCGTCCCGGCGAGTGCGGCTGCGGTCAGGACGGCGAGCCCGGCCGCGGCGGCCGGCAGCAGGCGTCGCCGGCGGGGGCGGGGACAGCCGGTCAGTGCCTCCACCCGGGCGGCGACGCTGCCCGCCGTGTGCGGCAGGCGGGCGGTGTGGTCGGGTGCCAGGCAGTCGGCGATCAGCCGGCGCAGGCCGTCGTCGAGGCCGGCGTCGAGCCGCAGGGGTGCGGTGCCGCGGGCGTAGGCCTGGGCGGCGAGCGAGCGGGCCCGGGCCGTGGCGCCCGGGAAGGGGTGGAGGCCGCCGGTGAGGACCTGGTGGGCGAGGACGCCGAAGGCCCAGATGTCGGCGGTGGGCCGGACGACGGCGCCCTGGGTGCCGGTGCGCTGGGACCACCACTCGGGCGGCAGGTGGTCGAGGGTGCCGAGCGGCGGCAGGTGGGCGTGGGTGCCGTCGAGTTCGGCGGCCAGTCCGAAGTCCGCGAGCCACACCTGCCCGTCCGGGCCGAGCAGGACGTTGGCGGGTTTGAGGTCGCCGTGCACCCAGCCGGCGGCGTGCATGTGGGCGAGGCCGGCGGCGACTCCGCGCAGGACGCGGTCCGCGCCGTCGATGGGCCGCCCCGGGCCGGTGGCGTCGAGTACGTCCTTCAGGCTGGACTCGGCCCGGTCCATGACGAGCGCGATCGCCCCGTCCAGGGCGGGCAGTCCGGGTGCCTCGACGGTGCACACGGCGTGGGTGCGGACGAGGTGCGGGTGGTCGGCCTCCGCGCTGAACCGGACCTCGCGGGCCACGAGTTCGCCGAGCGCGGCACGCTGCCCGGGGCCCAGGGCGCCGGTGGGGAGCACCTTCACCGCGACGGGCGTGCCGTCGGCGACCGTGCGGGCCTCGTGGACGGTTCCCCAGCCGCCGGAGCCGATGACCGCGCCCACTTCCCAGTCCTCGATCCGGAAGCCCTCCGGGAGGCGGGGCCGGGGCGTCTCCAGGTCGTCCTCGTGGACATCGGGTCGGGAGGTCATGCGCCGGCCTCCTGCGGGGCGAGACGGCCGGCGCCGCGGCGCGGCAGCAGGCCGAGGTGCTCTTCGCGCACCAGGCCGAAGCGCAGGGCGACGGAGGCGAGCCGGGCGCGTTTGGCGCCGGCCCCGGTGGCCGTCTCCTCGCCGAGGTCCAGGCGCAGTTTGGCGAAGGCGAGGTAGTCGATGTGGTAGTTGACCGCGGATCGGGTGAGGTCGCGGCAGGACTCCAGGGGGCGCAGCCGCTCCACGATCTGGCCGACCCCGGGCAGCGCCGAGTCGGAGGGGTCGCGCAGCCGCGGTTCGCACAGGGCCACCAGGACGAGGAAGTACTTCGACGTGGGGTCGAGGGCGAAGGGGTGGACGGTCTGTTCCCCGCCGCCGGGCGCGGATTGCTCGCCGAGGTAGGCGTGCTGGGGTGCGAACACCTTGAAGGCGGCGGTGCCGGACAGGGCGGGGAGCACCACGCGGGAGAACTCGAAGGGCACGGGCGCGCCGAGCCGCCCGGGGGCGACGGTGAGGTACTCGCCGGCTCCCTCCAGGTTCTCCACCACGTACGACACGCTGCGGCTGAAGTTGGACAGCCGCCAGTAGTCCCCGGCCGCTTCCAGTTGCCCGGCCCGGCGGGAGATCCCGGGGTCGGCCAGGACGATGCGGACTCCCGTTCCACCGCGGCCGAAGTCCGCGACGTCGCCCGGCCCCAGGTGGATCAGTTCGGGACTGCCCGGCTCGTCCGCGTCCCAGTGCGACGGACCGGGCAACTGCACGATGATGGTTTCCACGCGGACTCCCCCGCTGCTGACGCCCCCGATTTGGTCGCGAGGATTGTACGGGCGGATTCCGCTTGCCACGGAGCCGATCGGGCCGTCTCAGCGGCGTTTCCTCACGCCGCTTCCTCAGGCCACTTCCTCAGGCCGGTTCCGCACGCCGCGCGACGAACACGTACTCCCGGCCGGGACGGTCGGGTGCGTCGCGCACGTCGTCCACCGCGTAACCCTGGGCGGCCAGTTCGGCCTCGACCTCCTCGCGCTCGCGGAAGCGCAGCGTCGACTCGGAGGTCAGCACCTGGCCGTCCGCGGCGAACGCGTACGTCCACCGGAACGTCACCAGCGGCCCGCTCACGTCGAGCAGTTCGACCCAGGACTCGACGCCGCCGACGCCGGGGACGTCCGTCACGGTGTACGTGTCCTCGCGGTTCCACTCCTCCCAGGCGCGGCGGGCCGGTATCCGGGTCTCGAACACCAGGCGGCCGCCGGGCCGCAACGCCGCTCGTGCCCCGCGCAGGGTGCGCCGCCAGTCCTCGGGGCCGACGATCTCCTGGGCGGCGTTGCCCGTCAGCGTCGCGAGGTCGGCGGCGAGCGGCGGGAGCGCCGTCGCGTCGCCGTGGAGCCACCGCACCCGCTCGGCGCCCGGCTTGCCGCGTGCCACGTCCAGGGAGGCCCGGGCCGGATCGACCCCGACGACCTGGACGCCGCGTGCGGCGAGCAGCAGCGCGAACACGCCGGTTCCGCAGCCGATGTCGAGGACTTGACGCGCCCCGAACTCCTCCGCCATGCGCAGGTACGGGTCGAGATCGCCTCGGTCGGGGTCGAGCGGGTCGTAGACCGCGGCGAGCCGCGGATGCCGGAAGCACTCGTCAGCCATGCGCCCGACGGTACGGAGGGCGGCCGCGGACGGCCACGGGTTTTCGGCTCAGCCGAGGCAGATGACGAGCAGGCAGAGTTCCTTGGACTGCGGGTCGGAGGGAGAGGTGGCGGGCGGCGTGGTGCTCGTCGCGGGCGGCGGCGTCGCCGGGGCCGCGGGCTGCTGCGTGTCCGGCTGGGTCTCGGCGGCCGGCGGTGTCGTCGGCTCGGTGACCTTCGAGACGGACGAGCCGGTGGTGCCGGTGGCCGTGTCGACGGTGCTCGGGACGGTGGTCCGCCGCTGCGGGGTCGTCAGCGGCAGCTCGCGCGGTGCGGCGGCCGCGTCCGTCCGCGGGTTCGTCGGCGTGGTGCGGGGGTCGGCCGTCCGGGCCTGCTGGTGGCGGGAGGCGCGGCTGGTGTGCGGTGGCGTGGTGGGCTGCGAGCGCGGGGTGTCGTACTGCTTCGACGTCGGCTCCGTGAACGTCGGGGCCTCTCCCCCGGTGCCGCCCATGGTGGTGTCCTCCGGCGCGGTGGCCGCGCGTACGCCGGGGGCCGCGTTCTGGTTCAGCGCGGCGACGGTCAGGCCGCCGCCGACGAGCGCGACGGCGGTGGCCACCACGGCCCGGCGCTGGTTCTTCTTCCAGCGGGCCATCTGGCGGCGCCGCGCCGCGCGCCCCTGGGGCCGTTCCTCGTAGCCCTCGGAGGTCTCGGTGCCCGGGGAGCCGTGGTCGTGGGCCGAGCCGGTGTCAGGGGTCTCCGGCGTGCCGGCACCGGTCGTCTCGTCCCACACGGTGCCGTCGTGCCACGTACCGGTGGCGGCCGGGTACTCCCATGCGGCCGGGGCGGTCGCGGGGGCCGGGCCGGTACCGCCGTCGGCGGCGGAGGGGTCGATGTCCGGGGCGTAGGCGCCGCACCCCGGGCAGACCAAGGCGCCGTTGAGGTGCCGACGGCACGAGGAGCAGTAGTCCATGTGTGGTCTTCCCGATCTGGCTGTTCCGGCGGCTCGCCGGCCGCGGCCTGGTCACGTTCGCACGTGGGATCGAGCCGTAACGCTAACGAGACTTTGGAGGGGCGGTGTGCAGCCTGTGTGTCACCCCTGCGCAGATCCTCTGGATCTCGCGTGAGCCATGGGTGACCCGGCGAGTAAAGGCGGCCGGGGCTGGGCACGCTCGCGCAGCGCCCCGAGCCCGGGCGGCTCCCCCGCCCCGAGGCTGGCGCCTCCCGTCAACTCACCTGATTTTCCCGGGAATCGACGCACAACCCTTTGGACGCGCCACGGGTCACATCATGCAGGAGCAACCACCTCGAAGAGTTGCAAGGGGGAAATATGAGATTCGCCCGTTCCGTTCTGGCCGCGTCCGCCGTGGCGGCGCTGTCGGTGGGGACCATGACCGCCCTGGCGTCGCCGGCCTCCGCGGCGCCCAACACCACGCCGCAGAAGGTCTGCGGCAGCGGCTACAAGACGGTCAATTCCGCGACCGTCGGTTCGCTGGGGACCGTTTACCTGACCTACAACGCCTCCAACGGCCAGAACTGCGTCGCGACCATCCGCAACAACCCGGGCACGGCCGTGAACATGTCCGCCTGGATCTACGTCCCGGACACCGACGAGAGCCACTACGACGAGGGCCTCTTCACGTCGTACGCCGGTCCGTCCTACGCCTACGGCAAGGGCCACTGCGTGGACTGGGGCGGCAGCATCAACAACACGTACGTCCAGGTGTACGGCTCCAACTGCGGCTCCCTGAAGGAACACCGGGTCACCTTCACCCGCTGACCCCCCTCCAGCCGGGCCACCGCACTCCCCCGCCGCGCACTCGCGGGGCAGGCGTGGTGGCCCGGTCTCCGTCGTTCCGCCACGGGCCTCGGCTACGTGCCGCTCCTGGGCAGGCCGGGCGGGTTGATCCCGGACTCGGCCACGGCCTCGTCGGACAGACCCCAGCGCCGGAGCACCTTCGCGTACGTGCCGTTGCGGATGATGTGGTCGATGGCGTCGGCGAGCGGCTCGACCAGGCCGTTGTCCTTCTTCGTGGTGGCCGCGATGAGGCCCTGGAGGGTGGCGCCGGCGCCCGAGTAGGTGCCGACGACTTCCGTCTTCCCGCTGGTGGCCGCGTGGTAGGCGGCGGTCGGGTTGGGGCCGAGGTAGAGGTCGATGCGGCCGGACTGGAGGGCCAGGTAGGTGTCGCTGTCGTTCTGGTAGTACTTGATGTCCACCGGCTTCCGCCCGGCCTTCTCGTTCTCCCTGCTCCACTCGATCAGCAGCTTCTCCTGGTTGGTGCCGCTGCCCACGGCGACCGTCCTGCCCGCGACGTCCTCCGGCCCGGTGACCTTCAGGCCGCTGCCCTTCTTCGCCTCGAAGCCCAGGTTGTCCTCGCGGTAGGGGGCGAAGTCGTACTTCTCCTTGCGTTCCTCGGTGACGGTGATGTTGCTGAATCCGACGTCGTACTTGGCGCTGTCGAGGCCGACGAAGATGTTCTCCCAGGAGACGGTGTTGAAGTGCGGCTCGAGGCCGAGGACGTCGGCGACCAGCGAGGCGAGGTCGGGCTCGACGCCGATGACGGTCTTGTTGTCGGTGGCGCGGAAGGTCAGCGGCGCGGCGGAGCCGGAGGAGTCGACGATCTCCAGGGTGCCTCTCCTGCGGATCTCCTCCGGGACCTCGGCGGCTATGGAGTCGACCTTGGCGGTGGTGACGCGGTGCTGGTCGGGACTGGTGTTGATCCTCGTCGTCCGGCCCGACGCGTCCGCGACCTCGGTCGTGCCGCCGTCGGCGGGGTCGGCGCAGGAGGCGAGGACGAGGGCGGAGGCGAGTCCGAGCACGGCCGCGGTGACGCGGCGGCGGGCGAGGATGGCGGGCACGGTGGTTCTCCTTGCGGGGGCTTCGGAGCGAGGGGCGGTCAGAGGACCTTGGAGAGGAAGGCGCGGGTGCGCTCGTGGCGCGGGTCGTCCAGCACGGCCGCGGGCGGCCCCTGCTCCACGACGACACCGCCGTCCATGAACACCACGGTGTCGGCGACCTCCCGGGCGAAGCCGATCTCGTGGGTCACCACGATCATGGTGGTGCCGGTGCCGGCCAGGTCCTTGATGACGTCGAGGACTTCACCGACCAGCTCCGGGTCGAGCGCCGAGGTGGGCTCGTCGAAGAGCAGCACCTTCGGCTCCAGCGCGAGGGCCCGGGCGATGGCCACGCGCTGCTGCTGGCCGCCGGACAGCTGCCGCGGGTAGGCGTCCGCCTTGTCGGCGAGGCCGACCCGGTCGAGGAGCCGGCGGGCCGCGCGTTCCGCGTCCCCGCGCGGGCGGCGCAGGGCGGACACGGGGGCCTCGACGAGGTTCTCCAGCACGGTCAGGTGCGGGAAGAGGTTGAAGTTCTGGAAGACGAACCCGATATGGGTGCGCTGCTTCAGGACGTCCTTCTCCTTCAGCTCGTGCAGCTTGTTCCCGGAGCGGCGGTAGCCGATGAGTTCGCCGTCGATGCCGACCCAGCCGCTGTCGACCTTCTCCAGGTGGTTGATGGTGCGCAGCAGCGTGGACTTGCCGGAGCCGGACGGGCCGAGGATCACGGTGACCTCGCCGGCGCGGACCTTCAGGTCGACGCCGCGCAGCACCTCCAGCGGGCCGAAGCTCTTGTGGACGCCGTGGACGTCGACCATGACGTCGTTCATGTCTTCTCCGTCGGTTCTCGGGTCGTCGCCGCGCGCCGCTGTGCGGCCACGAAGCGCCTGACGCGCTGGATCGGGGTGGGCGGTGGGGTGCGGTCGGCACCGCGGGCGTAGTGGCGCTCCACGTAGTACTGGACGACCGACAGCACGGAAGTGAGGACGACGTACCAGGCGGTGGCGACCAGCAGCAGCGGGATCACCCGGCCGTTGCGGCCGTAGATGACCTGCACCTGGTAGAAGAGCTCGCCGATGGACATGACGTAGACCACCGAGGTGCCCTTGAGCAGGCCGACGATCTCGTTGCCGGCCGTGGGCAGGATCGCGCGCATGGCCTGCGGCAGCACGATCCGGCGGATCTGCCGCAGCCGGGGGATGCCCAGCGCCGCGGCGGCCTCCGACTGCCCGTGGTCGACGGCGAGGACGCCGCCCCGGACGATCTCGGCGGCGTAGGCGGCCTGGTGCAGCGACAGCCCGATGACGGCGGCGCCGATGGTGCCGATGAGGGTGTTGCTGTCGACGGACCAGAACACCGAACCGAAGGGGATGCCGACCCCCAGCTCCTTGTAGAGGGCGCTGAGGTTGAACCAGAACACCAGCTGGACGATCATCGGGATGGACCGGAAGATCCAGATGTAGCTCCAGGCGACGGTCTGCAGCAGTGGGCTGCGCGAGAGCCGCATGAAGGCCAGCACGGTGCCGAGGAGGAAGCCCAGCACGGTGGCGTAGGCGGTGAGTTGGAGGGTCACCCACACGGCCTGGACGATCGTCTCGGAGAAGACGTAGGCGCGGAACACGTCCCACTCCCAGACGGGGTTCGTGGCCAGGCCGTGGGCGAACTGGGCGACCAGCACGAGCACGGCGGCGGCTGCGGCCCAGCGGGCGTAGTGGCGGGCGGGCACGACCCGCAGCGCGGCCGGGTCGCCCGCACGTTCCGTGGCCGGTGGGGTGAGGGTGTCGATGGTCATGGGTCACCTGTGCTCTGGCGGGTTGATCCGCGATGTCTCGATCGCGGAGGCGGAGGTGCCCCACTTGTCGAGGATCCGGGCGTAGGTGCCGTCCTTGATCAGCTGGTTGACGGCGGCCTGGAAGGCCTTGGTGAGCGGGGAGCCCTTCCTGAAGGCGAACCCGACGTCGAGGCGGTGGTACTCGCCGAGGAACGCGGTCCGCGAAGCGGGCTGGGCCGCCTGGTGGCGCAGGCCGTTGATGGTCGACATGATGACGTCGATGCGGCCCTGCTGGAGTGCGGTGAGGCTCGCCCCGTTCTCCGAGTAGACCTTCACGTCGTACGGCTTCCGGCCCGCCTTCGCGCACACCCCGCGCTGCGCGGTGAGGGTCGCCTCGAAGGTGGTGCCGGCGCCGGTGCCGATGGTCAGGCCGCACAGCTGGGTGAGGTCGGTGACCTTCGTCTTCAGCCCGGGGCCACCCTTGCGTACGGCGAAGCCCTGGCCGTCGTTGATGTAGGTGACGAAGTCGATGGTCTTCAGGCGTTCGGTGGTGACGCCGAAGTTGCCGGTGCCGACGTCGTACTTGCCGCTGCCGAGGGCGGGCAGGATCGACTCGAACGACGCGTCCTGGCGCCGTATGCGGACCCCGAGGACCTTGGCGACGGCGTCGGTGAGGTCGATGTCCTGGCCGGCGGGCGCCTTGTCCGGGCCGTTCGGGTAGTACGCGCCGGGCGGAGACCCGATCGAGCTGCCGACACGCAGGGTGCCGGCCTCGCGCACCCCGGCGGGCAGCAGGGCGGCGACGGAGTCCACCTTGCGTACGGCGGCGACCGGGTCGTCGGCCGGTGCGGCCCGGGCACCGGCCGCCGCGGTGTCCCCGGGGCCGGCACCGCAGGCGGTCAGCGCCGGGAGGGACAGCAGGGCGACGGCGGCGGCGCACAGCCGGGTTCTGGTCACGAAGCGCACGGAGGTCATGGGGCGGGGGCCTTTCCTGGGTGTGCCTCGGGCGTGAGGTGTTTCTCGAAGGACAGCGGGCCGATGGTCTCCGGGTCGGCGTCCGTGTCGAACAGGGGTGTGTAGCCGGTGGCCAGGTACAGACCCCGGGCCTCCGGCTGGCGCGGTCCGGTGGTCAGGTGGATCCGCCGGTACCCGCGTGCGGCCGCCTCCCGCTCCAGCAGCGCGATGACGCGCCGCGCGAGGCCGCGTCTGCGGTGGGCGGAGTGCGTCCAGATCCGCTTCAGTTCGGCCGTGGTCGCGTCGTACCGGCGGAAGGCGCCGCCTGCGACGGGCTCGCCGTGCTCCAGCAGCAGCAGGAGCAGGCCGCCGTACGGTTCGGTGAACTCCTCGTCGGGGTAGCGGGAGATCTCGGCGTGCGCGTCCTTGCCGTAGCGCGTGGAGTACTCGTGGCCGAGTTCGCGCAGCAGGGGCCGGACCCGGGGGTCGGACACGGTCACCTGAATGACCGTCAGTTCTGGTGCGGAGGTCACGCGTTCACCGCCGCGGGGGTCCGTGTGCCGCGTGCCGCGCGCTCGGCGTCGCGCTTGGCGACCTCCTCGCGGACGATCGGGATCACGTACCGGCCGAAGTCGATGGCGTCGTCCAGCAGGTCGTAGCCGCGGGCGGAGAGGATGTCGACGCCGAGGTCGTAGTAGTCGAGGAGGGCCCGGGCGACCGTCTCCGGGGTGCCGACGAGCGCGTTGGAGTTGCCCGCGCCCCCGGTCGCGGCCGCGGTCGGCGTCCACAGGGCGCGGTCGTAGCGCTCCCCCGCCTCGGCGATGGCGATCAGCCGCTGCGACCCGGTGTTCTCCGGGGCGTCGCCGCGGTGGTGCCGTACGAGCCCCGCCGCGCGCCGTTCCCGGATGGCGCCGACCGTGCGGTGGGCCTTCTCCCAGGCCAGTTCCTCGGTCGGGGCGATGATCGGGCGGAACGCGACCTGGATGCGGGGGACGTCGGTGCGGCCCGCGGCCCGCGCTGCGGCCTTCACGTTCTCGATCTGCTCGGCGGTCTTCGCGAGGGGCTCGCCCCACAGGCAGTAGATGTCGGCCTCGGCGCCCCCGGCGGCGTACGCGGCCGGTGACGAGCCGCCGAACGAGACGTCCGGGCGGGGCTGCTGGACGGGGAAGACATCGCTGACGAAGTCGTGGAAGCGGTAGTGCTCGCCCTCGTGGTCGAAGGGTTCGCGGGTGGTCCAGATCTTCTTGACGAGCCGGATGTACTCGCGGGTGCGGGCGTACCGCTCGTCCTTGGTGAGGGTGTCGCCCTCCCGGCCCTGTTCGTGGTCGTTGCCGCCGGTGATGAAGTGCACGGTCAGCCGGCCCTCGCTGATCTGGTCGAGGGTGGCGAAGGTCTTCGCGGCGAACGTCGGGTACGAGACGTTGGGCCGGTGGGCGAGCAGGATCTGCAGCCGGTCCAGCCGGCTCGCGATGTACGCGGCCGCCGGCGCCGGGTCCGGTGAACCCGAGCCGTAGGCGAACAGCACCCGGTCCCAGCCGTGCTCCTCGTGCGCGCGGGCGAGCCGGAGCGTGTACTCCTTGTCGAAGGCGGCGCCGGAGCGCGGGGTGGTTTCGGAGCCGTCGTTGGTGGCGGCGATGCCGAGGAATTCCACGGGCATGACAGTGGGGCCCCTTTCGGAAGCGACCGGACGCGGGCATGGCGGAACAGCCCTGCGTACGGGCATGGGTGAGGGAGCGTCAGGAAGACGCGGCGGTGCGGGCGTGACGACGCCGGGCGTCGGAGGAAGCAGGGGTGCGGCAGCGCGCGTGACGAAGAGAGAACTCGGCCCGCGACGGGGTCACCGAGGGAGGGAAGGGCCGGTCAGACGGCCCGCTGCCGAGTCAGGCGCAACACGCCGCGGACCACACCCGACCGAAGTCGATGTGGTCGCGCGAGACCAAGCGCTGCTGGGCGTTCATGCGATTACTTGAGCAGTACATCCTGCTCCGCGTCAAGCGTCGCCCGGATGCCGGACTGCCGTGCGCCCAGGCGTTGTTGACACATCCGCGCGGTGGGCCCGTACGATCGGTGGCGGATCGGCTCCGCCCCGCGCGGCAGCCCTCCGGCCGCGTTGAGGGACGCGGCGACGTGACGACGCCGGCTCCCGGCGGCACGCTGTCCGCGCAGTCCCCGTGCGTCTGCGCTCTGTGCGAGTGCCTCCGGGTGGTCCCCACGTCCGCGATCCCCTCGCCCCCGGAGAGCCTTCCCATGGTCACGCCTTCCGATGTCACCTCCGCCCCCGCCGCGAAAGCCCCCGAGCCGGCGGCTGCCCTCGCCCCGGACCTGCCGCGGATCGTGCCGCGCCGGCACCTCGGCCGACGGCTGACCGCCGCCGTCGCGCTGCTCGTGTTCGCGATGGTGCTCAACTCCGTCGTCCGCAACGACGCCTTCCAATGGGACGTCGTGGGCCGGTACTTCACCACCGCCGCCGTGCTCGACGGACTGCTGCTGACCCTGTGGCTGACCGGTGCCGTGATGGTGCTCGGCTTCCTGCTGGGCACCGTGCTGGCGGTGGCGCGGCTCTCCGCCAACCCGGTGCTGCGCACCCTGAGCTGGGGTTATGTGTGGGTCTTCCGCTCCACACCGCTGCTGGTGCAGCTGCTGTTCTGGTTCAACATCGGCGCGCTCTACCCCACGCTGGGTCTCGGCATCCCGTTCGGTCCGCAGCTCGTCACCGTCGAGACGGTGAACCTGCTCGGTCCCACGCTCACCGCCGTCATCGGTCTCACCCTGCACGAGGCCGCCTACGCCGCCGAGGTGGTGCGGGGCGGGATCCTCTCCGTCGACCCGGGGCAGACCGAGGCGGCGCAGGCACTGGGCCTGAGCCGGCACCGCACCCTGCGGCGCATCGTCATCCCCCAGGCGATGCGCTCCATCGTGCCGGCCGCCGGGAACATGCTGATCGGCACGCTCAAGGGCACCAGCATCGTCAGCGTGCTGGCCGTGCACGACCTGCTGTACTCGGCGCAGCTCATCTACCACCAGACCTATCAGGTCATCCCGCTGCTGATGGTCGCCACCCTCTGGTACGTCGCCGTCACCAGCCTGCTCAGCGCGGGTCAGTACCACGTCGAGCGGTACTACGCGCGCGGCGCCTCCCGTGCGCTGCCGCCCACCCCGCTGCAGCGGCTGCGCCGCCGGATCTCCGCCGTACGCGTCCGGTGGGGCGCGGTGACGGCCGCCGACGCCCGTCCCGCGATCGGCGGTGACCGGTGAGCGGCGTCCCCTCCGCGGCCGTCCTGGTCGTCGTCGGCGCGGGCCCGCGGGCCACCGGCCTGCTGGAGCGGGTCGCGGCCAACGCCCCCGAACTCTGGGACGAAGGCCGGGAGTTGCGCATCCATCTGGTGGATCCGTATCCGCCCGGCCCCGGCCGGATCTGGCGGCACGATCAGTCGCCCCTGTTGCGGATGAACTCCATGGCGGAGGACGTCACCCTGTTCACCGACGAGTCCTCCACCATCGAGGGCCCGGTGCGGCCCGGCCCCTCACTCGCCGAGTGGGCCGCCCAGCTCTCCGGCCGGGGCCCGCGCTTCACGCCGCATGCCGAGCCCGCCGACCCGGACGTGCTCGCCGAACTGCGCGCGCTCTCGGGATGCGACTTCGCCACCCGCCGGGCCCAGGGCGCCTATCTGGACTGGGTGTTCCGCCGGGCGCTGGCCGAACTGCCGCCGTCCGTCACCGTCGAGTGGCACCGCACCACGGCGACGGCGGTCACCGGCCCCCCGGACGGCCCGCAGCGGGTGCGCCTGGCCGACCGCGCCACCCCGCTCACCGCCGACCTGGTGGTGCTCACCCAGGGCCACCTCGGCGCCGCACCGGACGCCCGGCATCGCGACCACGCCGCGTTCGCCCGCCGCCACGGCCGCTTCCACCTCCCGCCGGAGTTCTCCTCCGACGCCGACCTGTCGGCACTGCGGCCCGGCGAACACGTCCTCGTGCGCGGCTTCGGGCTGGCGTTCATCGACCTGATGTCCCTGCTCACCGAGGGCCGCGGCGGCACGTACCGCACCGAGTCCGACGGCTCCCTCACCTACCTCGCGTCCGGCCGGGAGCCCGTCCTGCACGTGGGATCCCGGCGCGGGGTGCCGTACCACTCCAAGACCCGGTACCGGCTCCAGGGCCCCCGGCCCGCGCTGCCGCGGCACTTCGGCCCCACGGCGGTCGACGCCCTGCTCGCCGAGGGCCGCCCGCTGGATCTGCGGCGCGACGTGTGGCCCCTGATGGCCAAGGAGATCGGGTTCGGCCACTACCACGAGCTGTTCCACGCCCATCCCGAGCGCACGACCCTGCCCTGGCCGGACTTCGCCGCCACCTACGACCGGCTCGACTGGTACTCCGAGGCCATGACCGCCCTGGTCGCCGACGCCGTGCCCGGCCCGGCGGACCGGCTGGACCTGGAGGCGCTCGACCACCCCCTGGACGGCGTTTCCTTCCCCACCCCGCACGCCTTCCAGGACCATCTGCGCGACCACATCGCCCAGGACGTCGCCCGCCGCGAGGACCCGGAGTTCAGCGCCGACCTCGGCGCGTTCCTCGCCCTGCTCTCCGTCTACGGCCAACTGCCCCGCCTCGTCGCCTCCGGCCGCCTCACCGCCCGCTCGGTCGCCGAGGACCTCGACGGCTGGTGGCACGGCTTCTTCAGCTTCCTCGCCTCCGGCCCGCCCGGCTTCCGGCTGCGTCAGCTCCTGGCGCTGTCGCGGGCCGGTGTCGTGCGCTTCGTCGGCGCGGGCATGCGGATCGGCACCGACGAGGCCACGGGCACGTTCACCGCCACCAGCCCCACCGTCCCCGGCAGTTCCGTGCACGCCACGGCCCTCATCGAGGCGTACCTGCCCGGCCCGTCCCTGGCCCGCACCGAGGACCCGCTGCTGCGCGGCCTGTACCGGCAGGGCGCGCTCGCCGAGGAGGTCATCGCCGACCCCTCCCACACGCACCGCTCCGGTCTGCTGGCCGTCTCCGCCGACGGCCACGTCATCGACCCGGCCCTCGGCGGCCCCCATCCGCGCCGCATCGCCCTCGGCGCCCCCACCAACAGCCGGGCCGTCGCGGCGTTCGCCCGCCCCCGCACGGATGCCCCGGCCTTCCGCCAGAACGACGCGGTGGCCCGGGCGCTGCTGCGGACCTTGAGCGCCACCGAGGCCGGAACGGCGACGCGCGCGGAGGGCAGCCGGACCCTCGCGGCGTGCGCCCCATCCGATCTTCCTACTTTTCCTATCGATTTACTAGGGAAGCCTTGACGGCGTCCGACGGGGGTGCGCAGGATGATGTACATGTCCCGTACGCAGCAACGACTCGTTCGTCGTCGGCATGTCGACTTCGGTCACGTCGGCAGCGCCGCCTGCTGTCGCGGATAGAGGCACGCCGCTCACGCGTTCGCCCGCAAGGCTCCGCTCCTCCTTTTCCGGGACATCTCCATGACCACAGCCCTGTCGGCTCCGGCCGCTTTACCCCGTCGCGCGGGCCACCCGCACCTGCCCGACCGGTGGGAAAACTCCGGCGCCGCACCCTGCCACCGACCTTGAGGAGCCCACGCCATGGGCGTTGCCACCGCGCCGTCCGGCCCCGCCGCGGAACCCGACCTGCCCGTGCCCGGCCGTGCGCACTGGCTGCGCGTGGCCCAGGAGGCGGCGGACGACCTGGCCACGGACGCGGTGACCAGGGAGCAGGCGGGCAAGGCCCCGTTCGACGAGGTGTCCCGGCTGCGCGAGGCGGGCCTGCTGACGCTGCTGATACCGGCCGAGTCCGGGGGCGGCGGCGCGGACTGGGCCACGGCCTACGCCGTGATACGGGAGATCGGCGCGGCCGACGGCGCGATCGGCCAGCTGCTCGGCTGTCACTACGTCACGTCGTGGAGCGCCGGTTTCTTCGCGGAGCCCGACCGGGCCGCACGGACCGAGCGGCGGTCCGCTGCCGAACTGTGGTGCTGGGGGGCCGGTTTCGGCCCTCAGGAACCACCTCTGACGCTCGTCAGGAAGGCCGGCGGCCATGTCCTCGACGGCCGGCAGAGCTACGCCACCGGGGCCCTGGTCGCCGACCGCCTCGCCGTGCGGGCCGTACGGGCCGGCACCGGCGAACCGCTCGCCGTCGTCGTGGATCCCGCGCGTCCCGGCGTGCGGATCGACGACGACGCCGACCCCTTCGGCCAGCGGCTCGCCGCCGGCGCCAGCGTGGAGTTCGACGCCGTGCCGGTCAGCGCCGACGACCTGCTCGGCCCCCTGCCCGTGGACGAGGACACGCTGTCGCCCCGGGCCGCCCTGGCGGCTCCGGTCGGGCGTCTCGTCTCCGTGCAGCTGCTGCTCGGCATGGCCGAGGGAGTGCTCGCCGAAGCCCGCGAGTACAGCAGGGCGGGCCACGCCCCCTGGCATCCCGCCTGGCCGGTCGGCACCCCCCACGACCCCCAGGTGCTGACCGCCTACGGGGAACTCACCGTCCTCACCCGCTCGGCGGCCGCACTCGCCGACCAGGCGCTGGAAGCCGTGCACAGCGGGCTGGCCCGCGGTGAGGACCTCACCCACGACGCGTACGCGGAGATCTCCGTCCTCGTCGCCATGGCCGAAGCCGCCGCCTCCAGGGCCGCGCAGGAGTGCACCACCCGCGCCCTCGACATCGTCGGCACCCGCTGCACCTCCGCACGGCTCGGCTTCGACCGCTTCTGGCGCAACGCCCGCACCCACACCCTCTACCAGCCCGTCGCCCACCGGCTGCGCGAAGTCGGCGACTACCACCTCAACGGCGCCCACCCTCCCTTCGGCCTGCCCGTCTGAGCCGGCCGGCCCGAACGGCGGTCGTCACCGGGTTCCGGCCCCTCCCCGAACTCTGAAAGGACACCGCACATGACCACCGGCACCCGCTTCGGCATCCGCAGGATCGGCGGCCGCGTCGGCGCCGAGATCCTCGGCGTGGATCTCGGCACCGACCTCGGCCCCGACCTCGTCGGCGAGATCAACTCCGCGCTGCTGGAACACAAGGCGCTGGTCTTCCGCGACCAGCACCTCGACGACGCGGGCCAGCTCCGCTTCGCCGCCCTCTTCGGCGAGCTCACCACCGCGCACCCGACCGTGTCCTCCGTCGAGGGACAGCCCCGGATCCTGCCCGTCGACAGCGACGAGGGCATCCGCGCCAACCAGTGGCACACGGACGTCACCTTCGTCCGCACGCCCCCGAAGGCGTCCACGCTGCGCGCCATCGTGATCCCGCCCTACGGCGGCAACACCCTCATCGCCGACGCCGGTGCCGCCTACCGGGACCTGCCCGGACCGCTGCGCGAGCTGGCCGACAAGCTGTGGGCGGTGCACACCAACGACTACGACTACGCGGCTCCCAGGAACGAGAAGGCGGCCGAGTACCGCAGGCGGTTCGTCTCGCGGAAGTACCGCACCGCGCACCCCGTCGTCCGCGTCCACCCCGAGACCGGGGAGCGCGGCCTGTTCATCGGCGGCTTCGCCCAGAGCATCGTGGGCCTCGGCCCCTCCGACTCCCGCGACCTGCTGCGCCTGTTCCAGTCGTACGTCACCCGCCCGGAGAACATCGTGCGGGTGGCCTGGAACCCGGGCGACGTCGTCCTGTTCGACAACCGCATCACCCAGCACTACGCCCCGGACGACTACGGCGACCTGCCCCGGCTCCTGCACCGGGTGACCATCGCGGGCGACGTCCCCGCCGGCGTCGACGGCACCCTCAGCCACGTCATCGAGGGCGACGACGCCGCCCACTACACCCCCGCCGCGGCCTGAGCCGCCCGGCCGGGCCGGGATTCCCACCCCTGCCCGGCCGCCCGCCCGCCCGGAGCGGATGCCGGCCGGGCCCCTACGCGATAATGGACGCATGCGGATCTCAGCCAGGGCGGACTACGCGGTACGTGCCGCGCTGCAGCTCGCCGCGTCCCGGGACGACCTGCCCCTGAAGGCCGAGGCCATCGCCGACGCCCAGGACATCCCGCACAAGTTCCTGGAGAGCATCCTGAACGACATGCGCCGGGGCGGCCTCATTCTCAGCCAGCGCGGCGGCAACGGCGGCTACCGGCTGGCGAAGCCCGCGGACTCCATCAGCATCGCCGACGTCATCCGCGTCGTGGACGGACCGCTGGTGTCGGTGCGCGGCGTCCGCCCGCCGGACCTGTCGTACACCGGCCCCGCCCAGTCGCTGCTCCCCCTGTGGATCGCGCTGCGGTCCAATGTGCGCGAGATCCTCGAAGGTGTGTCCCTCGCCGATGTCGCCTCGGCCCAACTGCCCCCCGATGTCTCCGCGTTGACCGACACACCGGGAGCCTGGACCAACCCCTGACAGACCCGACCCGACGGCCGGCGTCCCATACACCGAGATCATCTCGTCCACTATGTGAATGCCCTCTTGGGATGGGCGCGGCCTTCTGCCACGATCCCTATCAGCCAGGTAGGAAAACTAGGGATCCAGGAGGTGGCCATGGGCACGCACTGCCGCGCTGACCGGTCGTTCCTCCTGCTGACCTCGCGTCGCCACATCGACCTGGGCCGGACGTCCAGCGCCATCTGTCGACGCGGCTGAGACCGCCCGCCGAGCCCTGCTCCGGGCGGCAGCGCCTCCCGCGCCTCCCCCCCCACACCGCACACCTCCGCTCCCGAGCCCCTCGGCGGCGTTCCCGCCGCCGGGCGCCGGTGAGCGGAGCACCGGCACGTGCCCCCGGGCCGCACGCCTCGCACAGCCGCTCCTCACCGATCCACCCGTCACCCCGAGAGGACACCTCCGTGTCTGCCGCCAGACCGCTCACCACCCTGCGCATCCTCGCCGCCGCAACCGCGCTCCCGCTGCTGCTCACCGCCTGCGGCTACGGTTCCCAGTCCACCGACGACGGCAAGCAGAGCCAGGTCGCGGCGGGCGCGAAGAAGCTCTCCGCCGACGAAGTGAAGATCGGCTACTTCCCCAACCTCACGCACGCCACCGCGCTCGTCGGCGTCCAGGAGGGCATCTTCCAGAAGGAACTCGGCGGCACGACCATCAAGCCCTCGACGTTCAACGCCGGGCCCTCCGAGATCGAGGCGCTGAACGCCGGCTCCCTCGACATCGGCTGGATCGGCCCCTCCCCCGCCATCAACGGCTACACCAAGTCGAACGGCCGGAACCTGCGCATCATCGGCGGCTCCGCCTCGGGCGGTGTGAAGCTCGTCGTCAACCCGGAGCGGATCAAGTCCCTCCAGGACGTCAAGGGCAAGAAGATCGCCACCCCGCAGCTCGGCAACACCCAGGACGTCGCGTTCCTCAACTGGGTCAAGGACCAGGGGTGGAAGGTCGACGCCGCGAGCGGCAGGGGCGATGTCTCCGTCGTCCGCACGGACAACAAGGTCACGCCCGACGCCTACAAATCCGGTTCCATCGACGGCGCGTGGGTACCGGAGCCGACCGCGTCGAAGCTGGTCGCGGAGGGCGGCAAGGTGCTGCTCGACGAGTCGACGCTGTGGCCCGACAAGAAGTTCGTCATCACGAACATCATCGTGCGGCAGGAGTTCCTGAAGCAGCACCCGGACGTGGTCGAGGCCGTGCTGCGCGGTTCGGTGAAGACCAACGCGTGGATCAACGCCCACCCGGACCAGGCGAAGGCCTCCGCGAACAAGGCCCTGGAGACCCTGTCCGGGAAGGCGCTGCCCGCCGACGTCCTGGACCCGGCCTGGAAGTCCATCGCCTTCCTCGACGACCCGCTCGCCTCCACCCTCCGCACCGAGGCGGACCACGCGGTCAAGGCCGGACTGCTGGAGAAGCCCGACCTGAAGGGCATCTACGACCTCACCCCGCTCAACAAGGTCCTCAAGGCCGAGGGCCGGAAGGAGGTCGACGACGCCGGTCTCGGCACCGGGTGACGACGCAGCCGGCCGGGCCTTCCACCGGACCGGCCCGGTGGAACCGTTCGGTAATGTGTTCGCCCGGAGGGGGCCCGAACGACCGCTGCCAGGTGGCAACGGCAGCCACAGCCGTCGCCGACGTCCCCTGACCCCGGACGTCGGCGCGGCCCCGGCCCCTGATCCCACAGGACGGCACACGAGACGGACGGGGGACCGCGGATGACGACCGGTCACGCGTTACCAGGGGCCGGCGGCCCACCACCAGAGGGCGACACGGTCATCGCCGTACGCGATCTGCGGATGCGCTACCGCAGCCAGGACGTGCTGAAAGGCGTCGGCTTCACGGCCCGGCGCGGCGAGGTCCTGGTGCTGCTCGGCCCGAACGGCGCCGGCAAGACGACCACGATCGAGATCCTGGAAGGCTTCCGGATGCGTTCGGACGGCGATGTGACCGTCCTCGGCACGGATCCGGCTCGCGGGGACGAGCGGTGGCGGGCGCGCCTGGGCGTCGTGCTGCAGTCCTGGCGGGACCACGGCAAGTGGCGGGTACGGGAGTTGCTGGCCCATCTCGGCTCGTACTACGTGCCGTACTCCACCCCGCTGCTGCGGCGTCCGTGGGACGTCGACGAGCTCCTCGCCGCGGTGGGGCTGACCGAGCAGGCGGACAAGCGGGTCGGGACCCTGTCCGGGGGGCAGCGCAGGCGGTTCGACGTGGCCGTCGGCATCGTGGGCAGACCCGAGCTGCTGTTCCTCGACGAGCCGACGGCCGGTCTGGACCCGGAGGCGAGGAACGAGTTCCACGGCCTGGTACGCGGGCTCGCGGACGAGAACACCACGGTCCTGATGACCACGCACGACCTCGCCGAGGCGGAGCGGCTCGCCCACCGGATCCTCATCCTGGCCGGTGGCCGGATCGTGGCCGACGGTCCGGCCGAGGAGCTGTCCCGGCGGGCGTCGGCCGAGGCCACCGTGCGCTGGACGCGGGACGGGCGGCGTTTCGAGGAGTCGACGGCCGAGCCCACCCGGTTCGTCCGGCGGCTGTTCGAAGAGCACGGCGAGGCGATCGGCGGGCTGGAGGTGCGCCGGGCGAGCCTGGAGGACACCTACCTGACCATGGTGCGGGAGCTGGAGACGGGGAGCGTTCCCGAGGAACGGGCGGCGCACGCTTTCGGGGAGGGAACGCGATGAGTCCGGTGTGGTACGCGGCCGGGGTGGGGGTGCGGCGCGGCTGGACGGAACTCCGGCACACCTTCACCACCGGCCAGGACGTGTTCGGTTACGTGCTCTGGACGGTCCTGCTCCTCGTTCCGCTGTTCCTCGCCGGGGACGACCGGCTGAAGGGGACCGACATCTCCACCGGCGCGTTCATCCTGCCGAGCATGCTGGGGATGACGCTGGCGTTCACCGGGATGATGACCACGGCCCAACTGCTCGCGACCGAGCGCGAGGACGGCACGCTGCTGCGGGCCAAGGCCGTGCCCCACGGCATGGTCGGCCACCTCGTCGGCAAGATCGTCATGGTGTCGGGTACGGCTCTGGCGTCCATGGCCCTCCCCTTCGCCGTGGGCGTGTTCCTCGTGGACGGGGTCGCCCGGCAGGGCGGCGGAGCGCTGCTGACGCTGGTGTGGGCGCTCCCGCTGGGTCTGCTGGCCACCCTGCCGGCCGGCGCCGTCATCGGCTCGCTCGTCGACAACCCGCGCACGGTCGGGTTGCTGATGCTTCCGGTGATGGGGCTCGTCGTGATCTCCGGGATCTACTTCCCGCTGTCGAAGCTGCCCGAGTGGCTGCAGACCGTCGGGCAGGTCTTCCCCGTGTACTGGCTCGGCCTCGCCCTGCGGTCCGCGCTGCTGCCGGCCGACGCGGTCGCCGTCGAGATCGGCGCGTCCTGGCGGCACCTGGAGACAGCGGGTGTGCTGGGCGCCTGGACGGTCGCCGGGCTGCTCCTCGCCCCGTCCGTCCTGCGCAGGATGGCACGCCGCGAGTCCGGGGCGGCGATGGCGGAGCGGCACCGGAAGGCGATGCAGCGGGTCGGCTAGTACCGCGTCGGGCGCCCGCACCGGCAGGTGACGCCGGAACGGCTCCGGGTACCGGTAGCGGCATGGCTGAAGTGGTGCAGGCGGGACTGTGGGGACTGCTGGCGGGCTCGGCGCTGCTGCTCGGCGCCGCGCTCGGGTACGGGCTGCGCGTGCCGCAGAAGGTGATCGCCACGGTGATGGCCTTCGGTGCCGGGGTCCTGCTGTCGGCGGTCTCCTTCGAGTTGGTCGGTGAGGCGTACGAACAGGCCGGGATCGCCCCGGCCGCGATCGGCACGCTCGCCGGCGCGATCGCCTACACCGTGGGCAACCTCTGGCTGGCCGGGCGCGGGGCGCGGCACCGCAAACGCTCCGGCCACCGGTCGTCACAGTCCCAGCCGTCGGAGGCGGAGCAGGGCGGGTCCGGGACGGCGCTGGCTCTCGGAGCGCTGCTGGACGGCATCCCGGAGTCGGCGGTCATCGGGGTCAGCCTGCTCGACGGCGGGGCGGTCAGCCTGGTGACCGTGGCGGCCGTGTTCCTCAGCAACGTGCCGGAGGGACTGTCCAGTTCGGCGGGCATGAAGCGGGCGGGGCGCGGCAAGGCGTACGTCTTCGGGGTGTGGACGGCGATCGCCGGTGCCAGTACCGTCTCGGCCGTCCTCGGGTACGCCGTCGTCGGGGCGTTCTCCCCCGCTGTGATCGCGGCGGTCACGGCGGTGGCCGCCGGGGCGATCCTCGCCATGATCGCCGACACGATGATCCCCGAGGCGTTCCAGGACGCCCACCTGGCCATCGGGCTGATCACCGTGTGCGGGTTCCTGGTCTCCTTCGCCCTGTCCCACACCTGACCGAGGCCCCGTGCGCACGACGGCTCCGGCGGTCGTGCGGACGTGGTGCGGCAGCGTCAGCCGTCGCCGGCGGCGCCTTCCTCGTCCCCGGCCCCTGACGCCCCGTCGTCCTGTGCCGGTGCCGGGCCCAGCAGGACCTCGATGCCCGCCCGCAGGTACCGCTCCAGCGTGGCGTCCCGCGCCGCGGCCAGGGCGGGTGGGCGTATCTCGGTGAGCATGAGGCTCGTGCCGAGCATCCAGGCGGCGAGGAGCTCCGCCCGCAGGTCGGCGTCGGGGCCGCCGAGACGGGCGGCCAGCCGGCGGGAGAACACGTCCGTGAAGTCCGCGCGCAGCCGCGCCACCGCCTCGTCCCGGCCGGAGGACCGCAGTACGGAGAGCACCGGATGCGGGAAGTCACCCTCCTTCGGCGGCCCCATGAGCAGCGCGCAGAACCAGTCGGGGATCGTCTCGACCGGCTCTTCCAGCAGCGGCTCGAACATCCTGCCGGTACCGGAAACGTCGTTGAACAGGGCTTCTTTCGAGCCGAAGTAGCGGTAGACGAGTGCGGCGTCCACTCCCACGTCGCCCGCGATGTCGCGCACGCTGGTGCCCTCGTAGCCGTACTTGCCGAAGCGGAAGGCCGCGGCGGCCCGCAGCGCCGTACGCGTCGCCGAGGCCGAGCGTTTGCGGTCGGGCCGGCGGGCCGCCGCCTTCGCCGCCTCACCGTTGTGTACTCCGGTCACGTACCGCACCTCCTGGTCCACGGCCCTCTGGCCATCCGCCCATGTTCCAGTCTGCGGTGGCTGTCTCAAAGTCACCGACCGTTGTCATCAAACGTTGACTTGTCTTTTGGCCGCATGCGATACCTGACTCCGGTCAACGCTTGGTGACTTGAGTCCTCGCTGTGCCCTCCCCCACCGACCGGAAAAGGTGATCTGCTGTGCCTGCTCGACGCGTCGCCGTGATCGGAACCGGCTACGTCGGACTGACAACCGGCGCCTGCCTGGCCTCACTCGGGCACTCCGTGGTGTGCGCGGACGCCGACCCGCACAAGGTCGAGCGCCTGCGCGAGGCCCGGGTCGACATCCTCGAACCCGGCCTGCCCGAGACCGTCCGGGACGCCCTGGACGCGGCCCTGCTCGACTTCACCGGCGACACCGCGGCCGCCGTCGCCGAGGCCGGGGTCGTGTTCCTGTGCCTGCCCACACCCATGGGGGCGGGCGGCGCGGCCGATCTCGCCGCCGTGGAGGCCGTCGCCGCGCAGATCCGCGAGGAACTGCCGCCCGGCTGTGTCGTCGTCAACAAGTCGACCGTGCCCGTCGGGACGAGCGAGCGCGTCGCCACGCTGCTCGGCCGGGACGACGTGGCCGTGGTCAGCAACCCGGAGTTCCTGCGCGAGGGCCGCGCCGTCCACGACTTCCTGCACCCCGACCGGATCGTCATCGGCGCCGCCGACCGGGACGCCGCCCGGCGCGTCGCCGACCTGTACGCCGGACTGGACGCCCCGCTGGTGCTCACCGACCCGGCGAGCGCCGAACTGACCAAGTACGCGGCGAACTTCTTCCTCGCCATGAAACTGTCCTTCGCCAACAACCTGGCCACCGTCTGCGAACGCTTCGGCGCCGACATCGACGACGTCACCGAGGGCATCGGCCGCGACCCGCGCATCGGCTCCGCGTTCCTTCGGCCCGGGCCCGGCTGGGGCGGCTCCTGTCTGCCCAAGGACACCCACGCCCTGCTGACCGTGTGCGAACTGGCCGGGGTCGACTTCCCCCTGCTGCGCGCCACCATCGAGACCAACGTCGCCCACCAGCGGCAGCTCGTCGACCGGGTCGCCGCCTCGTGCGGAAGCGGCGCGGACGGCTCGCTGCACGGCGTACGACTCGCCCTGTACGGCCTGACCTTCAAGGCCGGCACCTCCGATCTGCGCGACTCCCCCGCGCTCTCCGTCGCCCGGCTGCTGCGCGAGCGCGGCGCCGAACTCACGGCGTACGACCCGGCGTTGCGCGAGGAGCGGCCCGACCTGAGCGATCTGCTCGACCTCGCCGACGACCCCGTGCGGGCGGCGGAGGGGGCGGCGGCCTGTCTCGTCCTCACCGAGTGGCCGGAGCTGCGCGACCTCGACTGGGCGGCGATCGCCGCGCGCATGGCCGGCCGGGAAGTCCACGACTTCCGCAACCTGCTGGACGCGGACCGGCTCGCGCGGGCCGGGCTGAGCCGGCACGGCATCGGGCGCGCGGACACACCGGCCCGGGTGGCGTGACGCCCGCGCGGGCACCGATGCCGGCTTCTGCTCCCCTTCCCTCCAGAAAAGAAACCGAGAGAAAGGTTCACCCCATGCGGGTTCTGTGCACCACGCTCGGCAGTCCCTCCCACGGGCGCGCCCAACTGCCCCTGCTGCGCGCCCTGGCCGGGGCCGGGCATCAGGTGCTGGTGGTCACCACCGAGACGCTCGTCCCCGTGTTCCGTGACGACGACGTACAGGTGAAGGCCGCTTTAGCGGAGTTCGATCCGCTCGCCGCGGCGGCCCCGTACCTCGCCGAGCTCCAAGGCAGCACCGTCGACCTGACGGAGCCGACCGAGGCGCTGGACCGGCTGCTGATGCGCCACGTGGCCGGGCCCGGAGTCAAGCCGTACCTGGAGGTCCTGCTCCCCCTCGCCCGTGACTTCGGGCCCGACGTGATCCTGCGGGACGGCATGGACATGAGCGCGGTGCTCACCGCCGAACTGCTCGGCGTGCCGCAGTTGCCGACGCCTTCCGGGTTCAGCAACATGCTGGACCCCGCCGAGGTGCTGCCGCAGCTGAACGAGCGGCGCGCGGAGCTGGGACTGCCCGCAGGGGACGACCCGCTGTCCATCGCACCGCACGGCCGGGTCGACTACGTGCCGCCCGCCTTCTCCTTCACCCGTCACCTGTCCCGGGCGTGGTCCTACCGGCAGACGGTGGACGTGGAGCGCGGTGGGGTGCTGCCTCAGTGGGCCGCCGGACTGCCCACGGACCGGCCGCTGGTGTACGCCGCGATCGGTACCGCCCTGCCGCAGCTCCGTGAGCGCACGGCGGACGAGGAGACGCCTCTGCCCGTGCGGCTGCCGGACCCCGCCGAGAGCCTGCGCGCGATCCTGGGGGCGGCGGCCGAGCTGGACGACTGCACGGTGGTCGTGTCGACCTCCGGGGTTCCGGTGGACACCGAGGGACTGCCCGGACACGTCCATGTCACCGAGCGGGTTCCGCAGCCGCTGCTGCTGGAGTCGGTCGACCTGTTCGTCACCCACGGCGGCTTCAACAGCATCCGCGAGGCCATGCGCACCGGCACGCCGCTCGCGGTCCTGCCGCACTTCGGGGACCAGCCCGCCAACGCGCGGCGCGTGGAGGAACTGGGCCTGGGCCGTCACATCACGGACCGGAGCGCGAGGGGCATCGCCGACGTGTGCCGCGAGCTCCTCGCCGATCCCGGGCCCCGGGCACGGGCCCGCTCGGCCCAGCTGGCGATGCTGTCACTGCCGGAGATCGGACAGGCGGTCGGCGACCTGACCGGCATCGCCGGCTAGCCGCCCTCTCGCCGCGGGCGCGGACCGTACCGCCGGTCGCCGGACGGCCCGCGCCCGCGCGCCGTATCCGCCCCCACCCCGAGGACGACACGTGACCTTCTCCGACACCCGAGATCAGGGCGCGGCCGGGGACATGCCCCCGCGGCTCAGTCACCGGCAGATCACCACCGTCATGTCCGGGCTGGTGCTCGGCATGTTCCTGGGCGCGCTGGACCAGACCGTGGTCTCGTCCGCGCTGCGGACCATCGCCGACGACCTGCACGGGCTGACCGCCCAGGCGTGGGTGACCACCGCGTATCTCATCACCGCCACCATCGCGACGCCGCTGTACGGCAAGCTCTCCGACATCCACGGCCGCAGGCCCGTCTACCTCGCCGCGATCGCCCTGTTCACCGTCGGCTCGCTGCTGTGCGGATGCGCCACGTCGATCTACGAGCTGGCGGCGTTCCGTGCCGTGCAGGGGCTCGGCGGCGGCGGGCTGATGTCGCTAGCGATGACGATCGTCGCCGACATCACCACTCCGCGCGAACGGGGCCGCTACCAGGGTTACTTCATGGCCGTGTTCGGCGGCGCCAGCATCGTCGGCCCGCTCGTGGGCGGTGCCTTCGCGGACCGGGCCGAGCTGCTCGGCATAGCCGGCTGGCGCTGGATCTTCCTGATCAACGTGCCGCTCGCCGCCGCGGCCGCGGTGGCGATCACGCGCGTGCTGCGCTTCCCGCACCGGCGGGCGCGGCACCGGCTCGACTACGCCGGGGCGCTCACCCTGGCCGTGGGGCTGGTCCCGCTGCTGACGGTCGCCGAGCAGGGCCGCGTCTGGGGGTGGGACTCGCCCCGGGCCCTGGTGATGTACGCGGTCGGCGTGGCAGGGCTCGCCGTGTTCGTCCTGGTGGAGCGCCGGTCCGGTGACGCCGCGCTGCTGCCGCCGCGCCTGTTCCGCGTCCGGACCTTCCGGCTGGGCGTCGGACTGCACTTCGTCGTCGGCATCGGCATGTTCGGAGCGATGACGACGCTGCCGCTCTACCTCCAGCTCGTCCGTGGCATGAGCCCCATCGCGGCGGGCCTGGCGACCCTGCCCACGGTCGCCGCGAACCTCGCGGTGACGTTGCTGACGGGCCGGATGATCGCCCGGACCGGCCGGTTCAAGGTGCATCTCGTCGCCGGTGTCGGCTCGTTCACCGCCGCGATGCTCGTGTTCGCCACGCTGCGTGTGGACAGCCCGCTGTGGCACCCGGCGCTCGGCATGGTCCTGATGGGCGCGGGGCTCGGCGCGTCGATGCAGACGCTCACCACGCTCGCGCAGTGCGAGGTGCCCCGTACGGACATGGGCGCGGCGACGGCGTCGGTCAACTTCTTCCGCTCCAACGGCGGTACGGTCGGCACCGCGGCGTTCCTGTCGATCCTGTTCACCACGGCGGCCGGCCGGATCGCCGAGCGACTGGCCGAGGCCCGCAGCGACCCGGCCTACCGCCACCTCCTGGCCCAGCCCGACAGCGCGCGGGCCCTGTCCGGCGTCCTCCGTCCCGGCGGCGGGGTGAACCTGGAGGACTCCGCCTTCCTGCACGTCCTCGACCCGGGCGTGGCGCTGCCGTTCCTGGAGGGCTACGTCACCTCGATGCGCCTCGTGTTCCTCACGGGCGCCGCGGTGTCCCTGGTCGCCTTCGCGCTGGCGGCGTGGCGGGTTCCCGACCTCACGCTCTCCGACGAGTAGCGCGTCAGTCCGCCGTCTGTGCCGGGCCCGCCGTCACCTTCCGCAGCAGCGGCCTGCTGCCGGCGATCGCGGCGAGCACGGCCAGCGCGCCGACGGCCACGCAGACCACCAGTTGGACGGCACCGGAGGCGTCGACGGTGGTGCCGGCCGCCTTGTTGAGCTGCATCGCGCCGAAGGCGCCCATCGCGGTCGTGCCGCCGGCCAGGACGGTCAGGGGGATGACGGTCTCGCGGATCCGGGCCCGTTCCAGCACCTCAAGCGGGGTACCGGCCAGCCGCAGCAGGCCGTAGACGCGGCGCCGGTCGAGGACGTTCGCGGCGGCCGTGAGTCCGGCGGAGGCGGCCGCGACGAGGAAGCTCAGCACCAGGGTGGCGGTGCTGACGGTGGCGAGGCGGGTGGTGACCGTGTCGTCCGGCGCGGACACGTACTCCTGCGTGATCGGGTACCTGCCCAAGCCGAGGGGCGTCAGGGCGGTGACGGCGGTGTCGATCTGCTCCTGCCCGCCGGAGACCTGGGCGGTCACGCCGTCGACGCCGCCGAGCAGGCTGTCGTAGTCGTCCTCGCGCGTGACGGCGACGGTCGCCGTGACGCCCGCCTCGCGCAGGAGCGTGCGGGCCTCGGCCGCGGTGTGCCGGGCGTCGGCGGCGTTCGCGGTGATCACCGCCACCTGGCCCTCGTGGCGCGGGCCTTCCAGGCCGAGTGTGCTGACGGAGAAGAACCCGGCCACGAAACCCGCCAGGACAAGGCCGCTGACGGTGCGCCAGGCCCCGCGCGGGTCGTCGCTGAGGCGCCGCGCGGCCAGCAGCGTGGCCGGGCGTTTGGCGTGGCGGCCCACGATCCGTCCGAGCCGGTCCACGACCCAGGGGCCGAGCAGCCAGAACGCGCCGTAGAAGAGCACGAGCAGGGCGGCCAGCTGACGGGGCTTCAGCTGGCCGCTGCCGTCCGTGGTCGCCCAGATGTAGAGCAGGACCGCGACGAACAGCAGCAGGCGGAGCACGCGGGTACGGCGTGGGTCGGCCTGCTGGGCGACGCCCAGGGGCGAGGTGGCCACCCGGCGCAGCGTCGTCACCGCGCTGACGGTGATCAGTGCCGTGACGGCCGCCACCACCGCGGCGAGCCACGGCAGCCCCACCCACAACCGGTCCGTGTACCAGGCGCCGACGCCGTACGGGAGTCGGGCGAGCGCGGGCAGCAGCGCCGTGTGGGCGAGCGCGCCCGCCAGCGCCCCGGTCGCGCCGACCGCGGCCGCCTCGACGGCGGTCATGGCGAGGATCTGCCGTGGGGTCGCCCCGGCCAGCCGCAGCGCGGCGAGCCGCTGCTCGCGCCGCGCGGCGCCGAGCCGTCCGGCGGCCGAGGCCAGCACGACGACCGGCATGACGAGGAGCACCACTCCGAGGAGCACGGTCCCCTGGTCGGTGCCGGTGAACACGCTCGCCTCGGTGGCGGAGAAGCCGGCGATCGGGGCGCGCTCGGTCAGGTGCTCGTCGTAGTGGTTCTGCTTCCCGGCGGCCGGGGAGACAGCCGCGTCGCCGGGCGCCCGTCCGACCACCGCGACCAGTTCGTCCGGGGAGGCGAGACCGGCGGCGCCGACGGTGCCGTAGGACCTCACCTCGGGGAAGCGGCCGGCGAGCCGGCCGGGGGGAAGGTCGTGCAGCAGGTCGGCCAGGGCCGGGGAGACGTACACCTGGCCCGGTTCCGGGAAGTCGCGCAGGCCGGGCGGTGCGGGGGCCGGCCCCCGGCCGGGCAGCCGGGCGAGGTTCACGACGGTGACGGGTTCGTGGCGGACGTACGTCGTGGTCGTGGCCTGGACGGCCGTCGCTTCCTTGGCCGGGACGGCGTCGGGGGTGCGCCACGTGGTGTGGTCGGCGCGGGTGCCCGCGCCGAGGGTGGCGGCGATCATCAGCAGCAGGAGGAAGGAGCCGACGGCGGCGGCACCGGCCGCGAGCAGCCGGGAGTGCAGACCGCGGCGGCCGGAGGACCGGGCGAGGTGCCAGGTCAGGGGCAGGACGGGGGAACGCATGCGGACTCCGGGGGCTTCGGGCGGGTCATCTCAGGCGACGGTGAACTGGCTGTGGCCGCTGATGAGGCCGTCGCGGACGTGCAGGACGCGGTCGCAGAGGGCGGCGACGTCGGCGTCGTGGGTGACCATGACCAGGGCGGCTCCCGTCTCCCGGGTGGCGAAGGTCAGCAGCTGTACGACCTCCGTGCTGGTGCGCTGGTCCAGCGCCCCGGTCGGCTCGTCGGCGAAGACCACGTCCGGCTCGGCGACCAGGGCACGGGCGATGGCGACCCGCTGGGCCTGGCCGCCGGAGAGCCGGCCGGGGCGGCGCTGCTCCAGCCCCTCCAGGCCGAGCGGTGCGAACCAGCGGCGGGCCCGGGCCACGGCCTCGCCGCGCGGCATGCCCTCCAGCATCAGCGGCAGGGCGACGTTCTCCTCGGCGGGCAGCTCGGGCAGCAGCTGGCCGAACTGGAAGACGAAGCCGAAGCGCTTGCGGCGCAGGGCGCTCAGCCGGTTCTCCCCCAGGTTGTCGAGGCGCTCGCCGCGCAGCAGCACCTGGCCGCCGTCGGGGCGGACGATCCCGGCGAGGGTGTGCAGCAGGGTCGACTTGCCGGACCCCGAGGGGCCCATGATCGCCAGGGAGTCGCGTTCACGGACCTCCAGGTCCACGCCGGCCAGGGCGGTGGTGGAGCCGTACTTCTTGACGAGGCCGTGTCCGGCCAGGACGGTGCTCATGGTGTGTCCTGGCTCCTTCGTCAGCGCTCGAAGGTCCAGGTGACGCTCTTGGCGCCGGCCCTGGTCACGCGGACGGGGATCTCGACGGTCTTGCCGTCGCTCTTCTTGCCGGTGCAGGTGAGGGTGGCTCCGGCCACGGCCTTGAGACCGGTCGGGCAGGAGACGCCGGAGAGCTTGTCGCCGACCCAGGGCAGCGGGTGGTACTTGCTCTCGGTGCGGCCCGCGACGATGTTCGCGGCGAGCGCCTTGTGGCCGTCCACCGACGCCGTGCTGTGCTCGTCCAGGCGGCTGGTCGACTCGGTGCCCGAGAGGAGATAGGTGCCGAGACCGCCCAGTGCGACGACGGCGGTCGCGGCGCCGACGGCACCGACGAGGAACGTGCTGCGCTGCATGGTGTGCTCCTGAGGTCCGGGGGGGGGGGGAGGATGCGGCTCCACCCTCGCCCGCCGGACCGCACGCGCGCCTCGGCCGAACGGTCGGCATCCGGGCCGTCTCCCCCGGGTCCCTCGACCGTTCGGCCGATACCGCTGCCGGGGGGTCTGGCCGCCCCCGGTGCGCTCAGGCCCAGGCCGCCACCGGCACGAACGAGCTGTCCTGGCGGAACAGGTCCGTTCCGTTCGAGCGCTCCACGCGGAGCTGGTAGGAGTAGTGGCGCAGGTAGTACCCCGGGTAGTTGTACGACTCGAAGCGGACGGAGCCCGACGCCGTGCCGGCCCTCAGGACGAACGTGGCGTCCTTGGCGAACGTGCTCGTGCCGTCGTTCGGGTCGAAGCGGGCGCGGAAGTCCCAGTGCCGCAGGTAGTTGCCGGCGGCGTCGCGGAAGGAGTAGCCGCTGCCATCGGCCAGGCCGGCGACGACCGTGAAGGTGGCGGCCTGCTTCTCGGCGGCGGTGCTGGAGCCGCTCACCACGGGCAGGTTGAGCAGTGAGGACTGCTGCTGCCAGTAGCGGGTGGAGTAGTTGGCCGAGCGGAAGGAGCGCGTGACGTTCTTCGCCAGGCTCGGGCCGCCCGCGACCGTCTCCTTGACCACCGTGAAGTGCCGGGCGGTGCCGGAGATCCCGGGCAGCGCGGCCGGCGCCGACCAGGTGGCGAAGGTGTCGTAGCTGTCGCTGTAGTAGTAGTTCCCGTCGCCGTAGCCGTCGAAGAACATCCGCCAGCCGCCGTTGTCGAGCCGGACCAGCGCCGGGCCCTCGCGGTAGCTGCCCCAGCCCGCCCAGTCGCCCGTCCGGCGGATCGTGTACGGGCCGGTCAGGTTCGAGGCCGTGGCGTACTCGATGTACTTCGTCGTCTCGTTCTTCGGGAACGCGTGGTACGTCGAGCCGATCTTCACGATGAACGTGTCGATGTGGTTGGCGCCGATGCCGGAGAGCGGCACCGGTGAACTCCACGCCGTGAGGGCCGAGTTCGTGGCCCGCAGCAGGTACGGCGTGAAGATCCACTGGTCGTTGGTGGTGGAGCAGGACACGATGATGCTGACGCTGCCGTCGCTGTCGACGAACCACTCGGGCGCCCACGCGCGGGACAGGTCGGCCAGGGGGACGGTGTAGTCGTAGAGGAAGGTCCAGTTGACGCGGTCGGAGCTGCGGGCGAAGCCGATCGTCGTGGTGGTGTCCTGCCAGGTGCGCGTGGTGTAGGTGACGTAGTAGTAACCGTCGGTGTGCCTGATGACGCTCGCGTCGCGGATCCGGCCGGCGGGCGGTGTGTACGCGGAGGCGCGCAGCAGGCGGAAGTCGGTGGCGTCGTCCGACTGGTAGACGTTGACCGTGCCGTCGTCGCTGTTGAGGAACGGGACGATGGTGTAGCGGGTGGCGGAGCCGTTCGGGGGCGCGGCGGCCAGGGCGCTGCCGAGCAGTCCCGGTGCTTCGCCCAGCAGCATGGCCGAGGCGGGCAGGGCGGCCAGGGCGCGCAGCAGGGTGCGGCGGGACGGGGCGGCGGGGTGTGGGGTCACGGGCGGCTCTCCCTTGAGCAACCGGGAGTCGATATACCGAACAAGGTTCGGCAAACCGATCAGGAAGTGGGGCTCAGAAAGTAAGGGGGAGGCGGGGGGCCGTCAATGGTTTGAACAGGAGCGGATGAGCCCAGTGAGGAAGATGTGGCCTGTGGGTGAATTTCCACTCCTGCCGTCGACGTTCCCCCGCCGGCCACCGGACGTTACCGTTCGGTAGAGGAGCTGCTTCCGGAGGTGTCCGTATGACGCTCGACCGTGCCGCAGGCCTGGCGGAGACCGCCCGCGCGCTGGCCGCCGGGGAGGTGACGTCCCGGGCGCTGGTCGAGCGGACGCTGGCGCGGATCGAGGCGGCGCAGGGCAGCATCAACGCCTTCCGGATCGTGCGGGCCGAGGCGGCACTCGCCGAGGCCGACGCGGCCGACCGGGAGCTGGCCGCGGGCGGTCGCAAGCCGCTGCTCGGGGTGCCCGTGGCGGTGAAGGACGACATGGACGTGGCCGGCGAGCCGACCGCCTTCGGCTGCTGCGGGGAGTTCCCGCCGGTCGCCGAGGACGGCGAGGCGGTCCGGCGGCTGCGCGCGGCCGGGGCGGTGATCGTCGGCAAGACCAACACCTGCGAGTTCGGGCAGTGGCCCTTCACCGAGGGTCCCGCCTTCGGCGCGACCCGCAATCCGTGGAGCACCGAGCACACGCCCGGCGGTTCCTCGGGCGGCTCGGCCGCGGCGGTCGCCGCCGGTCTCGTGCCCGCCGCGCTCGGCTCGGACGGGGCGGGGTCGGTGCGGATCCCGGCCGCGTGGACCCATCTGATCGGCGTCAAACCGCAGCGCGGCCGCATCTCCACCTGGCCGCGCGGCGAGTCCTTCCAGGGCATCACCGTCAACGGCACCCTCGCCCGCACGGTCGCCGACGCGGCCCTGCTGCTGGACGCGGCGAGCGGCAACCACGCGCTGGACCCGCACCGGCCCCCGGCCGTCGACGTCTCGGGAGCCGTCGGCCGCGACCCGGGGCGGCTGCGCATCGCGCTCTCCCTCAAGCCGCCGTTCACGGCGGTGCCCGCCCGCCTCCTGCCGGAGGTCCGCGTCCGGGTCGTCGAACTCGCCGAGCGGCTCGCCGCCCTGGGGCACCGGGTCGAGGAGGCGGACCCGCCCTACGGGCAGATCGGGCTGACGTTCGTGCCGCGCGCGACGGCCGGGATCGCCGAGCGGGTGGGCGAGGCGCCCTTCCCGGCGCTGCTGGACCGGCGCACCCGGGACGCGGCCCGGCTGGGCCGGCTGCTGGGCGGGGCCCCGCTGCGGGCGGCCCGGCGGGCGGAGGCCGTGCTGCACCGCCGTATCGGCGGGTTCTTCGCCTCGTACGACGTCGTCCTCGCCCCGACGACCGCCGCTCCCCCGCCCCGGATCGGCGCCCTGCTCGAACTCAGCGGGTTCGCCACCGACCGGGCGATGATCGCGGCCTGCCCGTACGCCTGGCCGTGGAACGTGCTGGGCTGGCCGGGGGTCAACGTGCCCGCCGGTTTCACACCGGACGGCCTCCCGGTCGGGGCGCAGCTGCTCGGACCGGCGAACAGCGAACCGCTGCTGGTGCGGGTGGCCGCGCAGTTGGAGGCGGAGCTGCGCTGGCACGAGAAGTGGCCGGCGCCGCCGGTCACGGCCCGTTCCGCCGCCGCCTGAGCGACCGTACGCTGTCCCTCATGGCGGACGCGTCGATGGTCGGACTCATGGGACGGGTCACCGGAACGGTGGGGCCCGGACTGGTCGGCGAGGTGATCGTCCGCGTGCGCGGCGGCGCCGAGCACTTCCTCGCCCACCCCGCGTCCGCGACGGACCGCATCGAGCCGGGCACGATCGTCATGGTGGTCGAGTACCTGCCCCCGAGAACCGTCTACGTCACGGCGGCATACGACAGTTGAGCCCGCTGCGACGCAGGGGAGAGCCGTACGCGTCAAGCTTTGGGCAAGGTTGGGCAGGTGTCTGGCCCGGGGCTCCGCCGAGGAGCACACTCCCCTCGTTCGGTGCCGAGAGGGCACCATGCAGAGGGGGCGAATGCCGATGGTCGTCGGCGTCGTGGCGGGGGTGGCGGTTGCCGCCGTCCTCGTCGTCATCGGTCTGTTCAAGCTCATGTGGCGGGTCGCCGAACCCAACGAGGCACTGATCATCTCCGGTTCCAAGCACCGCACGGAGGGCCTCGAGGAGGGCATGGGATTCCGCATCGTCACCGGGCGGGGCACGCTCGTGCTGCCCGGTGTGCAGGCGGTGCGCAGGCTCTCGCTCGACCTGAACGAGACGGAACTCCACGTGGACTGCGTGACCCATCAGGGCATCCCGCTGAAGGTGCGGGGCGTGGTCATCTTCAAGGTGGGCGACGACTTCGTGTCGATCGCGAACGCGGCCCGCCGGTTCCTCGACCAGCAGAAGCTGATGGCGGAGCGGGTGCACAACGTCTTCGCCGGTCATCTGCGGTCCATCGTGGGCGGGTTGACGGTCGAGGACATGATCCGGGACCGGGAGAAACTCACCGGGCAGACACGGGCCGCGTGCGGCACGGAGATGGAGAAGCTGGGGCTGATCGTGGACTCGCTGCAGATCCACGAGATCGAGGACCCGACCGGGTACATCCAGAACCTCGCCATGCCGCACGCGGCGGCCGTGCAGCGGGACGCGCGGATCGCGCAGGCCGAGGCGAACCGGCTGGCCACCGAGGCGGAGCAGCAGTCGTTCGCGCGGATGGCGGAGGCGACGCGGGACAGCGAGATCCTCCAGGCCGGCTACCAGGCAGAGCGGGACAAGGCGGCCGCCAAGGCCCGGCAGGCGGGACCGCTCGCCGAGGCCGGTGCCCGGCAGGAGGTCGTCGTCCAGGAGACGCGGGTGGCGGAGCTGGAGGCGCACCGGCGCGAGCAGCAGCTCCAGGCGGACGTCCGCAAGCCCGCCGACGCCGCGGCCTACGAGAAGCGCACGCTGGCGGAGGCCGAGCGCGACGCGCGGATCTCGGCGGCCGAGGCGCGGGCGAAGGAGACGGAACTCGCGGCGGCGGCCGAGGCGACCCGGGTCAAGACGGCCGCGGGCGCCGAGGCCGAGGCGACGACGGCGCGGGGTGCCGCGGCCGCGCGGGCCACTCGGGCGACCGGTGAGGCCGAGGCGGCTGCCGCGCAGGCCAGGGGGCTGGCCGAGGCCGCGGCGGCCAAGGCCAAGGGGCTCGCGGAGGCGGAGGCCATCAAGGCGCGGGCCGCCGCCCTCGCCGAGAACCAGGAGGCCGTCGTCGCCCAGCAACTCGCCGAGAACTGGCCGGAGATCGTGAAGGCCGGCGCGTCCGCCTTCGGCAACGTCGACAACATGGTGCTGCTGAACGGCGCCGACGGCATGGCGGACCTGTTCGCCAAGGCGCTCACCATGGGCGGCACGGGGCTGGGCCTCGCCCGTCAGCTGCTCGCGTCGATGGACCGGAACGGGCAGGCACCGCAGGAGACCTCGTCGCCCAACGGACTGGCCCAGAAGGTGCCGATGGACGACAGGTGACCCTGCGGACGCACCCACGGGGGCAGCCCATAGGGTGCCCCCGTGACCGCGTTTACCGACGAGAACGTCCCCGGCCGCCACGGCCCGTCCGCCACCGTCCAGGCCGACCCGCGCCGGGTGGGCCGGGTGCGCACCGAGTACTCACCCGCGCACGACGGTGACCCCGACCCCGGCGAGATCGTCTGGACGTGGGTGCCCTTCGAGGAGAACGACGGCCGGGGCAAGGACCGCCCGGTGCTCGTGGTCGCCCGCGAGGCCGGCGGCACGTTCCTGGCCGTGCAGCTGTCCAGCAAGCGGCACGACGGCGACCGGGAGTGGGTGCCGATCGGCAGCGGTCCGTGGGACCGGTCCGGCCGGGAGTCATGGGTCGACGTCGACCGGGTCCTGCGCCTGCACGAGGACGGCATGCGCCGGGAGGCCTGCGCCCTGGACCGCATGCGGTTCAACCTGGTCCGGCACCGCCTGCGGGAGCGCTACGGCTGGACCTGAAAGGTTTTCTCGAAGGCGGCCCGCACCACCTGGCCGGGCGTGCGGTCCAGCACCCCGAACACCACGTGCTCGAAGGTGTCCGAGAACCGTCCGCCCGGCCCCAGCAGCCCCCGGAACGCCCCCGCCACCCGGTCCGGGTCGTTGCGGAACACCCCGCAGCCCCAGGCGCCCAGGACGAGCTTGCGGTAGCCGTGCGCCGCCGCCGTCTCCAGGACGCGTTCGGCCCGGACGGCGAGGGCCCTCGGCAGCTCGGACGCCTGCTCGGGGGCCGTACGGAGCACCACGCCCGCGTTGGGCGCGGCCGAGGTGAGGAAACCGACGGTGTAGGGCTCCGCCAGCAGGTCGCCCCGGTCGTCGCGGAAGACGGGCACGGCGGGTGAGTGGATGACACGGTCGGTGTAGAACGGGTCGCGGTGCGCGCGGTGGTGGTCGTAGAAGGCGCGGGCCCCGAGCAGGCAGGTGTAGAGCGCGGAGGCCCGGCACAGGGCCTCCTCCTGGGCCTGGGCGCCGTTCAGGTAGCCGCCGCCGGGATTGCGCGCGGAGGCGAAGTTCAGCACCGCCGTGTCGCCCCCGGGATGGCGCGCGGAGGCGTTCAGGACCGCCGTATCCCCGCCGGGATTGCGTACGGAGGCGTTCAGGACCGCCGTATCCCCGCCGGGATTGCGCGCGGAGGCGTTCAGGACCGCCGCGTCGCCGCTGAGCCGTCGCGCGGCCTCCAGGCTGCTCTCGCCCGTGACCTCGACCAGCGTCCGCGTCACCCGGACGGAGGGCACCGGCACCGGTTCCGGCCCGAACACGCGCGTGCCCTCGCGCGCGGCCCGGAGCGCCGCCGCGATCGACACCTCGCGCCCGTCGGGAGCCCGGTAGGCCCCGGCCGCCACGATCTGCTCGGTCTGCCGCGCGACACCGCGCAGGCGCGCGCTCACGGCGCCACCCCCGTACGCGCCGCGAGCACGCGCCGCGCGGTCCTTCTTGTCGTGCTCACGCAGGCATCCTGGGTGACGTCGGATCCCCGGCGCAACACAGTTTCCCGCGGCCGGAAAACACCGGGAAAAGCGCCGGGAAACGCCCGGCCCACCCGGATGACCGGCCCGGAACGCCCCGGTTCGCACCCTTGTGCCGAGCGACGGGAGGGGCTTGGGTGGGACGGGTGTACCCGGTTCGGGCCGCCGGAGTGCCCGGACCGGTGGCATGGTGGAATCTCAGGAGGATCCCTATATGCCCGATTCGCCCACAGCAGCGGCGGGAGGCTGTACCCAGCCACACGCCGCCCTGTCCGAAGCAGACGTCGAGGCCCTCGTCCGCGGCATCTGCTTCAAGACCGGCCCGCCGCGCCGCCTCGGGGTCGAGGTGGAATGGCTCGTCCACGAGCTGCGCGCACCGCAGCTCCCCGTCACACCCGAACGACTCGAAGCGGCCTACGCCGCACTGCGGACCCTGCCCCTGAGGTCGGCGCTCACCGTGGAGCCCGGCGGCCAGCTGGAGCTGAGCTCGCCCCCCGCCGCCTCGCTGACGGAGCTGGTCCGCACCGTCTCCGCCGACCTCGACGCCGTCCGCGCGGTGCTCCGCGAGGACGCCCTCACCCTCGTCGGCATCGGCCACGACCCCTGGCACGAACCCCGCCGGTTCCTGCGCGAACCGCGCTACGACGCCATGGAGGCGTGCCTGGACCGCACGGGTCCCGCGGGCCGGGCCATGATGTGCACCTCCGCCTCCGTGCAGGTCTGCCTGGACGCCGGCCACGAGGAGCCCGGGCCCCTCGGCCACGTGCGGCGCTGGTGGCTGGCCCACCATCTGGGTCCGGTCCTGGTGGCCGCGTTCGCCAACTCCCCGCTCGCCGGCCACCGGCCGACCGGCTGGCTGTCCACCCGGCAGCTGCTGTGGACGCGGATCGGCGCCGGCCGGGCGGGCGGACCGCCGCTGGACGCCGAGCCGCGCGCCGCCTGGGCCGGTCACGTGCTGGACTCCCCCGTGATGTGCGTACGGCGGGACGGCGCGCCCTGGGACGTCCCGGAGGGGCTGACCTTCCGGGAGTGGATCCGTACGGGCGTGCCGAGACCGCCCACGCGGGAGGACCTCGACTACCACGTCACGACGCTGTTCCCGCCGGTCCGACCGCGCGGCCACCTCGAACTGCGCATGATCGACGCGCAGCCGGGGGACGACGGCTGGATCGTGCCGCTGGCCGTGACGGCCGCGCTGTTCGACGACCCGGAGGCCGCCGAGACCGCCTACCGGGCCGTGAAGCCGCTGGCCGAGCGCACGCTGGGGATGCCCGCGCCGCACAACCCGCTGTGGCTCGACGCGGCCCGGCGCGGCCTGGCCGACGCGGAACTGCGCGAGGTGGCCGTCACGTGCTTCACCACCGCGCTGGACGCCCTGCCCCGGCTCGGCGCCGCGACCGAGATCACGGACGCCGTCACCGCCTACCTGGACCGCTACGTCGTCCTGGGCCGCTGCCCCGCCGACGACCTGCTCGACCGACAGCGCGGCACGGACGGTCGCGCCCACGGGAAGGACTTCCGCCCATGACCCAGACCGAGCCCGCCGCCGACACCGGGACCGTGGACCCCGAGGCGCTCCGTGAGCGGGCGGTCGCCTCGCTGGTCGTCGCCCGCGAGCGCACCACCCTGCTGACGAGCTGCGTCGAGGACCCCGACCTGACCGCGCAGCACTCGCCGCTGATGTCGCCGCTGGTGTGGGACCTCGCGCACATCGGCAACCAGGAGGAGCAGTGGCTGCTGCGGGCCGTCGCCGGGCAGGAGGCGATACGGCCCGAGATCGACAGCCTCTACGACGCCTTCGAGCACCCGCGGGCCGAGCGGCCCAGGCTGCCCCTGCTGTCGCCCGCCGAGGCCCGACGCTACGCCTCCGACGTGCGCGGCCGGGCGCTGGACGTGCTGGAGAAGGCCGCGTTCCACGGCACGCGGCTGACGGAGGCGGGGTTCGCCTTCGGCATGATCGCGCAGCACGAGCAGCAGCACGACGAGACCATGCTGATCACCCATCAGCTCCGCAAGGGCCCGCAGGCCCTGACCGCCCCGGACCCGGAGCCCGTGCCGCTGTTCACGGGGCGCTCCGAAGTCCTCGTGCCCGGCGGCCCGTTCACGATGGGCACCTCCACCGAGCCGTGGGCCCTGGACAACGAACGTCCCGCGCACCGGCGCGAGGTGGCCCCCTTCTTCATCGACACCACGCCGGTGACGAACGCCGCCTACCAGGCGTTCATCGAGGACGGCGGCTACGACGACCCGCGCTGGTGGGCCCCGGAGGGCTGGGCGCACATCCGCAGGCACGGCATCACCGCCCCGCTGTTCTGGCGGCGCGACGGGAAGCAGTGGCTCAGGCGCCGCTTTGGCGTCACCGAGGTCGTCCCGCCCGACGAGCCCGTCCTGCATGTGTGCTGGTACGAGGCCGACGCCTACGCCCGCTGGGACGGCCGCCGGCTGCCGACCGAGGCCGAGTGGGAGAAGGCCGCGCGGTACGACCCGGCCGCCGACCGCTCGACGCGCTACCCGTGGGGCGACGCCGACCCGGGCCCCGAGCACGCCAACCTGGGCCAGCGGCACCTGCGTCCGGCGCCCGCCGGGAGCTACCCGGCCGGTGAGTCGCCGCTCGGCGTACGGCAGCTGATCGGCGACGTGTGGGAGTGGACGGCGAGCGACTTCCTGCCGTACCCGGGGTTCAAGGCCTTCCCGTACAAGGAGTACTCGGAGGTGTTCTTCGGCCCCGAGTACAAGGTGCTGCGCGGCGGTTCCTTCGCCGTGGACGCCGTGGCCTGCCGAGGCACGTTCCGCAACTGGGACTACCCGATCCGGCGGCAGATCTTCTCCGGGTTCCGCACGGCCCGTTCGGAGGGCATCTGATGTGCCGTCATGTGGCTTACGTGGGGCCCGAGGAGCCGCTCGGCCGGTTCCTGGTGGAGCCCCCGCACGGCCTGTACCGGCAGTCGTGGGCACCCCGGCAGCAGCGGTACGGGACGGTCAACGCGGACGGTTTCGGCGTGGGCTGGTACGCGGCGGGCGACCCGGTGCCGGCCCGCTACCGGCGGGCCGGGCCCATCTGGGCGGACCTGTCGTTCGCCGATCTCGCCCGGGTCGTACGGAGCACCGCGCTGCTCGCCGCGGTGCGGGACGCGACCCTGTCGGGCGCGGACGCGGAGGCCGCGGCGGCCCCGTTCGCGGCGGGGACCTGGCTGTTCAGCCACAACGGCGCGGTCCGGGGCTGGCCCGGCTCCCTGGCCGCCGTGTCCCGGACGCTGCCGCACGAGGACCTGTTGTCGCTGGAGGCCCGCAACGACTCGGCGCTCGTCTGGGCGCTGGTGCTGGCCCGGCTGCGCGGGGGCGACGAGGAGGGCCAGGCCCTGGCCGACACGGTCCTGGAGGTCGCCGCGGCGGCTCCCGGTTCCCGCCTCAACCTCCTGCTCACCAACGGCGACACCATCACCGCGACCGCCTGGGGCGACACCCTCTGGTACCTCACCCGGCCCGGCGGCGGCACCGTCGTGGCCTCCGAGCCCTACGACGACGACCCGCACTGGCAGGAGGTCCCCGACCGCACCCTGCTCGCGGCGAGCCGCACGGACGTGCTGCTCACCCCGCTCAAGGACCTCCCGGACGCAACTGGCAAGGAGCCCCGTACGTGAGCCCGTTCCACCTCACCCGCACCCTGCCCGAGGACGCCACCGAAGCCGCCCTGCGCGCCGACGTCCACCGGGGCCTGACCCACACGCCCAAGACCCTGCCGCCGAAGTGGTTCTACGACGCGCACGGCAGCGAACTGTTCGAGCGGATCACCGAGTTGCCCGAGTACTACCCCACGCGCGCCGAGCGCGAGATCCTCGTCGCCCGCTCCGGCGAGATCGCCGCCGCCACCGGCGCCCGCACCCTGGTGGAGCTCGGTTCCGGCTCCTCCGAGAAGACGCGGCACCTCCTCGACGCCCTCACCGCTCTGCACACCTACGTCCCCGTCGACGTCAGCGGGAGCGCCCTCACCCAGGCCGGGCAGGCGCTCGCCGCCGAGCGGCCGGGGCTCGACGTGCACGCGCTGATCGCCGACTTCACCGCGGAGCTGACCCTGCCGGAGACGCCGGGGCCCCGGCTGGTGGCGTTCCTCGGCGGCACGATCGGCAACCTGCTGCCCGCCGAGCGCGCCGCGTTCCTGGCCTCCGTGCGGGCCCGGCTCGCCCCGGGCGACGCGCTGCTGCTGGGCACGGACCTGGTGAAGGACGAGGGGGTGCTGGTCCGGGCCTACGACGACGCGGCCGGGGTGACGGCCGCGTTCAACAAGAACGTGCTGACCGTGATCAACCGTGAGCTCGGCGCCGACTTCGAGCCCGGCGCGTTCGACCACGTGGCCCTGTGGGACGCCGAGCACGAGTGGATCGAGATGCGGCTGCGCTCCCGTACGGCGCAGACGGTGAAGGTGCCGGCGCTCGATCTGGCGGTCGACTTCGCGGCGGGAGAGGAACTGCGCACGGAGGTGTCGGCGAAGTTCCGGCAGGAGGGGGTGCGCGCCGAACTGTTCGCCGCGGGCCTGGATCTGGCGCACTGGTGGACGGACGGCGCGGGCCGGTTCGCGCTGTCGCTGAGCGTGGCGCGCTGACCCCGGCGGGCCCCACGTCGGCGGCGGGGCGGGAGGTGACGTCTCGCGCTTCGCCGCCGCGTGGGGCACGGTGGAGTGACGCGCGACACACTCGCCAGAACAGGAGCAGCGGCATGTCGAACCACACCTACCGGGTCACGGAGATCGTCGGCACCTCGCCCGAGGGCGTCGACCAGGCCATCCGCAACGGCATCGGCCGGGCCTCGCAGACCCTGCGCAACCTGGACTGGTTCGAGGTGACGCAGGTGCGCGGCCAGCTCGAGAACGGGGAGATCGCGCACTGGCAGGTGGGGCTCAAGGTGGGCTTCCGGCTGGAGGAGTCCGAGTAGGAGCCCCCGGGGCTCAGCCCGGCAGCGGTCGTGAGGTGGCGCGGCCCGGCTGCCTGCCGTCCGGCGGGTAGTCGCAGTCGATGCTGGTCACCTCGCGGTCGCTGTCCTCGGAGTCGACCACGGCCACGCCGGTGCAGGCCCGGCCGTGTTCGTCGGTCCAGGTGACGATCTCGCTGCGGTCGGGCTTGGCGCAGCCGGTGAGCAGCAGTGCGGCGCCGAGCAGCACCCCGCCCGCGAGCACGCCCTCGCGACGTCCCTTCATGGCATCCCCCGTATGTCCGCGCACGTGCGCGCCGGTGCTTGTGGTTCGGGGATACCCGGCGGAGGTGAACACTCCGTCAACCCCGGGTCTCAAGTCCGCCCTTCGCGCTCCTGGGCCGCCTTCATCTCGGCGGACCGCGCCGCCCAGTCGGCCCGTACGACGGTGAAGCCCGCGCGCCGGGCGTCCTCGCAGACCAGTTCGTCGTCGTCCACCAGGACGCGGACCTCGCGCGTGCGGGCGAGCCGCTTGAGGATCTCCAGCTTGGTGAACCGGGCGGGCCGCCGGTCGGCGTCCCTGCGCATGTACACGCGCCCCTCGGGGAGCCCCTGGGCCGCCAGCCAGTCGAGCGTGTCGCGCCGGCAGCGCTCGGGGCGCCCGGTGAGGTAGACGATCTCGCACTCCCGCGCGCTCTCCTTCACCAGCGCGATGCCCTCCGGGAGCGGCCCGTCCTGCGGCGCCGCCGAGAAGAACCCGTCCCAGTCCTTCGGCCTGCGCTCCAGGAACCGCTGCCGGTGCGCGGTGTCGGCGAGGGTGTTGTCCAGATCGAACACGGCCAGCGGGGCTTTGCTGCGGTCGTCACTCACACCGCCCACCCTAGGCCGAGGCACCTGCCCGCGCCCCGGCAACCTTCACTCCCCCGGCGGCCACTGCTGTGCGACACCCACGTGGGAGAGGCAGGAGGCCGTATGCGCAACGCACGGATCTGGTCGGCGGCGATGGCGGGGGCCGCGCTGGCCATGGCACTGACGGGGCCGGCCGCCGCCGCGGGCACGACCCTGGTCGTGGCACCGAACGGCGACGACGCCGCCCCCGGCACACCCGCCCGGCCGCTGAGGACCATCCAGCGGGCGGTGGACCTGGCCGGGCCCGGCGACACCGTCACCGTGCGCGGCGGGACGTACGCCCTCACCGACAACATCACCATCACCACCTCGGGGACCGCCTCCCGGCCCATCACCCTTACGGCCCACCCGGGCGAGCGCGTGGTCGTGGACGGCGAGAAGCTGCCCGCGAGCCACACCCCGGTCGGCGGCAGCATCCCGCGCGCCGAGCGCGGGGCGGTCCACATGGAGGCGTCGTACTGGCGCATCTCGGACCTGGAGATCGTCAACGGCCCGTACGGGGTGTACTGCGACGGCTGCGACGGCAACGTCTTCGCACGGCTGCGCACCCACGACAACTACGAGTCCGGCTTCCAGCTCCAGGGCGATTCGAGCCACAACCAGATCCTGGACCTGGACAGTCACGGCAACCGCGACCCGCGCAAGAACGGCGAGAGCGCCGACGGCCTGGCCATCAAGGAGGGCAGCGGCACGGGGAACGTGGTGCGCGGCGCCCGGCTGTGGAACAACGTCGACGACGGCTTCGACGCCTGGGAGTTCGCCTCGCCCGTGACGATCGAGAACACGGTGGCGTACGGCAACGGCTTCAACCGCTGGAACTTCCCCGACTTCGCGGGCGACGGCAACGGCTTCAAGCTCGGCGGCGGCAGTCCGGCCCCGGCGGTGGCCCACACCGTGCGGGGCAGCGTCTCCTTCAAGAACGCGAAGCACGGCCTCACCGACAACGGCAACCCGGGCTCCCTCGTCCTCGGCCGCAACTCCACGTACGGCAACGGCGGTACGGGCTTCGACGCCGACGTCCCGGGCGGGACCGCCCGGCTCACCGGCAACCTGTCCGTCGCGGACCGGCGCGCGGCGGCCGTCGGCGCGAAGACCGTCGCCGACGGCAACTCCTGGAACCTCGGCGGCACATGGGACGCCGCCTCGGTACGGAGCACCGATCCGGGTCCGCTCATCGGGCCCCGGGCGGCGGACGGTTCGCTGCCGAAGGCACCGGAGTTCCTCGTGCCACGATCCGGCACGGCGGTCGGGGCGCGTTTCTGATCCGGCCGGTCATTCTGATCCGGCCGGTCATGGCGACACGTTTGAGACAGCCTCAGAAGCCAATTGATCCTCACAGTTGATGGCTCAAGCAGAGCACTGACATACTCCGCTCTCAGCCTCGCCACCACCCGTGGCCGGGGCTGGTCGGGGATCTCCACACAGAACCCCGAAGCCGTCCGCGTGATTCCGAACAGGAAGTTTTCCGGTTTCACGAACCCCTCACAGAGCCCGCACCCCCTCAGCGTGTCCGGCACCCTTCCACCCTGCCGGAAAGCCGGACGCGCCACTGACTCGACGGGGTCGAGTGCGGGGCACGAAGCAGCGAAGAAGGTGCGCCTGTGCCCGAATTTCCACCGCGTCGGGAGGACACTCCCACATTCCCGCTCCCGCACATCGAACATACTCCGCCGTCTCGTATATCCGACCATCCCGAATTTCACTCGCTGCGTCGCGCGCAGCGCCGGTTCGGCACTCGGGCGACGATCTTGTCCGTCGGCGGATTCCTGCTGTATGTGCTGCTGTCGAGTTTCGTCCCCGCGGTGATGAACCAGCCGCTGTTCGGCCACCTCACGATCGGGCTCGCCCTGGGCCTCGGGCAGTTCGTCGTCATGGGCGTGACCGCCTGGTGCTACGTGCGGCACATGCGCACCCGGGTCGATCCGCTCGCCCGCGGCCTGCGGTCGCGGCTGCACGAGAACGAGAACCGCCGCGCCCGCTCGGCCGTCCCGCCCCAAGGGGCCGGGCACTCCGGGCAGCCCCTCCAGCAGGGCACGAGGGGGTTCCGCACGTGGTGACCGCCGCCGCCATCGACGACAGCAGCCTGCAACTGACGTTCGTGCTGTTCCTGACCGTGGTCGTGATCACCTTGTTCACGGCTCTGCTGACGGCCCCTCAGCGCGACGAGATCAGCGAGTTCTACCTCGGCAACCGCGCGATGTCCCCGCTGCGCAACGGCCTCGCCATGTGTGGCGACTACCTGTCCGCCGCCACCCTGCTCGGCAGTACCGGCCTGGTCGCCCTGACCGGGTACGACGGGCTGATGTACCTCGGCGGCACCACCGTCGCCTGGATGATGGTGCTGCTGCTGATCGCCGAACCCCTGCACCGCACGGGGAAGTTCACCCTCGGCGACACGGTGGCGCTGCGCCTGCCCCGGCAGCAGCGGCCGGTGCGGGTCGCGCTGGCGGTGTGCATCCTGGCGATCGCGACGCTCTACCTGGTGGCCCAACTGGTGGGCAGTGTGGCCCTCCTGACGCAGTTCACCGGTGTGCCGAGCGGCACCACCCGCACCCTGTGCGTGGTCGTGATCGGCGCCTTCGTGATCCTGTACGCCTCCCTCGGCGGGATGCCCGGCGCGACGGTCATCCAGATCATCAAGGCCGTGATGCTGATCGTGGGCGTGCTGTTCACCGCGGGCTGGGTGCTGCACCGCTTCGACTGGAACCCCAACGCCCTGCTCGAGCGGGCGGCCGAACGCAGCGGTACCGGCCTGACGTTCCTCGAACCCGGACTGCGCTACGGCGGCACCGTCAGCAACAAGCTGGACTTCCTCAGCCTCGAACTGGCCATCGTGCTCGGCCTCGCCGCCCTCCCGCACGTCCTGATGCGGCTGCTCGCCCCGCGCAGCAGCGGCGTGCTGCGCTCCTCGGTGCTGTGGGCGATCGGGCTGGTCGGCGCGGTCTGCTTCGGGGCCGGCATCCTCGGCCTCGGCGCGACCGCGCTGCTGGGCCGGGACACCATCCTGGACACGGACCGCACCGGCAACGCCTCCGTCCTGCTGCTCGCGCACGAACTCGGCGGCAGCCTCCTCACGGCGCTGCTGACCTGCCTGGCGTACCTCACGCTGCTCGCCGTGGCGGTCGGTCTCACCCTGGCGGCGGCCTCGTCCCTGGCGCACGACCTGTACAGCGAGGTGATCCGCAAGGGCCGGGCCAGCGAGACGGAGGAGCTGACCGTCGCGCGGCTGTCCGGGGCGGTCATCGGCGTCCTCGGCATGCTGCTCGCCCTCGTCGCCTGGAGCGCCAACACCGCCACGCTCGCCTTCCTCGCCTTCGCCATCGCGGCCTCCGCGATCCTGCCGACGATCATCTACACCCTCTTCTGGCGGCGCTTCTCGGCGAAGGGCGCCCTGCTCAGCCTCTACGGCGGCCTGCTCTGCTCCGTCCTGCTCGCCGCGTTCTCCCCCGTCGTCTCCTCCGCCCCCGCCTCGTTCTACCCCGAGGCCGACTTCGCCTGGTTCCCGCTGCAGAACCCCGGCATCGTCTCCATCCCGGTCGGCTTCCTCCTGGGCTGGCTGGGCACGGTGCTGGACAAGGGGCCGGGCCAGGAGGCGGGCACCCACGAGGAGTTCGAGGTGCGGATGCTCGTGGGCGCCGACGACTGAGGCACCCCTTTCGGGACAGTCGGGGCAGCCACCGGGGACGCGCATTGTTAATGGGATCCATTTTCATGTAGCGTCCTCGGTGCCGGTCCACCGAGGAGGAGTCCCATGGCTGTCCCGAAGCGGAAGATGTCCCGCAGCAACACCCGTCACCGCCGCGCGCAGTGGAAGGCCGCCACGCCGACACTGGTCCCGGTCACGATCGACGGCGTCCGACACCTCGTCCCGCAGCACCTGGTCAAGGCCTACGAGCGCGGCCTGCTGCGCCCGGAGGGTTAGACCTCGACGCCGCGTGCGACCGTGAGCACGCGGCGTGACGGCCGGCGCGGAACGGGGAATGCCGCGGCCCTTCAGGCGTGTTGGACTCCCTGTGAGCTCCCTGATCGCCTCGACCCGCTTCTCCGTCCTCGACCGCTCCCGCACCCGCGAGGGCCATACGCACCCCGAGGCCCTGCGCGGCACCGTGCGGCTCGCGCGGGAGCTGGAGCGGCTCGGCTACCACCGGCTGTGGGTCTCGGAGCACCACGGTGTGCCCGGGGTCGCCGGTTCCGCGCCGACCGTGCTGGCCGCCGCCGTCGCTGCCGCGACCCGGACGATCCGGGTCGGCACCGGCGGGGTGATGCTGCCCAACCACCGGCCACTGGTCGTGGCCGAGCAGTTCGGGGTGCTGGAGTCGCTGTTCCCCGGCCGGATCGACATGGGCCTCGGCCGCTCCGTCGGCTTCACGGACGGCGTGCGCAAGGCTCTGGCCCGTGACAAGGAGGACGCCGAGGACTTCGAGGCCCAGCTGCGGGACCTGCTCGGCTGGTTCCGGGGCACCTCCCCCACCGGCGTGCACGCCCGGCCCGCCGAGGGCCTGAGCGTGCCGCCGTTCGTCCTGGCCATGGGCGAGGGCGCCGGCATCGCCGCCCGCGCGGGCCTGCCCATGGTCATCGGCGACCTGAGGAACCGGGAGAAGATGCTCCGCGGCATCGACCACTACCGCGACCACTTCCGGCCCTCGCCCTGGGCGCCGGAACCGTACGTCGTCATCTCCGGCACGGTCGCCGTGGCGGCCACCCCCGACGAGGCGCGGCGCCTGCTGGTCCCCGAGGCCTGGTCCATGGCGTACTCCCGCACGCACGGCACCTTCCCGCCCCTGCCGCCCGCCGAGCGCGTCGAGGCACTCGCCATGACCGCCAAGGAGCGCGGCTTGTACGAGTCCGGGCTCACCGGGCACATCGCGGGCACCGAGGAGCAGGTCGCGCACGAGCTGGAGACGCTGCTGAAGGAGACGGCGGCGCAGGAGGTCCTGGTCACCACCAGCACCTACGACCGCGAGGCGCTGCTGGACTCCTACCGGCGGCTGGCCGCGATCACCTCCGGTTAGAGTCGTCTCCCATGCACGACCCCCACAGCCCCCACGACCCGTACGTCCGCGTCAGAGGAGCCCGCGAGCACAACCTCCAGGGCGTGGACGTCGACATCCCCCGGGACGTGCTGGCCGTGTTCACCGGCGTGTCCGGCTCGGGGAAGTCGTCGCTGGCGTTCGGCACGATCTACGCGGAGGCGCAACGGCGCTACTTCGAGTCGGTCGCGCCCTACGCGCGCCGCCTGATCCACCAGGTCGGGGCGCCGAAGGTCGGGGAGATCACCGGTCTGCCGCCGGCCGTCTCGCTCCAGCAGCGCCGCGCGGCGCCCACCTCGCGCTCCTCCGTCGGCACCGTCACCAACCTCTCCAACTCCCTGCGCATGCTGTTCTCCCGGGCCGGCACCTACCCGCCCGGCGCCGAGCGGCTCGACTCCGACGCCTTCTCGCCCAACACGGCGGCCGGTGCCTGCCCGGAGTGCCACGGGCTCGGGCAGGTGCACGGCACGACCGAGGAGTCGCTGGTCCCCGACCCGTCGCTGTCGATCCGCGAGGGCGCGATCGCCGCCTGGCCGGGCGCCTGGCAGGGCAAGAACCTGCGGGACGTCCTCGACGCGCTCGGGTACGACGTGGACCGGCCGTGGCGGGAGCTGCCCGCCGAACAGCGCGAGTGGATCCTGTTCACGGACGAGCAGCCGGTGGTCACCGTGCACCCCGTACGGGACGCCGACCGCATCCAACGGCCGTACCGGGGCACCTACATGAGCGCCCGCCGGTACGTGATGAAGACCTTCTCGGACTCCAAGAGCCCGACCCTGCGGGCGAAGGCCGAACGGTTCCTCACCAGCGCGCCCTGCCCGGCGTGCGGGGGCAGCCGGCTGCGTCCAGAGGCGCTGGCGGTGACGTTCGGCGGGCGGACCATCGCCGAGCTGGCCGCGCTGCCGCTGGTGGAGCTGGGCGCCTCCCTCGACGCGCGGTCGCAGACCGCCCGGGTCCTGACCGACGACCTCACCTCGCGCATCGCCCCGGTCGTGGAACTGGGCCTCGGCTACCTCAGCCTCGACCGGCCCACCCCCACCCTCTCCGCGGGCGAACTGCAACGCCTGCGCCTCGCCACCCAGCTGCGCTCCGGCCTGTTCGGGGTCGTCTACGTCCTCGACGAGCCGTCGGCCGGGCTCCACCCGGCGGACACCGAGGCGCTGCTCACGGTGCTGGAGCGGCTGAAGACGGCCGGGAACTCGGTGTTCGTGGTGGAGCACCACCTGGACGTCGTACGCGGCGCCGACTGGCTGGTGGACGTGGGCCCGCGGGCGGGCGAGCACGGCGGGCGGGTGCTGCACAGCGGCCCGGTGGCCGGTCTGGCCGCCGTCGAGGAGTCCGCCACGGCCCGCTACCTGTTCGACCGCTCCCCCGCCCCGGCCCGGGAGCTCCGCGAGCCGAGGGGATGGCTGAAGACCGGCCCGGTCACCCGCCACAACCTGCGGGGCGTGACCGCCGCGTTCCCGCTCGGCGCGTTCACCGCGGTCACGGGCGTGTCCGGCTCCGGCAAGTCCACGCTCATCGGCGAGATCACGCAGGAGACGGCGGGGGTGGGCCGGCTGGTCTCGGTCGACCAGAAGCCCATCGGCCGCACGCCGCGCTCGAACCTCGCCACCTACACCGGCCTGTTCGACGTCGTGCGCAAGGTGTTCGCGGCCACCGACGGGGCGCGCGAACGGGGCTTCGGCGTCGGCCGGTTCTCCTTCAACGTGGCGGGCGGGCGGTGCGAGACCTGCCAGGGCGAGGGGTTCGTCAGCGTGGAGCTGCTCTTCCTCCCGAGCACGTACGCGCCGTGCCCGGACTGCGGCGGGGCCCGGTACAACCCCGGGACGCTGGAGGTGACGTACCGGGGGCGGAACATCGCGCAGGTACTGGATATGACGGTGGAGAGCGCGGCGGAGTTCTTCGCCGGCACACCGGCCGTCGCCCGCAGCCTCGCCGCCCTGCTCGACGTGGGCCTGGGCTATCTGCGCCTCGGCCAGCCGGCGACGGAACTGTCCGGCGGCGAGGCGCAGCGCATCAAGCTGGCGAGCGAACTCCAGCGCGGCAGGCGCGGCCACACGCTCTACCTCCTCGACGAGCCGACGACCGGCCTCCACCCGGCCGACGTCGACGTCCTGATGCGCCAGTTGCACGGCCTCGTCGACGCCGGGCACACCGTCATCGTCGTCGAGCACGACATGTCCGTCGTCGCGGGCGCGGACTGGGTGATCGACCTCGGCCCGGGCGGCGGCGACGAGGGCGGCCGGATCGTGGCGGCGGGCCGGCCGACGGAGGTGGCGCGCGCGACGGAGAGCCGGACGGCGCCCTATCTCGCGCGCACACTGTCCGGGACCCGCTGAGGCGCGCCCTGTCTCGCGCGCACACCGTCCGGGACCCGCTGAGGCGCGCCCTATCTCGCGTGCGCCCGCTGTCCGGCCCTGTTGCGGCGCCCTACGCCACCAGCACCGTGTGCGTCCAGGCCGGTGCGGCCGTCTCCGGCGACTGTGCGGCGCGGGCCAGGGAGCGGCGGTCGGGGGTGCTGCCCGGCGGGATCGCGGTCCGCACCTCGACCTCGGCGACCAGGCCGCGGGCCGTCGCCACCCGCCACAGGGAGGCGAGCAGCGTGTCCTCGCCGACGTACGCGGGGGCCGTGCTGGGCGCTCCGCCGTCGAGCCGGTAGCCGATGCGCACCGGCTGGACCGGCACGCCGGCGTCCAGGGCGGCCTGGAAGACGGCCCGGCGGAAGGTGCCCTGGGCGCGGCCGCACCAGGTGCTGCCCTCGGGGAAGGCGGCGACCGCGGCACCCTCGCGCAGGGCCCCGGCGATCCGGGCGACGGTGTCCGGGAGGGCCCGCAGCCGGTCCCGTTCGATGAACAGGGTGCCGCCGCGCGCGGCCAGCGGCCCGGCGACGGGCCACCGCCGCACCTCGGTCTTGGCCAGCATGCGGGCGGGGCGTACGGCGGCGAGCAGCGGGATGTCCAGCCAGGAGATGTGGTTGGCGACCAGCAGCAGTCCGCCGGTGGGGGCGGCGGCGCCGGTGATGCGGACCCGGACCCCTGCGGCCCGCACGATCCACCGGCACCACCGCCGGACCAGGGACGCGGGTATCCGGGCGCCGAACGGCGACAGCGCGATCCCCGCGAGGAGCAGCAGGACGACTCCGGTGAGCCGCAGCACGGCGCGCGGCACGGCCCGCGCCGACGCCGTGTCCGGCGCGTCGACACAGGCCCGCGGCGTGCAGGGCGCGGTGGGCAGCCAGGCGCTCATCAGGCCGGCACGAGGGAGAGGAAGTGCCGCAGGTAGCGCGGGTTGACCCGGCTCATCGGCAGCAGCACGTACAGGTCGGCGACGCCGAAGTCCGGGTCGTGGGCCGGTTCGCCGCACACCCAGGCGCCGAGGCGCAGGTAGCCGCGGAGCAGGGCGGGCAGTTCGACGCGGGCGGCGGGAGCGGGGCCCGGGATCCACGGCAGCAGGGGCCGGACCCGGTACTCCTCGGGCGCCAGGTGCTTGGCGCTCACCCGGTCCCAGGTGGCGGAGGCGAGGGTGCCGCCGTCGGCGAGCGGGACGGAGCAGCAGCCGGCGAGCCACTCGTGGCCGCGGTCGACCATGTAGCGGGCGATACCGGCCCAGATGAGGCTGATGACCGCGCCGTCGCGGTGGTCGGGGTGCACGCAGGAGCGGCCGACCTCGACGAGTTCCGGCCGGATCCCGGCGAGGGAACTCAGCTCGAACTCGCCCTCGGAGTACAGCCGCCCGGCGACCGCCGCGCGTTCCGGCGGCAGCAGCCGGTAGGTGCCGACGACCTGGCCGGTCGTCTCCTCGCGCACGAGCAGGTGGTCGCAGTACGCGTCGAACGGATCGACGTCCAGACCGGGCTGCGAGCCGGTCAGCAGGGCGCCCATCTCCCCGGCGAAGACGTCGTGCCGCAGCCGCTGGGCGGCGCGCACGTCCTCCTCGTTCCGGGCGAGGGTGACGGTGTAGCGGGTGGGGGCCGTGGGCTGGGCGGGGCGGTCGACGGTCAGTACGCCGGTCATGGCTTCTCCTGGTCACGGGCCGGAGGCGGCGAGCGGTGCCACCGCCCCCTGTTGTGCCCATGCCGCCTGACCGACGGGTGACGAGTGCCAGGAGCCCGGATGCCAGAAGATTGAATGCCAGAAGCTGCAACGCCTCTTCTCAGGGGCGCGGGGAACTGCGCGACAAGCCACAGACAACCCGCACCCGGAAACTACCGCCTACCCACCCGCCGAGTAGCCCGCAGCCACTCCTTGTTCATGTTGGTGATGGACATGAGCGGAATGCCCTTCGGGCACGCGGTGGCACACTCACCCGTCAGCGTGCACCCCCCGAACCCCTCCTCATCCATCTGCTCGACCATGTCCAGCACCCGGGTCTCCCGCTCCGGCGCCCCCTGCGGCAGCACGTTCAGGTGGTTGACCTTGGCGGACGTGAACAGCATCGCCGCCCCGTTCGGACAAGCCGCCACACACGCCCCGCACCCGATGCACTCGGCGTGCTCGAACGCGAAGTCGGCGTCCGGCTTCGGCACCGGCGTGGCGTGCGCCTCGGGCGCCGCGCCCGTCGGCGCGGTGATGTAGCCGCCCGCCTGGATGATCCGGTCGAACGCCGACCGGTCCACGACCAGATCCTTGATCACCGGGAACGCGGACGCCCGCCACGGCTCCACGTCGATCGTGTCGCCGTCCTTGAAGGACCGCATGTGCAGCTGGCAGGTGGTCGTCCGCTCGGGTCCGTGCGCATCGCCGTTGATCACCAGCGAGCACGCCCCGCAGATGCCCTCGCGGCAGTCGTGGTCGAAGGCGACCGGGTCCTCGCCCTTGAGGATGAGCTCCTCGTTGAGGGTGTCGAGCATCTCCAGGAACGACATGTCCTCGGAGATCCCGTCCACCTCGTACGTGGACATCGTGCCGTCGGCGTCGGCGTTCTTCTGGCGCCAGACGCGCAGGGTGAGCTTCATGCGTAGCTCCGCTGGGTGGGGTGGACGTACTCGAAGACCAGGTCTTCCTTGTGCAGGGTCGGAGCCTCGCCGGTGCCGTTGAACTCCCAGGCGGCCGCGTACGCGAACTCGTCGTCCTTGCGGGCGGCTTCGCCGTCGGGCGTCTGGGACTCCTCGCGGAAGTGGCCGCCGCAGGACTCGGAGCGGTGCAGCGCGTCGAGGCACATCAGCTCGGCCAGTTCCAGGTAGTCGACGACGCGGTTGGCCTTCTCCAGCGACTGGTTGAACTCCTCGCCGGTGCCGGGCACCTTGATGCGCCGCCAGAACTCCTCGCGGATCTGCGGGATGCGCTCCAGCGCCTTGCGCAGGCCCGAGTCGGTGCGGGCCATGCCGCAGAACTCCCACATGAGTTCGCCGACCTCGCGGTGGAAGGAGTCGGGGGTGCGGTCGCCGTCGACGGACAGCAGCAGGTTGATCCGGTCCTGCGTCTCGGCCAGCACTTCCTGCACGACGGGGTGCTCGTCGCTCACCTCGTCGTGGTGCGGGTTGCGCGCCAGGTAGTCGTTGATGGTGGCCGGGAGGACGAAGTAGCCGTCGGCGAGGCCCTGCATCAGCGCGGAGGCGCCGAGCCGGTTGGCGCCGTGGTCGGAGAAGTTGGCCTCGCCGATGGCGAACAGCCCGGGGACGGTGGTCTGGAGGTCGTAGTCGACCCACAGGCCGCCCATCGTGTAGTGCACCGCGGGGTAGATCCGCATGGGCACCTGGTACGGATCCTCGTCGGTGATCCGCTGGTACATGTCGAAGAGGTTGCCGTACTTGGCCTCGACGGCCTCGCGGCCCATGCGCCGGATCGCGTCGGCGAAGTCCAGGTAGACGCCCTGGCCGCCGGGGCCGACGCCCCGTCCCTCGTCGCAGACGTTCTTCGCGGCGCGGGAGGCGATGTCGCGCGGCACGAGGTTGCCGAAGGAGGGGTAGATGCGCTCCAGGTAGTAGTCGCGCTCGTCCTCGGGGATCTCGTTCGGGGGCCGGGTGTCGCCCTTGGCCTTGGGCACCCAGATGCGGCCGTCGTTGCGCAGCGACTCGCTCATCAGCGTCAGCTTGGACTGGTGGTCGCCGGTGCGCGGGATGCACGTGGGGTGGATCTGCGTGAAACAGGGGTTGGCGAAGTACGCGCCGCGCCGGTGGGCCCGCCAGACGGCGGTGGCGTTGGAGTTCATGGCGTTCGTCGACAGGTAGAAGACGTTGCCGTAGCCGCCGGAGGCGAGCACGACCGCGTCCGCGAAGTACGTGTCGATCTTCCCGGTGACGAGGTCCCGGGCCACGATGCCGCGCGCCCGCCCGTCGACGACGATCAGGTCGAGCATCTCGGTGCGCGGGTGCATCTCGATGTTCCCGGCGGCGATCTGCCGGCTGAGGGCCTGGTAGGCGCCGAGGAGGAGCTGCTGCCCCGTCTGGCCGCGGGCGTAGAACGTGCGCGACACCTGTACCCCGCCGAACGACCGCGTGTCGAGCAGCCCGCCGTACTCGCGGGCGAACGGCACGCCCTGGGCCACGCACTGGTCGATGATCTCGACGGAGATCTGCGCGAGCCGGTGCACGTTGGACTCGCGGGCGCGGAAGTCACCGCCCTTGACGGTGTCGTAGAACAGCCGGTGGATGGAGTCGCCGTCGTTGCGGTAGTTCTTCGCCGCGTTGATGCCTCCTTGCGCGGCGATGGAGTGGGCCCGGCGCGGGGAGTCCTGGTAGCAGAACTGGACGACGTGGTAGCCCTGTTCGGCGAGGGTGGCCCCAGCGGATCCGCCGGCGAGGCCGGTGCCGACGACGATCACGGTGTGCTTGCGCCGGTTGGCGGGGTTGACCAGCTTGGCCTCGAAACGGCGCTTGTCCCAGCGCTCGTTGACCGGCCCGGACGGTGCCTTGGTGTCGACGACCGGCTCACCGGTCGCGTAGTCGGCGTAAGAGGTCATGTCAGCTCACCACTCCGGTCATGACGCCCACGGGTACGGCGATGAACCCGGCCGTGAGCAGCAGCGCGAGGACGTTGGCGACGGTCTTCAGGGCGCGGTCACGCCGCCGGCTGCCGACGCCGAGGGTCTGGGCGGCGCTCCAGAACCCGTGCCGGATGTGCAGGCCGAGGGCGAGCATCGCGACGATGTAGATGACGTTGCCGTACCAGGTGGAGAAGGTGCCCACGACGTTCTGGTACGGGTGGCCGGGCTGGAAGCCGGGGTGCACGGTGCCGGTCGTGATGTCGAGGACGTGCCAGACGATGAACAGGCCGAGGATGATCCCGCCCCAGCGCATGGTGCGGGTGGCGTAGGAGGCGCGCGGCCTCTTGTGCACGTACTTGCTGGGCCGCGCCCTGATGTCGCGGCGGCTGAGCTGGAACGCCGACACGGCGTGGGCGACCACGGCGACCACGAGCACCACGCGGACCAGCCAGAGCGTCCACTCGTAGTGCATGAAGGGCTCGCCGACGGTGCGCAGCCAGTGGCCGTAGCGGTTGAACTCGCCCGCCCCGAAGAAGATCTTCAGGTTCCCGATCATGTGGACGACCAGGTACAGCAGCATGATCAGCCCGCTGACCGCCATCACGGTCTTCTTGCCGACGGTGGAGTCCCACACGGTGCGTGCCATGGACGGCCGTCGGTCCGTCCGCGTTGCCAGAGCCATGTCACAGCACGCTACGGACCCACGGCCGATCGGTCCAAGACATGGTCCGGCTTGATTCCATAGGCCGGGGCTATCGTAGGAGGATGCAGTTCCAGCAGCTCCAGTACTTCGTGGCCGTCGCCGAGACCCGGCACTTCACCCGGGCCGCCGATCTGGTCCATGTCGCGCAGCCGTCGCTGTCGCAGCAGATCAAGGCCCTGGAACGGGAGTTGGGGGCCGACCTGTTCCTGCGGGCGCGCGGCAACATCACGCTCACGGACGCCGGGGAGGCGCTGCTGCCCCTGGCCCGGCGCATCCTGGCCGACGCGGACACGGCCCGGCACGAGGTGCTGGAGCTGGTGCAGCTGCGGCGGGGGCGGGTGCGGCTGGGGGCGACGCCGAGCCTGTGCACGGGTCTGCTGCCGGACGTGCTGCGCGCCTTCCACGACCGCTACCCCGGGGTCCGGCTGCTGATCGAGGAGGGCGGCTCCCACGACCTGGTGCGGGAACTGGCCCGTGGCGCGCTGGACCTGGCGCTGGTGGTCCTGCCGCTGCCGACGCCCTCCCCCGCCCTGACGACGGTGGAGCTGCTGCGCGAGGACTTGGTCGTGGTCTCCTCCCCGGACGCGCCGAGGCCCGGGCAGGGGCGGCGGACCGTGCGCGTCGCCGATCTGGAGGGCGAGCGGCTGGTGATGTTCCGGCACGGCTACGACCTGCGGGAGCTGACCGTGGCGGCGTGCCGGGCGGAGGGCTTCGAGCCGGACTTCGCGGTGGAGGGCGGCGAGATGGACGCGGTGCTGGGCTTCGTACGGGCGGGGCTGGGCGTCGCCGTCGTCCCGCGGATGGTGGCGGCGCGCTCGGGGCGGGGCTTGCGGGTGACGCCCCTGGCCCGGCCCGGCCTGCACCGCACGATCGCCCTGGCCCACCGCAGCGACGTGGCACCACCGCGGGCGGCGCGGGAACTGCAGCGGATGCTGCTGGAGCGGTGACCCGCCACCCGGGGCGCGCCTGCGGATATTCACTGCGCCCGGCAGCCGTCCCTGCCTACCCTCGACCTGTGAGTGACGAGCAGTACGTCCGGTATCGGGACGACACGAAGGTGCTGGCCGCCATCGGGGCCTGCGTCGGCCGGCAGACGGGCCGGGTCGCGGTGCGGGTGCCGCGGGAGCTGGCGGAGGCGGCGGTGGCCGCCTGGGAGCGTACGGAGGACGGCGCGCCCGGCGCGGAGACCCCGGAGGAGTACGCGCTGCGGGACGGTGCCGCCGAGCTGGCGCTGATCGGCCTCGCGATCACCGAACGCGGCCGCTGGGAGGGCGAGGAGGTCGCCGTGGACCTGGACGTCGCCTCCGCGGGGGCGGCGCTGCGCGCGGCGCAGTGACAACGGCTCCCGCTCGTCACCCGCTCGCCGCCGCCCCCGCGCGGCGCGCGGCGGCGGCCGACCGGATCCGCTCCAGCGGGATGCCGGCCTGTTCGCACAGGCCGGCGAGATCGAAGTAGATCGCCTCGCCCGCCATCAGGCCGTCCCGGAAGGGGACGACGTTGGCGAAGGGCACCGCGAAGGCGCCCCCGCCGGGCGGCACGCCGAGCCACTCCCCCCGGCTGGTCCCCCGCAGCGTCCCCCACACGGCCAGGACGTCGTCGCCGTGGGCGATGCCCTCGTCCTCGGGGCTGAGGTCGGGGAACGCGGTGAAGTACTGCTGCCGGTAGGCAGCGCGCACCGCGTCCCTGCCCTGGCTGCGCAGCCCGAGCGCCTTGGTCTCGAGGAAGCAGTCCGGGACGAACGTGGCGAGGATGCTCTCGATGTCCCGGGCGGCCTCCGCCTCACGGTGGGTCTCGAAGAGCCGGCGCATCTCGGTGGTGTCCATACCCGTGCTCCCTCGGCCGGGGCCCGGTCGGGTCCTCTTCCTCGATCGTAGGGAGCGGTCCCGGGGCCGACCACCGGGACCGCTGTCCGTCCGCTCAGCCCGTGGCGTCCACCAGGGCCAGCTCGTGCAGCCGCTCCGGCGGGCCGGGGCGGGCGTAGTACCAGCCCTGTGCCGTGTCGCAGCCCAGTATCCGCAGCTGCTCGGCCTGTGCCCCGGTCTCCACGCCCTCCACCGTGACCGCGAGGTCCAGGCTGTGGGCCAGCGAGACGATCCCCTCGACGATCTTGAGGTCGACGGGGTCGGCCGGGAACTGCTGCATGCTCTGGGTGAAGGAGCGGTCCAGCTTCAGGATGCTGACGGGCAGGCGACGCAGGTTGGCGAGGTTGGAGTAGCCCGTGCCGAAGTCGTCCAAGGCGATGTCGACGCCCATCTCCGCCAGTCGGCGCAGCGGCTTCAGCAGGTCGTCGTCGGCACCGATCAGCGCCGACTCCGTGACCTCCAGGCAGAGGGCGTCGGGCTCGATGCCCGTGCGTTCCAGGATGTCGACGGTGTCCTGGACCAGGCCCGGGTGCGTCAACTGGCAGGGCGAGAGGTTCACGTTGATCCGCAGCGGGCCCACCGCCTCGACGCCACCCTGCAGTTCCCGCCACTCGCGGGCCTGGCGCACCGACTGCTCCAGGACCCAGCGGCCCAGCGGCACGATCAGCCCGGTGTGCTCGGCGAGCGGGATGAACCGGTCCGGGCCGAGCACGCCGTGCTGCGGGTGCAGCCAGCGCACCAGGGCCTCGGCGCCCCGGACGCTGCCGTCGCCGAGGTGCACCAGCGGCTGGTACTCGATGAAGAACTCGCCCCGCTCCAGCGCCGTCGGCAGCGCGGTGGTGAGGCCGTGCCGGGTGATGGCGCGGGCGTCCGCCTCCGGGTCGGCCAGCTCGAAGCGGTTGCCGCCCGCCGACTTGGCCCGGTACATGGTGATGTCGGCGCTGCGCAGCACCTCGGCGGGGCTGCGCTCCCCGGCGGGGCCCTCGACGATGCCGATGCTGCCGCGCACGGTCAGCTCGCGGCCGTCGACGCTGATCGGCGCGAGCAGCGCGTTCATGATGCGGGAGGCGAGCTCGTCGACCTCGCGCTGGGTGTCGGGGCCGGTGGTCAGGGCCACGAACTCGTCGCCGCCGAGCCGCGCGACCATCTCACCGGGGGCGGTGGCGCAGGACTGCAGCCGGTCGGCGACCTCCACCAGCAGCCGGTCGCCGGCCGCGTGGCCGAGGCTGTCGTTGACGGTCTTGAAGCCGTCCAGGTCGAGGTAGCACAGCCCGAAGCGCTGGCCTTCCCCGGCGGACAGCGCCTTCTCCAGCCGCTCGAAGAAGAAGGTGCGGTTCGGCAGGCCGGTGAGGGCGTCGTGCGTGGCCTCGTAGCGCAGCCGCAGGTTGAGCAGCCGCCGCTCGGTGGTGTCCTCCATGAGGGCGAGCTGGTACTGCGGATTGCCGTCGGCGTCCCGCAGCAGGGAGACCGTCAGGTTGGTCCACAGGACCGTTCCGTCGGGGCGGTAGAACGCCTTCTCCAGGTGGTAGTGCTCCCGGTCGCCGCGCACGAGTTCGTCGTAGAGCCGCCACGTCTGGGGCGCGTCGTCGGGGTGGGTCCACTCCCTGACCTTGCGGCTGCGCATCGTCTGCTCGGAGACCCCGAACATGCGCAGCAGCGCGCCGTTGACCTGGAGGATGTTGCCCTCCAGGTCGGCCATGCCGATGCCTATGGCCGCGCCCTCGAAGACGGCGCGGAAACGGGCCTCGCTCGCGTGCAGGGCCTGCGCGACCACGCCCTGCGCCTGAAGCGCGGCCTGCGCGATGGCCTCCTGTTCGGCCAGGGTCCGCTCGCGCAGCGCCCGTGCGAAGCCGGCGGCCATCGCGTGCTGCAGACGCGCGCACCGGGCCCGCAGGTCCTCCGGGTCGCCGTCGTTCCCGCAGTACAGGACGAGGTAGGCGTCCACGCAGTCCAGCGTGCGGCTGAGTGCCTCGGGGTCGGTGCAGTGCGCGTCCACGAGGGCGGCGCCGACCGCCTTGCCCGCGTCGGCGTCGAAGGCCCGGGCCAGCAGTGCCTCGCTCAACCGCCGGGCCAGCGGCAGCAGTTGCGCCTCGAACTCGGGGCGGGTCGACGACGTCGAGGTGACCGGAAAGACGGCCCGGCTCCAGATCGTCGCGAACCGGCGGAGTCTGTCCTCCGGCCCGTCCGGTTCCGCGATCACGCCGTACGCCCCACGCCCGCGAAACCGGAGAACGCGTACGGATCCTCGTCCTCCGGTGTGGTGTCGGGCCGCCAGCGCGGCATCGCCACCAGTCCGGGTTCCACCATGTCGTACCCCTCGAAGAACCGCGCGATCTCCTCGCGCGAGCGCATGATCAGCGGGTTGCGGATGTCCTCGTACACGTCCACCGCGCCCCCGGCCCGCTCCGGCGGCAACGGGATCCCCTCGTAGGAGGCGTGGGTGAGCACGAGCAGGCTGCCGGGCGCGAGCGCCTCGCGCAGTTCGGCCACCGCCCCGTACGGATCGTCCTCGTCCTCCACGAAGTGCAGTATGGCAACGAGGAGCAACGCCACTGGCTGATTCAGGTCGATCAGCCGCTCCACCTCGGGGCTGCGCAGGATCTCCTGGGGCTTGCGCAGGTCCGCGGCGACGACGGCCGCGTCCTCGTTGCCCTCCAGGACCGCCTGGCTGTGCGCCACGGCCACCGGGTCGTGGTCGACGTAGACCACGTGCGCGCCGGGGCTGGCGGCCTGGGCGATCTCGTGGACGTTGCCGAAGGTGGGGATGCCGGAGCCGATGTCCAGGAACTGGGTGATGCCCTGGTCCGCCGCGTAGCGCACGGCGCGGCGCATGAAGGCCCGGTTCGCCTGCATGATCTTGGGGAGTCCCGGCATGAACTCCATGGCCCTGCGGGCCGCTTCCCGGTCGACCTCGAAGTTGTGCGATCCGCCCAGGTAGTAGTCGTACATCCGGGAGACGCTGGGCACCGAGATGTCGATGCTCCGTGGGGCCCAGGCGGGACGCTCCATCTATCTCTCCAAGGCGTAGGCGATCCGGTGTTCGAGCAGAGGCTACTGATCGCCCGCCAATGGAGCGACCCGAAACGGAAATTGACCGTCCGTTCCCGGTCACTGCCTGCGGCACGTGCCGAATTGATACCCGTCCGCATGCCCTTCGAACATATGACGAACAGTGTCCGAGGCATTCCGGAGAGTTCCGGTCCGGAAGGGGAAGAGTGTCGAGAATTCGATGAGTTCAGGTGAAGCGCGGCAAAACGGTCCACCCCCTCCGTGGAGCACGGAGGGGGTGGACCGGGTCGACGCCGCCGGGTGACGAGATGATCAACCCTGGGGAGGTTTCTCTACTTCGCCGGGGCGCCGACCGGCTTTCCGTCGGGCCGCACCGCGTACCAGGTGCCGCCGACGCCCTGGCCGTTGGTGTCGCCGGGGGCCTTGTCACCGGCGAAGGTGTAGATGGGCGAGCAGTTGATCGTCTGCTGCTTGCCCTTGCCGTCGGTCCGCTCGAAGATCATGTAGCCCTTCTTCTGGATGCCCTTGGTGTCGTTGAAGTCGACGGGCTCCACCAGCGGCCACTTCTCCAGGCACTCCCCGGAGCAGTTGGAGACGGGCTTCGGCCAGGCCTCGTCCTTCATGAACCGGTAGACGGTCATGCCGTTCTTGTCGACGACGATCTCGCCGAGCTTGGGGTCGTTGCGGGTGGACAGCCCGGCCAGGTCCCCGGCCTCACCCGCGGCGGCGGCCCCGCCGCCCTGCGCCTTCTTGCCGTCGGGGGCGAGCGCGTACCACTTGCCGCCCACGCCCTGGCCCTTGACGTCACCCGCGTTGACGTCCTTGGCGTAGCGGTAGGCCGGCCAGCCGCCCACCGTCAGCTGCTTGGTGCCGTCGGCCCGGGTCACGGAACCGAGCAGCGACTTGTCGATGCCCTCTCCGGCCTCGGCGTCGTCCGCGGGCACCGGCGGCCAGGTCTTGGCGCAGTCGCCGTCGCAGTTCGACTTGGGCGGCTGGTCGGTGTCCTGGTCGAACCGGTACAGCGTGAGACCGAGGCTGTCGGTGACCACCTTGCCGACCTCCTCGGCGGTGGCGACCGACAGCTTGCCCGCGGGGTTGGACGGGCTGGAAGGACTCGGCGCGGCCGACTGGCCGCTCGCGATACCGCCCACCCCGTTCTCGGTGCCGGTACCGATGTTTCCGTAGTCCCCGGGCGCCGCCGTCGCGCCCACGTTCTGGCTGGCCGCCGGTGGGCTGTCCTGACCGCACGCCGTCGTCAGCGCCAGGACCGCCGCGGCGCTCGCCACGAGTGAGGCGCTCCGCCAGGAGGTCTTCATCGTCAACTCCCCATAATCGCAAGGGTGTTGCAGCGCCCTGCTGCGCCGCCGCACGGTCATGAGTACGCATGGGGGCGGTGCTCGTGTTCAACGTCCGGCCAAATTTCTTTCCGGAACCTGTGACAGCCGCCGCACACGCGTCCCGGCCCACAACCGCTACGCACGACCACGGGTCAAACCGGCATCCCCCGAATATCCCTCTTTCGAGGCAATCCCCTTGCGCTGCGGCCCGCCCGGGCGGCACAGGGCTCATGATCTTCGTCGTGTATGGACCCCTTTCGACTCAACCCGCCCTTGCCGCACGGGCCTTGGCGGTGGCGACGCTGACCTGGGCGCTCGTCGGCGCACCGGCCGGAGTGGCGGAGGCCACCTCCTGCGCGTACGCCTCGACGGGGCCGGACGGCATCAAGGCGGTGGCGGTCGCCGGGAGCAAGACGTGGCCGACCAAGCCGCCGTGCCCGACACCCACACCGACCCCCACGCCCACACCCACGCCTCCTCCGCCGAAACCGACCCCGAGCCCGACGCCGACGCCGAGCCCGGACCCGCCGCCGCCCTCACCCAAGCCCCCGCCACCGAAACCACCGCCCACCGCCAAGCCGGAGCCGCCGCCTCCGCCCGCGCCCCGCCCGGCGGCGCCCGCACCCCGGCCGACTCCGAGGCCCACGCCTCCCCCGCCCGCTCCGCCGGCGCCCGCCCCGAAACCGTCGGCCAGCCCCGCCCCGCGTCCGTCCGCGACGCCCGTGCACTACCCGCGCTACCGGGCCGCGCCACGGCCGCGCCCGTCGAACAACAGGCTGTCACCGCTCACCTTCGTCCTGCTCGTCACGGTGCCCGCGGTGGTCGCCGTCGCCGCGCTGCGCGCGCGCTGATCCCTGAACTGGAGGCACCTCTTGCCGGAATGGCTTGTTCTCACCCTCGCGATGCTGGCCGCCTGCGCCGTGGTGGTCGTCATCACCCTCGTACGGCACCGCAGGGCGCCCGAGGACGAGGACCCCAGCGAGACCCCTGACGTCATCGAGTACATGACGATGTGGATCGGTGTCGTGTACGCCATCGTCCTGGGCCTGGCCATCGCCGGTGTCTGGGAGGGCCGCAGCGCCGCCCAGGACCACGTCCAGGCCGAGGCGACCGCGCTGCACGAGATCTCGGAGCGGGTCCGGGTCTACCCGGCCGGCGAACGCGACCGCATCCGGGACGACATCCACGCCTACGTCAGCCACGTGGTCACCACCGAGTGGGACACCATGGCCGACTCGGGCCAGGTCACCGAGCGCGGCAACGAGCTCTTCGAGCGGGTCCGCGCGTCCGTCACCGACTACGAGCCGAAGACGGACTTCCAGGCCCAGGCGTACCAGCCGCTCCTCGACCAGGTGACCGCGGCGAGCCAGGCCCGGATCGCCCGGGCGGAGGCGACCGGGGAGACCATGCCGGGCGTGGTGTGGTTCGGGCTGATCACCGGGGCCGTCGTCACCATCGGGATGATCTTCGCCCTGCAGATCCGCAGAACGACACGGGAACTGGTCCTCGCCGGGCTGTTCTCGGCGCTGATCGCCTTCCTGCTGTTCCTGATCTGGGACTTCGACTCGCCCTACAGCCGGGGCGTGACCGCGTCGGCGGACCCGTTCCTGAACCTCTTCCCGGGCGCCGGGGACTGACGGCGCCCCCACCGCGGATCCGGGCCGGGGGGCGTGCGACACACCGTCGCCGTCCCCCGGTCGCGGTACCGGCGCTCCCCCGGGCGGCCCCCCGTACCCCGTTTGCGCTGCTCCGATCGCGCCACTGCGGGCACGTTCCTAGCGTTTCGGGCATCGAGGTGCATGTGTGACGTGAGCGGAACAGGTCCGCGGCTGCTCCTCGGGGACCGGAGGATCCATCATGCGCGCGATACGCGTCGCTTCGGCCGTACTGCTGGGCGCCGGCGCCCTCACCTCCTGCGTGCCCGCCGCCGACGCGGCGATCCGGACCGACTTCGGCTTCGCCGTCGAACCCTCCACCGTCGCGGCGGGCGGCCGGGTCACGCTGCGGGTGGAGCGCAACGAGGCGTGCCGGGGGGAGGCAGCCGTCTCCTCGCCGGTCCTCGACGTGGTCACCATCCCGCCGGGGAAGTCGTCGGCGACGGCCGTGGTCGACTGGGACGCCGAGCGCGGCGCCGTCTACGACGTGGAGTTCGTCTGTGACGAGTCGAGCGGCACCGCCCGTCTGACCATCGCCGGCGGTCGTCCGACCCACCACCCCACGCCGCACCCGACGCACCACCACCGTCACCCGAAGGGCGTGCACGCCGGTGAGGGCGGCACCTTCGCCGGGCTCGACCTCAAGGAGATCGGCCTCGGCGCCGCGCTCATCGCCGGTTCGCTCGGCGCCGCCTACCACTTCTCACGCCGCCGCACCGACGAGGACGCCGGCTGAGACGAGGACGCCGGCCGACGCACGCCCGCAGGTGTTCGCCCCGGGTTCCCCCCCGCGAGGGAGACCCGGGGCGCACACCGTTCACGTGCGAGGCGACCGCTCGTAAGAAGGCCGGGGAGCGTCAGACGCGCCGCTCGGCCCGGCGGCGCATCCAGAACACGCCACCGCCGACGACCGCCGCGGCCACCAGGCCGCCGCCGATGGCCATGTCGGTCGGGGTCGCGCCGGTGGTGCTGCTGCCGCCGACACCGCCGCGGACACCGCCGATGACGGTGAAGGCCTGCGGCTTGGTCAGCGACTTGCCGTTGCAGGTGACCGTGATGTCGTACGGGCCCGGGCGGGCGTTGCTGTTGATGGTGGCGGTGCCCTTCGCCATCTCGTTGCGTCCGCCGTGGACGGGCGAGAGCCGCGTCGGCGAGAAGGCGTTGGACGTGGCCGTGCCGCCGTTGCGGCAGCCGTCGACCGTGATGGTCAGCTGGCCGCCGCGGGCGATGACGCTCGGCAGGGCGACGATGTTGCTGGGTGAGTCCCACGCGACGGCCGCGGGGGCGGAGAGGCCGAGGGCGGCGACCGCCGCACCGGCGACCGCCAGGGCACGAGTGTTAGGCATGTGAACCTCCGCGGAAGACGCCCCGGGACCCGTCCCCGGTCGATCGGCGAGAAAGCGCCTCCCAGAAAGACAGTCAGTTGCCTTGTGCGCAGCCGCATTTCGGGAATGGTCCGTCCTGGTGAGAGAGGGCGCCGCGGGAAAAGCACACAATCGGATATCGCCGCAGGTCACGCACTGTCGGAAATTTCCTCACGGCGGCAACTCGGATGGCGCACCTCAGGGCGCCGTGCCGCCCCGCACGGCCGTGGGCCACCCGTTCGCTCCTGCCCCGTCGCCGCTTTCACGCACGGCACTTAGCGTTCTGATATGCGCGACTGACACGGCGACGGCCGGGTCGAGAGGGGAAAGCGAATGTCTGCGTCCGAGCTGGCCGAGGCGGAAGAGGAGGCGCGGCGGAAGAAGCGTGCCCCGTGGGGCGTGATAGCGCTTGTTCTGCTGACCGGCCTCGCGCTCATTCGGAATGGTTCGGGGGAGTTCGACGAGGGTCCGCCGCAGCCGGCCACGGCCGCCGCGGCGGACAGCCGAGTGCCCGCCGCCACCTTCGCCGGCACCGTACGGCCCCTGCCCTACGCCCTGCCGGACCGGGTCCGGATCCCGGCCATCCAGGTCGACGCGCCGATCATCCCCGTGGGCCTGGACGCGGACGGCTGGGTGGGGGCACCGCCGCCGGAGGACCCGAACCTGGCCGGCTGGTTCACCGGTGCCGTCACACCCGGCGAGAAGGGCACGGCGGTCGTCGTCGGCCATGTCGACAACCAGCAGGGCCCCGCCGTGTTCTACGGGCTCGGGGCGCTGAAGAAGGGGAACCGCGTCGAGGTCGCCCGGCAGGACGGAAAGACCGCCGTGTTCGAGATCTACGGCGTCGAGGTGTTCGAGAAGGACAACTTCCCCGGCGACCGTGTCTACGCGTCCAAGGGCGCCGCCGAGCTGCGGGTCATCACCTGCGGCGGCGGATTCTCCGAGCAGGACGGCTACGCCGGCAACGTCGTTGCCTTCGCCCGCCTGACCGAGGTGCGTTACTGATCATCGCCGGTCGGGCAGGCGTGGCGTTCTCGGTGTGCGCGGGCGGCCCTCTCACTGCAACTGCCGGCGACGGTGTCGGCGAAGAGCCGTGCGAGGGGGCTGAGGGCGTCCCACCGGCGCACGGCCCAAGCCACGGGGAGAGGCGGCAGGTCGGAGATGGGGAGGAGACGGAGGGGACCGTCGTCGCCCGGTACCTGCCGGCCGGGCAGGCCGGCCACGTCGATGCGAGTCCGGCGTGCGAGCGGATCGTCGGCCCGGACGGCCAGTACCCAGGGCAGATCGACGAGGGGGCGCTGCTCGATGCCGCGCACCGGGCTGCCGATGGTGACCCAGGCGAGGTCCAGGTTGCCGTCGGCCAGGGCGTCGAAGCAACTGCGGCTGGAGGTCTCGGTCTGGAACTCCAGGCTCACAGACTCACGCCGGTCTCCCGTTCCAACCGTTTCACGTGCTGTTACAGCTTGGGTGTAACCCGCAATCAATAGGATTGACTGGGGTCGGCGCCACCCACGATGATCAGTGCAGGGCCCAGGCGAGCGATGGAAGGACCCCGCACCGTGCCTGCTTCCTCTGCCGCTTCCGGTCGGGCGATCGCGCTTCTGCGCGAGTTCGGCGCCGCGGAGATCGACCATCCGGGCGGTACTCTCCTCGCGCACGTCCAGCGCGTCCAAGAGCAACTCGCCGTGTGGGACGCACGCCCCGCCCTGCAACTTGCGGGTCTGTGCCACGCGTTCTACGGCACCGACGGCTTCCCCGCCGCACTGCTGTCTCCGGACCGCCGCGACGAACTCGCGGCGGTGATCGGGGCCGAGGCCGAAGGCATCGTTTACCTCTACGCCTCGTGCGACCGGAAGGCCACCTATCCGGCGCTCGCGGACGCCGACGCCCCCTTCCACGACCGGTTCACGGGTCATGCCCGTATTCCGGAGCCGCAGTTGCGCCGGGACTTCGCCGAGCTGTCCGCCGCCAACGAACTCGACCTCGCCCGCATCGATCCGGCCTTCCGCGAGAAGTGGGGATCCGAACTCCTCGCCCTGTTCACCCGCTTCCGCCCCTTGCTGAGCCAACCAGCCTGGTCGGCCTGCAACGTGGTGCTTGCGGGGGGCACATCGGAAACGGGCCGTCACGCGTAGTGCCGCCGGGGCACGGTGACGCGGTAGCCGGAGTCCAGCAGTCCGGGAAGGTAGCGCCGCAGGGCCCGCACGCTCTGCGAGCGGTCGCCCCCGGCGTCGTGCGAGAGCACCACGACGCCGGGAGCGGCGCCGTTCTCGATCCGCCTCACGATCGACCGGGTGCCCGGGGTCGTCCAGTCGAGCGTGTCGAGCGTCCAGGCGAGGGGTTCCATGCCGAGTTCGGCGCCGATCTGGAACGTGGCGCGGTTCCAGGCACCGTAGGGCGCGCGGAACCACTCGGGGCGCTCCCCGCAGGCCTCCTCGATGACGTCGCTGGTGCGTTCCATCTCCCGGCGGATCTGCCGGCGGGTGAGGCGGGTGAGCAGCGGGTGGGACCAGGTGTGGTTGCCGACGACATGACCCTCGTCGGCCATCCGGGCCAGCAGTTCCCTGCTGTCGGCGGCCATCTCGCCGCACACGAAGAACATGGCGCGGACGTCGTACTCGGCCAGGGTGTCCAGGATGTCCGGGGTGTAGCGGGGGTCGGGGCCGTCGTCGAAGGTCAGCACCATGGTGCGGCCCCGCCCGGAGAAGCGGAGCAGCGGTTCGCTGCGTACCAGGGTCCGGCGCGGCGCGGCGTGCGGCGGGCCGTAGCCGGTCAGGGGCTGGAGGCGGTACGCGGAGGCACTGCGGGCGCGGCGGGCCTGGGCGCCCGCGGCGGAGCCGGAGCCGGAGCCGGCGGGGACGTCCCCGGTGACCGCCGTGAGCACCCCGGCCGCGGCGGCCGCTCCCACGGCGCCGGCGCCCGCGAGCAACGCCGCGCGTCGGGTGAGCAACTGATCCTTCTTCATGACTCATCAGTCGCCCGGCGGAGGGCCGACGCACCTGAGCAACACCGGTGCGGCGGCACGATTTCACCCGAACGGCTCACGCAGAAGGGTCAGTGGCGGCGCGCCGGGGGCCGAAGGTGTGGTGGCGGACGCGGATCCGGTCCGGCAGGCCGGGGAGGGGTCGGCGGGCTCGGTCCCGTCCCCTCCGGCGAGGCCGAGCGCCGCCAGCGACGGCGGCCCTTCTCGTGGCGACGGGCCGCCGTCCGCCTGTCGGGTGCCCTTTTTCCGACGAGTTGAGCACCATGAACTCCATGACGGCGCGGAGGGCGGTGCGTTGGCGTTCCCCTCGGAGGCAAGGTGCGGCCTCGACCTCCCTCCCGGCTGCCGGGCCCGCCGCCTCCGATAACCTCGCGCCGTGACGGAACAGCACTCCCCTCAGTTCGAGCGGGGCACGGACGGGCCGAAGGTGATCGTGGTCGGGGTGGACGGCTCCGACTCCTCCCTGCGGGCCGCGGCCTACGCCGGTGGTCTGGCCCGGCGGCAGCACGCGCTGCTCGCCGTGGTGTACGTGCAGCCCGTGCTGGCGGCCGGGGCGGCGCTCGGGGCGCCGGTGGCCGAGACGACCGACGAGATCGCCGAGGACCTGGTGGCGCAGATCCGGGACGCGGCGGAGCGGCTCAAGGGGATATTCGAGGTCCGCTGGGAGTTCCACACGTTCCGCGGCGACCCGTACAGCGGCCTGGTGAAGGCGGCCGACGAACTCAAGGCGGACGCGGTGGTCGTGGGCGCCTCGGAGCAGGCGGGCCACCGCATCGTCGGCTCGGTGGCGGTACGCCTGGTGAAGGCGGGCCGCTGGCCGGTGACGGTGGTGCCTTAGCGGGACCTGGGACTTTGGCCGGTGTAAACGGAGGGGGACGGCGCCTGCTGGGTGCTGACCCGCCGGCGCTCCGGGCCTACTCCCCCATCACCAGTCCCTCCTTCGCCGCGCCCCGGCTGAGGACGACGTCCCGGATGCGGTCGCGTACGGCCCGGACGTCGGCGCCCTGGGCGAGGGCCCGGTTGAGGTTGACGACCCGGCCGGCGTCGACGTCGAACAGTTGCGGGACGAACTCCGCCTTCGTCACCTCCCAGCGGCCGCCCGGCCGTGCGGGCGGGGCGAAGGTGAAGCGGCCGAGGGTGGACTGGTTGCCGCGCGGGTCCTTGGCGCCCTGGTGGTTGGTCATCAGACCGGCGATCTGGTCGCCCATGCCGTAGATCACCCAGGTGCCGTTGACCTTCTCGTAGGCCTGCGGGACGTGCGCGTGCGTGCCGAGGATCAGATCGATGTCGGGACGCCCCTCGGTGCGGGCGGCGGTGAGGTTCCGGGCCAGGGTCAGCTGCCGGTCGTCGGGGGCGTCCTGCCATTCGGTGCCCCAGTGCAGGGAGACGACGACCACGTCGGCGCCCGTCTCCCGCGCGGCCCGGGCGTCCGCCAGGATCCTGCCCTCGTCGATGAGGTTGACGGCCCAGGGCTGTCCCTCGGGGAACGGGATGCCGTTGGTGTCATAGGTGTAGGCGAGGTGGGCGATCCGCGCCCGGCCCGCCTGGAGCATCGTCACCGTGCGGGCCTCCTCCTCGGCGCGTGCCGAGCCGGCGTGCCGTACGCCCGCCCGGTCGAGGGCGTCCAGGGTGCGGCGGATGCCGTCGGCGCCGTCGTCCAGGGTGTGGTTGGAGGCGGTGGAGCAGCCGTCGTAGCCGGTGGCGGCGAGGGCCGGGGCCACCTCGGGCGGGGACTTGAAGGCCGGGTAGCCGGTGTAGTGGCCGTTCGCGCCGTAGACGGTCTCCATGTGGCACAGGGCCACGTCGGCGCGGTCGACGACGGAGCGGATCCCGGCGAGCATCGGCCGGAAGTCGTAGCCGGTGCCTCCGGCGTCGAAGCGGGCCCGGTCGATGATCGAGTCGTGCGGGAGGACGTCGCCGGAGGCGACCAGGGTGAAGCCGCGGGGCTCGGCGGGGGACGGTGCCGGGCGCCCGGAGCCGGGCGGTTCATGGTCACGGGCCTGGCAGGCGGCGCCTGCGGCGAGGACGACGGTCAGGGCCAGGGCCACCTGTCGACTGCGTGTGATCATCCATTCACCCCACGGTGGGCGTTGTGGTCGTATTTACACACAAACAGGAAAGAAGGCCCACGCCGCCCCACGCGGCTCCGACACGCTCATCAGCCCGACCGGCACCCGCCCGGTGGAGCGCCCCGACCGTTCGTCGAACCGTTCGTCGACGCGATCGACCGTCCGCCGCACAGCCGGGTACGTGGCCTGTGCCACAGCCACGCCCTGCGGTGGCATACGGCCATGACGGCCGGATCCACACTCACGAACGGGACGACCGCCGAGCACGAGCTCGCCGCACTGCAGCGGGAGCACGGCCGGCCCCTCTTCGCGCTGCTGCTCCGGCTCTGCGACGGCGACCGGCAGCGCGCGGAGGACCTGGTCCAGGAAACGCTGGTGCGCGCCTGGCAGCACCCCGAGGCCCTGCGCGCCGACGACTTCGACTCCGTACGCCCCTGGCTGATGACCGTCGGGCGGCGGCTCGCGATCGACGCCCGGCGGGCCCGGCAGGCCCGTCCGCCCGAGGTCGGCGACGCGGTGCTGGAGAACGCGCGGGTCAGCTCCGACCACGCCGAGCGGGCCGCGGCGATGCTCGACGTCCGCCGGGCTGTGAAGACACTCACTCCGGAGCACCGTGAAGTCCTGGTGCTCGTGTACTTCCAGGGGGCGAGTGTGGCGGAAGCCGCGGCGACCCTCGGGATCCCGCCCGGTACCGTGAAGTCCCGCGCGTACTACGCGCTGCGCGCCCTGCGCCGGGTGCTTCCGGGATACGCCGCCGACCTGCGGTGAAACCAATGGGTGAGTCAAGCCTCCGTAAAGCGCCTTGCTGAGGACCCCGGTTGAGTAATCGGCTGTTCTCATCCGTGTTCCGGATGGGGCCGACAACGCCCCGGAGCCCGGTGTCGGCCAACGCGCACGTACCGGAGGAAGGCAGGAAGGGATGCTGCACAGAGGGCAGGAGAGCACGGACGGCTCCGGCGGAGAACTGACCGTGCCCATGGCGTGGTTGTACGCCGAGTACATCGCCGACGAGCTGCTGCGGACCGGCGATCTGATGCCGCCGACGTCCTTCGAGTTCCGCGCCGGGCGCGACGCCCTGGCGCTGACGATCTTCCTCTCCGACACCGAGGGGGAACTGTCGGGCATCCGGGTCGTCACGCAGCTGGAGACGTGGCTGTCGCTGACCGCGTACGACCAGCCGTGGCAGGAGTGGGTGCGCGAGCGGCTCGCCGAGGTCGCCGCGACGGCCGCGGAGTCGGGCGGGCCGGCACCCGACCTGGAGCTGGCGGAGGAGGCCTGGCGCTGGCTGCAGGAGACGGAGCTGCTCGCACCCGATCTGAACGCGGTGCCGGGCGGCGCTCCGGTGGCCGGGGAGGACGAGGGACCGAAGGTCTGGACGCCCGCCTGGCAGCTCGGACTGCCGCTGGGGCACCTCGCGATCCACCTTTTTTAGATTTCCGCGGCCCCGGACCAATCCGCGGGCCGGAGGGCTCCGAATCCTTTGGTTGCGATTGTGTCACCGGCTTGAGTGATTCCGCTGCCTGGTCCGTACCGGTGGGAGCAAGGAGTAACCCCACCCGCACCCAACGGCACGAGGATTCGGCATGAGGTCCCTGGAAAGGCATCGCGACGTCGGCGCCTACGCGCTCGGCGTGCTGGACGAGGCGGAGGCCTTCCGCTTCGAGGACCACCTCATGGAGTGCCCTCGGTGCGCTGCAGAGGTGACGGAATTCGGCCCGACGACACGGCAGTTGATGCTGTACCGGCGGGCGACGCCGCGGTTCGTGCACCCGATGGCGCAGCCCGGGCCGCGCATGCTGGACCGGCTGCTGGCCGAAGTGGCCACCCGGCGCCGGGCCGGGCGCAGACGCGTGCTGTTCGCCCTGGCGGCCTCGGTGGCGTTCGCGGTGTCGGCGCCCGGGGTCGCGATGATGGCCCAGGGCAGCGGCGAGCAGGCCCTGACGGTCGCGGCGACCGACGCGCGCACGGGCGTGTGGGCGCAGGTCACGACGGAGGACGAGGCCTCGGGCAGCCAGCTCGAACTCCAGGTGAAGGACGCGGCCGGACCCCGCGCCTGCCACCTCGTGATCATCGGCCGCGACGGCACCGAGGAGACCGCCACCAGCTGGCACGGGCCCGGTCACGACGCCCATCCGAACACGATGATGGCCAGCTCCTCCCTGCACCCGGACCAGATCGCCCGCTACGAGATCCGCTCGTCGGCCGGCGAGGTCCTGGTGAAGCTCCCGTCGCCCTGAGGGGTGTGTGTCGTCCGTCCGCCCCTGTCGCCGGGCGGCCCGTGCGCCCCGGTGTGAGACTGCTGGACGACACACCCGGGCTGCGCGGCGAGGGGAGACGAGGTGACGACGGCGGAGACCGGTGACGGTCGCCTGGAGGAGTTCCTCGCCGATCCGGAGAGCTCGGCGCTGGACCTGGCCACGGCGGTGGCCCGCTGCACCAAGGCCGTGGGGATCCAGCACTCCGTGGTGTACCTGGCCGACATCCAGCAGCGCCGGCTCGTGCCGCTCACCGACGTGGCCTCGCCCCTGCCCGTCGACGACTCGCTCGCCGGCTGGACCTACCGCACCCAGTCGCTGCGCGTGGAGGAGTCGGAGTCGGGCGGCATGACGGCCTGGTTCCCGCTCCTGGACGGCGCTGAACGGCTCGGCGTGCTCTCCGTGCACTCCCCGGCGCTGACCCCGGCCGTGCTGCGCCGCGGCAGGGCCCTCGCCACCCTGCTCGCCATGATGATCACGTCGAAGCGGGCGTACAAGGACTCCTTCGTCCGGCGCACGCGCACCGAACCGATGCGGCTGCCCGCCGAGATGCTGCGGGCCTTCCTGCCGCCCCGCACGATCGGCACCGCGCACGTGGTGTCCACGGCCGTGCTGGAGCCGGCCTACGAGATCGGCGGCGACGCCTTCGACCACTCCCTGACGGAGACGACCCTGCACGCCGCGGTCCTCGACGCCATGGGGCACGACCTGGCCTCCGGGCTCACCACGGCCGTGTCACTGGCCGCCTGCCGCAACGCCCGGCGGACCGGGGCGGACCTGCCCGAGCTGGTGGAGTGCGTCGACGACGCGCTGGCGCACTGGCTCCCCGACCAGTTCTGCACGGGCGTCCTGGCCCAGCTGGACCTGGCCTCCGGGATGCTGCGGTGGTGCAACTGCGGGCATCCCCCGCCGCTGCTCATCCGCGACCAGCGGCTCCACGTGGACGCCATGCGGCGCGAGCCGGATCCGCCGATGGGGCTGCCGTCCCTGCTCGCCGGGCGGCAGCGGCAGACGCACGAGATCGCGCTGAAGCCCGGCGACCGGGTGCTGATGTACACCGACGGGGTGACCGAGGCCCGGGGCAGCGACGGCGGTGAGTTCGGCCTCGAACAGTTCGCCGACTACATCATCCGGGCGACGGCGGCGGGCGAGCTGGCGCCCGAGACGCTGCGGCGGCTCATCCACTCCATCCTGGACTCGCCCACCAGCCGGCTGCGGGACGACGCGACCATCCTGATGTTCGAGTGGACGCCGCCGACCCGGTGACGCGGGCCCGGGTCACTTCAGCAGGCGGGACATCCTGCGGTCCGCCAGCGGCTTGCCGCCCGTCTGGCAGGTCGGGCAGTACTGGAGCGAGGAGTCGCTGAAGGACACCTCGCGGATGGTGTCGCCGCACACCGGGCAGGGCTCGCCGGTGCGGCCGTGGACGCGCAGGCCGCTCTTCTTCTCGGCCTTCAGCCGCCCGGCCGCCACGCCCCGGGAGCGCTCGACCGCCTCGGTGAGCGTGTCGCGCAGGGCCGTGTACAGCCGCCCGGTCTCCTCCTCGCTCAGCGACGCGGCCAGCTTGAAGGGCGACATCCTCGCCGCGTGCAGGATCTCGTCGCTGTAGGCGTTGCCCACGCCCGCGATCAGGCTCTGGTCGCGCAACGCGCCCTTGAGCTGCCGCCGTTCACCGGCCAGCAGCTCCGCGAGGCGGGCTGCGTCGAAGTCGTCGGCGAGCGGGTCCGGGCCGAGCCGGGAGACGCCCGGCACCTCCTGCGGATCCCCGACGACGTACACGGCGAGCCGCTTCTGCGTGCCGGCCTCCGTCAGGTCGAAGCCCGCGCCGGTCTCCAGGGCCACGCGCAGCGCGAGGGGGCCCTTGCCGGGGCGGGGCGGGCCGTCGGGGAGGCGGTCCTTCCAGTGCAGCCAGCCCGCGCGGGCCAGATGCGTCACGAAGTGCGGGCCGCCGCCGGTCGCGAGGTCCAGGAACTTGCCGTACCGGCGTACGGCGGTGACCTCGCGGCCCTCCAGCGCGGACAGGGGCGGGTCGTACGTCTTCAGGACGCTGATCGCCACGGGCAGGACCCGTACGATCTCGTGGCCGACGAGGTGCTCGGTGAGGAAGTCCTTGAGCGCCTCGACCTCGGGGAGTTCCGGCATACGTCCAGAGTGCCACGTGGGGTCAGCCGGGGTCCGGTACGACGAACTCGCACCACACCGCCTTGCCGCCGCCCCGGGCCTCCACGCCCCACACGTCGGTGAGCAGGTCGACCAACAGCAGGCCCCGCCCGGAGACGCCCGAGTCGCCCGCCTCGCGGCGGCGCGGCAGGGCGCTGGAGGAGTCCTCGACCTCGACGCGCAGCCGGACCTCGGAGCCGGTGAGCGCCCGCAGGGTGACGATCGCGGAGCCCTCGGTGTGCATCAGGGCGTTGGTGATCAGTTCGTCGGCGACCAGTTCGATCTCGTCGGCGCGGTCGCGGGCGCCCCAGGCGGCGACCGCGGTGCGGATCATGTGCCGGGCCTCGGCGAGGGCCGCCGGGTCGCCGGGGGCCACGTGCCGCTGGAGCCGGCGGCCGGACTGCGGGCCGTCCGGGCCGCGCCGGCGCAGCAGGAGCAGCGCCACGTCGTCGTCGCCGCCGCGCTCGGCGGCCACGTCGATGAGCCGGTCGGCGAGGTCCCGTACGTCGTCGGGGCCGGTGTCGACGAGCGCGGTGAGGGTGCGCATGCCGTCGTCGAGGTCGGCGCCTGGCTGCTCGACGAGGCCGTCGGTGCACAGCAGCAGGGTGTCGCCGGGGTCGAGCTCCATGGTGCCCACCGGGTAGTCGAGGCGGCCGAACTCGGCGGACAGGCCGAGCGGCAGGCCGCCCGGGACGGTGACGCGGCGGCAGGAGCCGTCGGGGCGCCGCACGAGCGGATCGATGTGGCCGGCCCGGACCATCTGGAGCACGCCCGTGGACAGGTCGGCCTCGGCGTAGAGGCAGGTGGCGGAGCGGTCGGTGTCGAGTTCGTGCAGGAAGACGGAGGCGCGGGCCATGACGGTGGCCGGGGTGTGTCCCTCGGCGGCGTAGGCGCGCAGCACGATGCGCAACTGGCCCATGACGGCGGCCGCGTGGGTGTCGTGGCCCTGGACGTCGCCGATGACGGCGCCGACCCGGCCGCCGGGCAGCGGGATCAGGTCGTACCAGTCGCCGCCGATGTCCCGGCCGACGGAGCCGCCGATGGTGGCGGCACGGTAGCGGACGGCGACGTCGGCGCCGGGCACGCTCGGGATGGTCCGGGGCAGCATGGCCTGCTGGAGGCCCTGCGCGAGGTCCATCTCCTGCTCGTAGAACATGGCCCGCTGCAGGCTCTGCGCGATGCTGCTGCCGAGGGCGACGAGGATGTTGCGCTCCTCGGAGGTGAAGCCGCGCCGGTCGCTGTAGAGCAGGCCCATCGCGCCGATCGGCCGGGCCTGGACGATGAGCGGCAGGTAGGCGGCCGAGGTGATGTTCAGGTCGGTGATGTGCGGCCACAGGATCGGGTAGCGCTCGGCGAACTCCTCGGGCGACTCGATGAAGCACGGGCCGAGGGTCCGTACGGCCTCGCTCATCGGGTAGGGGTCGTCGATCCGGGTGACGTCCGTGCCGGGGACGAAGCTGCCCGCGGGTCCCTCGGCGACCAGGCGGATGCGGCCGGCCTCGACCAGGCCCATGACGAGGCTGGTGGCGCCCAGGTGGGTGAGGCCGTGGGTGTCCTTGAGGACGTCGATGACGTCCTGGACGGTGCGCGCGTGGGCGAGGGCGGCCGTGGTGAGTTCGACGACGTTGGTCTGCTCGCGGCGGGCCTCGTCCCGGTCGGCCTGGTCGCGGCGGGCGTCGCTCTCCACGAGTTCCTGGGTGGCGTCCCGGACGATGCCGATGATGCGGCGGGGCCGGCCGGTCTCGTCGCGCCGGATGTAGCCCTGGGTGTGGGTCCAGCGCAGGGTGCCGTCGCGGCGGCGGATGCGGAAGTAGGCGCCGTAGTTCTCGCTGCCGTCCTTCAGGGCCTGGGAGACGGCGGTGTCCAGGCGCCGGGCCTCGCCGGGCGGGACGCGCCGGGAGAGGGTCTCGGGGCGGTCGTCGTACTCGTCGGGGCGCACGTCGAAGACCTCGTGGGCCTGCGCGTCCATCTGCATCAGGCCGGTGTCCAGATCCCAGTCGAAGCTGCCCATCCGGTTGAGCGCGAGGATCGGGTCCGGGTGGGCGGGCCAGTCGTCCGGGAGGGACAGGGCGCTCGCTCCCCGATCAGCCATGGGCCCACCTTGCCAGGATTCGTCCGATTCTTCGACCGGATGTGCCGAGTGTACGAGCCACCCGTCCGGGGCGGCCCTCAGTTACTGAAGACGTCCGTGGGGCTGCCGAAGATGCTGTCGGAGGCCGGTTCATCGGGAATCAGTCCGGCACCGTCGGGCAGATCGGGGCTGTCCGGCACGGCGTCCGGGCCGACCTCGCCGGGGTCGCCGGGGTCCTCGGGCGCGGGGTCGCCGGGGTCCTCGGGTGCCGGGTCGCCGGGGTCTTCCGGAGCCGGTTCGTCCGGGGGCGGGTCGTCCCGGGCCGGGTCGGCCGGGTCCGCCGGGAGCGGGGCCGAGTCGCCGATCAGGCCCGTGCCCGGGGACGCGTCCGGCGCACGCGGCAGGGTGTCCGGCCGCCCGCCCGGGACGACGGACGCGGGCGCGGACGCCTCGGGGGTTCCCGTCGCCCACACCGGCGGGGGCAGGACCCGGTCGTGCCGCACGTCGTGCCCGGTGCGCCGTTCGATCCAGGCGCGGGCGATGACATCGACGATCGTGAAGCCCGTGACCGCCTGCGGCGCGGGCGTCACGACGACCACCGCGCCGGGGCGGTAGCCGGGCCAGGGGGTGCCCTGGGTGACCGGCGTGCCGCGCATCGCCGCCGGCGGGAGCAGCGGGTTGCCGCAGGCGCAGCGGACGCGCGGGACGCCCCGGTCGTCGACCAGGACCGCGGTGCCCGCCTGGAGGACGGACTGGTAGCCGCCGGCCCGTCCGGCGCGGTAGCCGTGGCCGGTGACGCGGGTGTCGGCGCGCAGGACGACCGGCGTCAGGGCGCGCACGTAGTCGCCGAGGCCCGCCGGGGGGACGCCCGCGACCCGGGCGAAGGCGCGGGCCCTGGCCCGGTCGCGGGTGAGGTGGCCGATCTGCCGGCCGATGTCGCAGCTGCCCGTCCGCTCGGTGCCGGCGTACAGGCCGGGTGTCGCGCCGGAGAGGGTGCGCAGTCCGCTCAGGGCGGCGAGGACCCGGACGGCTCCGTCCGCCGCCCGCGGCGTTCGCGGGGCGGGAGGCGGGGTAGCCGTCGTGGTGGCCGTGGAGTCGGTGAAGGGGTCCGGCCCCCGGGCGGCGGCCGGCAGGAGGACGAGCGCTCCGCCGGTGCGCGCGTCGTCGTCGCGGTCGCCGTCGCCGCAGCCCGCGAGGAGGAGCGCCGCCGTGAGCGCGCAGGATGTGACGACAGCCCCCGTCGGTGTCCGCACCTCGTCCTCCCGCCCACCTCGTCACCACTCAGGCAATCCAGGCAATCCGTCACTATTGTTTGCTTCGCTCACTCGGGTCACGCAACCGGAGCGGTGGCACACGGAGCGTGACCCCGGGGTCCGGCGTCGCACGGGAAGGAGCGCACGGCCGTGGACTGGTTCACCGCGTCCGACTACTGGCTGACCCGGCTGGTCTTCCAGCGGGCGCTGGCCGCCGTGTACCTGGTGGCGTTCCTGACGGCGGCGCTCCAGTTCCGTGCGCTGATCGGGCGGCGCGGCATGCTGCCGGTGCCCCGGTTCGTCGAGCGGGTGCCGTTCAAACGGGCGCCGAGCCTGTTCCAACTGCACTACTCGGACCGCTTCTTCGCGCTCTGCGCCTGGGCGGGCTGCGCGGTGTCGGCGGCGCTGCTGGCCGGGCTGGACTCGCTGCTGCCGCTGTGGGGCGGCATGCTGCTGTGGCTGGTGCCGTGGGTGCTGTACCTGTCGATCGTGAACGTCGGGCAGACCTGGTACTCGTTCGGCTGGGAGTCGTTGCTGCTGGAGGTCGGCTTCCTCGCCGTGTTCCTCGGCAACGACGAGGTGGCGCCGCCGCTCGTGGTGCTGTTCCTGCTGCGCTGGATCCTGTTCCGGGTGGAGTTCGGCGCGGGGCTGATCAAGATGCGCGGCGACGAGTGCTGGCGGAAGCTGACGTGCCTGGACCACCATCACGAGACCCAGCCGATGCCGGGTCCGCTGAGCTGGTTCTTCCACCGTCTGCCCGGGCCGCTGCACCGCGTCGAGGTGGCCGCGAACCACTTCACCCAGCTCGTGGTGCCGTTCGCGCTGTTCGCCCCGCAGCCGGTGGCGACGGCCGCCGCGTCGCTGATGATCGTCACCCAGCTGTGGCTGGTGCTGTCGGGCAACTTCTCCTGGCTGAACTGGATCACGATCGTGCTGGCGCTGTCGGCGGTGCGGTTCCCGGCCGATCCGCCGGACGTGCCGGACGCGCCGCTGTGGTACGTCGTGCTCGTGCTCGCCGTGTCGGCACTGCTGGCGGGCCTCAGCTACCGGCCGGTGCGCAACATGCTCTCCCGCCGCCAGGTGATGAACCGCTCGTTCGACCCGCTGCACCTGGTCAACACGTACGGGGCGTTCGGCAGCGTGAGCCGGGTGCGGTACGAGGTGGTGGTCGAGGGCACGTCGGACGACGCGCCGCGGGAGGACTCGGACTGGCGGGAGTACGAGTTCAAGGGCAAGCCGGGCGATCCCCGGCGCTGGCCGCGCCAGTTCGCGCCCTACCACCTGCGGCTCGACTGGATGATGTGGTTCGCGGCCCTCTCCCCCGCCTACGCCGGGTCCTGGTTCGGCGCGCTGGTGGAGCGGTTGCTGGAGAACGACCGGGACACGCTGAAGCTGCTGCGGCGCTCACCGTTCCCGCCGGACGAGCCGCCGCGGTACGTGCGCGCCCGCCTGTTCCGCTACCGCTACACGACGTGGCGCGAGCTGCGGGAGACGGGCGCGTGCTGGGAGCGGACGTACGTGCGGGAGTACCTGCCGCCGACCAGGCTGGCGGAGCCGGTTCACAGGCCGTAGACGCGGGCGGCGGTGGTCTCGAAGATCTGCGCGTGGTCGGGCGGGGCGGTCAGCCGGCGCGCGGCGTCGAGGATGCCGCCGTAGGTACCCGCCAGGGTGCACACCGGCCAGTCCGAGCCGTACATCAGCCGGTCCGGCCCGAACGCCTCCAGCGCCACGTCGGCGTACGGGCGCAGGTCCTCGACGGTCCAGGAGGCGTGGTCGGCCTCGGTGGCCAGGCCGGAGAGCTTGCCGACCGTGTTGGGCAGGGCGGCCAGGGCGCGCAGGCCGGACGCCCAGGGTTCGAGGGCGCCGGAGGCGATGGGCGGTTTGCCGAGGTGGTCGAGGACGAAGGTGAGGCCGGGCAGTTCCTGGGCCACCCTGACGCAGGCGGGCAGGTGGCGGGGCAGGACCACGAAGTCGTAGACGAGCCCGGCGTCCGCGACCGCGGCCAGTCCCCGGCGTACGTCCGGGCGCAGCAGCCACTCGGGGTCGGGCTCGCCCTGGACCTGGTGGCGGATGCCCTTGAGGTGGCGGCCGCCGGGGAGTTCCCGCAGCCGGGCGAGTTCGTCGGCGACGTCGGGGCGGGTGAGGTCGGTCCAGCCGACGACGCCCGCGACGAGGTCGTGCTCGTCGGCCAGGGCCAGGAACTCGGGGGTCTCCTCGGGCACGGTGATCGTCTGGACGAGGACCGTGCGGCCCACTCCGGCGGCCCTCGCCTCGGGTTCGAGGTCCGTCAGGGTGAAGTCGCGCCGGAGCGGGGCGAGTTCGGGTCCGGTGATCCAGTCCTGGTCCCGGACGGACAGGTCCCACACGTGGTGGTGGGCGTCGATCACGGTCATGCCGGCATCTCCCAGACGACGGGCAGGCCGGCGTCCGCGCCCTCGTCGGAGTAGTCGTGCACGACGTCGAGCAGTTCGGCCATGCGGGCCTGCCAGGCGACGTTGACCGGCAGTTTCTCCAGTTCGGCGAGGAGGCGGGCGTAGTCCTCGCACTCCAGGACGTGGAACAGGTCGGTTCCGCTGCGCCAGATCGTCCAGGCGGTGGCGCCGGCGGCGCGGATGGCGTCGGTGAGCTCCTCGGGGACCTCGCGGTGGGCGGCCTCGTACGCGGCGACGCGGTCGGCGCGGACCTTGGTGTGCAGGGCGACTCTCATGAGAGCTCCTTCGAGGAGGCCTCGGCGGGGACGGGGGCGTCGGCGGGCAGCAGGCCCCTGGCGCGCAGGTCCTGCCAGAAGGCGTCCGGCACCCGGGCGGCGAACTGGTGGGCGCAGTCGCGGACCTCGTGCGCGGAGCGCGCTCCGACGAGGACGCTGGCGACGGCCGGGTGGGCGGCGCAGAAGGCCAGGGCGGCGGCGCGCAGCGTGGTGCCGTGGCGGTCGGCGACGGACTTCAGCCGCAGGGCCCGCTGGACCAGCTCGGAGGGGGCGATGCTGTAGTTGTAGCGGGCGCCCGGCTCGGGGTTGGCCAGCAGGCCGGAGTTGAAGGCGCCGCCGATGACGACGGACGTGCCGCGTTCGTGGGCCGCGGGCAGCAGGTCGGTGAGGGCGCTCTGGTCGAGCAGGGTGTAGCGGCCGGCGCACAGCACCACGTCGACGTCGGTGTCGCGGACGAAGCGGGTGAGCATCTCCGACTGGTTCATGCCGGCGCCGATCGCGCCGACCACGCCCTCCGAGCGGAGCTTCTCCAGGGCCGGGTAGCCCTCCCGGAAGGCCGCTTCGGCATGCTCGTCGGGGTCGTGGAGGTAGACGACGTCCACCCGGTCGAGGCCGAGGCGTTCCAGGCTGGACTCCAGGGTGCGGCGGATGCCGTCGGCGCTGAAGTCCCACACGCGCCGGTGGGTGGCCGGTACGGCGAAGCCGTGGGCCAGGTCGTCGCCGGTGCCGTCGGCGGGTTCGAGGCGGCGGCCCACCTTGGTGGAGATCGTGTACCGGTCGCGGGGGTGGTCGCGCAGGGCGGCGCCGAGGCGGCGTTCGGACAGGCCGAGGCCGTAGTGCGGGGCGGTGTCGAAGTAGCGGACGCCCCGCTGCCAGGCGGCCTCGACGGCGTCGCGGGCCTGATCCTCGCCGACCTCGGTGTACAGGTTGCCGATCGCGGCCGCTCCGAAGGACAGGGCGCTGACCTCGACGCCGCTGCCGCCGAGCCGGTTCACCGGGCCACCGGGCGCAGCCGCAGGCCCTGCATGCCGCCGTCGACGGAGAGCGCGGTGCCCGTGGTGGCACCGGACAGGGGGCTCGCCAGGTAGGCGACGGCGCCCGCGACCTCGGCCGCCGAGACCAGCCGGCCGGTGGGCTGGCGGGCCTCCAGGGCGGCGCGTTCGGCGGCCGGGTCGGGGGCGGCGTCGAGGAGGCGGCCGACCCACGGGGTGTCGACCGTGCCGGGGTTGACGCAGTTGACGCGGATGCCCTCGCGGACGTGGTCGGCGGCCATGGCGAGGGTCAGGGAGTACACGGCGCCCTTGGTGGCGCTGTACAGGGCGCGCTGCGGCAGGCCCGCGGTGGCGGCGATGGAGCAGGTGTTGACGATCGCGGCGTGCGCGGAGGCGCGCAGGTGGGGCAGGCAGGCGCGGGTGGTGCGGACCATGCCGACGACGTTGACGTCGTAGACGCGGTGCCACTCGTCGTCGGGGTTGTCCTCGACGGTGCCCTGGGCGCCGATGCCCGCGTTGTTGACCAGGATGTCGAGACCGCCGAGGTCCGCGACCGCGGCCGCCACGGCCGCGCGGACGGACGCGTCGTCGGTGACGTCCGCGCGGTGGCCGAGGAGTGGCTTGTCGACCGGGGACGGGTCCAGGTCGAGGACGGCGACCTGGGCGCCGCGCTCGGCCAGGAGGTCCGCGGTGGCCCGGCCGATGCCGGAGGCACCGCCCGTCACCAGGGCCCTGAGCCCCTCGAAGTCGCTCATGCAGCGTGCCCCTTCTTCGTCGCGTCGAGGTCGGCGGCCCAGAACTCGCCGCCCGGGTACGTGTAGCGCGCCAGCGACTCGGGCCGCATGGCGGCCGAGAAGCCCGGCGCGGTGGGTGCCGTGTAGTGACCCTGCCGGATCACCACCGGGTCGAGGAAGTGGTCGTGCAGATGGTCGACGTATTCGATGACGCGGTCCTCGGTGGTTCCGGTCAGGGCCACGTAGTCGAACATCGACAGGTGCTGGACGAGTTCGCACAGGCCGACGCCGCCCGCGTGCGGGCACACGGGCACGCCGAACTTGGCCGCGAGCAGCAGGATCGCGAGGTTCTCGGGGACGCCGCCGACGCGGGCCGCGTCGATCTGCACGACGTCGAGCGCGCCGGCCTGGAGGAGCTGCTTGAAGACGATCCGGTTGTGGACGTGCTCGCCGGTGGCGACCTTCACGGGGGCGACGGCCCGGCGGATCGCCGCGTGGCCGAGGATGTCGTCGGGGCTGGTGGGTTCCTCGATCCAGTACGGGTCGAACTCGGCGAGGGCCTTGGTCCAGCGGACCGCCTCGGCCACGTCCCAGCGCTGGTTGGCGTCGACGGCCATGCGGATGTCCGGGCCGATGACCGAACGGGCCACGCGGCAGCGGCGGATGTCGTCGTCGAGGTCGGCGCCCACCTTGAGCTTGATCTGGGTGAAGCCGTCGGCGACGGCCTCGGCGGCGAGCCGGGTGAGTTTCTCGTCGTCGTAGCCGAGCCAGCCGGGCGAGGTGGTGTAGGCGGGGTAGCCGCGCTCCAGGAGCCGGGCCGTGCGCTCCTTCGCGCCCTGCCGGCCCCGGCGCAGGAGGGTCAGGGCCTCCTCGGGGGTGAGGGCGTCGGTGAGGTAGCGGAAGTCGATCTGGCGGACGAGCCATTCGGGCTCGGCCTCGGCGAGCAGCCGCCACAGCGGCAGGCCGGCGCGCTTGGCGGCGAGGTCCCACACGGCGTTGACGACGGCGCCGATCGCCATGTGCATCACGCCCTTCTCGGGCCCGAGCCAGCGCAGCTGGCTGTCGCCGATCAGGTCACGGTTCAGGCCGGACGGGTCGGCGCACAGCTCGGCCAGGTCGCGGCCGAGGAGGTGTCCGCGCAGCGCGTCGATCGCGGCGACCTGGACCTCGTTGCCCCGCCCGATGGTGAAGGCGAACCCGTGCCCCTCGTGCCCGTCGGCCGCGTCGGTACGCAGGACGACGTAGGCCGCCGAGTAGTCGGGGTCCGGGTTCATCGCGTCGGAGCCGTCGAGCTCGCGCGAGGTGGGGAAGCGGATGTCGTGGGTGTCGACCGCGGTGATGCGGGCGGGCGTCGGGGACACGGGGGGCCTTTCGTCGGTCGGGGCGAGGGGCGGGGTCAGTCCTGGGCGCGGCCGGTCGTCACCCGGGCGATCATGAGGGCGACCAGGATGATCCCTCCGTAGATGGCCTGGATCCAGAACGACGGCACCTGCGCGAGGGTGAGGAGGTTCTGTACGACGCCCAGAAGGAGTACGCCGGTCAGAGCGCCGAACATGGTGCCCTTGCCGCCGTCGAGGGCGATGCCGCCGATCACCGCGGCCGCGAACACCGTGAAGATCATGTTCTGGCCCTGGTTGGCGCTGATCGCGCCGACGTAGCCGGTCTGCATGATGCCGCCGACCGCGGCGAGGACGCCCGCGACGACGAACACGCCGAGCATGACGCGCTCCACGCGGATGCCCGCGGCCCGGGCCGCGTCGGCGTTGCCGCCGATGGCGTACAGGGCGCGCCCCACCCGGTGGTACTTCAGGACCAGCCCGGCGACGGCGAAGGCGAGCGCGGCCAGCCACACCGACAGCGGCACGGTGAGGAAGGTGGTGGTCGCCAGGGAGTAGAAGCTGTCGGGCATGCCGAACAGCGTCTTGCCCTTGGTCGCGCCGACCAGCAGGCCGCGCAGCACGATCAGCATCGCGAGCGTGACGATGAACGCGTTGAGCTTGAACTTCACGACGAGGACGCCGTTGAAGGCGCCGACGGCCGCGCCCGCGACCAGGACGGCCAGGAGAGCGAGGGCGGCGGGGAGTTCGGTGCCCCAGCCGGACTGGGCGGCGGGCAGCACGAGCAGCGCGCCGACGGCGGGCGCGATGCCGACGACCGATTCGAGGGACAGGTCGAACTTGCCGGTGATCAGCACGAGCGACTCGGCGAGCACCACCATCGCGAGGGCGGCGGAGGCGCCGAGGATCGAGATCAGGTTGCGCTCGGTGAGGAACGAGTCGTTGACGATCGCGCCGAGCACCATGAGCAGCAACAGGGCCGGTACGAGGGCGAGTTCGCGGGCCCGGCGCACCAGTACGGTCCTCGCCGACCCGGTGTCGGACGCGCGCACCTGCTTCACCGGCGGGGCCTTGGTGTCAGCCATGGTCCACTCCTTCGATGGAGGCGATGAGCTCGTGGTCGCGCCAGCCCGCCCGGTGCTCGGCGACGACCCGGCCGTGGAAGAGGACGAGGACCCGGTCGCAGCGCCTGAGGTCGTCGAGTTCGTCGGAGACGACGAGCACGGCGGTGCCGTCCTCGCGGGCGCTGTCGACGCGGGCGAGCAGGGACTCCTTGGACTTCACGTCGACGCCGGCGGTCGGGTTGACGAGGACCAGGAGCCGGGGGTCGGAGGCGAGGGCGCGGGCCATGACGACCTTCTGCGCGTTGCCGCCGGACAGGTCGGAGACGGGCTGCTCGGGGCCCTCGGCGTGGATGTCGAGCCGTTCGATCAGGGCGGTGGCTGTCGCGCGCTTGCGGTCGGCGCCGACGAAACCGAAGCGGCCCAGCCGTCCCAGGACGCTCAGGGTGGCGTTGTCGCCGATGGACATGCCGAAGACCAGGCCCTGGTCGTGCCGGTCGCGGGGCACGAAGCCGACCCCGGCCTCCAGGGCCTCGCGGACGTCGCCGAACGGCAGGGGCGCGCCGTCGAGGAGGACCGTCCCGCTCGTCGGGGTGTGCAGTCCGGTGAACGTCTCGGCCAGCTCGATCTTGCCGCTGGCGCTGGACCCGGCGAGTCCGACGACCTCGCCCCTGCGGACGGTGAGGTCGACGTTCTCGTACGCCGTCGAGCCGAGCCCGTGGACGTCGAGGAGGACGGGGCCCGTCGCCTCGGCGGTCCGCTGCCGCTCGGCCTGTTCGGCGACGGTCTCCCCCGCCATGGCCTCCACCAGGGCCCTGCGCGGGAGGTCGGCGACCGGGGCGGTGGTGATCCAGCGGGCGTCGCGCAGGACCGTGACGGTCTGGCAGACCTCGTACACCTCTTGGAGGTGGTGGGAGATGAACAGGAAGGTGACGCCCGAGTCCTGCAGCGCCCGCATGCGCGTGAACAGGCGCTCGATCTCCCGGTTGTCGAGCTGGGCGGTGGGTTCGTCGAGAACGATGAAGCGGGCGCCGAAGCTGAGGGCCCGGGCGATCTCCACCATCTGCCGGTCCTCGACCTTGAGGTCGGCGGTGCGGGCGTCGGGGTCGACGCGCACGTCCCAGGTGTCGAGGAGCGCGGCGGCTTCCGCCTTCAGCCGGCGCCAGCTGATGAAGCCGCGGCGGAGCGGCTGCCGGTTGATGAACAGGTTCTCGGCGACGGTCAGTTCGGGCACGACCGTCGGGTGCTGGTAGACGCAGGCGACCTTGCGGCGCCAGGCGTCCCGGTCGGCGAGCGGCGGTGCGGGCTCGCCGTCGAAGCGGACGGTGCCCTCGTCGGGCGCCTGGAGCCCGGTGAGGATCCTGACCAGGGTCGACTTGCCCGCGCCGTTGCGGCCGACGAGGGCGTGGGACTCGCCCGGCAGGACGGTGAGCCTGCCGTCGGCGAGGGCGGTGGTGGGGCCGTAGCGCTTGACGATGCCCCGGGCTTCGACCAGTGCGGTACTCATTCGACCGTGTTGCCCCAGAGCTTGGGGTCGTCGACGTTGTCCTTGGTCACCAGCGGCGCGGGCAGCTGGTCCTCCAGGATGCCGCTGGGCAGCTTGACGATGGTCGAGTCGTGGTCGGTCGGGCCGGGCTTGAACGTCTTCCCCTGCATCGCCGCCTTGATGTAGTACATGCCGTACTTGGCGTAGGCGTCGGCGGGCTGGGAGACGGTCGCGTCGATCTCGCCCTTGCGGATGGCGTCGAACTCCTGCGGGATGCCGTCGTTGGAGACGATCGTGATGTGGCCCGGCTGCCCGGCCTTCTTCAGCATGCCCTTGGACTTGAGGGTCTGCAGGGTGGGCGCCAGGTAGACGCCGCCCGCCTGCATGTAGATGCCCTTGATGTCGGGGTTGGCGTTGAGGAGGGTGTCGAGTTTCGAGGCCGCGGTGTCGGACTCCCACTTGGCGGGGATCTCCAGGACCTTCAGCTTCGGGAAGTTCTTCTTCACGCAGGCGCGGAACGCCTCGGAGCGGTCACGGCCGTTGACCGAGGCGAGGTCGCCCATGATCTGCACGACCTTGCCCGAGGTGATGTGCTCGCCGAGGTACTGGCAGGCCTTCTCGCCGTAGGCCACGTTGTTCGCCCGGACCACCATCGCGACCTTGCCCTTGTCGGGCGCCACGTCCACGGCGACCACCGGCACGCCCTTGCGTTCGGCCTGGTCGAGGCCCGCCTCGATGGCGGCGCTGTCCAGCGGGGCGACGACCAGGCCCTTGACGCCCTGGTTGAGCTGGTTGTTGATGTCGGTGATCTGCTGCGAGGGGTCGCTGTTGGAGTTGACGGTCTTCATCGCGTCCACCCCCTCGGACTTCGCCATCTTCGGCACGTAGTCGTTGTACGACTGCCAGAACGGCGAGGTCAGCAGGGGCAGGACGACCCCCACCTTGCCCGTGCCGTCGCCCCCGCCGGCACCCGAGGCGCCGGTGTCCTCGGTGCTGCCGCACCCGGCGAGCACGAGACCGGCACCGACGGCCAGGGCCACCGCGCCGACGATCCGGGATGTGTTCCGCTTCCGCACTGTGCTTCCGGGCATCTCAGGGTGCTCCCATCGACCGGTGTTCCAGCAGATGCCCGCATACTTATCAGACCACTCCCCCGCCAGAACACCCCGCGGCACCACATTTCCGCGTCTGGAACTCATAGTGGTCCGACCACCCTGGTGGTTAGACTGCGCCGGAGCGCTGTGATCGGAGGACTGGCGTGGACGACGAGACAGCCCCGCAGAAGGGCACCGTGACGCAGCGCGCCATCGAGCGGATCAAGGCGATGATCGGCGAAGGCCGGCTGGAGCCGGGCCAGCGGCTGCCGACCGAACGGGACCTGGCCGCGCAGCTGGGCATCTCCCGCAGCTCGATGCGGGAGGCGATCCGCGCGCTGACGGTACTGGGCGTGCTGGAGGCCCGGCACGGCTCGGGCATCTACGTCACGCAACTGGAGGCCGGCGACCTGCTGGAGACCTTCGGCGTCGTGGCGGACCTGTCGCGCGGCCCGCGCCTGGTGGAGCTGCTGGAGATCCGCCGAATCCTGGAGTCGACGGCGACGGCACTGGCCGCCGCCCGGATCACCCCGGACCAGCTGGCCGAGGTGGAGAAGCACCTGGCGGCGATGAACGCCACGGACGATCCGGAGGAGATCCTCGCCCACGACCTGGCCTTCCACCGCGAGATCGCGGCGGCCGCGGGCAACGAGACGATGGCCGCGATCCTGGAGGGCCTGTCGTCGCGGACCTTCCGCGCCCGGGTCTGGCGCGGCTACCAGGAGGAGGGCGCCTTCGCCCGCACCCGCCGCGAACACGCGGCGATCCACCGCGCCCTGGCCGCCCACGACCCGGAGGCGGCCCGCGCGGCGGCGGCCGCGCACGTGGGCGAGGTGGAGGAGTGGCTGCGGGCGCAGCTCGGGCCCTAGGAAAGCCCCAGGGCCAGGTGTTTCACCGCTACTTGAACTGGCCGGGCCGGTAGTCGCCCGCCGGCCGCTGGAGGATGACGTTCAGCCGGTTCGCGGTGTTCATGAAGGAGATCAGGGTCACCAGCGCGACGAGCTGCTCCTCGTCGTAGTGCTTGGCGGCCCGCTCCCACACCTCGTCCGGGACCCCGCCGGCGCCGTCCGCGATCCGGGTGCCCTGCTCGGCGAGCTCCAGGGCGGCGCGCTCGGCCTCGGTGAAGACCGTGGCCTCACGCCATCCCGCGACCAGGTGGAGACGCACGGAGGACTCGCCCGCCGCCTCGGCGTCCTTGGTGTGCATGTCGATGCAGACCGCGCACCCGTTGATCTGGCTCACGCGCAGCGAGACCAGCTCCCGGGTGGCGGCCGGCAGCTCCGAATCCACGACCAGCCGTCCCAGGGAGGCGAACTGCTTGGCGAGCTTGCTTCCGCTCTCGGTGGCGAAGACGTCCAGACGCGCGCTCATGGTGAGCTCCTTCTACGTTGTCGGTGCTTACGCCTCTATGAGCCGTCGGCCCCTCGCCGATGTGACATGGACGGATGTGATCTGCGTCTCCCCGCTGTCCGCGCTGCCGCCGGAGGGGGAGCTGCCCCTGCGGGGGCCGGCCGGGTCACAATGGACCGTATGCGGCTCCGGGGTACCGCCCGTGCCGCCGCCGGACTGCTGCTGGCCGTCACGCTCGGCTGCGCCGGCGGCGCGGAGGACGACGCGCCCGAGCCGTCCCCGGCATCGGCCCGGACCACGAGCGAGAGCCCCCGCAGCACGCCCTCCCCCACTCCCTCCGCGGCCGATCCCGTCTCCCTCCCGGCCCTGATGCACCGCGAGCACACCGGCTCCGGCCTGCGCCTCGGCGCCGTGCTGGACCGCACCCCCGCCTACACCCGCTACGCCGTCACCTACGAGGCGAACGGCCTGACGATCTCGGGAATCATGAACATCCCCGAGGGCGAGGGCCCCTTCCCGGCGCTGGTGCTGGCGCACGGGTACATCGACCCGGACGTCTACGTCAGCGGCCAGGGCATGCCCCGCGAGCAGGACCGCCTGGCCCGCAGTGGCTACGTCGTCCTGCACACCGACTACCGCAACCACGCCCGCTCCGACGACGACCCGTACAACGACGTGAACCTGCGCCTCGGCTACACCGAGGACGTCATCGGCGCCGCCCTGGCCCTGCGCGACTCCGCCCGGCCGGAGATCGACGGCGACCGCATCGGCCTGTTCGGCCGGTCCATGGGCGGCGGGGTCGTGTACAACACGCTGGTCGTGGCGCCCGGGCTGTTCGACGCGGCGGTCGCGTACGCGCCGGTCAGCGGACGGCCGCAGGAGAACATCGACCACTTCCAGCGGCCCGACGGCGACCCCCTCGTCGCCGAGATCGAGGAGAAGCACGGCACGCCCGAGGAGGACCCGGCCTTCTGGCGCGATGTCTCGCCCCTCACCTTCGCCGACCGGGCGACCGAGCCGCTGCTGATCCAGCACGGCACCGCGGACGACACCTGTCCCCTGGCCTGGTCACGGGAGGCCGCCCGGGTGTTCCAGGAGGCGGGCAAGGACGTGGAGTTGCGCACCGTCGCCGGCGAGGGCCACACGTTCGGGCCCCGGTGGGCGGCCGAAATGAACGTCACGGAAGCCTTCTTCGAGCGCCACCTGCGCTGAGCACCGCAGACCCCGCACCGAGCGCCACCTGCGCTGAGTCACTCACCGCACGCCCCGCACCGAGCGCCCCTGACGGCGTGTTCCGGCGCGTAAAACGGCTCGCGATCTCGACGTGCGCCCCCGGTCGGTGCACAGTTCTCCCTACGTACTCACCGGTAGCCCGTCTCCCCTGTCCTCCCGAGGAGCCTCTGTGACCACCTGGGCCGGCCGCACCGCCGCCGAGATATCCGCCGCCGTCCGCGAGAAGCGGGTCACGCCCCGGGAGGTGGTCGCCGAGCACCTCGAACGGATCCGGCGGCTCGACGGCCGGCTGGGCGCCTTCCGGCTGGTGCGTGCCGAGAAGGCACTGGCCGAGGCCGACGAGGTGGCCGCACACGGCGACCTCTCCGAACTCCCCCTGGCCGGGGTGCCGGTGGCCGTCAAGGACAACGTGGCGGTGCGCGGCGAGTCCCGCCGCGTCGGCTCGGCGGCCACCCCGGACACGCCGGCCGCGCGGGATCACGTGACGGTGGCCCGGCTGCGGGCCGCGGGCGCGGTCGTCGTGGGCCTGACGCACGTGCCCGAACTGTGCGTCTTCGGCACGACGGACGGCGTGCTGGGCACCTCACGCAACCCCTGGGACCCGGCGCGCTCGGCGGGCGGCTCCTCGGGCGGCAGCGCCACCGCCGTCGCGGCCGGGATGGTGCCGATCGCCCTCGGCAACGACGGCATGGGCTCGCTGCGCATACCGGCCGCCAACTGCGGCCTGGTCAGCATCAAGCCGGGGCACGGAGTGGTCCCGGCGGGCGAGGGCAGCACCTGGTTCGGCATGACGGAGCACGGCCCGCTCGCCACGACCGTCGAGGACGCCCGCCTGATGCTCTCGGTCCTCGCCGGCACCGCGCCCGTCCCCCGGTCCGAGCCGGGCACGCTCCGGGTCGCCGTGTCGCTGCGTAGTCCGCTGGCCGGCGTCACCATCAGCCGCCCGTACGCGACGGCCGCCCGCGAGGCGGCCGGGGTGCTGATGCGGGCGGGCCACCAGGTCCGCCGTGCCGACCCGCCCTACCCCCTGTCCCTGGCGACGACCTCGCTGACCCACTGGGCGGCGGGCACTGCCGCGGACGCCCAGGGCCTCGAGTCCCGTCTGCTGACGCGGCGCACCCGCGTCCACGCCCGCGTCGGCCGCCCGTTCGTGGCCGGGGTGCGTTCCGGGAGTGGCCGGGAACAACTGCGGCGCCGACTGGAGCCGTTCTTCTCGGAGTACGACGTGCTGCTCACGCCCGCGCTCGCCCGCCGCTCCCCCAAGGCCGGGCCCTGGCACGAGCGGGGCTGGCTGAGCAACGTGCTGGCCAACACGAACTACTCGCCCCTGACACCCGCGTGGAACCTGACCGGCTGGCCCGCCATGGCGGTCCCCTGCGGAACCCTCCCCTCCGGCGCGCCCGGCTCCGTGCAGCTGGTGGGACGTCCCGGCTCCGAGTCCCGACTGCTGGACCTGGCGGCCCAGTTGGAGGAGAGAAACCCGTGGCGGCGTACGGCGCCGGTGAACTAGTGTCGGCCGGGTGACTGCCGGGTCGGCCGTAGGCCATGCACGAGTGAGGCGCCCGGCCTCGGAGTGAGCGCGGCGGGGGTCACCCCGCCCGGGCCCTCCCGAGTGCCGGAGCGGGCGCGCGCCCCGCCTCCCGTCTCCGTTCCCCTCTTGTCCGCGCCCTCTCGCGGCGCGTCGCCACAGACCAGTGAACCGGAGACGAACCCACTCATGTCCCACGCACAGCACACCCCTGCCCTGCCGGCCACCGTCGCCCGCCTCGACCACACCGCCGTGTTCGCCTCGGACCGTCACCTTTCGGCGGAGTTCCTGGCGGCGGTGCTGGGCCTCGAAGTCGGCGCCCCCTTCGGGCCGTTCCTGCCCGTCGACCTGGGCAACGGCGTGACCCTCGACTACTACGAGAAGAGAGACGAGCCGATCCAGCCGCAGCACTACGCGTTCCTCGTGCCCGAGGAGCAGTTCGACGCGATGATCGCCCGTCTGGAGACGCTCGGGGTGACGTACTACGCCGACCCGAACCACACCGAGCCGGGCCGGGTCAACGACCTCTTCGGTGGTCGCGGTGCCTACTTCGACGACCCGGACGGCCACAACATGGAGATCATGACCCGGCCGTACGTCCGGCCCTGACGACCGCCTGCGGGGCCGCCCCCGGGACATGACCCGTCAGAAGGCCGGTCATGGGCTTCTCCGGAGGTCTACAGCGCCCGGTGCATGATGTGCAGCCCCACCCGGCCGTGCCGGGGGTGGTCGAAGGCGTCCGGGACGGTGCCGAGGATGGTGAAGCCGAGGGAGGTCCACAGCTTCACGGCCGGGTTGGTCTCGACGACGGCGTTGAACACCATGCCCCGGTAGCCGGCGGCCCGGGCCTCGGTCAGGAGGTGTTCGGCGAGGGCCCGGCCGTAGCCCCGGCCGCCCTGGTCGGGGTCGACCATGAAGCCGGCGTTGGCGATGCCGGCGGCGGGCCCGCCGTAGTTGGGGGTGAGGTAGGCGGAGGCGACGACGCTGCCGCTGTCGTCCTCGACGACGTAGACGCGTTTCGCCGGGTTCATCCACAGGACCCGGGCCTCCTCCTCGGAGGTACCCGGGTCCCAGGCGTAGGTCTCGCCCGCGGCGACGATGCGGTGCCAGAAGGGCCAGATGCGCGGCCAGTCGTCTGCCGTTGCTTCCCTGATCAGCATGGTGGCGAGTGTGGCACGGCCGTGCGGTCGGCGATCGCGGAGGGGGTGCGCCCGCTGTCAGTCGACGCTGGGCAGGATGTGGGGCTCTGCGAGGTCTTCCTCGTAGCCCGCGAGGCGGATCGGGGCCGAACGGGCCCACACGTCGAGGCTGCCGAGCTCGTCGGCCCGCCGGCCGGCGCGCTCGCCGCGTTCCTTGGGGCGCTGATCGCGATTCGTCTTCTCCGGTGTCACCGCGCACTCCTTATGTGTCGGTCACCCTCGGGACGTCCGCGCCGGTCCTGCTGCGCCTGACGCCCGCTCGGGCTCTGATGTCAAATGCAGTTCGGACGCGGTGGCGCCGGTCGACTCACGGGAGAGCAGGCCGTGGTGAACCGGCTTGTCCCATGACGGACCGTGGGTGTGGGTAGGACCCCGTACTGCTGTCCGTCCGCTCCAGATTAACCAAATGAGCAGGCCCCCGCTCGATGGGGCTGAAAACAGACGGTAACGATCGCGCGTCATCCCGCGTTCAACACGGGTTTCCGTACCGTTTTGTCCACGCGGGGGCGTTGTGCGGATCGCCCGTTCGGGGTAGCTCGACGACAGCGCTTTCAAGCCGGTTGGCCGCGCGGCCGGTTCCGACGCGACTGACGGCCGGGCCCTACCACTTCCCCGGCGCGTAGTCCTTCAGGAAGACCCCGTACAGGTCCTCCCCCGCCTCGCCCCGCACGATCGGGTCGTACACCCGGGCCGCGCCGTCGACGAGGTCGAGGGGCGCGTGGAATCCGGCCTCGGCGAGCCGCAACTTGTCGTAGTGCGGCCGCTCGTCCGTGATCCACCCGGTGTCGACCGAGGTCATCAGGATGCCGTCGGTCTGGAACATCTCCTGGGCGCTGGTCCGCGTGACCATGTTCATCGCGGCCTTCGCGGCGTTGGTGTTCGGGTGCCCCGCGCCCTTGTAGCCGCGGCCGAAGACCCCTTCCATCGCCGACACGTTGACGACGTACGCGCGTCCGCTCGCCGCCTTCTTCGCGGCCTCGGCCATCGCCGGCCGCAGCTTGCTGATGAGGATGAACGGCGCCGTGTAGTTGCACAGCTGGGTCTCCAGCAGCTCCACCGGGGAGATCTGCTCGATGGTCTGCACCCAGGTGTTGGTGTCGACGACGTCGGGGACGAGGCCGCCCGCATCGATCGCCGTGCCGTCCAGGTGCCGCTCCACGCTGGCGTTGCCGGCGACCAGGGCGAGGTCGGCGACCTTCTGCGCGTCGAGGCCGCTGGTGCCGAGCGGCAGCGCGGCGAGGCCGTCGACCGCGCCGGAGTTGAACGCGCCGATGACGTGGTGGGCGGGCAGCTCCCCGGCGGGCAGCGGCGCGCTCTCGCCCTCGACCAGGGCCGCGTAGGCGGACGGCAGGCGGCGTACCGTCTGGGTCGCGTTGTTGACGAGGATGTCGAGCGGCCCGGCCTCGGCGACCTGCTCCGCGAGGGCCACGGCCTGCGCCGGGTCGCGCAGGTCGATGCCGACGACCTCCAGGCGGTGCAGCCAGTCCGCGGAGTCGTCCATCGCCTTGAAGCGGCGGATGGCGTCCTTCGGGAACCGCGTGGTGATGGTGGTGTGGGCGCCGTCGCGCAGCAGCCGCAGCGCGATGTACATGCCGATCTTGGCGCGGCCGCCGGTGAGCAGGGCGCGCTTGCCGGTGAGGTCGGCGCGGACGTCGCGCTTCTCGCGGTTCACGCGGGCGCAGTCCGGACAGAGCTGGTGGTAGAAGTAGTCGACTTCCACGTACCGGGTCTTGCAGGTGTAGCAGGAGCGCGGGCGCTGGAGGATGCCCGCGATCCGGCCCTCCTCGGTGCGCGAGGAGGGCAGCAGGCCCTCGGTCTCGTCGTCGATGCGCTGGGCGGATCCGGTCGCCGTGGCCTCCGTGACCGCCCTGTCGTGGGCGGTCTTGGCGGCCCGGCGCTCCTGGCGGCGGCGCTGCTTGACCGTGCGGTAGATGCCCGCGGTGGCCCGGCGCACCGCGATGGCGTCCGGGTGGTCGACCTCCAGCTTGTCGAGTTCCTCGAGCACACTGAGGCAGACGGCCAGCCGCTCGGGGTCGATGCCGGGTCCGTACGAGTGCCCGCTCGCCTCGTCCATGGCCTGCGGGCCGTCCTCTGTCACCGTCATCGCCGCTGTGTTTCCCTGCTCTGCCTCGCGGCGCGCCGGTCGCGCCCGCTTTCGAACGGCGAATTTTACTTCAGCGCCGGGCCGCACCGAAAACGCGCGCCGCTCACGACCGGCAGGCCTTGATCAGCGTCGCCACCTCCTTGGAGACGGCCGTCGCGAACAGGTCGAGGTCCGGGACCGCCTCGCCGTCGGCGACGAGGCCGTAGTGGACGCTGCCCCGGTACGTCGAGACGGCCACGGCCAGGGAGTGGCCGGGGGCCAGCGGGGCGAGCGGGAAGACGGCGGTGAGGGGGTGACCGCCGAGCTTCAGGCCGAGGCTGGGCAGGGGCACGCTGGTCACGAGGATGTCGAACCAGAGCCGGGCCGCCTGGCCGACCAGGGGTCCGCCGAGCCGGTGGGCGAGGGCGGGGACGTGGTCGGCGAGCAGGGCCACGGCGCCGGCGCCCCGGTTGGGGCCGGCGTCCTTGTTGCGGTCCATGGCGGTGCGGACCGAGGCCAGGCGGGCCAGCGGGTCCGGGTCGTCCACCGGAAGCCGTATCAGGTACCCGGAGAGCCGGTTGCCCTGCGGGTAGGCGGTGCGCGGGCGGCGTTTGGAGACCGGGATCAGGGCGCGGGGCGCGACGCCCTCACTGCCGTCGCCGCGCTCGTCGAGCCAGCGGCGCAGGGCGCCGGCGACGACCGCGATGAGGACGTCGTTGACGGTGCCGCCGACGGTCTTGCGGATGCGGTGCACGTCGTCGAGGTCGAGGACCACTCCGGCGGTGCGGCGGGTGCCGCTCGGCTCGCAGGTGAGGGCCGGGGTGGAACGCACGTCGAGGGAGGAGCGCGCGACGGCGGTGCCGATGTCCAGGGCGCGGGCGGCGTCGGACAGGGCGCCGCGCATGAGGCCGGGCAGGTCGCGCACGTCCGGCAGCAGTCCGCGCGGGGGTTCCGCGGGACGGGGCCGGGGGGCGGGCATGTCCATCGGGTCCATGACGCCCGCGGCGAGCGTCAGCGCCCGCAGCCCGTCGGCGAGGGCGTGGTGGAACTTGAACAGCACCGCGAAGCAGACCCCGTCCTCCCCCGGCAGCACATGGGCCTCCCAGGGCGGCCGGCCGCGCTCCAGCGGGCGCCCCATGAGCCGGCCGGCCTCCGCGTGGAAGTCGGCGGTCGGCGCGTGCAGCCGCACGTGGTGCAGGGGGTCGAAGCCCGGGTCCGGTTCGCGGGCGGCGCCGCCGAAGGCGAGCGGGCGGCGCAGGGCGGAGGGCAGCGGCTGCCACACGTCGCGGATCCGCATCCGCAGCCCGGGCACGCCGGCGGCGCGGGCGGCGAGCAGGTCCGCCGCGTGGGCGCCCGCGGCCGGGGAGTGCGCGGAGAAGATCCCGAGCGCGCCGAGGTGCATCGGGTGGTCGGCGGACTCGATGTTCCAGAACGCCAGGTCGAGAGGAGCGAGCAGGTCAGAGGTCAAGGGCTTGCCTCGCGTCGACGACGGGTGGGCCAGCAGTCAATCGCCCCCAGCCGATTACGGTCAAGTACGATCAGGCTACGTACAGTTAACAGCGGATTAAGTCCCGCCCCGATGAGAGGGGCGGGACTCATGGTGCATGTGCGGTCAGTCCAGCACAGGTTGCGGCGCCGGGCACCCGGTGGGAGTCACCCGGGAGGACGTCACGGAGCAGCGCCTCGGGCCCCGCACCGCGCGGCGCGCTCCGAGGGCGAGAGGTGCGGCCCCGCGCCGCGTCAGGTGACCAGCTGTCCCTTCCCGAGGGCGATGACCCCGCCCTTGGACACCGTGTACAGCTCGGCGTCGCGCTCCGGGTTGACGCCGATCGTCGCGCCCGGCGGCACCTCGACGTTCTTGTCGAGGACGGCGCCGCGCACCACCGCGCCCCGGCCGATGTGCACGTTGTCGTGCAGCACCGACCCCTGCACCACGGCCCCCGGGTCGACCACTACGCCCGGCGACAGCACGGACCGGGTGACCTGCCCGCGGACCAGGCAGCCGGCGCTGATGATGGATTCGCTGGCGATGCCGCCGGCGTTGAAGCGGGCCGGCGAGAGCTGGTACGAGTGCGTGTAGATCGGCCAGCTGCGGTTGTACAGGTTGAAGGCGGGGCGCTCGGCGATCAGGTCCATGTGGGCCTCGTAGTAGGCGTCCAGCGTCCCGACGTCCCGCCAGTAGCCCTGGTCGCGGGTGGTCTCGCCGGGCACGTGGTTGGCGCTGAAGTCGTACAGCGCGGCCTCACCCCGGTCGGTGAGCTGGGGCAGGATCGAGCCGCCCATGTCGTGCACGGAGGACTCGTCCTCCGCGTCCCGCTTGAGCGCCTCGATGAGGGCCTTGGTGGTGAAGATGTAGTTGCCCATCGAGGCGAAGACGCAGCTGGGGTCGTCCGCGAGTCCCGGCGGGTCGGCCGGCTTCTCCAGGAAGCGCTCCACCGTCTGCCCGTCCGAGCCGGGCGTGATCACCCCGAACGACGAGGACTCGGTGCGCGGCACCCGGATCCCGGCGACCGTCACGCCCGCACCGCTCTCGATGTGCTGGGCGAGCATCTGACGGGGGTCCATGCGGTACACGTGGTCCGCGCCGAAGACGGCGACGTACTCGGGGCGCTCGTCGTAGATCAGATTCAGGGACTGCAGGATCGCGTCGGCGCTGCCCAGGTACCAGCGGGGGCCGAGGCGCTGCTGGGCGGGGACGGGCGTGACGTAGTTGCCGAGCAGGTTGGACATCCGCCACGTGGTGGTGATGTGCCGGTCCAGCGAGTGCGACTTGTACTGCGTCAGGACGCAGATGCGCAGGATGTCGCCGTTGACGAGGTTGGACAGGACGAAGTCGACCAGGCGGTACGTACCGCCGAAGGTCACCGCCGGTTTGGCTCGGTCCGCGGTCAGGGGCATCAGCCGTTTGCCCTCGCCGCCCGCCAGCACGATCCCCAGGACCGAAGGACCACCACCACGCATGGCCGCTCCCCTCACGCCGATTTCCCGATGCCTGCCCCTGAGCAGCACGCACTAAGCCTGTTTGACGATCTCCTCATAGAGCCGGACCGTACGGCGGGCCACCGCGTCCCAGCCGAACTCGCCGACCGCGCGCTCCCGCCCGGCCTCACCCATCCGCCGGGCCGCCTCCGGATCGCCCAGCACGGTGTCCATGGCCCGGGCGAGCCCCGCCTCGAAGCCGTCGCCGGCCGGGACGAGCAGGCCGGTCCGGCCGTCGTCCACCACCTCGGGGATGCCGCCGACCGCCGAGGCCACCACGGGCGTGCCGCAGGCCATAGCCTCCAGGTTCACGATGCCGAGCGGCTCGTACACCGAGGGGCACACGAACAGCGCGGCGTGCGTGAGGAGCTGGATGACCTCCGGACGCGGCAGCATCTTCGGGATCCAGTACACGCCGTCGCGGACGTCGCTCAGCTCCGCGAACAGCTCCCGGAACTCCCGGTCGATCTCCGGCGTGTCGGGGGCGCCCGCGCACAGCACGACCTGCGCGGCCGGGTCGATGTCCCGCACCGCGCGCAACAGGTGCGGCACGCCCTTCTGCCGCGTGATGCGGCCGACGAACAGGACGTACGGGCGGGAGCGGTCGAGGCCGATCCGGTCCAGGGCGTCCGTGCCGTGGTCGGGCCGGTACAGGACGGTGTCGATGCCGTTGTGCACGACGTGGACCTTCTCCGGGTCCAGCGCCGGGTAGCAGCCGAGGATGTCGTCGCGCATGGCCCCGGACACGGCGATCACCGCGTCGGCGGACTCGATCGCGGTGCGCTCGGCCCAGCTGGACAGCTCGTAGCCGCCGCCGAGCTGCTCGGCCTTCCAGGGGCGCAGGGGCTCCAGGGAGTGCGCGGTCATCACGTGCGGGATGCCGTACAGCAGCTTGGCGAGGTGGCCGCCGAGGTTGGCGTACCAGGTGTGGGAGTGGACCAGCTCGCGGCCCTGGAGGGCGGCGGCCATCGCGAGGTCGACGGAGAAGGTGCGCAGCGCGTCGTTGGCGCCGTCGAGCGCGGACCAGGGGCGGTGGCGCAGCACGCCGTCGGCGCGGCCCTCGCCCCAGCAGTGCACGTCCAGGTCGACCAGCGGTCTCAGCTCCCGGGCCAGGAACTCCACGTGGACACCTGCGCCGCCGTACACGTCCGGCGGGTACTCCCGGGTCAGCAGTCCGACGCGCACCCGCAACTCCCTGCTCTCAGCGGCCGTTCCCTTTCATGGTCACCCAGAAGAGGCGCGTGGGGAAGAGCGGGGCGGACGCGGGAAGCAACAGTCGCCGCAGACGCCCCCGCCGGGCACCCGGTAGTACAGGCAGCAGCTGCGGCGCCGGAAGGCCGTGCCGGTGAGGGTCCCGGCGCCGTCGAGCAGCGGGTGCGCGAGGAGTTCCCGGGCCAGGGAGCGGGCCCGGGCGGCGGCGTCCGTACGGCCCTGCCGGCGCGCCCAGCGGTCGAACTCCCGGGCGGCACCGGCCAGCGCGGAGGCGGCGTTGCCGCGCAGCAGGCCCGGGGCGAGGCGGTAGTGGGCGCGCAGGGCCGTCGTCAGGGGTGCGAGGTGGCCGTGCAGGACGGTGTCGGCGAGGGTGGCCGCGCCACCGGGCAGGGGGCGTACGTCCGGCAGCCACAGGTCGTCGGGGGCGCTGCCGTCCGGGTCCCAGCGCAGCAGCCGGGCGTCGAGGTCGGGGATACCGCCGTACAGCGCGGCGCAGCCGAGCGTCACCGACCAGAGCCGGGCCGCGAGCCCCTGGTGGGTCACGGACGCGGCGACCCGCGACTCCGGGGCGCGCAGGGCGTTCGCGACCTTGTGGACGCGGAAAATCAGGGGATTTCCGGCCACATCGGGTGACGGGGCGGCGTAGGCCTGTGCGAGAGTGGGAAGAGGCCCGGCCGCGGCTCCCTCCCCAGCTCCTTCCGTGCGCAGCACGAAGAAGCCGCCGAGCGGGCGGAGCGCGGCGAGGCCGGGGTCGAGGTCCACGAAGAGCAGTAGTACCAAGACCCCTAAGGGACGCGACCCGGTGGCCCCCGACCGGCGCCGCCCACCCTGGGGATGACGGGGATCCCCTCGTACTCCATCGGCAGTAGGACCCAATGAGTGCTCAGGGACGACGACGGGAAGACCTGGACACGGCAGGGTGTTGGTCATGAAAGCCGACCTTTCGCCGCGCCGGGCCGAGCGCCCCCGCCTGACGCAGAGGAGCAGCCGATGAGCGCCCTCGCGTTGTCCGTCCTGCTCTCCCTCGTCTCCGCGGTCGCCTACGCGGGCGGGGCGATCGTGCAGGAGCGGGTGGCGGAGTCCTCGCCGGGCGAGGAGTACGCGCCGCTGCGCCGGCCGGGCTGGTGGGCGGCGGTCGCGCTCAACGGCCTCGGCGGTCTGCTGCACGTGGTAGCGCTGGCCTACGGTCCGCTCAGCCTGGTGCAGCCGCTCGGCGCGCTGACCATCGTGGTGGCCCTGCCGATGGCCGCGCTGTTCGTCGGCCGCAAGGCGGGTGCCACGGCCTGGCGGGGCGCGATCATGGCGACGGTGGGGCTCGCCGGTCTGCTGGCTCTGGTCGCCGCGTCCGACGCGCAGTCGCTGAACGCGGCCGAGCGGGTGGCCGTCGCCCTGGTGACCGCGGGTGTGGTGGTGGCGCTGATGATCGCCGCGCGGGCCGCGCACCGGCACCCGGCGGTCCGCAGCACGCTGCTGGCGACGGCCTCGGGCATCGCGTTCGGCATGTCCTCGGTGTTCACCAAGACCGTCGCGGTCGACTGGACCGGCGGCGTGTCGGCGGCGGACGTGCCGTCCCTCGCCGTGATCGGCGCCCTCGCCACGGCCGGCATGCTGCTGTCGCAGGCCGCCTACCGGGGCGCCGGTCTCGCGGCGCCGCTGGCGACCCTGACGGTCGTGAACCCGGTGGTGGCCGCCGCGGTCGGCATCACGATGTTCGGCGAAACCTTCCACTACGGCACGACGGGCACGGTGCTCGCCCTGGGCTGCGGCGTGGTGGCGGCGGGCGGACTGATCCTCCTGACGACGGAGCGGCTGACGCACGTCGAGCCGGAGCGTGAAGGGACCGGGCTGGAGATCGCGGGGACCGGGCTGGTTCCCGTGGACACGGGCATCGGGGCGACGGGGGCACTGCCCAGGCCTGAGCCGGTGGGTACCGCGGCCGGGCGGCCGGGAGGCGTGGGCGTGACCGAGCCGGTGGGTGCACTGGCCGAGCCCGTGGGTGCTGTCGCCGAGCCCGTGGGCGCACTGACCGGGCGTGCGGGTGGGCCGGCTCTGGGCGGCGTGACCGAGTCGGTGTCCGGGAGCGGGGGCGGGGTGGCCGAGGCGGTGGAGAGTCTGACTTCCGCCGTGGACGGCCTGCCGGAAAGCGTGCGTGCCGAGGCCGAGGCGGTGCCCGGTGGTGGGCCGCTGCTCGTCGAGGAGGTCCTCGTGCCCGGCCAGGGGGCGCCGCCCGCGCCGGACGTCGTCGCGTACGAGAGCGGGGAGCCGTCGGTGCCCGCCGACGATCAGCGCCCGCTCTCCTACGTGCCCTTCTACGGCATCCCGTACGTCCCGATGCCCACGGTCGACCGGCGCCGCACGGGCGTCAGATCCTGACGCCGCCGGCCCTCAGATACGCCACCGGGTCGACGTCCGTACCGAAACCGGGCCCCGTCCGCACCTCGAAGTGCAGATGCGGGCCCGAGCTGTTGCCGGTGGAGCCGGAGCGGCCGATGCGCTGCCCGGCGCTCACCGTCTGCCCGTCCCGCACGGCAATCGCCGACAGGTGGGCGTACTGGCTGTAGCGGCCGTCGCCGTGGCGGATCACGACCTGGTAGCCGAACGAGCCGCCCCACCCCGCGGTGACGACGGTGCCGCTCGCGACCGACTTGACGGACGTGCCCGTCGGCACGGGGAAGTCGACGCCGGTGTGGTACCCCTGCGACCAGGCGGAACCCGCCTTGCGGTAGGGCGTGCCCAGGGAGGCGCTGACGGGCGCGACCAGGCCCTGCCGGGTGGTCGTCGACCGTGCGGCCCGGTCCTCCTTCTGGTCCTTCGTCCGTTCCCTGGCGCGCTCGTCGGCGCGGTCCGGGGACGGCTTCTTCGTCGACGGCTTCTTCGCGGACGGCTTGGCCGACGGGGACGGCTCGGCCGACGGGGACGGCTTGTGGGCGGGACGCGTCTTCGTGGTGCCCTCGCCGCTCAGCGCGAGCCGCTGGCCGGGCACGATCAGATCGGGATCGCTCCCTATGGTCGAGCGGTTGGCGGCGTACAGGCCGCGCCAGCCGCCCCGGACCTGCTCGTCCGCAGCGATGCCGGAGAGGGTGTCGCCGCGGACCACGGTGTACATCTCGGCGCTGCCCGCCCGGGACTGTGGTGTGGACTGCGGCCGGACGTCCTCGATGGAGGTCCTCTTCCCGTCCTTCTTCTGGTCCTTCTGCTTCGTGCTCGCGGCGGCCGGCCGGATGTCGGGCTCGCCGCCGCCCCGGGTCAGCCCGGCCCGGACCGAGCAGACCGGCCAGGCGCCCGGGCCCTGCCCGTCGAGCACCTTCTCCGCGACGGCGATCTGCTCGTCCTTGGTGGCCAGGTCCGCGCGCGCCGCGTAGGCCCGGCCGCCGTACGCCTCCCAGGTGGACTGGGTGAACTGCAGCCCGCCGTAGAAGCCGTTGCCGGTGTTGATGTTCCAGTTGCTGCTGGACTCGCAGGCGGCGACCTTGTTCCAGGTGCTCACGTCCGCCGCCTGCGCCGTGCCGGCGCCCATGAACGGGAGCGCCATGCCCGCGCCGCCCGCGGTGACGGTGAGTGAGGCGCGGTTGATCCTGTTCGGCTGATACCGGCGGTGCCGGCCGCGTACGGCCATCGATTGCCCCCCTAGACATGCGTCAGGAGGGGCAAAAGTAAGCGCTGCGAACCGGCCAGGACAAGGCGGCTATCGGCCGCCCGGATGCCCAAATGGCCGGTATGAGGCCCCTGTTGCGCGACGTGCGCCACGGCGGTGCACCGCGTACGCCACGCGGTGCCCGGGTGCGCCGTGCGCGGGGACGCGTACGTCGGCTGAGTGCCACGGGGCCGCTGTGCGTATCTGCCTGCACGACGTCGTACGACCCGCGCGTGCGGACGGAGTAGCGGCACGTCAGGATGGTCGACGGGGGCATGCTGGTGGGCAGCACCGGCAGCACCAGTACCGAAGTCTTTAGGAGCGAACCGAATGAGCAGTTCAGCGCAGATCGGCGTCACGGGTCTGGCGGTCATGGGCCGCAACCTCGCCCGCAACTTCGCCCGCAACGGCTACACGGTGGCGGTGCACAACCGGACGCCCGCGCGCACGCGCGCCCTTGTCGACGAGTTCGGCGGGGAGGGGCAGTTCGTCGCGTGCGAGTCCGCGAAGGACTTCGTCGCGGCGCTGGAGCGGCCGCGGCGGCTGGTCGTGATGGTGAAGGCCGGTGAGCCGACGGACGCGGTGATCCAGGAGTTCGCGCCGCTGCTGGAGCCCGGCGACATGATCATCGACGGCGGCAACGCGCACTTCGCGGACACCCGCCGCCGCGAGCGCGAGCTGCGCGAACAGGGCATCCATTTCGTCGGCATGGGCGTCTCCGGCGGCGAGGAGGGCGCGCTGAACGGCCCGAGCATCATGCCGGGCGGCCCCAAGGAGTCGTACGACTCGCTGGGCCCGATGCTGGAGAAGATCTCGGCCAAGGCGGCGGACGGTTCGCCCTGCGTCTCCCACGTCGGTCCGGACGGTGCCGGGCACTTCGTGAAGATGGTGCACAACGGCATCGAGTACGCGGACATGCAGCTCATCGGTGAGGCGTACCAGCTGCTGCGGGACGTCGCCGGGTATTCCCCCGCCGAGATCGCCGACATCTTCCGCACCTGGAACCAGGGCCGTCTCGACTCCTACCTGATCGAGATCACCGCCGAGGTGCTCTCCCACGTGGACGCGGAGACGGGCAAGCCGTTCGTGGACGTGGTGGTGGACCAGGCCGAGCAGAAGGGCACCGGCCGCTGGACCGTGCAGATCGCGCTGGACCTGGGAGTGCCGGTGTCGGGGATCGCCGAGGCGGTCTTCGCGCGCTCGCTGTCCGGGCACGCGGCGCTGCGGGAGGCCTCGCGCGGACTGGCCGGCCCGAAGGCGAAGCCGATGGGCGAGGCGGAGGCGCGGGCCTTCGCCGACCGGGTGGAGCAGGCGCTGTACGCGTCGAAGATCGTGTCGTACACGCAGGGCTTCCACGAGATCGACGCGGCCCGCGCCGAGTACGGCTGGGACATCGACCTGGGTGCCGTCTCCGCGCTGTGGCGGGGCGGCTGCATCATCCGCGCGGCGTTCCTGGACCGGATCCGCGCCGCGTACGACGCCCGGCCGGACCTGCCGAGCCTGCTGTCGGACGCAACGTTCGCGCAGGAGATCGCGGACGCCCAGGACGACTGGCGCGAGGTGCTGGTCGCCGCGACCCGGCAGGGCGTGCCGACGCCCGGCTTCGCCGCGGCCCTCGCCTACTACGACGCCCTGCGCGCGGAGCGGCTGCCGGCGGCGCTGACGCAGGGGCAGCGGGACTACTTCGGTGCGCACACGTACCGGAGGGTGGACCGGGACGGGTCGTTCCACACGCTGTGGGGCCAGGACCGGTCGGAGGTGTCCGCGTAGGCGCGGGAGGACATGCGAAACGGGGCGGTGGACGGCCACAGGTGCCGTCCACCGCCCCGTTCTCGTGTCCGGGCTCAGGACAGCGGCGGTCCTGGCTCGGGGTTCGGGACGGGTTCCGGTCCCGGGGGGGATCGGGGACGGGTTCGGGCCCGGCACGGGGTCAGGGCCCGGCGGCGTCGGCGGGGTGGGGCCCGGCGGCGTCGGCGGGGTGGGGCCCGGTGGCGGGGTGGGGGCCGGTGGGGGCGGGGTCGGCTCCGGGCCCGGCGGGGGCTGCGGGTTCGGCACCGGATCCGGGTGCGGCTCCGGGTGCTGGGGATCCGGGCCCGGTGTCGGTGCCGGCGGCACGGGGTCGGGATACGGGTTCGTCATGAGGTCCTCCAGCCAGTCGCTCGACTCCGGCTCTGGACTACTCCCCCGCCTACCCGTCGCCTGCCGCGGCAGTCACTCCGCGGCGGGACGGGAAGGGGGCCAGGTGGGGTAGCGAAGCCGGGGCGGCCCCGCCACGGCCCACCACCGTCGGCGCGTGCGGTCCGGCGTCAGAACCGGCCCGGGTGGGCCCTCAGCCACTCCTTCGCCGCGGTCAGCACGTCCTCGCCCGCCGACGGTGCCTCGTCGGGGTGGCGTTCGGCCCACTTGGCGACGTAGGGGCACAGCGGGGCGACGACGCCGTGCTCGCGGCCGGCGATGGCGTAGAGCTCGCGTGCCAGCGACCCCGCGATGCCCTTGCCCTCGTGGGCCGGCTCGACGATCGTGTGGACGGGCACGAGCGCGCGCCCCGGGCTGTCGAGCACGAAGTACTCGACGCGCCCGACGACTTCACCGTCGGCCACCGCCTCCAGACGGCCCGCCGCCCGGTCGTCACGGATCTCCGGGTCGCTCATGGACACGCTCCTGCTCCTGTCGTCTCGGTCAGGCCCCGACGGCCTGCGGGCTGCGCTGCTGGTCCGACCCCGGCACGGGCTCGGACGGGTCGGCGCCGAGGGCCACGATCCGGTTGTCGCCGTCCACGTGCACGACCCGGGGGGTGAGTGCCCGCGCCTCGGCGTCCGTCACCTGGGCGTAGCTGATGATGATCACCAGGTCGCCGGGGTGGACGAGATGGGCCGCGGCCCCGTTGATCCCGATCACGCCCGAGCCTCGCTCGCCCTCGATGACGTACGTCTCCAGCCGGGCGCCGTTGGTGATGTCCACGATGTGCACGAGCTCACCGGGCAGCAGGTCGGCGGCGTCGAGCAGATCGGCGTCGATGGTGACCGATCCCACGTAGTGCAGGTCGGCCTGGGTGACGGTGGCGCGGTGGATCTTGGACTTGAACATGGTACGCAACATCGGTGCACTCCCGAAAGTAGGCTCCCTGCCCGCGTTTTTGCAGGTCAAGGGCTGTTTCAGCACTCTACAACGAGTCGCATGTCCGGGCAGCTTTCCCTGGGTTTTCCAGGACTCATGCTGACCGAATGCCGACTATTCTGACGGTGCATCAGGCGTCGGGAAGGGTGCTCGAGGCGGCTTCACGTCCTCGCGCTTCCCGCCACGGACGGCCGCGATCAGCGTACGCAACGGGCCCCCAGGGACTCCCGTGACGATCGCCACAGCAGGGCTTGACTGCCGAACCTTGAGTCGCTCAAGAACCAATGCTCTGATCATTGTTCCGCCCTCGCGGTGACGCCTGGCGGTGACAATCAAGGAGCAAGCCGACCTTGAGCCCAATGAACAATGCCGACGAGGCCTCCCGTCGCCCCATTCCGACGGCCGACAGCCGCCGAGTGGAGCTGTCCTCACCGACACATCCGAGGTTGCAAGGCTGCACAGCATGTCCACCGGTTGGGTTTGCAGAGAAGCCTCGAAGAACTAGGTCTGCCGCAATCTCCAGTATCAGAATGACCGTTTCCGGTGTGATCACCAGGTCGACGTTCACGTCGTGATCGGTAACAGGGACAGGGGTGTCGATCACTGGTAGCGAGTGAACGGTGGTGACGACCAGTGTGTCCGCCCCCACGAGCCCCGCCTCTGTGAGCAGCACGAACTCCAGGTCCGAGTAAACGGCGCCCTTACCGATACGGGCGCCGTCCCGATTGACGGCCACACTCCCCAGGACCACGACATCCACCGGCCACAGGGCGTCGACCTCGACAGTGCTTCATCAACAGCCTCAGTGTCGTCGCCGGTTCCCCGGCTGAGCTGCACCCTTGACCTCAACCTTGGTTGAGGCGCAACACTCGGCGCATGGAGATCGCAAAGAGCAGCACCATTCTCTTCCGCAACACCATGCGCATCACGGACGGTCACCTCGACGGTTTCCGGCGTGCCATCGCGCAGGCGGTGGCATTCGCTCAAGAGCACGGCCCTCAGCTCATGGTCGAGGTCTTCATCGACGAGGAGCGGATGCTGGCGCACAGCTTCCAGCTCTACCGCGACTCCGATGCCATCCGCGCCCACTGGAGGCTCTCGGATCCATACATCCGCGAGGTGATGGAGCACTGCACCGTGCAGCACTTCGAGATATTCGGTGCACCGGACCATGACATCGTGGCGGCCCTCAAGACCCCCGATGGCGAATCCTTCCCCTTCGTCGTCTCGCCGCGCCTCGCCGGCTTCAACCGTCTCGGGACGCCCGGCTTGGGTGAATCACGCTCTTGGCGGAGTTCATGACTCTTTGAGTGGATCTGGCGACTTATCGGACGAGCAGTGGGCGTTGATCGAGCCGGTGCTCACCGCGGAAGGACCGGCACCGCTCGGTCAGCGGCCACCAGGGCGCCTACGACATGCGGGAGATCGTGCCCATGCCTGACAGTGCGTTCACGCACCGACCGGTCCCGGCCGGCCACCGCAGACGGCGGCCTCCACGGATCGACGCGCTTACCCTGCATCATGTCCGCCGTGCCGTGGCCGTGCCCTGCTGCTGCTTACCGCGCTGCTGGGAGCCGCCTTCACCGTCTGGTCGACGTCCGCGATAGGTTCCGGCTGGCTCCTGGCCAGCCTCGTCTGCGGGCTGGCCGGCATCGCGCTCGTGGCGGACCGTGGAGCACGCACGGCCGCAGGAATTGTGCAGGCAATCGTGGAGGAAGCCCGGACAGCGACGCTGACAGCGGTCACCGGGGCAGCGGCGGCCGCCGAGAAGTCGGTGCAGTGGTCGGCGGACGAACTCTGCCGCGGGGGACGCCCGTCGTTGCCGGACCTGCAGGGGCCGCCATCGGCCAGTCCGAACGCCGAGATCAACAAGGCGCTGAGCGCGTTGCAGGTGCAGGCCATCGCCTCTTCCGGCCCCGCTGCTCAACTCGGCCCTTCTGGTGGCCCTGACGTCCCTCGACGGTGAGGGGCGCGTTCCGGTGCGTCATGCAGTGGGGCCAGGCGCGGAGGGCCGCCTGGTGGTGTCCCGCCGGGCGATGGCCTCTGCCACCTCATCAAGGGCGGTGCGCAGGAAGGCACCATATGCGTCCTGTGGGAGGTTGGGGGCGTGCTCTCTGGCCGCGTTGATGTGCTCGGCGGCCGCATCGAAGGACCCGAGTCGGCGGTAGTTGTCGGCCAGGTTGAGGTGGAGGGAGGGATAGAACCCGGCGATGTGGAGGCTGGCGTGGTGCTCTTGGACGCGCTGCTCGGTCACGGCGTCGGCAGCGTCCAGGGCCCGGACGTCCCAGGCGAGGGCCTGGGCGGGATCTTCGTAGAGATCTGCCAGGTAGTGGGCGAGTGAGCAACGGTGCAGCGGGTCGCCGGTGACGCCGATCGCCGACCACAGGGTCAGGAGCTTCTGGCGGGCGGAGAGAGTGTTGCCCGTTCGGCCTTCGGCAACGGCCTGGCCGATGGCTTCCATGGTCGGGTCGGGACTGGCGGTTTCGGTAGGCATGACGTTTTCCTCTTTGTCGTTCTCAGGCTGAATGGTCGAACTTGACGGGCATGGCCAGGGTGGTGAGATCGCCGCGGTCGGCGGAGCGGATCGTGACGGGCCCGTCGTGTCCCCTCAGGTCGAGCATCACGTCGGGACCGATCGCTGTGCTCACGGCGGGATAGAGCGTGGTCATCTCGAACCGGATCCGGAGAGCCCCGCCCGTCACGGTGGCGGGGAGCTGAACACCGGGGTCCTCGTCGTTCGAGGGCCGGACGTTCACTCCGTTATCGGAGACATGCAGCGCGACGCGTTCGCCGGGGTGTTCTTCCAGGGCGCGCAGCAGAAGATCCTTCGAGACCGTCGCGCGGGTGCTGATCCCGCCCAGGGAGGCGAGCATCAACCGGTGATCGGGAAAGTCCTCGGACAGCAACCGGCAGTGCCGGTCCTCCCGCTCGGGCATGCACAGCCGGATCCCGTGCGGCACCGCTTCGATGCGGACCAGCGCACTGCGCCGGACCGTGGCGACAGCGGCCCGCAGGTCGTCGCCGTCGATCGTGCCGACCCACGTCTGCTCCGCCGGCCGCGCAGGCACCAGGGTCCGGGTGGAGAGCCGGTACCGGTCGGTCGCCGTAAGGGCGATCGCCTCATGACTCGCCTCGATGTGCAAGCCGGTGAGCACCGCCATCCCCGGCTCGTGCGCGGTCGCGGTCAGGACCTGCTCCACCGCATCCGCAAGTACGGGCCCCTTCAGCACGGCGATCAGCAGACCGGGCACGTTGCCGCCGAGCGCGGACTTGATGACGGCAGCCTTCTGCCGCGCCGTCGCCGCATCATCGACGATCTTGGCAACATGCTCGTCGAGCAGCCGCGCCACCTCGTCGGCCCCGGCGTCGAGGACCGCCTCGACCGCAGCGAGGGGCATGGCGATCTCGCGGAGCTGACGCAGCGCGGCCGCCCGTGCCACCTGGTCAGCGCCGTAGTAGCGGTAGCCCGAGACCGGGTCTACTTCGGCAGGGGGCAGCAGCCCGGAGTCGGCGTAGAACCGCAACGCGCTGGAGGTCAGACCACTGCGCTGGGCAAAGACCCCGATGGGCATCAGCTCAGAATTCGGCACCTCGCTATCATTGAGCTTCAACCAACTCGAAGGTCAACACCGCCGTGGGGCGTCACCGACGTCATGGCCGGCAACATCCAGAGGTTGATCTGGTGCGGCGCTGAATGACATCCGGGAGCGCGCTGCGGGCCCGTTTCGCCGGACAGGGCGTCGAAGCGAGATGGGCAGCCGGGTCACGGGCAGGTGTTCAGCGCGTCAGCTCGCGGTGGTCGCCGGAGTCCATGTCGTGGGATGAGGTGCCGGGCGAGCGCGGCGGTTGCGCGCCGCTCCCGGGCAGGAGCAGGGCGAGCACAGCGATCAGGGAGCAGCCCGCCATGCCGACGAAGAGCGGTAAGGCGGTGTCCTCGCCCCACAGCCCGACGAGCGGCGAGGCCACGCCGCCCAGCAGGCTCTGCAGGGTGCCGAGCAGGGCCGAGCCGGTGCCGGCAGCGTGCGGGACTCGTTCGATGGCGAGCGCCGTGGCCGTGCCGAAGACTTGGCCGATGCCGAGGAAGGTGATCCCGATGAGCCCGAGGGCGAGAAAGCGGTTGAGCTGACCGGCGAGGGTGACCAGCAGCACCGCCGTGGTGGAGACCAGCATCATGGCCAGGCCGATGCACAGCAGCAGCCGCGGGTGATGGCGGCTGACCAGCTTGGTGTTGGCCAGGCTGGACAGGGTCGCGGCCAGGGCACCGAGCGAGAAGGCGACGGACGCCTGGCCCACGGTGAAGTCGAGGACGTTCTGGAGCACGAAGGCCGAGCCGGCGATGTAGCAGAACAGCGCGCCGCTGGCGAAGGCGAAAGCGAGGGTGTAGCCCACGTAGGCGCGGTCTGTGAGCACGGAGCGGACGGCCTTTGTCGTGGCCGCGGCACCACCCGGCCGGCGCCGCTCCTCGGGAAGCGTCTCGGGGATGAAGAACAGCGCGGCCAGGAACATCAGGAACGTGATGCCCCCCAGCGTCCAGAAGACGCTGCGCCAGCCGCCCGCGTTGCTGACGACGACGCTGCCGACCAGGGGGGCCACGATCGGGGCGATGCCGCCGAGGGCCATCAGCACACCGAAGAGCCTGGCGGCGACGGGGCCGGCCGCGACGTCGGAGATGACGGCCCGCCCGATCACCAGGCCGGCCGCGCCGCTGAAGCCCGTCACGAAGCGCAGCAGGACGAGGACCCAGAGGTTGGGGGCCGCCGCGCACAGCGCCGTGGCCAGGGTGCACACCGCGGCGCCCAGCAGGATCGGTGTGCGGCGTCCGAAGCGGTCGGACAGCGGGCCCAGCACCAGTTGGCCCAGTGCGGCGCCAAACAGGAAGGCGGTCAGGGTGAGCTGGACACCGCTGGCGTCGGTGCCCAGATCGTTGGCCATCTCCGGGAAGGCCGGGAGGTACATGTCCGTGGCGAGCGGCATCACGAAGGACAGCAGCGCCAGCGTCGCAGTGAGCAGCGCGGCTGGCCGGGGTGCTGTCCGATGTGCCGGGCCGGTGGACGGTGCGGACATCTCAGTGCTCCTGACGAGTCGAAGAATCAGAGCTTTCACTATAGTTATATAACTATAGACAGCGTTACGATCGGTGCATGAACGCGACCGATGCGTCAGGCGACGAGGCGCTCCTGCGCGAGGCGAGGAATCTGACCCCGGCCCTCTATGCGCTCGGACGCGTGCTCCGGCTGCGCGGGGTCGACGAGGCCGGTCTCCCACCGCTGCCGCCCTCCGACCTCGAAGTGCTCCGGCAGGTGCTGGACTCGCCGGGGATCGGCGTCGGCACCCTCGCCCAGGACCTGGGGCTGCACGCCAGCAATGTGAGCACCGCCGTGCGCGGACTGGTGGCGCAGGGGCTGGTCCGCCGGGAGCCGGACCCGCATGACCGCCGCGCCGTCCAGTTGTTCCCGACCATGGGAGCCGTGCAGGGTATGGCCATGATCGAACAAGCCTGGGCGGAGATCTTCGCCGACTCATTGGCGACGCTCTCCCCTCACGAACGAGCCACGCTGACCGCTGCCGGCCCGGCGCTGCGCTCACTGGCTTCGGCCCTCCGGTCGCAACGCACCGCCGCCCGCGACTGACGGTCGCTGCCGTCGCGGATTCAGGTGGTCAAGTCGCTGTTCGTCGCGGCTTCCTCCCCAGCGGATGCCGTTCTCGCTGCGGATGCGTGCGCGTTCTCTGCGCTGGGCGGCGACTACGTCGGGGTGGCGGGCGTTGGCGTTGCGCCAGCGCGGGTAGCGGTGCGGGGCCTGGGACTGCACCGCGTGATTCGGATGGTTGGAGTCGGCCAGGGCGAACGGCCGCAGGAGTTGGCCCAGGAGGCGTAGGCCGGGCACAGCTCGACCTTGTTCTTCTTCGCCCAGCGGCGGGTGTCCGCGCTGGTGTGGGCGGAGAGGTTGTCCAAAATGACGTAGATCGGCGCGCCGTCGGGCCGGGCGGCGCGGATCGACTTCAGTGCGGCCAGGCTGTTGGCGGTGCCCTCGCGGCGGCAGTTGACGCCCCACAGCCGGTCGTCGCCGACGGTGTAGCAGCCATGGAAGTAGGTGACGCCGTGAGTGCGGCGATAGATCGCCGGCAGGCGGTCGGGCTTGCTCCGTTCAGCCCAGCAGGAGCCTGCGGTGGGCCGGACCCCCAGCGGCCCGAACTCGTCGAGGGCGAAGACCCGGTCCGGAGACCGCTCCAGAGCCTCCTCGATCCGGTCCAGCTTGGCGTCACGGTCGGGGTCAGGGACTCCGTCCACGTACCGTGCCCGTCCAGCCCGCCGCGGCCTCAGTTGGATGTGCCGCACCGCGGACCGTCTCCGCCAGGAGCACCGCAGCCGACGTCAACGTCGTCAGCGCGCGTGAGGCAGCGAGCAACAGGTGGACATGCTCAACGAGAGTTTCGCCTCAACCGGGTTCATGTTCCGCCTGGCGCGCACGGACCGAACCGTCAACGCTGGAAACCCCCGCAATGACGGCGTCGTCCCGGCCTGGGCCTCTACAACGTCTTCCAAGGTGGCTGCGACGGCGGGGACCTCGTTGAGCGGGGCATCTGCCGTGGTGACAGCGGTGACCCCGCCGTGGTCAACGGGTCGGTGAAGGGTATCGCCATCGAAGACCGAGGCCGCGGCAAGTCCGGAGAGCCCGCCATTTTCACAGACATCGCGCCCCTCTCCGACTGGCTCCGGTGGCAGTAGACCCTGGGGTTGGCGAAGCGTTCACCGGCCTGAACCACGAGGCGCTCACTCGGGTGTTCTTGCGCGTACTCGTACGCAAGCCGGCGGGAGACCTTCCGCGTCGGCTGAAGGTTGTCCCGCAACTGCTGGCTGCAGCCGCTGGGCGAAGCTCGAAACTGGGTGGCTGCCGTACTTGTGCTGTCGATACCGTCGGGCTTCCGGCCAACCGCATCGGCGGTTGCCTCGTCAAGAGAGCGATGTCCGTGAGCAGCCAGCAAGCAACGACGACCCTGTGGCGTCCCACCGGCCCTAAGGAGCTGGAGCTGGTGCGAGAGCTGGACTGGCGTGCCTGGCCGCCCCGGCTTCCCGAGCAGCCGATCTTCTACCCGGTTCTCAACGAGGACTATGCCGTCAAGATCGCGCGAGACTGGAACGTCAAGCATGACGGCGCCGGCTTCGTCACCCGGTTCGAAGTCGAGTCCGACTTCCTGCGCAGGTATCCGGTCCAGCAGGCAGGCGGACAGACGATTCTGGAGTTGTGGGTACCGGCCGAGGAGCTTGACGAGTTCAACGCCCATATCGTTGGCAAGATCCAGTTGGTTCACGAGTTCCACTGAGCTGCGGAGGCTCCGTGACGTGGCGGACCGACCCGATGCGATGATCCAGCCGTGGCTTGTGTGATCACGGCGTCGGAACCGTCCTGGACAGCCCCGTTCACCGGGCTGAGCCCGCGTCAGTTCGGCACACTGATCGCCGCACTGCGTCGCGAAGGCGCTGACCCGGTCCGCAGGGGCCGGCCCTGGAGCCTGCCGCTGGAGAACCGGGTCCTCCTGGTCGTCGCGTACTGGCGGACCAACCTCACCCTGCGCCAACTGGCCCCGCTGTTCGGGGTGTCGAAGTCGGCTGCGGACCGCATCATCGACCACCTCGGACCGGCGCGCGCTCTGCAGCAGCGCAAGCGATTCCGCAAGGACACGGTTCTGATCGTGGACGGCACGCTGGTGCCCACACGTGACCACAACCGCAACGAATGCAAGGCACGGGAGCTGTCCGGAACGAAGGACGCCGTCGGCAGGACCACGGTGATCGCTGACGGCGGCTACCGGGGCACCGGCCTGGCCATCCCACACCGACGCGAGCGCGGTCAGGCCAAACGTTCGGGCTGGAAAGAGGACCACAACCGCTCGCACCGCAAGGTCCCGCGCCCGTGTCGAGCATGCCTTCGCCCGCATGAGGACCTGGAAGATCCTCCGTGACTGCCGTCTGAAAGGCAACGGTGTCCACCACGCCATGCTCGGCGTCGCCCGCCTGCACAACCTCGCCCTCGCCGGGTGACCGGGAAACAATGCTGGTCATCCACCATGCCGTCAAGCATTTACGGGACAGCGCTCAGGCGGGGATGGAACCCGCATCGCCGACGGCCGGATCCGGGGCACGGAAGGTGCGACGGTACGCCGACGGGGCGACTCCGGCCTCCGCCGCGAGGTGCCGCCGCAGCGAGGTGGCGGTGGCGAATCCGACCTCGTGGGCGACGCGTTCCACCGGCAGATCGCTGGACTCCAGCAGGTGCCGGGCCCGTCGCAGCCGCTGCGAGGTCAGCCAGCGGCCGGGGCTCAGACCGGTCTCCTCCTTGAAGCGCCGGGCGAAGGTACGGGTGCTCATCGCCGCGTGCGCGGCCAACTCGTCCACCGACAGCGGCAGTTCAAGCCGCTGCAATGCCCAGTCGCGGGTCGGTCCGGTGCCGGTTGTGCCTGTCGGCGGCAGTGGCCGCTCGATGTATTGTGCCTGCCCGCCGTCCCGGTACGGCGGCACGACGCAGAAGCGGGCGGCCTGGTTGGCGACCTCGATGCCGTGGTCCTGGCGCAGCAGGTGCAGGCAGACGTCGAAGCCGCTGGCCGCCCCCGCTGAGGTCAACACGTCACCGTGGTCGACGAAAAGAACGCCGGCGTCGAGCTCGACCCGGGGGAAGAGTTCCCGGAAGCGGTCGCTGAGCGCCCAGTGGGTGGTGGCCCGACGCCCATCGAGGAGACCGGTGCCGGCCAGCAGGAAGGCACCGCTGCAGATCGACACCAGACGGGTGCCGGGCCGGACCCTGGAAAGCGCGTCCAGGGCCTTCGAGTCCGTGGTGGCGGCCGAGGCCTGGGTGATGGCGTAGCCAGGGATGATCACGGTGTCCGCCTCGGCCAGCACCTCAGGGCCGTGCCCGGGCGTGACGGTCAGGTCCGAGACGGCGCGCACGGGCTTCCCGTCCACGCCCGCGGTCACCACCTCGTAGCGGCCACCGGCGGAGCCCAGGACGTGTTGAGGTATGCCGAGTTCGAAGGGGTAGACGCCGTCGACCACGAGGACGACCACCTTGTGGGCGGCGGGCCGCGGTTCCCTGCGCATCGCGCGATCCGGTTCGTCGGTGCGACCGGCTAAGTCGCGGGCGCCGGGAGTACCTGGGGCGGCATGGCGGGCAGGCATGGCGTGAATGTATCGGAGGCTGACCTTTCTGTCATGGCCGAGGTCGGCTCGAAGGTAAAGGATCGAGGCATGACCTCGACGGAGGCAATTGAGAACCTCGCCCTCCAAGGCCGTCATCGGGATCGAGCAATCTGAGTGTCAATTCGAAGTCGGACGTGTCCGGCCGAGTACAGGAGGTTTCCATGGCCAAGGGCTACTGGGTCAGTGTCTACCCCGCCATTTCCGACCCTGAGAGGCTGACCGACTACATCGAGCTGGCGGGTCCGGCTGTCCTGGCTGGGGGCGGGCGCCTCCTGTCCAGTTTGGGCCGAGTCGTCGCCCACGAGGCCGGAATCGCCGAACGCGTCGTTCTGATCGAGTTCGACAGTTTTGAACAGGCGGTCGCGGCATACGAGAGCGAGGCATACCAGAAGGCGCTGGTGGCCCTCCCCGACGGCTTCGAGCGCGACTTCCGCATCGTCGAAGGCATCGACTGACCGGCGGGCCGGCCATCGCTGGGCATCCGTCACCTGATACGCACACGGTGCTCAACGACGACTTACGGATGGGCTGTAACCGCCCGAAGGCGTCCGGGCCTCACCGCAGAGCGGACTGAGCCGACCGGCTCGCGACCGTGTGGCACAGGTTGCAGATCAAGGCGAGGCGCAGCGGATCAGCGACCGCAGTGGTGCTCGACAGCGCGCTGCCTCCCCCCGACGGAAATGACGGCACCTTCCCCGACCAGGCCCGCGACCTGCCAAGGCGCTGGACAAGCAGGCGCAAGTTCGAATTCCTCGCCATGGATGTGAAGTAGTCATCGCCAGCGGCTGACAATCCGCGTGCTCGGCGTAGTCAGGTCTACCTCGTTCGGTGCCTCGTCCGCCGCAATGCTCCTCGGACGTCACAGAAACGGCGAGGGCATGGATGAGGTCGCCCGGGCGGTGACGAGAACGCAAGGCCCGATCTTCGATCGCTTCGATCACGGCGCCCGTCGGCGGCCTCTTCGACGTCGTCCCCCTGTCCCCGACGACCTCAAGCCCCGCAACGGCTGATCCCGCCGGGGCGGCCATTCGCCCGGCCGAGCCGCCATGAGCTCCGTCAGGCCTTGCGGTTTCGGGACATCTGTCTCGCCGTCGACGTCGCTACGGCAGCAGGCCCCGGCGTCGCGCGGTGACCACTGCCGCGAAGCGCGTTCCGACGTCGAGCTTGCGCATCGCGCTGCGCAGATACGCCTTGACGGTCTCGGCGCGGAGGCCGAGGCGGTCGCCTGCTTCGGCGTTGGTGCAGCCCAGGGCGATCTGGGCGAGCACGTCGAGTTCCCTCGGGGACAGCGGCGAGACAGGCTCGGGCTTCGGTGCCGCGCCGAGAGCGGCCAGGCGGCGGGACGCGGCGCCCAGCCGCGCGCGAAGTTCGTCGTCCTGGACCGCCTGAGCGAGCAGCCGCAGCTCCGCGTGGAGTTCGCGGATCTCCTCGACCATGAACCGTTCCCCGACAGGCTCGCTCTGCGCGACGCGCATGAGTTGCAGGCGCCGGTCGACCTCGTCCCGTACGGCGACCTCACCGGCGAGCCGCCGCGAGGCGTCCACGACCTCGTCCGTCGCCCGGTCCCCCAGAGGAGTGGCGCCCCGGGTGGCGCCGTACAGCACACCGCGCACCGCGCCGGCCACGACGACGGGAACGGCGACGACGGAACGGATGCCCTCCGCCAGCACCGGACCGTCATAGTCGTGCGTGATCGAGCGGTCCGCCCCGTAGTCGGACACGGCGGCGGGCCGCGCACTGGCCAGGACCCGGCCGCCCAGGCCGGTCTCGGTGCGGACGTCGAGGCCGCGCAGCGCCGCCGTCCGGGCACCGATGAACTGCGACAGTTTCAGCACGTTCTCCCGCACCTGGCCGCCGAAGACGACCGGGATGCTCGAGCGCTGGTGGAGCGAGCGGAGGGCCTGCCGGAAGGCGTCCCCGTCGTCGGGCCGCAGAGCGGTGTCCGTACTGGAGTGCATTGCCCCTGCCCCTTTCCGGGGGTAGTCGGCGCCGTGCGTGACGCGCAGCATGTGACTGCGACGCGCAGCATAAGACGCGGTAACGCTCCTGTAAAAGGCCCTGTCCATGAGAAAGGAAGTGGATTGTCGTGACGTCTCACGGTCATTCCGCCGATGCGCGGGAGAGCTCCCCCGGCCCGGCCTCGCCGGAACACCGGGTACGGGAATTGCTCGCGCTCTTCGATTCTCCGGACGCCTGCGCCGCGGAATTGCTGTGCGACCGCCATCCCGAGGGCGCGGTGGCCTTCACGATCGTGGACGCGGACCTGTCCGCCGAAGACCTCACGTACGGACAGCTGCGCCGTGAGTCGGCCCGTTTCGCCGCCGCGCTGGCTGATCTGGGTGTCGAGCCCGGGGACGCGGTCGCCACGCTGATGGGCAAGTCCGCCGACTTGGTCGTGGCCCTTCTGGGCATCTGGCGGCGGGGTGCGGTGCACCTGCCGCTGTTCACGGCGTTCGCCCCGCCCGCGATCGCGCTCCGGCTCGGCGCCGGCCGTGCGAAGGTCGTCGTGGTCGACGCTGATCAGCGCACCAAACTCGCGCCCGGCGAGGACATGCCGGCCGATCCGCCCTGGCTGACCGTGGTCGCCGGTGACACCCCGGACGAAGGCGGCCTCTCCTTCGCCGGGCTGCTGGCCCCCTACGCCGGCGACGAGCCGCAGGGCCGACCCGTCGCCGTCGGCGGGGACGGTCCGCTGGTCCAGCTGTTCACCTCGGGCACGACGGGCGCGCCGAAGGGTGTCCCCGTACCGGTCAAGGCACTGGCGTCCTTCCAGGCGTACCTGGAGTTCGGCCTCGACGTACGCCCCGGCGACGTGTTCTGGAACGCCGCCGATCCGGGGTGGGCGTACGGCCTGTACTACGCCGTCCTCGGCCCGCTGGCCACCGGCACCCGCAGTCTGCTGCTGCACGCCGGTTTCAGCCCGGCTCTCACCTGGCAGGTGATGCGCACCTACGGCGTCACGAACTTCGCTGCCGCGCCCACCGTCTACCGCAGTCTCAAGGCCGCGCCCGACCCCGCTCCGGACGGCGTACGGCTGCGGCGTGCTTCCTCGGCCGGTGAGCCGCTCACTCCCGAGGTCGTCTCCTGGTCGCAGGAGGCTCTCGGCGTGGCGGTACGTGACCACTACGGGCAGACCGAGCACGGCATGATGATCGTGGGCGGCTGGGCCGACGCCGTGCGGGTCCCGGTTCCGCCCGGTTCGATGGGCAGGCCGCTGCCCGGCTGGTCGGCCGAGGTGCTGTACGACGACCGGGACGAACCCGCGCCGCAGGGCACCCTCGGCCGAGTGGCGATCGACGTGACCGGCAGCCCGCTGCTGTGGTTCTCCGGGTACGTGGATGCGCCGGAGAAGACCGCCGAGCGCTTCAGTGCCGACGGCCGCTGGTACCTCACCGGCGACGCGGGCGCCCGGGACGCCGACGGCAACTTCTTCTTCTCCGCGCGCGACGACGACGTGATCATCATGGCCGGGTACCGCATCGGCCCGTTCGACGTGGAGAGCGTGCTGGTACAGCACGAAAGCGTCGTCGAGGCGGCCGTCGTCGGCGTGCCGGACGCGCTGCGCGGCGAGGTGCTTGAGGCATACGTCGTGCTGCGTGACCCGGCGGCGCGCGATGCCGTCCTCGCCGAGGAACTGCAGCACCTGGTCAAGCGTAAGTTCGCCGCGCACGCCTATCCCCGGACCGTGCACTTCACCGACCGGCTGCCCAAGACGCCCAGCGGCAAGATCCAACGCTTCCTGCTCCGCGAGCAGCGCGCCCGGGAGGTCCGGCAGTCCTGAACCGTCGTCCGACGGCACCCCCCACTCCTCGCTCCATCCGCTCACTGGAGGTTCGCCCCATGTCCCGCGTACCCGTGCCCCGACTGCTGCCGACCGAGGAGGCGGCGGAGTTGCTGGAGTTGACGCGCGAGATCGCCGACGGAGCACTGGCTCCGCGTGCCGCCGAGGACGAGGCCGCCGAGCGGTTCCCGCGCGACGTCTTCCGCACCCTGGGCCGCGCCGGGCTGCTCGGACTGCCGTTTTCGGAGGAGTGGGGCGGCGCCGGACTGCCGTACGAGGTCTACCTGCAGGTTCTCGAGGAGATCTCGGCGCGTTGGGCGAGCGTCGGCATCGGCGTGAGCGTGCACGCGCTGTCCTGTTTCGCGCTGGCGACCCACGGCACGGACGCCCAGCGGAAGCAGTGGCTGCCGGACATGCTCGGTGGGGAACTGCTGGGCGCGTACTGCCTCTCGGAGTCCCACGCGGGCTCCGACCCGGCCGCGATGCGCACCCGCGCCGACCGCGACGGGGACGACTACGTACTGCGCGGCGAGAAGGCATGGACCACGCACGGCGGGCACGCCGACTTCTACACCGTCATGGCGCGCACCGGCGAGCACCGCAGCCAGGGCATCTCCTGCTTCCTCGTGCCCGCTGACGCGCCGAACCTGTCGGCCGACCCGCCGGAACGCAAGATGGGCCTGACCGCGCAGGCCACCGCGACGATGCGCTTCGACGACGTCCGGATCTCCGCCGAGCGCAGGATCGGCGCGGAGGGCCAGGGCCTGCCCATCGCGCTCGCCGGCCTCGACGCGGGACGCCTGGGCATCGCGGCCGTGGCCGTCGGGCTGGCCCAGGGGGCGTTGGACGACGCCGTGTCCTATGCGAAGGAACGGGAGGCGTTCGGGCGGCCGATCATCGAGCACCAAGGGCTGGCGTTCCTGCTCGCCGACATGGAGGCGGCCGTGGAGTCCGCCCGGGCGACGCTGCTGTCGGCGGCGCGACGGAAGGACGCAGGTCTGCCGTACGGCCGCCAGGCCAGTATCGCCAAGCTGGTCGCCACCGAGGCCGCGATGCGGGTGACCACCGAGGCCGTCCAGGTGTTCGGCGGCGCGGGCTACACCAGGGACTTTCCCGTGGAGCGCTACATGCGGGAGGCGAAGGTCATGCAGATCTTCGAGGGCACCAACCAGATCCAGCGCCTGGTCATCAGCCGGGAACTGGCCCGCGGCCGCCGCGGGCCCGCCGCCCACGTCCTCGTCTCCGAAGGCAACTGACCGTGAACCTCACCGGAACCGCCGCCCTCGTCACCGGCGGCGCCAGCGGTCTCGGCCGCGCGACCGCCACCGAACTGCTGCGCGCCGGGGCTCACGTGGTGATCGCCGACCTGCCCTCGTCCCCCGGCAAGGCTGTCGCCGCCGAACTCGCCGCCATCGGGCCCACAGTGCGCTTCGTCCCCTGCGACGTGACCGACCCCGACGACGTACAGGCAGCGGTGGACGCCGCCGCCGAGCCCGCCCCGCTCCGTACGGCCGTGAGCTGCGCGGGCGTAGCGACACCCGGGCGCATGCTGTCGCGGGGCGGACCGCTCGCCCTGGACGACTTCGCCCGCGTGGTCCACATCAACCTGACCGGTACCTTCAACGTCTTCCGGCTCGCCGCCCACCGCATCTCCGGAACCGAGATCGTGGACGGCGAACGCGGGGTGCTCATCGCCACGGCGTCGGTCGCCGCGTACGACGGCCAGATCGGCCAGGCCGCGTACGCCGCCTCGAAGGCCGGAGTCGCCGGGCTGACCCTCCCCGCCGCCCGCGAACTGGCCCCACACCACATCCGGGTGGTCGCCATCGCGCCGGGCCTCTTCGACACCCCCCTGATGGCGGGACTCCCCCAGGAGGCCCGTGACTCGCTCGGCCGACAAGTACCCCATCCGGCCCGCCTCGGCGACCCGTCCGAGTTCGCGGCCCTGGTCCGCCACATCACCGAGAACCCGATGCTGAACGGCGAGGTCATCCGCCTCGACGGCGCGATCCGTATGGCGCCCCGCTGACGGAACGAAAAAGAATTCCGTGTTCCCGCCTTTGCCCGAGGTTTTTTCTTTCAGGCGGCTATCGCTCTCCCCCCATCCCCTCACACCGCAACGCCATTCATTTCCGTAGTTCCGAAGTCCCCCTTCAGCCCGCCCTGTTCTGCTGAGTCAACGGAGAGTCAGATGGAGCAAAAAACGACCCGCTCGACGTCCATGCGCCGTGTCGCCACCGCCAGTTGTGTCGGCACCACCATCGAGTTCTACGACTTCTTCATCTACGGCACGGCCGCCGCCCTGGTCTTCCCGCAGGTGTTCTTCCCCGCGCTCGGCAGCTCCGCCGCAACGGTCGCCTCGTTCGCGACCTTCGCCGTCGCCTTCGTCGCCCGCCCGCTCGGCGCGATCGTGTTCGGGCACTACGGCGACCGCCTGGGCCGCAAGAACACCCTCATCGCCACCCTCATGCTGATGGGGATCTCCACGGTCGTCATCGGCCTGCTCCCGGGCGCTGCCACTCTCGGCGTCGCCGCCCCCATCGCACTGGTGGTCCTGCGCTTCCTGCAGGGCCTCGCCGTCGGCGGTGAATGGGCCGGAGCGACCCTGCTCGCCGCGGAGTACGCCCCACCAGCCAAGCGCGGGCTGTACGGGATCTTCCCGCAGCTCGGCGCGGCCATCGCGTTCGCCCTGGCCAGCGGTACCTTCCTCGCCGTCAACATAGCGCTCGGCGAGACCGACCCGGCCTTCCTCGACTGGGGCTGGCGGGTCCCCTTCCTCCTCAGCGCCGTCCTCGTCGTCCTGGGCCTGTGGGTGCGCACGGCCATCGAGGAGACCCCCGCCTTCCGCCACGCCCGCGAGCGGCAGAGCGGCGCGCCGAAGCGGGCCAAGCCGCCGATCCTCGAGGTCTTCCGTGCCCAGCCCCGCGAGGTCCTCCTCGCCGGCGGCGTGCTGACGATCGTGTTCGCGCTGTTCTACCTGGGCACCGCCTTCCTCACCAGCTACGCCACCAGCACCACCGGCGCAGGACTCGAACGCCGCACCGTCCTGATCCTCAACATCGTCGCCGCGGTCGTCTTCGGCGTGACCACGGCCGTGTCCGGAATCGTGTCGGACCGGTTCGGACGCCGAAGAGTGATCGTCACCTGCTGCGCTCTGTCGATCCCGTGGGCGCTGGTCCTCTTCCCGATCATGGACACCGGGTCGGTGACCGGCTTCGCTGTCGGCCTCCTCGGCACCCTGGCGATCTTCGGGATCGCCTACGGCCCCGTCGGCGCCTATCTGCCCGAGATGTTCCACACCCGCTACCGATACACCGGCGCCGGGATGGGCTACAACCTCGGAGGTGTCCTCGGCGGAGCCGTCTCACCGCTCCTCGCGGCCGAACTCGTCGGCAGCTACGGCGGCTACGCCGTCGGCCTCATGATCGCCGCGCTCGGGCTGGTCAGTCTGGTCAGCGTCCTCGCTCTCGGCGAGACCAAGAACCGCGCCGTCGACGCGGCACCGGACACCACCACCGACCCCACGGACAGGCTCACCCCCGCCTGACCCAGGATGACTCCCTGCCCGGCCGCCGTCCTTCGTGGTCCGGCCGGGCAGGGCAGCCGCAGCTCCAGAATCCGGACCCGGTGCCGACCGGAGGCGTGCCATCAGACTCTCCCGCCGGACGCCGACCCCATCACGACGATGTTCTTCGACTACTACCGCACCGAGCGCGGTTACCACCCGCGCTCGATCAACTCCACCACCGCGTGGACCGCGACCACGCCGATGTCGTTCTTCGCCTTCGAGCAGATGACGAACATCGACTTGCTCGCGCCCCGCACGGCGCTCCTGCGACCGCAAGGACATCATCCCCTTCGACCGGCTCGACGGTGTCGGGGACGGGATCGGTCCCCGTGCCTCAGTTCTCCAGGACGAAGACCGGCTTGTGACCGGCGCGGCCGGAGGTCGGTACGTCGGGGATCTCGTCCCAGTCATATATTCCGCTGGTGACCAGTTCGGGGTGGAGGGTGCCGGCCTCCACCGCCTCCAGCGTCGGTGTCATGTTCGGCCGTGCGTGCCCCTTGCCGTTGTGGAAGTGGACTCCGCGCTGGTACAGCGCGAGCAGCGGGAGCCGGACCTCGTCGAAGTAGATGCCGACGCTGTTGACGTGGCCCTCGGGCATGACCGACAGCAGCGCCTTGCGCAGCCGCGCGGCGTCGCAGCCGGCGTCCACGGCGAGGTGGAAGTCCTTCTCCCGCTTGCCGTTGATGTCGTGGACCTCGGCGCCGAGTTGCTCGGCGACCTTCATCCTGACCGGGTCGTCGTCGTAGTACACGGTGCGGGCGCGGGCGCAGTGGACCGCGACGTCGACGCAGTACAGGCCGATGGAGCCGGTCCCGCCGAACACCGCGATCTTCGGGTCGGAGATTCCGGCGACGGTCGGCATCACCGTCTCCCAGCCGAGTGCGAGGTTGTCGCCGATCGAGGCCAGGTGCACGGGGTCGACGCCGGTGGGCAGCTTGGCGAGGTTGTAGTCCGCGTAGGGGACGCGGATGAGTTCGTCGAAGGTCCCGCCCCAGGCCCCGTTCACCGGCAGGCCGTACTGGGCGTCGCCGTGGACGAGACAGCGGGCCGGGTGCCCGAGCCGGCACTGCGCGCAGCTCCCGCACGCGATGTGCCACGCGACGCCGACGACGTCGCCGACCGCGACATCCGTGCAGTCGGGGCCGACCTCGACCACCGTGCCCACGCACTCGTGGCCGAGCGGGAACGGGCCGAATCCGGAGAACGGCGTCTTGTCGTCGATGACATGGTGGTCGAGGTCGCATGTCGTGGCCGCGAGCGGGCGTACGAGTGCGTCCGTGCCCTCGACGATGGTGGGGGCGTCGACCTCGTCGAAGCGCAGGTGTCCGGGCGCGACGAACATCAGGCTCTTCATGGAAAGCTCCTCGGTTGCGTGGGGAACCCGGGGCCGGCCGTGTGCCGGTCGACCCGGTCGCCGTACTCGGTCAGACGGTGCCGGCGTCCGGGTCGCCGGCGGGGATCGCGTCCAGGAAGACCATGTCCGGGGGGCCGGCCAGCGCCTGGGCCAGGACGGCGCCGACCTGCCGCATCGCGGCGCCCTTCATGTGCGCGCCCAGCGCCTCCCGCGAGGCCTCGGGCGCCGCCGCCGTCAGCGTCTTCTCGACCAGCTCTTCCTGGCCGGGCTCGGCGACCATCGTCGCCACCAGGACCACCGGATCAGCCATGGGCTTTCAACCTTTCGCTCTATGACAGTCGTCATAACTATGACACATGTCTTAACCGCTGGTCGGCAGCAGCGCGTCAGATCCGGTCCAGAAGCAGATCCGCCCCGGCGGGAGGTACGGCACCGCCGGTGACGGCAGCCAGGAACCTGATGCCGAAGCGTCGGCCAGCGCGGCGGCCTCCTCGGCGACGAACCGGCCCAGGGTGCGCCCGCCGATCCGCCGGATCAACTCGCCCACCGGGTGCCCGTAGGTGAGCAGGTGGTAGCCGGACGCCGCGCCCGGGGGCCACCAGGGCGCCTGCGCGGCCGGCCGGGCCGTCGCCGCCGGAACGTCACGGACGTCCGCGACGGTCACGGGCCGACCCCAGCCCTATAACGATCGTCATAGAGTTGCCCGCGTTAGAGTATGACGAACGTTATGGCCGGTGGGGCCGGAAGGGGTTCTGTTCGTGACCAAGTCCAGCGCGCCGGTGCGGCAGCGGATCGTGGCCGGTGCTGCCGACATGATGAGTCGGCGCGGTCTGAACGCCACGAGCATTCGCGAGACGGCCAAGCACGCCCGGGCGCCGCTCGGTTCGACGTATCACTACTTCCCCGAGGGCAAGCAGCAGCTCGTCACCGAGGCCGTCCGCTACACGGGCGAATGGACCGCCGCCAGTCTGCGCAAGGAACTGGAGGCGGGACCGGTCGCCGGACTGCGCGCCTTCCTCGCCCTGTGGCGCAAGATCGTCGTCGACAGCGGTTTCCGCGCCGGCTGCCCCGTCCTGGCCGTCTCCGTCGAGGAGCCCCCCACCGATGAGCCGCCGGCCGCTCTCCTGGCCGCCGCCGACGTCTTCACCGAGTGGGAGAACCTGCTGGCCGGATCGCTGCGTGAGCACGGCGCCGAACCACGGCAGGCGGCTCAGCTCGCGACGCTCGTCGTCGCGGCGGTCGAAGGGACCGTGGCCATGTGCCGCGCCAAGCGCAGCACCCGGCCCCTCGACGACACGGCGGAGCAACTGCAGGCCCTGATCGAAGCGGCCATCGAGGACTGAGCGTCTCGGCCCGCCCGCGGCGCTGCCGAGAACTCAGGCGCTCCTTCGGGGCGTTCACCCGGTGATGATCGCCATTGCAGCCTCCTGTGAAAGTCGCAGGTCGTCGCGAGCCTGGCCAGGGCACTGCAGTTGCGGCCCGTGGAGCGCGATCACGCCTACCGGCTGGCCGGCCTCCTCCCTCCGCAGGACGGGACGATCTCCACGCACGTGCCGGCGGGCGTCCAACGGATGCTGGCTCGCCTCGGGGAGTTCCCCGTGGGTGTGTTCAGCGCCGACTGGACCTTGCTGTCCTGGACGCCCGCGTGGGCGGTGCTGCTGGGCGACCTCGGTGAACGGACCCACGTCGAGCGGAACCTGGTCCGGGCGGTCTCTCCGCTGGGCCCTCAGGGCTCGCGGCCTGGCCGGTGCTCCAGGAGGGCGAGGCCCTCGGCCCTGCCCTCGTCGCCGATCTGCGCACGGCTCTCGTCGACTACCCCCTCGACCGTGGCCTGATCGACCTCGTCGAGGAACTGCGGGCCGGCAGTGCGGAGTTCACGCGGTCGTGGGACGAGGGCGCGGTCGGTCCGCACGTGTCGGCCCGGAAGACCGTCGTGCACCCCCAGGTCGGGGAGGTGAGGTGCTACTGCGACGTGCTCACCGTCCCGGGGTGCGACGTCCGCCTCGTCGTCTACACGGTGGCGGCGGGTTCCGCCGACGCGGAGAAGCTGGAGTTCCTGCGGGCCACGGGCGGCGCCCGCACGGCCCGCTGAACGGTCTCGGTACCTCGCTGCCGCCTCGTCGGGCATAGCCGGGACAAGTGATCCTCGAGCGCCTCACACCCGCCAGGCGTACCGGCGTTCCGGACGTCCCGCGGCGCCGTAGCGCAGGGACACCTCCGCGCTGCCGGTGCCGTGGAAGTACTCCAGGTAGCGGCGGGCGCTCACGCGGGAGACGCCGGTCAGGGCCGCGCACTCGGTGGCGGACAGCGTGCCGTCCGCCTCGCGCAGGGCCCGCTCGACGAGGGCGGCGGTCTCGACGCTCATGCCCTTGGGCAGGGTGTGGGCCGGCGCGGTGACGAACGCGCCGGCCAGGACCCGGTCCACATCGGCCTGGCCGCGGACGACCGCCGTGAGGAGGCGGCCGCGCTGGGCGGCGTAGCGCTCCAGGCGGGGGCGCAGGTCCTCGAACTCGAAGGGTTTGAGGAGGTAGTCGACCACGCCGCGGCGGACGGCGCCGCGTACCGTGTCGGCCTCCTGCGCGGCGCTGATGACCATGACGTCGCAGTCGTGGCCGGCGGTGCGCAGCCGCGGGATGACGTCGAGGCCGAAGAGGTCGGGCAGGTACAGGTCGAGCAGGATGAGGTCGGGGCGCAGTTCGTCCACGGCCTCGATCGCCTGGGCGCCCGTGTGGGCGACGCCGACGACGCGGAACGGCTCGACGCGTTCCACGAACGCGCGGTGGACCCGGGCCACCATGAAGTCGTCGTCGACCACGAGGACGTCGATCGTGCCCGTCTTGTCGCTCGTCGCGGTCATGGGGCCGCTCCTTCCGCCACCGTGCCGGTGAGGTGGCCGACGGTCATGCGTGCGGTGAACACGGCCCCGTCGGGGGTGTTGGACACCGAGATCTCTCCACCGTGCCGTTCGCAGACCAGCTTGGTCAGGGCCAGTCCGATGCCGCGTTCGCCCTCCCGCGCGGCCTTGGTGGTGAAGCCGTGGGAGAACACCTCGCGGGCGAGTTCGGGAGCCACGCCGGGCCCGGAGTCGCGAACTGCGATCTCCACGCTGGAGGCGTCCTGGCGCAGCGCCACCTCCACCCAGGCGTCGTCGTCCTGGGCGGCGGCGTCGACGGCGTTGTCCACGAGGTTGCCGACGACGGTCGCCACGTCGGCGGCGTCCTCGGGGGCCAGCCGTTCCAGCGCGGTGTCGTCGGAGATCCGCAGGCTGACCTTGCGTTCGGCCGCGAGGGACGCCTTCGCCATGAGCAGCGCGGCCACCGCGGTGTCCCGGACGCGGCGGCTGAGGGTGACGTCCAGGGACTGGCGGCGCTGGTTCAGGGCGCGGATGTAGCGCACGACCTCGTCCTGCTCGCCGATCTGGATCAGCCCGGAGATGGTGTGCAGTTGGTTGGCGAACTCGTGGGCTTGGGCGCGCAGCAGCTCCGAGGAGCTGCGGAAGGAGCCGATCTCCCGTTCCAGCCGGGCGAGTTCGGTGCGGTCGCGCAGGGTGGTGACCGAGCCGAGGAGCCGGCCATCCTTGGTGACGGTCATCCGGTTCATGACCAGGACCCGGCCGTGGCGGACGACGACCTCGTCCCGCTTGCCGGCGGCGGTCCCGGCCAGCACGTCGCGCAGCCGTCCGTCGATGCCGAGGCCGTCCAGGCTCTGGCCGACGCAGTCCTCCGGCAGGCCGAGCAGGCGGCGGCCCATGTCGTTGACGAGGGTGAGCCGGTGCTGCGGGTCCAGGGCGATGACGCCCTCGGCGATTCCGTAGAGCATCGCCTCCCGGTGTTCGGCGAGCCCGGCGATCTCGCGCGGCTCCAGTCCGAGGGTCTGGCGTTTGACGCGCCGCGCGAGCAGCCAGGAGCCGGCCACGCCGAGTCCGCTGGCGATGCCGAGGTAGGCGAGCAGAGAGGAGGAGGCGCCGCTGAGCCGCTGCCACACCGTCGGGTCGGCCTCGCCGATCATGACCGTGCCGAGGATCCGGCCGAGGTTCTCCTCACTCGCCCCGAGGACGGGGACCTGGGCGGCCAGCTCGCGGTTGCCGTCCAGAGTCAGCTGACCCGACCAGCCCCGTCCCCGGGCGGTGCCGGGTCCCAGCGGCAGTCGCTCCCCGACCACCGTGGGGTTGGTGGAGCTGACGATCCGGCCCACGGCGTCGGCCACCGTCACCGAGGTCACTCCGGACTGCGCCTGCGTGGAGAGCACCAGGGGGGCGAGCGACTCCCCGGGGGCGGGGCGCACCATTTGGCTGCGCACCAGCGGGTTGGCGGCCAGTTGTTCGGCGAGCGCGCTCACCCGGCGTCCTTCGACGCGGTTGAAGGTGGCCTGCGACTGGGCGAGGGAGACCGCGGCGACCGCCAGCAGCACCACCACGACGATGGCGAGCTGGAGCACCAGCATCTCGCCCGCGAGCGAATGGCGACGAAAGGTGGCGACCACGACGGACTCAATCTTCTCTGCCGGCACAAGGGGGGCGGCTCATGTGCGCCGCCGGACCTGGAGTCGCACAATCATGACGTCCACCAGCGCAAACCGGAAGGGAGGCGTCATGGAAGACCCGGCACACGCCTTCCGGGGGACCGGCCTCGTGCGCCGGCTCCGGCGGTGTGACGTCAGGAGGCGTTCGCGCCGGTGCCGATGCCGGACAACTCGCGGATGGTGCCGCCGAGTTTCGCGCGGAGCGGCTCCAGCATCTCCGGTTTGGCGCTGACCACCCAGCGCATGCCCACCAGGTACTTGCCGCCGTACACGCGGGCCGATTCGAGCCAGGTCTCCTTGAGCCGCTCCTCGGGGAAGGTGGTGATGAGGAAGTCGCCCTTCGCGGTGTGGCACACGCCCTCGCGCAGCTCGTCCGCCTCGGTGCGGATCTTCGCCGTGCAGCCGGCCAGCCCGGCGATCACCTCCACCTTCGCCGGCGCGACGACCCCGGCGGCGGGAGCGGCGGACCCCCTCGCCGCGGACCCGCTCGGCGTCGCCGCCGCCTTGTCCCCGTCACCGCCGCCGCAGGCCGTGACGAGGAGCAGCGCGGCCAGGCCCCCGGCCGCGGCGACGGCGCGCAGCCGTCGGGCGCGGGACGGGGTCCGGCGGGCGGGTCGTACGAGCGGTGGCTGGTGGGACACGTCGCCTCTCCGGGTGCGGGCTGTCGGCAGGAGCACTCGACAGGAGTACGGACCGGCCCGGGGAGGCGTTCACCCCGTGTCCCCCTACGCGGCCTGCTCCACCGGGGCGGTCCGTGCCCCCTCGAACTGGGTGCGGTACAGCTCGGCGTACCGCTTGCCCGCCGCCAGCAGTTCCTCGTGCGTGCCCCGCTCCACGATCCGGCCGGCCTCGATCACCAGGATCTGGTCCGCCGCCCGGACCGTGGAGAGCCGGTGGGCGATCACGACCGCCGTCCGTCCCTCCAGGGCTTCGGTGAGGGCTTCCTGGACGGCGGCCTCGGAGGTGTTGTCGAGGTGGGCGGTGGCCTCGTCGAGGATGACGACGCGCTGGCGGGCCAGCAGCAGCCGGGCGATGGTCATGCGCTGGCGTTCGCCGCCGGAGAGCCGGTAGCCGCGTTCACCCACGACCGTGTCGAGGCCGTCGGGCAGGGACCGTACGAGGGTGTCGAGGCGGGCCCGGCGCAGGGCGTCCCACAGCTCCTCCTCAGTGGCTTCCGGGCGGGCGAGCAGGAGGTTGGCGCGGACGGTGTCGTGGAAGAGGTGGCCGTCCTGGGTGACCATGCCGAGGGTCTGCCGGAGCGACTCGGCGGTGAGGTCGCGGACGTCGACGCCGCCGATGCGGACGGCCCCGGCGTCGGTGTCGTACAGGCGCGGCAGCAGCTGCGCGATGGTCGACTTGCCGGCGCCGGAGGAGCCGACGAGCGCCACGGTCTGTCCCGGTTCGGCCCGGAAGGAGATGCCGTGCAGGACCTCGTCGCCGCCGCGCTGGTCGAGGGAGGCGACCTCCTCAAGGGAGGCCAGGGAGACCTTGTCGGCGGCCGGGTAGCCGAAGCGGACCTTCTCGAACTCGACCGCCACGGGACCGTCGGGCACCGGGCGCGCGTCCGGCCTGTCCTCGATGAGCGGCCGGAGGTCGAGCACCTCGAAGACCCGCTCGAAGCTGACCAGCGCGCTCATCACCTCCACCCGTGCCCCGGCCAGCGCGGTCAGCGGCGCGTACAGCCGGGTCAGGAGCAGGGCCAGCGAGACGACCGCGCCCGGCTCCAGGGTGCCGCGCAGGGCGAGGTAGCCGCCGAGGCCGTAGACCAGGGCCAGGGCCAGGGCGGAGACCAGGGTGAGGGCGGTGATGAACGCCGCCTGGGCGGTGGCCGTCCGGATCCCGATGTCCGCGACCCGGCGGGCCCGTTCGGCGAACTCCCGCGACTCCTCCTCCGGCCGCCCGAAGAGCTTGACGAGCGTGGCGCCGGGTGCCGAGAACCGCTCGGTCATGCGGGTGCCCATCGCCGCGTTCAGGGTCGCCGCCTCCCGCTGCATCCGGGCCATCCGGCTGCCCATGCGCCGGGCCGGGATCACGAACACCGGCAGCAGCACCAGCGCGAGCAGGGTGATCTGCCAGGACAGGGTGAGCATCACGGCGAGGGTGAGCAGCAGCGTGACGAGGTTGCTGACCACTCCGGACAGGGTGTTGCTGAACGCGCGCTGGGCGCCGATGACGTCGTTGTTGAGCCGGGAGACCAGGGCGCCCGTACGTGTGCGTGTGAAGAACGCCACGGGCATGCGCTGCACATGGTCGAAGACGGCCGTCCGCAGGTCGAGGATGAGGTGCTCGCCGAGCGTCGCCGACAGCCTCCGGCCGAGGATGCCGAGCGCGGCCTCCGCCACCGCGATCAGCGCGATGAGCAGGGCGAGGCGTACGACGGTGCCCTCGTCACCGCCGGAGACGATCACGTCGACGACCCGCCCGGCCAGGACGGGGGTCGCCACGGCGAGCAGGGCGGTGCCCACCCCGAGCAGGACGAAGAGGGCGATGCGGCGCCGGTGCGGGCGGGCGAACGCGCCGATGCGGCGCAGGGTCGCGAGGGCGAAGGGGCGGCGCTCCTCCTGGGCGGTCATGACGCTGTGCAGCTGTGTCCACGCTGTGGTCTCCATGCTCATGGGAGGGAACGTAGAACCTCAAGCAATCTTGAGGTCAAGGCGTTCGCACAACAGGTCGAGACGCTCGCGCAACGCCCCCGACATCCCGCACAATCAGCCCCAACCCCCACGTCCCCGTCCCCCGCGCGCAAAGGCCCCGATGACGCTTCCCACGCAGCCGCTTCCCGTGCCCGAGCCCCAGCCGCTTCCCGCGGGCAACCCGCAGTCCCCGCTTCCGCAACCCGCCGTTGGCCCGGGGTGGGAAGCCTCTGCGGATGTGACAGCGGTACAACTCCCCGAACTCCGCCCGGGACGACTCCCCCGTCGCGTCCCGGTCCGCCGCCTCAGGCAGATCCTGTGTCTGCTTCCGCTCCTGCTCGTCACCGTGGTCGCGGTGCGGCACCGGTCGGTGCTGGCCGAGGGCTTCGCGCACCTGGGCACCGCCGCCTGGCCGTGGCTGCTGGCCGCGGTCGGGGCGACCTGTCTGACCTGGGTCGCGGCCGCCTGCACTCGGCAGGGCGCGGTCGTCGAGAGGCTGCCCCGGCGGCGGCTGCTGGCGACGCAGTTCGCGGCGGGCGCGGCCAACCACCTGCTGCCGACCGGGCTGGGCGCGAGCGCGGTGAACCTGCGGTTCATGACGGTGTGCGGGCTGCCGCTCGCCCGCTCCTCGGCGGCGCTCGCGCTGTACCTGCTGGCGGAGAGCGTCGGCCGGGTGGCCCTGCTGGGTGCCCTGCTCCTGGCGTTCCCCGACGCGCTGCGGCTCGGCACGCTGGTCCCGGAGACGGCGTTCGGCCCGCTGCTGGCCGGCGTCGGCGCCCTGGTCGTCGTCGCGGCGGCCGTGCTCGTCCTCGTCCGGCGGGTGCGCTCGGCGCTGGTGACCTTCCTGCGGACGGCGCTCGGCGAGGCGCGCTCGGTGCACGCCCGCCCGGCCCGGGCCCTGGCGCTGTGGGGCGGGTCGCTCGCCTTCCCCGCGCTGCAGGCGACCGTCCTGGTGCTGGTGGGGAAGTCGCTGGGGCTGGACGTGCCGCTCGCGCACATGGCGGTGGCCTACCTGGCGGCGACGGTCGCCGTCGCGCTGGTGCCCACGCCGGGCGGGATCGGCTCGGTGGAGGCGGCGCTGGTCGTGGCGCTGGTCGCGGCGGGCGGCCCGGCCGCGGTGGCCACGGCGGTGGTCCTGGCCTTCCGGGTCATCACGGTGTGGCTGCCGCTCGTGCCGGGCGCGCTGACGCTGGCGGCGCTGGTACGGCTCAAGGTGATCTGAGCAGCGAGCGGGCGCACGTGACGGCGCGTCATGTGCTGTGACTCACCCCCCGGTCACCCCCGTCCGCGGTACGAACCCCCGTACGGGATGCGGCAGGATGAACGATTGCGCCGACCGCGGGTCAGGGTGGTCGGGCACCATCGAACATCCCGGAAACGAGCAGGTGACGACGTGACGAGACTTCACATCCGGCCGCCGGCGACGGCGTTCGCCGCGCTTCTCCGCCCCGGAGGTGACCGGTGAACCGGGAACTCACGGTGGACGATCTGCTGTTCGCCGGCATCGCCCTCGCCTCGGGCCTGCTGGCGGCGTTCGCGCTGCGGATCCTGCTGCGCTGGCTGGGCGGGCACGCCGACCGCACCCGCTGGAGCGGGGACGACGTGATCGTGCACGCGCTGCGGGCCGTGGTGCCGTGGGCCGCGGTCGTGGGCGGCGCTGCGGGCGCGGCGGCGGTGCTGCCGCTGACGCGCACGGTGCAGCACCACACCAACCAGGTGCTCACGGTGCTGCTCATCTTCGTCGCGACGGTGTCGGCGGCCCGGGTGGTGGCCGGGCTGGTGCGCTCGGTCACGCAGTCCCGGTCCGGAGTCGCGGGATCGGCCACGATCTTCGTCAACATCACCCGGATCCTGGTCCTGGCGATCGGCTTCCTGGTGGTGCTGCAGACGCTGGGCATCTCCATAGCCCCGATGCTCACCGCTCTCGGTGTCGGCGGTCTGGCGGTCGCGCTGGCACTGCAGGACACCCTCGCCAACCTCTTCGCGGGCATCCACATCCTCGCCTCCAAGACGGTCCAGCCCGGCGACTACATCCGGCTCAGCAGCGGTGAGGAGGGCTACGTCGAGGACATCAACTGGCGGCAGACGACGATCCGCAACCTGTCCAACAACCTCGTCGTGATCCCCAACGGCCAGCTCGCCAAGGCGAACATGACCAACTTCATGCGGCCCGAGGAGCAGCTGACCATCCTGGTCCAGGTCGGGGTGGCCTACGACAGCGACCTGGACCACGTGGAGCGGGTGACCAACGAGGTCATCGCCGAGACGATGCGGGACGTCGAGGGCGCCGTGCCCGACCACGAGCCGATCATCCGGTTCCACACCTTCGGCGACTCCCGCATCGGCTTCACCGTCATCCTGGGCGTCGGCGAGTTCAGCGACCAGTACCGGATCAAGCACGAGTTCATCAAGCGCCTGCACAAGCGCTACCGCGCGGAGGGCATCCGCATCCCCGCCCCGGCCCGGACGGTGGCGCTCCAGCAGGGCGCGGTCGTCATCCCGCAGCAGCGGACCGGCGAGAGCGAGCCGGGCGAGGTGCCGTCCGCCCGGTTCGACTGAGGCGGCACGGCGTCAGCGCGTCGCCGGCCATGATCCCCACCACCTCGGTGGCGGCCGTCGGCGACGCCCCGTGTCCAGCCGGTCACGGCAGTTGCCCGAAACTGGGCCCGGACCCCTGTCGAGACGAGGTCGATCACGAGATATCTTGATGTCGAGCAATGTTGCAGACGTGGAGCGGAGCACCCGGTGACTGACTCGACCATCATCTATACGCACACTGACGAGGCCCCCGCCCTGGCGACGTATTCCTTCCTGCCGGTGGTCCGGGCGTACGCCTCGCAGGCGGGTGTCCCGGTGGAGACCCGCGACATCTCGCTGGCCGGGCGCATCATCGCCGTGTTCCCGGAGTACCTGACCGAGGACCAGCGCATCCCGGACGCCCTCGCGGAACTCGGCGAGCTGGCCAAGACGCCCGCCGCCAACATCATCAAGCTGCCGAACATCTCGGCGTCCATCCCGCAGCTCAAGGCCGCCATCGCCGAGCTGCAGGGCCAGGGCTACGCGCTGCCGGACTACCCGGACGACCCGAAGACCGACGAGGAGCGCGAGATCCGCGCCCGCTACGACAAGGTCAAGGGCTCCGCCGTGAACCCGGTCCTGCGTGAGGGCAACTCGGACCGCCGCGCCCCGGCCTCGGTGAAGAACTACGCCAAGTCCCACCCGCACCGCATGGGCGCCTGGACCGCCGAGTCCAAGACGGACGTGGCGACCATGGGCCAGAACGACTTCCGCTCCACCGAGAAGTCCGTGGTGATCGCCGAGGACGGTGCCCTGCGCATCGAGCTCGTCGGCGACGACGGCACGACCACGGTGCTGCGCGAGTCCGTACCCGTCCAGCGGGGCGAGGTCGTCGACGCCTCCGTGATGCGGGTCGCCGCGCTGCGCGAGTTCCTGACCGCGCAGGTCGCCCGGGCCAAGGCCGAGGGCGTGCTGTTCTCGGTGCACCTGAAGGCCACGATGATGAAGGTCTCCGACCCGATCGTCTTCGGCCACGTGGTGCGCGCCTTCTTCCCGAAGACGTTCGCGCAGTACGGCGACAAGCTCGCCGCGGCCGGCCTGACCCCGAACGACGGTCTGGGCGGCATCTGGAAGGGCCTGGACGCCCTGCCGGAGGGCGCCGAGATCAAGGCCTCCTTCGACGCCGAGCTGGCCGAGGGCCCGGAGCTGGCGATGGTCGACTCCGACAAGGGCATCACCAACCTGCACGTCCCGTCGGACGTGATCATCGACGCCTCCATGCCGGCGATGATCCGCACCTCCGGCCACATGTGGGGCCCGGACGGCCAGGAGCACGACGCCCTCGCGGTCATCCCCGACTCCTCCTACGCGGGCGTCTACCAGGCTGTGATCGAGGACTGCAAGGCCAACGGCGCCTTCGACCCGTCCACCATGGGTTCGGTGCCGAACGTCGGCCTCATGGCGCAGAAGGCCGAGGAGTACGGCAGCCACGACAAGACGTTCGAGATCGCCACCACGGGCACGGTCCGCCTGGTCGACCAGAACGGCACCGCCCTCATCGAGCAGACCGTCTCGGCCGGCGACATCTTCCGCGCCTGCCAGACCAAGGACGCGCCGATCAAGGACTGGGTGAAGCTGGCCGTCACCCGCGCCCGCGCCACCGGCGACCCGGCGGTGTTCTGGCTGGACGAGACCCGCGCCCACGACGCCAACCTGATCGCCAAGGTCGAGCAGTACCTCCAGGAGCACGACACCGAGGGCCTGGACATCCGGATCCTCAACCCGGTCGAGGCGACCAAGCTGTCGGTGGAGCGCATCCGCCGCGGCGAGAACACCATCTCGGTCACCGGCAACGTGCTGCGCGACTACCTGACCGACCTGTTCCCGATCCTGGAGCTGGGCACCAGCGCCAAGATGCTGTCGGTCGTCCCGCTGATGGCGGGCGGCGGCCTGTTCGAGACGGGCGCCGGCGGCAGCGCGCCGAAGCACGTCCAGCAGCTGGTCAAGGAGAACTACCTGCGCTGGGACTCCCTCGGTGAGTTCTTCGCCCTGGTGCCCTCCTTCGAGCAGTACGCGAAGGTGACGGGCAACGCCCGCGCCCAGGTCCTGGCCGACACCCTCGACCGCGCCACGGCGACCTTCCTCAACGAGGACAAGTCCCCGACCCGGCGCGTCGGCGGCATCGACAACCGCGGCAGCCACTTCTACCTGTCCCTGTACTGGGCGCAGGAGCTGGCGCGGCAGACCGACGACGCCGACCTCGCGAAGGCGTTCGCCCCGCTCGCCGAGACGCTCGCCGCGAACGAGCAGAAGATCGTCGACGAGCTGATCTCCGCCCAGGGCAAGCCGGTCGACATCGGCGGCTACTACCAGCCCGACCCGGCGAAGGCCGCTGAGGCCATGCGCCCGTCCGCCACGTGGAACGAGGCCCTGGCGTCCCTGAGCTGACGCCCCGGATCCCCCGATCCCCTGGCTCCGCCCCGGCCGGCACACGCCCGGCCGGGGCGGAGCCGTCTCACCCACAGCCCCCGACACCGCCCCGGAGCCGCCCCGTGACCGACACGCCGCCCTCCTTCGAACTGCTCCCCGGGGCCGGTCACTCCCCCGTGCTCCTCCATGTGCCGCACTCGGCGCGGGAGATACCGCGGGACGTGCGCGCGGGGATCGTGCTGGACGACACGGAGCTCGCACGGGAGCTGGACCACATCACCGACGCGCACACCGCGGAGATCGCCGCGCTGGCGGCCCGGCTGGCCGGCATCACCCCGTGGCGGTTCGTCAACCGGCTGTCGCGGCTGGTCGTCGACCCGGAGCGGTTCCCGGACGAGCGGGAGGAGATGCGGGCCGTCGGGATGGGCGCGGTGTACACGCGGACCACGCACGGCGCTCCGCTGCGGTCCGAGGGCGTCGACACGGGGCCGCTCGTCGAGCGGTACTTCCTGCCCTACGCGCGGGCGATGACCGAGGCCGTGGCGGACCGGCTGGCGGCCACCGGACGGGCCGTGATCATCGACGTGCACTCCTACCCGAGCCGGAGACTCCCCTACGAGCTGCACGGGCAGGGCCCTCGCCCCGCGGTCTGCCTCGGCACCGACTCCTTCCACACCCCGGCCGCGCTGCTGGACGCCGCCCGGGCGGTGTTCGGGGAGACGGAGCTGGACACGCCGTTCCGCGGGACGTACGTCCCCCTGGAGTTCTACGGGACGCGGCCCGAGGTCGGCGCCCTCATGGTGGAGATCCGCCGGGACACCTACATGACCGAGCCGGGCGGCCCCGCCGGACCGGGGCTGGAGCGGCTCGCCACCGCCCTCGCCGGGCTCGTCGACGCCGTGTCCCGCTGAACCGCCACCGGCTGGAGCACTCCCGCGCGACAAGGGCCCGGGGTGCGGCGAGGGTGGGTCCATGACGGAGGAGACCACCACGCTGACCGGCCAGGCACCGCCCCCGGTGCGGGACTGGCCCGCCCTCGACCTGGACGGGACGGAGTTCGACCCGGTCCTCGCGGAGCTGATGCGCGAGGGGCCGCTGACCCGGATCCGCCTGCCGTACGGCGAGGGCTGGGCGTGGCTGGCCACCCGCCACGACGACGTCAAGCTGATCACCAACGACCCGCGGTTCAGCCGCGCCGAGGTGACGAGCCGTCAAGTGACGCGGATGGCACCGCACTTCAAGCCGCGGCCCGGTTCGCTGGCCTTCGCCGACCAGCCCGACCACAACCGGCTCCGCAAGGCCGTCGCCGGGGCCTTCACCGTCAGCGCGACGAAGCGGCTGCGGCCCCGCGCGCAGGAGCTGCTCGACGAGCTGGTGGACGCGGTCCTGCGGGACGGGCCGCCGGCCGATCTGGTCGAGCAGGTGCTCGAACCGTTCCCGATCGCCCTGGTCAGCGAGGTCATGGGCGTGCCCGGCGCCGACCGGGACCGGGTGCACGCCTGGACCCGGCAGATCATCTCCACATCGGGCGGCGCCGAGGCCGCCGAGCGGGCCAAGAACAGCCTGTACGGATGGATCACCGAGACGATCCGCTCCCGCGCGCACGGCACCGGCGAGGACGTGTACTCCCTGCTCGGCGCCGCCGTGGCCGGGGGCGAGATCAGCGAGACGGAGGCGGTCGGCCTCGCCGGTCCGCTCCAGATCGGCGGCGAGGCCGTCACCCACAACTGCGGGCAGATGCTCTATCTGCTGCTCACCCGGCCGGAGTTGCGGCAGTGGTGGCAGGAGCGGCCCGAGGCGCGGGACACTCTGCTGGACGAGCTGCTGCGCCACATCCCGCACCGCAGCTCCGTCGGCCTGGCGCGGATCGCCCTGGAGGACGTCGACCTGCGGGGGCACCGCATCCGTGCGGGCGACCCGGTGTACGTCTCCTACCTGGCCGCCAACCGCGACCCGGACGTCTTCCCCGAGCCGGACCGGATCGACCCCGGCCGCGCCCCCAACCCCCATCTGGCCTTCGGCAACGGACCGCACTACTGCACCGGCGCGGTCCTCGCCCGCCTCCAGACCGAGCTGCTGCTCACCACCCTGCTGGACCGGCTGCCCGGCCTGCGCCTCGCCGTCCCCGCGGACCAGGTCGCCTGGCGCCGCCGGACGATGATCCGGGGGCCGCGGACCCTGCCCTGCACCTGGTGACCCGGCCGGCGTCCAGCTAGGCCCGCAGCCACTCCGTCACCACCACGTCCCCGCCCGTGCGCAACCGCAGGGCGAACGGGCCGGAGGGCGGCACGTCGGCGGTGAAGCGGCCCAGGTCGTCGGCGGTCAGGGCGGAGCCGGGCCGGGGTCCGCACAGGACCTCGATGCGGGCCGGCTGCGGCGGCAGCACCTGCCCCATCAGCCCGTCCTCCGTCACCTCGACGTCGACGGTCACCTCGCCCGCCCGGAACGTCAGCATCCGGGGCGTGTCCGTGGCGCCCCGGACCGGGAGGGAGTCGACCAGCGAGTCGAAGGTCAGCTCGGCGACGCGGGCGTCGAGGTCGTGCAGCGCGTACGCGTCCACGGCGATCTGCTGCAACTCCGCCGGCACGGGGTCCAGGACGGCGGCGGCCTGCCGGAGCTCCGCCTCCAGCAGCCCGGCGTCGAACTCGTCGTCGCCCCAGTCCTCTTCGCCGAAGACCTCGTCGTCGTCCATCTCGTTCATGTCGCCCATGTCGTGCATGCCGTTCACATCGCCCCCCGTGCCTCGAGCCGGGCCCGCAGGCGCCGCAGACAGCGCTGGCGCAGCGGCCCGATGCTGCCCACCGCGATCCCGAGCGCGGCGGACACGTCCTGGTAGCTGGGCGGTGGCGTGGCCATCAGCACCCGCAGCAACTGCCTGCACCGCTCGCCCAGTTCCTCGAACTCCTGCCACAGCCGCCGTACGCGTTCGCTCTGGGCGGCCGCCTCCTCGGAGTCGAGCAGCGACTGCTCGGGCGTGCCGGCCTCGCTGACCCGGTCCAGGAGCTGCGGATCGTCCGTCAGGGTCAGCCGCCTGGAGCTGCGGATCACCTTCAGGCATTCGTGGCGCGCGGTGCTCGCCAGCCACGCGCCCGCCTTGTCGGGTTCCCGGATACGCCCGAGGTACTGGGCGAAGCGGAACCAGGCGGTCTGGTACACCTCGTGCGCGTCGGCGTCGGAGAGCCGGTGGGCCCGCACCACGGACCACACCAGGGGGCTCAGCCCTTCCACGAGCGCCTTCCAGGCCGCCGCGTCGCCGTCGGCCGCGGCCTGGACGAGCGAGCCGGCATCAGCACGGTCCACGGCAGTCCCACCCCTCGTGTACGGCCCGTCATGGTACGCCGTGGCGGGGGCGGCCTCGGCCGTCACAGGCCCGGGGTGAGACGCACGACCGGGACCGGGCGCCACGTGGGCGGACGCAGCGCGGGGACGTGCGCCCCGCGCACTTCGGCGAAGTCCGCGTGCGCCGCGAGCAGGTGACGCCGGGCCGCGCGCGGGTCGGTCTCCTTGTGCGCCGTCATGTGGGCGGCGACCATGCCCGCGGTCACGGGCGTGGCGAAGGAGGTGCCGCTCCACTGCGCGTAGCCCTCGAACATCACCTGGTCCGGCTTGGCGGAGGCGTTCTCGTCACTCAGCACGCCGGTGTGGCGGGGGTGCCGGCAGGTGCAGCCGTAGGAGAAGCCGTAGCGGCAGGCGTCGTACGTGGAGTGCTGGTACACGTACGGGACGGGTGTGTCGAAGCCGGTGAGGGCGCTGGTGAGGCGCTCGCCGGGGGCGTAGACCTTCACCCAGGGGCCGTGGTTGGTGAAGCAGGCGCCGAACTCGCCGTCGCTGCGCAGCGCGCCGACCGACAGCACGGAGTCCTCCCAGCCGGGCAGGTCGGCGTAGGCGGCGGGCCAGAACGGCGTGGCGCTGCCGTTGTTGCCGGCGGCGGCGACGAGCAGGGTGCGCTGCTCGCGCAGTTCCCGCATGAAGTTCTCGACGCCGAGCAGCCCGTCGGTGCGGCCGTTGGAGGTGCCGGCGGAGAGGCTGAGCACGTCGGGCCAGCCGCCGGCGTCGACGGCCTCGAAGAGCTTCTCGCCGAACTCCGACTCCAGGACGGCACCGGCGTCGTTGAGGCTGCCGCGGACGGTGATGTCGGTGTTGGGCGCGACGGCGGCGACGAGCCCGGCGATGAACGTGCCGTGCCCGACGTACTGCTGGAGGATGCCCTGCTCGTCGCACTCCTGGACCTGGGCGTCGCCCGCGGTGTGGGCCAGCAGGCCGCAGGAGCGGTAGTCGTGTGTGAGGCCGGTGTCGACGACGAGGACGCCGACGGCGGTGCCGGGGTCGTGGGGCGTGTCGGCGGCGGCCGGGTTGGGCGGCTCGCTGAGCGGGGCGGGGACGGGTTCGTCGCCGGGGCAGGCGTTGACCGCGATGTGCACCACGTGGTTGCGGGCGACCATCCGGTGTCCCGCCCGGGCCTCCTGCTCCCGTACGGAGCGCAGGGCGTGGGCGACGGCGCGGTCGGCCTCGCGGCCGCCCTCGCCGGGGTCGCCGACCCGGATCCGGGTGATCCCGGTGCGGTTGGTGCTCGGGCCGGCCCGGCGGACCTGCTCCTGGTCGAGGTCGGGTGCCGCCGTGAAGTGCGTCCGTACCGTGTCCTCGACGATGCGGGCCTCCTCGCCGTCGCGGACGAGGACGACGCCCTTCTCGTACATGAACTCGGCCGAGTCGTCCGGGCCCATCGCGAGGGGCACGTCGGGCATCGAGCGCTGGATCTGGTCGAACTGCTCGTGGAATCGCTGAGGTGCCATGGCGGGTCCTCCCGGTGGGGCGACGGCGTCGGCCGGTGCCGCGGAGCGGTCGTCGAGTCTCTTGGACAAGAGTCACGCTGCGGTCTTTTGATACAGCGCCACCCCTGTGTGGTGCGGTTCGGTGGCCACTACCATCCGAGGAGTGACAGCGGGAAGCGAGCCGGTTACGGAATCACTGCTGCCGATGGTGTTCGCCGACCCGGGCGAGGCTCTCGCGAGGGCCCGGGCGCTGCTCGACGCCGATCCCTCCCCGCTGGACGCCTCCGTCGCGCATCAGGTGATCGGTATCTGGCAGCGGGACTTCGGTGATCTGCGGCTCGCGCTGAGCCATCTGCGGCGGGCCCGCCAGTGCGCGGCGCGCGCGGACTCGGCGGACCGGGAGGCGGACGTGCTGGCCACGCTGGGGGTGGCGCTGGTGCACGCGGGCCGCACCCGGGAGGGGCTGGCGGCGTTCGAGCGGGGTGTCGCGCGGGGCGCCGGGCACACGCGGGCGCGGGTGCTGTACCGGCGGGCGTACGTGTGGTGGGTGCTCGGGCGTCATCGCGAGGCGCTGGAGGACGTGCGGCGCGCGGTGCCGGTGCTGCGGCAGGCGGACGACGTGATCTGGACGGCGCGGGCGCTGACCCTGCGGGCGACGGTGCACCTGGCGCTGGGTGCGGTGGAGCGGGCGGAGGCGGACTTCACCGCGGCCGAGGCGCTGTGGGACACCACCGGCCAGGAGCACGACAAGGCGGACGCGGTGGAGAGCCGGGGGCTGGCCGCGTTCCGGTCCGGTGACGTGCCGGCGGCGCTGCGGCTGCTGGACGAGGCCGAGGAGCGGTACGCCCGGCTGGGCACGCCGACGTTCATGCTGAACATCCGGCGTTGCGAGGTGCTGATGGCCGCGGGGCTGGCGCCCGAGGCGCTGGCCGAGGCGGACGCGGCGATCAGGAAGCTGGACGGGATCGGCGGGCAGTCCACCCGCAAGGCCGAGTTGCTGCTGGCCGCCGCGCGGGCCGCCCGGCCGGCCGGGGACCCGCACACGGCGATCGCCCGTGCCGCCCTCGCGGTACGGCTGTTCGCGGGGCAGCGGCGCACGTGGTGGGAGGCGCATGCCCGGCTGGTGCTGATCGAGGCGCGGCACGCGGCCGGGCGCCGCTCGGGGCGGCTGGTCGCGGACGCCGCCGCGGTGGCCGGGAAGCTGGCGTCCTTCGGAGCGCCGGCCGCGCCGGAGGCGTCGCTGCTGGCGGGCCGGATCGCGCTGGACCTGGGCTGGACGGCGGACGCGGAGCGGCATCTGGCCGTCGCCGCGCGCAGCCGGCACAGCGGCCCGCCGCTGGCGCGGCTGACGGGCTGGTCGGCGCAGGCGCTGCGGGCGTGGGCGGCCGGGTCGAACCGGGGTGTTCTGGAGGCCTGCCGGCGCGGTCTGGACGTGCTCGACGACCACCGGATGACACTGGGCGCCTCGGAGCTGCGCGCCCGCGCCACCGAACAGGGCGCGGAACTGGCGGCGTTGGCGCAGCGGGCCAGTCTGGTCTCGGGCGGGCCGCGGCGGCTGCTGGTGTGGAGCGAGCGCTGGCGGGCCACCGTGCTGTCCACACCGCCGACCCGGCCGCCCGCCGACCCGGAGCTGCTCAGCGGCCTGACCGCCTTCCGCGAGATCGCCTCGCGTGCGGAGGCCGCCCGGAGGGAGGGCCGGCCGGTTCCGGCGCTGGAGCGGGAACAGCGGCGGCTGGAGCGGGAGATCCGCTCCCGGACCCTGCACATGCGGGGCGAGGCGCCCGGGGGCGGTGACCGGTTCGGCGTCGGGCGGCTGCTGGAGCGGCTGGGCGACGAGGTGCTGCTGGTGGAACTCGCCGTGCTCGACGGGCGGGTGCAGGTGCTGCTGTGCGGGCGGGGGCGGGTGCGACGGTTCGAGGCCGGGCTGCTCGCCGAGGCGGAGACCGAGGCCGAGCACGTCCAGGCCGGGTTGCGGCGGCTGGCCCATCCCGGGGCCGAGGCGCGGCTGCCGGTGGTGGAGGCGGCGGGGCGGCGGCTGGAGGAGCTGCTGCTGGGGCCGGCGGCGGCGCAGCTGGGCGGCGGCCCGGTGGTGATCGTGCCGCCGGGGCGGCTGCACCGGGTGCCGTGGGCGCTGCTGCCGTCGCTGCGAGAGCGGGTGCTCAGCGTGTCGCCGTCGGCGGGGAGTTGGCTGCGGGCCCGGGAGACGGCGCCGCCGCCGGACGGCTGCCATGTGCTGGTGCGCGGCCCGGGCCTGGCGAGCGGCGGTGCGGAAGTGCCCGAGCTGGCCGGACGGTACCCGTGCGCGACCGTCCTGGAGGAGGGCGAGGCGCGCGTGCCGCGGGTGCTGGAGGAACTGGACGGGGCCGCGCTGGCGCACATCGCCGCGCACGGTGCGTTCCGCGCGGACAGTCCGCTGTTCTCCTCGCTGCGGATGGCGGACGGGCCGATCGTCGTGCACGACTTCGAACGGCTGGACCGCAGCCCCTACCGGATCATCCTGTCCTGCTGCGACACCGCCCGCTTCGCGTCCGTCGGCGCCGACGAACTGCTCGGCCTGGTCACGGCGTTGCTGCCGCTGGGCACGGCCGGGGTGGTGGCGTGCAGCGCACCCGTCAACGACGCGGCGGTGGTGCCGTTGATGCTGGCCCTGCACAAGGGCCTGGGCGCCGGGCTGTCCCTCGCGGAGGCCCTGCGCGACGCCCGGGCCGCCCTGCCGGGCGACGCACCGCACCAGGCCACGGGCTGGGCGTTCTCGGCGTTCGGGGCGGCTTGACCGAGCGTGGCGGGGCCTCGGGGCAGCCCGGCCGGAGCCTCGACGAGTCTCGGAGTCGGCCGACCCGAACCGCCCCGGGTCTCGGCGTCGCCCGGCCGAGCCTCGGCGGATTGTGCGGCGGCCTGGCCCGTCCCCTGTGCGGGTCAGGCCGCCGGTCCGGGGTGCGGCCGAGGTCGCCGGTCCGAGGTGCGGCCGAGGTCGCCGGTCCGAGGTGCGGCCGAGGTCGCCGGTCCGAGGTGCGGCCGAGGTCGGCGGTCCGGGGTGCGGCCGAGGTCGGTGGTCCGAGGTGCGGCCGAGGTCGCCGGTCCGAGGTGCGGCCGAGGTCGGCGGTCCGGGGTGCGGCCGAGGTCGGTGGTCCGGGACGTCGCCGAGGTTCGTGGTTCGTCGCGGCTCAGGCCGGCTGGGCCTGGGGCGGTTCCGTCAGCAGCCATGGCAGGGCACCGCGGTCGTTCGCGCCGAGCCGGGCGTAGGCGGAGTACAGGTGGTTGCCGACGGTGCGGATCGACAGGGTGAGGCGTTCGGCGATCTGCCGGTTGCTCAGGCCCGCAGCCGCCAGGGTGACGATCTGCCGCTGCCGGGCGGTGAGTTCGCCGAGGACCAGCCCGGACAGCGCGGGCGTGCGGGCGCCCTGGCAGCGCCGGGCCAGGGCGACGGCCCGGGTGCGGGCGTACCGGGCGGCGCGCGGATCGCGATGGGCGCCCACGGCCTGGGCGTGTGCCTCGGCGGCGAACAGCGTGAAGCCCCGCCGCTCCAGTTCCTCGGCCACCTCGTCCAGGGCCGGGCCGTCGGCCCGGGTGAGCGCGTCGGCGTGCCGCGCGAACACGCCGCTCAGCCGGTCGATGACCTTCTCGGGGGCGCCGAGGCGGACGGCGTCGTAGGGGTCGGCGAGGGCCTCCAGGCCGAGGTCGTCCCTGCTGTCCACGGTTGCTGAGGCGCGGGCGAGTTCCTCCCGGCACGACGCGTCCTCGGGGGCGCCCCGCAGCCCCTCCCTCGCCCAGGCCGCCGCATCCCGCACCTCCCCCCGCAGCCGGGCGAACCGGGCACGTACGGCGGCGTACCCGCACGGCAGCGGGCCGCCCTCGGCGACCAGCCACTCCCCCACCGGCGTGGGCGTCGCCCGGACGTCGTCCTGGTCGATCCGACGGGACAGCGCGGCCGCCTCGGCGTCGAGGGCGCGGGCGTACGCCTCCGGCGTCCGGGCCAGCCGGCGCGCCCGCAGCCGGCCCGCCGCGGCCCTGAGCACCGGGCCGTACAGGGGATGGGCGAGGCGGACGCCGCCCAGGTCGTCGACCTCGACCAGGCCGTCGGCCTCCAGGGCTTCGAGGGCCCCGAGGTCCAGGTCGTCCGGGTCCGAGGGCAGCGGCTCGGCGAAGGCGAGACGGTCGAGGGTCTCGCGTTCGAGCGGGCAGGTGCGGCCGAGGACGTGGGCGGTGCGCTCCCGCACGGCCGGGGTCAGCGGCACCGGGCCCCGCCAGGCCCGCTCCTCGGTGTCCGGGACGGGAGTCAGCAGTCCGCGCACCGCGTCCAGCAGGTCGCGCAGCAGCCGCAGGTCGCCCCGGCTCAGGTGCCGCAGCCGGTGGGCGGTGAGCGGATCGAGAGGCCCGGCGCCGGCCGTGAGGAGCTGTGCGGTCTCCTCGTCGGGCAGCGGCTCCAGGGCGAGGCGCGGCAGGAGTTCGCCGGTCCACAGCCGGGTGATCGCGCCGGGCGCCGGGGCGCCGTCCGTCGCGACCACGAGCAGGCGGGTGCGGCCGTGCACGGCGAGCTGGTGGACCAGGGCGGCGGAGGCGTCGTCGAGCAGGTGCGCGTCGTCCACCAGCAGCGTGCGGACACCGGACAGGAGCCGGACCGCGCGGTGCAGGGTGACCGACTCGGGCAGCAGATGCGCGAACGCCGCGAAGGGCAGGCCGCGGCTCTCGGGCGTGCCCGCCGCCCGGGCGCAGACGGTGCCGCGGATCGCCTCCGTGACGAGGCGGGTCTTGCCGCAGCCCGCCGGGCCCGTCACCACGATGCCGCGGTGCGGGCCGGCCAGGGACCGGCGGACCAGCTCCAGTTCGTCCTCCCGCCCGGCGAACGGCCAGGGCAGCTCCAGCGTCGTCGCGTCCCGTTCGTAAGTCGTCACACAGACATGAGCGCGGCTGCTCGGTTCTGATACAGGGCGACTTGAGTAGCCCCCGACTCAGGCGCCCTGGACGGGCCGCACGGCAGGCTGTGGCCCATGACCCCACGCTACTGCTCGCTGGCACAGGCGCCGGCGCCCGCCTTCGCACCGGGGCTGGCGGCCGAGCGGCTGAGCGCGCTCGCGAGCGGGCGGCGGATGTGGGTCAACGGCACCGTCCTGCACTACTGGTTCTTCGACGGTGACAGCGACGCGTCCGTCATCCCCGTGCCGGGGACGGGGATGACGCGGCGGGTGTCCTGGGCCGGCACCGAGGAGCAGCGGGACGTCGTGCGCGGGTGCTTCCGCGAGTGGCAGGACCTCGGCATCGGCATCACCTTCGCCGAGGTCGACGACCGTTCGGAGGCCGAACTGCGCATCGGGTTCCAGCCCGGCGACGGCTCCTGGTCGGCGGTGGGCCGGGAGGCGCTGCCGGCGGGCCTGCACGAACGCACCATGAACTTCGGCTGGGACCTGACCGCGCCCGGGGAGCGCGCGACGGCCCTGCACGAGATCGGGCACGCGCTCGGCATGGTGCACGAGCACCAGAGCCCGTTCGCCGGCATCCACTGGGACGACGAGGCCGTGTACGCCGAGCTGGCGGGCCCGCCGAACCACTGGAGCCGGGAGCGGACGCACTACAACATCCTGCGCAAGCTCGACCCGGACGAGGTGAACGGCTGCGTCTGGGACCCGCAGTCGATCATGGAGTTCCCGTTCTCGTCGGGGCTGGTCCTGGAGCCGGAGCAGTACCGTGCGGGTCTGCACCCGCCCGGCACCTTGTCCGCCGCCGACAAGGAGTTCGCGCTGCGCTGGTATCCGCCGGCGGACCCGGTGCCGCCCGCGCTGGTGCCGTTCCGCTCGGTGACGCTCGGGCTCGGCCCGGGCGGACAGGCCGACTTCGTCGTCGATCCGCCGGAGACCCGCACGTACACGCTGGGCACCTTCGGCGACGGTGACGCCGTCGTCGTGGTCTTCGAGGAGCGGGACGGGGAGCCCCGTTACCTCGCCGGCCAGGACGATGGAGGGACTCCGCACAACGCCACGATCGGCGTGCGGCTCGTCAAGGGCCGCCGCTACGTCGTCCGCGTACGCCTGTACTCCGCCTGGGGTTCCGGCGAGACGGCGGTGATGTGCTGGTGACGGCACGCACGCGCCGCGCGGACACCTGAGCCGCAGTCCGGCACCGGGGGAGCGGTCGGGGACGTCGCCCATGGGGGTGGGCGACGTCCCCGACCACGCTGCAGGGCCGGCCGGCGCGACCGTCAGGCGGTGACCCAGTAGGTGCGCGTGTTGGTGAACTCGCGGATGCCGGCGGCGGCCAGTTCGCGGCCGTGGCCGCTGCGCTTGGTGCCGCCGAAGGGCAGGCGGGGGTCGGAGGCGACGATCGCGTTGACGAAGGCCGCTCCGCTGGTGATACGGCGGGCGAGGGCGACGCCCCGGCTGGGGTCGGCCGTCCAGACGCTCAGGCCGAGCCCGTACGGCGTGGCGTTCGCGAGCCGTACGGCGTCCTCGTCGTCCCGGGCGACGGCGAGGGCGGCGAGCGGGCCGAAGGTCTCCTCGTCGAAGGCGGGCATCCCCGGGCCGGTGTCGCCCAGGACGGTGGGCTGGTAGAGGAAGCCGTCGCCGGGCAGGGGCTTGCCGCCGGTCAGGAGGCGGGCCCCGGCGGCGACGGATTCCTCGACCTGCCGCTGGATCGCGGAGCGCAGGTCGTCGCGGGCGAGCGGGCCGACCTGCGTCCGGCGTTCGCGGGGGTCGCCGACGCGCAGGGCTTCGACACCGGCCACGAACGCGGCAGTGAACGCATCCGCCACGGGGGCGGCGACGATGAACCGCTTCGCGCATACGCAGCTCTGCCCGGAGTTGGTGAAGCGCGCCTTCACCGCGGCCGCCGCGGCCGCTTCGACGTCGGCGTCGTCCAGGACCACGAAGGCGTCCGAACCGCCCAGCTCCAGCACGGACTTCTTCGCCGCGCGCCCGGCCGCCGAACCGACGGCCGTGCCCGCCCGGTTGCTCCCGGTGAGGGTGACGGCCGCGACGCGGTCGTCCTCGATGAGCCGCGCGGTCACGTCGGGCACGTCGGTGTCGGCGATCACCAGCGTGGTCACCAGGTGCTCGGGGAAACCGGCCGCCACGAAGAGGTCCTGGAGGGCGAGCGCGCTGCCGGTGACGTTGGAGGCGTGCTTGAGCAGGACGCCGTTGCCGGCCACCAGGGAGGGGACGGCGAAGCGCATGACCTGCCAGACGGGGAAGTTCCACGGCATCACGGCCAGGACGAGTCCGGCGGGCTCGTAGGCCACCCAGGCCTGTGCCCCGTCGATCTCGACGCGCTCGTCGGCGAGGATGCCGGGGCCCTGCCGGGCGTAGTACTCGGCCGTGACGGCCGACTTCTCCACCTCGCCCTCGGCCTCGCCGACCGGCTTTCCCATCTCGGCGACGGCCAGGGAAGCGAGGTGGTCCTTGTGCTCGCGCAGGGTCTGAGCAAGGCGGTCGGCGCGCGCGGCCCGCTCGGTGACCGGTACCAGGGCCCAGGCTCGGCTCGCGGCATGGGCCCGTGCCACAGCGGTTTCGATACGGTCCGCGTCCCAGCCTTCGTAGGTGGCGATCGGCTCCCCGGTTGACGGGTCGACGGTCTGCAGGATGCCGCTCATGCGGTGGGCGCCCCTCCCTTGTCGTGCTCCGAGAGGTGCTCGAAGGTCTCGCCGGTGGCGGTGATGGTGCGGGTGACGTCCCGGCCGCCGTAGACCCAGTAGATCCGCATGACGCCCTCGCCGCGGTTGAAGAAGCGGTGCGGTGTCCCGGCCGGCACCCAGGTGGCCTGGCCGGGCTCCAGGTCGAAGAACTCGCCGTCGATCTCCGCGGTGGCCTCGCCTTCGAGGATCAGCACGGACTCCTCGACGTTGTGGCTGTGCAGGGGCAGGCCGGTGCCGGGCTGGAAGACGGTCTGGCCGGTCGTGATGACGGCCTTCTGCGAGTTCCACTTGCCGACGTAGGGGAGGGTGGCCACACCGCCGCCGCGGTCGAAGCGTTCGACCTTGTCGGGGTGGATGAGCAGGTTCGGCGGGGCGGGCTCGGTGCACATGCGGCGGCTCCGATCGAGAGGTCAGGAGTGGTGGAACAGGCGGCGGGAGAGCGTGTTGACCTGGCTGCCGGGCACCACGTACTTCGCGGCGGCCTCGCGCCAGACCTTGAAGTGGGGCGCGGCGCGGTGGGCCTCGACGGCGGCCTCGTCGTCGTAGATCTCGTGGAAGACGAAGTGGTGGTCGTCGGCCAGGTCGCAGACCACGTCGAAGTAGCGGCAGCCCGGCTCGTCGGTGAAGGACCGCTCGGCGTTCTCCTCGATGGCCTTGAGGAAGTCGTCACGGCAGCCGGGGACGACCTGGAGGGACACGGTCAGCGCGATCATGCGGGCAGCTCCTGCGGAGTGGCGGGGGTGGGCAGAGGTACGGCGGTGGCCGCGGCGACACGGGCGAGGGAGTCCCAGGTCTCGTCGACGAGCGTGATGCCCTCGGTGCGCAGCCGCTCGGCCGTGCGGATCTCCGGTTCGCCGGGGACGAAGATCTCGTCGGTGCCGGGCGCGGCCGGGGTGGACTTGGTCTCCTCGATCAGGGCCTCCATCCGCTGCTCGAACTCGGCCGGGTCGGCCATCGCTGCGATGTCGACGCAGATCAGCAGATGGCCGACGCCGCTGCGGCCGGTGGACCGGTAGGGGCCGACGACGGCCGAGCCGAAGGCACTGCCGGTCAGCACGCCCGCAAGCACGTCGAACATGAACGAGATGGCGTAACCCTTGTGGCCGGCCATCGGCAGGATCAGGCCCTCGATCGCACGCCGCGGATCGGTCGTCGGCACGCCCGCGGCGTCGGCCGCCCAGCCCTCGGGAATCGGCTCACCGCGCTCCTTGGCATGGTAGATCTTGCCGCGCGCCACGGCCGTGTTCGCGATGTCCATCACGACCGTGCCGTGACGGCCGCCGGGGGCGGCGATCGACCACGGATTGGTGCCGACCCGCTTCTCCCTGCCGCCCCACGGGGCCATCGCCGGGCTGGCGTTGGTCGCCAGCAGCGCCACACAGCCCTGTTCGGCGGCCCTGCGCGTGAAGTACGCCGCCGTCCCGAAGTGACCGGAGTTGCGGACGGCGACGGCGCTGATGCCGTGCCGACGGGCACGCTCCACGCCCAGGGTCACCGCGCCGTCGGTGAGCACCTGGCCGAGACCGTCACGCCCGTCGACCACGACGACGGCGCCGTTGTCGCTGACGACTTCCGGGTCCGCGACGGCCGTGGTGGCCCCGCTCGCGAGACGGTCGAGGTACCAGGGCAGGCGCAGCATGCCGTGGGACGCGTGTCCCCACAGCTCCGCGGTCACCAAGGTGTCCGCGAGAAGACGGGCGTCCGCGGACGGAACGCCGTGCGCCTCGGCGGTGGCGGCGGCGAAACCCAGCAGGTCGGCGGCGCCGACGGTATGCGGCATGGGGCGGCCTCTCGCATCGAAAAGTGCTGTATCCACTCCTGTATACAGCACATTCCGTGGAGACACCACAGACCGGGAAGCATCGCGACCCGGCGCCTTCGGCTGATCGTGAAGGGTGCCTCAGCCTGCGACGTCCAGCGACACGTCCGTGGCGAGTGCCAGATCCTGGCTGGTCAGACTGTCGATGAGCGCCTGAAGGGTCTGCGCGAGGTGGTGCCGGGAGGCCGCCTCCGCCGCCGGGGCGTCCCCGTGCGTGACCGCCTTCAGCATCGCGCGGTGCTCCTCCAGCGAGGTCAGCATGCGGCGCGGGCCGCTGTGCGAGAGGTGACGCAGACGTACGGTCTGACTGCGCAGGTCGCGGATCGTGCGGGCGAGGTAGGGATTGCGGCAGGCCACGATGACCGCCTGGTCGAACGCCTCGGTGATGTCGTAGAACTCCTGGTACGAGCCCGCCTGCGCGGCGGCGTCCCGCGCGCGGAAGGACTCGTCGAACACCTCCAGCCGCTCCAGCAGTTCACGGAACGGGGCCAGCACCCGCTCGTCGGCCGAGCCCGCCGCGGCGACCGAGGCGGCGGCCCGGGGCTCCAGCAGCATCCGGAACTCGAACAGGGCGCGCACACCGCCCAGGGAGATGGCGGCCACCCGGGCCACCTCCCCCGGCACGAAGTCGACCAGCCCTTCCCGGGCCAGCCGCCGGATCGCCTCCCGCACCGGCGTCCGCGAAGCCCCCAGCTCCTCCCCCAGCTGGACCTCACTCAGCTTGGCCCCCGGCCGCAACCGCAGTGACTCGATGTCACCCTTCAGCCGCTCGTAGACCGCCTCGCTCTTGCCAGTCGCCCGGGCCACCACCACACTCCTGTCCACCGAGACGCGCACCGCCTGTATACAGGCTAGGTCATGGAAGGCCACGGGCGGCGGGTGCGCCTCGGGGTCGAGCGCCCTTGCCCGAGTCTTCGCCTGTGGGTGGCCTCCCGCTCGTGGGGTCAGGCGCCGGGATCGTCGAGCCCGGCGTCCCCGCGCAGGTGGTGGTCACGGGCGAGGAGGAGGTAGCTGCTCGCGGTCCAGGTGTAGGCGCGGTCGCGCAGGCCGGTGCCGGTGAGGGCGTCGAAGTTCTCGGCGAAACCGTGGGTCTCGCACAGGGCACGGAAGCGGGCGCTGATGTCGTCGGCGAGCCGCTGGTGGCCGGCGCGGCGCAGGCCGTCCTCGATGAGGACCGTGGCGGGGGCCCAGATGGGGCCGCGCCAGTAGCCGTCGGCGAGGTAGTGGGGTGAGGTGGGCAGTTCGGTGGCCAGGCCGTACGGCGTCAGGTGGGCCTTGATGTGGTCGGCAAGCGTGCTGCCGATCTCGGCGGGCAGGTGCTCGCCCAGCGCCATGGGCATCAGGTCGAGGAGACTGGCGCTGCTCCAGGTCTCCCCGGTGCCGGCCGAGCGGGCGACGAACCTGTCCCCGGTCCAGAGCTGGTCGAGCAGCGCCGTCCGGATCTCCTCGGCGACTGCCGTCCACCGGTCGGCCTCCCCCGGCCTGTCCAACTCCGATGCCAGCGCGGCGAGTTCATGGAGCTGGAGGACGAGGAAGGCGGCCAGGTCGGCGGTGACGACCACCCGCCCGGGGTCGAAGGTGGTGGCGTTGTCCCAGCCGCTGTCGTTGCCGTGCTGGTAGTAGGGCAGTTCGGCGCCGGGAGCGCGCCGGGCGGTGAGCCAGAAGCCGGTCCAGCGCTCCAGCCGCTCGTACACCTCGGTGAGTTCGGCCCGGCCGAGGGGTGCCGGCAGGCTGCGGCGCAGCCGGCCGAGGGCCCAGCCGTGGATGGGCGGTTTGACGAAGTTGTGCAGGACCTCGGAGTGGGTGACCGAGTCCGGCAGGGCGCCGCTGTCGTCCTGATGGTCGAACGGCAGCAGGAACTGGTCCCAGGCGAGCGCGGGCGCTCCGGGGGCCAGGGCAAGGGCGTTGAAGCAGTGGTCCCAGCTCCATACCTTGTCCATCCAGTGCTTGGACATCAGCACGCCGGGCCGGGTGACCAGGCCCTTCGCCGCCACGGTCGCCGACCAGACGACGTAGGCGGCGAGTTCGGCGGCCGGGGTGGCGGGCGTACGCCAGGGCGCCACGGCGTCCACGAAGTCCGCGAAGGCTTCCCGGGCCGCCGCCACGATGTCGTCGAAGGCCGCCGTGGGCACGTAGGGCGGGCGGGCGGTGCCGAGTTCCTCGATCGCGAGTTCCCAGACGCCGTCCTCCCGCGCGGTCACGGTGACACCGCGGTCGCTGCCGCCCAGGGCCTGGTCGCCGGCCGTGTCGGCGAGGCTGCCGGACAGCACGGTGACGCGGTACCGGCGGCCGGTCTCGTACGAGGTGAACACGTGCGCGTGCGCCGCCGGGTCGTGGAAGAAGTACGTGCCGCTGAACGGGGTGAGGGTCCGCGCGGCGGCGAAGACGCCGAAGTCCAGGCCGCTGCCCCGCAGGCGTACGGTGTCCGGCGACTCGTAGGCGAGTTCGACGCGTCCTGTTCCGCCGGCCCAGCGGAGCAGGCCCGGGGTCGCCTCGACGCGGGTCTCGGCCCGCTCGCCTCTCGCCGGGATCAGGGGGACCAGGCGCAGGACGCCGTGCATGCCGTTCTGGTGCGACACGAGGTGGAGGTCGTCGGCGTACGTCTTCTCCGCCACCACGGGCGAGATGTCGAACCAGGAGCCGTAGGCGCTGAACGGGATGTCGTGGACGGAGAAGGCCGGGCCGGACGGCGAGGCGGCGGTCATGTGGCGTGACTCGTTTCTGGAGCAGGGGGCGCCGGCCGGCGTGGCAGCGCGCCGGCCGTCGTGGTGGGTTGGGGGGACTCAGTCCTTGACGGCACCGGTGGTCACACCGGCGGCGACGTAGCGCTGGGCGAGGACGAGGATGACCGCGGCGGGCAGGGACGCCACGACGGCGGTGGCCATGATGGCGTTCCACTCCTGGTTGTTGTTGCCGATGTAGTGGTAGATGCCGAGGGTGATCGGCTCGTGGGTGCCGCCGTTGACCAGGGTGTTGGCGAAGACGAAGTCGGACCAGGACCACAGGAAGGCGAACAGGGACACCGTGACGACGGCGTTGCGGCTCATCGGCAGCACGATCGACCAGAAGGTGCGCAGGGTCCTCGCGCCGTCCATCTGCGCGGCCTGGAGCAGCTCGCCGGGGATGCCCGACATGAACGCGGTGAAGATCAGCACCGCGAACGGGACGGCCAGGGTGGAGTCCGCGACGATCAGGCCCGGCACGGACTGCAGCAGCCCGAGCTGGAGGTAGATGGCGTAGAAGCCCATCGCCATGATGATGCCGGGGATCATCTGGGCGGCCAGCAGGACGAAGCTCAACAGGCCGCCACCGCGGGGGCGCAGCTTGGCCAGGGCGTAGCCGGCGGGCGCGGCCAGGGCCACGGTGAGGACGACGGTGCCGAGGGCGACCACGAGGCTGGTGCCGAGGTAGGGCAGTTGCTCGTCGAGGACCGTGCGGTAGCCGGCCAGGGTGCCGTGAGCGGGGAAGAGGTCCGGTGGGCTCTTGCGCATGTCCTGGTCGCGGGTGAAGGACACGTTGACCATCCAGTAGACCGGGAACAGCATGACCCCGGTCAGCAACAGGCCGACGGCCGTCTTCCATCCTGCCTTCATGACAGCGCCTGCTTTCGCTGGACTCGGACATAGATCAGGCCGAACACCAGGGCGGCGACGACGAGCAGGTTGCCGACGGCCGCGCCGGGACCGAAGGCCGGCAGGAGGTTGCCGAAGCCGAGCTGGTAGGACCAGGTGGCGAAGGTGGTGGACGAGTCCGCCGGGCCGCCCTTGGTCATGATCCAGATGATGTCGAAGACCTTGAGCGTGTAGACCAGGCCCAGCAGCAGGGTGATCGCGGAGACCGGGCGCAGCAGGGGAAAGGTGATGCGCCAAAAGCGCTGCCAGGCGTTGGCCCCGTCGAGGGCCGCGGCCTCGTAGAGGTTCGCGGGTATGGACTGCAGGCCGCTGTAGAGCACGACCAGGTTGAAGGGGACGCCGATCCAGATGTTGGCGATGATCACGGAGGTCAGCGACCAGGACGGCGAGGTCAGCCAGTTCACCGGGCCGATGCCGACGGCGTGCAGGGCGGCGTTGACGATGCCGGAGTCGCTGTTGAGCATCCACGACCAGGTGGAGGCCGACACGATCAGCGGCAGCAGCCAGGGCACCAGGAACAGGGCCCGCAGGGTGGCCGAGAGCCGGAAGTGCTGGTTGAAGAAGACCGCCAGGGCCAGGCCGATGGCGTACTGGAAGACCAGGCAGACGGCGGTGAACACCACGGTGTGGAGCAGGGCCGGGGCGAAGGTCGGGTCGTCGAAGACGGTCAGGTAGTTCCGCAGGCCGGTGAAGGGGGCGTCGCCCTGGACGAAGGAGCGGACCGTGTAGTTGCGGAGGCTCAGGTCGATGTTGCGGTAGAGGGGATAGGCGTAGAAGAGGACGAGGTAGAGGGTCACCGGGGCCAGGAAGGCCCAGGCGGCCCACTGCTGGGACGGACGGCGCCGTTCTCGCGTCGGGGCCGGGGGCGGGACGGAGGTGACCGCCCCGCTCCGGTCCTGCGCGGACCGGCGGTCCGAGCGCTGTTTCGTGTCGTTCATCTGCGGACCGCGCAACCTTGGTTACTTGACGGCCGACTGCGCCTTGGCCAGTGCGGCCTTCGGCGACTCGGCTCCGCTGAGGGCGGACTGGACGGCCTTCCACATCTGCTCGGAGATCTTGGGGTACTTCGTGCCGAGGTCGTCGCTGGTGCGTCCCTTGGCCGCCTTGACCGCGTCGACCCAGGGCTTCAGCTCGGGCTTCGCGGCCACCTGCTTGTCCTGGACCTCGCTGGTGGGGGCCACGTAGGAGAGGGTGGTGTCGGTGTCGTACAGGTTCTCGGTGCTGGTCAGGCAGGACACCAGCTTCTGGGAGGTGGTGTAGCGGCCGGTGTCGCCCTGGACCGGGATGGTGACGAACTCGCCGCCGGTCGGGGCCGCGGCGTTGCCTCCGCCGGAGGCGGGGATGGGCAGGACGCCGTAGTCGAAGCCGGCCTTCTTGGCGTTCGCGAGCTGCCAGGTGCCGTTCTCGGCGAAGGCGTAGTCGCCGCTCGCGAACTCCTGCCAGCTGGTGGTCTGGGTGTTGTTGATGACCGAGTTGGGGGCGTAGCCCTTGTCGAGCCAGCCTTTCCACAGGGACAGCGCGGAGACGCCCTGCGGGGAGTCGAGCCGGGTGAGCTGCGCGCCCGAGCCCCAGAACCACGGCAGGAACTGGAAGCTGCCCTCCTCCGTGCCGATGGCGGAGAAGGTGATGCCCTTCTTGCCCGCCTCCTTGACCTTCGCCAGGGCCGCCGTCAGCGACTTCCAGTCCTTGACCGAGGCGATGTCCACCCCGGCCTTCTTCAGCACGTCCTTGTTGTAGTAGAGGGCGAGCGTGTTCGCGCCGATCGGCGTGCCGTAGGTCTTGCCGCCGGACTGGCCGGCCGCGAGGAGGTTGGGGTCCGCCTTGGAGGTGTCGAGCTTGTTGTCGTCGGTCGTGGTGAGCACGCCCGCGTCGGCCAGGGTCGACACCACCGGGTTGTCGACGATGAGGACGTCCGGGGAGTTGTCCTGCTGCGCCGCCAGCAGTGTCTTGTTGGCCAGGTCGCTGGTGTCGAAGCCGGTCCGCTTGATCTTGACGCCGGCCTCGGTGCCGCAGTCGTCCAGCAGCTTCACCCACGCCGAGCCCTTGGCGAACTGCGGGTAGGGGTCCCAGATGGTGTACGTGCCGCCGTCGGAGTCCTTGGCCGCGGAGCTGCCCGAACCCGAGGAGCAGGCGGTGGCGCTGACCGCCACGGCCAGGGCGGTCAGCGCCACGGCGGTCAGACGGCGTTGTCTGGAGGTGCTGTGCATGGTGGGTCCTTCGTTTTTTGGCAGCGGTGTGCCGTGGGAGGGATGACGCGGGGGGAAGCCGGGCACGCCGAACGGCGGCGGTGAGGATTCGGGGCTCGGTGTGCTGGGTCGTCGGAGGCCCGTGGAGCCGGGGCCGGAGCGTTCCCGTGTGTCGTGGTGGGAAGTGGGGCGGAGGCCGGGGAGCCTGGGCTTCAGGAGGTGCCGAATACGGGCCCGGTGCTGGCCCGCAAGGAGATCGGCGGCGCGAGCAGGTGGTGCCGGGGCGCCGCGTCGGGGTGGTCGAGCCGCTCGACGAGGAGGTCGACGGCGCGGCGTCCCATGTCCTCCGCCGGTACGTCCGCCGCCGTGAGCTGCGGGGTCACCGTCTCCGCCCAGCGGCCGGCCACGACCCCGGTGACGGAGAAGTCGCGCGGCACATGGCGGCCCGCCTGCGCGAGCCCCCGGTACAGGCCGCCCAGGGCGGCCTCGTTCAGCGTGACCAGGGCCGTGGTGGCCGGGTCGTCGTACAGGATCCGCTCCAGGCAGGCCTGGCCCGATGCGGCGTCGTCCCCGCAGCAGTACGTCCGCACCGTCAGCCCGCGCTCGGCCGCGGCCTTGGTGAAGCCGTCGAGACCTCGGTGCGCGGACTCGTACCCCGCCCGCAGCAGTTGCTCCGGCCGGTTGACGAAGGCGACCCTGCGGTGGCCGAGGTCCGCGAGGTGGTGCACGCACGCCTCCACCAGCGCGGTGTGGTCCAGGCCCACCCACCAGCCGTTCTCCGGGTGTGCGGTGCGGCCGATGGCGACGGAGGGGAAGTCCAGCGCGGCCAGGTGATCGACCCGGTCGTCCTCCAGCCTGATCTCCATCAGGATGGCGCCGTCCACCCGCCGCTCCCCCAGCAGCCGCTGGAACGAGCGGTCGCTGTCCACCCCGCTCGGCGACAGCAGCACGTCGTAGTCGTAGGCCGCGGCGGCCTCCACCACACTGCCGATGAAATCGAGCTGCATGCCGGTGTAGTGGTTGCCGGCCGGCGGGAAGACCAGGCCGATCGTGCTGGTGCGGCCGTTGGCGAGGGCGCGTGCGCTCGCGTTGGGCCGGTAGCCCAGTTCGTCGATGACCCGCTGGATCTTCGCGCGGGTCTCGTCCGACACCGGGCGCTTGCCGCTCAGCGCGTAGGACACGGTGCTCCGCGAGACACCGGCCCGCCGGGCGATCTCACCGATGTTCAAGGAGAACTCCTTCCTCGAACCGGTTCGATGCTCCCAGGGGGCACAGCGTCCGACTCGCGGGGATGCAGGGGGTGAGGAGATGACCGTCACCGGTCGTCGAACCGGTTCGGTGAAGTGAAGGTAGGAACAAGCCGGACGCCTGTCAACACCTCAAACGGTACTTCTCGTGCAGCCCCCGGAATCCGGATGATCCGGGACCGCGCTTACGTCAGAGGCATTGCTGGGAGGTTCCCCCGGTGCTAGCTTCCTGCGAACCGGTTCGACGAAGTGATCCTTCCGGCGACCGGGGCCCGCTCCCCCACACCCCTTGCCGCGCGGAGCGCCGCCACTGCCACCTGGACGAGCCCCTTCCCTCTGGGGCCCACGTGATCGATCCGGTTCGACACCACGTCATCCCGGAGCCTCCTCGCCGGTGCCGGCACGCGCACGAGCATCCGGCCGAGGCGGGCCGACCGGGACCCGTTACTCAAGGATTGAGGACGCGATCCATGCCATCCGCTGACAGATCCGCCCGGCGCCGGGCCCCGGCCGCCGTGGCCCTGGCGCTCGGCGCCGGCGTACTGGTCGCGCCGGCCGTCCCCGCACAGGCGGCCGACACGCCCCGGCCCACGGCCCGCTACACCTTCGACGAGGACGACCTCGCGACCGGGAAGATCACCGACTCGTCCGGCAACGGTCTGACCGCGAGCCTGGTGAACGGCGCCACCGCCCGGTCCGTCGAGGGCCCGAACGGCGGCAAGGCGCTCGCCCTGCCCGGCGGGGCGCCCACCTCCGACGGCGCGTACGTCCGCCTGCCCCGCGAAGTGGTCGGCGACGCGACCGACCTGACCGTGTCCGCCCGCGTGAAGTGGAGCGGCGACCCGTCGTCCTGGCAGCGGATCTTCGACCTGGGCACCAACACCACCAAGTACCTCTTCAGCACCCCCTACAACGGCAACGGGCTGTTCCAGACCTCCGTGACCACCGGCGGAGGGGGCGCGGAGGCCCAGGTGCGCGGCTACGCGGCGCTCCCCGCGAACGAGTGGCGGACGGTCACCGTCACCCTCGACACCGCCGCCGGCCGGCTCACCACCTACCTCGACGGCGTGGCGGTCTCCTCCGCCGCGACACCCATCAAGGCCAGGGAACTGCTGGACGCCTCGGCCACGGCCGCCGGCTACATAGGCAAGTCCTTCTGGCCGGATCCGCTGCTCAAGGGCGCGATCGACGACTTCACGGTGTGGCACGCGGCGCTGAGCGCCGAGCAGGTGGCCGCTACGGTCGGGGCCGTGCCGACGGTCCTGGATCTCTCGAAGACGTCCTTCGAGGTCCGTACGACCACCGGCACCGCTCCGTCCCTCCCCAGCGCCGTCCGCGCCTCCTTCTCCGACGGCTACGCCCGCGATCTGCCGATCACCTGGGACGCCGTACCGGCCGACCAGTACGCCCGGCCGGGTTCCTTCACGGTGTCGGGCACGGCAGCCGGACGTGACGTCGAGGCGACGGTCACCGTGGTCCGCGAGGGGCAGCTCACCGTCGACCTGGGCTCGGACACCGGCGCGTTCCACGGCGGTGCCTCCGGCACGCTCTACGGCGTGTACGGACCGGACGTCCCCAGCAACAACCTCATCGAGGGCATGGGCCTGCGCACGGTCTCCACCAAGGCGCAGGACGGCCCGCAACACCCCGGTGCCGACGCGCTGGAGGTGGTGAAGCCGCTGGCCGACTCCACCGACGGGGACGTCTACATCTACATGACCGACATCCACCGCGGGTTCCCGTACGAGTGGCCGGGCGACTCCCCCGCGGAGAAGCTCAAGCTCTACGAGGAGAAGATCGCGGGGCAGGTGGACCAGGTCCTGCGGCTGCCGGAGCGGTACCAGGACAACATCGTCTTCGTGCCGTTCAACGAGCCCGAGGGCAACATGTTCGGCACCGGTCAGTGGAGCTACAACAAGGTCAGCTGGCTCAACGACCCCGACGACTTCTTCGCCGCCTGGGACAGCGCGTACAAGCTCATCAAGGGCAAGATGCCCGACGCGCGCATCGCCGGCCCCAACACCAGCGTCCTCTACGACCAGGTGAAGGGCTTCCTCGCGCACACCCTGGCCGCCGGCACCGTCCCCGAGGTGATCACCTGGCACGAACTGAGCCACCCCGAGGCGGTACGCGCGAGCGTCGCCAAGTACCGGGCGTGGGAGAAGGAGTTGTTCGAGGGCACCGACCGTGAGGGCAGCCAACTCCCCGTCAACATCAACGAGTACGCCTTCAACTACCACACCTCGGTCCCCGGCCAGATGATCCAGTGGGTGTCCGCGATCGAGGAGTCCAAGGTGGACGCCGACATCGCGTACTGGAACATCGACGGCAACCTCTCCGACTCCGCCGTGCAGTCGAACCGCGGCAACGGCCAATGGTGGCTGCTGCACTCGTACGCCTCGATGAGCGGGCACACGGTGGCGGTGAACCCGCCGTTCCCCGGCGAGAACTACACCATGCAGGGCGTCGCCACCCTCGACGTGAAGAAGAAGCAGGCACGGCTGATCTTCGGCGGCTCCACCGGCAAGGGCCACATCACCTTCGCGGGCGTTCCGCAGAAGCTCTTCGGGAAGAGCGTGCACGCCTGGGTGCGGGAGATCGAGTGGACCGGGCAGGTGGGCGATTCCTCCGGCCCGAAGCTGCTGGCCGAGCGGAACGTGGACGTCGCGAGCGACGGCACGGTCTCCCTCGACTTCGGCGACAGCACGCTGCCGGCGCTCAAGGAGTCCTCGGCGTACGAGATCGTCCTCAGTCCGGCCGGGAAGGCGAAGGGCACCCAGTCCCCTCCCGTGCGCTGGCAGGGCTCCTACGAGGCGGAGGACGCCGCCCACACCGGGTCCGGCTGGTCGAAGAACGGCCCCGAGGGCTCGCCGCGTGACGTGTCGAAGTTCTACACCTCCGGCGGCTACGACGTGGGCGGCCTGCGCACCGGTTCGGACGTCACCCTCGACTTCACCGTGGACGTGCCCGAGGACGGCACCTACGACCTGAGCGTCTTCGCCAACTCCCTCAACACCTTCGACAAGGTGAAGGAGCAGGGCCCCACCAACGTCTTCCTGCGCGTGGACGGCAAGGCGGACAGCGAGCGGGAGCTGTACCTGCCCCTCGGCTACAAGTGGGTGGTCTGGGACCACACCGACACCAAGGTGAAGCTCACCAAGGGCAAGCACACCCTGACGCTCGCCGCGAAGAGCGCCGACGGCAAGGGCGTCACCAAGGGCGACGCCATCGTCGACCGCCTCACGCTCTCCCTCCCCGAGGCTTCCTCGAGCACCCAGGTGTACGAGGGTGAACTTGCCTGGCTGGGCGGCGGGGCACGGCCCGTCTACGACCTGCCGAAGCGGGCGGACACGGGATCGGGCGCGGCCCGGCTCAAGAAGGGCCAGACCGCCACCTTCTGGGTCTACTCCCCCGCCGACCGCGAAGCCACCCTCAGGATCGACACCCTCGGCGGCACGGACGCCCGCGTCTCCGTCAACGGCCGGAGTGTGCTGCGCCTGGACAAGGGCGGGAACAGCGTCGCGGTCTCCCTGTCCGGCGGTGTGAACAAGGTGACGGTGACCGGGGGTTCGTCGACCACCCTCGTCGACCGCCTGACGGTCACCCCGACCGAGGGCGCCCTCACGACGCGTACGTACGAGGCGCAGGACGCCACCCTCGCCGGTTCGGCCGAACTCAGCCCGCTGTCGCTGGCCACGGACGGCACCGCGATCACCGGCATCGGCGGTGAGCCGGGCAACGGCAACACGGCCACGTTCACCGTCGCCGCGGACAAGGCGGGCCTGTACGCGCTGCGGATCCGCTACTCCAACCCCGAACAGTCACCGGCCACCCACTACAACCCGGACCCGCTGGCCCGGCACGCCGACCTCACCGTCAACGGCGGCGAGCCGCGGCGCGTCGGCTTCCCGCACACCTTCCACCAGAACAACTTCTGGGAGCTGACCGTCCCGGTCGAGCTCAAGAAGGGAGAGAACACGCTCAGTTTCCGCTCCGAGGAACTGCCGAACTTCGACGGCACGACCTACGCCTCGGAAACCTTCCCCGGGGTGCTGCTCCGCTCCCGCTACGCGCCTCTGATCGACCGGATCACGGTCGCGCCGTACGCGAGGAAGGTGCGATGACGAGGAGGCGCCCGGGTCCGTCGGCCTGACGGATCCGGGCGCCTCGCTACCGAGCCCGATGTGCGACTGTCTCCAGTCGGGACGACAGGATTTGAACCTGCGACCCCTTGACCCCCAGTCAAGTGCGCTACCAAGCTGCGCCACGTCCCGCCGCGTCCCGCGGTGTGAACCGCGGGATCGCGCAGGTCAACCCTACCGCATGTGCGGAGCGGGGCTCAGCCTCGCGGTCCTGGGGGAGGCATGTGTTCGGGGTGTGAGGCGCGCAGCGCGCACGTGCCGAGGATCTGCTCGCCCGGCTCGAAGGGTTCGTCCATGGGTCCTCGCCGGCGGCCGATCCGGGCGCCGGTCCAGCCGGCGAGGCCCACCGTCGAGACGGCGACGGCGAGGACGGCCCACCAGGGCAGTTCCGCCTTGGTCGCGTGTCCGGCGCAGGCCACGACGGCCAGGAGTGCCGGGACGGCTCCTCCGGTCGGTCCGGCTCGCCTGACGGGTCGGTGCCGCGTCTCGTCCACCTGCTGCTCCCCCTTCGCCGCGCGCTCGTATGCCCCGGAATTCCCAACTGCCGGGCATATGCCGCAAACAATACGCGAGTCGGCGGGAACTCCCGACCAGGGCATAGGGGTTGAGACGGACACGGACCGCCTTCCGCCCCGCTCCCCCGGTCAGTGCGCGCGATCAGTTCGCGCCCGGCGCGCGAGCCCCGTACAGCGGCCAACTGGCCGCCGGATCAGGCCGGTGGCGCCGTCGTCCCCCGGATCTCCAGCGTCGGCGTGGCCAGGTGGAGCCGTCCCTCGCCCCCGGGTCGTTCGAAGCGGTCGAGGAGGAAGCGGGCGGCTCGGCGGCCGACCTCGTGGCCGGCGTTGTCGACGGTGGTGAGCCACAGGTGGCGCAGCCGGGAGACGCTCGTGTTGTCGTAGCCGACGACGGACACGTCGTGCGGGACGCGCAGGCCGAGTTCCTCCGCCGCCGAGAGGGCGCCGACGCAGGTGATGTCGTTGACGGCGAAGACGGCGGTGGGGCGGTCGGGCCGGCTCAGGAGGCGGACCGTGGCGCGGTAGCCGCCCTCCTCGGTCATGTCGCCGTTCTCGACGACGGCCCGGTCCGCCAGGCCGTGCGCCCGCATCGTCGCCTCGAAGCTGCGGCGGCGCAGCTCGCCCACGGCTCCGAAGCCGGCCAGGTGGGCGATGCGGCGGTGGCCGAGGCCGATGAGGTGCTCGGTGACCAGCCGGGCGCCCCGCTCGTCGTCGCCCGCGACCTGGTCCACCCCGGGCGGCACCGGCTCGCGAGCACCGGCCAGGACGACCGGCACGCGCTCGGCGGCCGCGCCGAGGGCCGCCGGATCGGGCAGGGTGCCGACCACGACCAGGCCGTCGACGCGCAGGTCCAGCAGCGGGTCGGCGGGGTCCTGGCCGGTGCGGCGGTTGAGGCGGGCGTCGGCCAGCAGCATGTGCAGGCCGCGCTCGTGCAGGAGGGAGTTCAGGCCGTCGAGGAGGTCGACGAACCAGGGGTTGCGCAGGTCGTTCAGCAGGACGCCCACCGTGCGGGTGCGCTGTTCGCTGAGGGAGCGCGCGGCGGCGTTGGGCCGGTAGCCGAGTTCCCGGGCGGCCCGGAGCACGGCGTCCCGCTTCTCGGGGCGCACCTGGTCGGAGCCGCGCAGCACCAGCGAGACCAGTGACTTGGAGACGCCGGCCCGTTCGGCGACGTCTCGGATGGTCGGTGGTCTCATGGCATGGACCGTTCCACGGAGGGCGCCGGCTTGTCAAAGGGTTGACACCAGCGGAAACCACGTCCCAGGGTGGCCTGGACAGGTTCTGGAACGGTCCAAAGAGGGGCTCTCATGGTGGACACGCTCGGCGTCGCCGTCGTCGGTTTCGGCTGGATGGGGCGGGTGCACACCCAGGCGTACGCACGCGTGCGGCACCACTTCCCGCGGCTGCCCCTCGTTCCGGAGCTGGTGGCGGTCGCCGAGGAGGTGCCGGGCCGGGCGGAGGAGGCCGCCGCGCAGTTCGGCTTCGCCTCGACGACCCGCGACTGGCGCGAGGTGGCCGCCGACCCGCGCGTGAGGGCGGTCAGCATCACCGCGCCGAACTTCCTGCACCGCGAGATCGGCGTCGCCATGGCCGAGGCGGGCAAGCACATCTGGATCGAGAAGCCGGTGGGACTGACCGCCGAGGACGCCCGCGCGGTGGCGGACGCGGTGGCCGGTGCGGGCGTGCAGGGCACGGTCGGCTTCAACTACCGCAACGCGCCGGCCGTGGAGGCGGCCCGCGAGCTGATCGCATCCGGGGAGATCGGCACGGTCACGCACGTCCGCGTCCGGCTGTTCAGCGACTACGCCGCCCATCCCGAGGGCGCGCTGACGTGGCGGTACGAGCGGGAGCGCGGGGGCAGCGGGGTGCTGGGCGACCTGGCCTCGCACGGCGCGGACCTGGCCCGGTTCCTGCTCGGCGACATCACGTCCCTCACCGCCGACACGGCGATCTTCCTCCCGGAGCGGGCCCGCCCGACCGGCGCGACGGCGGGCCACAGCCGCGCCTCGGGCGGCGAACTCGGCCCCGTCGAGAACGAGGACTACGTCAGCTGCCTGCTGCGCTTCGCCTCCGGGGCGCGCGGGGTGCTGGAGGCCTGCCGGGTCTCGGTCGGCGAGCAGAACAACTACGGCTTCGAGGTGCACGGCACCAAGGGGGCGGTCTTCTGGGACTTCCGGCGCATGAACGAGCTGGGGATCAGCCGCGGCACGACGTACCAGGACCAGTCCGTCAGCACGGTGTACGTCGGCCCGGGGCACGGCGAGTTCGCCGCGTTCCAGCCGGGCGCGGCGAACGCCATGGGGTACGACGACCTGAAGGTCATCGAGGCGTACCGCTTCCTGCGTTCCGTCGCCGAGGGCACCCCGCACGGGGCGACGCTCACGGACGCCGTGCGGAGCGCCGCCGCGCTGGACGCGATGAGCCGGTCGGTCGCGAGCGGCACCTGGGAGACGGTGTAGGCACCCGGGAGACCGCGTAGGCACCGCCCGGAGGGTGTCCCCAGGGCCACCATGGATCCGGCTCCCAGGCCCAGGGACGGCGAACCCCGGACACGGCAGGCTTCTCGGTACCGGCGCATCCGCCGGAACCTGCCGCACCGACCTCTCGGGGGACCCCATGTCCGAACCCTTCTTCCGGCGCCTGACCGGCCTCGCGGGCATCACCGCCGCGGTCGCCCTGATCATCGGAGTGCCCCTGTACTTCGTCTACTCGGGGCCGCCGCCGGACTCCAACGTCCTGTCCCGGCTGCTGATCCAGATCGTCGCGTTGGCGTCCCTGGTGGTGTTCGTGACGGCCTTCCGCGAACTGGTCAGGCGGGTCAGTCCCGCCTACGACTGGGCCGGTTCCCTGGCCTTCGCCACCGGACTGGTCTACGCGACGGTCGTCCTGGTCTCCAGCGGCCTGGAGGCCGGTGAGGTCATCGCCAGCGACCGCGCGATCGATCCGACCATCGAGGTCAGCGGCACGTACATCCTCTACGGGTCGATCTCCCGGCTGATGCTGGCCCTCTTCCTGGCCGCGGTGGGCCTGGTCCTCGCCCGGGCGAAGCTGCTGCCGCGCTGGACCGGCCGGTCGGCGTACGTCCTCGCGGTGGTCAACCTGGCCTTCGTGCCGTCGCTGTTCTTCGGCAACGACCCCGCCGACTTCTACGCGGCGAACGGCTGGGGCTCGACGGCCTCGATGGGCGCCCTCCTCAGCTACTGGCTGCTGGCCGTCGGAGTGTCGGCGTACCGCAGCGCCGGACGCCCCGCGCTGTCCCACTGATGCCCTGCCACCGCGGGCGACGGTCACACGGCCGTCGCCTGCGGCGGCATGTTGTACGGCGTCACCACCTGGATCGCCGACGGCAGGGTCGGCCCCGCCGGGGGCAGGGCGCCGTGGGCGCGCATGACGGTGTGGCACGCCTCGCGCACGTCCTGGCGGAGGTCGTGGTGGAGCACGGCGGACAGGCGGTGCTCACGCAGCAGCCGGGTGTTGTCGTGGTCGAGGTCGTGCGCGACGAACACCGCGCACTCGCGGCCGAGGTCGTCGAAGGCCCGCAGCGTGGCGATGTTGCCGCCGCCGATCGAGTACACGGCACGGATGTCCGGGTCGCGTTCCAGCGCGGCCCGGACGAGGTCGTACTGGGTGGCGTCCAGGCCCTGCCCCTCGGCGATCTCGACCAGCGTGCGCTCGGGGTGCCGGGCGCGCATGGCGCTGCGGAAGCCCATCTCGCGCTCCTCCTCGTTGCGGAAGAAGCCGCTGCTGAGGCTCGTGAGGATGTTGCCCGGCCGCTCCCCCAGCCACTGCCCCATGAGGTACGCGGCCGTCGCGCCCGCCGCCCGGTCGTCGATGCCGACGTAGGCGAGGCGCGCGCTGGCGGGCAGGTCCGTCACCAGCGTCACGACCGGGATGCCGGCGGTGGCGAGCCGGCCGACGGCGGCGGTGACCTCGGGGACGTCCGGCGCCTTGAGGATCACGCCCTGCGAGCCGCGCCGGGCGATCCGGTCCAGGGTCCGCACCAGCTCGCCGACCGGGCCGGTCTCGCGGAAGTGGAAGCGGGAGCGCAGCACCGCCGGGTGCAGCGCCGGCAGCTCCGCCTCCAGGGCGGCCCGGATCGCCGTCGTGAAGCGTTCCGGCGCCTGCATCACGATGTCGACCATGAAGGTCCGGCCCACGAGCCGGACCTGGGTGCGCTGCCGGTCGAGGTCCGCGATGGCCTGGTGGACCTCCCGCGCGGTGCTCTCGCGCACGCCGCCCCTGCCGTTCAGGACCCGGTCCACGGTGGCCTCGCTCAGACCCGCCTGACGTGCGATCTCCCGGATCGGGAAGGGGTGGCCCACGCCTCGCCTCCTTGAGGGGTTTTTGATGGCTCGCTGCTGGTTGTTCGAGGGGTTTGTACTGACAAGAATGACAGGGCTGCGTCGGTCCGTGACCCCCGAAGGGACGACGATGTCCATCACTTCCCTATCCCGCCGCGCCTGGCTGTCCGAGCACGACTGCGATCTCGACGCGTTCCGCGCGCTGGTCGAGCAGGCGACGGACCCCGCCGACTATCCGCACGCCTCCGCCGTGGAGCGGAATGTGCCGGTCTACGACGCCGGCCTGCTCGAAGGCGACCGCCTGGTCCAGGCCGAGCTGGTGCGGGCGCTCGCCGACGGGCCGGGCATCGTCGTCTTTCGCGGCGCCTTTCCCGACCCGGAGGTCGTGGACCGGGCCACCGCCGTGTTCGAGGCCCTGATCGCCGAGCAGCGCGCCTCGGGCGCGACGGCCGGCGACCACTTCGCCGCGCCGGGCGCCAACGACCGGGTGTGGAACGCGCTGGAGAAGGCGGCCCTCTACGACGCGGAGGCGTTCGCCGACTACTACGCCAACGAGGTGCTCGCGCTGGTCTGCACGGCCTGGCTGGGCCCCGGCTACCAGGTCACCTCCCAGCTCAACGTGGTCAACCCGGGCGGCGCCGCCCAGACCGCGCACCGCGACTACCACCTGGGCTTCCTGTCCAACGAGGCGGCCGCCGCCTATCCCGCGCACGTGCACCGCCTCTCCCCGGTGCTGACCCTCCAGGGCGCGGTCGCGCACTGCGACATGCCGGTGGAGTCCGGGCCGACGATGTACCTGCCGCACTCGCAGAAGTACGAGCCGGGCTATCTCGCCTGGCGGCTCCCGGAGTTCCGGGCGTACTTCGAGGCGCGCCACGTGCAACTGCCGCTCGCGAAGGGCGACGCGGTCTTCTTCAACCCGGCGCTGTTCCACGCCGCCGGCACCAACCGCTCGGCGGACATCCGGCGCATGGCCAATCTGCTCCAGGTGTCGTCGGCGTTCGGGCGCGCGATGGAGACGGTGGACCGGGAGGCCGTGGCGGGCGCCGTCTACCCGGTGCTGCTCAAGCGCCGGGCCGAGGGTGCCGACCAGGCGTGGCTGGACCGCGTGATCGCGGCGAGCGCCGAGGGCTACCCCTTCCCGACCAACCTCGACAGCGACCCGCCGGTCGACGGCCTGGCCCCGCCCTCGCAGGCGGATCTGCTGCGGCGGGCGCTGCGCGAGGAGTGGACGCCGGAGGCGCTCCGGGCGGAGCTGCGGGCCGGTGCCGAGCGGCGAGAGAGCTGAGGAACTCCATGGAACTTCTCCACGACAAGGTCGTCCTGGTCAACGGCGGCAGTCAGGGCGTCGGCGCGGCCATCGCGCGGGCCGCGGTCCGTGAGGGGGCGGTCGTGGCCGTCACCGGGCGGCGGCCGGAACCCGGTGAGGCGCTGGTGGCCGAGCTGACCGCCGCCGGGGGCAAGGCGATGTTCGTCCGCGCCGACCTCGCGGACGCCGGGCAGGCGAAGGCGTCCGTCGCCGAGGTCGTCGACGCGCTCGGCCGGATCGACTGCCTGGTGAACTCGGCGGGGCTGACGTCCCGGGGGACGCTGCTGGACACCACGCCCGAGCTGTTCGACCAGCACATCGCGATCAACCTCAAGGCGCCGTTCTTCGCGATGCAGGCCGCGGTCGCGGACATGGTGGCGCGCAAGGCGCCCGGCACGGTCGTCAACATCATCACGTCGTCGGCGCACGGGGGCCAGCCGTTCCTGGCGCCGTACGTCGCCGCCAAGGCGGGGCTGATCGGGCTGACCCGGAACGCGGCGCACGCGCACCGGTGGGACCGGGTGCGGATCAACGGGCTGAACATCGGCTGGACCGCGACCGAGGGCGAGGACGCCACGCAGAAGGCGTTCCACGGGGCCGGGGACGACTGGCGCGAGGAAGCCGCCGCGAAACTGCCCATGGGCAAGCTGGGCCAGCCGGACGAGATCGCCGACTTCGTGGTCTTCCTGCTGTCGGACCGGTCCGGGGTGGTCACCGGGTCGGTCATCGACTGGGACCAGAACGTGCTCGGCGGACTCGACTGAGACTTCCCGTAAAGAACCCCTCCCCTCTCTCTAGGAGCAACACCCCCATGCGTATCGGAATCCTCGGCCTCGGCCGCATCGGCGCCTTCCACGCCGAGACCCTGTCCGGGCTCGACGCCGTCGAGTCGCTCGTCGTCACCGACCCCTTCGCGGATGCCGCCAAGGCCGCCGCCGAGCGGTTCGGGGCCGATGTCGTGGACTCGCCGGAGGCGCTGCTGGCCGCCGGTGTCGACGGGATCGTCGTCGCCGCCGCCACGGACGCCCACCCCGCGCTGATCCTCGCCGGTGTCGAGGCCGGTGTTCCGGTCTTCTGCGAGAAGCCCGTCGCCAAGACCATGGCCGAGGGCGTCGAGGTGCTCAAGGCCGTCCAGGGCAAGGGTGTGCCGATCCAGATCGGCTACAACCGCCGTTTCGACACGGGTTTCGTCAACGCCCGCGCGGCCGTGCAGAGCGGCGAGCTCGGCGCGCTGCACACGGTCCGCTCCACCACGCTGGACCCGGCGCCGCCGCCGGCCGCCTACATCGCCGCCTCCGGCGGCATCTTCCGCGACTGCTCCGTGCACGACTTCGACATCATCCGCTGGGTGACCGGGCGCGAGGTGAGGGAGGTGTACGCCGTGGGCGGCAACCGCGGCGCCGAGTACATCAAGGAGGCCGGCGACGCCGACACCACCGGCGCGATCCTCACCCTCGACGACGGCACGATCGCGGTGGTCTCCAACTCCCGCCACAACGCCCGGGGTTACGACGTCCGCATGGAGATCCACGGCTTCCAGGACTCCATCGCCGTCGGCCTGGAGGACAAGCTGCCGCTGCGCTCGGTCGAGCCGGGTGTGACCTTCCCGGCGGGCACCCCGCACGACTTCTTCATGGACCGCTTCACGGCGGCCTACCGCGCCGAACTGACCGCGTTCACCGAGGTCGTGGCCGGCACCCGCCCCTCCCCCTGCACGATCGAGGACGCCCTCGAAGCGGGCTGGATCGCCGACGCGTGCACCCTGTCGCTGCGCGAGCACCGCCCGGTGACCATCGAGGAGGTACGGCAGGCATGAGCGAGCCGGGCCTGCCCTGAAGGGCAGGCCCGCAGAGGGAGCCGCCGGCCCCTCCGCATCAACCCCGAATACGCACTTTGAATCCTGGGTGTGAAGGAAATGCCGACACTCCAGGAATTTGATCAAACTCTCCGGGGCGAATGAGAAGAATTGGCGGACCTCCCTTCGAAAAGGCACCCGCAATCTTCACGAGAACCAGCAAGCCCAGCAGATCATTTCATATAGCCTCCAACTGACCAGCGCGCCACAGGAAGTGGCGTCAGGGGGAACAAGGAGGCAGCAACGTGAAGGTCAGGAGACTGATCGGCGCCGGGGTCGCAGCAGTCGCGATGACGGCCATGGCAACCGCACCGGCAAGTGCCGATGAGGCGGTCACCGGCGGCAACGTGGAAATGGTGATTTTCGGCAGCGGTACGCACGTCAGCTCGGTCACTATCCACGGGATCCCGGAACCCCAGGGCCCCGCCCAGTATCAGTTCACCTATTTCGCCACCACCTCGCCGACCAAGACGTACACCATGATTTGCGGGGGCAGCAGCACGGGAGGCAGCTGCAGTCACAAATTCACGATCAATGCCACATACGCCAAGGGAGTCGGAATCCGAAGCTGCGGGTCGATCAAGCGTGTCGACAACCAGCAGAGCCTCGGAACTGCCTGCAAGAACTGGTGATGGAGTAAAGCCCCGCCTGGCGCGGCGCACTCCACGATGATTGCGGACTTTCCGCCCCGACCGGGAGTCGGGGCGGAAAGTCGTAAGAGGCGTGAGACGGGGCTTGATTCAAGCGGGACTCACCGGTACAGGGCGGGTTTCTCCACCAACGCCACCTCTACGCGGCCCCCGTCCTGAAGTGCCCGCACGCCCGCCTCGCACACCGCCGACGCGGCGTAGCCGTCCCAGACGCTCGGGCCGGTGACCTCGCCGCGGCGGGTGGCGTCGACCCAGGCCTGGAGCTCCCGGTCGTAGGCCGCCTCGAAGCGTTCCGTCCAGTCCTGGGCGATGGTGCCGCCCCAGCGGCCGGCCATGTGGGTGACCAGGGCGTGGCCGTCGCCGATGCGGGCGGTGCCGCGTTCGCAGACGACCTCGGCCTGGACCTGGTAGCCGAAGCCGCAGTTGACGAAGATCTCCACGTCGGAGAGGGCGCCGCCGTCCGTCTCGAAGACGACGAACTGCGGGTCGCGCAGCCCGTCGGGGGCGTTGGCGGACGGCGTCGGGCGCAGCACCGTGACGGCCGTGATCTCGTGGCCCAGCAGCCAGCGGGTCGCGTCGGCCTCGTGGGCGACGGAGTCGCTGATGAGCATGGAGCTGGTGAAGAAGGGTGGACTGGCCACGTTGCGGTGCCGGTTGTGCAGCATCAGCGGACGGCCCAGCTGGCCGGTCGCCAGCAGGGCCTTCAGCTTCGCGTACTCGGGGTCGTAGCGGCGCATGAAGCCGACCTGGACCCGGCGGTGGCCGAGGCGCAGTTCGGCTTCGAGGACGCGCAGGGCGGAGGCCGCGTCGGGGGTGAGCGGCTTCTCGCACAGGACGGGCAGATCGCGCTCGAACGCCGCGAGCAGGGTGGCCTCGTGAGCCGGGCCCGGGGAGGCGATCAGGACGGCGTCGACGCCGTCGGCCGCCAGCGCGGCGGCCGGGTCGGTGTGGGCGGTGCAGCCGTCGACGCGGGCGGCGACGGCCTTCGCGCGCTCCGCGTCGACGTCGGCGACGGCCACGACCCGCGCTCCGCTGACGACTTCGTGGAGGCGGCGCACATGGTCGGCGCCCATCCTGCCCGTACCGACGACTGCGACTCCCAGAGTGGCGCGCTCGGTCATGGCCGTCCTTTCGGGTCGTCAGGCGCCGCAGGACCTCAGGAACTTGCGGGTGCGCACCGCGATCGGCAGCGGCTTGTCCGGCTCGCAGGGGTACATGTCCTGCTCGACGATGGCGAAGAGGTCCACGCCGAGCTTCTGCGCGGCCGCGAGGACGGGACCCAGCTCGGGGACACCGGCGGGCGGTTCGCACATCACACCGCGTGCGACGGCCGGGCCGAAGGGGATCTCGTTCTTGACGACGTCGGCGAGGATCTCCGGGTCGACCTGCTTCAGGTGCAGGTAGCCGATGCGCTCGCCGTAGGTCTCGATGAGCTTGACGCTGTCGCCGCCGCAGTAGGCGTAGTGCCCGGTGTCCAGGCAGAGGTTGACGTGGTCGGAGTCGGTCGAGTCGAGGAACTGCTCGACGTGCTCCTCGGTGTCGATGTGGGTGTCGGCGTGCGGGTGGACGACGATGTCCAGGCCGTACCGGTCCTTCACCTCGCGGCCGAGGCGCTCCATGCCGGTGGTGAGGTTGCGCCACTGCTCGGTGGTGAGCTCCGGGGGCTCCAGGATCTCGGCGGTCTTGTCGTCGCGCCAGAAAGACGGGATGACGACGAGGTGCTTGGCGTCCATGGCCTGGGTGAGGGCGGCGACCCGGCTGACCTGCTCCCAGGTGGAGTCCCACTCGGAGGGGCCGCGGTGCAGTCCGCAGAAGATCGTGCCGGCGGAGACCTTGAGGTCGCGCTTGGTCACCTCGTCGGTGAGCTTGGCCGGGTCGGTGGGCAGGTAGCCGTAGGGGCCGAGTTCGATCCAGGAGTAGCCGGCCTCGGCGACCTCGTCGAGGAAGCGTTCCCAGGGCACCTGCTGGGGGTCGTCGGGGAACCAGACGCCCCAGGAGTCGGGGGCGGAGCCGACCCGGATGCGGTCGAGCGCGAGGGCCATGTCAGGACTTTCCTTCCGAGGACGTGGCTACGGGAGCGGTGAGGTCCCCCTCCTCGGGGAGCTCTTCGACATCGACGCCGCGGACCTGCGCCAACTCGTGCTTGAGGGAGGCGAGTTCGGCGCCGCCGGCCATGTGGTTGGTCAGCTCTTCGAGGGAGACGTCGCTGCGGGCGGCGGAGAGTTCCATGGTGCCGAGGCGCAGGACGCTGAAGTGGTCGCCGACCATGTAGGCGTGGTGGGGGTTGTGGGTGATGAAGATGACGCCGAGGCCCTTCTCACGGGCGGCGGCGATGTACTTCAGCACCACGCCGGACTGCTTGACGCCGAGGGCGGCGGTCGGCTCGTCCAGGATGAGGACGCGGGCGCCGAAGTAGACGGCGCGGGCGATGGCGACGCACTGGCGCTGGCCGCCGGAGAGCGTGCCGATGGGCTGCTCCAGGTCGTCCAGGACGATGCCCATGTTGCGCAGCTCTTCGTCCGCGGTCTTCTTCATGCGCTCGATGTCGAGACGGCGCACGGGCCAGGGGCCCTTGGTCATCTCCGAGCCGAGGAAGAAGTTCCGCCACACCGGCATCAGCGGGACGACCGCGAGGTCCTGGTAGACGGTGGCGATGCCCTTGTCGAGGGCCTCGCGCGGGGTGGAGAAGCGCACCGGTTCGCCGTCGACGAGGAACTCGCCCTCGGTGTGCTGGTGCAGCCCCGAGATGATCTTGATGAGGGTGGACTTGCCGGCGCCGTTGTCGCCGAGGACGCAGGTCACCTTGCCGGGGTGGACGGTGAGGTCGACGCCGTGCAGGGCGCGGATGTTGCCGTAGGACTTGCCGGCGGCCTTCAGTTCGATCACGGGCCGCTCGTCCGCGGGCCGGGTGTCCTTCAGAACGGCCCCGTGGGTGCCGGTGGAGTTGCTTGTCATTCCGATCACCTCCGGGTCGCTTGCTTGCGGACCCACAGATTGACGAGGGTGGCGCCCACGAGCATCACGCCGAGGAAGGTCTTGAACCAGTCGGGGTTCCAGGTGGCGTAGACGATGCCCAACTGGACCAGGCCGAACATGAACGCGCCGAAGACCGGGCCGATGATCGTGCCGTAACCGCCGGTCAGCAGACAGCCGCCGACCACCGCCGCGGCGATGTAGATCAGCTCGTTGCCCACGCCCTCACCGGACTGCACGGTGTTGTACTGGAACAGGTTGTGCATGCCGACGAACCAGGCGCCGAAACCGACCAGCACGAACAGCGAGATCTTGGTGAAGTTCACCGGGACGCCGACGGCGCGGGCGCTGTCCTTGTTGCCACCGACCGCGAAGATCCAGTTGCCGTACTTGGTGCGCAGCAGGACCCACGTGGCCAGCGCCGCGAAAGCCAGCCACCACAAGACAGTGATCTTGACGTTGACTCCGCCGACGTCGAAGGACGAGGCGAACAGGGCCTTGGCCTGGTCGAAGCCGTCCATGTCGCTGATGTCGTCCGTGGCGACGTTGCCGGTGACCAGCTTGGTCACCGCCAGGTTCACGCCCTGCAGACCCATGAACGTGCCCAGGGTGACCAGGAAGCTCGGCAGCCCGGTCTTCACCAGCAGCCAGCCGTTGAAGAAGCCGATCGCAAGCGACACCACCAGGGCCGCGATCACGCCGACCCAGACGTTCAGGGTCAGCTCGAAGGCGGTCATGCTCGCCGTCAGCGCCGAGGCGACCGGCGCGACGCCGGAGGACAGGTCGAACTCGCCGCCGATCATCAGCAGCGCCACGGGCAGGACCATGATCCCGATGGTCGACGACTGGTAGAGGACCGTCGACATCGAACTACCCTGGCGCAATGTCGGCGCCATGATCAGGAAGAAGACCAGGATGGCCAGGGCGCCGAGGAAGACGCCCACCTCGGGCCGAGCGAGCAGTCTCAGCACCAGGGAGCGCTGTTGGGTCCGCCCGTCCTTCTCCTTGCCCGGGCCGGAGACCGGCGGTGAAGTCACCGCCGGCTCAGCCTGCTGGGTCATGCTCATCACCGGGTACCCTTCGCGGCGAACTCGGCGATCTTGTCGACGTTGGACTTGTCGACGAAGGCCGGGCCGGTCAGCACGGGCTGCTCGCCGCCGCCGCTGTAGTTGCCGTTGTTCTTGTAGAGCCACAGACCGTCGACGGCCAGGTAACCCTGCAGGTAGGGCTGCTGGTCCACCGCGAACTGGATGTCGCCGCTCTTGACGGCGTTGATGAGTTCCTTGTTGAGGTCGAAGGTCGCGACCTTCGCCTTGCTGCCGGCATCACTCACCGACTGCACCGCGGTCAGCGCGAACGGGGCTCCGAGCGTGACGACGTAGTCGATGGAGGAGTCCTGCTTCAGCTTGGCGGTGAGCGTCGACTTCACCGACGGCTTGTCCGCGCCGTTGACGTTCTGGACGTCGAGCTTGCCGTCGAAGGTCTTCTTCACGCCGTCGCAGCGCTGGGTGAGACCCACGTTGCCCTGCTCCTGGATGACGCAGAGGGCGTGCTTCGCACCGACCTCGTTGAGCTTCTTGCCGAAGGCCTCGCCCGCGACGGACTCGTCCTGGCCGAAGAACTCCAGCAGGTTGAGCTTCTTCCAGTCGCTCAGACCGGAGTTGAGGCCGACGACGGGTATGCCGGCCTGCTCGGCCTTGCCTATGACGCTCTTCATGGCGTCCGGCTTGGCGAGGGTGACCGCGATGCCGTCGACCTTCTGGTCGATCGCGGTCTGGACCAGGTTGGCCTGGTTGCCCGCGTTCGGGTCGGCGGAGTAGATGAGCTTGATGTTGTCCTTGGCGGCGGCGGCCTCGGCACCCTTGCGGACGGTGTCCCAGAAGGTGTCGCCGGGAGCCTGGTGGGTGACGAGGGCGACGGTCATGCGCGGCGTGGTCGCCTTGCCGGCGGAGGCGTTCGCGGCGCCTTCCTCGGCCTTCTTGCCCCCGGAACTGCTGGAGCAGCCGGCGAGGGTCAGGGCCGCCGCTGCGGCCACGGCGACGACGGGCGCGAACCGGCGGGAGCGGGGGTGAGAAGAGCGGTCCATCTTTCCTGGCACCTCACTGTGCTACTGCGGGGGAAAGGGGAGGGGATCACGAGGATCCGTGGTCCCGGAGCCTTACGGAGTCCGGATCATGATGCCGCAAACCGACTGTTGCGATGGCACGGGATCCAAGTCCCTGCCGCGCCCGCTGTCAATACTTTGTTAAGACATCATTTCACAAGCAGGTCCGAATGTAAGTACAAACTATTGACAGGGCTGCCCTCCGAGACCTACACCTGGGGGCGGCAGGTCCCGTGGATCCACGCCCCCACCGTGTCAGGGCGCCCCGGGACCCGCATCCCCAGCTTCCCGAGGAGGTCGCGCATGGCCGAGCCAGCCCAGTATTTCGATGTGATCACGATGGGCCGCATCGGGGTCGACCTCTATCCCCTGCAGACCGGCGTCCCCCTGGCCCAGGTGGAGACGTTCGGGAAATTCCTGGGAGGTTCTGCGGCCAATGTGGCGGTCGCCGCCGCCCGCCTCGGCCGCCGCACGGCCGTGATCACGCGCACCGGCGACGACCCCTTCGGCACGTATCTGCACCAGGAGCTGCGGAACTTCGGCGTCGACGACCGCTGGGTGAGCCCGGTCGCCGCGTACCCTACGCCGATCACCTTCTGCGAGATCTTCCCGCCGGACGACTTCCCGCTGTACTTCTACCGCCGCCCCAAGGCCCCGGACCTGGAGATCCACACCGACGAGCTGGACTTCTTCGGCATCCGCGGGGCCCGGATCTTCTGGATCACCGGCACCGGCCTGAGCGAGGAGCCCAGCCGCTCCGCCACGCTCGCCGCCCTCAAGGCCCGCGACAAGTCCGGGATCACCGTCTTCGACCTCGACTGGCGCCCGATGTTCTGGCGCGACCCCGAGGAGGCCCGCCCGTACTACCGCGAGGCCCTGCGGCACGCCACGGTCGCGGTCGGCAACCTCGACGAGTGCGAGATCGCCACCGGCGTGCGCGAGCCGCAGGCCTGCGCGGACGCCCTGCTGGAGGCGGGCGTGGAGCTGGCCGTCGTCAAGCAGGGCCCCAAGGGCGTGCTGGCCGTGCACCGCGACGGCACCCGGGCCGAGGTGCCGCCGGTGCCGGTCGAGGTCGTCAACGGCCTGGGCGCGGGCGACGCCTTCGGCGGCTCGCTCTGCCACGGCCTGCTCGCCGGCTGGGACCTGGAGCGGACCATGCGCCACGCCAACGCCGCCGGCGCCCTCGTCGCCTCCCGCCTCGCCTGCTCCTCCGCGATGCCCACCGGGTCCGAGGTCGAGGACCTCCTCGCCGGGGTGCCGTCGCCGAGCCCGAGCCACTGAAACGGAGCCTTCCTTGAACATCGGCATCCCCGACCTCACCACGGTCAGAGCCCGGCACCCCGAGGCCGTCGCCGAGGCGGCGGCCCGCCGGGCGCGCCGCCCGCTGATCGGCGACAGCGGCCGGCTGATGATCGTGGCCGCCGACCACCCGGCGCGGGGCGCCCTCGGGGTCGGCGACCGGCGCCTGGCCATGGCCCACCGCGCGGACCTGCTGGAGCGGCTGTGCACCGCGCTGTCGCGGCCCGGCGTCGACGGGGTGCTCGCCACCGCCGACATCCTGGAGGACCTGCTCCTGCTGGGCGTGCTGGAGAACAAGGTCGTCATGGGCTCGATGAACCGCGGGGGCCTGGCCGGCGCCGCCTTCGAGATGGACGACCGCTTCACCGGCCACCGCGCCGAGGACATCGCCCGGCTCCGCTTCGACGCGGGCAAGCTCCTGGTCCGCATCGACTACGACGACCCGGGCTCGCTGACCACGCTGGAGTCCACCGCCCGGGCGATCGACGCCATGGCCGCCCTCCGGCTCCCCCTGTTCGTCGAGCCGTTCCTCTCCCGGCGCGTCGACGGCAGGGTCCGCAACGACCTGTCCGCCGAGGCCGTCACCAAGTCGATCGCGATCGCCTCGGGCCTGGGCGGCACCTCCGCCTACACCTGGCTGAAGCTCCCCGTCACCGACGACCCGGACGACATGGCCGAGGTCCTGGAGACCTCCACGCTGCCCGTCGTGCTGCTCGGCGGCGAGGTCGGCGAGGACCAGGAGGGCGCCTACGAACGCTGGCGCAAGGCCCTGCGCCTGCCCACCGTCCAGGGCATGGTCGTCGGGCGGTCGCTGCTCTACCCGGCCGAGGGCAGCGTGGAAGAAGCGGTGGACACGGCCGTCGGCCTGTTGTGATTGCGGAGGATGACATGACGTACCACCTTCCCGCCGGCAAGGCGCTCGGCGGCCCCTACGTCGTCGACGTCACGCCCGAGAAGGCCGGCTGGGGCCATTCGAGCCTGCGGGTGCTGGAGCTGCCGCCGGGCGGCTCCCACACCTTCGACACCGGCGACAGCGAATGGATCGTCGTCCCGCTGAGCGGTGCCTGCACGGTCGCGTCGGCCGACGACTTCGGCCAGGACAGCTTCGACCTGCACGGCCGCCCCGACGTGTTCAGCGCGGTGAGCGACTTCGCCTACGTGCCGCGCGACGCCCGCACGACCGTGACCTCCGCGGCCGGCGGCCGGTTCGCGCTGACCGGCGCGCGCTGCACCCGCCGCCTGCCCGCCCGCTACGGACCGGCCTCCGAGGTCCCCGTCGAGCTGCGCGGCACCGGGAACTGCTCGCGGCAGGTCAACAACTTCGGCGCGGCCGGGGTCTTCGAGTGCGACAAGCTCATCGCGGTCGAGGTGATCACCCCGGGCGGCAACTGGTCGTCGTTCCCGCCGCACAAGCACGACGAGCACCGGCCGGGCGAGGAGTCCGTGCTGGAGGAGATCTACTACTTCGAGTTCGCCGGCCACGACGGCGTCCCCGGCCTCGGCTACCAGCGCGTCTCCCCGTCCGGCCCCGGCCGGGACACCGACGTGCTCGCGGAGGTCCGCGACGGCGACGTCGTCCTCATCCCGGACGGCTGGCACGGCCCGTCGATGGCCACGCCCGGCCACCACATGTACTACCTCAACGTCATGGCGGGCCCGGAGGCCGAGCGCGCCTGGCTGATCTGCGACCACCCCGACCACGCCTGGGTCCGCGACACCTGGCCGGACCAGCCGGTCGACCCCCGCCTCCCCCTCTACACCGCCCCGGAGACCTCCGTATGAGCGCCCGCACCCGCCGACTGACGACCGCCCAGGCCCTGGTGCGGTTCCTGTCCGCCCAGTACACCGAGCGGGACGGCGTACGCCGCCGGCTGATCGCGGGGACCTGGGGCATCTTCGGCCACGGCAACGTCGCCGGGGTCGGCCAGGCGCTGGTCGAGTACGCCGATGTGATGCCGTTCCACCAGGGCCGCAACGAGCAGTCCATGGTGCACGCGGCGGTCGGCTACGCCCGGCAGCTCAACCGCCTCTCCGCGCAGGCCGTGACGACCTCCATCGGCCCGGGCGCCACCAACCTGGTCACCGGCGCCGCCCTCGCGACGATCAACCGCCTCCCGGTGCTGCTCCTGCCCGGCGACTACTTCGCCACGCACTCCGCCGACCCGCTGCTCCAGCAGCTGGAGCACCCGGTCGAGGCCGACGTGTCCGTCAACGACACCCTGCGCCCGGTCTCGCGCTACTTCGACCGCATCACCCGCCCCGAGGCGCTGATCCCCTCGGCACTCCAGGCGATGCGCGTGCTGGCCGACCCGGCCGAGACCGGCGCCGTCACGCTCGCCCTCCCCCAGGACGTGCAGGCGGAGGCGTACGACTGGCCGGAGGAGTTCTTCGCCGAGCGCGTCTGGTCCGTACGGCGTCCCGCGCCCGACCCGGCAGAACTGTCGGCGGCCGTGGCGGCGATCCGGTCGGCCGCGCGGCCGCTCATCGTGGCGGGCGGCGGCGTCCACCACAGCGAGGCCGAGGCGGCGCTGAAGGCGTTCGTGGAGGCCACGGGTATCCCGGTCGCCTCCACCCAGGCCGGCAAGGGCGCGCTGCGCCACGACCACCCCGCCGACCTCGGCGGCATCGGCCACACCGGCACGGCCGTCAGCGACGACCTCGCCCGCACGGCCGACCTCGTGATCGGCGTCGGCACCCGCTACACCGACTTCACCACGGCCTCCGGCACGCTCTTCCAGAACCCGGACGTGCGGTTCCTCAACCTCAACATCACCGGCTTCGACGCGCACAAGCAGGCGGCACGGACACTGGTCTGCGACGCGCGGGCCGGTCTGGAACTGCTCCGCGAGGCGCTCGCCGGCCACCGGGTGGAGGCTTCCTACGAAGCCGAGTACCGCGCCGGCAAGGAGCGCTGGGACGAGGTCGTCGAGGCCGCCTACCGCGCCGCCGACGAGAACGCCGTCCCGACCCAGACGCAGGTGCTCGGCGCGCTGGACGCGGCCGTCGGCGACGACGACGTGGTGATCAACGCGGCCGGTTCGCTCCCCGGCGACCTGCACAAGCTGTGGCGCTCGCGCAGCCCGCGCCAGTACCACCTGGAGTACGGCTACTCCTGCATGGGCTACGAGATCCCGGCCGGCATCGGCGTCCAGCAGGCAGCGCCGGGCACGCCGGTGTGGGCGCTGGTCGGCGACGGCACCTACCTGATGATGCCGACGGAGATCGTCACGGCCGTCCAGGAGGGCCTGCCGCTCAACATCGTCCTCATCCAGAACCACGGCTACGCCTCCATCGGCGGCCTGTCGGAGGAGACCGGCGGCGAGCGCTTCGGCACCGCCTACCGCTTCCGGGCCGCCGACGGCACCTTCACCGGCGCCCCGCTCCCGGTCGACCTGGCCGCGAACGCCGCGAGCCTCGGCATGGACGTGCTGCGCGCCAAGACCGTGCGTGAGCTGCGCGAGGCCCTGGCCGCGGCCCGCGCCTCCGACCGGCCGACGTGCGTCTACGTCGAGACCGACCCGGCGCCGACCGCTCCCCCGGCCGAGGCCTGGTGGGACGTGCCGGTCGCCGAGACCGCCTCCCGTGAGGCCGCCGTCGAGGCCCGCGAGCGCTACGACCGCCAGGTGGCCACCCGCCGCCGTCACCTCTGATCCCCTTCCGACCCCCTCCGTTGATCCCTGGCTCCCCGAAAGGCCCCTGCGCACCATGAAGACCATCACCCACTGGATCGACGGCAAGCCCGTCGAGGGCACCTCCGGCCGGTTCGGCCCCGTCTACAACCCGGCGACCGGCGCCCAGGAGAAGCAGGTCGCCTTCGCGACCGTCGAGGAGGTGGACGCCGCGGTCGCCTCCGCCAAGGCCGCCTTCGAGAGCTGGGGGCAGTCCTCCCTGGCCAAGCGCACGGCGGTGTTGTTCAAGTACCGCGAGCTGCTGGACGCCCACCGCGACGAGATCGCCGAGCTGATCACGGCGGAGCACGGCAAGGTGCACTCCGACGCGCTCGGCGAGGTCGCGCGCGGCATGGAGATCGTGGAGCTGGCCTGCGGCATCTCGGTCCAGCTGAAGGGCGAGCTGTCCACCCAGGTGTCCTCCCGGGTCGACGTCGCCTCGATCCGCCAGCCGCTCGGCGTCGTCGCGGGCATCACGCCGTTCAACTTCCCGGCGATGGTGCCGATGTGGATGTTCCCGCTGGCCATCGCCTGCGGCAACACGTTCGTGCTGAAGCCGTCGGAGAAGGACCCGTCGGCCTCCTTCCGCCTGGCCGAACTGGCCGCCGAGGCGGGCCTGCCGGACGGTGTGCTGAACATCGTGCAGGGCGACAAGACGGCCGTGGACCGCATCCTGGAGCACCCGGACATCGAGGCGGTCTCCTTCGTCGGCTCGACCCCGATCGCCAAGTACATCCAGCTCAAGGCCGTCGAGCACGGCAAGCGCGTCCAGGCGCTGGGTGGTGCCAAGAACCACATGCTGGTGCTGCCCGACGCCGACCTGGACCTCGCGGCCGATCAGGCGATCAACGCGGCGTACGGCTCGGCGGGCGAGCGCTGCATGGCCGTGTCGGTGGTGGTCGCGGTCGGCGACACCGGTGACGAACTGGTCGGCAAGATCGCCGAACGGGCGAGGAACCTGAAGATCGGCCCGGGCACCGACCCGGCGTCCGAGATGGGCCCGCTCATCACCCGCGAGCACCGCGACAAGGTGGCCTCGTACGTGGCGTCGGCCGCCGAGCAGGGCGCCGAGGTCGTGGTCGACGGCACGGGCTTCTCGGTCGAGGGTCACGAGAACGGCTTCTTCCTCGGCGTCTCCCTGCTGGACCGGGTGCCGCTGACGGCGGACGCCTACCGGGACGAGATCTTCGGCCCGGTGCTGTGCGTGGTCCGCGCGGAGACCTACGACGACGCCATCAAGCTGATCAACGACTCCCGCTGGGGCAACGGCACCGCGATCTTCACCCGGGACGGCGGCGCGGCCCGCCGCTTCCAGCTGGAGGTCAAGGCCGGCATGGTCGGCGTCAACGTGCCCATCCCGGTCCCCGTCGGCTACCACTCCTTCGGCGGCTGGAAGGACTCCCTCTTCGGCGACCTGCACATCTACGGCAACGACGGCATCGCCTTCTACACCCAGGGCAAGGTCGTCACCACGCGCTGGCCGGACCCGTCCGACGGCGGCATCAACCTCGGTTTCCCGAGCAACTCCTGACGTCCGGAAGGGGGTTCGATCCATGGCGAAGACCGGTGACCATGCCCGCACGGCGGCCGCCCCCGCGCTGGCCGCACTGGACTTCGCCCTGGACCGGTCCACCCCGGTGCCGCTGTACCACCAGCTCGCGCAGCAGCTGGAGGCGGCGATCGAGCACGGGGTCCTCGCCCCGGGCGACCTCCTGGGCAACGAGGTCGACCTCTCGGTCCGCCTCGGCCTGTCCCGCCCCACCGTCCGCCAGGCCATCCAGTCCCTCGTCGACAAGGGGCTGCTGGTCCGGCGGCGCGGGGTGGGCACACAGGTGGTGCACAGCCAGGTCAAGCGTCCCCTGGAGCTGAGCAGCCTCTACGACGACCTGGAGGCGGCCGGACAGGGTCCGACCACGCAGGTCGTGCGCCACGAGGCCGTCCCGGCGTCCTGCGACGTGGCGGCGGCCCTGGGCGTGCCCGAGGGCAGCGAGGTCACCGCCCTGGAACGGCTGCGCCGCACGCACGGCCGGCCGGTGGCCCTCCTCTGCAACTACCTCCCTCCGACCCTGCTGGACCTCGACGACGCCCGCCTGGAATCGACGGGCCTGTACCGGATGATGCGCTCGGCGGGCATCACCCTGCACAGCGCCCGCCAGACCATCGGCGCCCGCGCGGCCACGGCTCAGGAGGCCGCCCGACTGGACGAGGAGGAGGGCGCGGCCCTGCTCACGATGCGGCGCACGGCGTACGACGACACCGGGCGGGCGGTGGAGTACGGGACGCACATCTACCGGGCGTCGCGGTACACGTTCGACTTCCAGTTGCTGGTCAGGGCTTGACCGGAGTCCGAACCCGGGTGCAAAGTCGTATATATACACCGTAAACATACGGTTTCGCCGCACCCGTCGCGGGAGTCTGGCATGGCCCGCAGGAACCAGTCGCCGACCGCTCGAGGAGCCGGATCCTCTTGGGCTCCCTCGACCGTCCTCGTCACGGGCGGGGCCGGTTTCATCGGCAGCCACACCTGCGTGGAACTGCTCGACCACGGCTACGAAGTGATCGTGGTCGACAACTACTCCAACAGCACCCCGCAGGTGTTCGCCCGGGTGGAACGGATCGCCGGCCGCTTCGTCGGCGCGGTCTACGAACTGGACATCCGTGATCGGCACGCCCTCTCGGCCGTCTTCGACCGACACTCCGTGGACGCCGTCGTGCACCTCGCGGCGCACAAGTCGGTGAGCGAGTCGGCCGCGATGCCCGTCGAGTACTACGACACGAACGTCGGCGGCACCACGGCACTGCTGCGCACCATGCACGAACACGGCGTGCACCGGATGGTTTACTCCTCCTCCTGCTCGATCTACGGCGAGGCGGACCCCGGCCCGATCGCCGAGACCGCCCCGGCCCGCCCCACCAACCCGTACGCGGCCTCCAAGTGGCTCTGCGAGCAGATCCTCGCCGACGTATGCGACCGGCGCCCCGAGTACACGGTGCTGTGCCTGCGGTACTTCAACCCGGCCGGCGCCCATCCCAGCGGCCTGCTCGGCGAGGACCCGCGCGGCACGCCCGACAACCTCATGCCGTACGTCGCCCAGGTCGCCGTCGGCCGCCGGGAACGGCTGCACGTCTTCGGCGACGACTACCCCACGCCCGACGGAACGGCGATCCGTGACTACCTCCACGTCCTGGACACCGTGGAGGCGCACCGCCTCGCTCTCGATCATGTCGCCGACGCCCCGGGCATGCACGTGTACAACCTCGGCCTCGGCAAAGGCAGTTCGGTCCTGGAGGTCGTCGCCGCGTTCTCCGAGGCGTGCGGCCGGAGCATTCCGTACGAGGTCGCGTCCAGGCGGCCGGGGGACGTCGCCGAACTCGTCGCCGACGCGACCGCGGTGGCCCGCGCCTGGAGCTGGCGTCCCACGCGTGACCTGTCCGCCATGTGCCGCGACGCCTGGCACTTCCAGCAGCTCAACCCGCACGGCTACGACGATTCCGCCCGACGGCCGAACAGCAAGCACTGATCAGCCCCCGTCCGGATCAGCGACGTGATCCAGGACGGACGCCGGGTGGTGCCGACAGGGCGAACGCCGTTTCGACCAGGGCGATGTGACTGCACGCCTGTGGAGCGTTGCCGAGTTGGCGGCCCGACTCCGGGTCCCACTGCTCGGCCAGCAGCCCGACGTCGTTGCGGATGGCGAGGACCCGCTCGAACACCTCCTGGGCCTGCCCCGGGTGGCCGGTCGCGGCCAGGGCGTCGGCGTACCACAGCGAGCACGCCACGAAGGCACCCTCCCGGCCGGGCATTCCGTCCCCACCGGGGCCGTAGGGCGCGAACCGCCGCACGAAGCCGCCCTGGCCGAGTCCGGACATCGCGTGCACGGTGCCCCGTACCCGCTCGTCGCGGGCCGGCAGGAAGCCGACCCGGGGAATCAGCAGGGCCGAGGCGTCCAGAGCCGAAGAGCCGTAAGCCTGCACGAAGGACCGCCGGTCCCCGTCCCAGCCGTGTCGGCAGACCTGCCGGTGCACCTCCGCGCGCATGGCCCGCCACTCGCCCGACGACCCGGTGCGGCCGAGCAGCCGCCCCATGCGAAGGGCGCGGTCCGCGGCCACCCACGCCATCACCTTGGAGTGCACGAACTGCCGCCGCGGACCCCGCACCTGCCACAGTCCCTGGTCGGGTTCCCGCCAGTGCCGCTGCAGGAAGCCCATCAGGGCCTCCACGAGTTCCCACACATGGGCGGGCATGGGGATACCGGCCCGCAGCGACAGGCAGAGCGTGTCCAGGACCTCGCCGTAGACGTCCAGCTGGAACTGGCCCACCGCCGAGTTCCCGAACCGCACCGGACGGGATCCCTCGTAACCGGCGAGCCACGGCGCCTCGGTCTCGGGCATCAGCCGCTGCCCGGCGACGCCGTACATGGTCTGCAGGTCGTCGGGGTCGCCCGCGATGGCCCGGACGAGCCAGTCCAGCCAGGCCGTGGCCTCCTCCCGGTAGCCGCTGCGCAGCAGGCAGGACAGGGTCAGCGTGGAGTCGCGCAGCCAGCAGTACCGGTGGTCCCAGTTGCGGGTCCCACCGATGCAGCCCGGCAGCGACGTGGTCGGCGCGGCCACGATGCCGCCGGTGGGCGCGTAGGTGAGGGCCTTCAGGGTGATCAGTGACCGCACCACGGCCTCCCGCCAGGGCCCTCGGTAGCGGCACTGGGCGCTCCAGCGCCGCCAGAAGCCGGCGGTCTCCTTCAGCGACGTCTCCGCCGGGACGGACAGCGACGTCGGCGGCTCGGGCTGGTGCGAGGGCGACCAGGTCAGCGTCAGCGCCAGCCGCCGGCCGGCTTGGACGGTGACATCCCAGACCGTGGCGTCCACGCCACCGTTCACCCGCACCGGGCCGTCGGTGTCCAGCCAGACGGCATCCGGCCCGGCGACCGCGACGGTGCAGTGTCCGTCGCCCCTCACCCACGGCACGACGCGGCCCTGGTGGAAACGCAGCCGCAGTTCGCTGCGCATGCACACGGAACCCGACAGGCCCTCCACCACGCGGACCACGCAGGGCAGTTGTGTCCGGGGCGGCATGAAGTCGGTGACCCGGGCCGTCCCGGTCGGGGTCTCCCACACGGTGTCCAGGACCAGCGTGTCGGGCCGGTAGGCGCGGCGGGTGCAAGGACCACCGGCGACGGAGCCGACGGGCGCGATCCGCCAGAAGCCGTTGGCCTCGGTGCCCACCAGGGCCGCGAGGCAGGCCGGCGAGTCGAACCGGGGCAGACACAGCCAGTCGACGGAGCCGTCCCGGCCGACCATGGCGGCTGTCTCCAGGTCGCTGATGAGGGCGTAGTCCTCGATGGGTGGGCTCATGGCTGGTCCCTCAGGGCCTTCTTGGCGATCAGGGCAGGAGAGGCAACCTCTCCTGCCGGTCCGCCCGCCGTTGCAGCGGCTCCCACCAGGAGCGGTGCGTCCGGTACCAGGCGACGGTCTCCGTGAGCCCCGTGGCCAGGTCCTTGAGCGGTACGAACCCGAGTTCCGTGCGGATCTTCGTGGAGTCGACCGAGTAACGCCGGTCGTGGCCCTTGCGGTCCTCGACGAACCGCACGTCCGCCCAGTCGGCGCCGCATGCGTGGAGCAGCAGCCCGGTCAGGTCCAGGTTGGACAGTTCGTCACCGGCGCCGATGTTGTAGATCTCGCCCGGCCGACCGCGGGTGCGGACGAGTTCGATACCGCGCACGTGGTCGTCGACGTGGATCCAGTCGCGGATGTTGTGGCCGTCGCCGTACAGCGGCACCGGCCGGCCGTCCAGCAGCCGGGTGATGAACAGCGGGACGATCTTTTCGGGGTACTGGTGGGGGCCGTAGTTGTTGGAGCACCGGGTGACGCGGACTTCCAGGCCGTGGGTGCGGTGGTAGGACAGCGCGATGAGGTCCGAGGCGGCCTTGGAGGCGGAGTAGGGCGAGTTGGGCCGCAGCGGGTCGGTCTCCGGCCAGGAGCCGTCGCGGATGGAGCCGTACACCTCGTCGGAGGAGATGTGGATGAAGATCTTCGGTGCGTGCCGCAGGGCCGCGTCCAACAGGGTCTGGGTGCCCAGGACGTTCGTCCGGACGAAGACGCCGGCTCCGGAGAGGGAGCGGTCGACGTGGGTCTCGGCGGCGAAGTGCACGATCTGGTCGTGAGCCGCCACCAGTTCGTCGACGAGGTTCGCGTCGCAGATGTCGCCCCGGACGAACGCGAAGCCGTCGGCGGCGCGGACGTCGGCCAGATTGGCGGGGTTGCCTGCGTACGTGAGCTTGTCGAGCACGGTCACCGCGACGTCGGGCGGACCGTTCGGGCCGAGCAGCGCGCGGACGTAGGCCGAGCCGATGAAGCCGGCTCCGCCGGTCACCAGGATGCGGGTCGTGGTCATGACGGGATCTGCACCTTGCTGTGATCGCCGAGCACGAGCCGGTGTACGGCAGGGGTGCGCGGAGCGGGGGTCACCTCGACGTCGTGGCCGATGAGAGAGACCTCGACGCGGTGGGTGCCGCTGACGGTCGAGCGCCCCAGCACGATGGAGTACTCGATCTCGCTGTCCTCGATGCGGCAGTTCTCGGCGATCGAGGTGAACGGTCCCACGTAGGAGTCGGTGATGACGGTACCGGCGCCGATGACGGCCGGACCGACGACACGGCTGCCGAACACCTTGGCCCCGTCCTCGATCCGGACCCGGCCGATGATCTCGCTCGCCGCGTCGACGCTGCCCCCGGTCCACGGCTCGACGCTCTCCAGGACCGACCGGTTGACCTCCAGCATGTCGGTGACGTTGCCGGTGTCCTTCCAGTAGCCGGAGATCGTCGTGGCACGCACGTCCCGGCCGGCGTCGATCAGCCACTGGATCGCGTCGGTGATCTCCAGCTCGCCGCGCCTGGAGGGCCGGATGGCCCGCACCGCCTCGTGCACGGCCGTGGTGAAGAGGTAGACGCCGACCAGGGCGAGGTCGCTGCGGGGCTGCCGGGGCTTCTCCTCCAGGCCCACCACCCGGCCCGCCGCGTCCAGTTCGGCGATGCCGAAGGCGGCGGGTTCGGAGACATGGGTCAGCAGGATGCGGGCGTCGGGGCGTTCGCGGCGGAAGTCGTCGACCACGCCGGAGATGCCGCCGACGATGAAGTTGTCACCGAGGTACATCACGAAGTCGTCGTCGCCGAGGAAGTCCCGGGCGATCAGCACGGCGTGGGCGAGACCGAGCGGCGCCTCCTGGTGGAGGTAGGTCACGTCCAGGCCGAAGCGGGAACCGTCGCCGACGGCCGCCCGGATCTCCGGTGCCGTGTCCCCGACGATGATGCCGGTCTCCCGGACCCCGGCGGCGGCGATGGCCTCCAGGCCGTAGAAGAGGACGGGTTTGTTGGCCACCGGGACCAGTTGCTTGGCCGAGGTGTGGGTGATGGGGCGGAGCCGTGTGCCGGCGCCGCCGCACAGGACGAGTGCTTTCATGAGGGCCACCCCACTGCGTAGGAATCGGGAGGCTGTACGGAGGTGTCCGACCGCGCGGCGAACCAGGCGACGGTGCGGCGCAGCCCTTCTTCCAGCGGCACCTGCGGCTGCCACCCGAGTGTTTCGAAGGCCCGCGTGATGACGGGACGTCTGCGGACGGGGTCGTCGACGGGCAGCGGCAGGAAGCACAGTCCGCTGTCGGAGCCGGTGATCATCAACACGAGTTCCGCGAGTTCCCGCACGGTCCGCTCGCAGGGGTTGCCGAGGTTGACCGGGCCGGGCAGATCGGCGTCCACCATGGCCAGCAGACCCCGGACCATGTCGTCGACGTAGCAGAGGCTGCGGGTCTGGCCGCCGTCCCCGAAGACGGTCAGCGCCTCCCCGTCCAAGGCCTGCGTGACGAAGGTGGACACCACCCGTCCGTCGTCCGCGCGCATCCGCGGGCCGTACGTGTTGAAGATCCGCACGATCCCGGTGTCCGCGCCCTGGCTGCGCCGGTAGGCCATGGTGAGGGCCTCGGCGAAGCGCTTGGCCTCGTCGTAGACGCTGCGGGGCCCGACGGGATTGACGTGCCCCCAGTAGTCCTCGTCCTGCGGGTGTATCTCCGGATCTCCGTAGACCTCGCTGGTGGACGCCAGGACGAAGCGGGCCCGGTGCCGGACCGCCAGCTCCAGCAGGTTCTCGGTGCCCCGGCTGCCGGTGGCCAGCGTCTGCAGCGGGCGGCGGGCGTAGTCGAGCGGGGAGGCCGGACTTGCCAGGTGCACCACGGCGTCGACGTCGCCGTGGACCCTCAGCGGCTCGGTCACATCGCCCGGGATGCATTCGAATCCGGGCTTGCTCACCATAGGAGCGAGGTTGAGCACCCGGCCCGAGGAGAAGTTGTCCAGGCAGCAGACCCGGTCGCCCCGGCGCAGCAGCGCTTCGCACAGATGGGATCCCAGGAAGCCGCTCCCGCCGGACACCACGACGCGCATGATCTTCTCCCGCCAGTCAGCCGAGGTTCGGTCTGCCCGGCGCGCACAGCGTCCAGCCCGCGGCGCACCAGTCCGCCGGGTCGAGGGTGTTGCGCGCGTCGACGAGGGCCGGGGTGCGCACCACCGCGGCGAGGGCCACGGGGTCGATCTCCCGGTACTGGGGCCATTCGGTCAGGTGCAGGACGACGTCGGCCTGCTCGCATGCCTTGGTCACGTCCAGTGCGAACTGGAGCGCGGGGTACGCCGCCCGGGCGTTGTCGATCGCCTCGGGGTCGTGGACGCGGACCTGTGCTCCCCTGCGGCGGATCGCATGCGCCACGGCGAGCGCCGGCGAGTCCCGGACGTCGTCGCTGCGGGGCTTGAAGGCGGCGCCGAGGACCGCGACGTTCCGATCCGTGAAGGTCCCGCCGAGGGCCTTCTGCGCGAGGGCGATGGTGCGTTCGCGCTGGCGTGTGTTGATCTCGTCGATCTCGTGGAGGAAGGCCACCGACTCGCCCAGGCCGAGTTCCTCGGCCCGCGCGGCGAAGGCCCTGATGTCCTTGGGCAGGCAGCTGCCGCCGAACCCGAGCCCCGGAGCCAGGAACCGAGGGCCGATACGGGAGTCGGCGCCCATCGCCCGGGCGAGGGTGAGCACGTCCGCGCCCGTGGCGTCGCAGATCTCGGCCATGGCGTTGATGAAGGAGATCTTGGTGGCGAGGAAGGAGTTCGAGGCCCCTTTGACGAGTTCGGCGGTCGCGGTGTCGGTCACGATGAACGGCGTGCCGGCCGCCAGGAGAGGCGCGTAGACGGCCCGCAACCGCGCTTCGGCGTGCTCCGAGCGGACGCCGACCACAATGCGTTCCGGCCGCAGGGTGTCACGGATCGCGCAGCCCTCCCGCAGAAACTCCGGGTTCCAGGCCACGTCGGCAGTGGGGGCGACGGCGCGCAGGAGGACGGCCAGCCGGGCGGCGGTCCCGACGGGCACCGTGGACTTGCCGACGACCAGGACTTCTTCGTATCCGCTGTCGTGGAGGTACGGGGCCAGACCGTCCCTGACGGCCTCGAAATCCCTGAGATCGGAGGCACCCGAACCAGGCTGCTGCGGGGTGCCGACGCAGACGAAGTGGGTGTCGGCGAACCATGCGGCTTCGACCAGTGACGTGGTGAAGCGCAGCCGGCCCGTGTCGACCATCCGTTTGAGCAGGCCGGGCAGGCCGGGCTCGTAGAACGGTGGCCGGCCGGCGGCGAGGGCGCCGATCCGCTCCGCGTCGATGTCCACGCCGAGCACTTCGTGCCCGATCTCCGCCATGCAAGCGGCGTGGACCGCCCCTACGTATCCGGTACCGATGACAGTCAGGCGCATGTCGGTCTCCGTGGTGGCCGCGTCGGGGGCATGTCGCCGGTCGACGCTCGGGTTCAGTCAGGGGGCAAGGCCCCTGCTGCTCGGTTCAACGGTCCTGGCGTGGCCCCCTGGGCCCGGCCGGGGACGCCGGCCGCCCGCTCCGGGAGGGGCGGCAGGCCGAGCAGGTCGCGGTAGCAGTCGTCGACGGCCGCGCACATCGCGCGGGGCGCGAAGGAGGTACGGACCCGCCGGCGGCCCTGCTGCCCCATCTCGGCGGCCTCCGCGGGATGGTCGAGCAGCCAGGTGACCGCCCGTGCCTCGCGCTCCGGGTCGGCGGGTGGCACGAGCAGGCCCGTGGCACCGTGCTCGACCAGATCGGGGACCCCGTTCACAGCCGTGGCGACGACCGGGCGAGCGGTGGCCAGCGCCTCGGTGAGTGCCCGGCCGAGGCCTTCGTAGAGCGATGTCGTCACGAAGACGTCCAGCCCTGCCACCAGCCAGGAGGCATCCGGCCGGTACCCGCCGAAGGTCACGTCGACGTCCAGTTCCGCGGCGAGCCGCCGGACCTCGCCCTCCAGCGGCCCGTCGCCGATCATGACGAACGCGGTGCCCGGGTGATCGGCACGGATCGCGGCCGCCATGCGGATGAAGTCCCAAGGTGCCTTCTGGTAGTCGATCCTGCCGACGGTGCCGACGAGGGGCTTGTCGCGCGGCACGCCCAGCTCATGGCGGGCGACAGGATCGAAACGCTCGGGGATGTGCCCCAGGTCCACGGCTGACGGCACGACATGGACGCGGCCCGGCGGGGCCAGGCGCTCTTCGACCGCCTCCTGCGCCACACGCGGCGCGACGGCGAGAAACCGATGTGTGAAGCGCCGTGTCGCCCGCTCCAGCCAGCGGTACGCCGTCCGCCTGCGGCGGGACATGTACGGGTGGAAGCTGAAGCCGTGGAAGGTGTGCACCACCACCGGTGTGCGGGACAGCCGTGCGGCGGCCCGCCCCAGGAATCCGCCTTTGCCCGAGTGGGTGTGCACCACGGTGAACCGCTCGCGGCGCATGAGACGCACCAGTCTCCAGAGCACCAGAAGGTCCAGCGGGGTCAGGGTGTGCCGGAATCCCGGCACCTGGACCGTGCGCAGTCCGGCGGCACGCGCCCGGTCCCAGAGGTCACCCCCCGGGACCCCGGCGATCCACACCTCGTACCGCTCGGGGTCCATTCCCTCTGCCGACAGCAGGGTGTTGCCACCCGCTCCCGCCGTGAAGCGGGTGATCACGTGCAGGACCTTGATGCGAGGCAGCGGCGGTGGCGTCGGCAGCGTCACCACCGGGGCCACCTGCGGGGGCGCAGCGGGCCAACTTGCGGCTCCTGCGGCGGACCGCCCCGAGCCGGTCACGAGCGTCCCCTTCGTCATAATCGACCACCGCCTCGGATGCGTATATTTACGACGTATACGTACATCATCGCCTATCGGGCGCCATGGGTCAATCCATCAGAAGCTGGTCATATGAGACCAATCGGAAGCGCGCCGGAGGGACGTCCATGGTCCTCGCCGACGTGAACGCGATCGAGCGTCTCCTGGTCTGCCCTCGTTGCCTGGCACCGCTGCTGGCGCGGCCCGGCGGCTTCAACTGCACCAGGCCCGACTGCCTCTACCACGCCCCCGTGGCGTTTCCCGTCGCCGGCCGGTGGCCGGTGCTCGTCGACTTCGAGCGCAGTGTCGTCGACCGCGAGGCGCTCATCGCGACGTCCGGCGGCACGAATTCCCAAGGGGCGCGCCCCTTGGGCGCCGACGGACTTCCGGCGCCGCTGCGCCGCATCCTCAAACCGGCCAATCGCGCAGCGGCCCGGAACATCGATCTCCTGCTGCGCGGACTTCCCGGCCGCGCGTCGCGGCTGCTCGTCGTGGGTGGGGCCACCGTCGGCAACGGCGTGGGCGCGATCTACCGGGATCCGCACGTGCAAGTGATCGGTTTTGACATCGTGGGCGGTCCCGTCACGCAGTTGATCGCGGACGCCCACCAGATTCCGCTGCCCCCGGCGAGCGTCGACGCGGTGCTCGTTCAGGCCGTACTGGAGCACGTACTCGACCCGCCCCGGGTCGTCGCAGAGATCCACCGGGTCCTGCGGGACCGTGGGCTCGTGTACGCCGAAACCCCGTTCCTGCAGCAAGTCCACGCCGGTGCCCACGACTTCACGCGGTTCACCGCGAGCGGCCACCGTTACCTCTTCCGCCGCTTCGAGGAACTCGCCGCCGGCCCCATCACCGGCCCCGGCACCCAACTGCTCTTGAGCGTCGACCACTTGGTCCGCGGACTGGCTCGTTCGGCTCTCGCGGGCCGCGCGACGCGGGCGTTGCTGTTCTGGCTGCGCGCCCTGGACGCCTGGGTGCCCGAGCGCTACGCGATGGACGATGCCACCGCCTTCTACTTCCTGGGGCGCAAGCGGGACGGCGAGATGTCGGCCGCGGAGATCCTGACCTACTACCGCGGAGCACAGTCCTGACGCCGCCTCGGCGGTCACAGGGAAGGCACCGGCTGACGCGCGGCGGCGGCCGCGATCATGGCCGCGAGACCGTCCCGTACGCCCGTCGAGGGCCGGAAGCCGAAGGCTTCACGGGCGACCGTGATGTCAGCGGCGGTGCGGCGGGCGTCTCCGGGCGCACGGGGTGCCCGCACCACACGTACCGAGGCGCCCAGCAGCCGAAGCAGCCCGATGACCTGATTCATCGTCACCTCGGATCCGCCTCCCACGTTCGCCACGCCGCTCCACGAGGAGTGCGCGGCGTCGCGCATCGCGGTCACCACATCCGCGACGTAGGTGAAGTCCCGGCTCTGCTCACCGTCTCCGTACAAGGTGAAGGTCTGATGTGCGAGGGCCGCGGTGATCAGCCGGGAGAACGCCATGTCGGGTCGTTGCCTGGGACCGTAGACGCTGAACAGGCGAAGGGAGACGGCGGGCACCCCGAAAGCGGTGCGATACGTCTCGCAGAGGTGCTCTGCGGCCAGTTTGGTCACGCCGTACGGAGACACCGGTCTGGGGCGCACCGCCTCTCCGGTCGGGTACGCCTCGGCGTCCCCGTAGACCGAAGAGCTGGAGGCGTACACGAGCCGTCCCAGCCGTGTGGCGCGGGCCGTTTCCAGGACGCGCTGGGTGACGAGGATGTTGCGCTCCACGTAGACGGCGAACTCCGGTCCCCAGGATCCTCGTACGCCGGGCTGCCCCGCGAGATGGAAGACCGCGTCGGCATCGGCGAAGAGCGGCTCCAGCGGCACCGCCAGCAGATCGTCCTGCCGGAAGGTGAAACGGTCCCGGCCCAGCAGAGGGCGGAGGTTCTGCCGCTTGCGCACGGGGTCGTAGAAGTCCGTGAGGGCATCGACGCCCGTCACGTCGTCGCCGCAGGACAGCAGGTGTTCGCAGAGATGGGAGCCGATGAATCCGGCTGCCCCGGTCACGACGGCACGCATCAGGATCGGCCTCCCTCGGTGCACCGCGCCACGTCACCGGCCGCCCCGGCGCGAGAACTCCGGGGCCGGTCCCAGGCGGCGGACAGGAGATACCACGGTGTGCGCGCGGCAAGGCGCAGCACCGTGAAGGGGGTGATGTGCGCCAGAAGCTCCGCGTCCATCGCGGCCCGGCGCGGGAGCATGACCTCGAGGTAGTACCTCTCCGGATCAGGCCTGCCGTCCAGCAGCACCGCGTCGGAACGTGAGCGAAGCTGGCACGGCCCTGTGAGTCCGGGGCGGTGACGGAACACCCAGTGGTACTGGGGCGGGTAGCGGTGAGCCAGTTCGGCGGCCTCGGGGCGCGGGCCCACCAGCGTCATGTCCCCGCGCAGGACGTTGAACAGTTGGGGCAGTTCGTCCAGGCCGAAGCGCCTCAGCAGCCGGCCCGCAGCGGTCACACGGGGGTCTGACGTTCCGGTGAGGCCGGGGCCCGCGGCGTCCTGCCGCATGGTGCGGAACTTGTAGAGAGTGAACTCGAGCGCCCCCTCCCCCATGCGCCGCTGCCGGAAGATCGCCGGTCCGCCGCTCGTGCTGCGCACCAGGACGCACAGGACCAGCAGCAGCGGTGACAGAAGGACGAGCAGCACCAGCGAAACGACGACGTCCAGGGCGCGGCGCGGCGCCGTGAGAGGCACCGGCGTCATGCGCGGGAGAACCTGCTGCTTCAGGTGACCAGTGGTGTCCGGGTGACCAGTGGTGTCCATGGGGGGTGTCCCTTCATTGGCTGCCGTCGTCATGACGCCGCCGCGGGAAGTTCCAGAGCCGCCGTCCAGCGGGACAGCCAGGCGTCGTAGGAGTACCGCCGTCTCACGACGGCCCGGGCACCGCGCCCCAGCCGCTCCCGGACGGCGTCCGAGCCGTCCAGCAGCCCCAGGATCGCGTCGGTCCATTCACCGTCGTCGCGGGCGGCCGGCATCCGGAACCGGCGCAGGATGTCGGCGTTCACCCCCAGGGGGCTGGCTACCGACGGAACCCCCGCGGCGCCGTACTGGAGCAGCTTGTAGCCGCACTTGCCCAGGCTGTAACGGGTCGCCGGCAGCGGCATCAGGCCGATGTCGATGCCGGCCAGCACGGTTCGCTCGGTGTGCGGGCTCCAGGCGACCCGGTCGACGAAGGCCTCCAAGCGGCCGAGTGAGCGCCGCGTCGTGCCGACGAGCGTCAGGCGGGCGCCGCTGCGCCGGTGGATCTCTTCGAGCGCACCGGCCACCAGGAGCAGGTACGCCTCGTTGTCGCGCGAGCCGATCCAGCCGAGCCGCGGTGGGTCATGCAGAGCGTAAGAAGTCTTGGGCGCGTAGTCCTCCGGCTCCACGCAACTGGGGATCACCACGACGTCGCGATGGTGGTGCGCGGCCCAGTCCCCGAGGATGTCGTTGCCCGCGATGACACGGTCGGCGTGACGCACGGCCGCCCGCGCCTTGGCGGCCTTGGGCGCCAGGCTGCGCGCCAGACCGCCGCCTTGGTCCCACTGGAGGGCGTCGTCGAAGTCGTACACGGCGAACTCCGCGCTCGACAGCAGGCGCCGCTCCCACCAGCCGCGGCTGAGCGGGGATGCCTCCCGGTGCAGCAGCAGGCGCCTCGGGCGCGCGGTCGCGAGCCGGTGCAGGCGCAGTTCCGCCCGTGCCACGGCCAGGGGATGGCGGGCCAGGCGGGAGGGCGCGGCGTCGGCCAGCGAGGCGTAGGCGCTCACGGTGAAGTCGGCGTCGACGCGGTCCAGCCATTCGAAGACACGGACCCGTGAGCTGCCCGCTCTGCGGCTGTAGGGAGTGACCGCGCAGTGGCTCGGAGGACGGTCCATGGCTTCACATTCCACGCTCGACGCTGATATCGTACATTTACGCCGTAAACCAAAATATGCCTTGTCGTTCACCTGTGAGTCAAGGCGGCCGTCCGGACGGATGGAGGGTTCCATGGACCTCCGGGAATTCATCGACGTGCTGCGCCGGCGGTGGAGGGTCGTCGTGGTGTGCGGCCTGCTGGGACTGGCCGCGGCCGTCGCCGTGACAGTCTTGACGCCACCCACGTACACGGCGAAGGCGCAGTTGTTCGTCGCCACCAATGACAAGGACAGCGCCGACGCCTACGCGGGCGGTCTGTTCACACAGCAGCGGGTCAAGTCGTACACGAGGATCGCGAACAGCCCCACGGTGCTCGAGGCCGTCATCGCCGAGTTGGACCTGAAGACCACGACCGGGCAACTCGCGAAGAAGATCAGCGCGCAGGCGCCACTCGACACGACCCTGGTCGACATCCGGGTGCAGGAGAGGTCCGCCGCACGCGCACAGGCGATCGCCGACGAGACCGCCGTCCAGTTCACGAAATACATCGACAGCATCGAGAAGGCGGCCAGCGACGCGCCGCCCGTGATCAAGGCCAGCGTCGTCGGTGACCCCGGGCCGCCGTCGGCGCCCACGAGCCCGCGTCCGGCGCTGAACCTGGCGATCGGGCTGCTCTGCGGTCTCGTCGTCGGTATCACCGGCGCCGTACTGCGTCAGTCGCTCGACACCACCGTCCGGTCGGCTGGCGACGTCCGCCGCCGCCTGGGTCTCCCGGAGGTAGGCGCACTGCCGAAACCCGTCCGGCGAGGCGCTCACACCGGCCCGGTCGCCGGCGGAACGCCCCGGGACGAGGCGCTGAGCCAGCTTCGCGCCCGTCTTCCCTTCTCCTCCTCCGACGGGCGCGTGCCGCGTTCGCTGCTGATCGCGAGCGCCCTGCCCCGAGAGGGCAGGACCGAGACCGCCCTCGACCTGGCGGCCAACGTCGCGCGGACCGGCCGGCGCGTTGTCCTCGTCGAGGCGGATCTACGCCGACCGCACCTGGCTCGGACACTCGGCCTGGACGGAACAGCCGGACTGGCGGACGTCCTCACCGGTGAGGCACCACTCGACGGCGCCCTCCAGAGCTGGGGCGACGGGCCGCTGCGGGTGCTGGCAGCCGGCACTCCGGCACCGGACCCCAGCGCACTGCTCTCGTCCCCGCGCATGACGCAGCTGTTGCGGACTCTCGAGTCCGACGCGGATCTCGTGGTGGTGGACAGCCCTCCGCTGCTCCCCTACGCCGATGCGGCGATCCTCGCCCCGGCGACCGAGGCCGTGCTCCTCGTCCTCCGGGCCGGCAAGATCCGCTACGACCTGGCGCACCGTGCGCTCGAAAGCCTGACCTCCGTCCACGCGCGCGTGGTGGGTGCCGTTCTCACCGGCGTGCCCGCCGAGAGACTCCCCGGACGGCGCCCTGGCAGCGAGGCGAGGGAGCGAAGCCACGCTCCGGTCTCCGACCGCCGGCCGGCACCGGTTCCAGACGGCGAACCGGCACGGGTGTCCACTGGTGTCCGTTCCCCGGCCGGGCACCGCCGTTAGGCACAGGGAGGCTCCGCATGTCGCAGGAGCAGTCCACCTCGGTGCTGATCATCGGCCTGCTGTCCCTGCTGGCCCTGATCCCGTGGGCGGCAGCCTTCCTCAGGGCCCGCACCTTCAGGGACTGGGACCTCACCGCGACTCTGGTCCTGCTGGTCGGAGTGCTGGCCAACGTGGACGCCGCGGCGTATGTGATCGGCTCGGGCCGGCAGGAGCAACTGGACCCCCTGGGCCGCACCGTGATCGGTTCTCCGGGGTGGGTGCACCAGATCGCCGTGGTCTCCAACGGCTTGCTGCTGGGCGTATGTGTGGCCTTCGTCCTCTACCGGCTGCTGGTCGCACGCGCCCGGATCAACGCCGCACCGCTCATCGCCTTCACGATCGTCCTGGCCCTCGGAGCGTCCGACGGCCTCAACGGTCAGCCCCTGTGGAGTCCCAGACAGCTCACGCTGCTGGCGGCCCTGCTCGCGGCAGCGGTCGGGCGTCCAGGACGCTCGGCGCTCCTCGGTGGCACCGCCGTCGCCATGGTGTACACCACGATGGGCGGGATCCAGGCGCTCATGGAACCAGCCGACGTCCTACGCCCCTGCCGCGCCGACAACGCGTGCAATGTTCTCGGAATCCACTACGCGGGCGTCTTCACCAACGAGAACATCCTGGGCCTGATGCTGCTCCTGTGCATCCCCTTCGCCTGGCTGAGTCTGCGCGGCAAGGTACGGATCGTCCTGGCGTGCTACCTCGCCTTTCTCGCGGCCGCCACAGGGAGTGTGCTCGCCGGAACAGCGGCGGTCGCCACCGTGGTACTGCTGGCCGTGCTGCGTCCCCGACTCCGTGACGAGGAGACCCCAGGGGTCCCACGCGGTATGCCCGGACGCAGCCTCCTGGCCGTGTCCGTCCTTCTCCCGGCGGCCGTCCTCGGTGTCGTCGTGCCGCTGCATCATGCGATGTTCGGCGACCTGAGGCTGCGTGCCGCCATCTGGGACATGGCGAAGGAGGAGTGGGCCGACTCACCACTGGTCGGGTACGGAGGCAAGGCCTGGTCGGCCAAGTACCCGCAGGGCGAGATTCCCGCCGCCGTCTCGCCCTCCCTGCACAACGAATGGATCGACGTGGCGTACGCCGGCGGCCTCATCGGAGTCGTTCTCTTCCTCATCCTGCTGGCATATCTCGTCTTCCGGGACGGAACCAGGGGAATACCCACCATTGCCTGCGTCCTGTTCCCCGTCCTGCTGAGCTCGGTCATGGAACGCCCGTGGGCCTTCGACATCAGCAATGCGCTGACGTTCACCCTCCTTGCGGCCACGCTCGTCCCGACCGGTACGCGCGGAAGCACGACGACGTATGCGCCGGAGACATCCGTATCCCGGGGGCGAGTGCCTCCGGTCGGCACGCGTCACGAAACGCCTTGTTTCGACAGGTCAAGGGCTCGCAGATAGTTGCTGTACCGAGGCGACAGGTAGTCCTCGTACGCGCCGTTCATCATCGCTTGGCGTATCTCGCGTATGCCGTCGACCACCCGGAAACGGTTGGTGAACGAAAGGGCCTGCCGGATGAGGGAGAAATCCACTCGGTAGTTCCGCGGGTCCAGTGACTCCCCGAGAACGTCGGCGACCGAACCGGGCACCTCCTGCTGGATCAGCTCGGCGAGATCCTTGATCAGATAGTTCTCGTTGTTCGAGCCACAGTTGTACACCGCGGCCGTCGAACCCGGCTTCTTGTGAAGGCACTTGAGGATCGCCGAAGCAGCGTCACGCACATGGAGGAAGGGCCGCCACTGGGACCCTCCGTGGACCACCAGGTGCCCCTGGGCGACGGCGCTGGCCGTCATGATGTTCACGGCCAGGTCGAAGCGCATGCGGGGAGACAGCCCGTACAAGGTCGCGAAGCGCAGGATGCAGGGCTCCGGCCCGTTCGCGTGCGGTGAGAGAAGGTAGTGCTCCGCCAGCACCTTGGTCTGCGCGTACACCGACTGGGGATTGAGGGGAGACCAGACGTCGGCCTGACCTCCTTCGGTGCTCCCGTAGTTGCTGCAGGTGGACGCGAAGACGATCCGACCGACGCCGAACCTTCTGCACGCCTCCACGACCCGGATCGTCCCCAGGTAGTTCGTCCGCATGGCCAGATCCTCGTCCACCCCGCACGCGGGATCTCCGACGATCGCGGCAAGATGGACGACCGCGTCGACATCCGCCAGAGCCGTCTGCCAGGAGGCCGGTTCCAGCACGTCCCCCTGCTCGTACGTCACATGAGGCAGGGCGGCCCGCGTGTCCGACACGTGGCCGCTGTCCAGTGACACCACCTCGAGTCCACTGCGGGACAGCGTCTCGTTGACGAGAGAACCCAGATAACCTTGCCCGCCCGTGACGAGAACCCGTGTGATCTTCATTTTCTTGCCTTCCGACCGTTTCATCGGTTACGCATACCGGGACTCAGTGCGATGAGTTCTTTCATGCCGTGAGACGCCTTTCGTGCTCGGGCGCGCGTACTGCGGTGTCGCCCGACTGACGGCGCCGTGCGATCTCGGGCGGGGTCGGGGGCAGCTCGGGACCACGGCGAAGCCACCGCAGGAATTCCCGGTACACGGTGATCGTGGCCCGGAGTTCCGGGCGTTGTCCCCGCAGTGCCGCCCCCACCAGCCGGGCCACCGGTTCCACGGACAGGCTCATGACCGTCAGCAGCCATGCCTGGTGTTTCGGCCAGTTCCGGAACATGAAGCGGGTGCGGCTGCACAGCAGCAGATAATGCCGCCACGGTCCGAGTTGGGCCGAACTGACACGTCCGGCGTGATAGACCCGCGCTTCCTTGATGTGGTACGAGGGCCAGTTCAACCGCCGCGCCCGCAAAGCGAAGTCGACCTCCTCCAGATACAGGAAGTAGCCGTCGTCGAAACCGTTCAGTTCGGTGAACAAGGAGCGGCGCACCAGGAAGAACGCGCCGATGACCTGATCGACCGGACCCGAGCGGGACAGTTCCTCCGGCCGCATGTGCTGGGGCGGGAAGACGGCGGGCACCAGCCGGTCGAGCCCTGTCATCCGGCCGGCGAAGATACGCGGGCTGGGGAACCGGGAGCAGGAGAGCTGCGGACGTCCCTGTTCGTCCACCATGCGTGCCCCGAAGATCCCGAAGCCTCCCGCGGCGGGGGTCCGCAGAAACTCACCGGTGATCCGCAGCGTGTCCGGACAGAGCTCGGTGTCCGGGTTCAGGAAGAGCAGGAACTCCGAGTCGCACAAGGCCGCGCCCTGGTTGCAGGCCCGGGCGAAGCCGAGGTTCTCGTCGTTGCGCACCCACCGGACGGGCAGACCGGGGACGTGCGGGTCCCGCTCCGAGCCGTCGCTCGACGCGTTGTCGACGATCACCACCCTGCGGACGCGGAGCACCGACCGGTCGGCTCGGGCGATGGAGTGCAGACAGTTCTGGAGGTGACGTCCGGCATTCCAGTTGACGATCACGATGTCGGCCGTGAGATGCCGCCCCGGGGTGGTCATGCGAACCCGTGCCTGCCTGCCGCCGCGGAGTCCCGCTCCGGTCGCCCGGGCGATCCGTCGAGCAGCTGCCGCAGCGGCTCCAGGGTCCGGTTCCAGTCCAGTCGCCGTCCCTGTTCGTAAGCCGCGTCACTGACCGCGGTCCACCGTGTTTCGTCACTCAGCGCGTCGATGACGGTGGTGAAGTCCTCCTCTGTGTAGGGCACCGATCCGCGGAGAAGGTCGAGGTGACGTCGCCAGGCCGGGACCAGGACGGGGAGCCCGTGGGCCAGATAGTGCAGATGCTTGGCCGAGAAGCCCTCCTCCCGGATCGGGTCCCGCGTACAGGTGATCAGCCCGAACTGATAGTCGCTCAGGACATCCGGTGACGCGTAGCCGCGGTACCGGATGCCGAGGGACGGGTCCGGAGGCGGGCCGCCGTAGACATCGATGTGGGGGTACAGCCGGCTGAGCCGTCCCAGCAGGGGGAGGTTGATGAACTCTCCGCTGAGGGAGCCGACGTAGGCCACGCGCGCCGGACGTGCGAACCGCGCCCGGGTGTCCGAGGGGGTGCAGCCCCAGTTGAGCTGGAGGAAGTTGTCCCCGCTGAGCCCGTAGTGCTTCTGGGCGTACCGGCCGTAGGTCTCCCAGGAGAACGAGAGGTGCTCCATTCCTTCCAGGAAGTCCTTTTCCCAGCCGCGGAACCTCCGATGCTGCCGACCCGTGAGCCGGCCCTCGTGAAACACCTCGTCGGCCCAGGGGTTGGGGCAGTCGTACAGGGTCTCGGCCGAGGTGCCCGTCGTGAGCACACCCGCGTCGAAAGGGGTCTCACAGATGACGAGGTCGAAGTCGTCGAGTGCCAGGTCGGTCCGGAGGATGCGCCGACGCAGACGGTGGTCGCTCAGCAGCACGTAGTACGAGAGGTGACGCCGTCCGAAGCCCCACCGCCGGGTGAGCACCCTGGACGCGATGTCGTTCGCGTACAGGGCCAGCTTCGCCGGGCGCAGGGATCCGGGGAGCATCCGGCCGGGGGAACCAGGGGTACTGGACGCCCGGGCCAGGTAGTTGGTGTCCACCAGCCGCACATCGTGACCGAGTTCCCTCAGGAACCGCTCGATGGCAAGGGGCTTGACGCTGTTGGCGTACCCGTCGAGCTGAGCCACGATCAGGACCCGCTTGCGCTGCCGCTCACCGGGCCTTTCCGAAGTGGTCGGGGTCATCATGCTTCCTCCTTCACAGGCTCTCGCTCCGGCGTGTGCGGGGCTTCGGTGAGGGCGCGGGCCATGAGCGACCACGCGATCCCGAGGCCGGCGAGCACGGGGAGACCCGCCAGCAGCAGCGGCAGCGCGCCGTGCCACCCCAGCCTCAGCACCAGGAGCTCTCCGACACCGGCGGTGAGGATGGCCGACGCGGTCGCCGGCACCCAGCGCCGCGGCAGGCGCCGGTCGCGCAGACGCGCCAGCCGCCGGCAGAGGACGACGAGGTAGAGGGAACCCGCGACGATTCCGATCGAAGTCGCCACCACCACACCGATGACTCCGAACAACAAGGTCAGAGGCACCGTGAGCGCCAGGTTCACCACCGTCGAACACCAGGAGTACCGGGTTTCCAGCCCTGGGCGGCCGATCGCCCGGACGAAGCAGGTACGCATCCCCGTGAACGCCACCTGCACGGCGTATCCGGCCAGCAGAACGGCGGCCACAGCTCCGCTGAGTGCGAGATCGGGTCCCAGCCACACCACGACCGCCGGTCCGACCGCCGTGGTCGTCACCGCCCCGTAGGTGAGAACCGCCGGCAGCCAGCGGGACTGCAGGACATGGAACTCCCGTACTGCTCCGGCGAGTCCACCGGCGGCGTAGACGTGCGTCATCCGGGTGAGGATCGGGGGGAAGGCGTAGAGCGGCAGGCTGCGCAGTGCGGTCGCCGCCTGGTACCCGGCCGCGAAGATGCCGACGTACCGCACGGGCAGCAGTGCGGCGATCACCAGGGCGTCGATCTCCCCGTTGAGGAAGACGGTGAAGCCCGACAACTGCATGCGGGAGGCGTAGCCGATGAAGTCGCGCCGCTCGGCCGGCTCCGGCAGCAGCGGTCGCCGGATGCGGATGTGCCGCGCCCCCGCGCAGAAGCCACCGACCGTCACCAGGGCGTATCTCATGGTGGTCAGAACAGCGAGCAGCCGCAGGTCTTGCCCGCCGTCGACGAGTACGACCACCGCGACCGCGTAGGTCAGACAGGATCCCGCGCTGACGGACGCCAGGCTGCGGAAGCGGGCGTTCGCCTGGAGCAGCGCGATGGCGGAGTTGGAGACCAGGGCCAGGGTGAGGAGCGGGCCGAGGACCAGCAGCAGTTGCTCGGCTTCCTCCGTCAGCCGCGGTGGCACGTCGAGGGCGCTCACCACGACGGGTCCGAGCAGCGCGCAGAGTCCGGTGACGAGGGCGCCGAGCGCGAGGAAAACCGCCACCGACCCGACGACCAGTCGCCCTGTGCCGTCCCGGTCGCCGCGGGCGCCGTGGTAGGCGTAGAAGCGCGCGAGCGATGCGCCGACTCCCCCGTCCAGCACGGTGAGGGTGGCCAGGAACACCAGGATCAGCGACCAGACACCGAACCGGTCGAGTCCCAGCCGATGGATCAGGACGGGCGTCAGCGCCAGGTTGGTGAGCAGCGGCGCGCTCTGCGCGAGTGCGCTGAAGCCCATGCCGGAGACGAGAGTCCGTCCCTGGCCGGCGGGAGCCCGCGGGTGGGCCGCCTCTCCGGGTCCGGGCGTGCCCCGAGGGCCCGGGAACGGCTTCGCATGGCGGCGGAGGCGCACGTGACCGCCTCACTTCCTTGTCCCGGGCGGGTTTCCGGTCTCGATCCCGTGGCACAGCGATCGCAGGCCGGCCCGGTCGAGGATCAGGACGTACTGGCGGTCGATGAAGTCGGACCGGACGATCGGTGCGGTGGTGAAGTAGGCGTCCGCCGAGTCCAGGTGCCGCAGGCCGAGGACGAGGTCCCGCAGGTCGCCGTTGGACAGTTGGTCGTCCACGCTCACGGTCCCGGTGATGGCGTCGAGCATCCGGTCGATCTTCAGGGGGTTGGTGATGCTCACGTCGTCGCGTATCTCACCGATGAGGGCCCGCAGGAACTGCTGCTGCCGTTTGATCCGGTCCAGCTCCCCACCGGGCAGACCATGGCGCTGCCGGACGTAGGAGAGCGCCTCCTCGCCGTTCATGGTGTGGGTTCCCGCTGTGAAGTGCCGTTCCTGTTCCGGGTCGTAGGAATCCGCGGGCACAGTGATCGGCACACCGCCCACGGCGTCGGTGAGCGACCTGAAGCCATGCCAGTCGATGACGGCGAAGTGGTCGATCCTCACGCGCGTGAGCTGCTCGACCGTCTCGACGAGGAGCCGCGGGCCGCCCCAGGAGAAGGCTGCGTTGATCTTCGCCGATCCGTGTCCGGGGATGGGCACCCAGCTGTCACGGGGTATCGACACGGTGTACGACGTGCGCTCGCCGGGGCCGAGGTGAACCAGCATCAGGGTGTCACTTCGCTGGGCTCCGGCCTTCCAGAGGTCGGCCACGGCGTTGCCCCCGGTGGTGGGTTTCGCGGAGCGACTGTCGAGCCCGGCGAGCAGGAAAGTGGTGCCGTGGTTGTTCTTGCCCTCCGGATCGTCCGGCTTCGGGGGCCGCGGGCCGTCGGGGAGCGCGTGGGGAATCCGCTCCACCTGGTCGCCGTAGTGGTTGGTGGCCCACCACACGCCGCCGGCACCGAGCGCCAGCAGACCGGCCACCGCGATCACCAGGCACACCAGCAGGGTCCGCAGCCGGCGGCGCGGCCGTCGGCCGCTTCCCGGAGGCTGTCCGGGCGGCCGCTGGTCCCGCCGGCGGCGCGTGGACATCAGCGGCCTTCCGCGTACGGGCGGGCCATGGCGGTACGAGGCCGAGTCGGCCTGCTCGGGTGAGCGTGTGGTCCGGTGGGCCGATCAGGCTTGAGCCGGGCGAGTTCCCCGCAGACCCGGTCGACCGCCGCCTCGCTGAGGAAGGGGTGCAGAGGGAGGGACAGCAACTCGGGGAAGAGCAGGTCGGCCCCCGGCAGGCCACCGGGCGGCGTGAGGGCAGTGCGCTGGAAGTGCGGCAAGTGGTGCAGGGGAATGAAGTGGACGGAGGTACCGATGCCGCGCGCCGCCAGCGCCTCGACCAGTTCGTCACGGCCGGTCCCGTACTCCGCCGGCACCCGCACCACGTACAGATGACGGGCGTGCCGCCCCGGGGCGGGGACGTCCAGCGGCTCGATCCCGGGAACGGCCGCGAGCGCCTTGTCGTACCGTGCGGCCAGGGCGTGCCGCCGTCGCTGCCACTCCTCGAAGTGACGGAGCTGGGCCCGTCCGATGGCAGCCTGTACATCCGTCATGTTGGCCTTCAGGCCGGCCTCCTCGACGGTGTACCGCCAGCGTCCGCCCGGCAGCATGCGCCGCCAGGCGTCGGCGGACATGCCGTGGAGCCTTGCGCGGCGGATCCCCGCGGCGAGTTCCGCGTCGTCCGTGGTCACCATGCCGCCCTCTCCGATGGGCAGGTTCTTGGTGGCGTAGAAACTGAAGCAGGTCGCTCTGGACAGGCTTCCCACCGGCAGGTCGCCCACAGAGGTGCCCAGGGCGTGGGCGGCGTCCTCGACGACCCGCGCCAGGGGCAGCCGCGCGGCCTCCGCGAGCGCGGCCACCGGTGCGGGGGCCCCTGCGTAGTGCAGGACCATCATCGCCTGGGGGCGTCCGCAGCTCCGGACGGCTTCGGCGACCGTGGCCGGAGTCGGGGTCGCTGTGCGCGGATCGATGTCGACCAGCACCGGCCGGAGCCCGGCGTGCAGGACCGCGTGGGCCGCGCCGCAGAAGGTCACCGCCGGGACCAGTACCGTCGCGCCGGGCGGGAGCCGCAGGGCACGCAGCGCCAGTTCGAGCGCCGCCGTGCACGAACTCACCGCGATGGCGTGTTCGGCTTCGACGTACGCCGCGAAGTCGCTCTCGAAGAGTTCCGTCTCATGACCGGTGGTCACCCAGCCCGAGGCGAGCACGTCCTGCGCCGCTCGCCGGGCTTCCGGACTGATCCACGTCACCGCGAAGGGCACCTTCTCCACTGCGGACTCCGGTGCGGGCGGCGTGCCGTCGAGAGCGGGGGGTCGGCCGCGTCCGACCGGTCGCTGCCGGGGCCGCAGCCTGTGGATTGTCATGGCGTACTCCCCTGTGCTGCCTTTTCCGGGATCCAGCCCGCCCCTATCCCGTATATTTACGACGTATACGTACAGATTCCTCCGGTTGCTGCGTAGAGTCAACAGGAGCACGACCACCGTTCGGGCAGACCTGCTGGAGGCAACGCATGGCCGAAGACGAGGCCGGGGTACGGCGGACGGGGAGCGGCCCGGCGCGACGGGCGAGCGACCGCGGGCGCTACGGCCGGCTGAGCCGGGAGCGCGTGCTGGCCAGCGCTCTGGAACTGGTGGACCGGGAGGGGCTGGGCGCGCTGAGCATGCGCCGTCTGGGCGCCGAACTCGGCGTGGAGGCGATGGCGCTCTACCGGTACGCGGCGAGCAAGGATGCCCTGCTGGACGGCCTGGTCGAGGCCCTGTACCTGGAACTGGAGGAACGGTTGAGCATCGAGCCGCCGGCCCGGGCCACCGCCGAGGCGCCGGCGTGGCGCACCCAGCTCCACCGCATCGCGCGAGCCACCTACGAGGTGTGCCTCGCCCACCCGCGGGCGGTGCCGCTCCTCTCCACGCGCATGCTGGCGGTACCGCTGGCGCGGCGCCCCTCCGCCGTCCTCAGGGACCATGAACGCGTGCTCACCCTGCTGAAGGAGGCCGGTTTCGACGAGGCCACCGCCTCTTCCGTCTTCCGCTCCTTCACCGCCTGGCTGCTCGGCTACATCTCCGTGGAGCTGCGCCCCATGGTGGACAACCCTGATGAACCGGACCCCGCCTTCCGTCTCGGCCTGCACCGCCTGTCACCTCAGGAGTTGCCCACGCTCCGGGCGACCGCCACCTCGCTCGTCGGACAGGGCGGCCCCGAAGACCTGATGGCCGGGCTGGACGCGCTGCTCGACCGGTTCGCCCGGAAGTAGCAGCACAGTGTGCGGGGACAATTCCCGTACAGTCTCCGCCATTTCGAGGTCTGAGCGGCCACGTGTCGCGGGTTACGCCCATTGACGGATAATGATCATTAGCGGCTCACATGAGGGGCCAGTTTCCGGTACGAAGGTCTGTGGATTCAGCGGGGTACAATGCGGCGAGTGGCGTCGGCCGCTGAATTATTCACACGGAGTTTCCGGATTCATTCTGATCACAGAGGTCGCCAGTGAAGATTTTCAAGAATTCCCGCCCCATGACCCGCAGGTCGATGCTGGCGCTGACGTCGGTCCCCCTTCTGGCCGCAGTGCGACTCCCCTCCAGCGGCAGCGGCAAGGTTCTCGTCACGGACTACGCCACACCGCAGTTGGCGGCCGACGCCGCCGAAGGAAAGCGCCTTGTCTTTCCGGCGGGGCGCACGTACACGGTCACTTCACTGTCGATCCCGGCCAACTGCTACGTCGAGGGCAACGGTTCGACCCTGCGCTTCCCGGACAACTCCACCTCGTCGGCCACGCAAAGCGACGAGATACTGAGGGTGAGCGGATCAGGCGTCACGATCGACAACCTCAAGTTCGACGGACGTGCGGCGAACCAGGGAGCCACCTGGTCTCAGTTCCGCCACTGCTTGAGAATCCACGGGAACATAAGCAACGTGACCGTCAAGAACTGCGAGTTCAGGAACATCATCGGCGACGGCGTCTACGTGAACATCGGAAGCTCCGCCAAGAATTGTGTCATCGGACCGAACAACACGTTCTCATCCGAATACTTCAATCGAAACGGTGTTTCGATCATCACGGGCACACGTATCGAAGTGCACGGCAATACCTTCATCAAGTGTTCGCGTTCCGGGATGCCCGGCCCCATCGACCTTGAGCCCAACTCGTCCAGCGACACCTTGTCCGACGTGTCCGTTCACCACAACACGATCATCGGCGGATCCACGACAGGCACGGGCACGTTGCCGGGTATCGTGTACAGCGGATTCCAGAACGCGCCGGCCGACAACATCGCCATCCACGACAATGACATCAGCGGCAGCAGATTCACGGACGGCATCCTGATCATCGGAATGAGCGACGGCCCGTTCAACGCCGCGAAGAACCTGAACGTCTACAACAACAACATTCACGACATCGGGAATGCGAACCGGTTCGGGGTCAGCATCAACTACCACATCGCCGCGAATGTGTACGACAACACGTTCAACGGAATGCAGTGGGCCATCTACAACTACAAAGGCGCTCTGGGCACGTCGACCGGTAACACCTTCATCGGTGTGACCAGCCAGATCACCGATGATGAACCAGACTCCATGCAGGTCTGACGGGCTGGCCTTGGCTCACTTCACGTGGGTAGCCCCTCACGGCCTCCGGCGCAGCATCGCGCTGAACGGTGTGACGGGCCGTTCCAGGCGCTCGCCGTCCACGGTGATGTCGACCGCCTCGTTGTAGAAGGCGAGCCGGTCCTTGATCGCGGCCACCGCGGGCAGCGGGGCGGGGTAGCTCCAGACGATGTTGGGCGGCACATCGCCCTCGCCGCGCCAGGACCAGTACGTGGCGGTTCCCTTGTAGGGGCATCCGGTGCTGTGGTCGTTGGCGTCGAACAGGTCCAGGCGGACGTCCTCGCGGGGGACGTAGTACCGGATCGGCAGGGAGGTCTCGAAGAGCAGGACGGGGGCGCGGGTGTCCGCGACCGTCCTGCCGTCGATCTCGACCTGTACATGGCGACTGCTGGGCAGTGCGTCCACGCGTTTGTGCGGGTCACGAGGGTGGATGAAGATCTCTTCCTCCTCCTCGTACCAGTGGTCGAGGCCCGTGTCGGCTCGGCGGAACCACTCGAAGGCGATGTGGCCGGCCAGGTCGTCGGCGGGGAAGGTCCAGGCCGCGTTCGGCCGTACGTCTCCGCCGGCCCGGAGGTCGTAGAAGATCTGCGAGCCGGTGTGGGTGCCCGTCGGTGGGTCCTGCGCCGGGCGGAGGAGGTCGGTGCGGACGTCCTCGCGGGGGAAGGCGTACTGCGGCACGGGCAGGTGGGGCTCCCAGACGAGCACGGGGTGCCGGCTGTCGACGACGGTGATGTCGCCCTTTCGGCCGCGCACCCAGCGCTCGCTGGGCTCCCACATGAGGCCTTCGGGGGTGGTTCTGATCGAGCGGGCGGCGGGGTGGGCCGGGTGGGTGGTCATGGCCGGTGCTCCTTCCGGAGGTCCGAAATTCCGATGTCCGGATGACCGATGTCCGGATGACCGGTTCCCTCCACGGTCCCACGCTCTCAGTGCGCCGCGTCCAGCCTCGCCCGCTGCTCGGCGGTCAGGTCCAGGTCCACCGCGGCGAGGTTCTCCTCCAGCTGGGCCACCGAGGAGACCCCGGCGAGCGGGATGATCGGCAGCTCGCCGCCGAGCTGCCAGGCGAGTACGACCTGGTTGAGGGTCGCCCCGGTCTCGCGGGCCACCTCGCGCAGCGCCGCCAGCCGGGGCGGGGTGCCGGGGTGGTCGAAGTCCGCGGGCAGCCGTTCCGGGCGGGTGTAGGCCCCCTTCAGCAGGGGTGAGTACGCGACCAGGGTCAGACCGGGTTCGGCCCTCAGGTAGCTCAGGAGGTCGGGGCCGGCGTGGCCGAGGCTGCCGTCCGGGGAGAGGTCGTCGGGCACGTCGGTGCGAGGACGCAGGTGGGTGTGGGCGTACTGGAGCACCTCGTAGCCGGGGAGCCCGGCCGCGGCGGCGAGGGCCCGGGCCCGCTCGATGCGCCAGGTGGCGTGGTTGCTCGCGCCGAGCAGTCCGACGGTGCCCTCGGCGACCAGGGCGGCGAAGCCCTCGACGGTCTCCTGGAGGGGGGCCTTGTGGTCCTCGATGTGCGCGTACAGCAGGTCCAGCTTCTCCACGCCGAGCCGTTCGCGGCTGCGCTCCGCAGACTCGCGGATCACCTTCGCCGACAGGCCCTCGGGGTTGTCGACGTAACTCGTGCCGGGGGCCAGGGGGCGGGCGCCGAGTTTGGTGGCGATGACGATCTCGTCGCCGATGCCGCGGCTGCGGCGCCAGCGGCCGAGCAGTTCCTCGCTCTGCCCGCCCTGGCCGCCGTCGGTCCAGAAGGCGTAGTTGTCGGACGTGTCGATGAAGGTGCCGCCGGCCTCGACGTAGCGGTCGAGGACGGCGAAGGACGTCTTCTCGTCCGTCACCGAACCGAACAGCATCGCGCCGAGCGCGAGCACGCTCACCTCGCGGCGGGTCCGCGGGTCCGTGCCGATCGTGCGGTACTTCATGGCTGCTCCTCCCGTGCGCACCCCGGGGTCGGGGGCATGCACGGGAGTCTTCATCTTGAAGAGCACTCCAAGTCAAGGCCGCCGGGCCTCACTTCGCGAACGGCCCCTCCAACGCCGCCCACTGCAGCAGCATGATCGTCTTCGCGTCGGCGATCTCCCCGGTGCGGATCATCTCCAGTGCCCTGCGGAAGGGGAGTTCGAGGATCTCGATGTCCTCGCCCTCCTCGCCCAGGCCGCCGCCCTCGTGCGTGCGGGTCGACGGGCCGTAGGCGGCGGCGTAGAAGCTGACGCGTTCGGTGACCGAGCCGGGGCTCATGTAGACGTCGAAGACGTGCCGGACCTCGCCGATGGTGTGGCCGGTCTCCTCGACGACCTCACGCCGGACGGCGATCTCCGGGTGCTCGTCATCGTCGTCGAGGAGACCGCCCGGTGTCTCCACGAGCATGCCGTCGGGGTGCCCGTTGACGTACACGGGGAAGCGGAACTGGCGGGTGAGCAGCACCGTTTCGCGTTCGGTGTCGTACAGCAGCATGGTCGCCCCGTTGCCGCGGTCGTGCGTCTCGCGTTCCTGGGTGCTCCAGGTGCCGTCGGCGTGCCGGAAGTCGAAGGTCGTGGTGCGTTCGACGTACCAGTGGCTGGACAGGAGCTTCACGTCGCGCACCTTGACGCGGGGGTTGCCGGTGAGGTCCCGGCCGGTGCGGTCGAGCCCGGTGCGGCCCCTGCGGTCGGGGGTGTCGATGCCGGCGGTCATCGGGCACCGGCCGGGCGGGGAGGGAAAAGCGAAGTGGTCATGCCCGCTTCTACCATCCGGGGCGGCCTGTCACCGTACGTTCCGGGGCGGCCCGGGTGCCCGGGCACGGCGGCGTGGCGCGTCTGCGTCTGCCCCTCGCCCCGTGAGCCGGGGACAGTAGAGGGGGCCGCACCGGGGTCCTTGCGGGCATGCCTGCACGGCCGCGGTGGTCCGGTTCACCTCACGGGGGAGGACTTATGGAGACAGCCCGGAGCACGCGGCACGCGCTCGTCGTCGGGGCCGGTATCGGCGGGCTGGCCGCCGCGCTCGCCCTCGGCCGCACCGGGTGGCGGGTGACGGTGCTGGAGCGGGCGGCGGCCTTCGGGGAGATCGGCGCGGGCATCCAGCTGAGCCCCAACGGCGTGCGCGTGCTGAGCACCCTCGGCGTGCTGGACCGGCTGCTGCCCACGACGTTCCGTCCCGAGGCGGTCGAGATGCGGCTCGGCCGCTCCGGCCGGCGCGTGTTCCGCGTCGAACTGGCCGAGACGGCCGTACGGCGGTGGGGCGCGCCCTACCTGCACGTCCACCGCGCGGACCTGCTCGACGCCCTCCTCGCCGGGACGGCCGGCAGCGGCCTGGACATCGACCTGCGCACCGGGTCGGCGGTGCGGGGCTACGAGCAGGACCCGGAGCACGTCACGGCGGTGCTCGACTCGGGGCGTCGGATCAGTGGCAGCCTGCTCGTCGGGGCGGACGGCATCCACTCGGTGATCCGCGGTCAGCTGCTGGGGGCCGGCGAGCCCCGCTTCACCGGCCACGTCGCCTGGCGGGTCACCGTCCCGATCGAGCGGCTGGGGCGTGACGTGCCCCCGCCCACCGCGTGCCTCTGGGTGGGCGAGCGGCGTCATGCGATCACCTACCGGCTGCGCGGCGGGGCGCTGGCCAATCTCGTGGCGGTGGTGGAGCGCGACGCGTGGCGGGGCGAGTCCTGGACCGAGCGCGGTACCCGGCGGGACGCGCTGGCCGATTTCGAGGGCTGGCACCCCACGGTCACCACCGTCCTCCGGGAGGCGGACGCCCACTACCGCTGGGCGCTGTTCGACCGCGAGCCCCTGGAGGAATGGACCGACGGACGCGTCGCGCTCCTCGGTGACGCCTGCCATCCGATGCTGCCCTACCTGGCCCAGGGCGCCACCATGGCCATCGAGGACGCGCAGGTCCTCGCCCACCGGCTCGAACGCACTGGCGACGTGCCGCGGGCGCTGCGCTCGTACGCCGCGATCAGGCGACCGCGTACCGCACGCGTCCAGGCCGGTTCGCGCGAGAACGGCCGACGCTTCCACCGGGACGGCCGCTTCGCCCACGTGCCCCTGTGGTTCCTCGGCACACTGGCTCCCCACGTGTACCACCGCCGACTGGACTGGCTGTACGGGCACCGGGTTCCTTGATCCCTCCGGGCATGGGAAAGGCCCCCGCGGGCGACTGCCCGCGGAGGCCTTTTCCGCACCGTCGGGACGACAGGATTTGAACCTGCGACCCCTTGACCCCCAGTCAAGTGCGCTACCAAGCTGCGCCACGTCCCGGTGCGCGCCACCCGCGGTGAACCGCGTGATCGCGCGAACAGCACTTTACCCCACACCCCTGTCCGAGCCGAAAGCGGCCCGGGCGGGACAATCGGCGTATGGGCAGCACAGGCGATGAGAACGGCTCGGGCAGTGGGGGCGGCACGAGCGGTGAGGACAGCACGGGACGGCCGGCCGGTGCGCGGGACCGCGACAGTGAGGGGCGGGCGCGCAACGCCCGGCCGCGGGACGGTCTCGGCCGGCCCCTGCCGTACGGCGCGGACGGCGTGCCCCGCCAGCCCGAGGGGGTCGTCCGCACCCCGGAGGAGACCGTCGCGGAGGCGCAGCGGCTGCTGGACGAGGGCAAGCCGTTCCACGCCCACGAGGTCTTCGAGGACGCGTGGAAGTCGGGGCCCGAGGAGGAACGGGAGCTGTGGCGCGGCCTCGCCCAGCTCGCCGTGGGCCTGACGCACGCCGCCCGCGGCAATCTCACGGGCGGGGCGCGGCTGCTGCGGCGGGGTGCGAGCGCGGCCGAGACGTGGGTGTCCGGCTCCGGACGGGCCGTCCCGCACGGCATCGACGTCGGGACGGTCACCGTCTGGGCCCGGGAGCTGGCACGGGAGGTGGAGCGGGACGGCCGCGCCGTGGACGCGGGAGCACGGGCGCCCCGGCTGCGGGGAGCGGGCTCGGGGGGCTGAGCCAGGACGCGGGGGCTGGGCCAGGACGCGGGGGGCTGGGCCAGGGCGCGGGGGGCTGGGCCAGGACGCGGGGGCTGGGCCAGGACGCGGGGGCTGGGCCAGGACGCGGGGGCTGGGCCAGGACGCGGGGGGCTGAGCCAGGGCGCGGGGCACCGAGCCGGGGCGCTGAGCCGGGCCGCAATCGAGCCTCACAGTGCAGCCCCGTCCCCTCACCCACGGACGCGGTGAAACCCCGCCCCCACCCGTACGGCAGACTCGGGGCGTGCGAAAGATTCATGTCATCGGTATCGGCGCGGGCGACCCGGACCAGCTCACCCTCCAGGCGGTCAAGGCACTGCGGAGCACGGACGTGTTCTTCATCCTGGACAAGGGCGAGGTGAAGGCGGATCTCACCGGGCTGCGGCGGGACATGCTCGACACGCACGTTCCACCGGGCACGTACCGGGTCGTCGAGGCGCGCGACCCCGAGCGGGACCGGAGCGCCGGCGGCGCGGCCTACTCCCCCGCCGTCGAGGACTGGCGCAGCGCCCGGGCCGGCATCTACGAGCGGCTGATCGCCGAGGAACTCGGCGAGGAGGAGACCGGCGCGTTCCTGGTGTGGGGGGACCCCTCGCTGTACGACAGCACGCTGGGGATCCTGGAGGAGGTGCTGGAGCGGGGCGCGGTGGCGTTCGAGTACGACGTCGTGCCCGGCATCAGCAGCGTCTCGGCGCTCGTCGCCCGGCACCGGACGGGCCTCAACCGGGTCGCCCGGCCGGTGCAGATCACCACGGGGCGGCGGCTCGCGGAGGGCTTCCCGGAGGGCGTGGACGACGTGGTGGTGATGCTCGACGCCCGCCAGGTCTTCCGGCGGTTCGCGCAGGAGGACGTCGACATCTACTGGGGCGCCTACATCGGCACCCCGGACGAGATCCTGATCTCCGGCCCGATCGCCGAGGCCGCCCCGCGGATCGAGCGGTTGCGGGCCGAGGCCCGCGAGCGCAAGGGCTGGATCATGGACACCTATCTGCTGCGCCGGAACCCCCGCGACTGATGTGACTGGCGGGCGCGGCACCGGGCACCCGTGCGGGCGTTCTGGCATGCGCACGTAGCCCACAGGTGTGAAGGTGACGACGTGACCGTCGTGGAGGAAACCGCCCCGCCCGTCTCCCAGCCGCCGGTGCTGGACGCCCGTCGCCGCAACGTCGTCTTCGTGACGATCATGCTGGGGATGCTGCTCGCGGCCCTCGACCAGACCATCGTCGGCACCGCCCTGCCGACCATCGTCTCGGACCTGGGCGGCGCGGACCACATGTCCTGGGTGGTCACCTCGTACCTCCTCGCGGAGACCGTGTCGACCGTGCTGGTCGGCAAGTTCGGCGACCTGTTCGGCCGCAAGGTGGTCTTCCAGGTCTCGGCGGTCGTGTTCATCACGGGCTCGTTCCTGTGCGGTCTGGCCACGAACATGTCGCTGCTGATCGCCTGGCGGGCGATGCAGGGCATCGGCGCGGGCGGGCTGATGGTCACGTCGATGGCGCTGATCGCCGACGTGATCCCGCTGCGCGAGCGCGGCAAGTACCAGGGCGCGATCGGCGCGGTGTTCGGGGTGTCCACGGTCATCGGGCCGCTGCTGGGCGGGCTGTTCACCGACCACCTGACGTGGCGGTGGGCGTTCTATGTCAACGTGCCCATCGCGATCGTCGTGGTGCTGGCGGCGGCCCGGACCATTCCGGTGGTGAAGTCGGCGTCCCGGCCCGTCATCGACTACCTCGGCATCGCGCTCGTCGCGGCCGGGGCCAGCGCGCTGATCCTGGCGACGAGCTGGGGCGGCAACGAGTACGCGTGGGGCTCGGGGGTGATCATCGCGCTGTTCGCGGGCGGTGTGGTCGCGCTCGGCCTGTTCTGCTGGGTGGAGACCCGGGCGCGCGAACCGATGCTGCCGATGCGGCTGTTCGCCAACCCGGTGTTCACGGTCTGCTCGGTGCTGAGCTTCATCGTCGGCTTCGCGATGCTGGGCGCGCTGACGTACCTGCCGACGTATCTGCAGTACGTCGACGGCGACTCGGCCACGATCTCCGGGGTGCGGACGCTGCCGATGGTGGCGGGGCTGCTCATCGCGTCGGTGTTCAGCGGCACGGTGGTCAGCAGGACCGGCCGTTACCGGCTCTTCCCGATCGTCGGCTCGCTGGTGATGGGCCTCGGCCTGTACCTGATGTCCCTCATGGGGCCGGGCTCCGGGGCGGGGCTGGAGTCCCTCTACATGTTCGTGCTGGGCACCGGCATCGGGCTGAGCATGCAGGTGCTGACGATCGCGGTGCAGAACACCGTCGACTACGCCGACCTGGGCACGGCGACCTCCGGGGTCACCTTCTTCCGCACGCTGGGCAGTTCGTTCGGCACGGCCGTCTTCGGCACGATCTACACCAACGCGCTGACGCCCAACCTGCGGGAGGGGGTGGGGCAAGGGGCGCAGTCCGGCGGCCTGGACCCGGGCACCGTCGCGACCGCGGCGACCAGCCCGGACGGTGTGCACGGACTGCCGTCGGCGGTGGCCGCCCCGATCGTCGACGCCTACGCCGACACCCTCCAGACCGTCTTCCTGTGGACGGTGCCCGTCGCCGCGCTGGGCTTCCTCGTCGCCCTGTTCCTCAAGCAGGTCCGGCTGCGCGACACCGCCCGGACCGGGTCGACCGACCTGGGTGAGGGGTTCGCCTCGCCCCACGGCCCGGACTCCCAGCGGGTGCTGGAGGCCGCCGTCGGAAAGATCATCGGCGGCACGGACCTGGACACCACCCGCCGGATCGTCCTGGAGTCCGACACCCGGCTCGATGTGGCCGGGGCGTGGGCGGTGATGCAGGTCGAGCTGTTCACGCGGCTGGTCGGCCACGCCAGCCTGGGGCTGATCGCCGCCCGGCGCAGGATGCCGCCCGAGGTGCTGCTGCCCGTCTTCGAGCGGATGGTCGACGAGGGGTTCCTCAGCCGCGACGGCTCCCTGCTCTCGCACACGGAGGCGGGCGCCCGCGAGGCGGCCGTGATCAGCCGGGCCTGGGCCGCGTGGCTGGAGGACCGGCTCGGGCAGGACATCGGCCGCCCCTCGGACAGTGACCTGCGCGTCGCCGTCGACGCGATCGCGAAGCGGCTGCTGGTGGAGGACCTGAGCCACGGGCTGCCGAGCAGGCCGGCGAAGGTCCTGGCGACCAGCACGGTGTGAGGGGGTTCCCTCCTCCCGGGCGAAAGGCGCGGGGCGGTGTGTATGGGGTTGCACCTTCCGTAGCGGCATGTGGTCCGGTGGACTTACGTCCCGGTCCCTTGAGGAAAGGTCCTTGCTCATGCCTGCGCCGTTCATGCCACCTCCCCGGGTCAAGATCGGTGACGCGGCGGCCTTCGCCGGCACCACGCCGCGGGCGATTCGCCATTACCACGAGATCGGCCTGCTCCCCGAGCCTGAGCGGGGCGGCGATGACCGCCGCCGCTACGGGTACGAGGACATGATCCGCCTGCTGTGGATACGCAAGATGGCCGACGCCGGGATCGCCCTGGACGACATCCGAGACGCCTTTACCACCGGCACGGCTTCCGCCGGTGCGGACAGCGGAGACGGTATCGCGGGCATCCTGGAGCGGCTGGAGGAAACCCTCGCCGAGCAGGAGGCGGAACTGCGGCGGCAGCGGAGCGCCGTGCAGCGGATGCGCACCGAAGGCAGCCGGATGGGCCTGCTCTCCGGCTTCGTCACCGAACGCCTCAAGGGCCTGCCCGAGGGCTCCCTGCGTCAGGCGGACCTGGACAGTCTGCTGGTCACCGAGCGGATCTTCGGCCCGCTCGGCGCGGCCGTCCAGGCCACCCGCTTCGTCGTCCTGGCCACGCATCCCGCTCTGCGGGAGGATTCCGACCGCATCGATGACGCCGAGGAGGCACTCGATGACAGCGTCGCCGTCGATGATCCACGGGTGGCTCAAGTGGCCGTCGAGCGGCACGCCTTCGAAAGCGCCCTGCAGGCCGTCATCGAGGAGTCCGGCCTGGCGAAGGACGAGGACGCCCTCTTCGACGCCTGGGACGCTCTGCACCCTGCTTCCGCCGATGACGGCGAGGACGAGGCCGACCTCAGCTCTGGCAGGCGGGAGGCTGGCTCCATGAGCGTGTTCGAAGCCACCGGCAAGATGCCCTACGACTTCTCCCCGGCCCGCCTGCGCTGCATGGAACTGGCCGAGGAACTGTCCGCCCAAGAGCCACCCGCGACCTGAAACCCGGCCTAGGCCGGTCCCAGCCGCGCCAGGACCCCCGCCACGTCGGGCACGGCCGTCACGCCGTCCGGCAGCGGGGGTCGCCGTACGACCACGACGGGCAGGCCGAGGTCCCGCGCCGCCGTCAGTTTGGCCGCCGTGGCCTCTCCCCCGCTGTCCTTGGTCACCAGGACGTCGACGCGGTGCTCGCGCAGCAGGGCCGTCTCGCCGGGGACGGTGAACGGGCCGCGGGCCAGGAGCACATGGAGGTCCGGCGGCATGGGCGGCTCGGGCGGGTCCACCGACCGGGCGACGAAGTGGAGGTCCGTCAGGTGCGCGAAGGCGGCCAGGCCGAGGCGTCCGGTGGTGAGCAGGACCCGGCGCCCGAGCCGGGGCAGCAGGTCCGCCGCCGCCTCCAGTGAGGGGACCGGGTGCCAGAGGTCCCCGGGGCCCGGCCGCCACCCGGGGCGGCGGAGCACCACCGCCGGCACACCGGTCGCGGCCGCGGCCCGTGCCGCGTTGGCCGTGATCGACTCGGCGAAGGGGTGCGTGGCGTCGACGAGTGCGCTCACGCCCTCCTCGCGCAGCCACCCGGCCAGCCCCTCGGCCCCGCCGAAGCCCCCGACGCGCACCTCCCCGTCGAGCGCCCCGGGCTTCGCCACGCGCCCCGCGAGGGACGTCGTGACGCGGACGCCGGGGCGGGCGGACAGCGCGGCGGCCAGGGCGCGGGCCTCGGTGGTGCCGCCGAGGATCAGGACGTGGGAGGACACGACGTCGAGCGTACGAGGTCCCGTACGGCGGGCGACGGGACGGGTGCGGACCACCGGCGAGGGCAGCGAGGAACGGGTCTGACCGCTGGGAGGACCGCGAGGACCCGAACACCGGAACGGGTGCGGACCACCCGCGGGGACGGCCGGCGGTCGTTATCGTCCTGGCATGGAGTCCGTGCGTGCCGTGCTCGTCGACATCGACGGGGTGCTCACCGTCTCGTGGCGGCCGTTGCCGGGGGCCGTCGAGGCGTTGCGGGAGGTCCGGGAGGCCGGTCTCGCCGTGCTGCTGGTCACGAACACGACGTCCCGGACCAGGGCGTCGATCGCCGGGACGCTGGCGGACGCGGGGTTCGCGGTCTCCGCGGAGGACATCCTCACCGCGCCCGCCGCCACCGCCGCGTATCTCGCCGAGCACTGTCCCGGCGCCCGGTGCGCGCTGCTGAACAGCGGCGATATCGCGGAGGACCTGGAGGGGGTGACCGTCGTCGACCCGGCGGACACCGGCGCCGTGCCGGATGTGGTGCTGGTCGGCGGGGCCGGTCCCGAGTTCGGGTACGAGGCGCTCGACCGGGCCTTCGGGCAACTGCAGCGCGGGGCCCGGCTGGTGGCGATGCACCGCAACCTGTACTGGCGTACGGACGAGGGGCTGCGGCTGGACTCCGGCGCGTTCCTGGCCGGGCTGGAGAAGGCCGCCCGGGTGGAGGCCGAGATCACCGGCAAGCCGGCCCGGGCGTTCTTCGAGGCGGCGCTGGCCCGGCTCGGCGTCGGTGCGGGCGAGGCCGTGATGGTGGGGGACGACGTCGAGTCGGACGTGCTGGCGGCCCAGCGGGCGGGGATCGCCGGGGTCCTCGTGCGGACCGGGAAGTTCCAGCAGGAGACGCTCCGGGCCGCCGACGGCACGCCCGACCACGTGATCGACTCCTTCGCGGATTTCCCGGCGCTGCTGCGGGGCTCAGCGCAACAGTAGTTGCAGACCGCCGACGACCGTCGCCGCGATGACCAGTTGCTCGAACAACCGCTGGTTGATCTTGTGCACGGCCCACTTGCCGATCAGCGCGCCGGGCACGACGAACAGCACGAGCGCCAGGTCGAGCAGGAGCGAACGGCCGTCGATCAGGCCGAGACCGGCGCTGAAGGGCAGCTTGGAGACGTTGACGATGAGGAAGAAGAAGGCGGAGGTGCCGAGGAAGCCGAGCTTGCGGAAGCCCGCCGAGAGCAGGTACATCGACATCACCGGGCCACCGGCGTTGGCGACCATGGTGGTGAAGCCGCCCAGCACGCCGTAGGAGCGGGCCTTGAGGCGGCCCGACCGGGTGGTGACCGACTCCGGCTCCTCCTCCGTGTCCGCCGTACGCCTGCGGTACACCGTCACGGCCGCCATCAGCAGCAGGATCGCGCCGATGGAGGTGCGTACGATCGCGTCGTCCGCCCACATCAGGAACACCGTGCCGACGACGACGCCCGCGGCGACCGCCGGGAACAGCCGCCACAGCGTGGGCCAGTGCGCGTGCCGCCGGTAGGTGGCGACGGCGAGCAGGTCCCCGGCGATCAGGACCGGCAGCAGCACGCCGGTGGAGGCGCGGGCGGGCAGCACCGCGGCGAAGATGGCGAGGCTGACCGTGTTGGCCCCGCTCACGGCGGTCTTGGAGAAGCCGACGAGCAGGGCCGCGAAGGCCAGGGCGGCGAACTCCCAGCCGGTGATGTGCCAGAGCGTCATGGTGTTCATGCGAACACCGATGCTATGTGCAACGAACCGGCGGGGTAAGCGCCGTCTCGCCTGATGAGCCCCCGGGGCTCGGCTAGTGCCGTTCGACGAGGACCGCGCTGCCCTGCCCGACGCCCACGCACATCGTCGCAAGACCCCGCCCCGCCCCCGTGCGCCGCATGCGGTGGAGCAGGGTCGTCAGGATGCGGGCGCCCGAGCAGCCCAGGGGGTGGCCGAGGGCGATGGCGCCGCCGCTCGGGTTGACCAGGTCGGGGTCGATGCCGAGCTGGTCGACGCAGGCCAGCGCCTGGGCGGCGAACGCCTCGTTGAACTCGGCCTCCTCGACGTCGCCCACGCTCCAGCCGGCCCGGGTCAGGGCCTTGCGGGTGGCGGGGACCGGGCCGATGCCCATGACGTCGGGGTGGACGCCGGCGGAGGCTCCGGCGACGTAGCGGCCGAGGGACTCCAGGCCCAGGTCGTTCAGGGCCTCCTCGCTGACGAGGAGCAGTCCGGCGGCGCCGTCGTTCATCGGGGAGGCGTTGCCCGCGGTGACCGTGCCGCCCTGCCGGAAGACCGGCTTCAGCCGGGAGAGCTTCTCGTAGGAGGTGTCCTCGCGGACGCACTCGTCGGTGTCGACGACCACGCCGTCGGGGCGTTCCACGGGCAGGAGTTCGTCGTCGAAGTGGCCGTTCTTGCGGGCCTCGGCGGCGCGCTGGTGGCTGCGCAGGGCGAACTCGTCCTGGCGTTCGCGCGGGATGCCGTACCGGGTGGCGACCTCCTCGGCGGTCTCGCCCATGGACAGCAGGCCGTGCAGGTCCTTCATCGCCGGGTTGACCAGGCGCCAGCCGAGGCGGGTGTCGACGGTCTCGACGCGGTGCGGCAGGGCCTCGTCGGGGCGGGCCAGGACGAAGGGGGCGCGGCTCATCGACTCGGAGCCGCCCGCGATCACGATGTCGGCCTCTCCGGCGGCGATGGTGCGGGCGGCCGTGGTCACGGCCTCCAGGCCCGAGGCGCAGAGGCGGTTGACCGTGGCGCCGGGCACGGACTCGGGGAGGCCGGCGAGCAGCGCGGCCATGCGGGCGACGTTGCGGTTGTCCTCGCCGGCCTGGTTGGCGGCGCCCCAGTAGACGTCGTCGACCCGGGCCGGGTCCAGCGCGGGCACATCGGCGACCAGGGCGCGGACGACGGTCGCGGCGAGGTCGTCGGGCCGTACCGAGGAGAGGGACCCCCGCAGCTTGCCGATGGGGGTGCGGCGGGCGGCCGCGAAGTGGACGGGACGCACGAGAGGACTCCTCACACCACCGGTTAATTAGCACCGCTAGTTTCGGACTATAGACCCTCGGCCGGGCCCCTGGGAAGATTTCCCGGCTCCCAGCGTCTCGGGAAGGCGTCATCGCAGGCCGGGACGACCGGTCTCCCTCATTCCGCATCGGGTTTGCACCACTGTGCCCCGGGCACCCGCGCGGTCATGGAGTGGTTGCGGAGCGCCGCCTGCGTGGACGAGGACCCCGAGCTGTTCTTTCCCGTGGGCACCGCGGGCCCCGCCCTGCGGGACGTCACCGCCGCCAAGCGGATCTGCGCGCGCTGTCCGGTGACCGACGACTGCCTGAGCTTCGCGCTGAGCAGCGGACAGGCCTCGGGCGTGTGGGGCGGCACCTGCGAGGAGGAGCGCGACGCACTGCTCAGGACCACGAGGAACGACGCGAGAAGGAGAAGCGCCCTATGACGGCTGTCAGGAGCACACTGCCCGACGAGGCCCGCCGGGTCTCCTGCGAGGCACTCCAGGACACCCTGGTGGATCTGCTCGGACTCTCGCTGATCGGGAAGCAGGCGCACTGGAACATCGTCGGACCGCGGTTCCGGTCCATTCACCTCCAGCTCGACGAGGTGGTCTCGGCCGCGCGGAACTTCGCCGACACGGTGGCGGAGCGGTCCGCGGCGCTCGGCGTCCCGCCGGACGGCCGGCCGGAGACCATCGCGAAGGCCTTCACGCTGCCCGCCCCGAAGGAGGGCTGGGTGCGCGACTCGGACGCCGTGCAGGTGATGGTGGAGTCGCTGCAGGACGCGATCGCCCGGCTGCGCGAGCGCATCGACGCGACCGAGAAGGCCGACCTGGTCACCCAGGACCTGCTGATCGCCATCACCGCCGAGTTGGAGAAGCAGCGGTGGATGTTCGACGCGGAGAACTTCCCCCGCGAAGGCTGACCGGCGCGCACGTACGTACGGAAGGGGCACCCCATGACCGACGCCCTGGAACTCGACGCGCTGTGGGAGGACTTCCACCGCGTCGTGAACATGACCTCACAGGAACTCGCCGCCTGGCTGCGGACGCGTGACGCCGACGAGGAGGCGGAGCCGCTGCCCGAGGAGGCGGGGACCGAGACCGGGAAGCACGTCCTGGCGATCCTCCAGAAGCGGCGCACCGACCTGACCGAGGACGACCTGCGGGTGATGCGGAACGTAGTGGACAGGGTCACCTCGCAGGTGGATCTGGAGAACGAGCCGATCCCCGAGGTGACGGCCGAGGACACGCGCCGCCGGCACCGGCTGATGACCGTCGGCCACGATCCGCTGAAGGCGTAGCCCGTGAGCCGGCAGGAGCGCGTCGTACGCGAACTCGTCGGCGCGCACGGCCGGACCTACGCCGACGAGGCGGGCATCCGGCTGAAGGACACACCGCAGCCGCTGTACCGGCTGCTGGTGCTGTCCCACCTGCTCAGCGCCCGCATCCGCGGATCCATCGCGCTGGCCACCGCCCGTGCCCTGCACGAGGCGGGGCTGCGCGATCCGCGCCGGATGGCCGGGGCGGACTGGCAGGAGCGGGTGGACGCGCTCGGCCGGGGCGGCTACCGGCGCTATGACGAGCGCACCGCCACGCAACTCGGTGACGCCGCTGAGCTGTTGAACGAGCGGTGGGGCGGCGACCTGCGGCGGCTGCGCCGGGAGGCGGGCGGCAAGGTGCCCGAACTGCGCCGCCTGCTCCAGGAGTTCCCCGGTATGGGACCGGCGGGTGCCGACATCTTCCTGCGCGAGGTGCAGGGTGTCTGGCCGGAGGTCGCGCCCTGTCTGGACGCCAAGGCCCTGCAGGGCGCCGAGCGGCTGAAGCTGCCGAAGGAGCCGGAGCGCCTCGTCGAGGCGGCCGGTCGGACCGACCCGGCCGTGCTCGCCGCCGCGCTGGTACGGGCGGCGGTGGACAAGGACGTCGTGGCGGACACACTGCGGCGCGCCGGGTGACGGCCCTGCTCAGCAATGGATCAGCCGAGCAACCAGCCCCCGTCCACGGTCAGTTCCACCGCGTTGACCGACTGGTTGCGCAGCAGGAAGTCGACCGCGTCCACCACGTCCGCCATCGTGGCGAGCCGCCCCGTGGGCGTCTCGGTGCGCAGCGCGGCGAGCACCTTCTCGGGCTTGGCCTGCCAGTACGGGCTGTCGCCGACGACACCGGGGTGCACGACGTTGACCCGGACGGGCGCGAGTTCCACGGCGAGGGAGTTCATCAGGCCCCGCACGCCCGCGTTGACCGTCGCCACCGTCGTCGCCCCCGGGTAGGGGCGCTCCTTGGCCTGGCCGCCGAAGAGCACGATGGCGCTGCCGTCGTGCAGCCGGGTCCGCAGCGCGTGCACGACCTCGGTGTAGCCGACGAGTTTGAGGGTGACCAGGCGCAGCGCGGCGTCGATGTCGTACTCGGTCACCTTGTTGTCGTCCCGGGAGACACCCGCGATGACCAGGTGGTCGACGCGCCCCACGTCGGCGAGGGCCGCCGCGATCTCCAGCGGCCGTGCCAGGTCCAGGGCGAGCCCCCGGGCGCCGATCTCCTTCGCGACCGCATCGGCCCGCTGGGCTTCGCGGCTGGTGAGGACCACGTCGTCCCCGCGCCCGGCGCGCGCCCGGGCGAACTCCAGACCGATCCCGGACGTTCCGCCGACGACCAGCACCCTGCTCATGAGCCCTCCTCCAGTGCGGCGCGCAGGTAGTCCCAGTCCCGCGTGAACCGGTACGAGTGTCGTGCCGGCGGCTGCGGCGCCTGCGTCTCCAGCCACCGCAGGGGCCCCTGCCCGGCGTTGGCGAACCCATGCACACACCCGGCGCCCGCCCACGCGAGGTCCCCGGGTTCCAGCCGGTACCGCTCGCCGTCGAGGGTGGCCTCCGCCACGCCCTGGAGGATCAGGTACGTCTCCTCGAAGGGGTGGTCGTGGGTGCCGATGACCCCGTCGGACGCGTACTGCACCATGAACATCGTCGAGCCGACCGCGCCCAGGTCGCTGTCGACCATCATCTTCACGGTGATGCCGCTGTAGACCAGCAGCGCGGTGCGCATGCTCGCCGTGACGGCCAGCAGGTCCTGGGACTGCTTGCCGGGGTCCATCTGGTCGGGTTCGAAGTGGCCGAAGGAGCGGGTGCGCGGGTCGCGGACGTCGACGCGCACCGGGTCGCGCGCGGGCGGGCCGGGCACCGCCTGGGTGTCGTGGCCGTAGCGGGCCCGCGGGACGGGGGCCAGCATGTCCGCCCAGCGGCCGCCGGTGTCCCCCGCGCCGCGCCAGGCGTGCGGTACCCCGATCGGCAGCAGGCCGTAGTCGCCCTCCTCCAGCCGGTAGGAGCCTTCGGGGGCATCGAGGATCACGGCTCCGGCGAGGATGTGGAAGGTCTCCTCGTACGAGTGGACATGGGCCGGGATCCGGCCGTCGGGCCGTAGTTCGCACAGGCCGAAGCCGGTGTGCACACTGCCGTCGTCCTCGCCGACCAGCGTCCGGCGCCGGTGGCCGTGGCCGTCGTACGGCGGCTCGGGCAGGTCGGCGGCGCGGCGTACCAGGTGGTTCGTCATGCCGTCGCCTTCGCCCTCTTCTCCTCCTTCGCGGCGAGGAGCCGGTCCCGGGACTCCGCGACGAGCCGCAGGGCGCGTGCGGTGTCGGCGAGCAGCCGGCCGTCCCGCTTGTGGATCACGCCGTCGACGAGGACGGTGTCCACGTTGGACACGTCGGCGCACAGGGTCACCGCGGCCGCCGCGTCGTGCACGGGGGCGACGTTCGGCGCGGTGGCGTCGATCGCGACGATGTCGGCGCGCTTGCCGGGGGTGAGGGAGCCGGTGCGGTCCTCCAGCCCCGCGACGTGGGCGCCGTTGACGGTGGCGATCTCCAGCATCTGCCGCGCGGTCAGCATGGTGTCGGGCACCGGCATGTTGGCCTGCCAGCAGTCGGCGTTGACGCGGGCGCGTTCGGCGCCGAAGGCCGCGCGGATCTGGGTGAACATGTCGCCGGGCACGGTGGTGACGACGTCGACGCTGAGGGAGGGCCGCAGGCCGTGTTCGATGGCCTGCATCACGGGCGGCCAGCCGTGCCCCATCTGGAGTTCCACCTGCGGCGCGACCGACACCGTGCCACCGCTGTCGGCGACCAGCCGCCACTCCTCCTCGCTGAGGTAGCAGCAGTGGACGTAGGTGGTGTCCGGGCCGAGCAGCCCCAGTCCGCGCAGCTGCCTGACCATGCCGAAGCGGCCGGCGAGCCGCCCCATGGCGACGTGCACGGTGATCGGGAGGCCGAGTTCGCGGGCGAGCGCCCACTCCTGCGCGACGACCTCGTCGACGCAGAAGCCGGGCCCGCGGGTGGCGAGGCCCATGGTCAGCAGGCCGTCGTCGGAGGCGAAGTGCGCCGACCGGATCCGCCGTACGTCGTCCGCCGGGACCGCGATCCTGCTCTCGAACCAGTAGTCGGCGAGGGAGGTGTTGGCACTGCCGTACGCGTAGCGCGCCCGGATGCCGGACTCCGCCAGACCCTGGATCGCGGCGTCCGGGTGCTCGGGGGTGTTGTTGATGTGCGACCAGTCGACGAGCGTGGTGATGCCGGCGTTCAGGCACTCCAGCGCGCCCGCGAGATTGCCCGCGTAGACGTCCTGCGGGGTGTACAGGGGCGCGAAGGTGTCGAGGATGTCGACGAAGTAGTCGTCGAGGGTGGCGTCGGGTGCGACGCCCCGGATCGGGGCCTCCCAGGTGTGGCGGTGGGTGTCGACGAAGCCGGGGATCACGATGCGGCCGGTCATGTCGAGGACCTCGGCGTCGGCGCTGATCTCGGGCTCGACGGCGGCGATCCGGCCGTCCTCGACGAGGACGTCACCCCGCGGCAGGTCGCCGATGACAGGGTCCATCGATATGACGTGCCCGGCGCGAAGGAGTATCCGATGGGTCATCGCGCTTCCCTCCATGGGGTGTTCAATACGCGGCGAGGCTCCGGACCGCCGCCACGACCTTCTCTACGGTGGGGATGACCCGCTCCTCCAGCGCGTCGGCGAACGGCAGCGGGACGCACTCCCCCGCCACCCGCCGCACGGGCGCGTCCAGCAGGCCGAAGCCCTCGTCGGCGACGATCGAGACGACGGTGGCGCCCCAGCCGCCCTGGTACGGGTTCTCCTCGACGGTGACGAGCCGCGAGGTCTTGCCCAGCGAGGCGAGCACGGTCGCGGCGTCCAGCGGGACCAGGCAGCGCAGGTCGACCACCTCCGCCTCGATCCCCTCCCCCGACAGCACGTCGGCGGCCTTCAGCGCCAGGGGCACCATCGAGGCCAGGGCGACGAGTGTGACGTCCGCGCCCTCGCGGACGACGGCGGCGCGGCCCAGCTCGACGACGTGGCCGGGCGGTGGCGGTGCCCCCTTGGCGGCCAGGAGCGCCTTGTGCTCGAAGAAGACCACGGGGTCCTCGCTGCGGATCGCCGCCGCCATCATGCCGATGACGTCGGCCGGAGTCGCCGGTGCGGCGATCTTCAGACCCGGCACGGTCAGCGCCCAGTTCTCGGTGGCCTGGGAGTGCTGGGCGCCGAAGCCGAGTCCGCCGCCGTTGGCCGTGCGCACGACGAGCGGCACGGTCACCTGGCCGCCGGTCATGTAGCGGACCTTGGGGATCTCGTTGGCGAGGTAGTCCCAGCAGCAGGCCAGGAAGTCGGAGAACATGATCTCCGCGACGGGCCGCATCCCGGTCATCGCGGCACCCATCGCCGCACCCACGATGGCCTGTTCCGATATGGGCGTGTCCCACACCCGCTCGGGCCCGAACTCCTTCAGTAGCCCGGTGGTCGTCTTGAACACCCCGCCGGCCGCGCCGATGTCCTCCCCGAGGCACACCACCGACGCGTCCCGGCGCATCTCGCGCGCGATGCCCTCGGCGACCGCCTCCCGGTAGGTGATCACGTCCGCCATGCGGCACCTCCGTCCGCCCACACGTCGGTCAGCGCCTCACGCGGGTCGGGGCCCGGCGCGGCCCTGGCCGCCTCGACGGCCCGCTCCACGAGGGCGCGGGCCCGCTCGTCGGCCTCGGTGACCGTCTCCTCGGCGACCCCCCGCTCGGCGAGCCGTCCCCGGGCGAGGTCCAGCGGGTCGTGCTGGAGCCAGCGTTCGACCTCCTCGGCCGGGCGGTAGGCCGCCGGGTCGGCGCGGCTGTGCCCGAAGTGCCGGTAGGTCTCGGCCTCCAGCACGGCGGGCCCGTCTCCGGCCCGGGCCCGGCGCGCCAGCCGCCCCACCGCCTCCTCCACGGCCTCGACGTCGTTGCCGTCGACGACCTCGCCCGGGATGCCGTGGGCGGGCGCCCGGTCGGCGGCGGGCCGGGGCACGGCCGTGACGTCGGCGATCGGCGTGTACTCCATGTACAGGTTGTTCTCGCACACGAACAGCACGGGCAGCTTCCAGACGGCGGCCAGGTTGAGCGACTCGTGGAAGGCGCCGATGTTGGTCGCGCCGTCACCGAAGAAGGCGACCGCGAGCTGCTCGGTACCGCGCAGCCGGGCCGACCAGGCGGCGCCGACCGCCATCGGCAGGTGCGAGCCGACGATGGCGTACGAGCCGAGCATGCCGGTGGCCGCCTTGGTCAGGTGCATGGAGCCGCCCTTGGCCCGGCACAGCCCGGTCGCCCGGCTCATCAGCTCGGCGAGGCACTCCTCGGGGGTGGCGCCCCGGGCGAGGGCATGGTGGTGGCCCCTATAGGTGGCGAACACATAGTCGTCCGGGCGCAGGGCCGCGCTCGCCCCCACGGCGATCGCCTCCTGCCCGGCGGCGAGATGGGTGGTGCCCTTGACGAGCCCCTGCAGGAACAGGTCGTGGGCGGCCTTCTCCGTGCGGCGGATGACGGCCATCCGCTCGTAGCGGGCGAGGAGTCCGGTCGCGTCCGTCATCGCTCGCCCCTGTTCAGGTGGGACTGCGCCTCGCGCCGGGTGTTCAGCTCGCCGCCCACCGTCCAGTACTTGCGGCCCGCCACCAGCAGGTCCTCCGCCGGGAACTTGGTGATGACCTCGCAGCCGTCGGCGGTGACCACCAGCTCCTCCTCGATGCGGGCGGCGGACCAGCCGTCGGCGGCCGGCCAGTACGTCTCCAGGGCGAACACCATGCCCTCTTCGAGGACTTCGGGGTGGTCGAGGGAGACCAGGCGGCTGAAGATCGGCTTCTCCCAGATGGACAGGCCGACGCCATGGCCGTACTGGAGGGCGAAGGCGGCGGTCTCGTCGGCGAAGCCGAACTCCTCGGCGCGCGGCCACACCCGGACGACGTCGGCGGTGGTGGCCCCGGGCCGGACGAGGGCGATCGCCTCGTCCATGTACTCCCGGCAGCGCGCATAGGCGTCCCGCTGCGCCCGGGAGGCGCTGCCCACGGCGAACGTCCGGTAGTAGCAGGTGCGGTAGCCGAGGTGGCTGTGCAGGATGTCGAAGAAGGCGGGGTCGCCGGGGCGGATCAGCCGGTCGCTGTAGACGTGCGGATGCGGGGAGCAGCGCTCGCCCGAGATGGCGTTGACGCCCTCCACGTACTCGCTGCCGAGGTCGTACAGCACCTTGCTGACGACCCCGACGCACTCGTTCTCGCGGACGCCCGGGCGCAGATACCCGTACAGCTCCTCGTAGGCCGCGTCGACCATCGCGCAGGCCTGGGTGAGCAGGGCGATCTCGTCGCCGGTCTTGATGCGGCGGGCCTCCAGGAAGACCTGCTGCCCGTCGACGACGTCGATGCCCTCGGCGCGCAGCGCGGCGAGGACCGGCATCTCGGCGACGTCGACGCCGAGCGGTTCGCCGGCGAGCCCGTGCTCGCGCAGCTCGGCGGCGATCTTGGCGGCGACGTCCTCGGCGATGCCCGCGTCCGGGTGGAAGGCGCCGCGCAGGGTGGAGATGCCGGCGCGGGCGCCGGTGGGCGGGCCGCCCTTGCCGTCGCTGTAGTCGAGCCACGGGTTGTACAGCTGGTGGTGGCGGGCGGCGGAGCCGAAGTCCCAGACGACCGGTTCGCCGTCGCGCACCAGCAGGGCGAAGCGGATCAGCTTGTCCATCGCCCAGGTGCCGATGTGGGTGGCGGTCATGTAGCGGATGTTGGCGAAGTCGAAGCTGAGCACCGCGCCCAGCTGGGAGCGGTTCAGGGACTCGTGCAGCCGGGCCAGCCGCTGCCCGCGCAGCCGGTCCAGGTCGATGCGCTCTTCCCAGTCGACGGCGTCGGTTCCGTATGTGCGGATCGCCATGGCGACCACCCCCACTTCGGAGTGAACGCCCGGGTGGTACGAGTGTCAAGCGTCACTGAACATCGCCGGACACGAACCAGACGCCCACAGCGGGTACCTCTCCATCGTTGCGGTAGCGGTGGGGGGTCGTCGACTCGAAGCAGACGGAGTCGCCCGGGCGGACCGTGTACTCGTCGAAGCCGAGCGTGAGGATCAGTTCGCCGGAGGTCAGATAGCCGTACTCGGTGCCCGCGTGCCGCATCAGCGCGCCGGAGCCGGAGGAGGCGCCGCCGGGCCGGTAGGTCACCAGCAGGAAGTCGACGTCCGCGCCCGGCACCCGCCCGAGCCGCTCCCACACGACGCCCGAGTCCAGCTCCAGCGTCTCGCGGCCACCGGCCGTGGCCAGCGGCCCGATCCGGCGGCCCGGGTCGGCGGCCAGGGCGGCGAGGGCGTGCGGGACGGTGCCGCGCGCCGCCGGGAGCGCCGCCGCTCGGGCACCTTCGCGGGCGTCGAAGAGGGACTCCACGGAGATGCCGAGGGCCGTGGTGATCGCGTACAGGGTGCTCACGGACGGCTGGCTCTTGCCGGTCTCGATCTGCGACACGAGGCTCGCCGACACGCCGACCTCCCGGGCGAGCGCGCGCAGACTCGTACCGCGCTCCAGACGGGCCTGCCGGATGCGCGCACCGACGGGCGGCACGACGGCCGGGGACACGGGCGGCTCCTCTCACCATGCGCGCGACACGCGGCATGTTCAGCTTCATTGAACAGCCCGCGCGGCGTGCCACGCCAGAGAGGACCCGGATCCGCTTCAGTCCCTGCCCGCCGAAGAGGACCCGGATCCACTTCAGCCCCTGCCCGCCGAAGAGGACCCGGATCCACTTCAGCCCCTGCCCGCCGAAGAGGACCCGGATCCACTCCTGCCCCTGCCCGCCGAAGAGGACCCGGATCCACTCCTGCCCCTGCCCGCCGCAGAACACCTGGATCCGCCTCAGCCCTGCCCGCCAGAAAGGACCCCGATCCGCTTCAGCCCCTGCCCACCGGGAAGGTCGCGGTCACCTGCCACCCCGCACCGGCCCGCGGTCCCGCACGCAGTTCCCCGCCCAGCGCGGTGACCCGCTCCTTCAGTCCGACCAGCCCGAAGCCGCCCCCGTGGGCGGCCTCCGGAAGCTGCGTGCCGCCGCGGCCGTCGTCCGCCACCGTGACCTCCAGCCGGTCGCCGGGGCGGGCCAGGCGGACGGTGACCTCCGTGGCGTCGGCCGCGTGCCGCCGTACGTTGGTCAGCGCCTCCTGCACGACCCGGAAGGCCGCCGCCTGCACCTCGTGCGGCAGGTCGTCGGAGACGGCCGGATCCCGGTGCAGGACGCACTTCTGGCCCGGGCCGGCGAAGCCGTCGACCAGGTCGGCGATGCCGGCCAGGTCGCCGACGGGACGGCGGTCGGCGGCCTCCGGGCCCGTGTCGCGCAGCACGCCCACGGTGCGCCGCATGGACGCCAGCGCCTCGGTCGCCGCGCGCTCGATGCCCGCCAGGACGGGGTCGAGGTCCTGCGGCTGCCGGGCCGCCATCATGCGGGCCATCTGGGTCTGCACGAGGATCCCGGTGACGTGGTGGGCGACGAAGTCGTGCAGGTCGGCGGCGATGGCGACGCGTTCGGCGCGCCGCGTCTCACCGACCGCGACGGTGCGCCGGTAGTCCAGGGAGCGCAGGTACCCGGCGAACCCGGCGACGGCCCCGACCAGGATCAGGCCGATCACGACGGACAGCAGCACCCCGTCCTGCAGCGACCCCATGTAACGCACCGGCAGCAGGAGCAGGGCGACCGCGTCGAGCGCACCGCACGGCAGGGCCCAGCGCCTCGGGCAGTGGCGTACGGCGATGAACAGCAGGCTGAGCAGGATCAGCACCTCGCCCGGACCGAACGGCACCTCCGTGCGCCCGGCGAGCAGCATGCCCGTGGTGAAGAGCAGGGAGGCCGCGCCGGGTACGGCGGCGCGCAGCTGTGGGGTGAGCCGGCGCGGCCTGCGGTCGGCCGGCCACAGCACGGCGGCGAGCCCGGCGAGCAGCACCGCCACCGCCGGCGGCCAGGTGCCGTCCCCGAGGTCGCCGTGGATCATCAGGTCGTACGCCGCCGCCACCACCAGGAAGCCGACGCCGAAGCTCCGCGCGCAGCCCCGGGGAGAGATCGATCTCATGCGGTTCACGGTAGGCGAGGGCCCTGGGCGCCGGGATCGGCCGATCGGCCCGGAGTGCGGACGGCTGGTGTGGCCGTTCGGCCGAGGCGCGTGCCCGGAGCCGCGGGCGATGGTGGGGACGCGGGCGAGGGGTGGGACCGCGGGCGGGGGCCGGTCCGCACTCGGACCGCGCGCGGGGGCCGGACCGCAGCCGGACCGCGCGCGGGGGCCGGACCGCAGCCGGGTGCCCGACCCGCGGGCGAGGCTGGGCCCGCGGGTCGGCACCCGCCTGATCCGCGGGAGTTCCCGACGCGGCGCACAGGCGGAGGATCGGGGATCGCCCCCCCGATGCGTGTCGTGCGGGCCGGCAGCCACCCCCTCACCTGGATGTCCGAGCGCTGACCGAGGCATGATCGACCCATGACGACCCCAGACCCGGCCGGCGCCGGCGGCCGCTCCGGCGCTCCCATCCGGGTGCTCATCGCGGACGACCAGGACATGGTCCGCACCGGATTCCGGTTCTTCCTCGACGCCCAGCCGGACATCACCGTCGTCGCCGAGGCCCGCGACGGCGAGGAGGCCGTGGCGCTGGCCCGCCGCGAGCGCCCGGACGTGTGCCTGCTGGACATCCGGATGCCGAAGCTGGACGGTCTGGAGGCGACCCGGCTGCTGGCCGGGCCCCAGGTCGCCGACCCCCTGCGGGTGGTCGTGGTGACCACCTTCGACCTCGACGAGTACGTGTACGGCGCGCTGCGCGGCGGTGCCTGCGGCTTCCTGCTCAAGGACTCCGGGCCGACCCTCCTCGCGGAGGCCGTGCGCGCCGCCGCCGCGGGCGACTCGCTGGTCTCGCCGTCCGTCACGGTCCGCCTGCTCAAGCACGTCACGGCGGCGGCGCCCGCCGACAGCGCGCCGCGGCCGGCGCCCCCGGCCCCCTCGGCACCGCTCCGGGAGCCGCTGACCGAGCGCGAGCTGGACGTGGTCCGCCTGGTCGCCCTCGGCCGCACCAACGCCGAGATCGCGGCCGAACTGTACGTCTCGCTCTCCACGGTCAAGACGCACCTGTCCAGCGTCCAGGTCAAGCTGGCCGCCCGGAACCGCGTCGAGATCGCCGCCTGGGCCTGGCAGAACGGGCACGCCCGGGCCGGAGCGTGAGGCGTCCGCGCCCCGGCGGACGCTCACCCGAACAGTCCGGTGCCGGTGGTGGGCCGTCGATGCCGGTGGTGCGCTGAGGACACGCGTCACGTTCTCAGGAGGCACTCCCGATGACCCGTCGTCCGCCCCGGCCCACCCGCGTTCTCTCCTGCGCCCTCGCGGCAGGCACGCTGCTGGCCGGCGCCGCCTGCTCGGACGGCGGCGGCGCGGACGGCGCACGCGTCCCGGTCGCCACCGCGTCGCAGGTCGCCGGGGAGCGGCAGACCCCCTCCCCCACCGCCACCCTCACCGAGAGCGGCGCACGGACCGCGCTGATCACCGAGGCGGACATCGAGGACGACTGGACCCAGGTGAAGGAGACGGAGGCCCAGAACTGGCACGACAGCCTGCTCATCGGCCGGGTCGACGTCTCCGACTTCCTCACCGCCAAGGCCCAGGCAGCCGACTGCCAGCGGCTCCTGGACTCCCTCTTCGACGACGATCTGCTGGGCAGGCCCTCGGGCGTGTCCGCGCTGCGCGGCTTCACGCAGGGCGACTCGCGCCTGCTGTACCAGGTCGCCTCCTACGACCGGACCGACCCGCAGGAGTCCCTGCAGTGGCTGGCGGGCCTGCCGCAGGAGTGCGACCAGTTCACCGTGACCGACGGCCGTGAGCAGCGCACCGTCCAGGTCGTCGACACCTCGCCGCCCGCCGTGGGCGACGCCCGTGAGGGCCTGCGCGTGACGGTGCGGGGCCCCATCGGGGGCACGGAGGCCACCCTCACCCTGGACGTCGCCGCCGTGCGTGTCGGCAACGACGCGATCACCGTCACGGCGGGCGGGCTCGACGGCGACGAGCAGGACTCCGTCGAACAGGCGGCGCGGCTCGGCACCCAGCGCCTGGCGGACGTCCTGGCCGGCCGGACGCCGGCCGCGAGCCCCGGCTCCGGCTGAACCGGGGACGGCCACACGGCTTTCCCCGCCGCACACCGACGGCCCCACCGGCTCTGCCGATTCCCGGGACAGCGTGATCAACGGGACGGCACAATGGCGGCGATGGCCGGTTTCGGTCGCTCGTGCGTGGAGAGGAACAGACGTGACGGACAGCCACACCCCGCCGAGCGGCTCGGCGAGGCTGAACACCGGTGTGGCGCACAACGCGCGCGTGTGGAACTACTGGATCGGCGGCAAGGACAACTACGAGGTCGACCAGCAGGTCGGCCGGCACGTCGCCGACATGTTCCCGATCATCCGGGACATCGCCCGGGCGGACCGGGAGTTCCTCGGCCGGGCCGTGTCGCACCTGGCCGGCGAGCGGGGGGTACGGCAGTTCCTGGACATCGGCACGGGCCTGCCGACGGCGGACAACACCCACGAGATCGCCCAGCGCATCGCGCCCGACTCGCGGATCGTCTACGTCGACAACGACCCGATCGTGCTGGCGCACGCCCGCACCCTGCTGACCGGCACCAGCGACGGCGCCACCGCCTACATCGACGCCGACGTCCACGACCCGGACGCCATCATCGAGCGGGCGGGGCACACCCTCGACCTCACCCGGCCCGTCGCCGTGATGATGCTGGGCATCCTCAACTTCGTCCTGGACACGGAGAAGGCCCGGGACATCGTGCGCCGGGTGATGGCCGCGGTCCCCTCCGGCAGCTTCCTGGTCCTCACCCACCCGACCTTCGACGACGAGCTCGGCGGCGCGGGCCAGATCCCGGCCATGAAGTTCTGGAACGAGAACGCCACTCCCCCGATCACGGCCCGCAGCGGCACGGACATCGCCGCGTTCCTCGAGGGCCTCGACCTGCTCGACCCGGGCATGGTGTCGTGCGGGCAGTGGCGCGCCGAGCCCGATGCGGCCGTGCTGGTTCCGCAGTACGGCGCGGTGGCCGTGAAGCCCTGATGCGTGTGGCCGGTCACAGTTCTCCTGGAGCGGCTACCCAGGATGTCCACACGGCTGAAAGTATGATCAAGCGATGTCTGACATGACCGAAACCACGCCCGGCTGGCTGTCCTCCGACGATTTGGAGATGGCGCGCGCCCGCATGCCGATCCTCTACGTCGAGGCCGTCCCGGTGCGCGTCGACGACAGCGGCGAAGTCACCAGCGTCGGCCTGCTGCTGCGCATCGGGCCCGACGGTACGGTCAGCCGGACGCTGGTCTCCGGCCGGGTGCTGCACCACGAGCGGGTCCGCGACGCCCTGCTGCGCCATCTGGAGAAGGACCTCGGCCCGGTCGCCCTGCCCCGCGTCCCGGCCTCGCTCCAGCCGTTCACGGTCGCGGAGTACTTCCCGACGCAGGGCATCACGCCGTACCACGACCCCCGCCAGCACGCGGTGTCCCTGGCCTACATCGTGCCGGTGACGGGCGACTGCCGTCCTCGGCAGGACGCGCTGGACCTGGTGTGGTTCAGCCCGCAGGAGGCTCTCTCGGAGGCGGTGCAGAGCGAGATGCCGGGCGGGCACGGGGTCCTGCTGAAGCAGGCGCTGGCACACGCGGGCTGCGCGATCTGACCGCTCGCGGCGGTGACGGGAGGGCCCGGGGCGAGTGTCCGTGAGCGTACTGCCGGGCCTTCCGGCCCGGCAGCGCCTGGAAACAGCCCGACGTCGGAGCGCTACAGGTCGCGGCACTGCTCCGACTTGGGACCACTCACCGTGTTGGCCGATCCGTTGTTCACCGGCGGCTGGGCGTTTCCCTCGCACATCAGCGGGCCGTTGATGGTGTTCCCGGCGATCACGTTCCACCAGTGAGTCCGCGTCACCGTCACCGGGCCGGTGATCGTGTTCGGCGCACATCCCAGCACCGGGTTGCCGATCGTCACCGACGAGGTCCCGGACGACGTCACCGGGCCGGAGATCCGGCTGTCGCAGATCACCACCCCCGCCCCGCCGTCGGCCCGCACGGGTCCCGCGACCACCGCACCGTCCGCCTGGAGCGAGGCACCGGCACGCACCGACACCGGGCCCGACACCGTCGCTCCGTCCAGGCAGGTCACGCCCTTCGTCACCGTCAACGGCCCGGCATACCGGCCGGTGATCACCCGGTCACAGTCGAGCCCGGCATACGTGTCGACCACGTCGACCATCGCCGTCACCCGCCCGTACTCGGTCGAGCCGCGCACCGTGAGCCGGCCGGCCGTGTCGGTGGCGCCGTCCGGTACCGGGTCCCATTCCACCGGGACCGGCTCGGCCGAACCGTCGGCCATCGTCAGCACCCGCACCGCATCCGGCAGCACCACCTCGCCGCCGACCGGTGCGGACGCGTACACGGTGTCCTCCACCACGTGGGACGCGCGACTCCTGGTGAAGATGTCGATCGACGCGTTCGGCTCCCAGGTGCGTGGCATGCCCGGTACGGCGGTGAACAAGGACTGCCATCTCGCCGGCTCCCACACCAGCACGCCCAGGCCCTGGTTGTCCGGGATGTCGTTGGCGATCCGGAACACGTGCTGGAGGGCGTCCGCCTGCCCCTGAACGGTCCGCGGGTACGTCGAGTTGGGCATGGGGGCCCCGCCGCCACCCGACGCCGGGTACGAGGTCTCGGCGATCTCGATCTTGTACCCCGGGTGCGCCGCCGCCACCGCGTTGATGTTGGACTCGTAGTGGTCCGGCGACCCGTGCCACTCCGGGTAGTACGAGTGGGCGAGGACGTCCACGTCGGCGCCTTTGGCTTTCACCCGGGTCAGGTACTGATCCCAGAACTCGAGCGTCTTGGCGCCCCGGTCCTTGCCGATGATGATGTGCGTCTCGACGTCGATGTCCTCGCCGTGGTCGGCCGACACGTCGCGGACCGCGCGGATCCCCGCCGCGGACAGCGTCGTGAACCGGTCCCACGCCTCGTCGTAGAGCCGCCGCTCCTCCGGGTCGTCCGAGCCCCAGTACTTCCAGAGCAGGCCGCCGCCGGGCTGCGACCGGTAGATCTCCGGCTGGTTCCGGAAGTACGCCGGATCGGTGGTGCCGATCAGCGCGGCCTCGCTGCCGTACAGGAAGCCGTTGACGATCTCGTTGCCGATCGCCACCTTGTCCGGCGTCGTGCCCTGCTCGATCAACTGCTCGACGTAGTCGTAGGTGTAGGCGTACACCGCCTCGGTCAGGTCGTCGAACTCCAGCTGGGCCCACGCCCGCGGCTTCGGCTGCTTGGCCGGGTCGGCCCACGAGTCCGCGTAGTGAAGGTCGATCCCCAGGCCCATGTCCCGTTCGGCCTTGATCCACTCGGCCACCTCGAGTGACCGTTTCGGGCCTTGGTAGGGAACGGTCAGTACGGAGCCCGAGGACTCGCTGCGCGGCTCGTTGAAGACCCGCAGCCGGACGTACTCGACGCCGCGGTCCTGGAGCACGTCGAGCAGATGGGGACCGGCACCCGGATCCTCCTCGGTCGGACTCACCCAGTACTCGCGCCCTTCGGCGACATCGTTGTCCACCCAGGAGGCATCGGCGCCGAGGATCAGGTCGTCGCGCAGGTAGTTGTAGACGCTGAGTTCGCTGATTCCCAGGGTCGCGCCGGGCGAGGCTCCCGTGAGCGTCACCCGTACGAACCTCGTCCCCGGCCGGGTGAAGAGGTCCACGGATCCGCGAGCGGGCCGGTGGCCGGCCGAGTGGTCGGCGACGACGTTCCAGCTGTCGCCGTCCGCGGACGCCTCCACCACGTACTGGTAGACGGCCCCGGCGCTCGGGAAGACGACCTCGACCTTCCTGACGTTGTCGTAGGCGCCGCCCAGATCGAGCGTCAGCCACTGGTTCGCGGACGTGCCGTCCGCTCGCCACGCGGTCCGGTCGTCCTGGTCGATCGCCAGGTCAGCGGTGGACGCCCCGCTGCCGACCTCGACGCTCACCCAGGATTTCGCGCTGATGTCGCTCTCGATCGGCGAGATCTCGGCCTCGCCGAACTGTGCGGAGGCCGGGGAAACCGGCCCGAATGCCGCCGCGCCGCACGCCAGGATCACGGCGGTCGCGATGCTGAGTGCCGTGCGGACCGGGTGTCTTCGCATCCTTGCCAACTCCTCATCTCTGGACCCCAGAACAGGAACAAGGCAGCGCAAGACGCGTTCATGACAAGAACGCGCCCGACAGAGGACCGTCAGGTTATCCGGTCGGGACGGAGAGGTCGTTGGACTTCTTCCGATTCTGTTGACATTTGAGGGACGGTACTAAGGCACCCGGCGATGAGCAAGGCCGAACAGGCCACGATCAAACAGACTGTCACATTCAGTCGACGCACAGGTCTTGCCGCTCACGGAGCCCCCTTCTAGCCTCATGGGAGCGCTCCCAACCGCCAGGGCAAGACCCCTCCCTCGCGCACCACGTAGGTGAATCGTTTCATTCGCGCCGGGGATCCCAACGAGCCCTCGCCCCCCACGTGAAGGAGAGCACATGTCCGTCCACAGCCCACGAAGAACCCGCGGGCCGGTCACGTTCTTACTGGCGGCGCTGCTGGCCGCCGTCTCGCTGGTCGCCCTGCCCGCGCCCAGCGCGAATGCGGCCGTGATCGACACGTCCGCCTACTACCAACTGGTCTCACGCCACAGCGGCAAGGCCGTCGAGATCTCGGAAGGCTCCACCGCGGACGGCGCCACGGTCGTCCAGCGGACCCCTGGAACCGGCGCCAACCAGCAGTTCCAGTTCGTCGATTCGGGCAACGGGTACTACCGGATCAAGGCCCGGCACAGCGGCAAGGTGCTCGACGTCGAAGGGCGGTCCACGGCCAACGGCGCGAACGTGCTGCAGTGGACGGACGACAACGCCGCCCATCAGCAGTTCAGCGTGGTCGACATCGACAGCCAGTACGTGCAGCTGATCAACCGCAACAGCGGCAAGGCCCTGGACGTCTGGGAGCGGTCGATGGACGACGGCGCCCGGATCTCCCAGTACGACGACGTCGACGGCACCAACCAGCAGTGGCGGCTGGTCAAGGCCGGCGGCGGCACCGACCCGGATCCCGGCCCGCCGGCCGGTGAGGCCCTGCAGATGGAGGACCTGAACCGGGGCCTGGTCTCGGTGCGTTCGGGCTCGAACAACCTGGTGTCCTGGCGGCTGTTGGGCACCGAGAGCTACGACACGGCGTTCAACGTGTACCGCAACGGCACGAAGGTGAACGGCTCGCCGGTCACCGACTCCACCAACTACCTGGACACCGGCGCCCCTTCGGACGCCTCGTACACCGTGCGCGCGGTGGTCGGCGGCACGGAGCAGCCGGCTTCGGAGCCCTCGGTGCGTTTCACCGGCGGCAACTACCTCGACGTACCGCTGTCTTCGCCCGGTTCGGGTTACACACCGGTGGAGGCGAGCCCGGGTGACGTGGACGGCGACGGACAGTACGAGCTGATCGTGAAGTGGGACCCGGACAACGCGAAGGACAACTCGCAGTCCGGCGTGACCGGCAACGTCTACATCGACGCCTACCGGCTGGGCGGCCAGCGGCTGTGGCGCATCGATCTCGGCCGCAACATCCGGGCCGGGGCGCACTACACCCAGTTCCAGGTGTACGACTACGACGGCGACGGCAAGGCCGAGGTGGCCATGAAGACGGCGGACGCCACGCGCGACGGCCGGGGCACCGTCATCGGCAACGCGAGCGCCGACCACCGCAACTCCAGCGGCTACGTCCTGACCGGGCCCGAGTACCTGACCATGTTCAACGGCCTGACCGGCGCCGCGATGTCCACCGTCGCCTACGACCCGCCGCGCGGCAACCTCTCCTCCTGGGGCGACAACTACGGCAACCGCGCGGACCGCTTCCTGGCCGGCACCGCGTACCTCGACGGTCAGCGCCCGTCCCTGATCATGGCCCGCGGCTACTACACCCGCGCCGTCATCGCCGCCTGGGACTTCCGCAACGGGCAGCTCGTCAAGCGCTGGACGTTCGACTCCAACGCCTCGGGCAACGGCGCCGCGTACGGCCAGGGCAACCACCAGTTGTCCGTCGCCGACGTCGACGCCGACGGCCGCCAGGAGATCGTCTACGGCTCGGCGACCATCGACGACAACGGCCGTCTGATGTACGCCACGGGCTTCGGCCACGGCGACGCCCTGCACGTCGGTGACTTCGTGCCGGGCCGCGCCGGCCTGGAGGTCTTCTCCATCCACGAGGCGAGCAACCAGCCCGGCTCCGACCTGCACGACGCCCGTACCGGACAGGTCATCCACCGCACCCCCACCAGTGGCTCCGAGGGCCCGGGCCGCGGCGTGGCCGGTGACATCCACGCCGGCAACGCGGGCGCCGAGTTCTGGGGCTCCGGGCCGAACATGACCAACCTGCGCAACGCCTCCGGCGGCAACGTCGGCCGCAACCCGTCCTCGGCGAACTTCCTCGCCTGGTGGGACGCCGACCCGGTGCGCGAACTGCTGAACGGCACCCAGATCGACAAGTACGGCACCGGCGGCGACACCCGGCTGCTCACGGGCAGCGGCGTGGCCTCCAGCAACGGCACCAAGTCCACCCCGGTGCTCTCGGGCGACCTCTTCGGCGACTGGCGCGAGGAGGTCATCTGGCGCCACTCGGGCAACAACGCCCTGCGCATCTACGCCACGACCACCCCCACGACCACCAAACTGCACACCCTGGTCCACGACGCCCAGTACCGCACCGCCCTGGCCTGGCAGAACACCGCCTACAACCAGCCGCCCCACCCCAGCTACTTCCTCGGCGCCGGCATGACCCGCCCGCCGCAGCCCAAGGTCTACGTGCGCTGACGGCACCCCGCCGGCTCACGGGAAAGGAACAACAACTTCCAGGCCGGCCGGGACAGCCCCCGGCCGGCCGCCCGGAAAATGATCGAGGGGCCGTTTCAGATGTTCTCTGAAACGGCCCCTGATCTGCGACTACGGAGCGGACTCCCAGTCGGGACGACAGGATTTGAACCTGCGACCCCTTGACCCCCAGTCAAGTGCGCTACCAAGCTGCGCCACGTCCCGTTGCCCGTCTGACCTGGGGGTTTCCCCTGGCCGAACGCGCACGGAAACAATACCGCACTCGCACCGGTGATCGCGCATCCGTTTCCCGCGACCGCCGCTTGACCTCAACATTGGTTGAGGTTGCAAGCTCGTCGTCATGACCGACACGACGCACACATACACGTACCGGTACGCCGACCTGCCGGGGCTGATGGCCCTGATGACCGGCGACGAGAAGCACGGACCGGCCGCCACGTCCACGCTGGACGTGCTGTGGGTGCTCTACGACCGGGTGCTGCGGGTGAGCCCCGAGGGCATGGCCGACCCGGAGCGGGACCGGTTCCTGCTGTCGAAGGGGCACGGGCCGATGGCGTACTACACCGTACTGGCCGCCAAGGGCTTCGTGCCGGTGGAGTGGCTGCCGGCCTTCGGCTCGTACGACTCGCCGCTCGGCCACCACCCCGACCGCACACTCGTGCCGGGGGCCGAGATCGGCAGCGGTTCACTGGGGCACGGGCTGCCGATCGCCGTCGGTACGGCGCTGGGACTGCGCGCCCAGGGCCTCGACGGGCCGCGGGTGTGGACGCTCGTCGGGGACGCCGAGCTGGACGAGGGCAGCAACCACGAGGCGATCGCCTTCGCCGGGCCCGCCGGACTCGACCGGCTGCACACCGTCGTCATCGACAACTCCTCGGCGACGTATGCCCGCCCCGGCGGGATCGCGGCCCGTTTCGAGGCCGCGGGCTGGTCCGCGCTGACCGTCGACGGCCGTGACCACGAGGCGCTGTACGCCGCCTTCACCGCGCCGCACCCGGGCCGCCCGCACGTGGTGGTGGCCCGCGTCGAGCCGAAGTCCGCCTGACCCGCCCCCCGACTTGACGGAAAGGAATCCGTACCCCATGGACACCATGCGTGACCGTTTCGCCCCTGTCGTCTCCCGGCTGCTCGACGAGGATCCCCGGGTCGCCGTGGTCCTCGCCGAGATCGGCGTGGACGGCTTCGCCGAGGCCGCCCGCCGGCATCCCGACCGGGTCGTCAACGTCGGCATCCGCGAGCAGCTCCTGGTCGGGGCGGCGGCGGGACTGGCGCTGACCGGGCTGAGGCCCGTCGTGCACACCTTCGCCAGCTTCCTCGTGGAGCGGCCCTTCGAGCAGGTCAAGCTGGATCTCGGGCACCAGGACGCGGGCGCGGTGCTGGTGAGCGCCGCCGCCTCCTTCGACTGGCCCGCCGGGGGCTACACCCACATGGCGCCGGGCGACGTGGCGCTCCTCGACACCCTGGACGGCTGGACCGTCCACGTCCCGGGCCACCCGGACGAGGCCGAGACGCTGCTGCGGCACGCGATCGCCGCGGGCGACGACAAGGTGTACGTACGGCTGTCCGTGCAGTCCAACGGGCGGGCGCTGCCGGTGGACGGGGAGCGCTTCCGCACCGTCCGCGAGGGGCGCTCCGGTGTGGTGGTCGCCGTGGGGCCGACGCTCGACGCGGTGCTCGACGCCACCGAGGGCCTGGACGTCACCGTGCTGTACGCGACGACCGTCCGCCCCTTCGACGGGGCCGCCCTGCGCCGCGCCACCGGGACGGCCGGCACGGACGTCGTCCTGGTCGAGCCCTATCTGGCGGGCACGTCGACGGCCGCCGCGAACGACGCGCTCTCCGATGTGCCGCACCGGGTTCTGGGACTGGGCGTCGGCCGTCGTGAACTGCGGCGCTACGGACAGGTGGAGGAGCATGTCGCCGCCCACGGGCTCGACGCCCGGTCGCTGCGGGCGCGGATCGCGGACTTCCTCGGGGCGACGGCCTCCGGGTGAACCCCGGGAGGCGTCACTCCGCCAGGAGGCCCAGCCGGGGATGTGCCTCCAGGAGCCGGGTCGGGGCCGCCTGGCGCCAGGAGTCGGCGAGGATGTCCCGCAGTTCGGCCTCGTCCTCCAGCGCGTCGAGCCGGGCCCGGACCCAGGCGAACTGCGCCTCGTGGTCCGCGATCCAGAACTTCCCCGGCTCGGCGAGCACCAGTTCGTCCCGCTCCACCTTGGGGCAGCGCACGGCGATGGACGTCTCGTCCTCCGGCAGCGTGGCGAACATCTTCCCCGCGACCCGGAACGTGGGCATGCTCCAGGCGATCTTCTCCGTGGTGTCCGGCAGGGACAGGGCGATCCGTCGTACGTCTTCGGCATCCGGCATGGCAGGCACGGTATCCGCTGCCACTGACAATCACCTGGTGAGAGCGGTCGCCGGCAGGTGCGCGTAGTAGATCGTCGTCGGCCGCAGCACTCCGTCGGGGCGGGCCGCGTAGTCGGGGATCGCGCCGACGGCGGTCCAGCCTGCGGAGCGGTACAGGTGCTCGGCGGGGCTGTCGGTCTCGGTGTCCAGGTGCAGCAGGGTGACGCCGGCCGTCGCCGCGGCGTCCTCCGCGGTGGCCAGGAGCCCGCGTCCGAGGCCCCTCCCCCGGGCCTCCCGGCGCACCATGAGCTTCACGACCTCGGCGCGGTGGCGGCTGTTGGCCTTGCGGGGGAAGGCCAGGCTCACGGTGCCCAGTACGCGGTCCCCGTCGCAGGCCGCCCAGACGGCGAGCCGCCCCGCGGCCACGTCGGCGGCCCGCTCCTCCCACCAGGCCAGGGCCTCCGCGCGGCCGAGCGGGGCGAGGAAGCCGACCGAGGCGCCGCCGTCGACGGTGTGGACCAGCAGGTCCGCCAACGCCCCGGCGTGACGCAGCAGTCGGGTCTCGTCCAGGCGGATCACGGCCGCACCACCGCCAGCAGGTACCGCACGCCCTCGGGAGCGGCGCACCGGAACCGGGTCGGTCCCCACACGCGCATCCGCAGGCAGTCACCGGTGCCCAGGTGGTGCGCGGTGTCCTCGGCGGTCACCTCCAGGGCCCCTTCCAGCACCCAGATGTGCTGCTCCAGGCCGGCCACGGGCGGGCGGTCGTAGGCGAGGTCGGCGCCGGCGGTGAGGCGTCCCTCGACGAGTTCGCCGCGCAGCCCCGGGTGCGGTGGCGACACGGACCGCCGTACGAAGCCGGAGGCCCGGTCCTGCCACTCGGGCTGGTCGGCGGTGCGCACCACGGGTGCCGGCTCGGCCTCGACCTCGCTGAGGAGCTGGGACATGGTCCGCCCGTAGACGGCGCACAGGCGGTTCAGGAGCGAGGCCGTGGGGCTGATCTCGGCCCGCTCGGCGCGGGAGAGGGTGGACCGGCTCACTCCGCTGCGGTCGGCCAACTCGCCGAGGGAGTAGCCGTGCTGGGCGCGCAGCTCGGCCAGGCGGGCACCCAGCCTGGCGTCGACGGGGTCGATGTCGTCGCTTCTCATATCTGGGACGTTATCCCGGATATGAGACGAACGCGTTAAGGAGTCCTCACACCGGGGCCGCCGCGCTCAGCGCGTCCAGCACGGGGCGGATGAGCGGGTGCTCCTCGGCTCCCCGGCGCACGGCGGCGAAGACCCGGCGGGTGGGGGGCGTGCCGTCGACGGGGCGGACGACCACCTGGGCGAGGTCCATGCCGCGCAGGGCCGAGCGCGGCACGAGGGCCACCCCCGCGTCGGCCGAGGCGAGGGCGACGACCGCGCGGAAGTCGTCCGAGGAGTGCTCCATGCGGGGCTGGAAGCCGGCGTTCTCGCAGGCCAGGACCACCACGTCATGGCAGGGGTTGCCGGGGTAGGGGCCGATCCAGCAGTCCTTGGCCAGTTCGGCGAGCGGCACCTCCGCCGCGTCGGCCAGGCGGTGGGTGACGGGGACGACGGCGTCGAAGGGCTCCGCGTACAGGGGTAGGTGGGTCAGCCGGGGGTCATCGGCGGGCGGGGCGCCGCGGTACTCGACGGCGACGGCGACGTCGACCTGCCGGTCCAGGACCATCGGCAAGCTGGCGTCGCCCTCGGCGTCCTGGACACGGATGCGGATGCCGGGCGCAGACTCGGCGAGGCGGGCCACCGCGGGCGCCACCACCAGGGCGATCCCGGTGGCGAAGGAGGCGACCGTGACGGTGCCGGCGGCGCCCGAGCTGTACGCCGCGAGTTCGGCCTCGGCCCGCTCCAGCTGGGCGAGGACCGCGTTGGTGTGATTGAGCAGGATCTCGCCCGCCGGGGTGAGCCGTACGCCCTTGGCGCCGCGCTCGACGAGCCGGTGGCCGGTCTCCTGTTCCAGCGCGGCGAGCTGCTGGGAGACGGCCGACGGGGTCAGGTACAGCGCGGCGGCAGCCGCCGTCACCGTGCGGTGGTCGGCCACCGCACGGAGGATGTGGAGCCGCCGCGCCTCGATCATGCGATCGATTCTCTCAGCTCAGTGAGGGTTCTCAGCCCTCCAGCTCCGCCCGTGCCGCGACGAACGCGTCCACCGCGCGGTTCACGTCGTCCGTGGAATGGGCGGCCGACAGCTGGACGCGGATCCGGGCCTGCCCCTGCGGCACGACCGGGTACGAGAAGCCGATGACGTACACGCCGCGCTCCAGCAGGAGTTCGGCCATGCGGCCGGCCTTCGCCGCGTCGCCGATCATCACCGGGGCGATGGCGTGGTCGCCGGGGAGGACGTCGAAGCCCGCCTCGGTCATGCGGCCACGGAAGAGCGCCGTGTTCTCGGCGAGCCGGACGCGCAGGTCGTCCGCCGACTCCAGCAGGTCGAGCACCTTCAGGGAGGCCGCCGCGATCACCGGGGCCAGCGTGTTGGAGAACAGGTACGGCCGGGAGCGCTGGCGCAGCAGGGCGACGATCTCGGCGCGGGCGGCGACGTAGCCGCCGGAGGCGCCGCCGAGGGCCTTGCCGAGGGTGCCGGTGATGATGTCGACACGGTCCATGACGCCGTGCAGCTCGGGCGTGCCCCGGCCGCCCGGGCCGACGAAACCGACCGCGTGGGAGTCGTCGACCATGACCATCGCGTCGTAGCGGTCGGCGAGGTCGCAGATCTCGCGCAGCGGGGCCACATAGCCGTCCATGGAGAAGACGCCGTCGGTGACGATCAGGCGGCGCCGCGCGTCGGAGGCCTCCTTGAGCCGGGCCTCCAGCTCGGCGAGGTCGCGGTTGGCGTAGCGCAGGCGGCGGGCCTTGGACAGGCGGATGCCGTCGATGATCGAGGCGTGGTTCAGCGCGTCGGAGATGACCGCATCCTCCGGGCCGAGCAGCGTCTCGAACACGCCGCCGTTGGCGTCGAAGCAGGAGGAGTAGAGGATCGTGTCCTCCTGGCCGAGGAACGCCGACAGCCGGGCCTCCAGTTCCTTGTGCACCTCCTGGGTGCCGCAGATGAAGCGCACGGAGGCCATGCCGTAGCCCCAGCGGTCCAGGGCCTGGTGGGCGGCTGCGACCACCTCGGGGTGGTCGGCGAGGCCGAGGTAGTTGTTGGCGCAGAAGTTGAGGACCTCGCCGGGGCGGCCGCCCGCGGTGACGTTCACGGTGGCGGACTGCGCGGTGCCGATCACGCGCTCGGGCTTGTGGAGGCCGGCGGCGCGGATCTCGTCGAGGGTGGCGCGCAGGTCGTCGCGCACGGAGTCGAACATCAGGAAGCTCCTAAGGTGCTTGCGGAGGGAGGGAGTCTTGCGGGGGCGGGAGTTACGCCGTCCAGTCGAGGATGACCTTGCCGCCGCGGCCGCTCGCCGCGTCGGCGAACGCCGCCTCGAAGTTGCGGAAGCCGTACCGGCCGGTGATGACGGGGGCCAGGTCGAGCCCGCCCTCCAGCAGGACCGACATCGCGTACCAGGTCTCGAACATCTCGCGGCCGTAGATGCCCTTGAGGGTGATCATCGAGGTGACGATGCGGGCCCAGTCGACGGGGAACTCCTGGGCGGGCAGGCCGAGCATCGCGATGCGGCCGCCGTGCGTCATGTTGGCGATCATGTCGCGCAGCGCCTCGGGGCGGCCGGACATCTCCAGGCCGATGTCGAAGCCCTCACGCAGTCCGAGCGTGCGCTGCCCGTCGGCGATGGTGGCGCCGGAGACGTCGAGCGCGAGGCTGACGCCGATCTTGCGCGCGAGCTCCAGCCGCTCCTCGCTGACGTCGGTGATCATGACGTGGCGGGCGCCGGCGTGCTGGGCCACGGCGGCGGCCATCAGGCCGATGGGTCCCGCGCCGGTGATGAGGACGTCCTCGCCGACGAGCGGGAAGGACAGCGCGGTGTGCACGGCGTTGCCGAACGGGTCGAAGATCGCGGCCACGTCGAGGTCGACGGGCACCCGGTGCACCCAGACGTTGGCGGCGGGCAGGGTCACGTACTCGGCGAACGCCCCGTCCCGGCCCACGCCCAGCCCTATGGTGGCCCGGCACAGGTGGCGGCGGCCCGCCAGGCAGTTGCGGCACTTGCCGCACACCAGGTGCCCCTCGCCGCTGACCCGGTCGCCGACGCCGATGTCGGTGACGTCCCGCCCGGTCTCGACGACCTCGCCGACGAACTCGTGCCCGACCACGAGCGGGGTGTCGATCGCCTGCCGGGCCCAGCCGTCCCAGGCACGGATGTGCAGGTCGGTGCCGCAGATGCCGGTGCGCAGCACCTTGATCAGTACGTCCCCGGGCCCGACGGCTGGTTCCGGGACGTCCGCGAGCCAGAGACCGGGCTCCGCCTTCTGTTTGACCAGCGCCTTCACCGTGCGGCTCCTGGGGGTGAGTCCCGGCTCCGGGCATGCCGAAGGAGCCCCTGGACCGGGAGAGGAGTGGGATCGCACAGCAATCTGCCGTACGGCGGCCGCACCGGTCCATCGAGGATTTCTTAAGCGCCGCCGCAGCTTTCCTTCACGCCCTCCGCGGGGCCCGGCGCGGGCGCCCGGGCGTTCAGTAGGGCAGCAGGCCGTCCCGGCCCTCCAGCTCCATGACGAGCTGCGCGGCGTGCTCCTTGATGGCGGTCAGGCCCGGTTTGCCCCACGGCCGCGGCTCGACGTCGGCGACACTGACGGTGCCCAGCACGAGCCCCGTGCCGTCGATGAGCGGTGCTCCCAGGTAGGAGCGGATGCCGAACTCGTCGACCACGGGGTTGCCGGCGAACCGCGGATAGTCGTGGACGTCCTCCAGGACCAGCGCTTTGCGTCGCGCCACCACATGAGGGCAGAAGCCATGGTCGCGGGGCAGCGTGCGGCCGAGCTGCGGGCTGGTGCCGTCGCTCCGCACGACCGGCGCGACGGCCGGGACGTACAGGCCCGCGTAGAACTGCCCTTGCTCGTCAGGGAAGTTGACCATGGCGTAGGGCGCCCGGGTCAGTTCGGCGAGGCGGTGCGCGAAGGTGTCGAGGGCGGGTTCGGGGCGCTCCCCCAGGCCCAGCCCGCGCAGTCGGCGGGCGCGGGCCGGGGCCTCCTTGTCCTCGGGTGTGAGAAGCAGACGACCGGCCGGGCGCGGCGGGTCGTAGCTCATGGGCGTGCTCCCGGGGTGTGGGCATGCGTCATATACGGTCTCCTGGCGGTGGTTGGAGATCACATGTGGGCGCCATACCCCGTCGCGGGGGCGGGCGCGTGGGCGATGAGGTGGCGCACCAGGGTCAGCAGGGTCTGGACCCCGGAGCTGGAGATCCGCGCGTCGCAGCACACGACGGGGACCTCCTCGGGCAGGTCGAGTGCCGCGCGCACCTCCTCGGGGTCGTAGCGGTGGGCACCGTCGAACTCGTTGACGGCGATGATGAATCCGAGGCCGCGCTGCTCGAAGAAGTCGACGGCCGCGAAGCACTCCTGGAGGCGGCGGGTGTCGGCGAGGATGACCGCCCCGAGCGCTCCCTCGCACAGCTCGTCCCACATGAACCAGAACCGCTCCTGGCCGGGCGTGCCGAAGAGGTAGAGCACGTGCTCCTGGTCGAGCGTGATGCGGCCGAAGTCCATGGCCACGGTCGTCTCGACCTTGTTCTCGATGCCGTCGAGGTTGTCGGTCGCGGCGCTGACGGTGGTGAGCAGCTCCTCCGTGCTGAGCGGTGCGATCTCGCTGACCGCGCCGACGAAGGTCGTCTTGCCCACGCCGAACCCGCCCGCCACGAGGATCTTCAGCGCGGTGGGAAACGGGTCGGCGCCGCGGCCGGGTCCGTCGGCGTAGTCAGAGCTGTCGTCGTAGTCCATCGAGCACTGCCTCCAGAAGAGCCCGGTCCGTCGGGTTGTGGTGGAACGCGGGGGGCTTGGTGGTCAGCGCCCCGCAGTCGACGAGGTCCGCCAGCAGCACCTTGGTGACGGCCACCGGCAGTTTCAGATGCGCGGCCACCTCGGCGACCGCGACGGGCACACGGCACCGCTCGAGCGCCTCCGCGTGTTCGGGGCCGAGATAGCCGAGGGGGGTCGCCCCGGTGGCCATCACCTGCGACACGAGGTCGAGCGCGACGGTGGGACGGGTACGGCCGTTGCTGACCGTGAACGGGCGCACCAGCCGCCCGGCCGCGTCGTCGAGCCAGGGCCCGTCACCGGCCGCCGTCACGCTCAAGGCCTCATCGCCGGGGATTCGACGGACTGCCGGGGAGCGGTCACCAGGTAGGGGCGGACGCTCTTGACCAGCATCGCCATCTCGTAGCCGAGCACGGCCGCGTCGGCCTCGCGGCCGGCGAGCACGGCCAGGCAGGTGCCGGAGCCGGCGGTGGTGACGAACAGCAGGGTCGAGTCGAGTTCGACCACGACCTGCCGTACGTCGCCGCCGTCGCCGAAGCGGACGCCGGCGCTGCGGCCCAGGGAGTACAGGCCCGAGGCCAGCGCGGCCATGTGGTCGGCGCTGTCCGGGTCGAGGCCGTGCACGGACTTCACGAGTCCGTCGCAGGACAGCAGCACCGCGGCGGATGTGTGCGGTACGCGCTGCACGAGGCCGCTCATCAGCCAGTCGAGATCGGATACATGGGCGGTCGGCGCATCGCTCGCCATGGTGGATCGACTCCTTGGGGTACGAAGGTCTGCGGGAGCGCTGGGGGTGGGGATGGAAACGGGGGTGGTCATCCGGCGGGTGCGCTCCCGTCGTGCCGGGTGGTGGTGTGGTCGGGGCGGGACGGGCCCGTACCGTCCCGTACGCCGCGTGCCTCGGTGGTGCGGTGTGCGTCCACGGAGGCCGGGGTGGTCGAGGAGGACAGCTCGGTGGAGAGCGGCTCCAGGTGTGCCGGCTGCCGGGGAATCGGATCCCTGTGGGTGGGGTCCCTGTGGGAGGACGTGGTGTCGCCCCACTCCATGTTCCCGGCCTCCATGTTCTGCTGGGCCTCGGCGAGGCTGATGCCGCGCTGGAAGGCCGCCATCAGACCGGGGTCGTGGCCGACGAGGTACTCGGAGTCCTGGCGGGGCGCCGGGCCGTCGCGCAGCTGGGGCGCGATGTGCTCCTGGGCGCGGCGACGGGGCAGTTGGGGCTTGCCCATGGTGCCGCGCACCGCGCCGTTGCGCGGGGTGGGCGGTGTGGTCACGTTCTCGGCGAGGATGCGCCGGTCGTCGGGACTGATGCCGGGCCGTGCCTCGGCCGGGGTGGGCCGTTCCCGGCGGGCCCCGCGCACGGGCAGCGGCGCGGGCCGGCCGTTCTTCGGGCTTCCGCCCGGCGCCGGTTCGGCTGTCTGCCGGGGTCCTTCGGGCGCGAGGCCGGACACGGACGGGACGGCGGATGTCGCGGCCGGACCGGACGACCGCGCCTCGGACGCGGGAACCGGTACGGACGAGAACCCGGACACAGCCCCCTCGGCAGAGGGCTGCCCCCCGGACAGGCCGCCGGCTCCGGCGCCGACGCCACTTGAAGACTGCCCGCCCTGCGCAGCGTGCCCGCCCGGCGCCGCCTGCCCGTGCTGCCCTGCCTGTCCGTGCCGCCCCGTCTGCCGCATCGGCACAGCCGGGCGTTCCGCACCGGTCGCCGTACCGCCGGCCTGGGGCCGGCCCGCACCGCCGGGTGCCCCGGCCTCCGCCCCGAGCAGCGCCTGCGGCACGACGAGCACCGCCTGCACTCCGCCGTAGATGTTGGTCTGCAGGCGGACGGTGATGCCGTGCCGCCGGGCCAGTTGCGAGACGACGAACAGTCCGATGCGGCCGTCCGCGAGGAGCCGGGCGACGTTCACCTGGTCCGGGTCGGCGAGCAGCGCGTTCATGCGCGTCTGCTCCTCCAGGGGCATGCCGAGCCCGCGGTCCTCGACCTCGACGGCGAGCCCGGAGGTCACGAGGTTGGCGCGCAGCAGCACCTGGGTGTGCGGCGCGGAGAACACCGTGGCGTTCTCGACGAGTTCGGCCAGCAGGTGAATGACGTCGGCGACGGCGTGCCCGCGCAAGGTGCCGTCGACCGGCGGCACGAGCTTGACCCGGGAGTACTGCTCGACCTCGGCGATGGCCGAGCGCAGCACCTCGGTCATGGAGACCGGGTTGCTCCACTGGCGCCGGGAGACGGCCCCGCCGAGCACGGCGAGGTTCTCGGCGTGGCGGCGGATGCGGGTGGCGAGGTGGTCGACGTGGAAGAGCCCCTTGAGCAGGTCGGGGTCCTCCATCTCGTTCTCCAGCTCGTCGAGGATGGAGATCTCGCGGTGCACCAGTGACTGCAGGCGCCGGGCCAGGTTGACGAACACCTCGAGCTTCTGTTCGCTGCCCGCCTGGCTGGAGAGCTGCGAGGCCTGCACGACGGCGGTGACGGCGCCGTCGTGCGCCCGGGCCAGGTCGCAGGAGAGGAGTTCGAAGTCGTCGGCGTCCTCGGGGGCGCCGTCGCGCGGGTTCTGCGGGCTGTGCTGGGGCGGTCCGTCGCCGCGGCGCAGCGTCTCGACCAGAGCGCGCAGGTCGGCCTCGCGCCGTGCGGTGGCGCGGCGCAGCACGCCGATGCGGTCGTGTACGGACCCGGCGGCCCGGTTGGCCGCCACCGCGGCGACGACGATGCCGACGAGGGCCACGAAGACCGCGCCGGCGAGTACGGCCCACAGCGTGAGGCCCGGCCGGATCCCCGTGGACCGGACGGTGAAGAGGACGGCGGCGCAGCCGCTCAGGGCGACGGCGACGGGCGGCAGTACCGCGAGACGCAGCAGTTGGGGCCGTATGTGGGTCTCGGGCAGCGCGGTGGCGGTGCGGGCGGCCGGCCGCCCGTGCCGCCCGCCCTCACGGCGGTCTGCGCGTGTGGCCGGGGCGCGGAGGTGAGACATCGGTGTCCTCGTACTGGTCCGTCGGTCCTGGCTGCCAGAGGGGCTTGCGGAGGTGCGGACCGGTTCGCGGGGCCGCTTCCGCGCGCCCCGGGCCGTCCGCCCGGACTCGCGCCGCTTCCGCCCGGCACCGACCTGGCCGGGGTCCGGATGCCGCTCGGGCGCGGCGGCCACGGCCGCGCCCGTGCCTGCGTCGGTCGTGCGCGGGCAGCGGGGATCCTCCTCGCGTCGACTCCCTCGTCCGCCTTGCGCCTGCACGTGCCGGCCCCCGCTCCCTGATCCGTCTGTTTCCCGACGGCCACTGACAGTAGTCGCCAGCGCATCATGTGCGGTGGGCAGTTGACAAACTCATACGGTGAGCGTCCCGCTCTGGTATGAGGTCTCGTACGACAGACCGATAACTCCGTCAGCCATCCGACCAAGGACGGCAACGTTTCGATCCGACCTGGTCAGAAGCGGTCACACAGAGACGGCGAGGGCCGGGGAGCCTCTCGCTCCCCGGCCCTCGCCGTAAGTCTGCGCCGTGCCCCGGATCAGCCCGCCGGGAGCGTCTCGGGGTCTTCGGTGCCCTTGGCCGCCCCGCCTCGACCGTCACGCACAGTGTCGGCCTGGGCCACGGCTGCCGCGTCCGAGACGGTCTTGATCGCGGCGTCGGCAAGGACCTCCCCGACGGGACCGCCACCGACGGGACCCCCGACGGGACCACCACCCACCGGACCCCCTACCGGATCGCCACCGACCGGACCACCGACCGCACGGCCGCCCGACGGGCCGAGCGCCACCCCGCGCCACCACGGCTCCGACGGGACGGTCTCGGCCGTCGGCTCGAAGGGCTCGCCCGGGCGGGGCAGGGCGATGCGGGAGCCCACCGCGCGGGCGGACCGCAGCGTCCCCTCACCCGGTTCCGCCCACGGGTGCGTGGCCAGGTTGAAGGTCGCCCAGTGGATCGGCAGCATCAGGCCGTGATCCGGTCGGCCCTGGAGGTCGAGGTGGGCGCGCATCCCCTCCTCGGGGGTCATGTGGATGTCGGGCCAGAAGTCGGAGTACGCGCCGATCTGGATCATCGTGGCGTCGAACGGCCCGTGCGCGGCGCCGATCTCCTGGAAGCCGTCGAAGTAGCCGGTGTCGCCGCTGTGGTAGATCCGGTGCTCGTCACCCGCGACGACCCAGGAGGCCCACAGGGTGTGCTGGGTGTTGCGCAGACCCCGGCCGCAGAAGTGCCGGGCCGGGGTGGCGGTCAGGGTGAGGCCGTCGATCTTCGTCGACTCGTGCCAGTCCAGCTCGCGCAGCCGGCCGGCGGACACGCCCCAGTGCTCCAGGTGGGCGCCGACGCCGAGCGGGACGGCGAACAGCGTGTCCGTGCCGGCCAGGGCCTTGATGGTGGGCATGTCCAGGTGGTCGTAGTGGTCGTGCGAGATGACCACCACGTCGACCGGGCCGAGCGCGGCCAGTGGCAGGGGCACGGGGTGCAGCCGCTTGGGGCCGGCGAAGGGGAACGGAGAGCAGCGCTCGCCCCACACCGGGTCGAAGAGCACCCGTCGGCCGTCGATCTCCGCGAGCACGCTGGAGTGCCCCATCCAGGTCAGGCGCAGCCCCGTGGCCGGCGGCCGGGAGATGTCGGCGAGGGTGGTGGCGTGCACCGGCACCGTGCCCTTCGGGGCGCGGCGGGGCCGGGTGTCCTTGTCGAAGAAGACCTTCGCGAAGTCCAGGGTCGAGCCCGAGGGCCGGGTCCGCGCGGGGCCGCCGGGGTTCTGGAAGACCCCGTCCTTGAAGTGGGGCGATCTACGGATGCGCGCCATGCGCTCGCCGCGGGGGTCCGCGCCGAACGCCTCGGGCTGCAGCGCGCGGAGCCCGGAGCTCAGGGAACGGGAACCGGCCACGGTACCTCCAGGTGGAGTCGGTCAGGCTTTCCATTATGGTCGGCCCCTCCGACAACACCGGTGCGCAGGGGCCCCTCCCGGGGCGGTCGCGGAGGCTGCGCCGGACCGGCCGGATCCGCACGCCGGGGGCCGTGCGGGCGTGGGTAGGGTGACGGCGTGACGAGAGTCCGGTTGAGCGTGGCGGAACGGCGCGGTGAGCTGCTGCGGGCCGCCATCGAGCAGATCGAGGCCCGCGGCGTGGCGGCGGTCAGGATCGCCGACGTGGCCTCGGCGCTCGGGGTGAGCAACGCGTTGGTGCTCTACCACTTCTCCACGAAGGAGCGGCTCGTCGCCGCCGCGTTCCGGCACGCGGCCGAGGCCGACCTCGCGCAGTTGCGCAAGCTGCTCGGCCGCCGTACGTCGGCGCTGCGCCGGCTGCGGTCGGCCGTGCGGTGGTACGCCCCCACGGGCCAGGCGAAGGGCTGGCGGCTGTGGATCGAGGGCTGGGCGGCGGCGCTGCGCGAGCCCGCGCTGCGGGAGGTCGCCCAGGACCTGGACCGGCAGTGGAAGGCGGCCATCATCGAGGTCATCGCGGAGGGCGTGGCGGCGGGCGAGTTCCGCTGCCCCGACCCGGCGGGCACGGCCCTGCGCCTCACCGCCCTCCTCGACGGCCTCGCCGTCCAGCTGACGTCCTACGCCGGCGCGGTGTCGCGGGCGCGGGCCCAGCAGTGGACGGACGAGGCACTGGCGCGCGAACTGGGCTTGGCCGGGCAACCACCCACGCCCTCGGGGCAGTAGAGCCAACCGCCGACGCCCTCGATGCAGCAGGGGCGACCGCGGAGGCCCTTCTCACACCACCGAGGTCACGCCACCCATCTCACGCCACCGAGGCGATCCGCATCCGGATGTCGTCCGGCGACAGCGCCCCCTTGGCCGTCACATGGTCGCCGGACGACTCCCCGCGCAGCCGGCGTCCGATCCACGGCACCAGGAACTCCCGCGCCCAGTGGACGTCGTCCCGCCGGATGTCGAGGGTGCCGCGCGGCGGCAGCGGGGGCCACTCCTGCTCGGGATCGGCCGGCACGTCGAGGCCGAGCACCTGGCCCGCGCGGAGCGCCACGCGCGTGTGCCCCTCGGGCGACAGGTGCAGCCGGTCGGCGTCCCAGGCCCTGCGGTCCTGCACACTGCGCAGGGACCACAGGTCGAGCACCGGGCAGCCGTACCGGTCGGCGATGGCCCGGACATGCCCGTTGTAGGTGGCGATCTTGCCGCGCAGGTGCTTGAGCACCGGCATGCCACGCGTGTCGAAACCGGTCGTCACCATCACCGTGCCGGCCACGGCGGTGAGCTGTGCGACCGCCCGCTCGAAGCGCTCGGCCACCTCGTCCGGGTCCGTTCCGGGCCGGAGGATGTCGTTGCCCCCGGCGCAGAACGAGACGAGGTCCGGGGCCATGTCGACGGCCCGCGGCACCTGGTCCGCCACGATCTGGTCGAGGAGCTTTCCGCGTACGGCGAGGTTGGTGTACTGGAAGTCGCCCTCGGGCCGGAGGTCGGCGAGCAGGACGGCGAACCGGTCGGCCCAGCCGACGAACGCCCCGTCGGGGCCGGGATCACCGACGCCCTCGGTGAAGCTGTCCCCCACCGCCACGTACGACCCGATCACTGATCTGCTGTCACTCTTCGAATCGTCTGCCACAGCCGTTCATGATTCACCCTCGAATGTGACCTACGCGACCGTAGGAAAGGGTTGACGGGCGGTGAGATAAGCCACTCCCAAAGTGTTGGCCAACTCTGGAATACACGGCCCGTCAGGGATGTTTCGGGGCAAGCCGCCAGACCCGGAAGTCAGTGATCCGGAAGTGGCTCCACACGGTCCGGAAGGCGAAGTGCCCGCCGGTGTAGGGCTGCGGGTCGGTGTAGTCGAAGACGAGCCGCCCGTTGTTCCACCACCTGACCGTGGAGCCGTCGGAGACGATCCGGACCCGGTTCGGCTCATTCGGGACCAGCAGCGGCTCGGTGTAGTCGTAGATCAGGGGGCGGACGCCGGGCTCGCCGACGTAACGGCGCAGCCGGGTCGTGGTGTTGTAGTTGGCGCCGTAGCCGGCGTAGTACGTCGTGAGGTGGTCGTACTCCTCCAGCGCCCCGCCGCGCGGCGTCGCGAAGAGGTCGTCCGGGGAGCGGACGTCGGTGGCGTTCCAGAAGTTGTTGAGGTCCGAGACCCGGTCGTTGACCCCGCCCGCGGAGACGGGGGTGGCGGTGTAGGCGAGGACGTACGGGCCCTCGAGCCGCCGCCTGAACCAGACCGTCGCCCCGCTCGGCACGTCGATCTCCAGGACGCCGCGCGAGGCGGTGACGCTGCCGCCGCCCTGCAGTTCGGTCGCCCACTGGCCGAGGCCGCGGCGGAAGTCGTCGTGGGCGATGAGCCGACGATGACCGGGCACGGCGTGTGCGGCCGTCGTCGGGGCGAGGACCGCCAGGGCGGCTCCGGCGGCCAGGGTTCCGAACGCTCTGCGGGTGGTCGGCATGGGACACAGCTCCTTCAGAAAGCGCTTGCACTCACAACGGGATCACTGTGTCCCAACTGCCGTTTCCTGTCGATCCCTTGAACCGGTCGACGGAACGCGCGCACACCGAAGGCCGGACCCGGGGATCGAGGTCCGGCCTTCGGTGGCGTGTCAGGCAGGTGGTCGTGCGTCGGTCAGCCGACGGAGACGCCGTGGGAGCGCAGGAAGGCGACCGGGTCCACGTCCGAGCCGTAGTCCGGCGTGGTGCGGATCTCGAAGTGCAGGTGCGGTCCGGTGACGTTGCCGGTGGCGCCGGACAGGCCGACCTGCTGCCCGGCGGTCACGGTCTGGCCGGCCGAGACGGAGAGCTGGGACAGGTGGGCGTACTGGGCGTAGTAGCCGTCGTTCAGCTTGATGACGACCTGGTTGCCGTACGCGCCGCCCCAGCCGGCGGAGACGACCGTGCCCGCGCCGACGGCCTTGAGGGAGGTGCCGGTCGGGACGACGAAGTCGACACCGGTGTGGTAGCCGCTGGACCACATGCTGCCGGACATGCGGTACGGGGTGCCGACGGTGGCACCGTCCACCGGGGCGGTGTAGCCACTGGCGTTGCTCTCGGCGGCCGGCTTGGCGGCGGCGGGCTTCGCGGCGGTCTCCGCCTTCGCGGCCGGCTTGGGCGCGGAGGACTTCTTCGCGGGCTTCCCGGCCGAGGCCTTCGGCGCGGACGCCTTGGGCGCGCTCGTCGCCGCCTTCTTGCCGATCGAGAGCTTCAGGCCGGGGTGGATCAGCGACGGGTCGTCGCCGACGGCGTCGCGGTTGTCCGCGTAGAGCTTCTTCCAGCCGCCGCTGACGTGCTGCTCGTCGGCGATCTTCGCGAGGTAGTCACCGGCCTTCACGGTGTACGTGTGCGCGCCCGTGGCCTTTTCGGGGGACTTCTTCTCGGCGGCCGGAGCGGACTGGACGGCCTTTTCCGGGGCCGACTGCGGGGTGGCGGCGTGGGCGCCGGCGGCCCCCATGAACGGAAGGGCGAGAGCGGCCCCGCCGGTTCCGGCGACGGCGATGGAGCGGGTGAAACGCTGGGTCTTCGGGCGGCGGTGCTTACCCTTCGCGGGCATGGCGAATTCCTCTCCGGCGCCTACGAGGTGAGCTGTCGGGTGCGGGCTGGAGATGCCCGGCCGCGCCGAGGCGCGGCTTAACCCCAAGCCGTTCCGGGAACCGGAACAGGCGTCGTACCTGTGGGTCCCCCGCTCCTGCCGTACACGGGTCAGTGTGTGCGGGCTCCGGGCGGCGGCAGGATTAGGCGTCCGTCCGGATTGGTGTGGAACGTAAGCGACCAAGACGCAACGGGACAAGCTTGTGGTTGCCTGTGACGGCGTTTTTCTTGACGCGTCGCCACATTTCCCGTCACCGAGCGTGGATTACCGATCTCCCGCTTTCCGCAATGGCCCTGAATAGCGCCGGAATTACGTGAACATGGCGACAACACATCGTCACGAATATGACGATGGTCACGCACCCCGACCACATCTCCTTTACGATCGGGGCACGTTATATCCAAACGACCGAACCGACCTATTCGGACAAGAACGGCTACTTGCACTTAAGCCGGACGACAGTGGCGTCCAGGTCCCCGCGCAGAGCGACCCGCAGCCCGTGGTGCAGCAGTACGGCACCACGGTGAACTTCGCCCGTTTCGAGGCATTCGTACACCGCTGCCGGATCGAGGCCCCGCAGCCGCAGCGCCGGCACGGGCTCGCCGTACCGCTGCGCCTGGAGCCAGGCCAGGACCACGGTCTCGTCGCCGAGGACGTACTGCACCGCGCTCAGGCCGCCCTCCGGGAGCCGCAGCCGGTAGAGGTCGCCGCGTTGCACCACGGGCCGGATCTCCTTGTAGAGCTCCACCCATTCCCTCGCCTCGGCGAGCTCCTCCGGCGTCCACTTCGTGAGGTCCCCACCGACCCCGAGCACCCCGGCCATGGCGCTGACGAACCGGAACCGCAGGGAGCTGGCACGGTGGTTGAGCATGGCGTTCGGGCTGTCGGTGACCCAGGCGGCCATCACGCGCGCGGGGTGGAGCTGGCTGAAGCCGTGCTGGATGGCGAGCCGGTCGAGCGGGTCGGTGTTGTCGGAGGTCCACACCTGGTCCGTGCGACTCAGCACCCCGAGGTCGATCCGGCCGCCGCCGCCCGAGCAGGACTCGAAGGCGACGCCCGGGTGGGCGGCCCGCAGCCGGTCCAGCAGGGCGTACAGGGCGTGCACGTGGTCGACCCAGAGCCGCTGCGGGTAGGGGTCGTCCGGCCAGCCGGCGTCGGTGAAGCAGCGGTTGAAGTCCCACTTGACGTAGTCGATCGGGGCGCTGGAGAGGAGCCCGTCGAGCTGCTCCCACAGGTACTGCTGGACGTCCTCCCGGGCCAGGTTCAGTACGAGCTGATTGCGGAACTCCGTCCGCTTTCGTCCCGGTTGGTACTGCACCCAGTCGGGGTGGGCCCGGTACAGCTCGCTGTCCGGGTTGACCATCTCGGGCTCGACCCAGATGCCGAACTGCATGCCGAGCCCGTGCACCTGGTCGGCGAGCGGCTTCAGCCCGCCGGGGAAGCGGTCGGGGTTGGGCGTCCAGTCGCCGAGCCCGGCCCGGTCGCTGGTGCGCGCCCCGAACCAGCCGTCGTCGACCACGAACAGCTCGACACCCATGGCGGCGGCCCGCTCGGCGAGCGCCCGCTGCTGCTCCTCGGAGATGTCGAACTCGGTGGCCTCCCAGGAGTTGAACAGCACCGGCCGGTCCCGGTCGGCGTCCGGGATCACATGGGCCCGCTGATAGGCGTGCCAGGCCCGGCTCGCCCCGCCGAAGCCGCCGTCGGTCCAGAGCCCGGCGAAGACGGGGGTCGTGTACGACTCCCCCGTGCCCAGCGTCAGCAGGCCCGAGTCGTCGTGGCCGGCGCCGCCGGTGATCTGCACGCGCGCGTCCGGGAGTTGGGCGACGGAGATCCGCCAGGAGCCGGACCAGCCCAGGGCGCAGCCGTAGACCTCGCCGCGCTCCTCGGTCGCGTCGGTGTCGAGCGCGACCCACGGCAGGTGCTGGTGGGAGGTGTGGCCGCGGCGGCTGCCGATCACCTTCTCGCCGTGGGTGAGCGCGGAGCGCGTCAGCCGGGACTCGGCGCCCCAGCGGCCGTGCAGCTGGGACAGCCGCCAGGTGTCACGGTCGGGCAGGGTCCAGGTGGCGGAGTCGGCGCGCAGCACCTCGACGGCGGGCCCCCGGTTGTCCAGGGTCACCCAGCGTTCGACGACGTCGGACGAGGGGCGCATCCGGTAGTGCAGCGTGACGGTCAGGTCGCCGTCACGGAAGCGGAGCCGCAGCTCGCCGTCCTCGGCGTCATGGCCCTCGTAGACCCACTCGGTGCCGCGCCGCTCGGCGGTGCGCACGGACAGGGCGGGCCGGGCGAAACGGGGGCCGCCCTCGACCGGGTACTCCTCGCGCCCGTCGAGCGGGGACTCGAAGGGCCAGTACTCCGGCAGCGGCCGGACGGCGAGCGCCTCGGCGTCGGCGAGGCCGATCCGCGCGCCCCAGTGGAGGTGCAGCAGCTCGTCGCGGTCCGTGACGTGGACGGCGTAGCTGCTGGCCGGCCCGGAGAGCACCCACGTACGTCCGTCTTCGGAGATGTCCAGCATCCAGCCCTCACAGATTCGAACAAGCCCGACCAGGGTCGACCAGGCAGCAACATCATCAAGGGCCGCGGGGGCTTCCGGCAACGCCTGTGGACAACTCATCGGCGCCGACAGGGCATGTCGTATCGTCGAGTGGTGCCCGTCGACGAGCCGCGCCGACGGCGCCGAAGGGGAGGAGCCCTCGTGACGCAGCAGGTCCCGTCGACGGAGCCCGAGCTGGCCGGAGTCCGCAACTTCCGCGATGTGGGCGGGTTGCCGACCGTGGACGGACGGCGGGTGCGACAGGGAGTGCTGTTCCGCAGCGGCCACCTCGCCCACGCGACCGGTGAGGACGCCGTCTTCCTGTCCGGCCTGGGCCTGCACACGGTCTTCGACTTCCGCAACGCCGCCGACCAGAAGCTCGAAGGGCCGGACATCGAGCTGCCGGGCGTGCGCAATGTGAACCTGCCGCTGAGCGACCCGGCCGACGGCGCCGAGTTCTGGAAGATGGTCCGCGACGGCGACCTGGACCAGTTGCGCGCGATCCTCTCGGACGGCAAGGGCGCGGACCGGATGATCGCCTCGTACCGCACGATCATCAGGAGCCGCACGGCCGAGCACTCCCGCGTGCTGCACGCGCTCGCCGAGGACAGCGTCCCCGCGCTGATGCACTGCGCGGCGGGCAAGGACCGCGCGGGCCTGTCCATCGCGGTGACGCTGCTCGCCCTGGGCGTCGAGCGCGAGGCGATCATCGAGGACTACCTGAAGTCCAACGCCAAGCACCGCCGCTACAAGGTGCACCGCAGCAGCTCCCACGCCTCGGCCTACTCCCCCGAGGTCATGGAGCTGCTGAGCCCGCTGTTCGACGCGCGCGCCGAGTACCTGGCGGCGGCCTTCGACACCATCGAGGAGACCTGGGGCGGTGTCGACCCCTACCTGGAGAAGGGGCTGAAGCTCGCCCCGGAGACCCGGGAGCGGCTGCGCGAGCGGCTCCTCGACTGAGGCGCCGCCCGGCGGCTACTTGGCGCCCACCTCGAACAGCAGGTAGATGAACGCGGCGAAGACATGCCCCAGGATGAGGTAGATGAACAGCCGCACCCACAGGGCGCGCGGGAACTTCTCCTCCATGTCCCTCATGGCGTCTCTCCAGGGGTGGGGCCCAGGCACAGGGCGGCCGTGGGGCTCTGCAGCAGGGTGTGGACGAAGAGCAGCTCGACGCCGTCGTGGTCCTCGGCGGCGATCCGGTGCGGGGTGAGCGAGTCGAAGTGGGCGCTGTCGCCGGGCGCCAGCCGGTGCGCGGTGTCCCCGAGGCGCAGCCGCAGCCGGCCCCGCAGCACATGGAGCCACTCCTCGCCGGGGTGGACGCGCACGATGTCGCCCTGGGAGCCGTACGGGACGCGGACCCGCAGGGCCTGCATCCCGCGCCCGGAGGCGCCGGCCTGCCAGTAGGTCCAGCCGCCCGCCTCGTTCGGTTCCATGTCGGCGGCGCGGACGACGGCGTCCCGGCCGGCGACCGTCTCACCGAGCAGCTCGGAGACGGTCGTACCGTAGACGCGGGCGAGCGCGAGCAGCATCGGCAGCGAGGGCTGGCGCTGCCCGGTCTCCAGACGGGAGAGGTGGGCGGGCGACAGCCCGGCGGCGCGGGCCGCGGCCTCCAGCGTCAGGGAGGCCTGGCGCCGCAGCGCCCGCAGCTGGGGCGCGACCACGGCGGGCAGCGCACCGGCAGGCTGGTCGGCCGGCGAGTCGGCCCCGGAGGGCCGCTCGGTGTCGGAGGAGCTCATGCCTCCATTCAGCCGGAGCCTTGCCTCAGCGGCAAATTTCTTGCCTCACAGGCAAAAAGTCAGCGGTTGGCGACGGCCTGCTTGACCAGTGTCTTCCCGAAGTCCCACACCAGACCGCCGTCGTGCGCGTCGTCCATCACGGCCGTGAAGGCGTCGACGAACCGGTCCACCTCCCGCTCACCGATGATCAGCGGCGGGATCAGCTTGATCACCTCCATGTGGTCGCCGGAGACCTGGGTGAGGATGCGGTGCTTCTGCAGCAGCGGTACGACGACCATCTGCGCGAACAGTCCCTTGCGCGCGGCCTGGAGCATGGTCCAGCGGCCGCGCAGTTTCAGCGACCTGGGCCGGCCGAACTCGATGCCGATCATCAGGCCCCGGCCGCGGACCTCGGCGAGCATCTCGTACTTGTCCGTCAGCGCCGCGAGCCGGGACCGGAGCCGTTCGCCGGTGGCCCGGACGTTCGCGACGATCTGCTCGTTCTCCATCACCGACAGCACGGCCAGGCCCGCCGCCATGGCCTGGGCGTTCGAGCCGAAGCTCGCCGAGTGGACCAGCACCCGGTCCATGGAGGAGTAGACCTTCTTGAAGATCCAGTCCTTGCCGAGTGTGGCGCCGACCGGCACGTAGCCGCCGGAGAGCGCCTTGGCCACGCACACCAGGTCGGGTTCCACCCCGTCCTCGTGCTGGTAGCCGTAGAAGTCGCCGGTCCGGCCGAGGCCCGTCTGCACCTCGTCGGCGATGAGCAGCGCCTTGTGCCGGTGCAGCAGCTCCTGGGCGGCGAGGAGGTAGCCGGGCGGGGACTCCAGCACGCCCTTGCCCTGGATGGGTTCGACGATCAGGGCGGCGACGTCACCCTTCCGCAGCTCCCGTTCCAGCGCGTCGAGGTCGCCGAGCGGCACGGCCGTGTCGGGCAGCAGCGGGGCGAAGCCGTCGCGGAAGCCGGCCTCGCCGTTGACGGAGAGGGAGCCGGTGGTCAGGCCGTGGAAGGCGTGGGCGCAGTACAGGACCCTGGGGCGGCCGGTGACGAACCGGGCGAACTTCAGGGCGCCCTCGACGGCCTCGGTGCCGCTGTTGCCGAAGAACACCCGGTCCAGGTGCGGGCTGTGTGCGAGCAGCTTCTCGGCCAGCAGGCCCGGCAGCGGCTGGCAGTCGAAGCGGGTGAGGTCGGCGAGGCCGGCGTCCAGGACGTCGTGCAGCGCCTTGCGCACGACGGGGTGGTGGCGGCCGAGCCCCATCACCCCGAACCCGGCGAGCATGTCCAGGTAGTCGTCGCCGTCCGCGTCGTAGAAGTAGGCGCCTTCGGCGCGCTCGTAGACCTTGTCGAAGCCGATGGTGTGCAGCATGCGCGGGAGCTGGTGGTTGAGGTACCGGGTGTGCAGCTCGTAGCGCTCGGCTCCGCGCTCGGCCAGCAGCGCGCCGAGGTCGAATTCCCCGGCCTGCGACGACTCCGACGCGGACTCGGCGGTTGTCATTCCTGTGGCTCCTTGGACAGCTCTTCCTTGACGGTCAGGCTCGCGCTGATCCGTCCGGCGATCTCGACGGGTGTCAGGCCGATGTCGGCGAGCACCTCGCCGCGCTTGGCGTGCGCGAGGAACTGCTCCGGGATGCCGAACCGCCGTACGGGCACGTCGACTTCGGCGTCCCCGAGGGCCAGCGCCACGGCCGAGCCGACCCCGGCCGCCCGGCTGTTGTCCTCGACGACGGCGACCAGGCGGTGTTCGGCGGCGAGTGCGGGGAGCGCCGGGTCGACGGGCTTGACCCAGCGCGGGTCGACGACCGTGCAGCCGATGCCGCGGGCTTCGAGCAGCTCGGCGGCCTGGAGGCACACCGGCGCCATGACCCCGACGGCGACCAGAAGCACCTCCGCTCGGTCGGCGCGGTGCAGCACGTCCAGTCCGCCCACTCGGTCGACCGCCGGTATCGACGGGCCGACGGACTCCTTCGGGAAGCGCACCAGGGTCGGCGCGTCGTCGACGGCGACCGCCTCGCGCAGCTGCGCCCGCAGCTGGTCGGCGTCGCGCGGCGCGGCGATCCTGAGACCGGGCACGACCTGGAGGACGGACATGTCCCACATGCCGTTGTGGGAGGCCCCGTCGACTCCGGTGACGCCGGCCCGGTCCAGGACGAAGGTCACCCCGCAGCGGTGCAGGGCGACGTCCATGAGGAGCTGGTCGAAGGCGCGGTTGAGGAAGGTGGCGTAGACGGCGACGACCGGGTGCAGTCCGCCGGTCGCCAGGCCCGCCGCGGACACGGCCGCGTGCTGCTCGGCGATGCCGACGTCCCACACCCGGTCCGGGAACCGCTCGGCGAAGGCGCCCAGGCCGACCGGATGCAGCATGGCGGCGGTTATCGCCACCACGTCCTCCCGCTCCTCCCCGATCCGCACGATCTCGTCGCCGAACACGGAGGTCCAGGAGGGGCCACCGGCCGGCGACAGCGGCTCGCAGGTCAGCGGGTCCATCACGCCGACGGTGTGGAAGTGGTCCTCCTCGTGGGCGAGGGCGGGTTCGTAGCCGCGGCCCTTCTCCGTGAGGCAGTGCACGAGCACCGGGCCGTGGAAGCGTTTCGCGCGCCGCAGGGCGGACTCCACGGCCCCGATGTCGTGCCCGTCGATCGGGCCCACGTACTTCAGGCCCAGGTCCTCGAACAGTCCCTGCGGGGCGAACGCGTCCTTGAAGCCCTTCTTCGCGCCGTGCAGGGCCTCGTAGAGGGTGTGGCCGACCAGGGGCGTGGCCTGCAGCACGTCCTTGCCCCAGGCCAGGACCCGCTCGTAGCCGTCGGTGGTGCGCAGGGTGGCGAGGTGGTTGGCGAGGCCGCCGATGGTCGGGGCGTAGGAGCGTTCGTTGTCGTTGACGACGATGATCAGCGGGCGGTTCTTGGCGGCCGCGATGTTGTTGAGCGCCTCCCAGGCCATGCCGCCGGTGAGTGCCCCGTCGCCGATGACCGCGACGACGTGGCCCTTCTCCCCCTGCACCTGGCGGGCCTTGGCGAGCCCGTCGGCCCAGCCGAGCGCCGTGGAGGCGTGGCTGTTCTCGATGACGTCGTGCTCGGACTCCTCGCGCGAGGGGTAGCCGGACAGGCCGCCCTTGCCGCGCAGCTTGGAGAAGTCCTGGCGTCCGGTCAGCAGTTTGTGGACGTAGCTCTGGTGGCCGGTGTCCCACAGGATGCGGTCGACCGGTGACTCGAAGACCCGGTGCAGGGCGACGGTCAGCTCCACCACCCCCAGGTTGGGCCCCAGGTGGCCGCCGGTCGCGGCGACCGCGTGCACCAGGAACTCCCTGATCTCGTCGGACAGTTCACCGAGTTCCGCCTCGGACAGCGCCTTCAGGTCACGTGGTCCCCGGATGCTCTCCAGAATCGTCACGCTCGGGCCCCCTTCGCATTCCGTGCTGCTCAGCTCACGGTGACGGCCGGCTCCCCCGACCCCACGCCGTCCTGCTCCATCTGCGCGGCGAGTTTCATCGCCTCGTCGATCAGCGTCTCGACGATCTTCGACTCGGGGACGGTCCTGATGACCTCGCCCTTGACGAAGATCTGCCCCTTTCCGTTGCCGGAGGCCACACCCAGATCGGCCTCCCGGGCCTCGCCGGGACCGTTGACCACACATCCCATGACGGCGACGCGCAACGGCACCTCCATGCCCTCCAGACCGGCCGTGACCTCGTCGGCCAGCTTGTACACGTCGACCTGGGCGCGTCCGCAGGAGGGGCAGGAGACGATCTCCAGCCGGCGCTGCCGCAGCCCCAGGGACTCCAGGATCTGGATGCCGACTTTGACCTCCTCGGCCGGCGGCGCCGACAGCGACACCCGGATCGTGTCGCCGATGCCCCGGGAGAGCAGCGCGCCGAAGGCCACCGCCGACTTGATCGTGCCCTGGAACGCCGGCCCGGCCTCCGTGACCCCCAGGTGCAGCGGGTAGTCGCAACTCTCGGCGAGCTGCCGGTACGCCTCGATCATCACGACCGGGTCGTTGTGCTTGACGGAGATCTTGATGTCCCGGAAGTCGTGCTCCTCGAACAGGGACGCCTCCCACAGCGCGCTCTCCACGAGCGCCTCCGGGGTGGCCTTGCCGTACTTCTGGAGCAGCCGCCGGTCCAGCGACCCGGCGTTGACGCCGATCCGGATCGGGGTGCCGTGGTCCTTGGCGGCCCGGGCGATCTCCTTGACCCGGTCGTCGAACTGCTTGATGTTGCCGGGGTTGACGCGGACGGCGGCGCAGCCCGCCTCGATGGCCGCGAACACGTACTTGGGCTGGAAGTGGATGTCGGCGATCACCGGGATCTGCGACTTGCGGGCGATGGTCGCCAGCGCGTCCGCGTCGTCCTGCGTGGGGCAGGCGACCCGGACGATCTGGCAGCCGGACGCGGTGAGTTCGGCGATCTGCTGCAGCGTGGCGCCGACGTCCGAGGTGCGGGTCGTCGTCATCGACTGCACCGACACCGGGGCCCCGCCCCCGACCGGCACCGGGCCGACCTGGATCCGGCGCGAGGCGCGCCGCTCCGCGACCGGCCGGACCGGCACCTCGGGGACGCCCAGCGGGATGGCGGTCATGGCATCACTCCCGGTTCCCGGAGACCGTCTCGCGCATGGCGCGCAGGGACTCCTTCAGCGATCCCATGGTGGCGAGGACGGCGGTGGGCTCGTAGCCGCAGTGCGCCATGCAGTTGGCGCAGCGCGGGTCCTTGCCGCGGCCGTACTTGTCCCAGTCGGTCTCCTCGACCAGCTCCCGGTACGTCGGCACGTACCCGTCGCTCATCAGGTAGCAGGGGCGCTGCCAGCCGAAGAGCGAGTAGTTCGGGATCGCCCAGGCGGTGCACGGGAAGTCGACCTTGCCCTCCAGGAAGTCCAGGAAGAGCGGGGAGTGGTTGAGCCGCCAGCGCCGCCGGTTGCCGCCCGCGAAGGCCTTCTTGAACAGCTCGCGGGTCTGCTCCACACCGAGGAAGTGCTCCTGGTCGGGGGCCTTTTCGTAGGCGTAGGCGGGCGAGATCATCATCTCGTCGACCTGGAGGTCGTCGTTGAGGAAGTTCAGCACCTCGATGATGGTCTGCGGGGTGTCGGTGTTGAAGAAGGTCGAGTTGGTGGTGACCCGGAAGCCGCGCCGCTTGGCCTCCTTGATGGCCTCCACGGCCTCGTCGAAGACGCCCTCCTTGGCGACCGACTCGTCGTGCCGCTCGCGCAGCCCGTCGATGTGCACCGCGAAGGCGAAGTAGGGAGAGGGCGTGAACTGGTCCATCTTCTTGCGCAGCAGCATCGCGTTGGTGCACAGGAAGACGTACTTCCGCTTGGCCACCAGCTGACGCACGATCTCGTCGATCTGCGGGTGCATCAGCGGCTCGCCGCCGGCGATGGACACCATGGGGGCACCGGACTCCATGACCGCCCCCACGGCCTGGGCGACCGGCATCCGCTGCTTGAGCACCCCGGCCGGATGCTGGATCTTGCCGCAGCCCTCGCACTTGAGGTTGCAGGCGAACAACGGCTCCAGCTCGACGATCAGGGGGAACTTGTCCCGCCGGCGGAGCTTCTGTTCAGCCAAGTATGTAGCGACCTTGATGGACTGTCGGAGCGGCATGGCCATCTGGCTCACCTCCTGGGGAGCAGCAAGGAACGGTGCCATTCGAAGAAAGCGGGAAGGACGGAGCGAAGGACACGGAAAGCTGATATTCCACCGCGCACCGTGCCGATCCGGACGAGTTCATGTTCAGGAGCGTCCACGACCACCCGGACGGCCGCAACGGGGCGCTCGCCCGCCCGCACGGCGCTCAGGAGCGTGGCCGCCGACTCCATGTCGACCGCGATCGCGCCGGTCGCGAGCAGTTCGGACCGTTCATGACCGCGCACGACGTGGTCGGAGCCGGTGAGCGGCCCGGTGTGCACGGTCCGCCCGGGCACCGCCCGGCCCAGCTCCTTGACCAGCAGCTCCGTCCCGACGCAGGGGGTCGTGGAGCGCGGGTCGCGGGTCTCCTCGGCGACGACCAGATCGCCGGGGTGCATGCCCGGCGCGAGCCCCGCGCAGAAGCCGGTGGCCAGCACGGCGGCGTCGCGCAGGGCCGGGTCGGCGAGCACGCGCGTGACGGACCGCTCGGCCGCCGCGGGCCCCATGCCCGTGCGCAGCACGGTGACCGGCCCGCCGGCGCCGCCCCGGCCGCCCGCGCGCAGGGCGAACTGCTCGATGCCGAGCGCACAGGCGATCAGCAGCGGGGCCGGAGCGGGCTGAGTGCTCATTCAGCTCCCTTGGCCTCGGCGAGCGGCGTCCCGGTCTCTCCGCTCCCCCGCAGCTTCGCGGCGAAGGGCTCTCCCCGCAGGTACCGGCCGAGCGCGGTGAGCGGGAACACCTGCCGGTAGAGGTGGTAGTTGATCGAGAAGTCCCACGGGAAACCGGTCCCCGTGAAGTAGGGCTCATCCCAGGAGCCGTCCTCCCGCTGGGTGGCGGCGAGCCACTCGACGCCCCGCTCGACGGCCTTGGAGTCCCGCTCCCCCGCCGCGAGCAGCGCCATCAGCGCCCACGCCGTCTGCGAGGCGGTGGAGGCGCCCTTGCCGCTCCATTCCCCGGCGTCCTTGTAGGAGCGCAGGTCCTCGCCCCAGCCGCCGTCGTCGTTCTGCACCGACTCCAGCCAGGCCACCGCCCGCCGGATCGCCGGGTGCGCGGCGGGGATGCCCGCGGCGACCAGGGCGGGGACGACGGACCCGGTGCCGTAGACGTAGTTGACGCCCCAGCGCCCGAACCACGAGCCGTCCGGTTCCTGCTCGGCGAGCAGCCACTCGATGCCGCGCCGGGTGCGCGGGTCGTGCGCGAGGCCCTCCACCGCGAGCATCTCGACGACGTGCGCGGTGACGTCCGCGGAGGGCGGGTCGATGACCTCGCCGAAGTCGCAGAACGGCAGCCGGTTCGGGAAGGGGCTGGTGTTGTCGACGTCGAAGGCGGCCCAGGCGCCGTTCTTCGACTGCATGCCGAGGGTCCAGCGCAGGGCGCGCCCGATGGCCTTGTCGACCCGCTCCGGGTCGTGGTGGATGATCCGGCGCAGCGCGAGGACGACCTCGGCGGTGTCGTCGATGTCGGGGTAGTTGTCGTTGTGGAACTCGAACGCCCAGCCCCCGGGCGGCAGTTCCGGCCGCCGTACGGCCCAGTCACCGGGCCGGACGATCTCCTCGCCCAGCATCCAGTCCGCCGCCTTGACCAACTGCGGGTGGTCGGGGGGCAGTCCGGCGTCGACCAGCGCGATCGCGGCCAGGCAGGTGTCCCAGACCGGCGACTGGCAGGCCTCGATCATCCGGGCCCCGTCCTCGCGCCACACGGCGAACCGGTCCAGGGACGCCAGCCCCTCCCGCATCACCGGGTGCTGGAGGTCGTAGCCGAGCAGGTGCAGCGCGATGATCGAGTACACGGCCGGGGGCTGGATGCCGCCCCAGCAGCCGTCGTTCTCCTGCCGCTCGATGATCCAGCGGGCTGCGCTGTTCATGGCGGCCCTGCGGAGTCTGCGCGGGGCGACCTTCCGCAGGGTGTGCAGAGCCTTGTCCATCCGCTGGAAGGCCCCGTCCCAACTGAGCGGCGGGGCGAGGGCCTTGGGCGGGTTCGGGTGGGCCGGGTCGGTGTGCAGCTCGTCGAGCGGGAAGGGCGCGGGGCGGACCGGCCGCTTGGCGGAGACGATCGTCAACGGGACTATCGTCTGCCGGGCCCAGCAGCCGAAGTCGTAGATGTTGAGCGGCAGCCACTTGGGGAAGAAGATGAGCTCCGGCGGGAGTTCGGGCAGGTCCTCCCACTTCCACCAGCCGAACAGGGCCAGCCAGATGCGGGTGAAGACCCGGGCGGCGGCGATGCCGCCCTGCGCGCGGATCCAGGCGGAGGCCTTCGCCATGTGCGGGGCGTCGGGCGCGTCACCGGCCAGGCGGAGGGCGACGTAGGCCTCGACGGTGGCGGAGAGTTCGCCGGGGCCGCCGTAGAAGGTGCCCCAGGTGCCGTCCTCGCGCTGCTCGCCGCGGATGAAGAGCGCGGCGGCCTGCGTGGTCTTCTCGTCGCGGATGCCCAGGAACTGACGGAGCAGCAGGTCTTCGGCGTCCATCGTGACGTTGGTCTCGAGGTCGCCCTTCCACCAGCCCTGGGCGTCCTGGCGGGAGAGCAGGTAGTCGGTGGCGCGCTGTGCGGCGCGGGCGGCGGCTTCCGGTACTCCGGCCGCCGCGGGCATGTCGGTGTCGGTGTCGCTGGCCGCGGCGGCCCGGGGTGGCAGGGCCCCGGTGCTTCCGTCGGTCGTCGCTGTCATGGCTTCCCCTTCGTGCAGTCCTGCAAGGTGTGCATCTGCTGTGGGTCCGCCGTCGGCCGGTGTCACGAGGAGACTCGCGGCACCGGCCGGCGACTACGCGAGGGTTATTCGGCCGATAGTGATCATCTCTTCCGTACGACGACGAAGTCCGCGAGTGCCGTGAACTGTGCCCGCACCCGGTCGGGCATGTCGACGGCGTCGAGGGCCTCGATGGCGATGGTGTGCTGACGGCGAGCCTCTTCGGCGGTCCATTCGCGGCCGCCCGCCTCCTCGATGAGGGCGGCGCGGGCCGCGAACTCCTCCTCGGAGAAGTTCTCGAAGTCGCTGGCCTTGGCGTCGGCGGCGAGCATGTCGCCGAGCCGCTCGGAGGCGGGGCCGCCGGCCGCGAGCGCGGCGACGACCGGCAGGGACTTCTTGCGCTGGCGCAGGTCGCTCCAGGTCTGCTTGCCGGTGGAGACCGGGTCGCCCCAGATGCCGAGGAGGTCGTCGACGGCCTGGAAGGCGAGGCCCAGGTGGTAGCCGTACTTCTCCAGCGTGTCGGCGGTGCGGTCGTCGGCGCCGCCGAGCACCGCGCCGATGGAGCTGGCGCAGGCGAGCAGGGCGCCGGTCTTGTTGCCCTCCATCTCCAGGCACTCCTCGACGCTGACGCGGTCGCGGTGCTCGTAGGAGATGTCCTGCGCCTGTCCGTCGATCAGGGCGCGGGTCGCGGTGGTCAGGCGGCGGGTGGCGCGGCCGGCCTCGACGGTGCCGAGTTCGAGGAGCACCTCGTTGGCGAGGGCGAACAGGGCGTCGCCGACCAGGATGGCCTGGGCGGGGCCGTGCACCTTCCAGACCGTGTCGCGGTGGCGGCGCTGCTCGTCGCCGTCCATGAGGTCGTCGTGGAGGAGGGAGAAGTTGTGGACGAGCTCCACGGCGACGGCGCCGGGGATGCCGGTCTCGGGAGCGGCTGACATGACCTCGGCGGACAGCACCGCGAGGGCGGGGCGCACGGCCTTTCCGCCGTCGCCCTCGGCGGGCCTGCCCTGGGCGTCGATCCAGCCGAAGTGGTAGGCGGCAACAGTGTCCATGGGAGGTGCCAGGCGGTCGATGGCCGCCCGCAGTACCGGTGTGGCCAGGGTCCGGCCGCGCTCCAGCAGCGCGGTCACGTCCACCGCCTCGGCAGTCTTCGAGGCCGGGGGAACAGTGGGCACAGTCTCTCCTCTTGTCGCGGTACCGGGGGTGCGGGGGCCGCCTGCCGCGTCGTGCCGAGCGAGCATCACGCCGCCTCCTCGAACTCGAAGAGGTGCTGCGGGCGGGGCCGGCCCAGGGCGCCCAGCACGGCGTCCGCCGCGCTCACACCACTGCGGACCGCACTCTCCATGGTCGCGGGCCACCCGGTGGCGGTCCACGCTCCGGCCAGGTAGAGGCCGGATGCCTTGGTGCGGGCACCGGGCCTGAGGCGCCCGACGCCGGGGGTGGGAGCGAACGTCGCCGTGCGCTCCCGGGTGACGAAGAAGTCCCTCACTTCGGCGCCGCGGGTCAGCGGCAGCAGCCGCTCCAGCTCCGGCAGGTACCGCTCGCGCAGCGCCGCCACGGGCGCGTCGATCTCGTCCTGGGCCGCCGACTGCGACAGGGCGAGGTACTGCCCCTCGCGCAGCCCGGAGGCCTCGGTCCGGTCGAAGACCCACTGCACCGGGCTGCCGAGGGCGGTGAAGAACGGCCGGCCGAGCACCTTCCGGTCGTACACCACATGGACGTTGAGGATCGGCGCGGTGCCGATCCGCAGGAGCCGGTCCGGCGCGTCGAGGGCGCCCTCGGGCAGCAGGCCGTGCGCCTCGCGCTGGGGTACGGCGAGCACCACCGCGTCCGCTTCCAGCGTCTCGCCGGGAACCTCGACGCTCCACCCTCCGTTCACCTCCGCGGAGACGGAGGTGACGCGGGTACGGACCTCGGTACGGACGCCCGCGGCGTCGAGCGCCTTGCGGGCCAGCCTGTCGTGCAGCTCGCCCAGCGGGACGCGCGCCCAGCCGATGTCGGCCGCGCCCGGGTCGGACAGCAGACCGGTCTTGAACACCATCGCGGCGAGCCCCAGGGAGGCGTCGGAGGCGACCGCGTTGAGGGTGGCGACCCCGACCAGGTCCCACAGGGCCTCGACGGCGCGCGCCGACTGGCCGTGCGCGGCCAGCCAGCTGCCGAAGTCCTGCGTGTCCAGCGCGGGGTCGGCGAGGTCGAGCCCCTGGAGCGCGAGCGCGGCCCGGCCCACCTTGGCGCGGTCGGCGAGCGACAGGTGCGGATAGGTGGCGAGGCTGCGCCCCAGGTGCAGGGGCACGGGCAGCGCGTCCCGCCGCAGCCTGCCGAGCCGCCGCCCCTCGGGCCGCGCGACGTCCAGGACGGGCACGTCGAGCCGGTCCTGCAGCGGGGCCAGTGCCGCGCCCTCGATGCGGTCGAGGAACCAGCGGTAGGCGGTGCAGCAGCGCAGGTACACGTGCTGTCCGTTGTCGACGGTGAGGTCGCCGCGCTGGAAGGAGAAGGCCAGGCCGCCCAGTCTCGGCCTGCCCTCCAGCAGGGTGACGCGCACCCCGGCGTCGGCGAGCGCGAGCGCGGTGGTGATGCCGGCGAGCCCGCCGCCCACCACGACGGCGTGCCGTCCGTCCGCGGCCGGTCCGTGGGACCGCGTGCCGTGGGTCATCACGCCCCCTCCCCTGCGCGGCGGCCGCGCTGCTCGGCCGGCACAGGGCCGGCCGTCTCCGTCAGGGACGCGGGCCCCGGCCGGAGGGTTGCCCGCCGTTTTCCGCCGCTGGCGGCAGCTGTGTGCGTCACGCACGCCTCCTGACGGTCCGTCGGGTCACATGCCGGGCGTCCAGGCCGGACAGTCCGCGTACGGCGACGTACGCCTTCTCCCGGCCGGGCAGGGAGACCCGGCCGCGCAGCACGGCCTCCGGGTCGCGCTCGATGCGGTCGAGGAGGCGGCGGTAGATACCGGCCATGGCGGCGACGCAGGCGCCGCTGCGCCGGTCGAGCATGGGCAGCAGCCGGTAGCCCTCGGCGAAAAGAGCGCGGGCCCGTCGCACTTCGAAGTGCACGAGGCCCGTGAAGTCGGAGCCCTCCGGTGGCCGTGGCCCGCTGAAGCCGGCGGAGCAGCCGAATTTCGCGAGGTCGTCGGCGGGCAGGTAGGTGCGTCCGCCCACGGCGTCCTCGCGGACGTCCCGGAGGATGTTGGTGAGCTGGAGCGCGAGCCCGAGCGTGTCGGCGTACTCGGGCGCGCGGTCGACGCCGCGCGCCCCCGGTTCCGTGCCGAACACGCCGAGCGAGAGACGTCCGATGGCGCCCGCCACGCAGCGGCAGTAGACCTTGAGGTCGTCCCAGGTCTCGTAGGTCTCGCCGCGGACGTCCATCAGGACGCCGTCGATGAGTTCGTTCAGACCGCCGAGCGGGATCGGGAAGTGCCCGGCGGCGTGCGTGAGGGCGACGGCCACCGGGTCGGTGTCGTCCTCGTCGACCTCGCCGTCCCGGATCCGGGTGAGCAGCGCCCGGGTCTCCTCCAGCCGGGCGACCTTGACGTCGTCGGCGAGCGCGCCGTCGCCGATGTCGTCGACCCGCCGCGAGAACGCGTACAGCGCCGACATCGCACGGCGCTGGGGCGTCGGCAGCAGCCGGATGCCGTAGGCGAAGTTACGGGCCTGACGCCCGGTGACGGCCTCGCAGTAGCTGTAGGCGGCGAGTACCGGTGGGGACGCGTGTGGTTCCGACTCCACGGTCCGGATCACCCCTCTCCTCGCAGAGTCACGCCCACCTCACGCAGCAACTGGACCTTGCCGGGCTTGGGCGGGCCGGGAAGTACGTCGTAGTCGGCGGCGGCGATCGCGTGCAGAGCCGCCCTTCCCCCCGCCACGAACCCTGCGAGCAGCAGCTTCAACCTGCCGTGGACGCTACCCACCAGGGGGGCGCCTTCATTCAGCAGATCCCGGGCCCTTTGCGCTTCGTACGCAATCAACGCACGGACCGACGCTCCGGCGGTTTTCGTGGCGAGATCCGTCTCCTGGACGTGAAAACGCTTCATGTCGGCGGCGGGCAGGTACACGCGGTCGCGGCCGAGGTCCTCGGCCACGTCCTGGAGGTGCTCGACGATCTGGAGGGCGGTGCAGATCATGTCGGAGCGGCGGATCCGCTCGGGTGTCGAGGTGCCGGTGACGGCGAGGACGAGACGGCCGACGGGGTTGGCGGAGAGCTCGCAGTAGGCGAGCAGGTCGTCGTAGGTCTCGTAGCGGCCGACCAGCTGGTCCTGGCGGTTGGCGGCGATCAGGCCGAGGAACGGCCCGGGGGTCAGGGAGCACCGGCGGACGGTCGGCTGGAGGCGGCGCAGCAGCGGGTGGCGGGGCGTCGCGTCGAAGACCCTGCGCAGGTCGGCCTCGAAGGCGTCCAGCAGGACCAGCCGGTCCTCGGCCTCCCGCGGGGAGACGCCGAGCAGCCGGGCGTCGGCGCCGCCGGGGGCCAGGTCGCCGTCGCCGATGTCGTCGACCAGGCGGGCGAAGCCGTAGACGGCCATGAGGTCGGTGCGCCAGGCCCGGGGCAGGAAGAACGGCGCCACCGGGAAGTTCTCGCCCGCGGCCTTGTCGAGGGTGCCGCGCTCCGGGTCGCGGGGGCGCGCCGTGCCGGTGCCCGTCACCAGCGGCTGCCCGGTGCGGGGACGGCACGTGCTGTGTGGAGCTGGGGAGTTTCCGTAGCCATTGCCGTCACATCTCCCGTTCTACACTGCCGACCCAATGCACACTATTTCGGACACGCCGCCCGGCCGTCCGCACGGCGGTGCGACGGGCGGTGTCGCGCATTATCGCCCTGATTGCCGTGTTTCGGGACCGGTACAGCTTACGTTGTACAACGCATCGAGGATCGTCAGGGTGTCCTGCACATCACGAGAACACACCGATTGGCCCCAAGATTCCTCATTCCGGCCGGAGTTGACGTTTCCTTTGCAGACGCGGGGCCCCGCCGGAACAGTTCCGGCGGGGCCCTGGCCGAGCCGGACTACTTGCCGGTGAACTTCTCGTACTCCTTGAGCACCTCGTCGGTCGGGCCGTCCATGCGCAGCTCGCCGCGCTCCAGCCACAGGACGCGGTTGCAGGTGTCGCGGATGGACTTGTTGTTGTGGCTGACCAGAAACACCGTGCCGGCTTCCTTGCGCAGCTCCCGGATGCGGTCCTCGGAACGCTTCTGGAACTTGCGGTCGCCGGTGGCGAGGGCCTCGTCGATCATCAGGACGTCGTGGTCCTTGGCGGCGGCGATGGAGAAGCGGAGCCGGGCCGCCATGCCGGAGGAGTAGGTGCGCATGGGCAGGGTGATGAAGTCGCCCTTCTCGTTGATGCCGGAGAAGTCGACGATGTCCTGGTAGCGCTCCCTGATCTCCTCGCGGGACATGCCCATGGCGAGCCCACCCAATATGACGTTGCGTTCGCCGGTGAGGTCGTTCATCAAGGCCGCGTTGACGCCGAGCAGCGAGGGCTGGCCGTCGGTGTAGACCTTGCCCCGCTCGGCGGGCAGCAGGCCGGCGATGGCGCGCAGCAGGGTCGACTTGCCGGAGCCGTTGGAGCCGATGAGGCCGACGGCCTCGCCGCGGTAGGCGACGAAGGAGACGCCCCGCACGGCGTGCACCTTGCGCACGCCCCGCTCCTCGCCGCGCTTCATGATGCGGCTGAGGGCGGCGGTGGCGCTGCCCTTGCCGGTCTTGGCGCCGTTGACGCGGTAGACGATGTGCAGGTCGTCCGCGATGACGGTGGGGATCCGCGCGTCCTGGTTCCGCTCGGCGTTCTGCTCAGCCACGGCCGTACCTCTCCTCCGCCTTCCAGAAGTACACGAAGCCGCCCAGGGCGAACAGCACGGCCCAGCCGCCCGCGGCCGCCCAGACGTGGTCGGGGAGGTACTTCTGGTCGTATTCGTCGATGAGGGCGAAGCGCATCAGGTCCATGTAGATCGCGGCCGGGTTCCACTGCAGGACGTTCGCCATCCAGGACGGCTTGTCCGCGAGGAAGATCGGGATGGAGAACATCACGCCGGACGCGTACATCCACGTCCGCATCACGAACGGCATCAACTGCGCGAGGTCGGGGGTCTTGGCGCCCGCCCGGGCCATGATCAGCGCGAGGCCGGTGTTGAAGCAGAACTGCAGGACGAGCACCGGCACGATCAGCGCCCAGGACAGGTCCGGGTAGTGGCCGAAGCCGACCGCGACGGCGAACAGCACGATCATCGAGAACAGCAGCTGCTGGAGCTGCTGCAGCGCGAAGGAGATCGGCAGGGAGGCGCGCGGGAAGTGCAGGGCGCGGACCAGGCCGAGGTTGCCGGAGATCGCGCGCACGCCCGCCATCACCGAGCTCTGCGTGAAGGTGAACACGAACACGCCCGTGACCAGGAACGGGATGTACACCTCGCGGGACATGCCCCGGTCGGCCTCCAGGAGCAGGCCGAAGATGAAGAAGTACACGGCCGCGTTCAGCAGCGGCGTCGCCACCTGCCACAGCTGGCCGAGCTTGGCCTGGCTGTACTGGGCGGTCAGCTTCGCCTGGGAGAAGGCGATGATGAAGTGGCGCCGTCCCCAGAGCTGACGGACGTACTCGATGAGGGACGGCCGGGCGCCGCTGACGCTCAGCCCGTGCTTGGCGGCGAGTTCCGCCGCCGTGAGGCCCTCGTCGGGCGCCGCGGGCGCGCTCACCGCGACCGGGGCGTCGTGCGTTGTCTCACTCACTAGTGGAAACTTTCGTCTTCGAGATGCGCGGCCTGTGCGGGCCTGGCATGAGCCGGGGGCCAGGGTACGGCCCGGGTGCTCCCGGACACTCCGGATACGAGCTTGTCAGATCACCGGGGGCCGGCCCAGCCGGGTCAGCCGCCACACCGTACGCCACTTCATGGGCCGGCGGGGTCCGCACGGGGTGGTCCAGCCCTCGCGGAAGCCGCCGAACCAGGCGCGCAGGGCACGGCGGGAGGGGCGGCGTACGAGGGTGAGCAGCAGCCACACGCCGAGGTAGACGGGGACGAGGGCCGCGGGGAGGTTGCGGCGGGCCAGCCAGACGCGGTTGCGGGCGACCATGCGGTGGTAGACCGCGTGCCGCGAGGGGGCGGTCGTCGGGTGGTAGAGCACCATGTCGGACCGGTAGTCGATCATCCAGCCGGCGTCGAGGGCCCGCCAGGCCAGGTCGGTCTCCTCGTGGGCGTAGAAGAACGCGTCGGGCAGGCCGCCGACGTCGGCGAAGACGCGGGTGCGGACGGCGTTGGCGCCGCCCAGGAAGGTGGTGACCCGGGAGGAGCGCATCGGGTCGGCGGCGCGCAGCCGGGGCACGTGGCGGCGCTGGGTGACGCCGGTGTCGGGGTCGGCTATGCGGAAGCTGATGATGCCGAGCTTCGGGTCGGCCTCGAACGCCTTGCGGCACAGTTCGGCGGTGTCGTGGCTCGCGAGGAGCCCGTCGTCGTCGAGGAAGAGCAGGATGTCGACGTCCCGGCCGGCCGGGCCGAAGGCCTCGATGCCGACGTTGCGGCCGCCGGGGATGCCGAGGTTCTCGGGCAGTTCGATCGTGCGGACGCCGTCGGGGACGTCCGGGACGGGCGAGCCGTTGCCGACCACGACCACATCGACCGGGTCGCCGTCCTGCTTGGCGACCGAGTCGAGGAGGGCGCGCAGCTCGTCGGGGCGGTTGCCCATGGTGATGATGACGGCGCCGACCTTCATGCCGCTCACTTCAGCCTGCTCGAAGCGAGGATGGAGACGAGGTGCAGCAGCGTCTGCACCAGGGCGATGCCGGCCAGCACCGCCACGCCGAGCCGGGAGAAGAACAGGTCGCCGCGGACGTGGTCGACGATGGCCAGGACCAGGATCAGCAGGGACGCCTCGATGCCGAGGATGAGGCGGTGGAACTTCAGGGCGGCGGCGGCCTTGCGGGCCAGGGCCATGCCGGAGGAGCGCATCTCGGCGGCGGCCTCCTTGACCGGCGGCTTGCCGGCCTGGTGGCGGGCGACGCCGACGAGGTCGGTCTCGGCCTTGATGAGGATGGCGCCGAGGGCGGCCAGGGTGCCGAGGAAGGCCCACAGCCAGTCGATGCGGCCGCTGCCCCACAGGTCGGCGGCGCGCAGGCCGAAGCCGGTGAGCACGGCGGCGTCGGTGAGGTAGGCGCCGACGCGGTCCAGGTAGACGCCGTTGAGCGAGTACTGCTTCTTCCAGCGGGCGATCTCGCCGTCGACGCAGTCCAGCAGCAGGTACATCTGGACGCACACCACGCCGAGCACGGCGCCCGGGATCCCCGGCACGAGCAGTGCCGGGGCCGCGAGCACACCGAAGACGGTCATCAGGTACGTGAGCTGGTTGGGCGTGACCCTGGTGTTGACCAGGTAGCGGTCGACCCGCAGGGACACCTCGCGCATGTAGAGGCGTCCCATCCAGTGCTCACCGCTGCGCCGGTCCTTCACCCCTGCGGGGTGAACGACGGGGCGTAGTTCAGCTACCGATGGCCTTGACATAGTCGGTGTAGGTGTCCTTGATCTGTTCGGTGTTCAGGTCGAGGTGTTCGAGGATGGTGTAGCGGCCGGGCCGGGTCTCGGGGGCGAACTCGACGGCCTTGACGAACTCGTCCGTGGTGAAGCCGATCTCGTCCGGCAGCACGGGCAGACCGTGCCGGCGCAGTACTTCCGCCATGTACGCCGACTCCTCGTGCGCCCCGCGCAGCCACATCGCGAAGGCCGCGCCGAGACCGCACTGCTCGCCGTGGGCGGCGGCCCGCTTCGGGTAGAGCAGGTCGAAGGCGTGGTTGATCTCGTGGCACGCCCCGGAGGACGGCCGCGAGTCGCCCGACACCGACATGGCGATGCCGCTGAGGACCAGCGCCTCGGCGAGCACCTGGAGGAAGTCGTTGTCCCCGATGCCGCCCGGGTGCCGCAGCACGGCCTCCCCGGCCTGGCGGGCCATGGCGGCGGCGAGTCCGTCGATCCGCTCGCCCTTGACGCGGTTGGCCAGCTCCCAGTCGGCGATCGCCGAGATGTTGGAGACGGCGTCACCGATGCCGGCGCGGACGAAGCGGACCGGGGCCTCGCGGATGACGTCCAGGTCGATGACGACCGCGATCGGGTTCGGCACGCCGTAGGAGCCGCGGCCCGCGTCGTTGTCGAGGGTGGCGACCGGCGAGCAGAGACCGTCGTGCGCGAGGTTGGTGGGCACGGCGACCAGGGGCAGGCCGACGCGTGCCGCGGCGAACTTGGCGCAGTCGATGATCTTGCCGCCGCCGAGGCCGACGACCGCGTCGTAGTGGCCGGCCTTTATGTCACTGGCCAGCCGGACCGCGTCGTCGAGCGTGCCGCCGCCGACCTCGTACCAGGTGGCGCCGGGCATGCTCGGCGAGATGCGCTCGCGCAGCTTGGCGCCGGAGCCGCCGCTGACGGCGACGGCGAGGCGGCCGGAGTGCGAGATGCGCTCGTCGGCGAGGACGCACGCCAGGTCGTCGAGGGCACCCGGACGGATGTCCACGACGAGCGGCGAGGGGATGAGCCGGGTCAGTACTGGCATGCGATCTCCCGTCCACGGGCGAGATCGTCGTGGTTGTCGATCTCCACCCACTTGACGTCGCCGATCGGCGCCACGTCGATACGGAAGCCGCGGTTCACCAGCTCCTGGTAGCCGTGCTCGTAGAACTGCTGCGGGTCGGTCTCCCACACGGTCTTGAGCGCGTCGGCCAGTTCGGGGGCGGCGTCGCCCTCGATGAGGGTGACGCCGATGTACTCGCCGGTGGCCTCGGCGGGGTCCATCAGCTTGGTGATCTTCGTCATGCCCCGGGCGGGGTCGACGACGACCTTCATCTCCTCGTCGGCCAGGTCCTTGACCGTGTCCAGGGCGAGGATGATGCGACGGCCCTCGCCACGCGCGGCGAGCAGCGTCTTCTCGACGGAGACCGGGTGGACGGTGTCGCCGTTGGCGAGGATCACGCCGTCCTTGAGGGCGTCACGGCCGCACCACAGGGAGTAGGCGTTGTTCCACTCCTCGGCCTTGTCGTTGTCGATGAGGGTGAGCTTGAGGCCGTACTTCTGCTCCAGCGCGTCCTTGCGCGCGTAGACGGCCTCCTTGCGGTAGCCGACGATGATCGCGGCTTCGGTGAGGCCGACCTCGGCGAAGTTGGCGAGGGTCAGGTCGAGAACCGTTGGTTCGCCCTCTATGCCCGCGGGCCCCACCGGCACCAGCGCCTTGGGAAGGCTGTCGGTGTAGGGGCGCAGACGCCGTCCGGCGCCGGCCGCCAGCACGAGGCCGATCATGCGGGTTCTCCTTCATCGTGTACGGCGGGCGCCCCTGCGGACACCCAGAAGCGGATGCTCTCGACGAGCACCACCAGGGCCACGGCCACGGCGAGAGCCGTGAGCGCGACCGTGAACTGCGAGGCGGTGAGCAGCGCGGCGAGGACGGTGACGAGCAGCGTCCGTCCCTCGTGCCCCCCGAGGGAACGCACCAGCCAGGCGGGGGGCGCGCCGGCGTTGCCGCGGATGCGGTACACCGTGTCGTAGTGATGGTAGGCGACCGCGGCCACCAGCCCGAAAGCCGCAGGAAGGGCGCCGTTCACGTCCGCCTTGGCCGCCAGGACCAGGACGGTGCCGTACTCGGCGGCGCGCAGGAACGGGGGGACCAGCCAGTCGAGGGCGCCCTTGAGGGGGCGGGCGACGGCGAGGCCGGAGGTCAGGGCGTAGGCGAGCGCGGCGACGATCGGCCAGGGGCCGCCGAAGCCGGTCAGCGCGGAGGTGAGGACGACGGCGAGTCCGCCGAGGAGGGCGACGGCGGGGGCCGTGAAGCCCGGCAGCCGGCGGGCGGGCCTCTTGAGCGCCTCGGCGAAGCCCTGCGCGAGCGGGCCGCTGTCCGCGAGGTCGGCCAGGGCTCCGGCCGCCCGGTCCGTGCGCTGGGCCTTGCGTGTCAGCGACCGCAGCACCCGGCCCGCCGTCGTGTACGTCGCCGCGAAGGCGCAGCCGATGAGCAGCGCGTAGAAGGTGATGCGCGGGGTCGTGGCGGCCGTGAGGACCGCGATCATCGCCCAGCGCTCGCCGATGGGCAGGACGATCATGCGGCGTACCCAGACCGTCCAGCCGACGCTGTCGAGCTTGTCGGAGAGGGCGGCGGTGGGGCTGGTGTTGGCGGTGGCGTCGTGGTTGGCCTCGTTGAAGGAGAAGTCCACGACGTGCCGGCAGGTCTGCAGGACCATCGCGCCCAGGGCCAGGGCCCAGACGTCGTCGCCGCCGCGGGCCGCGCCGAGGGCGAGTCCGGCGTAGTAGGCGTACTCCTTGGCCCGGTCGAAGGTGGCGTCGAGCCAGGCGCCGAGCGTGGAGTACTGCAGGGAGTAGCGGGCGAGCTGGCCGTCGGTGCAGTCCAGGACGAAGGAGGCGATGAGCAGGACGCCGGCCGCGACGAAGCCGCCGCGGGTGCCGGTGGCCGCGCAGGCCGCCGCTATGAGCGCGGTGAGCAGGGAGGCGGTGGTGACCTGGTTGGGGGTCAGGCCGCGGCGGGCGCACCAGCGGGCGATGTAGCGGGAGTACGGGCTGATGCAGTAGGTGGTGAAGAAGCCGTCGCGGGCCTTCACGGCCGACTTCAGGCGGACGGCCTCGTCGTCCACGTCGGCCACCGCCTGCCGGGCCTCGTTGCGGGCCTGCGGGTCGGCGGGGACGGCGGCGACGAGGCTGCCCAGCTCCGGGCGGTGCACATCGGTGCCGTCGGCGTCCAGGGCGGTGAGGATGCGGTCGGCGAGGCTGCCGACGAGGGTGGTGCCGCCGCCCGCGGAGTTCTCGCGGGCCATCGCCCGGGTCAGGGCCTGGCGGCCGGCCGGCTGGGCGGTGACGGCGCCGGGGATCGCGGCGAGCGGGAAGCGGGGGTCGGTGAGGCCGAGGCGCAGCGCGTGCACATGGCCCACGAACCGGGCGTCGACCAGGGCGACCCGCTCCTCGAACGGCACCTCGGCGAGCAGCGTCTCGGCCTCGGCGGCGTCGGCCGCGGTCCGCACGTCGAACCCGAGGGACCGCAGGTCGCCCTCGATCGACGATCCGGGGACCGGCTGACCGGTGAGGATGGCGGTCGACAACCGAATTCACTCCCTGGGTACCGACGCGTCCGCGCCAGTGAGGTGCATGGTGGGGGCGCCCGCGCCGGTGGCTCCCGGGCGGCATGTCGGCAGAGGCTATCGGATGCCGGGAAGGCCACGTTCACCGCCCGTTCGGCGGATGGATCGACGTGGTTCGCACAGACCCCTGCCGCGATCATCATCGTGGATCCGGGGCCCGCCCCACAAACCGCGCCGCACAGACCGGACATCGGGGACATCGCGCGGGCTCCGGCCGTGGCCGCATAGGGTGGACGACCATGACTTGGCTGATCACCGGCGGGGCCGGCTACATCGGGGCCCACGTGGCCAGGGCCATGACGGAGGCCGGCGAGTCCGTCGTCGCCCTGGACGACCTCTCGGCCGGGGTGCCCGCGCGGCTGCCGTCCGGTGTCCCGCTGATCGAGGGCTCGTCGCTCGACGGGGACCTGCTGAAGCGGGTGTTCGCGGAAGCCGGCGTGACGGGTGTGGTGCATCTCGCGGCGCGCAAGCAGGTCGCCGAGTCCGTGGCGCAGCCGACCCGGTACTACCGGGAGAACGTCGGCGGCCTGGTGACCCTGCTGGACGCGGTCGCCGAGGCGGGGATCGAGCGCTTCGTGTTCTCCTCGTCGGCGGCCGTGTACGGCGACCCGGGTGTGGACCTGATCACGGAGGAGACGCCCTGCTCGCCGGTGAACCCGTACGGCGAGACCAAGCTCGCCGGGGAGTGGCTGGTGCGGGCGGCGGGCCGGGCGCACGGGATCTCCACCGTCTGTCTGCGGTATTTCAACGTGGCGGGCGCGGCGGCGCCGGAGCTGGCGGACACGGGCGTGTTCAACATCGTCCCGATGGTCTTCGACCGGCTGACCCGCGACGAGGCGCCCAGGATCTTCGGCGACGACTACCCGACCCCGGACGGCACGTGCATCCGTGACTACATCCACGTCGCCGACCTGGCCGAGGCACATCTCGCGGCGGCCCGGCGGCTGGCCGGGGGCGGTCGCACCGGCGATCTGACGGTCAACATCGGGCGCGGCGAGGGCGTCTCGGTGCGCGAGCTGATCACGGTCATCGGCGAGGTGACCGGTGACCGGCGCCCTCCGGTCGTCGAGGGGCGCCGCCCCGGGGACGCGCCCCGGGCGGTCGCGTCCGCCGCGCGGGCGGCGGAGGAACTCGGCTGGACCGCCCGGCGCGGGGTGCGCGAGATGGCCGAGTCGGCGTGGCGTGGCTGGCTGCTGCACCACGGCTCGTGAGCCGCCGAGAGCGCCTCTAAGCCACTGAGGGTGCCCTGACCTGCGCTTCGTTTCCGCAGGTCAGGGCAGATGACAACGGTGTTCAGTGCCGCGTTGCGCATACCCCCTCCCCGTAGTTCACTGGGGTGCCCGAGCACGATCAGGCGGACACGGAGGATGACGTTTCATGGGGGCTGGGCACGATCACGGGCACGCGCACGGCGCGGCCGGCGGTACGGCGACCTCGGCGTACCGCGGTCGGCTGCGGGTCGCGCTGGCGATCACGCTCGGCATCGTGGTCGTCCAGATCGTCGGCGGTGTCCTCGCCGACTCGCTCGCGCTCGTCGCGGACTCGGCGCACATGGCGACCGACGCCCTGGGCCTGGGCATGGCGCTGCTCGCGATCCACTTCGCGAACCGCCCGCCCAGTGACCGGGCCACCTTCGGCTACGCCCGCGCCGAGATCCTCGCCGCCCTGGCCAACTGCCTGCTGCTGCTCGGCGCCGGCGGGTACGTCGTCTACGAGTCGGTCCAGCGCTTCATCACGCCGGCCCACACCGAGGGCCGGCTGACCGTGGTGTTCGGTGTGATCGGACTGGTCGCGAACCTGGTGTCGCTGTCGCTGCTGATGCGCGGCCAGAAGGAGAGCCTGAACGTGCGCGGCGCGTTCCTGGAGGTGGCGGCCGACGCCCTCGGCTCGGTCACGGTGATCGTCTCGGCCGTGATCATCATGCTCACGGGCTGGCAGGCCGCCGACCCGATCGCCTCGCTCGTCATCGCCCTGATGATCGCGCCCCGGACGTGGAAGCTGCTGCGCGAGACCCTCGACGTACTGCTGGAGGCCGCGCCCAAGGGCGTCGACATGGCGGAGGTACGCGCCCACATCCTGGCGACGGAGGGCGTGGAGGACGTTCACGACCTGCACGCCTGGACGATCACCTCCGGCATGCCGGTGCTGTCGGCGCACGTGGTGGTCAGCTCGGAGGCGCTGAGCGCGATAGGCCACGAGAAGATGCTCCACGAGCTGCAGGGCTGCCTCGGTGACCACTTCGACGTGGAGCACTGCACCTTCCAGCTGGAGCCGGGCGGGCACGCCGAGCACGAGGCGCACCTCTGCCACTGACGCGCCCCCTTCTGAGGCGCCTGAGGCTGGTGGGGCGCGTTCCGACAGGTGTGCGCCGGGTGACGCAAGCCTCCGGCGCGCGCCCGCGCCCCGCCTCCCCCGGCACCGCCGGGAACGATTTTCGGCCCGTCGCGCCGGGCACGATCACCTACTGGGTCCCTCTTTCCGGCGTCCGAGCGGCGCCGTCCGCCCCCGTGCCGCCGCGCGGGACATGCGGGCGGGCCGCGAAGTGCCGGGAGTGCCGGATTCGTACGGCAGACTTGGGGCGCGAAGACCGATGTGAAGGATGGGTATGCCGATCACACCTGCCACCGCGACGCACAGCCCGTCGAACGGCGCCGCAGACGCGATTTTGCTGGAACTGGTCGACGAGGACGGCGTGACGATCGGCACCGCGGAGAAGCTCGCCGCCCACCAGCCGCCCGGCCAACTGCACCGCGCGTTCTCGGTGTTCCTCTTCGACGAGTACGGCCGGCTGCTGCTCCAGCAGCGCGCCCTGGGCAAGTACCACTCCCCCGGTGTGTGGTCCAACACCTGCTGCGGCCACCCGTACCCCGGGGAGGCGCCCTTCGCGGCGGCGGCGCGGCGGACGTTCGAGGAGCTCGGCGCCTCCCCGTCCCTGCTGGCGGAGGCGGGCACGGTCCGCTACAACCACCCCGACCCGGAGTCGGGCCTGGTGGAGCAGGAGTACAACCACCTCTTCGTCGGCATGCTGCAGGCCGTGCTGCACCCGGACCCGGAGGAGGTGGCGTCGACGGCGTTCGTGACCCCGCCGGAGCTGGCGGAGCGCCACGCCAAGGACACCTTCTCGTCCTGGTTCATGACCGTCCTGGACGCGGCCCGGCCGGCGATCAGGGAGCTGACGGGCCCGTCGGCCGGCTGGTGACGAGGGCCCGGACACCCCCTAGGAGTAGCGCGCGGGTTTGAGCGGCAGGGCGGCCCAGATCACCTTGCCGCCGCTCGCGGTGTACTCGACCTCGCAGGCGCCGCCCGCCTCGTGGGTGATCTCGCGGACGAGGAGCAGTCCGCGGCCGCCGGTCCGGCCGTGGTCGGCCTCCAGGGCCGTCGGCCGGTAGGGGTGGTTGTCCTCCACGGCCACGCGGATCCACTCGGCGCCGACGGCCACCTCGACGGCGATCGTCGGCGACAGGACGGCCGCGTGCTTCACGGCGTTCGTCACCAGTTCCGAGACGATCAGCAGCAGCCCCTGGGCCAGGTCGTCCGAGACGGGCACCCCCTGACGCAGCAGCAGGTCCCGTACGGCGTGCCGCGCCTGCGGCACCGAGGCGTCGACCGCGGGTGCGGTGAAGCGCCAGACCCCTTCGTACGGCAGCGGATCCGCGGGCCCGGGGCCGAGGGGCGCCGCGCCGCCCTCTGGGCGTGGGCCGAACCCGCGCCCGTCGTCGTCCATCGTCCGGTCGCCACCCTCGCGCTCGATTGTCGCCACACCTCGAGTGTTGGTAACGATGCGCTCCGCACCCCAGGCCTGAACAGAAGTCAGCAACTATCGAGCACTTCTGACCGTTGGCGTATGACACGGTCAGTTGTGGGACTGCTCCTGTCCCTGTTGTGCCGTCTCGGCGAACTATTCGGGTTGTACGGGTTTGACATCCGGATAGCATCCGGCGCATGGAACCGCAGGTGCAGTACAGCGTCGCCGACTCGGTGGCGACGGTCGTCATCCGCCATCCGCGGAAGCGCAACGCCATGACGGCCGCGATGTGGCGCGCCCTGCCGCCGCTGCTGGCGAAGTCGGCGGGCGATCCGGCCGTGCGGGCACTGGTGCTGACCGGTGAGGGCGGGACGTTCTGCGCCGGGGCCGACATCTCGACGCTGCGGGGCTCGCCGGAGGAGGCGCAGGGGCTGGCCGTGCGGGCCGAGGAGGCGCTCGCCGCGTTCCCGAAGCCGACCGTGGCGGCGATCCGCGGTCACTGCGTGGGCGGTGGTGCGCAGCTCGCGGCGGCCTGTGATCTGCGGTTCGCCGAGAAAGGCGCGCTGTTCGGGGTGACGCCCGCGAAGCTCGGCATCGTCTACCCGGCGTCCTCGACCCGGCGCCTGGTGTCCCTGGTGGGGCCGGCCACCGCCAAGTACCTGCTGTTCTCCGGCGAGTTGATCGACACGACGCGGGCCCTGCGCACCGGCCTCGTCGACGAGGTGCTGCCCGAGGGTGAACTCGGCAAGCGGGTCGCCGAGTTCACCCGGGTCCTGGTGTCCCGTTCGCAGCTGACGCAGGCGGCGGCCAAGGAGTTCGCGGACGGGCGCACGGACCGGGACGCGCACTGGGCCGGGCAGGCGCGCGCGAGCGGCGACACCGCGGAGGGCGTCGCCGCGTTCCTGGAGCGCAGGCAGCCGCGGTTCGGCTGGAGCGTGCCTACGTCAGGGTGAGACCGGCGTGCGACCGGAGCAGTTCGACGACGTGCGCGGGGGCCTTCTCGGGCGATCCGGCGTCGTAGGGCGGCTGCGGGTCGTACTCGGTGGCGAGCTGGACGATCTGCGCGTGGGTGTCGCCGGCGATGCGGCCGAGGAGGGTCAGTCCCATGTCGATGCCGGAGGAGACGCCGGCGGCGGTGACGTACTTGCCGTCGGTGACGACCCGCTCCCCCGTGGGCTCGGCGCCGTGGCGCCTCAGCTCCTCCAGGGCCAGCCAGTGGGAGGTGGCGCGGCGGCCCCGGAGGAGTCCGGCGGCGGCGAGCAGCAGGGAGCCGGTGCACACGGACGTCGTCCAGGTGCTGGTGGCGTCGGCGGTGCGCAGCCAGGTGAGCAGGGGCCCGTCCGCCGCCAGCGGGAGCGGGCCGGGGCCGCCGGGGACGACGATGATGTCGGGGTGCGGTACGTCGGCCAGGGCCCGGTCGGCGGTGAGCGCGAGGTTGCCCGAGTCGTTCCGCACGGGGCCGGGCTCCTCGGCGACGAAGACGGTCTCCGCGTCCGGGATCCGGCCGAGGGTCTCGTAGGGGCCGACGGCGTCGAGGGCGGTGAAGCGGTCGTAGAGGACGATGGCGATCTGCATGGGGTCCCTTCTGATCTGATCGGTGTGACGGGCTCAGGGCGTCGGCGCGGGGCGGAAGCGGCGGCGGTACTCCGCCGGGGGCGTGCCGAGGGCCTTGACGAAGGCGCGGCGCATGGCCTCCGGCGTGCCGTAGCCGCTGGCGCGGGAGATCTCCTCGACGCCGTCGGAGGTGTCCTCCAGCAGGCGGCGGGCGTGTTCGAGGCGGACGCGGTCCACGTAGCGGCCCGGCGTCATGCCGGTCTCGGCGCGGAAGGCGCGGGCGAAGTGGCGGGGTGAGAGGCGGGCGCGGGCGGCGAGGGCCGCGATGGAGAGGTCGGCGTCCGGGCGCTCGCCGATGAACCGCTGGACGTCCCGGAGGGGCTCGCGGTGTGCGGTCTGGGCCGCGAGCTGGGCGCTGAACTGCGCCTGGTTCCCGGGCCTGCGCAGGAACACCACCAGGTGCCGGGCGATGGTGAGGGCGGCGTCCCGGCCCAGGTCCTCCTCGACCAGGGCGAGGGCGAGGTCGATGCCGGCGGTGACACCGGCCGAGGTGGCGATGTGCCCGTCGCGTACGTAGACGGGGTCGGGGTCGATCTCGACGGCCGGGTGGTCGCGGGCGAGCCGGTCGCAGTAGGCCCAGTGGGTGGTGGCGCGGCGGCCGTCCAGGAGGCCCGCCGCGGCGAGCACGGCCGCGCCGGTGCACACGGAGACCAGGCGCGCGGCGCGCGGCCCGTGCTCGCGCACCCAGTCGACCAGGCGCGGGTCGGGCCGCAGACTGCCCGTCCCGCCGGGGACGAGCAGGATGTCGGGGTCGTGCGCCGTGGCGAGGGACTCGTCGGGGACGAGGGTCAGGCCGCTGGTGGTCCGCACGGGCCTGCCGTCCAGGGCGGCCGTGCGGATCCGGTACGTCCCCGGGGAGTGCAGCTCGGCGCCCGCGAAGACCTCCACGGGCCCGGTGACGTCGAGACTCTGCACGCCGTCGAAGAGCACGGCGAGAACGGTGTGCTGGGCCATGCCGTCGATTCTTCGGGAGGCCGGACGACGGCCGCAATGACGAGTTCCCCACCTTTCCTGCCATGGCCGGCACGACCATAGAGGGCATACCAAGCGGTTGGTAACGTGCCCGTCATGACGACTGCCGCCCTCGAGCCGCGCGCCGGCCGACGCTGCCACAACGTGCTCAACTCCCTGCACTCCACGCACTACTTCTCGCCCGACCTGGGACGCGAACTGGGTGCTGCCGGGGTCACCGACCCCCGGGCCGTGAATTTCGCCGTGCGCGCCGCCGCCCTCGGGCCGGTCGGAGCCGGGGTGGTCGCGGCGGCCTTCTACAACTACAAGTACGAGCTGGTCGCCCGGCACGTGCCGGCGGTCTGGGAGAGCGCCACGCCCGGCCGGGTGCTGGCGGCACGCGCGCGTGCGGTCGACGCGACGCTGCGCCGGCTGCTGGGCGAGGAGGCCGTGGCGTCGGCGGAGATGGCCGAGGCCGCGCGGCTCGCGCTGCGCGCCGCCGAGGCCTGTTCCCGTGAGGCGCGGCCGCTGTACGCCGCCCACGCCGACCTGCCCGTCCCCGAGGAGCCGCACCTCGCGTACTGGCACGCGGCGACCCTGCTGCGCGAGCACCGGGGCGACGGGCACCTGACCGCTCTGGTGTCCGCGGGGCTGGACGGGCTGGAAGCGCTGGTGACCCACACGGCGACGGGCAAGGGCATGACACCGAAGTGGGTGTTCGGCACCCGGGGCTGGACCCAGGAGGAGTGGGACGCGGCGAGGGACCGCCTGCGTGAGCGCGGGCTGCTGGACGCGGCCGGCGAGCTCACCGAGCGCGGCGCCGCCCTGCGCCAGGAGATCGAGCAGGAGACGGACCGCCTGGACCGGGCCCCCTACGAACACCTGGGTGCGGAGGGCGTGGCCCGGCTGACCGAGCTGGGCGGGGCGTTCGCGCGCGCGGCGCTCGGGGCGGGGGCGTTCCCGGCGGATCTCATCGGCAAGGGCTGAGGGCGCTTCCAGGGCCGCCCCGAGGACCACTCCGCTTCCGTTCGGGCATTGCCGGGCACATGTGTTCGGCCGTGACGCATGGTGAGGCGTCGGTGAGGTACCCGGTCTCTCCCGGCCGGTGCGGTCGGGAGAGGAAAGGGGAATTACGTGTTCCGTGCTATCGCAGACGTGCTGCGCCAGATCGGCGGGGCCATCGCCACCGTCGTGACGCTGCCTTTCCGGGCCCTGGCCCGGCTCTTCGGCGGGGCCTCGTCCTCCACCCGCAGCCGCAGGGCCTGACCCGGCCGCCGACCTGCCGCGTGCCGCCCTGATCCCCGAGTGTCGGTGTCACCTGCCACAATTGCCGCGCAACCTCAGTGGAGAAGGCGGTACGGGATCGTGACGACACCCGGGTCCAACGGGTCCATCAGCGTAGGGTCCATCGAAGGCAGGATCGCCGAGGAGCTCGGCGTACGGGAGCGGCAGGTCAGGGCTGCCGTGGAACTGCTCGACGGCGGTTCTACGGTGCCCTTCATCGCCCGCTACCGCAAGGAAGCGACCGAGATGCTCGACGACGCGCAGCTGCGCACGGTCGAGGAGCGGCTGCGCTACCTGCGGGAGCTGGAGGAGCGGCGCGCCGCGATCCTGGAGTCGGTGCGCGAGCAGGGCAAGCTCACCGACGAGCTTCAGGCGCGGATCCGGGGCGCCGAGACGAAGGCGCGTCTGGAGGACATCTACCTCCCGTACAAGCCCAAGCGGCGCACGAAGGCGCAGATCGCGCGCGAGGCGGGTCTGGAGCCGCTGGCGGAGGGGCTGCTCGCCGATCCGGGTGTCGAGCCCCTCGCCGCGGCCGCAGCGTTCGTCGACGCGGACAAGGGCGTGGCCGATCCGCAGGCCGCCCTCGACGGCGCCCGGGCGATTCTCACCGAGCGGTTCGCGGAGGACGCCGACCTGATCGGCGAGCTGCGTGAGCGCATGTGGGTGCGCGGGCGGCTGGCCGCCAAGGTGCGGGAGGGCAAGGAGGAGGCGGGCGCCAAGTTCGCCGACTACTTCGACTTCGCCGAGCCGTTCACGGAGCTGCCCTCGCACCGCGTCCTCGCGATGCTGCGCGGCGAGAAGGAGGAGGTCCTCGACCTCGTCCTGGAGCCCGAGGAGCCGACGGACGGCCCGTCGTCGTACGAGGGGATCGTCGCCAACCGGTTCGGGATCGCCGACCGGGGCCGCCCCGCCGACAAGTGGCTGACCGACACGGTCCGCTGGGCGTGGCGCACCCGCATCCTCGTCCACCTGGGCATCGACCTCAGGCTGCGGCTGCGCACGGCCGCCGAGGACGAGGCGGTGCGGGTCTTCGCGGCGAACCTGCGCGACCTGCTGCTCGCCGCCCCGGCGGGCACGCGCGCGACGCTCGGCCTGGACCCCGGTTTCCGTACGGGCGTGAAGGTCGCCGTGGTGGACGCGACCGGCAAGGTCGTCGCCACGGACGTCATCCACCCGCACGTCCCGGCCAACCGGTGGGACGAGGCCATCGCCAAGCTGGCCCGGCTGGCGAAGGAGCACGCGGTCGAGCTGATCGCCATCGGCAACGGCACGGCCTCGCGCGAGACCGACAAGCTCGCCGGGGAACTGATCGCCAAGCACCCGGAGTTGAACCTCACGAAGGTGATGGTGTCCGAGGCCGGCGCGTCGGTGTACTCGGCGTCCGCGTTCGCCTCGCAGGAGCTGCCCGACATGGACGTGTCGCTGCGCGGCGCCGTGTCGATCGCCCGCCGCCTCCAGGACCCGCTGGCCGAGCTGGTGAAGATCGACCCGAAGTCGATCGGCGTCGGCCAGTACCAGCACGACCTGTCCGAGGTGAAGCTGTCGCGCTCGCTGGACGCCGTGGTGGAGGACTGTGTGAACGGCGTGGGCGTGGACGTCAACACGGCGTCGGCGCCGCTGCTCGCCCGGGTCTCCGGCATCACCTCCGGGCTCGCCGAGAACATCGTGGCGCACCGGGACGCGAACGGGCCGTTCAAGTCCCGCAGCGAGCTGAAGAAGGTGGCGCGCCTCGGCCCGAAGGCTTACGAGCAGTGCGCGGGCTTCCTGCGGATCCGCGGCGGTGACGACCCGCTGGACGCGTCCAGTGTGCACCCGGAGGCGTACCCGGTGGTCCGGCGCATGGTGAAGACCGCCGGGCAGGAGGTCGCCGGCCTCATCGGCAACACGGCGGTGCTGCGTTCGCTGAAGCCGCAGGAGTTCGTGGACGAGACCTTCGGTCTGCCGACCGTCACCGACATCCTCAAGGAGCTGGAGAAGCCCGGTCGCGACCCGCGTCCGGCCTTCAAGACGGCCGCCTTCAAGGAGGGCGTCGAGAAGATCTCCGACCTGTCGTCCGGGATGGTCCTGGAGGGGGTCGTGACGAACGTGGCCGCGTTCGGGGCGTTCGTGGACGTCGGTGTCCACCAGGACGGACTGGTGCACGTGTCCGCGATGTCGAAGACGTTCGTCAAGGACCCGCGGGACGTGGTCAAGCCCGGCGACATCGTCAAGGTGAAGGTCCTCGACGTCGACATCCCGCGCAAGCGGATCTCGCTGACGCTGCGGCTGGACGACGAGGCGGCCCCGCAGGGCGGCGACGGCTCCGGCGAGCGCCGGCAGCGGGGTGGGAGGCCGCCGCAGCAGCGGCAGGGTGGCCGTGCCGGCGGCGCCGGTCGCGGCGGTTCGCGGCAGGCGCCTCCGCCCGCCAACGGTGCGATGGCGGACGCGTTGCGCCGCGCGGGCCTGGTCGATCCCAAGAACGGCAAGCGTTGACGGTTCGGCTGGAGGGAGCTGCGAGTCCGTCGTGGCTGGTCGCGCCCACGCGGCGGTAGCCGCACATCGACCAAGCCCCGCGTCCCTGAAAGGGGAGCTTCGCTCCCCTTCAGAACTAAAGTGGGCGATATGTCTACGTCACGTGTCCTCACCTGGGAAGTGTCCGCCAGCCGGGGATTCGAGACCGCCTGGGCCCAGGTGGGCGACGGTGTGCTGCGGGCGCGCGGGCGGGCCGTCGGGACCGATCCGGAGCCCTACTGGGTCACGTACGACCTCGACACGGGCGACGGGTTGGTCACCCGTCGGCTGCGCGTGACGGTCGAGTCCGGCGCCGGCAGCCGCACGCTGGATCTGCGGCACGACGGCGGAGGCGCATGGACCGTGGACGGCGAGCGGCTGCCGGCCGTCGACGGAGCCCTCGACTGCGATCTCGGGCTGTCTCCGCTGACCAACAGCATGCCGGTGCTGCGGCACGGGCTGCATCGCGGGCCGGGCGAGGTGGAATTGCTGATGGCCTGGGTGTCCGTGCCGGACCTGACGGTGCGGCCGTCGTGGCAGACGTACACGCATCTCCGGCCCGGGCGGGTCCGGTACGCCTCCGGTGACTTCCACAGCGACCTGGAGTTCGACGGGGAGGGGTTCGTCGTCGACTACCCCTCCCTCGCCAGGCGTCTGGCGGCTGTCTAGCGCTCGGTCACCTTGCCGTCCGCCACCTCCAGGCGACGCGTCACGTGCACGGCGTCCAGCATGCGGCGGTCGTGGGTGACCAGCAGGAGGGTGCCCTCGTAGGCGTCGAGGGCCGACTCCAGCTGTTCGATGGCGGGCAGGTCGAGGTGGTTGGTGGGCTCGTCGAGGACCAGGAGGTTGACGCCCCGGCCCTGGAGCAGCGCCAGGGCCGCTCTGGTGCGCTCGCCCGGGGAGAGGGTCGCCGCGGGGCGCAGGACGTGGTCCGTCTTGAGGCCGAACTTGGCCAGGAGGGTGCGCACCTCGACCGGCTCGGTGTCGGGGACGGCCGCGCGGAACGCGTCGAGCAGGGACTCCTCGCCGTGGAACAGCTTGCGGGCCTGGTCGACCTCGCCGAGCAGGACGCCCGAGCCGAGCGCGGCGTGCCCGGCGTCGAGCGGGACGCGGCCGAGCAGGGCGGCGAGCAGCGTGGACTTGCCCGCGCCGTTCGCGCCGGTCACCGCCACCCGGTCCGCCCAGTCGATCTGGAGGGAGACCGGGCCGAGGACGAAGCCGCCGCGGCGCACCTCGGCATCGCGCAGGGTCGCGACGACGGCGCCCGAGCGCGGGGCCGACGCGATCTCCATGCGCAGTTCCCACTCCTTGCGGGGCTCCTCGACGACGTCGAGGCGCTCGATCATGCGCTGGGTCTGGCGGGCCTTCGCGGCCTGCTTCTCGCTGGCCTCGCTGCGGAACTTGCGGCCGATCTTGTCATTGTCGCCGCCCGCCTTGCGGCGCGCGTTCTTCACGCCCTTGTCCATCCAGGAGCGCTGCATCTGCGCGCGGTCCTGGAGGGCCGCCTTCTTGTCGGCGTACTCCTCGTACTCGTCGCGGGCGTGCCGGCGGGCGACGTCCCGCTCCTCCAGGTACGCCTCGTAGCCGCCGCCGTAGAGGGTGATCTGCTGCTGGGCGAGGTCGAGTTCGAGGACCTTGGTGACGGTGCGGGTGAGGAACTCGCGGTCGTGGCTGACGACGACCGTGCCGGCGCGCAGGCCGCTCACGAAGCGTTCGAGGCGCTCCAGGCCGTCCAGGTCGAGGTCGTTGGTCGGCTCGTCCAGGAGGAAGACGTCGTAGCGGGACAGCAGCAGGGAGGCGAGGCCGGCGCGGGCGGCCTGGCCGCCGGACAGGGACGTCATCGGCTGGTCCAGGCCCACCGCGAGGCCGAGGGAGTCGGCGACCTCCTCGGCCCGTTCGTCGAGGTCGGCGCCGCCGAGGCCGAGCCAGCGCTCCAGGCTCGTGGCGTAGGCGTCGTCGGCGCCGGGGGTTCCGTCGACCAGGGCCTGGGTCGCCTCGTCCATGAGCCGCTGGGCCTCGGCGACGCCCGTGCGGCGGGCGAGGAACGCCCGTACGGTCTCTCCCGGCCGGCGCTCCGGCTCCTGCGGGAGGTGGCCGACGGTGGCGGCCGGCGGGGACAGGCGCAGTTCGCCCTGCTCGGGCGCGGTGAGTCCGGCGAGCATTCGCAGCAGGGTGGACTTGCCCGCGCCGTTGGCTCCGACCAGGCCGATCACGTCGCCGGGCGCGACGACGAGGTCGAGCCCGGTGAACAGGGAGCGGTCGCCGTGGCCGGCGGCGAGGTTCTTGGCGACGAGGGTGGCAGTCATCAGAGCGCCGATCCTAGTGGGCCGCTCCCTGGGCGACGGCGGTCACCAGGACACTTCCGGAGGTGCGGGCCACGAGGAAGGACTGCCCCTTGACGGCCTTGGTGTCCAGGGCGATGCGGTGGCGGCCGGGTTCCAGGACGCCGTCGAAGAGTTCGTGGGCGTGGGTGCGGGAGAGCCGGTCGAGGCGGTAGGCGGTGAGGGTGACCCGGCAGGCGGAGGTGACCTCGACGTCGGCTCCGCCGTCGGTGGCGGTCAGGGCGGTGAGGCGGCGTTGTCCGGCCGGGCTGCGGTCCAGGGCGTGTTCGATCTGGGCGACGAGGAGCGGCACGATCGGGGCGAGGCCGTCGACGTAGGCGACCGGGACCCGGGCGCGTTCGAAGGCGCGGCGGACGGCGGCACGTTCCTGCTCGGCGATCCCCCGGCCGAAGGCGACGGCGCCGTAGCCGCGCAGTTCGTCGGCGGGCACTCCGTCGGCGTCGTGGGCGATGTCGGCGCCGACGCCGATGGTGCGTAACGCCGCGGCGAGCTTGGCCAGGACGGCGACGCGGGCGCCGATCAGCAGGACGCGGGGGCGGGTGTCGGGGGCGGAGCCGTTGAGCAGGGCGCTGAGGGCCGCCCGGTACTCGGCGCCGCGGAAGCGGAAGGGGCCGATGCCGTGGTAGCCGTTGCGCTCCAGGTCGGCGTGGTCGTCGGTCTGCCAGGCGAAGTCCCGCCAGACGAAGTCCTCGCCGTCCCGCAGGATGACCGCGGTGACGGCCCCGCAGGCCAGGTCCTCGCACTCGGGGCAGCCGTAGACGACGTACCGGCCGCCGGGCAGCGGCGCCGGGCTCTCCAGGAGCAGGCTGCGGACCTGCGCGGTGAAGATGGCGGGCGGTACGTCGGCGGCGAGCGGGGAGACCGCGTCGAGGTCGGAGAGCCGGAACAGCAGCGGGCGCCCGTCGACGATGAAGTCGACGAAGTCCCGGTGGACCTGGTAGCCACCGTCGGTGAGGACTCCGCCGGCCCGCATCGCGGGTGCCAGGCCGAAGGTCGTGTACGCGGCACACATGCTGTGAGTATCCCCACACTGCGCGTGATGTGAGCACGGCATGACACATTCCGCTACGGTCCGGGCCATGGCACGTGAGCTGAGTGACGAGATCGTGGTGGTCGGTGGCGGGGTCGTGGGGCTGACGACCGGCGTCGTTCTCGCCGAGAGCGGGCGCCGGGTGCGGGTCTGGACGCGGGACGCCGTCGAGGCGACCACCTCCGCCGTTGCCGGTGCGCTGTGGTGGCCGTACCGGATCGAGCCGGTCGCGCTGGCGCGTACCTGGGCGCTGCGGTCGCTGGAGGTGTACGAGGAGCTGGCGGCGGGGAGCGAGCCGGCCGGCGTACGCATGGTCGAAGGGGTAATGGGTGACACCCGGCTCGACGAGGTCGACGGGTGGCTGGCGGGGCGGGTGCCGGGGCTGCGGGCGGCCACGGCCGGCGAGGGCCCGGGGACGGGCATCCGCGCGCGGCTGCCGCTCATCGACATGCCGGCTCATCTGCCGTGGCTGCGGGAGCGGTTCGTCGCGGCGGGCGGGGTCGTCGAGACGCGTACGGTGACCTCCCTGACGGAGGCCGACGCGCCCGTGGTGGTCAACTGCACGGGGCTCGCCGCGCGGGAGCTGGTGCCGGATCCGTCCGTACGGCCCGTGCGCGGGCAGTTGGTCGTGGTGGAGAACCCCGGGATCGACACCTGGCTGGTCGCCGCGGACGAGGCCGGGGAACACACGTACATGTTCCCGCAGCCGGGCGGGCTCGTCCTCGGCGGTACGACCGAGGAGGACGCGTGGTCCCTGGAGCCCGACCCCGCGACGGCCGAGGCGATCGTCCGGCGCTGCGCGGCGCTGCGGCCGGAGGTGGCCGGGGCGCGGGTGCTGGAGCACCGGGTCGGGCTGCGGCCGACCCGGCCGGCGGTCCGCCTGGAACGCGAAGCCCTGCCGGACGGACGGCTGCTGGTCCACAACTACGGCCATGGCGGCGGGGGCGTGACGGTGGCGTGGGGCTGCGCGGAGGAGGCGGCCCGGCTGGTCACCGGCTGAGCACAGACGAAGCGGACCGGCTGGTCACCGGCTGAGCACAGACGAAGCGGACCGGCTGGTCACCGGCTGAGTGCGGGAGGCGTGGCCCGGCCGGTCATCGGCTGTGGTTCCCGTCGGCCGAGGGCGACCGGGGCCGGGCCGCCAGGACCGGGCGACCCGGCTGAAGGCGCCCGGGTCGCTCGATCGTCTCCGGTCGCCTCCAGTCCTCTCCGTCCTCTCCGTCCTCTCCGTCCTCTCCGTCAGTGTTTGCCGATCGGGTCGCCTTCCACGTCCGGGCCGCGGCCCGGGCCCACGCGGAACTGGAACTCGCCGTCGTACTTCTTGTGGCCCTCGATGACGGCCAGTTCGACGGCCTCGGAGCCCATCTGCTCGCGCACGATGACCGGGTCGCGGCGCAGGTCGCGCATGAGGGCGACGCACATGAAGGTCATCACGACGACGAACGGCGCCGCCGCGAGGATCGTGAGGTTCTGCAGGCCCGTCAGGGCGTCGCCCTGCCCGCTGCCCACCATGAGCATGATCGCGGCGACCGCGCCGGTGACCACGCCCCAGAACACCACGACCAGCCGGCCCGGTTCGAGCGCGCCCTTCTGCGACAGCGTGCCCATCACGATCGAGGCCGCGTCCGCGCCCGAGACGAAGAAGATGCCGACCAGGACCATCACGAGCAGGCTGGTCACGGTGGCGATCGGGAACTGCTGGAGCACGCCGAAGAGCTGGCCCTCCGGGGTCGCCTCCTTGCCGAGCCGCCCCTGCTCCTGCATCTTCATCGCCGAGCCGCCGAAGATCGCGAACCAGATCAGGCTGACCGTGCTGGGCACGAGGATGACACCGCCGACGAACTGCCGGATGGTGCGGCCCCGGCTGATCCGGGCGATGAACATGCCGACGAAGGGCGTCCAGGAGATCCACCACGCCCAGTAGAAGACGGTCCAGCTGCCCAGCCAGTCCGCGACACCCTTGCCGCCGCTGGCCTCGGTGCGCCCGGCCAGCTGGGGCAGGTCGCCGAGGTAGGCGAAGACGGACGTGGGCAGCAGGTCGAGCACGATGATGGTCGGGCCCGCGACGAACACGAACAGGGCGAGCACCAGCGCCAGCACCATGTTGGTGTTGGACAGCCACTGGATGCCCTTCTCCACGCCCGACACCGCGGACGCGACGAAGGCCAGGGTCAGCACCGCGATGATCGCGACGAGCAGCCCGGTGCTCACCTTGTCCATCCAGTTCAGCTCCTGCACACCGGAGCCGATCTGCAGCGCGCCGAGCCCCAGAGAGGCGGCGGACCCGAAGACGGTCGCGACGATCGCGAGGATGTCGATGACCCGGCCGGCGGCGCCGTTCGCGTTCTTCTTGCCGATGAGCGGGGTGAACACGGCGCTGATGGTCTGCCGGCGCCGCCTGCGGAAGGTGCTGTAGGCGATGGCGAGGCCCACCACGGCGTAGATCGCCCAGGGGTGGAGCGTCCAGTGGAACAGGGTGGTGGCCATGGCCGTCTCCATGCGATCGCCGGAGTCGGCCGGGTTCGTACCCGGCGGGGGCGCGCCGTAGTGCGACAGCGGCTCGCTCACGCCGTAGAACATCAGGCCGATGCCCATGCCGGCGCTGAACATCATGGCGACCCAGGAGACCGTGCGGAACTCCGGCTCCTCGCCCTCCGCGCCCAGGTGGATACGGCCGTAGCGGCTGATCGCGAGCCACAGAGCGAAGACGACGAAGCCGGAGGCGGCGAGCATGAACGCCCAGCCGCCGTTGTGCATCAGACCGCTGAGCATGCTGGTGGAGACGTCTTCGAGCGAGTCGGTCGCCGCGGCGCCCCAGACCACGAAGGCGAGGGTGAGCACCGCTGTGACGCCGAAGACGATGCGGTCGGTCTGCGGCCGGGTCTGGCCCGGCAGGCCCGCTTCCGACCCCGGCAGCGCGGCTCCCTCGGGGGAGTCCTTGTCGCTTGGTCGTTCTTGCGTCACAGGCGGCACCTTTCATCGGGGACTGCGAGAAGGATCGATTCCTCGTAACGCTGCTACCACGTGTGGCGGATTTTCACCCCCCTCAGCACGTGGTTTCGTGTGCACCTCCTGTGAGGTGGTACTCGGCCCGGTCGTCGAGCAGCAGGGGGACGAGCGCCCGCAGGGACTGGCGCACGGGGACGAGCACGCCCTCGGCGTCCTTGCGTACGCGCACGCCGTGCAGGGCGAGTTCGTCGCCCACCTCGGCGTACTGGGCGGCCGTGAGCCGGTAGCCGCAGGGTGGGTTCGTGATGGTTTCCGCCGGTTCGGGCGGGTCGTTGTCGGCGCCGCCGACGTAGACCGGGCCGGTGGCGGCGTACCCGGTGAGCCGGGCCCGGTCCGTGGCCGCCTCGATCTTGCCGCGGCGCTCATCGGCGTAGCCGAACAAACCCTTCAGAGCGGCCAGTTGGGAACTCACCCGGCGCCGGTTGTTCAGTGCCTCGTCCGCCTTCTCGGCGTCGGTGAGCGGGTCGACGCGGCTCTCGATGAGCAGGCCGACGGAGTGTTTCACACCGGACATATTGCGCAAAATGCGCTCTTGTCCGTCTCCGGCGACCTGTTTGACCGGCTCGCCGGTGACCGGGTCGGTCCAGATGCCGTAGGTGCCGGTCGAGTGGCCGGCCCGGTGCGCGGCCGGCCGGACGTACGCCTCGGACAGCGTCCGCGCCTCCTCGTGGACCGCGTCGTGCGTGTTGAGGTTGCGCGGCCAGAGGTCGAACAGGGCCTTGTCGTAGTACGGGGGTGTGGCGCCGTACTCGTGCAGGTCGTAGACGATGTCGGGCCGGTGGTCGCGAAGGACGGCGGCGAGGGCGCGGCCCTCCGCGGTCCGCAGGGCGAGGTGGTCGCGGTTGATGTCGACGCCGTCGCTGTTGCCGCGCGTGTTCGCCGCCCGGCCGTCGGGGTTGGCGGTGGGCACGACGAGGACCGTGGTGCGGTCCAGGAAACGCCGGGTGCGGCTGTCGCGGGCGTGGGCGAGGTCGCGGATCGTGGTCAGGCATGCCTCGCGGCCGGAGGGCTCGTCGCCGTGCTGGGTGCAGACGAGCAGCACCGTGCCGGTGTTCGGCCGGGTGCCGATCCGGACGAGCTGGAGCTGCCGGCCCTGCTTCGTCGTGCCGATACGGGTCAGGGAGACGCGGCTGCTCGACCGGTCGACGGCCTTGAGGAAGTCCTGTTCCTCGGGCTGGGTGGTCCAGCGGGCGCCGTCGCTCTCCTCGAAGCCGGTGCGGGGCGGCGGGCCGGTGGTCGTGGCCCGCGCCGGGACGGCGACCAGGGATCCGGCGAGCGCGGCGGCGGCCAGGATCAGAGCGCGGACGCGGATCACCGGCTTCCCTCCGGGACGCGGTGAGTCGTGCGCGGTTCCCGTACGCCGTCCAGGATGCCGGCGTCGGGCGTGGCGTACGCGGCGCCCGCGGTGGCGCGCGCGAAGGCGGTGGCGCCGCCGACGAACGGCACCCGCGCCGAGGTGCGGGAGAGGTCGAGCGTGAGCTTCGGGCGGTCGGCGGGAGGGTCGATGAGGTCCTTGTCGGTGCCCGCGACGATCAGTGCCAGGCGGTGGCCCTTGGGCACGACGTGGTCGGTGGCCGCCAGGTCGAGGGTGATCGTGTACCGCTTGCCCGGGGTGAGCGGGGCGCCCTTGAGGTCCGAGGCGTGGTTGCCGAGGTCGGCCCAGCCGCGGCTGACGACCGTGTAGTCGACGTCGGCGGTCTTCGCCTTCGTCTCCTTGAAGCAGGAGCTGTCGCCGGGGGTGCTCGGGCCCCAGCAGGTGCGGTCGGGGAGGGTGGTGATGCCTTCGTCGGCGTCGGCGTAGTCGCGGATGGTGGTGGGGCCGACGTCCACGAGGACGGCGGAGAGGTGGGCCGTCGGGGTGGAGGGCGTGGCGGTGACGGTGACCTCGGAGGAGCCGGACAGGCGCAGGTCGCGGGTGAGCGGCCCGGTGACGAACCCGGCCTTCTCCGCTGTCGACGTGTCGATCTGCGCGGCCCAGTCGGTCTCGCTGCGCGCCGGGTCGTCGGTGAAGGTCTCGGTGCCGTGGCCGCGGTGCAGGCCGAGGGTGCCGACGCCGGCCTGGGTGCCCCGGTCGGGGCGCAGGGTGGCGGCGCGGGTGCCGCTGGGCGGCCAGGTCCGGGAGGTGTCCCACTGGTCGGGCCGGCGTTCGATGTCGGCCATGGGCTCGCGGTCGATGCCGTTGTCGTAGCCCATGAGTTCGTGGTCGAACCAGCGGTGCAGGGTGTCGACCCATTCCGCGCGCCGGAAGTCGAAGGGGTCGACGTGGCCGGTCTGGGAGAGCCAGATCTTGCGTTCGACGCCGTTCTTCGCGAGGGCGTCCCACCACTGGCCGACGTGCTTCATGCGGACGTTGAGGTCCTGCATGCCGTGGATCAGGAAGACGCTGGCCCGGACCTTGCGCGCGGCCTTCACGTAGTCGCGCTCGGTCCACAGCGGGGTCCAGTCGCCGGTGCGCGGGGCGCCGTCGACGAGCTTGTGCTGGACGGGACCGCACTGGGCGCGGGCGTCGGGGCTGTTGACGTAGTTCGAGAGCCAGTCGGGGCCGGAGTCGTAGAGCGGGGCGCCCTGCTGGAAGTAGTAGTCGTACCAGGAGGAGATGGCGCTGATGGGGACGATGGTCTCCAGGCCCTTGACGCCGGTGGCGGCGACGCCGTTGGCGATGGTGCCGTCCCAGCTCTTGCCGATCATGCCGGTGCGGCCGTTGGTCCAGCCGGCCTGGGCGCGGGTGGTGCCGGTGCGGGTGGTGTAGGCCTTGGCGCGGCCGTTCAGCCAGTCGACGACGGCCTTCGCGGACTGGATGTCGGAGCGGCCGCCGACGTCGACGCAGCCGTCCGAGCGATTGGTTCCGGCCAGGTCGACGCCGACGAAGGCGTAGCCGCGCGGCACGAAGTAGTTGTCGTAGAACAGCGGCATCTGGACGACGTCGCCGTTCGCGTCGTACGTCTTCTTCTGGCTCTCGTTGCCGCGCCCGCAGCAGGAGTAGTACGGGCTGGCGTCCATGATGACGGGGATCTTCCGGCCCTGGCGGGCGGGTTCGCGGGGGCGGACGATGTCGACGGCGACCCGGTCGGCCTTTCCGTCGCCGTCACCGTCGAGTCCGGTGTCCACCCAGACGGCCTCGCGGATGGCCTTCTCGTACGAGTAGACGGGTTCGCTCCCGCGTGGTGCGGCCTGTGCGGCCACCGGGGTGAGCAGGGTGGCCATCAGGGCGGCCGTGGCCGCCGTCGCGAGCGGTCTCCAGGTCGTGAAGCGCGTGCGTTTCGGCATGCGCCGGACGCTACATCGGTGAACTCCTGTTCAGAAGAGGGCAACTGACGGACCGGCGTGTCCTGAATCGGCTGAGGGGCCGGGAGTCTCATGTCGGCCGAATGGCGATCGTGTGACAGCAGGGGCCATGGACATGACCAGAGACACAGGGAGTGAATAGGCTCCGGACAGACTTCGGCACCTACGACTTGGAGCCTTGCGTGCACCGCAGAATCATCGCGCCGGGAGCCCTGGCAGCGGCCGTCCTCCTGCTGGCGATCCCGGCATCGGCCGCTCCCCACTCCCCTGGCGCGCCGGGTATCGGCGACCCCTACTACCCGGCCTACGGCAACGGCGGATACGACGTCTCCCACTACGACCTGAGGCTGAAGTATCAGCCGGCGACGGACGAGCTGGAGGGCACGGCGACCCTGGTGGCCCGCACCACGCAGGACCTGTCCAGCTTCAACCTGGACTTCCTGCTGGACGTCAGCGAGGTGCGCGTGAACGGGGCCGAGGCGTCGTTCACGACCTCGGGCGAGCACGAGCTGGAGGTGACGCCGAAGACGCCGCTGGCCAAGGGCACGCCGATCACGGTCGTCGTGCGCTACCGCGGGGTGCCGTCCTCGAAGCAGGCCTACGGCTTCACCAGCTGGCACCGCACCCCGGACGGCGGCGTCGCGGCGAACGAGCCGGAGGCCGCGGCGTGGTGGTTCCCCAGCAACGACCACCCGCTCGACAAGGCCACCTACGACGTGTCCGTGCTGGTCCCGGACGGCACCCAGGCGATCTCCAACGGCACGCTCCAGTCGACGAGTTCACGGCTCGGCTGGACCCGGTGGAACTGGCGCTCCAACAAGCCGCAGACCACCTACCTGGCCACGCTGGCGGTGGGTAAGTTCGACATCACGACCGGCAGGACCGAGAGCGGCATCCCGGTCGTCAACGCCTACAGCAAGGACCTGGGCGACCACGCCGGCGCGGCCCGCGCGAGCATCGAGCGCAGCGGGGAGATCGTGGACTGGCTGAGCGAGTACTTCGGGCCGTACCCCTACAACGCGCTCGGCGGATACGTGCCGAACACAACGACCGGGTACGCGCTGGAGACCCAGACCCGGCCGTTCTACAGCCCGCGGCAGTTCGCGAACGGGTCGAACGTGTCCCTCGTCGTCCACGAGCTGGCCCACCAGTGGTACGGGGACGAGGTGTCCCTGAAGCGCTGGAAGGACATCTGGATCAACGAGGGGTTCGCGCGGTACGCGCAGTGGCTGTGGTCCGAGCACGAGGGCGAGGGCACGGCGCAGGAACTCGCCGACTACGTGTACGCCTCGCACCCCGCCGACGACCCGTTCTGGACGGTGAAGCCCGGCGATCCGGGCCCTGACAACCAGTTCCACATCGCGGTCTACGACCGGGGCGCCTTGGCGGTGCAGGCGCTGCGGAACGAGATCGGCGACGAGGCGTTCTTCGCCGTCCTCAAGGGCTGGCCCCAGAAGTACGCCCACGGCAACGCGTCGGTCGCCGACTTCCAGCGGTACGCCGAGGAGGTCTCCGGCAAGCCCCTGGCCGCCCTGTTCGACACGTGGTTGTTCCAGCCGTCGAAGCCGGGGGCGCCGGCGGCTCGGGCCGCGGCGGTGGCGAAGGCCGGGGAGCAGGGGACGGTGCCGCAGCCGAAGTCATGGAAGAAGATCGCGGCGACCAACGGGGTGCACGGGCACGGGGAGCGTGGACACGAGGGGCATGAGCACGAGGGGCATGACCACGAGGGGCATGAGCACTGAGACGGTCCGTCCCGGTCGGCGCCCGGGGGCGCGTAGGACGGTGTCGCCTCACGCACCCCGCCCGGTCGGGCGGTAGCCCGGCCTGCTGAACGCCGCCGCGCGGCTTACGGTGGGCCCATACGCACCGGCGTATGGGCCCGGCGGCGTGGACAGGCGGCCGACGGAGGAGCCGGACGTGCGGAACGTGGCGATCATCGAGGCACCGTCCATGCTCGGGCTGCGGCCGACCGGCGTGGAGGAGCTACCGGAGGCGCTGCTCGGGGCCGGGCTGGCCGAGGCGCTCGACGCGGAGGTCGCGGGCCGGGTCGAGCCGCCCCCGTACGACCCGGAGCGCGACCCGGACACCGGGGTCCTCAACCCGGGCGGTATCGCCGCCTACTCCGCCGCCCTGGCCGACGCCGTGGGCGGTGTCCTCGACGACGGCCGGTTCCCCGTCGTGCTCGGCGGCGACTGCAGTGTGCTGCTCGGCAACCTGCTCGCGCTGCGCCGCCGGGACCGGCACGGTCTGCTGTTCCTCGACGGGCACACCGACTTCTACCAGCCCTCGGCGGAGCCGGCCGGGGAGGTGGCCTCCATGGAACTCGCCCTGGCCACCGGGCGCGGGCCGCGCGTGCTGGCCGACCTGGAGGGCCGGGGCCCGCTCGTGCGGGACGAGGACGTCGTCGCCCTGGGGTTCCGGGACGCGGAGGAGTCCGCGGCGTACGGCATGCAGCCGCTGCCGGAGGCGCTGCACGCGATGGAACTGCACACCGTCCGGGCCCTGGGCGCGACCGAGGCGGCCCGGCGCGCGGTCGGGCTGCTGACCGGGGACGGCGCGGGCGCCGGGTACTGGATCCACCTCGACGTCGACGTCCTGGACGACGCGCTCATGCCCGCCGTCGACTACCGGCAGCCGGACGGCCTGACCTGGCAGGAGCTGGAGACCGTCCTGCGCACGGCTCTGTCCGACGGCGGGGCCGTCGGCCTCGACGTGGCGATCTTCAACCCCCGCCTGGACCCCGACGGCACGATCACGCGGCGCCTCGCCGACTGCCTGGCCGGGGCCTTCGACCGCGGGGACTGAGCCCGCGGTGGGGCCACCGGCCGTGGCCCCGGGCCGCTACTTCGTCAGCCGTGACAGCTCCTGGTCCGCCGTCTGCGACACCCGGCGGCGGACGCCGAACCAGCCCGCGACCAGCATGACCGCGATCAGCGGGATGAGCAGGAGCGTCTTGCGGCCGACCTCGGGGTCGTTCCACATCATGCCGAGGCAGGCCAGCAGGAAGGCGATCGTGGTGATCTCCGCGACCGGGCTGCCGGGCAGGCGGAAGGAGGGCCGGGCGACCAGGCCCGCCTTGGCGCGGCGGACGAAGACCAGGTGGCAGATCATGATGATCACCCAGGTGCTGATGATGCCGAGGGAGGCCACGTTCAGCACGATCTCGAAGGCCTGGGCCGGCACCAGGTAGTTCAGGCCGACGCCGAGCACGCACACCGCGCAGGTCAGCAGGATGCCGCCGTAGGGGACCTGGCTGCGGTTCATGCGGGCGGTGAACTTCGGGGCCGAGCCCGCCATCGCCATGGAGCGGAGGATCCGGCCCGTGGAGTACAGGCCCGAGTTCAGCGACGACATGGCGGCCGTGAGGACCACCAGGTTCATCACGTCGCCCGCCGCGGGGACGCCGATCTTCGACAGGACCGTGACGAAGGGGCTCTCGTCGGCGGAGTAGACCGAACCGGGGAGCAGGAGGGCCAGCAGGACGACCGAGCCCACGTAGAACAGGCCGACCCGCCACATGATCGAGTTCACCGCGCGCGGCACGACCTTCTCCGGCTCGGCGGTCTCGCCCGCGGCGACACCGACCAGCTCCAGCGCGGCATAGGCGAAGATCACGCCCTGCATGACGAGGACGACGGGCATCATGCCGTGCGGGAAGACGCCGCCGTTGTCCGTGATCACGCTCACGCCGGGCGTCTGGCCGCCCACCTCGTGCTGCGTGGCGAGCAGGAAGATGCCGATGAGCATGAAGCCGACGAGCGTGGCGACCTTGATGATCGCGAACCAGAACTCCATCTCGCCGAAGATCTTCACCGAGATCAGGTTCACGGCCAGCACCACCGCGAGGGCGGCCAGCGCGAGCACCCACTGCGGGATGTCGGTGAACATGCTCCAGTAGTGCGTGTAGAGCGCGATCGCGGTGATGTCGGCGATGCCGGTGGTCGACCAGTTCAGGAAGTACATCCAGCCGGCGACGTAGGCGCCCTTCTCACCGAGGAACTCGCGCGCGTACGACACGAAGGAACCCGACGAGGGGCGGTAGAGCACCAGCTCGCCGAGGGCCCTGACCACGAAGAAGGCGAAGATGCCGCAGACCAGGTAGGCGATCGCCAGGGCCGGGCCCGCGTTGTGGAGGCGGCCTCCGGCGCCCAGGAAGAGTCCGGTGCCGATCGCGCCGCCGATGGCGATCATGTTGACGTGGCGGGCCTTGAGGTCCTTGCTGTAGCCGGCGTCGCCCGCGTCCGCGGGCACCTGGGCCGCATCGGTACGCGGCGTGGCCGCAGCCGTGTTCACGGCGTCCTTGCTCACGGGTGGTTCCACTCTCTGGATCGCCCCGGACGTCGTGGGCCCGGGGTCCGTACAGTGCGTTGGCCCGCACCACCCTTGTGACGCGGCACAGACCAAGGCAGCACCTTCCCACACGGATCCGGTCGCATACGGTGGCCCACGTCACAGAGCGTCACTTCTCACAAGGTCCACTTCGGATGCGCACAGAGGCCGTCCACCGTTCACGGCACGGTCACCCAGGGGTGCCGGTGAGGTTTCACAGCACTGGTGAGACAGCGATACTGCTGCACATGACGACCGAGACCGAGCAGCCGACCCTCACGATCGACGAGCTGGCCGCCCGGGCCGGTGTCACGGTGCGTACGGTCCGCTTCTACGGCACCAAGGGGCTGCTGCCCCCGCCGGTGCTCGGTCCCCGGCGCGTGGGGCACTACGGGCGGGAGCACCTGGCCCGGCTCGCCCTGATCGAGGAGTTGCAGCAGCAGGGCATGACGCTGGCGGGCATCGAGCGTTATCTGCGGCAGTTGCCGCCGGACCTGAGCGCGCACGACCTGGCCATCCACCGGGCCGTGGTGGCGTCCTGGGCACCGGATGCCGTCGGGACGGTCACGCGGGAGGAGCTGGAGCGGCGGGCCGGACGGCCGCTCGGCGAGGAGGACGTCGAGCGGCTCGTCGCGATGGGCGTGGTCCGGCCCGTGGAGGACGGCTACGAGGCCGATCTCGGTCTGCTCCGGCTGGGCGTCGGCCTGCTGGACGTGCCGCTCTCGCAGGAGGCGATCTCCGCGGCGCGCACGGTTCTCGTCGAACACACGCGCGCAGCGGCCCGTGAACTCTCCCAGCTCTTCCGCGGCGAGGTGGCGGAGCGTGACGCCCGGGACGTGCGGTCCCTGTCCGCGCACATGCACCCGCTGGTGGTGCAGGCGCTCCTCACCGCATTCCAGCGGTCGTTGAAGGAAGAGCTGGGCGAGTGGCTGACCGGGCCTTCGGAAGGGTCAGCCGCGGGCTGAGTCGCTGAACCGCTCCCCCTTCTCCGCCTTCTCCACCAGCAGCGCGGGCGGCGTGAACCGGTCGCCGTAGCGCTCGGCGAGTTCCCGCGCGCGGGCCACGAACCCGGGCAGGCCCCCCTCGTAGCCGTTGATGTACTGGAGCACGCCGCCGGTCCAGCCGGGGAAGCCGATGCCGAAGATCGAGCCGATGTTGGCGTCGGCGACGGAGGTCAGCACGCCCTCCTCCAGCAGCCGGACGGTGTCCAGCGCCTCGGAGAACAGCATGCGTTCCTGCATGTCCCGGAACGGGATCCGGTACCCGGGCTTGGTGAAGTGCTCGCGCAGGCCCGGCCAGAGTCCGGCGCGCCTGCCGTCCTCGTCGTAGTCGTAGAAGCCGGCGCCGCCGCTGCGGCCCGTGCGGCCGAACTCGTCGACCATGCGGTCGATGACGGCCTCGGCGGGGTGGGGCGTCCAGGTGCCGCCGGCCTCCTCCACCGCCCGCTTCGTCTCGGCCCGGATCTTGCGGGGCAGGGTCAGCGTCAGCTCGTCCATCAGGGACAGCACCTTGGCCGGGTAGCCGGCCTGCGCGGCGGCCTGTTCGACCGAGGCGGGCTCGACGCCCTCGCCGACCATGGCGACGCCCTCGTTGATGAAGTGGCCGATGACGCGGGAGGTGAAGAAGCCGCGCGAGTCGTTGACGACGATCGGCGTCTTGTTGATCTGCCGCACCAGGTCGAAGGCGCGGGCGAGGGCCTCCTCGCCCGTCCGCTCGCCCTTGATGATCTCGACGAGCGGCATCTTGTCGACCGGCGAGAAGAAGTGCAGCCCGATGAAGTCGGCCTGGCGCTCGACGCCTTCGGCGAGGGCGGTGATGGGCAGGGTGGAGGTGTTGGAGCACAGCAGCGCGTCGGGCGCCACGACGTCCTGGATCTCCTGGAAGACCTTGTGCTTGAGGGACGTGTCCTCGAACACGGCCTCGATGACGGCGTCGCAGCCGGCCAGGTCCTGGACCTCGGCCGTGGGCGTGATGCGGGCGAGCAGCGCGTCCGCCTTCTCCTGCGTCGTCCGGCCCTTGGCGACGGCCTTGGCGCACAGCTTCTCGGAGTAGCCCTTGCCCTTGACGGCCGCCTCCAGGGACACGTCCTTCAGGACGACGTCGATGCCGGCGCGGGCGCAGGAGTAGGCGATGCCCGCGCCCATCATCCCGGCGCCGAGGACGGCGACCTTGCGGACCTGGCGCGACTCGATCCCCTTGGGGCGGTTCGCGCCGGAGTTGACGGCCTGGAGGTCGAAGAAGAAGGCCTGGATCATGTTCTTCGACGTCTGCCCGGCGGCGAGTTCCACGAAGTAGCGCGCCTCGATGACCTGGGCGGTCTCGAAGTCGACCTGGGAGCCCTCGACGGCCGCGGCGAGGATGTTGCGCGGGGCCGGGTAGGGGGCGCCGTTCGTCTGCTTGCGCAGGGTGGCCGGGAAGGCGGGCAGGTTCGCGGCGAACTTGGGGTTGGCCGGCGTGCCGCCCGGGATGCGGTAGCCCGGCTTGTCCCAGGGCTGGTGGGACTCGGGGTGGGCGTCGATGAACGCCCGGGCCTTGGCGAGCATGTCCTCCTGGCTGTCGGCCACCTCGTCGACGAGGCCGTTCTCCAGGGCGCGGCGCGGGCTGTACTGCGTGCCCTGGAGGAGGACCTTCAGCAGGGCGTCGGCGATGCCGAGCAGGCGGACGGTACGCACGACGCCGCCGCCTCCGGGCAGCAGGCCGAGGGTGACCTCGGGGCAGCCGATCTTGGAGCCGGGCGCCTCGAGGGCGACGCGGTGGTGGCAGGCCAGGGCGATCTCGTAACCGCCGCCCAGGGCAGCGCCGTTGAGGGCGGCGACGACGGGCTTGCCGAGGGTCTCGATGCGGCGCAGGTTCCGTTTGATCGCCATGCCGCCGTCGAACAGCTCCTGCGCGGTCTCGGGCGTGACGCGGATCAGGTCGCGCAGGTCACCGCCGGCGAAGAAGGTCTTCTTGGCCGAGGTGATGATGACGCCCCGGATGGTGTCCTTCTCGGCCTCCAGGCGGTCGGTGACGGCGGCGAGGGAGTCGCGGAACGCCTGGTTCATGGTGTTCGCGGACTGGTTCGGGTCGTCGATGACCAGGGTGACGAGGCCGGTGCGGTCCTGTTCCCAGCGGATGGTGGTGGACTCAGTGCTCATGTGGAGGTGCTCCGTGTGATCCGTCGGGAGGGGGTCAGATGCGCTCGACGATCGTGGCGACGCCCATGCCGCCGCCGACGCACAGCGTGGCGAGGCCGTAGCGCTTGTCCTGGCGCTCCAGTTCGTCGACGAGGGTGCCGAGGATCATCGCGCCGGTGGCGCCGAGGGGGTGGCCGAGCGCGATGGCGCCGCCGTTGACGTTGACCTTGTCCAGGGACAGGCCCATGTCCTTCACGAACCGCAGTACGACCGCCGCGAACGCCTCGTTGATCTCGACGAGGTCGATGTCGTCGATGGTGAGTCCGGCTTTGGCGAGGGCCTTGCGGGTGGCGGGGGCGGGGCCGGTGAGCATGATGGTCGGCTCGGAGCCGGAGACGGCGGCGGAGACGATCCGCGCGCGGGGCGTGAGGCCGTAGCGCTCGCCGACCTCCTTGGAGCCGATCGCGACGAGCGAGGCGCCGTCGACGATGCCGGAGGAGTTGCCCGCGTGGTGGACGTGGTCGATCTTCTCCACCCAGTGGTACTGCTGGAGCGCGACCGCGTCGAAGCCGCCGAGTTCGCCGATGTCCGCGAAGGACGGCTTCAGCTTGGCGAGGGAGTCGGCGGTGGTGCCGGGGCGCAGGTGCTCGTCGTGGTCGAGGACGACGAGGCCGCTGCGGTCCTTGACGGGGACGACGGACTTGTCGAAGCGCCCCTCCTTCCAGGCCGTGGCCGCCCGCTCCTGGGAGAGCGCCGCGTACTCGTCGACGTCCCTGCGGGAGAAGCCCTCGATGGTGGCGATGAGGTCGGCGCCGATGCCCTGCGGCACGAAGTTGACCTGGAGGTTGGTCATCGGGTCGTTGAACCAGGCGCCGCCGTCGGAGGCCATCGGCACCCGGGACATCGACTCGACGCCACCGGCGAGGACGAGGTCCTCCCAGCCGGAACGCACCTTGGCGGCGGCCAGGTTGACGGCCTCCAGGCCCGAGGCACAGAAGCGGTTCTCCTGGACGCCGGCGACCGTGTCGGGCAGCCCCGCGGCGATGGCGGCGATCCGGGCGATGTCGGAGCCCTGGTCGCCGACCGGTCCGACGACGCCGAGGACGATGTCGTCGACGGCGGCCGGGTCCAGGCCCGGGAAGCGGGCGCGGATCTCGTGGATGAGCCCGACGACCAGGTCGATGGGCTTGGTGCCGTGCAGGGCGCCATTGGCCTTGCCGCGCCCGCGCGGGGTGCGGATCGCGTCGTAGACGTACGCTTCGGTGCTCACGAGGAGGCCTTTCGCTGAGGGGTGCGGGGCGCGGAGAGGAGCCCGGGGACGTCCCAGTCCCGGGCGATGTCCGCGGTGTCGGCGCCCGGCCGGGCCGGGCCGCTGCGGACGGAGGTCGGGGTCGCGGAGAAGCGGGGGGCGGGGGCGGGCTGGGTGAGGCCGCCGTGGTCGGTGAAGGTGCCGCGGGCGGCCAGGTGCGGGTGGTGCGGGGCCTCGCGCAGCGACAGCACGGGCGCCACGCACGCGTCGGAGCCGTCGAAGACGGCCGTCCACTCGTCCCTCGTGCGGGTCTTGAAGCGGGCGGCGACCTCTTCACGCAGGTGGTCCCAGCGGGTGACGTCCTTGCGGGCCCCGGCCCGGTCCTCGATGCCGAGGAGGGCGAGGAACTCCGCGTAGAACTGCGGTTCGAGGGCGCCCACGGCCATGTACCTGCCGTCGGCCGTCTCGTACGTGCCGTAGTACGGGCAGCCGCCGTCCAGGAGGTTGGCGCCGCGCCGGTCCTGCCAGCCGCCGGCGGCGAGCATGCCGTGGATCATCGCGGCGAGGTGGGCGGTGCCGTCGACGATGGCGGCGTCGACGACCTGGCCGGAGCCGGTCGCCCGCGCGTGGTGGAGGGCGGCGAGGACGCCGACGACCAGGTAGAGGGAGCCGCCCGCGTAGTCGCCGAGCAGGTTGGCGGGGACCGGCGGCGGCTCGTCCGGCCGGCCGATCATGCCGAGGACGCCGGTGGGGGCGAGGTACGCGATGTCGTGCCCGGCGCGGTGGGCCAGCGGGCCGTCCTGGCCCCAGCCGGTCATCCGGCCGTAGACGAGGCGCGGGTTGCGGGCGCGGCAGTCCTCGGGGCCGACGCCGAGGCGCTCGGCGACGCCGGGGCGGTAGCCCTCGATCAGGATGTCGGCGCGGGTGGCGAGGGCGAGCACCCGGTCCGGGCCGTCCGGGGACTTGAGGTCGACGACCACCGAGCGCTTGTTGCGGTTGGTGACGTCGTACGCCGGGTCGATCGCGAGGCCGGGGCCGCCGGGCCGGTCCACGCGGACGACATCGGCGCCGAGGTCGGCGAGGAGCATGGCGGCGAACGGGCCGGGCCCGATGCCGGACAGCTCGACGACGCGCACGCCGGTGAGCGGGCCGTCGGCGCCAGGGCCGTCGTGCCGTGGCGTCCTTGCCGTGGTCATCCAGCCCCCAGTGCTGTGACACAACTGATGTAACACCAGCGATGTTAAGAACACGTTCCAGTCGGCACAAGACCAGAACGAGCAAGCGCTTAGCAATCTGCCGGACGAAGTCAGGGCGCGTCCAGCTCCGCCGTCAGCCGCTTCGGCGCGATCACCCGGTAGCTCTCCTCCACCCAGTCGCAGAGCACCTCCGCGGCCGGGGCGCCCGGCTGCTCCAGGGGGATGCTCACCCAGCCGGCCTTTCCCAGGCCGTATCCGGCGGGCTCGGCGCCGGGGCACGCCAGCGCGTGCGCGTGGGCCGTCTCGTCGGTGAGCTTCACCGTCACCCCCAAGGGGTAACTGCCGTCCTGGACACCGAGGAAGACGAACACCTTCTTGTTGACCTTCGCGACGGACTCGCCCCACGGGAACTCCTCGACCGCGCCCGGCAACCCCAGGGCGAACGCGCGCACTTTCTCCCACTTCTTCAGGGCATTCCTGGGCACGGCCATCGTCGTCCTCCGGGCTCGTCGTCGGGCTCCGCACTCCTCACGCTAGCCTCGGCCACCGACAGCGGCACGGGCTGCACGACCGAGGGGTGTCATGAGCAGGCAAAACGGGACGGACCGTCCGTACGACATCGTGCTCTTCGGAGCCACCAGCTTCGCCGGAGCGCTCACCGCGGAGTACCTCGCAGCCCACGCGCCCGAGGGGCTGCGCTGGGCGATCGCGGGCCGGAGCGAGGAGAAACTGCGGCGGCTGCGGGAGGGTCTGCCCGGTGACGCGGAGGTCGGCGTGCTGCGGGCGGACGTGTCCGACCCGGCCTCGCTGCGCGCCCTGGCCGAGCACGCGCGCGTGGTGGCCACGACGGTCGGCCCGTACGTCACGTACGGCGAGGCGCTGGTCGCCGCCTGCGCGGACGCCGGGACGGACTACCTCGACCTGTGCGGCGAGCCCGAGTTCGTGGACCTGATGTACGTCCGGCACGACGCACGCGCGCGGGAGACCGGGGCGCGGCTGGTGCACGCCGCCGGGTTCGACTCGGTCCCGCACGACCTCGGGGTGTACTTCACCGTGCGGCAGCTGCCGGAGGACGTGCCGCTGAGCGTCGAGGGCTTCGTGACCGCCGACGCGGCGTTCTCGGGCGGCACCTTCGCCTCGGCCCTCAACCAGTTCGCGCGGCAGCGGGAGATGGCGGCGGCCGCACGGGACCGGCGGCGGCACGAGCCGCGGCTGGTGGGCCGGCGGGCGTCGGCGCCGCTCGGCGCTCCGCGGTTCGCCGAGGAGGTCGGCGCGTGGGCGCTGCCGATGCCGACCATCGACCCGCAGATCGTGCGGCGTTCGGCGGCGGCGCTGGAGCGGTACGGGCCCGACTTCCGGTACCGGCAGTACGCGGCCGTGCGGCGGCTGCCCGTCGCGGTGGGCGGGGTCGCGGCCGTCGGCGCGCTGGTCGCGGCGGCGCAGGTGCCGCCCGCGCGGCGGTGGCTGTCCGGCCGTCTCAAGCCCGGCGACGGGCCGAGCCCGGAGAAGCGGGCGAAGAGCTGGTTCTCCGTGCGTTTCGTGGGCGAGGGCGGCGGCCGGCGCGTGTACACGGAGGTCTCGGGCGGCGACCCCGGGTACGGCGAGACGGCGAAGATGCTCGCCGAGTCGGCGCTCTGCCTGGCCTTCGACGACCTGCCGAAGACGGCGGGTCAGGTCACCACGGCGGTGGCGATGGGCGACGCGCTGACCGGCCGGCTGCAGGCGGCGGGGGTCCGCTTCCGCGTCGCGGCGGCCCGCTGAGGGCCGCCCCGTGGCCTACAGCGGCCACTCGGCGATGGTGTAGATCATCCCGGCGATCCAGCCGAGTCCCGCCAGCACGGCGAGGATCAGTCCGATGGTGACGGCCCGCTCGACCGCCTGGGTCGGGCCGGCAACGGGCTTGGGTGCGCGGTGCGTTGTCATGACCCCAGCCTGCCGACGGGGGCGGCGGCCGGGCATCCGTACAGGTACTCAGAGCCGCTACTCAGCTCACGCCGCCCGCTCGCGACACTGGGCCTCCCCGGTTTGAGACTTTTGGCGTCCCAGGCCGGGCGGCTGCGCGGAAAGTCCCAACAAGGACTTCAATGAAACCATTGAAGGCATGAAGTTCCTTCTGGAAGTCACCATGGACGACGCCGCGTTGGCGAAGGACCCGGCGGGCGAGCTGGGCCGGATTCTGAGGTACTGGGGCGGCAATCTGCGTCACTACGCGCTCGAACCCGGGGACGGGTCGGTCGTGTACGACTCGGAGTACCGCGAGGTGGGCCGCTGGCGGGTGGAGGGTCAGACGGAGTAGGTCTCCCGCAGTGCCTTCCGGCAGAGTGCGTCCGCCCTGCGTGTGGTCTCCGGGAGGCGGTACCTGGGGGTCAGGGCGAGGGTGTGGGCGCAGGCGTTCGGCAGGGTCACGCGGTGGCCCACGGAGACGAAGACCGGCTTGACGGCGTCCCGGGTGCGCAGGGCGCGGCCGACCTCCTCGGTGCCGGCGAGCAGCGGGGAGCTGCTGCCGCGCGGGGTGTCCGGGTCGTCGTAGGTGAAGGTGAACGGGTTCTTCGCGACGCCGATCGTGGGCAGGCCGGTCAGCACGCCGAGGTGGCCGGCCAGGCCGAAGCGGCGGGGATGCGCGAGGCCGTAGCCGTCGCAGACGACCAGGCCGGGCGGGCACGGCAGGGCGTCGAGCGCGGCGAGGACGGCGGGGAGTTCGCGGAAGGCGAGCAGTCCGGGCACGTAGGGGAAGGAGACCCGGCCCACCGCCGTGGCCTCGGCGACGACGTCGAGGCTCGACGCGTCCAGCACGACCGCTGCCGCCGCCACGACGTCCCGTTCGTCGTCGTAGGCGACGTCGACCCCGGTCACACGGCCCGTGCCGGGCGGCGGTCCGGGTTCGTCGAGGATCAGGCGGGTGCGCAGTTCGTCCTGGACGGCGCGGGCCTCTTCCTCGGTGGCGGGCCAGTCTTCGGGGATGCGTACGGTCGTCATGGTGGTCCCGAGCCTACGGGCAGCACGAAGGCCGGCGGGTCAGGGAGTCCCGCCGGCCTTCTCGGGCCGTGTGCCTCACTTGCCCAGTGCGCGCTGCAACTGGCTCTTGTTCATGCTGGAACGGCCCTCGACGCCCTTGCGCTTGGCCTCCTGGTAGAGCTGGTCGTAGGTGGGGCCCTGGGAGCCCTGCCCGGACCGCTGCCCGCCGCGCTTGCCGGACGACATGTCCTTCGTGGAGGTGCGGCTCGCCGTCTTCGACTCGCCGGAGCGGGCGCGCTCCTTGTTCACCGTCCGCGAGGCGATCTCCTTGGCGCGGCCGGTGCTCTCGCCCCGGTCCTGCGCACTCTTCTTGATGTGCTCGTACTGGCGCTCCCGCTTGGAGCTCGAACCGCGTGGCATGACCGCTCACTTCCTTTCAGCTTCAGTGAACGAGTACCCACACTGCCAACAATCAGGGCATACCGCGCGCTCACTGCTCCAGGCGGGCAACGCGCCCCTGCTCACCGGCGGCCCAGCAGCCGTGGTCCGGGGTGCAGTCGACGGTGTCGTAGGAGCCCGGGTCGACCGTCCGCCAGGTGCGGCCGCCGTCCGTGGTGAGGTCGGTGCCGGTGGGGCCGACGGCGAGGGCGGCCGTGCGGCTGTGCGGGAGCCAGGCCACGCCGGAGCGGTAGGCGGTCGGGGGCGTGGCGACGGGGCGCCAGGCGCGGCCGCCGTCGGCGGTGCGCGCGGCGGCCCGGGGTGAGGGCTGGTCGGGACGGAAGTCGCCGCCGACGGCGAGACCGTGGGTGCGGTCGCGGAAGGCCAGCGCGAAGACGCCGCGCGCCGGGTCGCCCGCCGGGAGGGGCGTGTCGGCGGCCGTCCAGGTGTGTCCCCGGTCGGCGGAGTGCAGGACACGCGCGCGTGCGGCCCCGCCGGTGGCGAGCCAGACGTCCTTCGGCCCGGACGTCACCAGGCACTGGCCGCTCGCCGCGAATCCGGCCTCGCCCTCCTGCGCGGCCGGCATGCCCTCGCTCGGCAGCACCGTCCAGGTGCGGCCGCCGTCGCCGGTCGACAGGATGCGGAACCTGCCGTCCACCGGGTCGCTCATCGCGAGGCCGTGGCGGTGGTCGAAGAACGCCATGCAGTCGTAGAAGGCCTTCGGGTCGGTGTTGCGGAAGGTCTCCGTCCAGGTCGCTCCGCCGTCGTCGGTGCGGTACACGCGGGACGCCTCACCCTCGCCGATGGCCAGGACGACGGCCCGGCGCGCGTCGAACGCCTCGACGTCCCGGAACTGCACCTCCCCCGCGCCCGGGGGCGAGACGTTCCGCCAGGTCGTGCCGCCGTCCGTGGTGCGCAGGACGGTGCCGCCGGTCCCGGCGGCCCAGGCGGTGTTCCGGCTGACGGCGGCCAGGCCGCGGAACCGTACGTCCGGGGTGCCGGTGTCCGTCAGCTGCCAGTGCGGCACCCGGCGCTCCGGCTCGTGCGCCTGTGCCGGTACGGCGGTCAGGGCCGCGAGCGCGACCAGTGCCGCCGCGCCCGCGGCCACTCCGGTCGCCCTGCTCCGTGTCCGTCCCGTCGGTCGCGTGCTCCCCAAGCGCCTCATGGCCGGGGAAGCTAGCCCACCCCGAGGGTGCCGTCCAGATGGCCTCACCGTGCCCCGGGGGATGCCACAAGTGCCCGGCGAGGCGCAGGAGGAGAGCCATGTCACTCCCGTGCATGAACGCGGTGACAGAGGTCACTCGCTTTTCGTGTGCACGGATTGGCTGATTCCGTCGTCTCTTCCATTGCCCGGCCTCATCCGCCCGGAAGTGTCCGTCGCCGTCACAAGGGAGCAAGGCGTTGTCCATCGTCATCGAGCAGCCCGTGGAGGCCCGCCTCGTCGCCGCCGCGCCGCGTATGCCGAGCATTCCCGCGACGCTGCACTACGACCGGCGTGACCCGTTCGCCGTCCGCATGACCTTCCCCGCCCCGGCCACGCTGGAGGGCGTCGAGGTCTGCTGGACCTTCTCCCGCGAGCTGCTCGTCGCGGGTCTGAAGGCCCCCGACGGTCATGGCGACGTGCGGGTGCGGCCGTACGGGTACGACCGTACGGTGCTGGAGTTCCACGCCCCGGAGGGCACCGCCGTGGTGCACGTCCGCTCCAGCGAGGTGCGCCGGTTCCTGGAGGCCACGAGCGAACTCGTGCCGGTCGGCCTGGAGCACCTCCAGCTGGATCTGGACCACGACCTCGCCGAGCTGATGCGCGACGCGTGCTGAGCTGACCGCTCCCGGGGCGGGGCCGGGGTCAGGGCGACGCGGATGCCGCCATCGCCGCGGACACCGCCGCGCGCACCTCGCGCACGATCTTCGCCAGGCCGGGTGACGCCGCCCCCGCCCGCTCGGTCAGCTCCTCGACGCGCTGCTCGCGGGCGGCGAGGTCCTGGCCGAGGAGGTCCGCCGCGGCGGCGAGGGCGGCCACCGCGGCGTCCCGCTCGGAGACCCCGGCGACCGGTGACGGTCCCAGGAGGACCTGCCGCGTCTCCTCCCGCAGCGCGTCCACGACGGCGACGCGCTCCAGTGCGTACTCCACGGACGGGAACACGCCGAGGACCCGCTTCTTCTCCGCCCGCAGCCACCCCTCGGCCACCAGTTGCTCGCGCACGGCGTCGAGGGTGACCCGCGCCCGCAGCGTCACCCAGGTCCGCCAGGGGTGCGGACACGACTCGCGGACCAGCTCCAGCAGCCCGTCGAGGACCGCGTCACCCGCGACCGCGTCCAGGTCGACCGGCGTGGCGATGCCGTCCTCGTCGGTGAGCAGGCCGCGCTGGGCCAGTTCGGTGAGGGCACCGGCCCGCACCAGATCGGACAGCCGGGCGGTGGCCGTCGGCCGGGCGGTGGCCGTCGGCCGCGCGGCGTCCCAGGCCAGCAGGCAGAGCCGGGCCGGCAGCGAGAGCGGGCCGTGGGGCACGGGGCCTCCTCGGGGCGGGGAGATCGGGCTTCACGTTAATCCGTTGACAGGCTCCAGGCCCGCTCCTACGGTGTACAGCGGTCCTGTTGCCGCCGATTGGAGAAGGACGTTGCTCGTCTGAGGTCCTGAGACACCGCCTCACACCGGTCCGGTGTGTGCGCCGCGTGCGACCTCGGCGATCGAGCCGTCCTCCGGTACAGGGCTTTTCTCATGCCCGTGGAGCCTCTCCGTCCTGGTCGCAGGTGTCTCGAAACGCGTTTGCCCCCGACCGCTTCGAGCAACCGCGAGTGAGGCCCCCATGGCTACATCCATCACTGTCACCTCCCTGTCGTTCACCTGGCCCGACGGCTCCCCCGTCTTCGAGGACCTGGACGTCGCGTTCGGCCCCGGCCGGACCGGCCTGGTCGGCGTCAACGGGTCCGGTAAATCGACCCTGTTGAAGCTGATCGCCGGTGAACTCGCCCCGGCCGACGGCACTGTCCGTGTGGCCGGCGAGGTCGGATACCTCCCGCAGAACGTCACCCTCGACACCACCCTCCGCGTCGACGAGGCGCTCGGCATCGCCGACAAGCGGGCGGCGCTGCACGCCATCGAGGCGGGCGACGTCTCCGAGGCGCGCTTCGAGACCGTCGGCGACGACTGGGACGTCGAGGAACGCGCCCTGGCCACCCTCGGCGAACTCGGCCTCGGGCACATCGAGTTGGACCGCACCATCGGCGAGGTCTCGGGCGGCGAGTCGGTCCTGCTGCGCCTGGCCGCGCTGCTGCTGCGCCGGCCCGACGTACTGCTGCTGGACGAGCCGACCAACAACCTCGACCTGTACGCCCGCAGGCGGCTGTACGCGGCCGTCCAGTCCTGGCCGGGCGTGCTGGTCGTCGTCAGCCACGACCGGGAACTGCTGGACCTCGTCGACCAGATCGCCGACCTGCGCTCCGGCGGGATCACCTGGTACGGCGGCAACTACTCCGCGTACGAGGAGGCCCTGGAGACCGAGCAGGAGGCGGCCGAGCGCATGGTCCGCGTCGCCGAGGCCGACTTCCGCCGGCAGAAGCGCGAACTGACCGACGCACAGGTGAAGTTGGCGCGCCGCAGGCGGTACGCGCAGAAGATGTACGACACCAAGCGCGAACCCCGGGCCGTCATGAAGCTCAGGAGCCGCGCGGCCCAGGTCTCGGCGGGCAAGCACCGGATCATGCACGAGGAGAAGCTCGCCGAGGCCCGGGAGCGGCTCGACGAGGCGGCGGAGGCCGTACGGGACGACGACGAGATCCGCGTCGACCTGCCGTTCACGGCCGTCCCGCCGGGGCGTACCGTCCTCACGCTCCAGGATCTCGGGCTCCGGTACGGCGCCCGGATCAAGGGCGGGCTCGAGCTGCGCGGCCCCGAGCGGGTCGCGCTGATCGGGCGCAACGGCGCGGGCAAGACCACGCTGCTGCGCACGATCGCCGGGGAGCTGCCGCCGGAGTCGGGCGAGGTGACGGCGCACGTCCCGCTGCGGTTCCTGCCGCAGCGGCTCGACGTCCTGGACGGGGAGCGGACGGTCGCCGAGAACGTGGCCCGGTTCGCGCCGGGCGCCACCAACAACCGGATCCGGGCGCGGCTGGCCCGCTTCCTGTTCCGGGGCGGCCGGGCCGACCAGCAGGCGTCGACGCTCTCCGGCGGCGAACGCTTCCGGGCGGCCCTGGCCGCGCTGATGCTGGCCGAGCCCGCGCCGCAGCTGCTCATGCTGGACGAGCCGACCAACAACCTCGACATGGCGAGCGTGCGGCAGCTGACCACGGCCCTGGAGTCCTACGAGGGGTCGCTGATCGTGGCCAGTCACGACCTGCCGTTCCTGGAGTCGGTCGGGATCACGCGCTGGCTGCTGCTGGAGGAGGGAGAACTGAAGGAAATCACGTCAGAAGCTGTCGGGTTTCCCGCCTAGCGTCGGGTGCATGCCCGCATTCATCACTCTGACCGGAGCCCGCGAGAACAACCTCAAGGACGTCACCCTCCGCATCCCGAAAGGCCGGCTGACCGTGTTCACCGGCGTTTCGGGGTCGGGGAAGTCGTCGGTCGTCTTCGACACGATCGCGGTGGAGTCGCAGCGCCAGCTGAACGAGACGTATCCGTGGTTCGTCCGCAACCGGCTGCCCAAGTTCGAGCGGCCGCACGCGGACGCCCTGGAGGACCTCACGCCCGCGATCGTCGTCGACCAGCGGCCGGTCGGCGGCCACTCCCGGTCGACGGTCGGCACCATGACGGACGTCTACTCGGTGATCCGCGTCCTGTTCTCCCGGCACGGCACACCGAGCGCCGGGCCGGCCACGGCGTACTCGTTCAACGACCCGTCGGGCATGTGCCCCGAGTGCGACGGACTGGGCCGGACGGTACGGCCCGACTGGGACCGCATCCTGGACCCGGACCGCTCGCTCGCCGACGGGGCGGTCCGCTTCCCGCCGTTCGCCGCAGGGACCTGGCAGGGCCAGGCGTACACCAACAGCTCCGACCTCGACCCGGACAAGCCGGTGGGGCGGTTCACCGCCGCCGAGCGGGAGTTCCTGATGCGCGGGCGGCCCGGCAGCAAGGTCACCGTCAACGGCAGCGGCGGCACCTGGACCACGGATTACGAGGGTCTCGCCGACCGCTTCGAGCGGCTGTACCTGAAGCGGGACCTGTCGGCCATGAGCCAGAAGACCCGCGACCTGGTCCGGGAGTTCCTGACGGAGGGCGTCTGCCCGGCCTGCCGGGGAGCACGGCTCAACGCGGCGGCGCTCGCCACCCGGATCGACGGCCGGTCGATCGCCGACTGCACGCGCATGCAGGTCACGGACCTGATCGCCGTGCTGAAGGGGATCGACGACCCGGTGGCCGGGCCGATCGCCGGGGCGGCCGTGGCGGCGCTGGAGCGCATCGAGGCGATCGGCCTCGGCTATCTGAGCCTGGACCGGGAGACGGCCACGCTCAGCGGCGGGGAGGGTCAGCGGCTGAAGACCGTGCGGCACCTGGGCTCCAGCCTGACCGGCATGACGTACATCTTCGACGAGCCGAGCGTCGGGCTGCACCCGCGCGACGTGGGCCGGCTCGGCGATCTGCTGCTGCGGCTGCGCGACAAGGGCAACACCGTGCTGGTCGTCGAGCACGACCCGGACGTCATCGCGCTGGCCGACCACGTCGTCGACATGGGGCCGGGCGCCGGAACCGGGGGCGGCACGGTGGTGTTCGAGGGGACGCCGGAGGAACTGGCCGCGTCGGACACGCTCACCGGTCGCTGTCTGCGCCGGCGTACGGCGGTCAAGGAGGAGGTGCGGCGGGCCACCGGCGAGCTGTGGGTGAAGGGCGCCGACCGGCACAACCTGCGCAACGTGACCGTGCGGTTCCCGACCGGTGTGCTCACGGCGGTCACCGGGGTCGCCGGGTCGGGGAAGAGCACCCTGGTCGGGGAGTTCACCGCTGCCCATGAGGAGGCCGTGGTCGTGGACCAGTCGTCGATCGGGATCTCGGGCCGGTCCACCCCGGCGACCTACCTGGGGATCATGGACACGGTACGGAAGGTCTTCGCCCGCGAGACCGGCGCCGAGGCGGGCCTGTTCAGCTTCAACTCCGGCGGCGCCTGCGGCACGTGCGAGGGCCGGGGCATCATCTACACCGACCTCGCCTTCATGGACCCGGTGACGACCACCTGCCACGACTGCGAGGGGCGGCGCTTCAAGGAGGAGGTGCTGCGGCTCACCGTCCGGGGCCGGTCCATCGCCGACGTCCTGGAGATGACGGCCGACCAGGCGCTCGGCTTCTTCGACGACTCGGGCGTAGGGCGCCGGCTGCGCGCCCTGCGGGACGTCGGGCTGACCTATCTGACGCTCGGTCAGCCTCTGTCCACGCTCTCCGGCGGTGAGCGGCAGCGCATCAAGCTGGCCACCCGACTGCACCGCACGGGCGCGGTCTACGTCCTCGACGAACCGACGACGGGCCTGCACATGGCGGACGTGGCGGGACTCGTCGACCTGCTGGACCGGCTGGTGGACGCGGGCAACACGGTCCTCGTCGTCGAACACAACCTGGACGTCGTCGCCCGGGCCGACTGGGTGATCGACCTCGGCCCGGACGGCGGCAGGGACGGCGGCGAGGTCGTCTTCGAAGGCACGCCGCGACAACTCCTCCAAACGCGGGGGTCGTTCACCGGGGAGCACCTGCGGCGGGCGGTCCGGGCGGACGTCAGCGTGCCGGGGTGAGTTCCCCGGTGAGCCGTACGCCCGGGTGAGCGCTGTTGCTGACGACGGCGAGGCGGGGACCGTGCGGATCAGGGTGCCACTGCCCGCCGACCAGAGGGAGGAGGGCGATGTTGGGGGTCGGCCCCCGTGTCCAGTCGAGGCGGCCGGCGATGGTGTCGAGGGCGGCGCCGGAGAGGGCCTGCGCGACGGAGGCCCGGTCGGTGGGGTCGTCCGCCACCGTGAGGGCGTGGTGGGCGGTCTCCAGCAGGGCGTGGGCGAGGCCGAGGGGCTGGAGCCAGGCGGCTCCGGTGTCCTGCTGGTAGGCGTGGGCGAGTTCGGCGCACGTGGTGCCGTCCAGGCCGGAGCGGTACGGGTGGTCGGGGCTCCAGTAGACGAGGGTGGCCACGCGGGCGTCGGCGAGCTCGCCGTGGACATCGGCGGCGGGAGTGGTGTGGGTGTGCGGGTAGGTCAGCCAGCGCGAGCAGGTGATCAGCCGCGGCCGCACCCCCGCCGCGCGGGCCTGGCGGTGGAAGAGGGCGAGGTCGGTGGCGGTGGCGGCGCTGGTGACGCGGTCGGCGCCGTGCTCGCGCAGCCGGTCGACCTGCGCGGTGAAGCCGTCGGCCGGTTCCCGGTAGGCGCCGAGGTCGGCCAGGGTGTGCCCGCGTGGGGACGTCACCGGGGCGAAGCCGTACCGGTCGTGGCGCAGCAGTTCCCCCTGCAGGTCGTCGTTCCACAGGCATCCGACGGTGCCTGCGCCGCCGACGCGTTCCCACAGGTCGGCGAAGACGGCGGCGATGTCGTCCAGCCCCCACGCGAAGTGGTACGTCCAGCGGAAACGGTGCCCGGGCCGGGCTCCGCGGGTGTGGACGTACGCCTGCCAGGGGAACGTGGTCGACACGCAGGGGACCCCGGCCTCCTCGCAGGCGTCCGCGACGGCGGGCAGGACCCGGGTTCCCGCCATGGTGAGCACCAGGTGCGCGCCGTCCGTCCCGGCCAGGTCCCGTACGGCCCGCCGGGCCGCGTCCGGGTCCGAGCGGCTGTCGCGCACGGCGACGGTGACGTCGTAGCGGCGGCCGCCGTTGCGGACGTGCGCCAGCCGGGGTGCGAGCCTGCGCAGGACGTACGACAACGGTGACCCGAGGGGGGCCAGCCGGCCCGTCAACGGCGCGACCACGCCCACACACAAGGAAGTCGACGGCACCGGGGCCCCTCTCTCTCCGCCGCTGCGGCTGCTCAGTGGCCGGAACGGTCCGCGGTGACGCAGGTGGTCTTGCTGAACACCGCCACCGTCTCGTTGCCGCAGTTGTTGCTGTGGCCCGAGGCGTTCCGGGCGAAGAGCAGGTTGGACAGGACACCGCCGCTGGGGCCCGCCTGGTCGCCGCCGCCCTTGCCGTCGTCCTCGGTCACACAGGTGCGCTCCTTGAAGAGCGCCACCTTGCCGGTTCCGCAGAGGTTGGCGTGTCCGGAGGAGTTCCTGCCGGAGAGGTTGGAGAGCACTCCGCCCGCTCCCGCGTCGCCGTCACCGGCATGGGCCGTGGCCATGCCGGCGGGGACGGCCATCAGCATCCCCACGATCGAGGCCACTACCGCCATGCGCCGCGTGCCGTACATCTGTGTCGGTTTCCTTCCGCTGGATCGTTTTCCGGCCGTGACGGCCGGAGCACTACGACTAACGACCCGTCGGAAGATCGACACGGCTCCGGCGAGGTGAATGATCCGCATGACTGTTGATCGGGTACTCCGACGGGATGCCGGGGGCGGGGGCGTTGACCCGTCGAGGCGCCGTCCGGTGCGGTGCCGGGCGCCCCGGCCCCTCCCCCGGGGGTGTCCTCTCCCCCGTTCGCCCTGCATGATGGTCGGCCGACGCCCGATGCGCTCCGGTCGATCCCGGAAGCTCCGTCGGTGCCGTCCAGACACGTCCCATCCGATACGGAGTCAGCTCGTGCCCAGCAAGAAGGCCCTCGTCCGCCGCCCCAGCCCGCGACTCGCCGAAGGGCTGGTGACCCACATCGAGCGGGAGAGGGTCGACGCCGACCTCGCGGTCGAGCAGTGGGAGGCGTACGTGCAGGCGCTGCGCACGCACGGCTGGGAGACCACCGAGGTGGACCCGGCCGACGACTGCCCGGACTCGGTGTTCGTCGAGGACACGGTCGTGATGTACAGGAACGTGGCGCTGATCGCCCGCCCGGGCGCCGAGTCGCGGCGCGCGGAGACCGCCGGGGTCGAGGAGGCCGTGGCCGGCCTGGGCTGCTCGGTGAACTGGATATGGGAGCCGGGCACGCTGGACGGCGGCGATGTCCTGAAGGTCGGCGACACCGTGTACGTGGGCCGCGGCGGCCGTACCAACGCCGCCGGCGTGCAGCAGCTGCGGGCCGCGTTCGAGCCCCTGGGCGCGCGGGTCGTCGCCGTGCCCGTGAGCAAGGTGCTGCACCTGAAGACGGCGGTCACGGCCCTGCCCGACGGGACGGTCATCGGGCACATCCCGAAGATGGACGCGCCGTCGCTGTTCGCGCGTTTCCTGCCGGTGCCCGAGGAGTCGGGGGCGCACGTGGTGCTGCTGGGCGGCGACAAGCTGCTGATGGCGGCGAGCGCGCCGAAGACCGCGGAACTCTTCTCCGACCTCGGGTACGAACCGGTCGTCGTGGACATCAGCGAGTTCGAGAAGCTCGAAGGGTGTGTGACATGTCTCTCGGTGCGGCTGCGGGAGCTGTACGTCTGAGCGGCTGAGCGGGCCGCGCGTCCGGCCGCCGACCTGCACATCCGGAGGACATGGCTCACGTGCGGACGACACCGCTGATCAGGGACCTTTACAGCGTCCTTAACCTACGGCCTCGTAACCTACGGAAACGTAGCCTACGATGCCGTAGGTTTCCGCATACCGCTCGTACGCATGTCCCCCTGGAGAGTCCATGACGATCACCACTCCCCACCTCGGCAGCCCCGCCGGCGCCTGGACCGACGCTCAGCTGCTGTACGCACTGGAGGAAGTGGTCGAGAAGGAGCTCAACCGGCATCTGAAGGTCGCCAAGGACTGGATGCCGCACGAGTACGTGCCGTGGAGCGACGGGCGCAACTTCCCCGGCCTCTTCGAGGACGGCGAGGCCTGGGAGAAGGAGCAGTCCAAGGTCACCGAGATCGGCCGCATCGCGCTCGTCGTCAACCTGCTGACCGAGGACAACCTGCCCAGCTACCACCACGAGATCGCCTCCCTGTTCGGCCGGGACGGCGCCTGGGGCACCTGGGTGCACCGCTGGACCGCGGAGGAGGGCCGGCATGGCATCGTGATGCGCGACTACCTGCTCACCTCGCGCGCGGTGGACCCGGACAAGCTGGAGGAGTTCCGGATGTCCCACATGAGCGAGGGCTTCGAGTCGGACAACCGCCACTCGATGCTGCACTCGATCGCCTACGTGGCGTTCCAGGAGCTGGCCACCCGCATCTCGCACCGCAACACCGGCCACCAGTCCGGCGACCCGGTCTGCGACCGCATGCTGGCCCGGATCGCCACCGACGAGAACCTGCACATGGTCTTCTACCGGAACCTGCTCAAGGCCGCGTTCGACCTCGCCCCCGACCTGACCATGCAGGCCGTGCGGGACGTGGTCGTGAACTTCCGGATGCCCGGCCACGGCATCCCCGGCTTCGAGCGGGCCGCCGCGCAGATGGCGATCGGCGAGGTCTACAACCTGCGCATCCACCACGACGACGTGCTCCAGCCCGTGCTGCGCTTCCTGAAGATCATGGAGATCGACGGCCTGGGCCCCGAGGGCCGCAAGGCGCAGGAGGAGCTCGGCCTGTACATGGACGGCCTGGACTCCGAGGCGTCGAAGTTCGACGAGAAGCTGGCCGCCCGCAAGGCCCGCATGGCGGCCCGCGCCGGCGCCTGACGGCGACCCGCCACGTACGGCCCCGAGGCCCCGACCGGCACGAGCGGTCGGGGCCTCACGGCGTCCCGGGGCGCCCCTCCGGTCAGAACCCCTGCCGCCGGGCGGCAGGCGTCCGTGCGGCTAGTGCGACGTGCGCCGCAGTTCCAGACGCTCCTTCTCCGACAGGCCGCCCCAGACGCCGAAGCGCTCGTCGTTGCTCAGCGCGTACTCGAGGCAGGCCGGCCGGATGGGGCACAGACCGCAGATCCGCTTCGCCTCCCGCACCGAGCTGCCGGGCTCGGGGAAGAAGAACTCCGCCCCGGTCTGCGCGCACAGCGCCTCCTGCTGCCAGGCGAGTTCGGGGGAGGTGATGGTGTCGATGGGCATGTCCGGAAGCGTTCCGGACGGCGCGAAACGTTCGATCAACGCGGGATCAACACGCGTTCACGGGCCGCGGGCCGGCCTCGATGGTGGCCTGCCGGACGGGCCGGCGCACGGCGGCGCGCGGGAACGAGTGAAACGCGTCCGGCGGCCCGGCGCTCCGGCGGCGGTTGTCAGTGGGCGGTGCGAGACTCGCAGCACAGACGACGGGACCCTGTGCGAGGAGGGCGACGATGCTCACCACCCGTTTTGTCACCGGTGCTCCGAACTGGATCGATCTCGGCGCACCCGACATCGACGGCGCCGCCGCCTTCTACGGCGGCCTGTTCGGCTGGCGGTTCCAGCCGGGCGGGCCCGAGGTCGGGGGGTACGGCCTCTTTCAGCTCGGCGGCCGGACCGCCGCCGGGGGCATGCAGACCACACCGGAGCAGGGCCCGCCGTCCTGGACGGTGTACTTCCAGGCCCCGGACGCGGACGCCACGGCGCGGGCGGCCGAGCAGGCCCGCGGCGCGGTGCTGCTGCAGCCCATGGACGTCCAGGACCTGGGCCGCATGGCGCTCCTCGCCGACCAGGCCGGGGTGCCCTTCGGCCTGTGGCAGCCGGGCCGGAACAGGGGCCTGGAGGTCGTCCAGGAACCCGGCTCGCTGTGCTGGGTCGAGCTGTACACGGCGGACGTCCCGGCCGCGGCCGCCTTCTACCACTCCGTGCTCGGTCTGGAGACGGCCGGCGTCGACTTCCCCGGGGGTACGTACACGACGTTCAACCCGGCCGGGGAGGGCGAGGACGCCATGTTCGGTGGTGTGGTGCCGCTGGCCGACGACCCGGGCGAGCAGGAGGCTTACTGGCTGCCGTACTTCGAGGTCGGCGACACGGACGCCACCGTCGCCCGGGCGCAGGAGCTGGGCGGCACGGTCCGCATGCCCGCGAGTGACGTCCCCGGAGTCGGCCGCGTCGCCAAGCTCGCCGACCCGTACGGGGCGCGCTTCGCGGTGATCCGCAGCGAGCCGCAACCCGGCTAGAGCCGCCGTCCTGGTTTCCGCGAATCCGGCGCTCTACGCGGACGCCCGCCGCACCAGTGTCGTCGGCAGGACCACGCTGGACGGGGTGCCGGCGACGCCCTCGCGGGGGGTGGCGCGGTCGAGGCCGCGCAGGAGGAGGCGGGCCATCAGGCGGCCCATCTCCTCGATGTCCTGGCGGACCGTGGTGAGCGGCGGGTCGGTCTGTTCCGCGACGGGCCGCATGTCGTCGAAGCCGATCACGGCCACGTCGTCGGGCACCCGCCGCCCGGCTTCCCGCAGGACGCGCAGGGCTCCCGAGGCCGTGAGGTCGTTGGCGGCGAACACCGCGTCCACGTCCGGGCAGCGGTCGAGGAGTTCACGCATCGCGCGCTCCCCTCCGGCCGGGGTGAAGTCGGCCTCGACGATCAGCCGCGGGTCGGCGTCCACCATGACGTCCCGGTAGCCGTCGAGCCGGTCCACCGCCGAGGTCTGGTCGAGCGCGCCGGTGATGTGCGCGATGCGGGTGCGGCCGAGGCCGGCCAGGTGGCGGACGGCGTCGCGGGCACCGCCCCGGTTGTCGCTGTCGACGTACACCACACCGCGCCGGTCGCCGTTCCAGCCGGGCCGCCCGCCGAACACGGTCGGGACACCGGCCCGCTGGATCAGCTCCGGCAGCGGGTCGTCGAGGTGCAGGGAGAACACGAGGGCCCCGTCGACGTGTCCGCCGGCGAGGTACCGGCCGACCCGGGCGTGATCGTCCCGGCCTTCCGTGAGCAGCAGGACGAGCTGGTTGTCGTAGGCCGTCAGCTCCTTGCTGATGCCGCGCAGCTGGAGCGCGAAGAACGGGTCGGCGAACACGCGCGTCTCCGGCTCGGCGACGACCACCGCGACCGCGTCGTGCCGCCGGGTCACCAGGGAGCGGGCGGCCTGGTTGGGCACGTACCCGAGTTCGTCGACGGCCTTGCGGACCCGCTCCACGAGGATGTCCCGCACACCGTCCCCGCCGTTGACCACACGGGACACCGTGGCCCGCGAGACACCGGCCCGGGCGGCCACGGCCTCCAGGGTGGGACGCGGCGCTGTGTCGGTCACTTCGGGGCTCCTCACCTGCGGCTGCGGATCAGGATAGCCCCGGGTCCGGGCACACGTGAGAGCGCTCTCCGCACGCCTCGGAGAGCGGCCCGGCTCAGGTGTCCGTCAGTGCTCGTGCCCCTCCCGATGCTCCGTGTGCTGCCCGTGCTCTCCGTGCTCTCCGTGCTCGTGCGGGTCGTAGCCGGGGATCGTGCCGTCCGGCTTCTTCACCAGGAACAGCCCCACCATCCCCATGTCGGAGTGGCTCTGCACATGGCAGTGGTACATCCAGGCGCCGGCCCCGACCCCCTCCCCCGCGATCACCTGGAAGCCGAAGGAGTCGGCCGGGCCGGTGATCTTGTTGTCGATGATCTGGCTGGGGTCGTCGGGGCCGGTCAGCATGCCGGTGCGGTTGTCCGCCCAGCGATGACCGTGCATGTGGAACGTGTGGTAGAACTCGCCGTGCGTGATCACGATGAATTCGACCCGGTCGCCCACCGTGGCCTCGAAGTTCGGCCCGGAGTGCGGCGGCCTGTTGTTGATGAGCATGTCGTTGAAGACGACCGTGTGCGTGCGGTCGGGCAGGACGTCTCCCTTGCGGCGGACGATGACCGGCCCGAAGAGGCCCTTCTGCAGCCCCTGGGTGCCGTGGTCGGTGCCGACGACGTGGTCGTGGTAGTGCCAGTAACCGGCGCTGCCCGCCCGCCAGGTGCCGTCCTTGCGGCGGCCGGGGGCATGGGTGCGCCAGGTGTAGGTGCGGATGGCGCCCGGCTCGACGTGACTGCGGTTCAGTTTCGTGCCGTCGCTGGTGATCTCGTAGTCCAGGCCGTGCACGTGCAGACTCACCGGCACGTCCATGGTGTTCTCGAACTCGATGTGCAGGGTGTCGCCCTCGTTGAGCTCGATCAGCGGGCCGGGGACGGTGGCCTTGCCCTTCTCCAGGCCGTAGCCCATCTGACCGTCCGCCAGCTTCTCGGCGTACAGCTTGATGCGTTTCACCTCGCCTCCGGCGGGTGCCGTCTTCGCCGGTCCGTCGGCGCTGATGGCCTCCGGTGCCACGGACAACGATGTCGCGACGGCCGCGCCGCCCAGCAGCACGCGCCGGTTGAAGCTGCGTCTGTCCATGCGGAACTCCCCACCCTGGTAAGGCTTTTACGGAGGCGTACCTGTGATGAACCTGTGAGACGGTACCGGCCGCACTCCCGTTTATCCACACTCAAGACAAAGTTGGTGCCATCCCGGTCATAGGTATTGGCGGGATGAGCAAAGGGGTTTAGCTTCCTTGGCGGTGTTGCCGTGACCGAGGAGGTGCCCATGCACTTACGAGGGCTGAGCAGAGGGCTGAGCAGGAGAAGACGCGTCTGGGCGGCCTCGGTGGCCGCCGGTGTCGTGACCGCGGGGCTGCTGACGGGGCCCGCCGCGAGTGCTCGTCCGTATCCGGAACCACCCCTGACAACGATGTCGATCAAGTCGCCGCCGGGCGGCGCGAACGTACGGGTGCTGGTCTTCCACGGTTCCGCGGCCGGGGAGGAGTCCCCGGTCGTGAACGCCGCGATCGAGGCCATCGAGGACATCGGGCTGACCGGCCCCGCGAACCGCCGCTTCAAGGTCCAGGCGACCGGCGACGCCTCGGTGTTCACCGACGACACGAGGCTCGGCCGCTTCAACGCGATCGTGTTCCTGACCGGCGGGGGCGACGTCCTGGACCCGGAGCAGGAGGCGGGCCTGGAGGCGTACATGGAGGCCGGCGGCGGGTTCCTCGGCATCCATGACGCGGCGCGCGCGGAGCCGTACTCGGACTGGTTCACCGGTCTGGTCGGCGCCCGCCCCGCCGCGTCGAGCCCGGCGGCGGTGCAGCGGGCGACCGTGGAGGTCGGTGACCGCCGGCACCCGGCGACCAAGGACCTGCCGGTGCAGTGGAAACGCCCGGACAAGTGGCTGAACTGGGTGAAGAACCCGTCGGGCGACGTCCACACGGTGGCCCGGGTGCGGGAGTCGACGTACCAGCCGGGCACGGGCGCGGGCGGCTGGGACCACCCGGTCAGCTGGTGCCGGGACTACGACGGCGGCCGCTCCTTCTACACCGGCATGGGCGGCACGGTGTCGTCGTACGACGAGACCGACTTCCGGGCCCATCTGCGCGGCGCTCTGATGTGGACGACCCGGCTGGAGCAGGCCGACTGCAAGGCGACCATCAACGCCAACTACGCGGCGGAGCGGCTGACCAAGCCCAACCAGCCGGGGCGGAACGACCAGATCGGCGAGCCGCACGGACTGGTCACCGCACCCGACGGCCGCGTCTTCTACATCGGCCGGGGCGGTGCCGACTCCTCGCAGCCGGTGATCACCGACTGGAACAACCCCGACATCGGCAAGGGCAAGGGCGAGATCCACGTCTACGACCCGAGGACCAAGCAGGTCACCCTCGCCGGCGCGCTGACCGTCTTCGGCAACAAGGGCGGCGGCGACGAGCTGGTCAAGGTCGAGGAGGGGCTGCTCGGCATCGAGCTGGACCCGCAGTTCACGCGGAACGGCTGGGTGTACCTGCACTACACGCCGCACGAGCGGATCAACCGCGAGACGCGCATGGCGGAGCGGCGGGTCTCCCGGTTCACGCTCGACCAGGCCACCAACAAGCTGGATCTGTCGAGTGAGAAGGTGCTGCTCAAGTGGCCGGTGCAGATCCACAGTTGCTGCCACTCCGGCGGCGGGATGGCCTGGGACTCCAAGGGCAACCTGTACATCGCCACGGGTGACAACAACTCCAGCGGCTTCAGCGGCGGCTACTCGGGCAACAACCCCGAGCCGAACTACAAGGGCGTCTCGTTCGCGGACGCGCGCCGCACCGCCGGCAACACCAACAACCTCAACGGCAAGATCCTGCGCATCCACCCGGAGCCGGACGGCACCTACACGCTGCCCGAGGGCAACCTGTTCACCGGGAAGGAGACCGACGAGGGCGGCGGCAAGACGCGCGGCGAGATCTATGTGATGGGCGTGCGCAACCCGGCGCGCATCTTCGTCGACAAGTCGACCGACGTGCTGTACGCGGGCTGGGTCGGACCGGACGCGAGCGCGCCCTCGACGACTTGGGGTCCGGCCAAGTACGACACGTTCGCCGCCATCACCAAGGCCGGCAACCGCGGCTGGCCGTACTGCATGGGCAACAAGCAGCCCTACCGCGACCGCAATCTGCCGGACCCGTCCAAGCCGCTGGGCTGGTACGACTGCGACCACCCGAAGAACGAGTCGCCGAACAACGACGGACTGGTCAACCTGCCGCCGGTGACCGGCAACAACATCTGGTACTCGCCGCAGGGCGGCGCGCCGGACTACCCGCGGGACACGAACGGCGTCCCCTCCTACAAGCCGGAGGAGGCCACCTACAAGCTGCCGTGGCTCAAGGGCGGCGGGCAGGCGGCCATGAACGGGCCGGTGTACCGGTCCGACGCGGTCGCGGCCGACAGCACCGTCAAGTGGCCGGCCTACTGGGACGGCAAGTGGTTCGTCGGTGACTTCTACGACGCCGACCAGCCGCGCCACGCGGTGCTCATGGACCCGAAGACGCTAGGAGACGGCGGTCTGCCGGTGCACGCGGAGTCGCTGAAGAAGATCGTGCCGATCGGCAACGACGGCATCAAGAACCTGATGGACTGGAAGTTCGGTCCGGACGGCGCGCTGTACGTCCTCGACTACGGGCGTGGCTTCTTCACCTCGGACTCCAAGTCGGCCCTGTGGCGGGTCGTCTACAAGGGCGGCGGGCCGACCCCGGCCGCCGGTCAGCTGGCGAGGGGGACCGAGTGACACGGCATCTACAGCACCGAAGAGTCTGGGCCGCTCTGCTGGCCGCCCTGCTGATGCTGCTCGGCGTGCAGGCGCTGCCCGCCTCCGGGCAGCCCGGCCAGAAGGCCGCCGAACAGGTGCTCACCTGGACGGCCGGCAACGACATCGACAAGTACCTGTCGGCGCCGAAGACGGCGGTCGCCGGTCAGGCCACGATCGTCTTCGAGAACAGCACGGCCACCGGCAACACCACGGGCATGCCGCACACGCTGACGTTCGTGACGAGCGATCCCGAGTTCAACAGCGATGTGCAGCTCAACATCCTGGCCAACCCGAACGACGCCCAGGGCGGCAAGCACACCGCCCAGGTCACGCTCACGCCCGGCCGGTACTTCTACCACTGCACCATCCCGGGCCACGGCCAGATGCAGGGCATCCTCACGGTGACCGAGGGCACGGGCGAGGACACCACGGCGCCCGAGGCGTCGGCGCACGTCAGCGGCACGCAGAACACGCAGGGCCAGTACGTCGGCTCCGCGAGCGTGGCGCTGCACGCCACCGACGAGGGCGGCTCCGGTGTCGACCGGATCGAGTACGCGCTCGGTACCACGGGCGCCTGGCAGCCGTACACCACGCCGGTCGTGGTCGACCAGGTCGGTGATCACACGGTCCGCTACCGGGCGTTCGACAAGGCGGGCAACGTCTCCGCCGAGAAGAGCGCCGCGTTCACGGTCGTGGCACCGCAGTCGGACGACATCACCGCGCCGGAGACCTCGGCGACGGTGAGCGGTGAACGCGACGCGAGCGGGGCGTACGTCGACATGGCGACGGTCACCGTCTCCGCGTCCGACACGGGCTCCGGGGTCAACACGATCGAGTACGCGATCGGCTCCGGCGCCTGGCAGCCGTACACGGCGCCCGTGATGGTGCACCAGGTGGGCGAGCACACGGTCCGCTACCGCGCCACCGACAAGGCGGGCAACGTGGCGGCCGAGAAGAGCGTGCGGTTCACGGTCGTCGCCGCGCCGCCGCAGGACACCACCCCGCCGGTGACGGGCGTGACCGTGGAGGGCACGAAGAACTCCGACGGGGCGTACGTCAACAGCGCCCGGGTGACCGTCACGGCGACCGACCCGCACGGTTCGGGCGTCGAGCGGATCGAGTACTCGCTCGACGGCGGGCCGTACCTGGCGTACTCGGCGCCGGTGGTGGTGGACCGGGCCGGTGCGCACACCGTGGCGTACCGGGCGACCGACAAGGCCGGCAACACCTCGGCGGCGCGCACCGTGACCTTCACGGTCGTCTCCGGCGGGGTCCCGGCGCCCGACTGCCCGGAGTACGACGAGCGGCTGACGGTGTTCGTCGGCACGGTCGACTCGGGGGTGCGCAACCGGGTCACCGACAACCGGTGCCGGATCGGCGAGCTGATCGAGGACGAGAAGGAGTGGACGTCCCACGCCCTGTTCCTCAAGCACGTCACGTCCGTCCTGGACGCGCTGCTGAAGGAAGGCGTGATCGACCAGCGCGAGTACAACGCCGTCCGCAAGGCCGCCCGCCAGTCGGGCATCGGCAAGCCGGGGCAGACCGAGGGCTACCGGGCGCTCTTCGACGGCAGCGCGGAGTCCCTGGGCAAGTGGCAGCACGTGGGCGGCGGTTCGTTCGGGCTGAACCCGGACGGGACGATCACCTCCAGCACCACCACACCGGGCATGGGCATGCTGTGGTTCCCGCAGCGCAAGTACGGCGACTTCTCGCTGAAGCTCCAGTGGCGTGACGACGCGCCCGGCACCGGCAACGCCAACTCGGGCGTCTTCGTGCGCTTCCCGTGGGTCCACGACCACCCGGAGGAGTCCCGGCCCGAGTGGGTCGCCATCAAGTACGGGCACGAGGTGCAGGTGCTCGACCGGCCCGACGGCGACATGTACAAGACGGGGTCGGTCTACGGATTCGACCGGGTCGGTCTGGCCGGTGCCGGCGTGACGCAGAAGGGCACCTGGAACGACTACGAGATCCGGGTGGAGGGCCAGCACTACTCGGTCTTCCGCAACGGCGTGCTGATCAACGAGTTCGACAACACCGGCGGCCAGGAGTTCACTCCCCCGCGCTCGGACGACCCGGGCACGGACGGGCGGCGCTTCGCCTCCGGCTACATCGGGCTCCAGGTGCACGGCACCACGGACGTGGTCTCGTTCCGCGACATCCGGATCAAGGAGTTGTAGGAGGCGCCTGCTTGCGGGCCCTGCTCGGCTGTACCCGTCTGGGTTCTCCCGGCATCTTCGGATACTCGGGCGGGTACGGCAGGTCGCCGAGACCGTGGTCGTGTTCGTCACGGCGGGCGAGGTCGAGCAGGGCCTCCAGCGAATAGCGGTGGTCGTCCATGTCCGCGTGCACGTCGCCGAGTTCGGCGAAGCGCGCGGGCATGGTGCCGAGGTCGAAGTCCCGGGGGTGCGCGACCCCGACCTCGTCCCAGCGCAGGGGCGCGGAGACGGGGGCGTGCGGGCGGGGGCGTACGGAGTAGGCGGAGGCGATCGTGCGGTCGCGGGCCGTCTGGTTGTAGTCGAGGAAGATGCGCTCGCCGCGCTCCTCCTTCCACCACTTGATGGTGACCTGCTCCGGCATCCGGCGTTCCATCTCCCGGCCGACGGCGATGGCGGCGCGCCTGACCTGGGTGAAGGTCCAGCGGGGTTCGATGGGCACGAAGACGTGCAGGCCCCGGCCTCCGGAGGTCTTGGGGAAGCCGCGCAGTCCGCCGAACTCGTCGAGCACGGCCCGCAGTTCGTGGGCGGCGCGGACGGCGTCCTCGTAGTCGGTGCCGGGCTGCGGGTCGAGGTCGATGCGCAGCTCGTCTGGGCGGTCGACGTCGTCGCGGCGGACCGGCCAGGGATGGAAGGTGAGCGTGCCGAACTGGGCCGCCCACACCACCGCGCCGACCTCGGTCGGGCACATCTCGTCGGCGCTGCGGCCGCTGGGGAAGGTGATGTGGGCGGTCGGAATCCAGTCGGGCATGTTCTTCGGCGCCCGCTTCTGGAAGAAGTTCTCGCCGCTCACGCCCTCGGGGTAGCGCTCCAGGGTGGTCGGCCGGTCGCGCAGGGCACGCAGGATGCCGGGGCCGACGGCGATGTAGTAGCGGGCGAGGTCCAGCTTGGTGAAACCGCGCTCGGGGAAGAACACCTTGTCCGGGCTGGACAGCCGTACGGTCCGGCCGCCCGCCTCCAGTTCCACCGCGTCACCCATGCTCGCCACGCTAGGCGTACGCCGCATACCTCGCACATCGGGCGATGTGTGTCGTACGGGCGCAGAATCGGACCATGGAACTGCCCGTGATGCCCCCCGTGCTGCCGATGCTCGCCAAGTCCGTGGCGGCGATCCCGGCGGGCATGCAGTACGAGGCGAAGTGGGACGGTTTCCGGGCGATCGTGTTCCGGGACGGGGACGAGGTCGAGCTGGGCAGTCGTACCGGGAAGCCGTTGACCAGGTACTTTCCGGAGCTGGTGACGGCCGTGCGGGAGCGGTTGCCCGAGCGGTGCGTGGTGGACGGGGAGATCGTGATCGCGCGGGAGGGGCGGCTGGACTTCGACGCGCTGACGGAGCGGATCCACCCGGCGGACTCGCGGGTGCGGATGCTGGCCGAGCGGACACCGGCCTCGCTGGTCGTCTTCGACCTGCTGGCGCTCGGGGACGAGTCGCTGATGGACGCACCGCTGACCGACCGGCGGGAGCGGCTGTCCGGGGAGCTGTCCGGGGTGCGGGCGCCGGTGCACCTGGCGCCGGCGACCACGGACATCGAGGTGGCGCGGCAGTGGTTCGAGGAGTACGAGGGCGCGGGTCTGGACGGGGTCGTCGCCAAGCCGCTGACCGTGCGCTACCGCCCGGACGAGCGGGCCATGTTCAAGATCAAGCACGAGCGGACGGCGGACGTCGTCGTCGCCGGGTACCGGCTGCACAAGAGCGGCCCGGTGGTGGGCTCGCTGCTGCTCGGGCTGTACGACGCGCGGGGCACGCTGCAGCACGTGGGCGTCTCCGCCGCGTTCACGATGAAGCGGCGGGCCGAGCTGGTGACGGAGCTGGAGCCGCTGCGCATGGACGACGTGGCGGGACATCCGTGGGCGGCCTGGTCCGAGGAGACCGCGCACGAGACGGCCCGGCTGCCGGGGGCGCCGAGCCGCTGGTCGGGCCGGAAGGACCTGTCGTGGGTGCCGCTCCGGCCGGAGCGGGTGGCCGAGGTGGCGTACGACCACATGGAGAACGGGCAGCGCTTCCGGCACACCGCCCGCTTCCGCCGCTGGCGCCCGGACCGGACCCCCGAGAGCTGCACGTACGCGCAGCTCCAGGAGCCGGTCCGCTACGACCTGGCGGAGATCCTCGGGGCCTGAGCGGGGATCAGGGCTGCATCAGCACCTTGACCGCGCCGTCCTGCTTGCGCTGGAACATCTCGTACGCGTGCGGCGCCTCGGAGAGCGGCACCCGGTGGGTGGCGAAGTCGTCCACGCCGAACGGGTCCTCGTCGGTCAGGTACGGGATGATGTCGTCGCTCCAGCGGCGGACGTTGGCCTGGCCCATGCGCATCTGGATCTGCTTGTCGAACAGGGTGAGCATCGGCATCGGGTCGGCCATGCCGCCGTAGACACCGGAGAGCGAGATGGTGCCGCCGCGGCGCACCAGGTCGATGGCGGTGTAGAGGGCGGCGAGGCGGTCGACGCTGAAGCGTTCGGCGAACGGGCCGCTCAGCTTGCGGGGCATGATCGCCGTGGCCTGCTGGGCGAGCTTGGCGGCCGCGCTGCCGTGGGCCTCGGTGCCGACGGCGTCGATCACGGCGTCGGGGCCGCGGCCGTCGGTCTCGTCGCGGATCGCGGCGACGAGTTCCTTCTCGTCGTCGAAGGACCTGAGGTCGTACGTCTCCACTCCCCGGGCGCGGGCCCGGCTCAGCCGCTCGGGGACCAGGTCAACGCCGAACACCCGTCCGGCGCCGCGCACCTGGGCGATGCGGCAGGCCATGTCGCCGATGGGTCCGAGGCCGAGCACGGCGATACTGCCGCCCTGCGGGATGTCGGCGTAGGCGACCGCCTGCCAGGCGGTGGGCAGTACGTCGGAGAGGTAGACGAAGCGGTCGTCGGGCGGCCCCTCGGGGACCTTGATCGGGCCGTACTGGGCCTGCGGGACGCGCAGGTACTCGGCCTGGGCGCCGGGCACCGAGCCGTACAGGCGGGTGTAGCCGAACAGGGCGGCGCCCATGCCCTCGCCGTGGACCTGCGTGGTCTCGCACTGCGTGGGGAGGCCGGTCAGGCACATCCAGCAGTTGCCGCAGGCGATCTGGAACGGCACCACCACCCGGTCCCCCGCCTGGAGGTCCGGGACGCCGGCGCCGACCTCCTCGACGATGCCCATGGGTTCATGGCCCAGGATGTCGCCCGGGGTCATGAACGGCGTGAGCACCTCGTACAGGTGCAGGTCGGAGCCGCACAGCCCGCTGGAGGTGATGCGGATGATCGCGTCCGTCGGTTCCTGGAGCTGCGGATCGGGCACGTCCTCCACGCGCACATCCCGTTTGCCCTGCCAGGTCACTGCCCTCATCGCTTCGCGCTCCCTCCGTCGGCGTGCGCGTCGGTCGGTCGGCGAGGCCCGGGTACCCGGGCGTCCCGCGCTGAACCTTGGGCCGATCGGCGGACACCGCACGGACACCACCACGCCAAGAGCGATCGGGTATGGCCATCAATGGTCAGATAAGCGCACAATCAAGACACATCGATGACAAGGGCGCGGTGGCGACGGTGGGCATGGGACGAGGGGCGCGCGGACGGCGCGCCGCGACGACAGCGGCACTGCTGGCCGCCACGGTGACGGCCACCCTGGCGGCGGGCTGCACGAACGGGGGCGGCACCACCGACGACGGACGGGGATCGGCCCGGGAGTCGCGGCAGGAGACCTCCCCCTCGGCGACCGGCCGCTCCGTCCTCGCCGTGAAGATCGACAACGCTCGCGCGGCCCGGCCCCACACGGGCGTCGACGCCGCGGACGTGGTGTACGTGGAGCAGGTCGAGGGCGGGCTGAGCCGGCTGATGGCGGTGTACGCGACCCAGGTGCCGAAGACCGTCGGCCCGGTGCGCAGCGCACGCGAGTCGGACCTGGAGCTGCTGCGCCAGTTCGACCGGCCCACGCTCGCCTTCTCCGGTGCGCAGAGGAAGCTCCTGCCGCTGATCGACCGGGCGCCGCTGCGGGCGGAGACCCCGGGCAGCGCCCCCGACGCCTTCTTCCGCGGCTCCGGCCGGCCCGCCCCGTACAACCTCTTCCTGCGGCCCGAGCGGCTCGTGCCCGAGACCCCCGGCCAGGCCGCCCTGACCACCGGTTTCCGCTACGGCTCCGCCCCTGCGGGCGGCACGGCGACGGCCTCGCAGACGGTGCGCTACCCGGCGGCCCGCTTCACCTTCACCTGGTCGGACGCCCGCGACCGGTGGCTGGTCGGCATGGACGGCGCGCCCGCCACGACCGCCGACGGCAAGCGGATGGCGGCCGCGACCGTCGTCGTGCAGTACGTCACGGTTCGCGAGTCCGCCTTCCGCGACTTCCTCGGCAACAACACGCCGTACACCGAGACGGTCGGCTCGGGGAAGGCGAAGGTGCTGCGCGACGGGCGGGCCTACGACGTGCAGTGGAAGCGCTCGGAGGCCGCCGACGGCACGGCGTTCACCACCGGCGACGGCACGCCGGTGAACTTCGCGAAGGGCCAGGTGTGGGTGGTGTACGCCAAGGCGTCCTGACCCTCCCCCGCGGACCGCACGGGCCCCGCCCGCCGCGTAGGTCAGCCGGGCGCCACCAGGGGCTCCTCGGGGTTGCGGAGTCCCTCGGCCGCGTCCGCCACCCGCCGGATGAGGTCGAAGAACACCGTCCGCTCCTCGGCGGTGAGCGGGGCGAGGAAGACCTGGTTCATCCGGGCGGTGCGCACGGTCAGCTTGCGGTGCGTGCGCACACCCTCGTCCGTGAGGCGCAGCAGGAAGCGGCGGCCGTCCTGCGGGTCGCGCACCTTGTCGAGCAGTCCGCGCCGGCCGAGCCGGCTGATCACCTCGGCGATCGTGGACCGGTCGAGCCCCACCCGCTCCCCCACCGTGCGCTGGTCCAGTCCCGGCTCGGCGACGAGGGTGTTGAGGACCGCGAACTGCGGCGAGGTGATCTCCTCGGAGACCATCGTGTTCCACAGCAGGTAGTGCGCCTGCTGGAGTCGCCGGGCCAGGTGCCCGGGGTGGGTGGTGAGGTCCGCCGCCGCCATGTGCACCCCTCGCTCGTATTCGCCGCTCGTATTCGTTGGTGCACTGAACGATACCCTGCCAGGACAGGACTGTCTGCCGTCCGCGATGACGGTGAGTGCCGAAGAATGCAAGGTCTTGACGCCCGGCTGCCCGGGTGGCAGCGTGAGGGAAGCTTCGCGGAAATAATCAGTGCCCTGATTAATTCGGTCGGGTCGCTCGGAAGAGATGGGGCTTCTCGGATGGACAAGGTGGTCGCCACAGCCCTGGAGGCGGTGGCCGACGTGCCGGACGGCGCGTCGCTCGCGGTGGGCGGTTTCGGGCTGAGCGGTGTGCCGAACGTACTGATCCAGGCGCTCCACGAGCGCGGGGTCGCCGGGCTGTCGGTGGTGTCCAACAACTGCGGGGCGATGGAATCCGGCCTCGCGGTCCTCCTCGCCGCCGGCCGGATCGCCCGGGTCACGGGCTCCTACATCGGCGCCAACAAGGAGTTCGCCCGGCAGTACCTGGCCGGTGAGCTGGAGGTCGAGCTGATCCCGCAGGGCACGCTCGCCGAGCGGCTGCGGGCCGGCGGCGCCGGGATCCCCGCCTTCTACACCCCGGCCGGGGTGGGCACCCAGGTCGCCGACGGCGGCCTGCCGTGGCGCTACGACGGTGAGGGCGGGGTCGCGCTGGCCTCGCCGCCGAAGGAGGTCCGGGAGTTCGACGGCACCCAGTACGTGCTGGAGCGGGGCATCCGTACCGACTTCGCCCTGGTCCGGGCAGCGAAGGGCGACCGGCACGGGAACCTGGTGTTCAACAAGTCCGCCCGCAACTTCAACCCGCTGGCCGCGATGGCCGGGCGGGTCGCGATCGCCGAGGTCGAGGAGCTGGTGGAGCCCGGCGAGATCGACCCGGACGCCGTGCACCTGCCGGGCATCTTCGTGCAGCGGGTGCTCGCGCTGACCCCGGAGCAGGCGGCGGACAAGCAGATCGAGCAGCGGACGGTGAGGTCCTGATGGCCTGGACGCGCGAGGAGATGGCCGCGCGGGCGGCGCGGGAGCTGAGGGACGGGCAGTACGTCAACCTCGGCATCGGCCTGCCCACGCTCATCCCGAACTACCTCCCCGAGGGCGTCGAGGTCGTCCTCGAATCCGAGAACGGCATCCTCGGCACCGGCCCCTACCCCACCGAGGACACCGTCGACCCGGACCTGATCAACGCCGGGAAGGAGACCGTGACGGTCCTGCCGGGCGCGTCCTTCTTCGACTCGGCCCTGTCCTTCTCGATGATCCGGGGCGGGCACATCGACGTCGCCGTGCTGGGTGCCATGCAGGTGTCGGAGAAGGGCGACCTCGCCAACTGGGCCGTGCCCGGCAAGCTGATCACCGGCATCGGCGGGGCCATGGACCTGGTGCACGGCGCCCGTACGGTCGTGGTCGTCATGACCCACACCGCCAAGGACGGCTCGCCGAAGATCCTCACCGAGTGCGCCCTGCCGCTGACCGGCAAGGGCTGCGTGAACCGGATCATCACCGACCTGGGCGTCCTCGACGTCACCGGTGACGGGCTCGTGCTGGTGGAGACCGCGCCGGGCGTGACCGCCGACGAGATCGTGGCGAGGACCGACGCCCCGCTGACCGTGCCGGAGGGCGTGAAGTGAAGGACGTCTACATCGTCGACGCGGTCCGCACGCCGATCGGCCGCTACAACGGCGCACTGGCCGGGGTGCGTCCGGACGACCTGGCCGCGCACGCCATCCGCGAACTCCTCGCCCGGACGCCGGAGCTGGACCCGGCGCGGATCGAGGACGTGTACTTCGGCAACGCCAACGGCGCCGGCGAGGAGAACCGCAACGTCGGCCGCATGGCCGCCCTGCTCGCGGGGCTGCCCACGTCCGTGCCGGGCGTGACCGTCAACCGGCTGTGCGCGTCCGGCCTGGAGGCCGTGATCCAGGCGGCCCGGGCCATCGCGCTCGGCGACGCCTCGATCGCCCTGGCGGGCGGGGTCGAGTCGATGACGCGGGCGCCGTACGTCCTGCCGAAGAGCGACAAGCCCTTCCCGGCCGGGCACACCGAGCTGTACTCCACGACCCTCGGCTGGCGCATGGTCAACCCGCGCATGGAACCGCAGTGGACGATCCCGCTGGGCGAGAGCGCGGAACTCATCGCCGACAAGCACAAGATCAGCCGGGAGCAGCAGGACGAGTTCGCGCTGCGCAGCCATGAGAAGGCCGCGGCGGCACAGCGACAGGGGTGGTTCGAGGGCGAGTTGGCGCCCGTGACGATTCCGCGGCGCAAGGGCGACCCGGTCGTCCTCGCCGCCGACGAAAGCGTCCGCCCGGACGCCTCCCTGGCGGCGATGGCCAGGCTCAAGCCGTCCTTCCGTCAGGAGGGCGGGACGGTGACGGCGGGCAACGCCTCGCCGCTCAACGACGGCGCGGCGGCGCTGCTGCTCGTCGACGAGGAGGGGCTGCGGGCCACGGGGCGCGAGCCGCTCGCCCGCGTCCGGGCGACGGGCGTCTCGGCGACCGACCCGCACTACTTCGGGCTGGCTCCCGTCGAGGCCGTGAACCGGGCCCTGGCGAAGGCGGGCAAGGGGTTCGGCGACCTGTCCGTGCTGGAGCTGAACGAGGCGTTCGCGGCGCAGGTGCTGGGGTGTGTGGCCGAGTGGCCCGAGTTCGATCCGGCGATTCTCAATCCGCAAGGTGGTGCGATCGCGCTCGGGCATCCGCTCGGCGCGTCCGGGGCGCGGCTCGCCGGCACGGTTGCCCATCAGCTGGCCCGGCGTGGCGGCGGTGTCGGTGTTGCCACTCTCTGCATCGGGGTCGGACAGGGCCTTGCGCTCGTTCTGGAACGGTAGACGTTCGGCTGCGGGCCGGATGTGGCTGGTCGCGCAGTTCCCCGCGCCCCTTTTGGGCGAGACCCTTAAGAACCTCTAGGACCCCCATGACTCTCACACAGCACGACATCGATCAGGAGATCGCGGCCGAGCACGCCGCGTACGAGAAGCGGCTCGCCGGCGGCGGGCCCGTCGAGCACCACCCGCGCCGCGACTACGCGCCGTACCGCTCCTCGGTGCTCCGCCACCCGAAGCAGCCACCGGTCACCATCGACGTCAGCAAGGACCCGGAGCTGGTGGAGCTGTCCTCCCCGGCCTTCGGGGAGCGGGACATCACCGAGATCGACAACGACCTCACCCGGCAGCACCCCGGCGAGCCGATCGGCGAGCGCATCACCGTCTCCGGGCGGCTGCTGGACCGCGACGGCCGCCCGGTGCGCGGCCAGCTCGTGGAGATCTGGCAGGCCAACTCGGCGGGCCGCTACGCCCACCAGCGCGAGCAGCACGACGCCCCGCTGGACCCGAACTTCACGGGTGTGGGCCGCACCCTGACCGACGACGAGGGCCGCTACCACTTCACCACCATCCAGCCGGGTCCGTACCCGTGGCGCCAGCACCTCAACGCCTGGCGGCCGGCGCACATCCACTTCTCGCTCTTCGGCACGGCGTTCACCCAGCGTCTGGTCACGCAGATGTACTTCCCGAGCGACCCGCTGTTCCCCTACGACCCGATCATCCAGTCGGTGACCGACGACGCGGCCCGGCAGCGCCTGGTCGCGACGTACGACCACAGCCTGTCGGTGCCGGAGTTCTCCATGGGCTACCACTGGGACATCGTGCTGGACGGCCCGCAGGGCACCTGGATGGAAGAGGGGCGCTGACCTGCCATGACGAGGATCGACACCAACCACCCCGAGAGCGTGCTGCCCACCCCCTCGCACACCGTCGGCCCGTTCTACGGCCACGCCCTGCCGTTCCGCGGCGGCGAGGACATCGCGCCCGCCGGGCACCCGGACACGATCACCGTGCACGGCTACGTCACCGACGGCGAGGGCGAGCCGCTGCCCGACGCCCTGATCGAGCTGTGGGGCCCGGACCCGGCAGGCAACCTGCCGACCGCCGACGGCTCGATGCGGCGCGACCCGGCCTCGGGCGGCTTCCTGGGGCGCAACGGCGTGGAGTTCACCGGCTGGGGCCGCATCCAGACCGACACGAACGGGCACTGGTACGCGCGCACCCTGCGACCCGGAGCACGCGGGCGGAACGCTCCCTACCTCAGCGTGTGCGTCTTCGCCCGGGGGCTGCTCGTGCACCTGTACACCCGGATCTACCTGCCGGGCGACGCTGGGGTGCTCGCCGCCGACCCGCTGCTGTCCCGGCTGGAGGACGGGCGCCGCGACACGCTGATCGCCACGGAGGAGGCGAGCGGCACGTACCGTTTCGACATCCGCCTTCAGGGCGAAGGCGAGACGGTCTTCCTGGAGTTCCAGTGACACCTGACCCTGGCGACACCGGACTGCTCGGCCCCGGCTGGACCGGCTCGCCGGCCGCGTCCGCCACGAGCGACGAGGCGTATCTGCGGGCGCTGCTCGACGCGGAGGCCGCCCTGACCCGGGCCCAGGCGGCGCTGGGGCTCGCCCCGGCCGAGGCGGCCACGGCGGTCACCGGGGCGGCCGGCTCCGGCGGCTTCGACGTACAGTCCCTGGCCGGGCGGGCCCGCGCGGGCGGCAACCCCGTCATCCCCCTGGTCGCGGACCTCACGAAGGCCGTCGGCGACACGTACGGCCCCTACGTGCACCGGGGTGCGACCAGCCAGGACATCATGGACACCGCGACGATGCTGGTCGCCGCGCGGACGCTGGACCTGCTCCTCGCCGACCTCGACCGCACCGCACAGGCCCTGTCCCGCCTCGCCGCCGAGCACCGCGACACCGCGATGCCGGGGCGGACGATCACCCAGCACGCCGTACCGACCACGTTCGGGCTGAAGGCGGCCGGATGGCGGTCACTGGTCCTCGACGCGCGGGACCGGGTCCAGGCCGTACGCGCCTCCCTGCCCGCCCAACTCGGCGGCGCGGCGGGCACGTTGGCCGCCTTCGGGGCGTACGGCGCCGACGATCCGACCGCGCTGCCGGTGGCGTACGCCCGCGAACTCGGCCTGCGGGCACCCGACCTGCCCTGGCACACCCTGCGGACGCCCGTCGCGGATCTCGCCGGGTGCCTGGCGTTCACGGCGGGCGCGCTGGGCAAGGTCGCCGTGGACGTCCTCACCCTGTCGCGCACCGAGATCGCCGAGGTCGCGGAGGGCAGCGGCGGGGGCTCGTCCGCCATGCCGCACAAGTCCAACCCCGTACGGTCCACGCTCCTCGTCTCCGCCGCGCGGCGGGCGCCGCAGCTCGCGGCCACGCTGTACGGGTCGCTGGCGGCGGAGGACGAGCGGCCGGCCGGGGCCTGGCACGCGGAGTGGGAACCGCTGCGGGACCTGCTGCGGCTGGCCGGCGGGGCCGCCCGGGACGCCGCCGAACTGGCCGAGGGACTGCGGGTCAGGCCCGAGGCCATGCGCGAACACCTCGATCTCACCGGCGGGTCGATCGTCTCCGAGCGGCTGTCCGCCGAGCTGGCCCCCGTGCTGGGCCGGGCCGGGGCCAAGGAGCTGCTCACCCGGCTGGCCGCCGAGGGGCGCCCGCTCGCCGAGGCGCCCGAGCTGGCGGACACCGACCTCGACCCGACCCACTACACGGGCTCCGCGGGGGCCCTCACCGACCGTGCCCTGGAGCGACGTTGACCCTGCTGAACCACCGTGCCGAAGGACCCGCCGCCACGCCGCCCCTGCTGCTAGGCCCCTCCCTCGGCACGTCGTACGCCCTGTGGGACAAGGTGGCGCCCGAGCTGTCGATCACGCACCGGGTGGTGCGCTGGGACCTGCCGGGGCACGGCGGTTCGGCGGCTGACCTCATCAAGGCGGGTGCCACGGTCGGTGACCTCGCCGGGCTGGTGCTCGCGCTGGCCGACTCGCTCGGGATCGAGCGGTTCGCGTACGCGGGCGTGTCACTGGGCGGGGCCGTGGGGCTGCATCTCGCGGTGCACCACCCTCAGCGGCTGTCGTCGCTGGCCGTGATCTGCTCGTCGGCCCACTTCAACGGAGCCGGGCCGTGGGAGGAGCGGGCCGCGCTGGTACGGCGGGAAGGGCTGGCCGGGCTGGCGCAGAGCGCGGACTCCCGCTGGTTCACCGCCGGGTTCACCGTGCCGCGGCTGGTGGAGGACCACCGCCGGGCCGACCCGGAGGCGTACGCCGCCTGCTGCGACGCGCTCGCCGCGTTCGATCTGCGGGACCGGCTGGGCTCGATCGCCGTGCCGACGCTGCTGGTCGCCGGCCGCGACGATCCCGCGACACCGCCCGCGCACCTGCGGGAGATCGCCGACGCGGTGCCGGGCACGGCGCTCGTCGAGATCCCCGGCGCCTCGCACCTGGCGCCCGCGCAGTGCCCGGAGGCGGTGCTGACCGCGCTCCGCGCCCACCTGGGCGAGCCGGCCGGACGCGGGATGGAGGTGCGGCGCGAGGTCCTCGGCGACGCGCACGTCGACCGGGCCCAGGCCCGGCAGACGCCCTTCACGGCCCGCTTCCAGGACTTCATCTCGCGTTACGCCTGGGGCGAGATCTGGACCGACCCGACGCTGTCGCGCCGCGAGCGCAGCATGATCACCCTCACCGCGCTGGTCGCGCACGGCCACTACGACGAACTGGCCATGCACGTCCGGGCGGCCCGCCGCAACGGCCTCACCCCGGAGGAGATCGGCGCGGTGCTGCTGCAGACGGCGGTGTACTGCGGGGTGCCGGCGGCGAACTCGGCGTTCGCGACGGCCCAGCGGGTGCTGGCGGAGGAGGACGGCGCGGGAGGGTGACCCTGCCGGTCGTACGCTCGGCAGCAGCTCGCCCGGACCCGCCCGGCGTGCCTACGGTGGGGGCATGTCCACCATCCTGATCACCGGCGCCACCTCGGGTCTCGGCCGGTACGTCGCCTTCGAACTGGTCCGCTCGGGGCATGTCGTCCTCGTCCACGGCCGGGACGCGGACCGCACCGAGCGGCTGGCCGAGGAGCTGCGGACCGAGGGGGACGCCGAGGCGTTCGTCGCCGACCTGGCCTCGCTGGCGCGGGTGCGCGAGCTGGCCGGGCATGTCGCCGACGCGCATCCCGAGCTGGACGTGCTGGTCAACAACGCGGGCCTGGGCTTCGGGACGCCCGGGGCGGGCCGTGAGCTGAGCGCCGACGGGCACGAGCTGCGGCTCGCGGTCAACTACCTCGCGCCGGTCGTGCTGACCCGGGCCCTGCTGCCGGTGCTGCGGGCGAACGCGCCGGCCCGGATCGTCAACGTCGGCTCGGCCGGTCAGGAACCCCTCGTCTTCGAGGACCCCGAGTTCAGCCGCGGCTACGACGGTGTCTCGGCGTACTGCCGCAGCAAGTTCGCGCTCGCCGCGCACACCTTCGCCCTCGCCGAGGAGCTGGACGGCACCGGTGTCTCGGTGAACGTGCTGCACCCGGCGACCTACATGGACACGGCGATGGTCCGCGAGGCGGATGTCACGCCGTGGAACACGGTCGCCGACGGGGCGGCGGGTGTGCTGGCCCTGGCCACGCGGGAGACGGGCACCGGCCGGTACTTCGACGGGACGCGTCCGGCACGGGCCCATGAGGCGGCGTACGATCCCCGGGTTCGCGAGCGACTCGCCGCGGTGACCGCGCAGTTGCTCGGCGTCTGAGCTAGCCCCGTCCGGCGCCTGTCTCCAGTTCCGCGCGGGCCCGGGCCGCCAGTCCGTCCGCGCCGCAGGAGAGCGCCAGGTCCAGGCCGCGCCGGAGGTCGGTCACCGAGCGGGCGGCGATGCCGTACTCGACGCGGGCCGCCGCGTGCTCGTACTGGCAGGGCGAGGCCTCCAGGTAGGTGACGGCCTGGCCGGCGAGCCGTACCGCGCGCTGGCCGGTCTCCAGGGCGGCGGCGCAGCGCAGGGCCTCTCCTATGGCGGTGTCCGTGCCGAAGCGCTCGGCCTGGCGGCGGACGTCGACGGCGAGCCGGGCGGCGCGGGCCGGGTCCTCGGTGGCGAGGGCGCGTGCGAGGTCGGCCGCCCAGGGGACGAGCACCGGGTTGTGGTGGCCGCGCGCTGCCGCCGCCTTCTCGGCGGCCTCCAGTTCGTTGACGCCGTCCTTGGTGCGGCCCACGGCCAGCAGCAGCCGGCCGCGCACCGAACGCGGGTCCGGCAGCACGATGGTGGACGGGTAGGGCGGGGCGAAGCCGTAGTGCTCGGCGACGTCCCAGGCCTCCTGGACGTGGCCCCGGGCCAGGAGCGTGTCGACGAGGTTGCAGGTCGCGGACCAGTACAGGGGCAGACCGCGGCCGACGCGCTCGGCGAGGCGCAGCGACTCCCGCAGGGACGCCTCCGCCTCCGTCAGCCGGCCCCGCCTGCGGTGCCCGAGCCCGACGTAGGCGTGGGCCAGGGCGAGGTGGCCGCCGCTCCAGCCGGCCGTCTCGTAGGCGCGCAGGGCTTCGTTGTAGAGGGTCTCGGCGCGGTCGAGGCGGTCGGTGAAGGCGTACGCGTTGGCGAGCATCAGCAGCAGTTCGATGCCCCACTCGGTGTCGGTCCAGCCGAGGCCGGGGGCCAGGCGGCCGTTGACCAGGGCGCGGTCGCACAGTTCGGCGACCACCTCGGCGTTCTCGCCGTGCATCAGGGCGTCGAAGCCGCGCAGGATGAGCAGGGCGCGTTCGGAGTTGTCCCGGCCGGTGCAGGTGCTCGCGAGGTCGGCGAGGCGCCGGGAGCGGTCGGGTGAGGTGGCCTCGCCGGCGTGGATGCCCTCCCACATGAAGTGCACGGCCTGGAGCCGCATCCGGGCGGGGCCGGGTGCGAGCCGGGCGGCCTCCGCCTCGACCGTGCGGACGGCCTCCTCCAGCTGGTCGTTGTGGAGCAGCGCCTGGGAGAGGCGGAAGACGGCGTCCACCCGTTTCTCGCCGTCGAGGCCGGGCATGGAGAGCGCGGTCCGCAGTTGGCTGATGGTGCGGGCGGGGGCGGTGAGGAAGGTGGCCTCGGCCAGTTCGTACAGCACGTGCGGGTGGATCTCGGGCCGGGGCGGTTCCTTCAGGGCGCGCTCCAGGCAGCGGCGCGCGGCATCGGGGGCGCCGACGGCGAGGTGCTCGCGGGCGGCCTCGCGCAGCTGCCCGACGAGTTCCTCGTCGTCGTCCGGGTGGACCTCCAGGAGGTGCCGGGCGGCGGCCGCGGCGCCGTGTCCCTCGTCGGTGACGATGCGGGCGGCGATGCCGTGCATGGCGGTGCGCAGGGCGTCCGGGATGGAGTTGTAGACGGCGGTGGCGATGAGCGGGTGGACGAACTCCAGGTCGCCGTCGGCGGTGCGGCCGGTCGCGGGGTCCGGGGCGGTGAGGATGCGGGCGGCGCGCAGGAGTTCGGCGCAGCGGCGGGCTTCCTCGGGCTTGAGGGTGGCGAGCTTGGCGACGAGGTCGATGGAGATGCCGGTGCCGAGGATGGCGGCGGCCCACGCGAACCGCGTGGCGTCGATGCCGAGTTCCTCCAGGCGGGCGACGAGGCCGCCGCCGCGGGCCGAGCGGTTCAGCTCGCGCAGCTCCCCGGCCCGGGCCTCGACCGGTTCTAGTTCGCTGTCCTGCACCTTGGCGAGGAGTTCGACGGTGTCGTAGGGGTTGCCGGCGGTGACGGCCCAGACCTCGCGGCAGAACGCGGCGTCGGCGTGCTGGCCCAGGGTGGCGCGGGTGAGTCCGGCCGTGGCGTCCGGGGTGAGGGCGCTGAGGGTCGTGACGGGGCCGGCCGCGGCGGCGACCCGGTCGAGGTGGCGGGCGCTCGTGCCGGAGACCTCGCCCGGGCGGCGGGTGACGACGACCAGGACGGGCATCTCGTCGATGCGCTCGGCGAAGGAGGCGAGCCAGTGCAGCGTCTCCTGGTCGGCCCAGTGGGCGTCGTCGATCAGCAGCACCAGCGGCCAGTCCCGGCGGGCGAGCCGGCGCACGGCGGCGACCAGGCCGTCGCACACGCCCTGCGGGTCGGCCTGCCGGTCGCCGGGGTCCGCTATGCCGAGGGCGGGGCCGGCGATGTCGTACCAGTCGCCGAGGTACTCGCGGGCCTCCTCCGGCAGCATCGACAGCAGTGCCGGTTGCAGTAACTGCCGTACCACGTTGAAGGGGACGGACCTGAGGGTCTCGCCGCCGCGGGCCGACCAGACCGTGCAGCCGCGTGCCTCGGCGATGCGGCGGGTTTCGGCCAGCAGCGCGGTCTTGCCGAGTCCGGCCTCGCCGCGGAAGACCAGCAGTCCGCCGGACGAGGAGCGGTCCGCGCACAGGCTGTCGACCGCCCGCGTGACGGCGGCGACCTCCTCGTCGCGCTCCCACAGGGAAGCCGAGGCGGCGGCCGTGGGCCGTACCTCCGTCATCCCGCTACCTCCCCAAGTCGCCCGAACGACGTACAGACGTCGAGCGTAGCCGTCCGATTGCCCGAGTGGAGGATGCTCGGGGCACCTGTTGCCGTGACGGGTGACACGGGGTGCGGCGGGGCGACGCATCCGGGCCGTCACCAGCCGGTCTGCGGGTCAACGGCGTGCAATTGCACGGGAGGTGACGGTCCCTCACCGGATCCGGAGGGGTACGGGCCGACGGGGCGCTGCTCGCCACGTCGGTGGGCCGTCTCCTCGAGTGGGACGAGTACGGCGTCCCCGACCGCTTCACGACGATCACCGCGGCGCGGTTCCTCACGCCGGAGGGCGGCGGTGAGACCGAGGGACGGGTGAGGGCGTGCGCGCCGTTCACGCCCGGGTTCTCCTTCCGCCCCGTCGAGGCGGCACTTTTCGGCCGACTGCCGGGGACCGGCTGCGGCTTGCGCCGTCGGCCTGCCGCAGGGCCGCGCGGCTGCTTGTGGAACGACCGAGTCCGACTCCTCTCATGCCTCTTTCACCGACGCCTCATACGGTGGGGGCATGACGCAGGAGACGCCTCCCGGGTGGTACCCCGACCCCGGACAGACAACTGACGGGCCCGCCACGGAACGCTGGTGGGACGGCAAGGCCTGGACGGACCGCATCCGCCCGGCACAGCCGCCCGCGCCCTGGGGTCCCCCGGCAACGGGCGCTCCGCCCGCGGCCCCGGCCCCTGACGCAACGCCGCCGAACACCGCGACGCCCGCGGGGCAGCCGGCCGCCGCGGGACAGCCGACCAGCTCCGCACAGCGGGAAGACGGACAGCCGACCGGCACCGAGGCGGCATCGGAGGCTGCCGGGCAGCCGGGAGTCGCCGGGGAACCGGGCGCCACGGGACGGCCGACCGGCGCGGTGCTGCCGGACGGTGGACAACCGCCGGGCGCCGGGGCAGCCTCCGGGCATCCGGGCGGGGCCGGCCATCCGGAGGTCGCCCAGGAACCGGGCGCCACGGGACAGCCGACCGGGCCGGGCACCCCCGGAACCTCCGGGTATCCAGGCGCTGCCGGACAGCCGACCGGGCCGGACACCCCCCGAGCCCCCGGGTATCCAGGCGCTGCCGGGCAGCCGGGAGTCGCCGGGCATCCCGGGAACCCCGGGCACGCGGCAGCCGCCGGGCAAGCAGCAGGCGTCGGGGCTCCGGCAGCCCCCGGGTATCCGGCAGCCGTCGGGAATGCGGCCGGCGCCGGGTATCCGCCCGGGCCCGGGTATCCAGGAGCCGGGTATCCGGGAGCCGGGTATCCGGGAGCCGGGTATCCCTCCTACCCCGCCGCGCCGCCGGCCGGCAAGGGGCGGGGGTTGCGGACGGGGATAGCCGTGGGGGTGGCTGTCGTCGTGCTCGCCAGCATCGGTGTCGGCGTGTACGCGCTGACCGACAACGGCGGCTCGGGCGGCGGTACGGCCACCTCCCAGGGCCCGGGCGGCCAGGGCGGGCCCTTCGGCGGGCCGGGCGGAACCGGGGGCTCGGGTGGATCCGGGGGGTCCGGCGAGTCCGGGGGTTCCGGCGGCTCCGGGGGGTCGGGGGGTCGGAGTCCGGAGCCCGGGCAGCCTCGGCAGTCCGAGCCTCCGAAGGTCAGGAGCGGGTCCGTGACCGACGCCGTCAGCGGGATCAGCCTGCCGATCCCGAAGGGCTGGTACGGCCAGGAGCTCAACGTCGGCGCGCAGGTGACGTCCGACGACTCCTACAAGTGCCCCGGCGACACCTCCTCGACCTGCACCAAGGGCGGCGCGTACTCCGCCCCGGCGTTCGCCCTCGGCACGAGGGGCGGCACCGCCGAGGAGATAGCGAAGGCGGACATCGCGGCGAACGCCGAGGAGTCCTACGGCGGCAAGTCCTACGGCGGGATCACCTCCCACGACGTGCTGGCCTCCGAGGCGGTGACCGTCGCAGGGCAGAAGGGCTACCTGGTCCGCTGGAAGGCCGTCACCCGCAAGGGCGCCGACGGCATCGTGGAGTCGCTCGCGTTCCCCTCCCCCGCGAACGGGAGCCAGATGGTCGTCGTGCGCTTCGGTGTCGACGCCGACCAGAAGGAAGCCGTCCTGGACGAGATCACCAAGGGCATCAAGGTGTCGACGGGCGGTGGCAACGGCCAGGACGTCTGATCCGTCTGATCCGATGAGGGCGCTCCCCCGGCACGGTCGGCCGGGTGGGGCGCCCCCGCCGCTCACAGGGGAACCCCACCCGGCCGGCGGGTGCGCGCCGCCCCCGTCCCCACGGGTCGGCGCGATCGGGTCGCCGTCCGGTCATCCGGCGGACGGCGGCCCGGGTCTCAGGTCAGGCCCAGCGCGGGCAGGACGGCGGCCTCCACGAAACGCACCAGGTAGTCCGGGTCGGCCGATTCGCCGTCCAGCAAGGGCCGCAGGCGCAGCACGCCGAGCAGCTGCGCCGGGATGTACTCCAGCGCCGGATGATCAGCCGGCACCTCACCCCGTTCGACCCCGCGCCGGATGATCTCCCGCAGCGCGGCGATCTCCGGCTCGAGCACGGCCTCGCGCAGCGCGCGCTGCAACTCCGGGTCCTGCGTGGCGGCGTGGGCGAGCGCCTGGAGGAGTTTGGTGTCCCGGCCCGACAGGTCGCCCATCGCCCGGGCCGCCGCGCGCAGGTCGTCGGCGAGCGAGCCGGTGTCGACGCAGCGCGTCCGCCGGTGCGAGCGCAGCGCCGCCGCGACGAACTGGGGCTTGGTCTTCCACTGACGGTAGAGCGTGGACTTGCTGCACCGGGTACTGGCGGCGATCCCCTCCATGGTCAGGGAGTCGTAGCCGCACTCGCGGAGCTGCTCCAGCACGGCGTCGAAGAACTCCTGCTCACGCTCCGGCGTGATCTTGGAGCGGCGCGAGGAACCGACCTGCTCGGGCCGGTCCGCAGCCTGCGACGTCATCGGCGGTGCTCCTGGCTGTCGTCGGGCGGCCGGAAAATTCCCGGCCGGCGGTGTGTCGTACGTCTATCGATACGCCAGTGTACCGGTACGCCGCCGTATCGGTACACTGCCGTATCGGTACGCACTCGTACCGATAACAGCACCACCGTCACCGAAGGGGCCGGGGGATGAATGCCCGCACCGAGCCTGCGCCGGCGGGGTCCGACGCGATAGCGCGACCGCCGCTCGTCCGGGAGCTCCTGCTCGTCGCAGGGCTCTTCCTCGTCTACAAGTTCGGCCGGCAGTTGGCCACGGGCCACACGGGCGAGGCCTTCCGCCACGCGCACCGCGTGTGGGACTTCGAGCGCGCGGCCCATCTGCCCGGCGAGGGGGCGGTGCAGTCCCTGCTGCTGCACGGCGACGGCCTCGTGCACCTCGCGAACACCTACTACGCGACCGTCCACTTCCCGGCCACCGTCGCCTTCCTGGTCTGGCTGTACCTGCGCCGCCCCGCCCACTACGTCTGGGCCCGCAGGGTGCTGGCCGCGGTCACCGCCGCCGCCCTGGTGGGCCATCTGCTGTTCCCGCTCGCCCCGCCGCGCATGCTGGCCGCGACCGGCCTGGTGGACACCGCGCGGCTCTACGGGCCGTCGGTGTACGGCAATCCGGCGACCGACACGCTGTCGAACCAGTTCGCGGCGATGCCGTCGCTGCACTTCGGCTGGGCGCTGATGGTGGCGATCGGCCTGATCGTGGCGACCCGCTCGCGCCTGCGGTGGCTGTGGCTGCTGCATCCGCTGCTGACCCTGCTGGTGATCGTCGGCACCGCGAACCACTACTGGCTGGACGCGATCGTGGCGACGGCCCTGCTCGGCCTCGCCCTCGCCGTGATCCACCCGCCGCACCGCACGGCGACCACGGCCGGCCGCGCGCAGGGCACGCTCGTACCGGCGCAGCGGGACGAGCAGGCACTCGTGGGGGCGGGCCGGTGAACGCCGTCCTCGTCGCCGTCGCCCTGTCCCTCGTCTCCGCCGTCGCCTACGCGACGGCCGCGGTCGCCCAGGAGCGGCTCGCCGCCCGCTCCCCCGGCTCGGGCGCCCTGCGGCTGCTGGGCAGCGGCGCCTGGTGGTGGTCGGTGGGGCTGAACGCGGCGGCCGCGCTGCTGCACGTGGTGGCGCTGCGGTACGGCCCGCTGACCGTGGTCCAGCCGCTCGGCGCGCTCACCCTGGTCGCGGCGGTGCCCATGGGGGCGCGGATGGCGGGGCGGCGGGTGCGCGCGGTCGAGTGGAAGGGCACCGCGCTGACGCTGCTCGGCCTGGCCGCGATCCTGGTCACGGCGTCCGGCCCGGCCCCCGAGGACGTGCTGAGCGTGCCCGAGGCCGTGGCGGTCGCGGGCGCCACCACGGCCCTCATCGGGATGCTGTCCCGGCGGGGCGCCCGCCCCGGGCTGCGGCACGCGACCGCGTCCGGGGTCGCCTCCGGGGTCGCCTCGGCCCTCACACAGACCGTGACGGTGGCCGCGACGGACCGGACCGGTCCGCTGCTGAGCGTCCAGGTGGTCGGGGTGGCACTGCTCGTGGCGGCCTTCGCGGCCGGCGGACTGCTGCTGTCGCAGACGGCGTACCAGGGCGGTCTGGGCGGCCCGCTGGCGATGGTGACCCTGGCCAACCCGCTGGCCGCCGCGGTGATCGGCCTGTCGCTGCTGGGCGAGCGCCTCCAGGGCGGCCCGGCGGGTGTGCTGCTCGCGCTCGCCGGGGCGGGGCTGGCGTCCTGGGGCGTGGTGCTGCTCAGCAGGGCGGCACCCCGGGAGGAGGCCGCGGACGACGACCATCCGGTGGCCGCCGTCCTGGCCCTGGAGCCCGGCTCGGCGACGGCCGAACCGGCGCTGGTGCCCCGGCCGCACGATCCGGGGCACCTCACCACGGCTACGCGGTGATGATCGCCGGGTCGCTCACACCCGGCCTGCCGTTCTCGACGTGCCCCGCGAACCGCCGCAGGAAGGACGCGTCGCCCTCGGCGGTGACGGTCAGGTCGTACCAGCGGCGGCTGGCGGCGAGTTCCACGGTCCGGCACACCTTCGCGCCCGGGCGGACGGTGACGGTCGAGGGCTTGCCGCCGTAGCCGTTCGAGAGCTTCAGCCGTGCCGTGCCGGAGCCCTTGTTGGTGAAGGTCAGCTCGAGGTCGTCCCCGGCGTGGCGTGCGGTGACCTCGCAGCCGGCCGTCCTGTTCGAGCCCTTGAAGACGCGCACGAAGCCGTTCGGGCCGTGCACGGTCAGGTCGTAGGAGCCCTGGGAGTACGCCGAGTTCCAGGTGTCCTGGATCGTCTTGCCGGCCTCGGTGGTGTACATCCAGGGGCCGTCGGCGCGGTTGCCGGAGGTGACGTGGAAGGCGCCGCCCGCCTTCGGTCCGGAGGCGAAGGTGAGGGTGAGCTTCCCGGCCGCCGCGTCGACGGCGGCGTCCACGTGCGGGGCGTATTTCAGCGGCCGGGAGCGGCGCAGGCCGGGTTCCTGCCGGGGCATGCGCGGGTCGGCGGGCGGGGTCGGCTTGTAGTCGGGGTGGCGTTCGCGGTCCTGCGGCTCGTACGCGTCGGTACCGGGCAGCGGGGCGGGGCGGGCGTCCTTGCGGGAGAAGTCGAACGCGGCCGTCAGGTCACCGCAGATCGCCCGGCGCCACGGCGAGATGTTCGTCTCGCGCACGCCGAAGCGGCGTTCCATGAACCGCAGGATCGAGGTGTGGTCCAGGGTCTCGGAGCAGACGTAGCCGCCCTTGCTCCAGGGCGAGACGACCAGCATCGGCACCCGGGGGCCGAGGCCGTAGGGGCCGGCCGTCTTCTTGCCGTCGCCGGGGAAGAGGTCGAGGGAGACGTCGACGGTGGACCGGCCGCGGGAGGCGTCCTTCGGCGGCAGCGGCGGCACCACGTGGTCGAAGAAGCCGTCGTTCTCGTCGTACGTGATGAACAGGGCCGTCTTCGACCAGACCTCCGGGTTGGAGGTGAGGGCGTCCAGGACCTGGGCGATGTACCAGGCGCCGTAGTTCGAGGGCCAGTTGGAGTGCTCGGAGAAGGCCTCGGGGGCGGCGATCCAGGAGATCTGGGGCAGCTTGCCGGCCTTGACGTCGGCGCGCAGCAGGTCGAAGTAGCCGTCGCCGGCCTTGGCGTTCGTGCCCGTGCGGGCCTTGTCGTACCACGGGTCGCCGGGCTGGGCGTTGCGGTACTTGTTGAAGTAGAGCAGGGAGTTGTCGCCGTAGTTGCCGCGGTAGGCGTCCTCGATCCAGCCCCAGGATCCCTTGGCGTCGAGGCCGTCGCCGATGTCCTGGTAGATCTTCCAGGAGATGCCGGCCCGCTCCAGGCGCTCGGGGTAGGTCGTCCAGCCGTAGCCGAGTTCGGCGTTGTCCAGGACGGGGCCGCCGCCGGTGCCGTCGTTGCCCGTGTACCCGGACCACATGTAGTAGCGGTTCGGGTCGGTGGAGCCGATGAACGAGCAGTGGTAGGCGTCGCAGACGGTGAAGGCGTCGGCGAGGGCGTAGTGGAAGGGAATGTCCTCGCGGGTCAGGTACGCCATGGTCGTGGTGCCCTTGGCGGGCACCCACTTGTCGTACTTGCCGCCGTTGTAGGCCTGCTGGCCGTCGGGCCAGGAGTGCGGCAGGCCCTCCAGGAACTGCATGCCGAGGTCGTCGGCGTCCGGGTGGAACGGCAGGATCTCCTTGCCGTCCTTCTCCTGGTGCCAGACCGGTTTGCCGTTGTCGAGGGTGACCGGGCGGGGGTCGCCGAAGCCGCGGACGCCTCTCAGGGTGCCGAAGTAGTGGTCGAAGGAACGGTTCTCCTGCATGAGGACGACGATGTGCTCGACGTCCTCGATCGACCCGGTGCGGTGGTTGGCCGGGAGCGCGGCGGCGCGCTGGATGCTGGCGGACAGCGCGCTGAACGCCGTGGTGGCACCCGCGAGTTGGAGAAAGCGGCGCCGGTTGACTTCGGACATGAAGGACAGACCTCTCATCCTGAGGTGCGGGATGGCCGGAACATGACGGAATCTGCGCGGAAGGAGTGTTTCAGGGACACCAAACGTCAAGGAAGGGGCTGGTGACACTCGTGTGAAAGTCGCCGGTACGCCAGGTGTGCCGGGGCCTCGCCAGGGGAGGGTCATGGACGTGACAGAGACGAAGACGGCTTCCCCGCCCACCGAACGGCCCGTCCGCCAGCTCCTCGCCGCCTCCGTGGGCAACGCGGTGGAGTGGTACGACTGGTACGCCTACACGTTTCTGGCCACCTACATCGCTGCCCAGGTCTTCCCCAAGAGCGCGGACAACTCGCTGGTGCCGCTGCTGTCCACGTTCGCGGTCTTCGCGGTGGGCTTCTTCATGCGGCCGGTCGGCGGGCTGCTGATGGGCGCGGTCGCGGACCGGCACGGGCGGCGGGCCGCGCTGACGGTCACCATCCTGCTGATGGGCGGCAGCAGCCTGCTGGTCGGGCTGACGCCGACGTACGCGTCGGTGGGCGTGCTGGCGCCGGTGCTCCTGGTGCTGGCGCGGCTGCTGCAAGGCCTGTCCGTGGGCGGCGAGTTCGCGGCCTCGACGACCTTCCTCGTGGAGTCCGCGGGTCCGGGCCGGCGCGGGTTGTTCTCCAGTTTCCAGTACGTGTCGACGACCGTGGGGCAACTGGTCGCCTCGGGCATTGCCACGCTGCTCGTGGACACGCTGAACGAGGGGCAGATGAACGGCTGGGGCTGGCGGGTGCCGTTCGTGCTCGGGGCGGTGCTGAGCCTGGTCGGCTTCTGGATCCGGCAGGGCGCGCAGGAGACCCGCAGCGCGGAGCAGCAGAAGGCGCCGCGCCCCGGGCTGTTCGAGGCGCTGCGCCGGCATCCGCGCGAGTCGCTCCTCATCGGCGGCATCACGGCGGGCGGCACCATCGCCTACTACACGTGGACGTCGTACCTGCCGACGTACGCCGAACTCAACGCGGGCGTCGAGAAGTCGGACGCGCTGCTCGCGGGCACCATCTCACTGGCCTTCTTCGCCCTGCTCCAGCCGCTCGGCGGGCTGCTCTCGGACCGCTTCGGCCGCCGCCCCCTGCTGCTCTTCTTCGGCCTGGGCTTCGCGCTGCTCGCGGTGCCGCTGCTGCACACGTTGCGCGACTCCTTCGCCGTGCTGCTGCTCGTGCAGTGCGCCGGCATGGTGCTGCTGACCGGTTTCACCTCGATCAGCGCGGCCGTGAACGCGGAGATCTTCCCGCCCAGGGTCCGCGCGGCCGGCATCGGCTTCCCGTACTCCCTGACGGTGGCCCTCTTCGGCGGCACGGCCCCCTACGTCGGCACGCTGTTCAAGGAGCAGGGGCACGCCGGGCTGTTCCCCTGGTACGTCGCGGTGATCTGCCTGGTGTCGTCGGTGGTGTACCTGCGGTTGCCGGAGACGGCTCACGCGCCGCTGCGGCGGTGAGGGAGCGGCAGCCCGTCGGGGCCCGGCCCGCCGTCCCCGTCGTCGGCGGAAGCTGCCTCGTGCGGCTCCTCGTCCTTGCCCGCGCCGTCCGGGAAGGCGGTCGGCGCGGGTGTCACGGGCTCCCCCGCCGCGCCGCCCTCCTTGACGGCGGCCCGCTCGGGGTCGGTCACCGCCTCGGTGGTCCTGCCCAACCCCGACAGCGGCATCTGGGCCCGGTCGTCGACCAGACGGGTCACCAGGTGCTGCGCGGCGCCGAAGGCCGCGGCCCAGCCGAGGACCTGCGCCCTGCTGTCGAGGTCGCTGAGCCCGGGGACGAAGGCGCCCCGGATCAGCGACAGCCCGATGAAGGCGGACAGGGCGCCGGTGGGGAACTTCAGCACCGCCGACGCCAGGGGCAGCATGTAGGGGGAGTCGGTGCCCCGGATGCGGCGCAGTGAGGCGATGACGGTGAGGGCGGCGCCGGCGAGCCCGGCGATCTCGACGGTGAGGATGTCCCTCGGCCGTCGATCCCGCTCGCGTCGCCGGGACTGACCTTGGGCGCGAAGCACATGCTCAGCGACTGGGGATAGAACCAGCCGTAGACGGCAAGGCCCGCCGTGGGTCGTCGATGTCCAGGTGGTCCTTGACCAGCGCCATGATCTCGCTGGCACGGCCGGAGGCCTCCTCGTCGGACCCCAGTTGAAGCAGCAGCACCTCGGCGCTGCGCACATGCCGAAATTCGCGGGGCGTCCGGGTGTGGTGCCGATCACTCGTAGACGGCGGGCACGTGCAGCCTCTCCCAGGACTTCGGTCCGGGCGTGCCGTCAGCTGGGAGTCGGGGCCTTCGGCGTACGCCGAGCCGTCCTCCTCGATGAGGCGGTAGCCCATGGCCTCGATGACCGGGCTGCCCACGGACGACTGGAAGAAGTCGGCACCGGGAAACGGCTCGAACTCGTCGTCATGGTGCGCGTGCGGCGGGCGGTAAATCAACACCCCGAAGCGAAGAAGTGCGCCCGGTAAAAGCGGCGGCAAAAGCATGGGCCGAAAAGGTGCGGAATTCCGTTTCGATTTCACTTCTTGATCCGGCAACGGGTCGCCGGTTCCTTGGAGCGGTGAGCGGCGGCTGTCGCCGGTCCGCGGCGTCAGCGGAATCCGTGTCGGGGATAGGGTGTTGCCGAAATCGTGCGGGGCGGTCCGAGAAAGGCACGACAGGGATGCGGAGCGGGGACATAGCGGTACTCGAGGACCCGGTGGGCGAGTCACTGCGCGGCCGGCACACGGGGTTCGCCCGCCGACTCGGCCGCGCCGCCACGTACGTGCCGGAGGTCGGGACCTTCTCGGCGGTGTGCCCCGCCGCGGATGCGGCGGACTGGGCCGACCTCGCCGAACTGCTCGGCCGCGGCGGTCTCGCCGACCTGTTCAGCTCCCGGGCGACCCCGCCGCCCGACTGGGAGCCGGTGTTCGTCATGGAGGGCCGGCAGATGATCTGGCCCGGCGGCGGCCGGCCCGGTCTGACCCGTGCCGAGACCGACACCGGCGTGGTCGAACTCGGCGCGGCCGATGTGCCCGAGATGCTCGACCTCACCGCGCGGGCCCAGCCCGGGCCGTTCTGGCCGCGCACCCACGAACTCGGCACCTACTTCGGCATCCGCGCCCAGGGCCGGCTGGTGGCCATGGCGGGCGAACGGCTCCGGCCGCCCGGCTGGACCGAGATCAGCGCCGTCTGCACGGCACCCGAGGCACGCGGGAAGGGCCACGCCGCCCGCCTGGTGAACGCGCTCGCCGCACGCGTGCTGTCCCGGGGCGAACGGCCGTTCCTGCATGTGGTGGAGACGAACACCGCCGCGATCGCCCTGTACGAGCGGCTCGGCTTCGAAAGCCGGAAGCAGGTGACCTTCCGGGGGTTCCGGACGCCGTGAGCGGTGAAGGACCCGTCCTGGCCTGCCGCGACGCCCTGCGCCGCGCGGTCGGCTCCCGCTCCGGCCGGGCGTAGGACGACGCCCCCCGGCTGCCGTACTCAGGCGATGGAGATGGCCCCGGCCAGGAAGGCGAAGGCGACGTAGGCGAAGGAGACGGGGATGCCCCAGCGCAGGGCGTGCTTCTGGAAGTCGCCTAGGTCGGCCTTGACCAGGCCGGGGAGGATCCACAGGGGTGCGCCGGCGGGGCCCATGCTGTGCAGGATCCGGCCGATCGGGACATGCCTCTGACCAGCTCCTTTCCGAAACCGCTTCCGTCTGGCAGAAGCCGCCTTGCGCGGCGGCCGTGGGCGTCAGGAACCTGAGTCCAACCACGGCCGCGGGGCCGAGCCGCCCCGCTCTCAGGGATGGGAACGCCATGCCGCACATGACCGCCTTCGCCAGGAACCAGTGGTACGTCGCCGCCTACAGTCACGAGGTCGGGCGGGAGTTGCTCGGACGGACGATCCTCGGTGAGACGCTGGTGCTGTACCGGACCGAGGAGGACGGCACTCCGGTCGTGCTGCACGACCGGTGCGTGCACCGCCGCTACCCGCTGTCCGAGGCCCCGACCCGCCTCGACGGGGACCGGATCGTGTGCGGGTACCACGGCTTCACGTACGACACGACCGGCACGTGCGTGTACGTGCCGGGGCAGAAACGGGTGCCGCGCACGGCCCGGGTCGCCTCCTACCCCGTCGTCGAGCAGGACTCGCTGATCTGGGTGTGGATCGGCGACCCGGCACTCGCCGACCCGCAGGCCATCCCGCGGGCCAGGCACCTCGACTCCCCCGGCTGGGTGACCGTGCGCGGCATGGAGCCCATCGACTGCGACTACGGCCTGCTCGTCGACAACCTCCTCGACCTCTCCCACGAGACGTATCTGCACGGCGGGTACATCGGCACCCCCGAGGTCGCCGAGACACCCATCACCACGGAGGTCGACGAGGGCGCCGGCATCGTCCGGGTCAGCCGGCACATGGACGACGCCGAATGCCCGCCCTTCTACGCCAAGTCGACCGGCATCGAGGGCCGGATCACCCGCTGGCAGGACATCGAGTACCACGCGCCCTGCCTGTACCTGCTGCACAGCCGTATCGCCCCGGTCGGCGTGCTCCCCGAGGCGGACGGCAGCGACCCGAACGGCTTCCACACGGAGATCACGTACTGCATCACACCGTCCGGCGACGGCAAGGTGTACGACTTCTGGGCCGTCTCCCGGGACTGGGCGACGGACGACGCCGAGGTCACCGAGTTCCTGCGCGGCAACAACCACACGGTCGTGATGCAGGACGTCACCGCGCTCAACCTGCTGCAGAAGACGCTCGGCACCGAGCGCACCGGCTACCAGGAGCTGAGCATCAACATCGACACCGGCGGCCTGGCCGCGCGCCGCATCCTCGCCCGGCTCGTGGAGCAGGGCGAGAAGCCCGTGGAGAAGGTCCAGTGACGAGTCCCACGGGCGAGATCTACCGCATCGACTGGCTGCCCGGCACCGACATCCTGCACGGCACGTGCCACTGCGGCCGGGAGCACACCGCGCAGGACCCGGTCGAGATGTGGGAGTGGATGCTCGCCCACCCCCAGGGACATGCGATCGACGAGCCGCGAGGGAACAGTTCATGAGCGTGTACGAAGCCGAACTCGTCGTCGGCCGCCGCGAGCCGGCGGCCGACGGGGTGCTGGCCCTCACCCTGCGCCACCCGCTGGGCGAGCCGCTCCCGGCCTGGGAGCCGGGCGCCCACGTCGACGTCCTGCTCGGCCCCGGCCTGGAGCGGCAGTACTCGCTCTGCGGCGACCCGGCGGACCGGACGGCCTGGCGGATCGCGGTGCTGCGCGAGCCGGACGGGCGGGGCGGCTCGGCCCATGTGCACGAGCGGGTGGCCGAGGGCGACAAGATCCGCGTGCGCGGACCCCGCAACAACTTCCGCCTGGAGCCCGCCCCCCGCTACCGCTTCGTCGCGGGCGGCATCGGCATCACCCCGATCCTGCCCATGCTGGCGGCGGCCGAGGCCGCGGGCGCCGAGTGGACGCTGCTGTACGGCGGACGCACCCGCGACTCGATGGCGTTCGGCGAGGAACTGGCGCGCTACGGGGACCGGGTGACGATCGCGCCGGAGGACGAGACGGGACTGCTGGACCTGCCCTCGGTGCTGGACGACGTGCCCGAGGACACCCTCGTCTACTGCTGCGGCCCCGGACCGCTGCTGGACGCGGTCGAGGCCCGGTGCCCGTCCGGGGTGCTGCGCGTCGAGCGGTTCCGGCCGAAGGAGCAGGAGACCGGCGACGCCACCGAGTTCGAGGTGGAGCTGGCGCGCACCGGCCGGACGCTCACCGTCTCACCGGACGTGTCCGTGCTGGACGCCGTGCGCGCCGCGGGCGTCGAGGTGCTGTACTCCTGCACCGAGGGCACCTGCGGCACCTGCGAGACCGACGTCCTCGACGGCGAACCCGACCACCGGGACTCGGTGCTCACCGACGAGGAGCGCGCGGCGGGCGAGACCATGCTCATCTGTGTGTCCCGCTGCCGGGGGAAGCGGCTCGTGCTGGACCTGTGACGGAAGGCGGCGGTCAACTACCCGTCATGGTCGTGGTATTGACCATGGCTCGGAACGGGCTCTAGGTTCCCGCTGAGCACATCCGTACTGCCTGCGCACAGCCTGTCGGAGCACCTGGACCGGTCCCACGGGGGAGCCATGCGTCGTCTGCTCGTCGGCCTCACGGCCTTGTCCGTCCTGGCCGCCGTCACCGCCTGCGGCTCGTCCGACCCCGACGGGGCGGACCGGGCGGGCGAGTCCGGCGGAACCACCAAGGTCAAGGTGGGCATCGTGCCCATCCTGGACGTCGCGCCCGTCTACCTGGGCCAGAAGCGGGGCTTCTACGCGAAACGCGGCATCGAACTGGAGCTGACCCCGGCCCAGGGCGGTGCCGCCATCGTGCCCGGAGTCGTCTCCGGCCAGTTCCAGTTCGGCTTCAGCAACACGACGTCGCTGCTGGTCGCCCGGTCCAGGAACATGCCCGTGAAGGCCGTGGCCAACGGGGTCGCGTCCACCGGCAAGGACGGCGCCGACTTCGCGGCCGTCACCGTCAAGAAGGGCTCTCCCCTCACCTCCGCCAAGCAGTTGGAGGGCCGGAAGACGGCGGTCAACACCCTCAACAACATCTGTGACACCTCGGTCCGGGAGTCGGTCCGCAAGGCCGGGGGTGACCCCTCGAAGGTCGAGTTCGTCGAGATGCCCTTCGACCAGATGCCCGCCGCGCTGGACGGCGGTCAGGTCGACGCGGCCTGTACCCCGGAGCCCGCGCTCGCCACCGTCAAGGCCGCGGGCGGCAGGGAGATCGCCTCGAACTTCCACGACGTGTCACCGGACCTCACCGTGGCCATGTACTTCACCTCCCAGCAGTACGCCGCCGAGAACCCGGACCTCGTGAAGAAGTTCCAGGAGGCCACCGCGGAGTCGCTGAAGTACGCCGACAGCCACCCGGAGGAGGTCCGGCAGATCCTCACCACGTACACGAAGATCCCCGGCACCCTGCTGGAGAAGCTGACCCTGCCCCGCTGGCCCGCCCAGCCGGACCGTGCCTCCATCGAGCGGCTGGCCGAACTGGGCGAGCGGGACGGGTTGTTCGAGCGGACGCCGGACCTGGACAAGCTGCTGCCGTGAAGGGCGCCGACGCGGCACTCGGCGCGGCCGGGCTCGCGGCGTTCCTCGTGCTGTGCGAGGCGGTGCCGCGGCTCGGCCTGGTCGACGACGCCTACTTCCCGCCGGCCGGCCGGGTCGCGGACGCGCTCGGCCGGGAACTGGCCGACCCCGCCTTCTGGTCGGCGCTCGGCGACACCCTCACCGGCTGGGCCCTGGGGCTGGCGATCGCGGTGGGCGCGGGGGTGGTCATGGGCGTGGTGATCTCGGTGGTGCCGTATCTGCGCGAGGTGACCGCCTCGACGATCGAGTTCCTGCGGCCCATCCCGTCGGTCGCGCTGATCCCCCTGGCGGTGCTGCTGTACGGCACGGAGCTGCGCTCGGTGCTGCTGCTGGTCGTGTACGCCGCGTTCTGGCAGGTGCTGATCCAGGTCCTGTACGGCGTCCGGGACGTCGACCCGGTGGCGGAGGAGACGGCACGCTCGTACGGCCTGGGCCCCTGGGCGCGGGTGCGGCACGTGCTGTGGCCGACGGCGCTGCCGTACGTCATGACCGGGGTGCGGCTGGCGGCGGCCGTGGCGCTGATCCTCGCCGTCACCGCCGAACTGGTCATCGGGGCACCGGGGCTGGGCGCCCGGATCGCGGTCGCGCAGACCTCGCAGGCGGTGCCGGAGATGTACGCGCTGATCGTGGTGACCGGGGCGCTCGGGCTGCTGATCAACGTCGGGGCCCGGTCGGTGGAGCGGCGGGCGCTGGCCTGGCACCAGTCGGTGCGCGGGGAGGTGGCGGTGTGAGGCGGGCCTTGCTGCGGCTGGTGTTCGCATTCGCCCTGCCCGCGGTGCTGGTGGCCGTCTGGTGGGTGGCCTCGGCCGGCAGCACGAACGTCTACTGGCCTCCGCTGCGCACGATCCTCGGCACCTTCCCGGACGTCTGGACGGCCGAGCGGCTGCGCGCGGACGTGGGGCCCAGTGTGCTGCGGCTGGCGGCGGGCTACGCCACGGCGGCCGTCGCCGGGGTCGCGCTGGGCACGGTCGTCGGCTCCTACCGTCGGGTCCGGGCGGTGTGCGAGCCGGTGCTGGAGTTCCTGCGGGCGGTGCCGCCGCCGGTGCTGGTGCCGGTGATCATGCTGTTCGCGGGCATCGGCGACACGATGAAGATCGCGGTGATCGCGAGCGGCTGCGTGTGGCCGATCCTGCTGAACACGGTCGAGGGCGTCCGCGCGGTCGACCCGGTCATGGCCGAGACGGCCCGCTCCTACGGCATCACGGGCGCCGCCCGGCTGCGGGAGGTGGTGCTGCGCTCGGCGAGCCCGCAGATCTTCGCGGGCCTGCGCCAGGCGCTGTCGGTCGGGATCATCCTCATGGTGATCAGCGAGATGTTCGCGGCGAGCAACGGCCTCGGCTTCACCATCGTGCAGTTCCAGCGCGGTTTCGCGATCCCCGACATGTGGACCGGGATCCTGCTGCTCGGCCTGCTCGGCTTTCTCCTCTCGGTCCTGTTCCGGCTGGTCGAGCGGCGGGTGCTCGGCTGGTACCACGGCCTGCGCGAGGCCGGCCGGCGGTCCCCGTGAACCTCGCGAAAGGGCGGTCCATGCTCGACGTACACGGCCTGCGGAAGGTCTACGAGGGTTCCGGCCGGCGGACCGAGGCGGTGCGCGACCTGACCTTCACCGTGGAGGCGGGCGAACTGGTCTGTCTCGTGGGCCCGTCGGGCTGCGGCAAGACGACGCTGCTGAAGTGCGTCGGCGGCCTGCTCGCCCCCACGTCCGGTGAGGTGAGGATCGCGGGCCGCAGGGTCGACGGGCCGCCGCCCGGGACGGCGTTCGTGTTCCAGGAGTACGGCCGCAGCCTCTTCCCGTGGATGCGGGTCGGGCAGAACGTCGAACTGCCCCTGAAGCAGAAGAAGCTGAGCAAGGAACGGCGCCGCGCGCTGGTCGCTGACGCGCTGGAGTCGGTGGGGCTCGCGGACGCCGCCGGAGCGTATCCGTGGCAGCTGTCGGGCGGGATGCAGCAGCGGGTCGCCATCGCCCGGGCCCTGGCGTACGAGCCCGAGGTGCTGCTGATGGACGAGCCGTTCGCGGCGGTCGACGCGCAGACCCGGGCCGATCTGGAGGACCTCGTACGGCGGCTGTGGCGGGAGCGCGGCATCACGATCCTGTTCGTCACCCACGACATCGACGAGGCGGTGTACCTGGGCGAGCGGGTGCTCGTGCTGTCCGCCTCGCCCACCGTCGTCCAGGAGCAGCTGAAGGTCGATCTGCCGGCCGAGCGGGACCAGGTGCACACACGCGTGTCCCCGCGCTTCGCCGAGCTGCGGACCCGGGTGTACGAGCAGATCCAGGCGGCGAAGCGCGGCCGTTGAAACGCATGCGTCCGGCTGTTCAGGGTGCGGCCCACAGGCCCCGGACATGCCCCAGGTGCCGGGTCATCACCGCGCGTACGGCCGCCTCGTCCCGGGCGAGCAGCGCGTCCAGGATCTCCAGGTGCTCCTCGGCGGACGCCTCCAGCCGCCCCTGTTCCACCAGCGCGGTGAGCCCGTAGAGCCGGGAGCGGCGTCTGAGGTCCCGTACGACGTCGACGAGGTGGTCGTTTCCGGCGAGGGCGAGCAGGCCGAGGTGGAAGCGCAGGTCGGCCTCGACGTAGGCGATGAGGTCGCCGGCCGCGGCGGAGGTGACGATCTCCCGGGCGACCGGGCGGAGCGCCTCCAGGGCCACCGGGTCGGCCGTGACCGCGAGGCCGGCCGTGGTGGGGATCTCGATCAGCGCCCGGATGTGGGTGTACTCGTCGAGCTGCTTCTCGGAGACGGCGGTGACCCGGAAGCCCTTGTTGGGCACGGTGTCGACCAGGCCCTCCTTGGCGAGGTCGAGCATGGCCTCGCGCACGGGCGTGGCGGAGACTCCGAAGCGGGCGGCGAGGCCGGGCGCCGAGTAGATCTCGCCGGGGCGCAGTTCACCGGCGATCAGGGCGGCCCGCAGCGCGTCCGCGACCCGCTCCCGGTGGCTGGGTTTCCTGCTGCCGAGCACGGGCAGGGCGGGGGTGTGCCGCGGGGCCATGACGGTCGGGGTTCCTCTCTGGCTGACTGGTGTCCGGCTTACAGGACGAATCCCGCCGGGAACGGGTCCTCCGGGTCCAGCAGGTACTGGGCGGTGCCGGTGATCCAGGCGCGTCCGGTGAAGCTGGGCAGCACGGCCGGGCGGCCGGCCACCTCGGTCGTGCCGAGCAGTCTGCCGGTGAACCGGGTGCCGATGAAGGACTCGTTCACGAACTCGGTGTGCAGGGGGAGTTCGCCGCGCGCGTGGAGCTGTGCCATGCGGGCGCTGGTGCCGGTGCCGCAGGGCGAGCGGTCGAACCAGCCGGGGTGGATGGCCATGGCGTGCCGGGAGTGGTGGGCGGTCGAGCCGGGGGCGGCCAGGTACACGTGGTGGAGGCCGCGGATGGACGGGTCCTCCGGGTGGACGGGCGGGTCCTCGGCGTTGACGGCGGCCATCAGGGACAGGCCCGCGGCGAGGATCTCGTCCTTGCGGGACCGGTCGAAGGGCAGGCCGAACCGCTCCAGCGGCAGGATGGCGTAGAAGTTGCCGCCGAAGGCCAGGTCGTAGGTCACCGTCCGCCCGTCGGGGAGGGTGGCCTTGCGGTCGAGGCCGACGGCGAAGGAGGGGACGTTGCGGAGGGTGACGGCCCGGGCGGCGCCGTCCGCCACGGCCACCTCGGCGACGACCGGTCCCGCCGGGGTGTCGAGCCGGATGGTGGTGACCGGCTCGACGACCTCGACCATGCCGGTCTCGACCAGCACGGTCGCCACGCCGATGGTGCCGTGCCCGCACATCGGCAGATAGCCGGAGACCTCGATGTAGACGACGCCCCAGTCGCAGTCGGGCCGGGTGGGCGGCTGGAGGATCGCGCCGCTCATGGCGGAGTGGCCGCGCGGTTCGTTCATCAGCAACTGCTTGATGCCGTCGCGGTGTTCGCGGAACCACAGCCGCCGCTCGTTCATGGTGGCGCCGGGGATGGTGCCGATGCCGCCGGTGATCACCCGGGTCGGCATGCCCTCGGTGTGCGAGTCGACGGCGTGCAGGACGAGTTCGCTGCGCATGGTCGCTACGCCAATCCGGCCGCTACGGCCTTCTCCGTGGCGGCTCGTACCGCCGCTTCCTGCTCGGGCAGCAGCGGCACCCGGGGCGGGCGGCAGGGGCCGCCGTGGCGGCCGACGAGGTCCATGGACAGCTTGATGGCCTGCACGAACTCCACCCGCGAGTCCCACCGCAGCAGCGGGTGCAGCTGCCGGTACAGGGGAAGCGCGGTGTCCAGTTCGCCGTCGACGGCCGCGCGGTACAGCTCGACCGAGGCCCGGGGCAGGGCGTTCGGGTAGCCCGCCACCCAGCCCTTCGCGCCCGCGACGGCCAGCTCCAGCAGGACGTCGTCCGCCCCGATCAGCAGGTCCAGCTCCGGGGCGAGTTCGGCGATCCGGTAGGCCCGGCGGACGTCGCCGGAGAACTCCTTGACACCCCGGATGTACCCCTCGCCGTGCAGCCGGGCGAGCAGCTCCGGCACGAGGTCGACCTTGGTGTCGATGGGGTTGTTGTACGCGACGACCGGCAGGCCCGCCTTCGCGACCTCGGCGTAGTGGGCGAGGACGGAACGCTCGTCGGCGCGGTAGGCGTTCGGCGGCAGCAGCAACACCGCCCGGCAGCCCGCCTCGCCCGCCTGCTCGGCCCAGCGCCGGGACTCGGCGGACCCGTAGGCGGCGACGCCGGGCATGACGCGCTCTGCGCCGATCGCGGCGACGGCCGTCTCGACGACCCGGGCGCGCTCCTCGCGGGTGAGCACCTGGTATTCGCCGAGGGAGCCGTTCGGCACGACGCCGTCGCAGCCGTTCTCGACCAGCCAGGAGCAGTGCTCGGCGTACTTGTCGTAGTCGACGGAGAGGTCGTCGTCCAGCGGGAGCGCGGTGGCGACGAGGACGCCGCGCCAGGGGCGGTGGTCGGTCATGACAGTCCCTCCTGGGGGTGGTGCCGGGCGAGGACGCCGAGCGGCACGGGACGGGCGAACGGCCGTCTGGCAGGGGTGGGCGGGCACCCGGCGAGACCGGCGACCGCGGTGGAGCACATCCGGCCCTGGCACCAGCCCATCCCGGCCCGGGTCAGCAGCTTCACGGTGCGCTCGTCGCCCGCTCCGAGGTCCAGGGCGTCGCGCACGGCACCGGCGGTGACCTCCTCGCAGCGGCAGACCACGGTGTCGTCGGTGACCTGCTCGGGCCAGTGGGCGGGCGGCGCGCAGGCGGAGTCGAGGGCGGCGGCTGATCTCCTGAGCTTCGTCCGGGCCCTGACGGCGGCGGGGGCCGGGTCGGGGGCGGTGCCGCGCAGGCGGGCGGCGGCGGAGCAGCCGGCGATGTGGCCCTCGGCGAGGGCGAGGGCGGCGCCGCCGATGCCGGTGGCCTCCCCGGCCGCCCAGACACCGGGCACGTCGGTGCGCTGCTCGTCGTCGACGGCCACGGCGAGCCCGTCGAGGCGGCAGCCGAGGCCGTCGGCGAGGTCGGTGTGCGGGAGCATGCCGTGGCCGACGGCGAGGGTGTCACAGGGCAACTGCCGCCCGGTCCCGGGCCGGACCCGGCCGTCGGCGTCGAGGGCGGCGACGGTGACGCCGGTCAGCCGGTCGTCGCCGTGGGCGCGGACGACGGTGTGGCGGGTGAGGACCGGCACGCGGTGGCGCAGCAGCCGGGCGGCATATCCGGTGCCCTCGGGGAGCTTGTCGGCCAGGGCGGTGAGCCGGGCCGCGAGGCGTTCGGGATCGGTGGACTCCACCAGCGCGGCGACCTCGACCCCGGCGGCCGCGAGCCCGGTCGCCACGGGCAGCAGCAGCGGCCCCGACCCGGCCACGACGGCCCGGCGCCCCGGCACCACGAGCCCGCCCTTGAGCATGGCCTGGGCACCCCCGGCGGTGACCACGCCCGGAAGGGTCCAGCCGGGGAAGGGCAGCACCTGCTCGTAGCCGCCGGTGGCCAGGAGCACGGCACGGGCGTGCACCTCGGCCGGCTCCTCCTGCTCCGGCCCCAGCAGCGCGTGCACGGTGAAGCCGCCGGAGACGCGCTCCACGCACCACACATGGTGATCCGTCAGCACGCGGACGGCACTGGCGGCGAGCCCGTCCCGCAGCCGCTCCCAGGTCCGCCACCGGTGGTGCAGCGCCTCCGGCCGCCCGGCCCCGAGCCCGGCGGCGGGCTGCCGGTAGAACTGCCCGCCCGCCTCGGCCGCGGCATCGACCAGAGTGACCCGTACGCCCCGCGCGGAGGCCGCCAAGGCCGCGGCGAGGCCTGCCGGTCCGGCGCCGATCACGGCGAGGTCAGTCCGCACGGCGAACCTCCTCGCGGCCCGTCCCGACCTGCGTGCCGATCACGTCGCCCGGCCGCACCGGCACCAGGCAGGCCCGCTGGTTGGGCCGCCCGTTGACGGTCACCAGGCAGTCGAAGCAGACGCCGATCCCGCAGAACACGCCGCGGGGCCGGCCCTCGCCCCGGGTGGAGCGCCAGGAGGTGACGCCCGCCGCCCACAGCACGGCGGCGACCGTCTGCCCCGGCAGCGCCTCGACCGGCCGCCCGTCGAAGGTGACCGTGAAGGCGGGGCCGGGCCTGGCGCCCGCGAGTTCCAGCGGATTCACTCGGCCTCCTCGGTGAAGCGGTCGGGGCGGAACGGGCCGAGGTCCAGGTCGGGTGCCTGCCCGGTCAGCGCCTGGGCGATCAGGTGCCCGGTGCCGGTGGCCAGGCCGATGCCGGCGCCCTCGTGTCCGCAGGCGTGGTGGAGCCCGGGCGAGCGGGGGTCGGGGCCGATGGCGGGCAGGTGGTCCGGCAGATACGGCCGGAAACCCGCGTAGGTCCGCATGGCCCGCACGCCGGCGAGGAACGGGAAGAGCCGGGTCGCGCCCGCCGCCAGCGCCCGCAGCGCCGGGAGCGACAACGACCGGTCGAAGCCGACCCGTTCCCGGCTGGCGCCGATGAGGACGGGCCCGGCGGGCGTGCCCTCCACCACCGGGGAGGTCTGCAGCGCCGCCGAGTCGCTCGCGACGTCGGCCACGTAGTCGGCGGCGTACACCTTGTGCCGGACGCGGGGCGGCAGCGGCTCCGTGACCAGGACGAAGCCGCGTCGGGGCAGCACCGGCAGGTGGACTCCGGCGCGGGCCGCCACCTCGCCGCCCCAGGTGCCGGCCGCGTTGACGACCGCCGGGGCGTGGAGGTCGCCCTGGTCGGTCCGCACCCCGCGCACCGCGCCGCCGCTGCCCCGCAGCACCCCGGTCACCTCCCGGCCGGTGAGCAGCCGGGCGCCCGAGGCGCGCAGCAGGTGCGCCGCCGCCAGCGCGGGCATCACCTGGGCGTCCTGCGGGTAGTGCACACCGCCCGCGAGGCCGGGGGCCAGGTACGGCTCCAGGTCGGTGAGGCGGTCGGCGGGCACGGGGACGGCCTCCACCCCGGCCGCGCGCTGCCCGTCGGCGAGTTCCTCCAGCCCGGCCCGGGCCGCTTCACCGCCGGCGACGACGACACCGCCCTTGGCCTCGTACTCGACGGCCTTCCCCAGCCCCTCGCGGGCCAGTTCGGCCCACAGCCGGGCGGACAGCAGGGCCAGGTCGAGTTCGGGTCCGGGCTCCTTGTCCGAGACGAGGAGGTTCCCCTCCCCCGCGCCGGTCGTCCCACCGGCCACCGGGCCCCGGTCCACCACGACCGTGTCGAGGCCGGCTCGGGTCGCGTACAGGGCGCAGGCGGCACCGACGACTCCCGCTCCGATCACGATGACATCGCAGGTCAGCGGCGTGCTCACGCCAGTACTATGTCACACACCACATGGTCTGGGAATGGTGCGAGCACGGGCGGCGCGAGGGCCGGACAGGTTCAGTCGGCCGCCGGGACGACCCTGAGATGGGCGGCGCCGCGCCGCGTCCGGCGGTCGCGGGAGGGGGCGCGACGGGCCTCGCGCAGGACGAACGTGAGCCTGGTGCAGCCCAGTTCCTCCAGGGTCCTGGACGTCTCGGCGACGACCCGGCAGTCGGTGGCGCCCCAGCGCGGGTCCGGGTGCAGGAGAGGCCGTACGGCGCCGTCGAGTTCGACGGCCTCCTCGCCGACCGCGCGGATCCAGTGCGGCAGGCCGTGCCGGTAGGCGGCCTCCATGATCGGGTCCTGGGCGATGTCGCGGCGGATGGCCTGGAGCCCGTGGTCGGGGCCGTGGTCCTCCACGTCCCGGGCGAAGTGCGCGAGCATCGGCAGGCACCAGCTCGCCTCGTGCTCGCCGAGCACCGTGGGCGCGTCGGGGTGGAACAGCACGAACCTGAGGAAGTTGTCGCCCGGCATGGCCGTCGGGTGCGGGCCGACGCCGCCGAAAAGTGACCGGAACGCGCTGTTGGTGAGCACGACGTCCCAGCAGTGGTCGACGACGAGCGAGGGGAAGGAGACGGCCTCCAGAAGTCCGGCGCAGTCCTCCAGGTAGGCCTGGGCCCCGGGAGTCTCGGGGACGGGCCGCGGTGCCGGCCGCTGCCCTCCTGCCTGATATGCCATCGGGAGGTCACCCCTCTTGCCTGTGCGGCCTTGACGCGGCGCCCCGATCCTGCTGCCCGGAGCTGAGGCGTGTCAACTATCGTGGCATTTCATGCCTGTTGACGGCTGAAATTGGCCACAGTTGTGGCGAGACCTGGATGTGAGTTCGAGGCACCGGCTACGCTCCGGGAAGTTCACGCCGGGGTAAGTCACGGCATCCGCTTGTGAGAGGCCTGTGAGAGACGTAGGAGATCTGTCGGTGACGGGTGGCTTCGTCGAAGGTCCTGGCGCCACGCGGACGACCGTGCTGGCGGCCGTCGTCTCCCGCGTCACCGCGCTCGCCGACCGGCTCGGCGTGCCGCACGCCGAGGTCTTCGACACCGGCCGGCTGTCCGTCGCCTCCGGCGTCCCGGAGCCGGTGGTGAAGGCCCTGCTCGGGGGCCGGCCCGCGGGCGAGCCCGATGTGCAGGCCCGGTTCCTGCAGCGGCTCGACCTGCTGCGCCGGACCCGGCTCAAGCCCAACGGCCGCAAGTACACCCAGCAGGAGATCGCCGACGGCGCGGGCATGTCCCGGCAGCAGGCCGGGGCCCTCATCAACGGCGACCGGCGGCCGACCATGGAGCACTGCGACGCCCTCCAGCGGTTCTTCCGGGTGCACGCCGGGTTCCTCACGGCCGAGGATCCCGAGGCGCTCGTCACCGCCCTCCAGCACACCGAGCAGGAGCTGCTGCAGCAGCTCGCCGACCGCGAACGGGAGGCGTCCGCCGCGGCGGACGACCCGCTGGAGCGGCTGCTCCAGGACCACGGCGTGCGCGGCATCGCCTGGCGGGCCGCGCAGCTGCCCACCGACCAGCACCGCGACAAGGTGGCGGAGTGGCTGGACATGCTCCTGGAGAGCGTCAAGCGGCCCGAGTCGTGACCGTGGGGAGAACTGTGGGCATAGGTAAGGAAATGCGCCGCCTGTGCGGCGAACTGGTCGCGGAGCTGACCCTCCCCGCGCCGGCCCGGCCCGAGGAGCTGTACCGCGCGCTGTGCGACGCCATGAGCAGACGCCGCGGGCGCCCCGTCCTGTTCCGTACGGCCGCCTTCCCGCCCGGGACCGCCAGCGGGCTCTGGCTCGACATGGCCGAGCAGGACCTCGTCGTCATCGAGGAACGCACGGCCCCCGACCACCAGTTGGTGATCCTGGGCCACGAGCTGTGGCACATGAAGGCCGGACACTGCTCCCACCACGTGGAGGGCGCGTCGGTCGCGGCACGGCTGCTCGACGACGGCGCCGATCTCCAGGCGACCGTGCTGAAGGTGGCCGCGCGCAGCCGCTTCGACCTGGACGACGAGAAGGAGGCCGAGAGCTTCGGTCTGCTGCTCGCCAGCAAGTGCCGTGCGTGGCTGACGGGTTCGTCGTCGCGCGGCCCGGCGCGGCGGGACCATCTGGCGGGGCGGATCGAGGCGTCGCTGGGGTACCGGGGGCCGCAGAGCTGACGGGCCGCCGACCCCGCGTCACCGGGAGCGGTCCCGTCTGCGCCGAGCGGGCGAACCGAGGGCCGGCGGGGCCGGATTGTCAGTGGTGGGCGGCAAGCTGGAGGTGCGCCCCGGCTGTGCGGGGCGTGCGCGCCGCGAGGGCGCGGGACCGACGACGCGACACGGGGAGAGCCGACCGATGCCCACCGCCGTACTGACCGACCGCGAACGCACCGCCGTCCAGGCGTATCTGCGGCTGCTGCACACCGTCCGGGCCGCCTTCGACGTGGAGGGCGGCCCGCCGGTCGTCCCGCCCGCCGTGCTCGCCGACGCGGAACAGGCCCTCGACCGGGCCGGTCTGGCGGGCAACGAGGAGGCGTTCTTCCGGCTGTTGCAGACGTGGTGCCCGGAGCCCCGTCCCTGACCGGCGGCAAGGGCCTGCTGGGGGGACGGCCCTAGCCGTGCGGTACGGCGACCGCCGTCGCGACCAGGCCGCGGGCGGCGGTCCAGCGGCCGTCGAAGTGGCCGAGGCGGCGGTCGCCGACCAGCGGCCCGGGGACGAGGAGTTCGGCGCGGAAGCGGCCGTCCGGGGTGATCTCGATGTCGGCCTCCATGAAGTCCAGCCACTTCCCGGTGAGGGGGAACCACGCCTTGTAGACGGACTCCTTCGCGCTGAACAGCAGCCGGTCCCAGTGGACTCCGGGGTGTTCGGCCGCGAGCCGCCGCAGCCGCTCCGCCTCGGCCGGCAGGGACACGGACGGCAGGACACCCTCGGGCAGCGGCCCGTGGATCTCGGCGTCGATGCCGACGGAGGCCAGGTCGGCGGCGCGGACCAGGGCGGCGGCGCCGTAGCCGTCGCAGTGGGTCATGCTGCCGGCCAGCCCGGCCGGCCAGCCCGGGGCGCCGCGCTCACCGGGCAGGATCGGCTGTGGCGGCACGCCGAGCTTCTCCATGGCGCGGCGGGCGCAGGAGCGGACGACGGCGAACTCCCGGCGGCGCTTGGCGACCGCCCGCGCCATGAGCGCCTCCTCCTCGGGGTACAGCGGGGTGTCGGCACTCTCGTGGCCGTACGCCTCGACGGTGACCACGGTCTCCGGCAGCAGTTCCTCGATCACCGCTCCTCGCCCTCCCTCGGCAGGATGCGCCGCAGCCGCCCCGGCGGCCCGGGCCGCTTACGCCACTCACGGGGATAGCCCACCGAGACCTCCTCGAAGCGCACGCCCTCGTGGAAGGTGGTCCGGGGGATGTGCAGATGGCCGTAGACCATGGTGTGGACCGGGAACCTGCGGTGCCAGTCGGCGGTCAGGCCGGTGCCGCACCACATGGCGAACTCGGGGTGCCACAGGACGTCCATCGGGTGCCGGTCCAGCGGGTAGTGGTTGACGGGAATCACCGGCAGGTCCCCGGGCAGTTCGGCGAGCCTGCGTTCGGTCGCGGCGACGCGGGCGCGGCACCAGGCCTCCCGGCTCGGGTACGGGTCGGGGTGCAGCAGGTACTCGTCGCTGCACACGATCCCGGTGCCGTGGGCGTACTCGAGGCCCTGCTCCTTGGTGGTGCACCCGGCGGGCAGGAACGAGTAGTCGTACAGCAGGAACAGCGGGGCGACGGCGACGGGGCCGCCGGGGCCCTCCCAGACGGGGTAGGGGTCCTCCGGTGTCGTCACGCCGAGGTCCCGGCACAGCTCGACCAGGTACTCGTATCGGGCGACGCCGCGCAGGGTGACGGTGTCGCTCGGATGGGTCCACAGCTCGTGGTTCCCGGGCACCCAGACGACCTTGCGGAAACGCGCCGCGAGGGTCTTCAGGGCCCAGCGGATGTCGGCCACGGTCTCCGCGACGTCACCGGCGACGAGCAGCCAGTCCTCGTCCGTCCCGGGCCGCATCTCCTCGACCAGGGCGCGGTTCTCCGGGTAACCGATGTGCAGATCGCTGATGGCCAGCAGTTGTCCGGCACCACCGGCCGTCGACGTCACCTCTCGCCCCCTTCGCGCACACGAACTCCACTACGAGATCACATCCGCCGGGCGGGAACAAGGGCGTCCCCCGGGGACCGGGTGCGGAATCCGTAACCCGCGTGTTGCACGTGAAGCCCCGCCGAAGCCGTATGATCTGCCCCAACACCACCGCTGAGAACTTCCCTTCCACAGGGGCGGTTTGGTGTCCCTCCATACGTCCTGCCCGGGCACGGGCTGCTCAGCCCTGCCCGCGAACCGTGAAAGGCGGCCTGCATGGTCTCTCGCGTACGCGTCTGGCTCAACCGCACGTACGCGGAGAACGTGTTCTTCATGGATCAGCTGCGGAGAAATCCCAGCGACCGGGCCGTCGAGATCCATGCGACCCACGGTGACCCGGACTCGCCCGTGCTGGCCGCCGCCGACACCGCCGAGCTGGAACCCGAGAACCTCTCCCCCGCCGGGTACGTCGAGTACGCGCTGGACCAGTGCGCGCGGCGCGGCATCGACGTGTTCGTGCCCCGGCTGCACCAGTCGGCGATCGTCGCGCACCGCGCCGAGTTCGAGGCGGTCGGCACGGCGGTGCTGGCGCCGCCGCCCGAGGCGGTGGCCGTCTTCCAGGACAAGGTGATCGCCTACGAGGCGGTCCAGGCGATCGGCGTTCCGGTGCCGCCGTGGTGGCGGGTCCGATCGGGTGACGAACTGGTGGCCGCCGTCGAGGAGTTGGAGGCCGGCGGGTACAAGGCGTGCTTCAAGCCGGCGTCCGGGGCGGGCGGGGTGGGTTTCCGCGTGATCACCCGCACGCCGTTCTCGCTGATGCACCTGGGCGGTTTCCCGAGCCCGTACGTGCAGCTCGACCTGGTCGTGGAGGCGCTGCGGCGGGCCGAGGAGCCGGTCGACTGGCTGGTGATGCCGCGCCTGGAGCAGCCCGAGGTGTCGGTGGACTGCCTGACCGGTCCGGACAGCCGGGTCCGGCTGGCGGTGGGCCGCACCAAGAACGGCCGCCGCCGGGGCTTCACGCTGCACGAGCAGTGGCTGGACCCGGCGCGGCGGATCGCGGAGGGCTTCGGGCTGCACTACCTGTCCAACATCCAGTTCCGGATGTTCGGCGAGCAGCCGGTCCTGATGGACGTCAACACCCGCCCGGCCGGCGGGCTGCACCAGCTGTCGCTGTGCGGTGTCAACGCGCCCTGGGCGGCGGTGCAGCTGGCGCTCGGCGAGGACCCGGGCGAGATGGTCCCGCCGTTCCTGGGCCAGGACTACACGGTCGTGTCGGGGCCGCGTCCGCTGCGGCCGGTGTCGCTGCCCCAGCAGCGGCCGGAGGCGACGGAGCCGCTGCCGACGGTACCGGTCGACTCCGTCGAGGCCCCCGCACAGGCCACCACCGTCGAGGCCCTGCGGCTCTAGGTCGTGACGGGGCGGCGTCTCGTGGTGCAGCGGGTAGACCTACCCGTTTCTCGCACTTTCGTCAGAGGCGGCCGGCGCCGCGGTACAGCTCCAGTTCCCCTTCCAGTTCGACGGCCAGCACCGTGGCGTGCGGGTCGAGGTCGGTCGCGGCGGGAGGCTGGATCCAGAGGATGCCGGGGGTCTCGTGGAGGCCGCCGGTGACCTCGTGGGCGAGTTCCGTGCCGCTGCCCAGGACCGTGACGCGGCGGACCTCGCTGAGCAGGCCGCGGACGTTGATCTCGGCGCGCGGGGCGTCGAAGAGGATCAGGTAGAGGGTGCGGCGGTCCTGGGACAGGGTGCTCGGGCCGTAGTGGTGGCCCGGCGGGAGTCCCCGTCCGGTGCCGTACACGGCCTGCGCGTGCCGGGCGATCCAGGCGCCGAGGCCTTCCAGCCGTTCCCGCTGCTCCTCCGTGATCGTGCCGTCCTCGCGCGGGCCGACGCCGAGGAGCAGGTTGCCTCCGCCGCCGATGGTCTCGGTGAAGTAGCGGATGAGCTGGTCGACCGACTTGTGGTGGTGGTCGTGGTGCTGGTGGCCCCAGGAGTCGTTGATCGTGAGGCACAGCTCCCAGGGGCCCTCGGGCGGGACGACGGGGGCGCCTTGTTCCGGCGTCGCGTAGTCGCCCTCGCTCAGCATGCGGGCGTTGAAGACGACGTCCGGTACCTCGGAGCGGATGAGAGCGGCGAGTTCCCGGATGCGCCACTGCTCCTCGCTGCGGTCCCACTCGCCGTCGAACCACATCAGGTCCGGCTGGTAGCGCTGGGTCAGCTCGCGGATCTGGCCGTCGCGGTAGGCCAGGAAGCGTTCCCAGGCCTCGAGGTCCTCGTGCTCGGCCGCGACCTCCGAGTAGCGGTTGTCCTCCAGCTCCGGCGGGCGGCCCGGCTTGCGCGTGGAGGCGTAGTCGGGGTGGCTCCAGTCCGAGTGCGAGTAGTACAGGCCGACCTTGAGGCCCTGCTCGCGCAGGGCGTCCGCGTACCCGGCGATCAGGTCCCGGCCCACGTTCAGGTCGCCGTACGCGCTGTCCCACAGGGCGACGCCGTCGTGGTGGCGGCTGGTCAGCACGGCGTACTTCGCTCCGGCCCGCGCGAAGAGCTTCGCCCAGTCGCGCGGGTCGTAGCGGGCGGCCGTGAACCGCTGGAGCTGGGACATGTACCGGTCGTAGGGGACGATGTCGTCGTAGAACGACCAGGACTCCTGGACGCCGTCGACGGCGTAGACGCCCCAGTGGACGAAGATGCCGAGTTTGGCGTCCGTGAACCACGGTTGCACGGCCATGGAGGGTCAGCCCCTGCGCAGGCGGAGCGTCAGGATCTGGAAGGGCCGCAGCGTGACGGGGACACCTCCGTCGGCGATCTCCGCGTCCTCCAGCGGGCGCTCCAGCAGGTCGGTGATCTGGGCGCCGGCGAGCGGGAAGCCGGTGCGCAGGACGCCGGTGGCGCGGCCGCCGCGGGACTCGTAGAGCCGTACGACGACATCGCCGGAGGTGTCGTCGGCGAGCTTGACCGCCTCCACGGTCACGCCCTCGCCCTCGACGGAGACGACGGGTTCCGGGGCGCCTGCCGCGTCGGCCACCCGGAGCGGGAGGTTGAGGGCGTAGCCCTCGGCGACGGCGTCCTCGATGCTCGCGCCGGGCAGCAGCGCGTAGGTGAAGCGGTGGCGGCCCTGGTCGGCCTCGGGGTCCGGGATGCGCGGGGCGCGGACCAGGCTGAGGCGGACGGTGGTGGTGGTGCCGCCGTCCTCGCGGACCGTGCGGGAGACGTCGTGCCCGTAGGTGGAGTCGTTGATGACCGCGACGCCGTAGCCGGGTTCGCCGATGTGCACCCAGCGGTGGCCGGAGACCTCGAAGCGGGCCGCCTCCCAGCTGGTGTTGGTGTGGGTGGGGCGCTGGATGTGGCCGAACTGGATCTCGGCGGAGGAGTGCGGGGCGCGGATGTCGACCGGGAAGGCCGCCTTGAGGATCTTCTCGGTCTCGTGCCAGTCGATGTCGGTCTCGATGTCGATGCGGGGGCTGCCGGCGCGGACGGTGATCGTCTGGGTGATCTTCGAGCCCTTGCCGAAGTCCCGCTCGACGCGGATCGCGCCGAGAAGCGGGTCCTGCTCGACGACCGTGACGGACGAGGCGTCGAGGAGGTCGGTGTAGCGGTTCTTGTAGTGCTTGTCGATGTCCCAGGCGTCCCAGTAGTTGGGCAGGTCGGTGTGCAGGCGGAGCAGGTTGCCCGGCTCGGCGAGGACCTCGCGGCCGGCGCGCAGGTCGTACACCGAGGCCAGCGTGCCGTCCTCGGCGACCTCGACGCGGACCAGTCCGTTGTCGAGGGTCCGGCCGTTCACCGTCACCGGCTGCGGGGGCTCGGCGTCGGTGAGGGGCGCGGAGCCGCTCGCGGGCACCTGGACGTACACCGGTGCGCCGTCGGCGGTCTGGATCACTTCGGCGCGGTCGCAGGGGCTGGTGTTGAAGACGCGGGGCCCGCCGGTGCCGAGCGCGGCCATCGCCTCGGCCGTCAGGGCTTGGAGCTCGCGGGCGACGCGGGCGTACTCCGCCTCGGCCTCGCGGTGCACCCAGGCGATGGAGGAGCCGGGCAGGATGTCGTGGAACTGGTGCAGCAGCACCGTCTTCCAGAGCCGGTCCAGCTTCTCGTACGGGTAGGTATAGCCCGGCGCGTGCAGCGCGGCCGTGGTCGCCCACAGCTCCGCCTCGCGCAGGAGGTGCTCGGAGCGGCGGTTGCCCTGCTTGGTGCGGGCCTGGGAGGTGTAGGTGGCGCGGTGCAGCTCCAGGTACAGCTCACCGACCCACACGGGCGCGTCGGGGTACTCCTCGCGGGCCTTGGCGAAGAACTCGTCGGGGTGTTCGACGACGACCTTCGCGGAGCCCTCCAGGTCCGCCAGCCGGCGGGCGCGCTCCATGATCTCTCGGGTGGGGCCGCCACCGCCGTCGCCCCAGCCGAAGGGGGCCAGGGAGCGGGAGGCGCCGCCCTTCTCCTGGTAGTTGCGGACCGCGCGGGACATCTCCTCGCCGCTGAAACGGGCGTTGTAGGTGTCGACCGGCGGGAAGTGCGTGAAGATGCGGGTGCCGTCGATGCCCTCCCACCAGAAGGTGTGGTGGGGGAACTTGTTGGTCTGGTTCCAGGAGATCTTCTGGGTGAGGAACCACTCGTTGCCGGCGAGCTTGGCGATCTGCGGGTAGGCCGCGTTGTAGCCGAAGGAGTCCGGCAGCCAGACGCCCTTGGTCTCGATGCCGAAGTGGTCCATGAAGAACCGCTTGCCGTGGACGAACTGGCGGGCGACGGCCTCGCCGCCGGGCAGGTTGCCGTCGGACTCGACCCACATGCCGCCGACCGGCGCCCACTGGCCGTTCTTGACCGACTCCTGGATGCGAGCCCAGACCTTCGGGTAGTTGTCGCGGACCCATTCGTACTGCTGGGCCTGGGAGCAGGCGAAGATGAAGTCGTCGTACTCGTCGGCGAGGGACGTGACGTTGGAGAACGTGCGGGACGTCTTGCGCTTGGTCTCGCGGATCGGCCACAGCCAGGCCGAGTCGATGTGGGCGTGGCCGACGCCGGAGATCGTGTGCGCGCTGGCGTGCGCGGGCTTGGACAGCACCGGCTTCAGCGCCTCGCGCACGGCGGCGGCCGAGCCGGAGACGTCGTCCAGGTCGAGCAGGTCCATGGCCCGGTCGAGGGCGTGCGCGATCTCGTGGCGGCGCGGGTCGTGCTCGCCGAGTTCCAGCATCAGCTCGCGCAGCACCTGCACGTCGAGGTCGAGGTGCCAGACCTCCTCGTCGAGGACGGCGAGGTCGGCGCTGCGGAAGGTGTAGAGGGGCTTGTCGCCCGCGGTCAGCTTGTCGCCGAGGGGCGTGACCTTGGAGAAGTTGTCGGCGAGGATGTCCGGGTTGGAGGCGGCCTCGACCAGGTAGTCGACCGTCTCGCCGCCGGTCGCCGGGTTGGCGATGGGGACGTACTGGTTGAGCGGGTTCACCGCCTTGAGCGGGGTGCCGTCCGTGAGGTGGACGAGGGCCTCGGCCTGGTTGCCGGGCCAGTCGCCGACGAAGCCGAGGTCGATGACGGCCTCGACGCGCTTGCCGGCCCAGTCCGCGGGGACCTGTCCGCGCATGCGGAACCAGGTGGTGCCCCAGGGCGGGCCCCACGGGGTGCCCATCGCGAACGGCTCGTAGGAGGCGGCGGCCGCCTCCTCGAAGGGAACCGGCTCCCCGGGAGCCTGCCACGCCTCCACCTCGAAGGGGACGGTGGCCGCGTAGACCGCGGTCTTGATGCGCTGGTCGTGGAGGCGCTGCACGCGCTCTTCGATCCGGCGGCTTTCGTCATGCATGGGACAGGTCTCCTGAGGACTTCCTGGGGCTCTACTTGAGGTAGGCGAGGCCGGGGTGGACGGCGGTGTACCCGTCGACGAGGCGCCGGGCCACGTTGACGGAGTCGACGAGCGGGTGCAGGGCAAAGGCTTTCACAGCACTCGCGCGGGAGCCGGAGTCGGCTGCGGCCAGCACCTCGCGCTCGACCGCCTTGACCGCGCAGACCAGGCCGGTGGCGTGGTCGGGCAGCGGGTCGACGGTGACGGGGTGGGCGCCGTTGGCGTCGACGAGGCAGGGGACCTCGATGACGGCGTCCGTGTCCAGCACCGACAGCGTGTGCTGGTTGCGGACGTTGAGGATCAGGGTGGTGCGCTCGTCCCGGGCGATGGCCCGCATCAGGGCGAGGGCGACCTTCTCGTAGCCGCCGGACAGGTCGTCCTCGTCGCGTTCGCCGGCGCCCGCGGTCTCCCGGTTCTCGGCCATGTAGGTGGCCTCGCGCTCGGCGCGGGTGTCGTCCCAGACCTTCCACGCGGGGGCTTCGGGGTTGCGCATCTCGGCGTAGAAGCGGGCCTGCTGCTCGTGCAGGAAGGCACCGCGGGTCTTCTCGGCCTGCTGGTAGGCGCGGACGGCCTCGCGGTTGAAGTAGTAGTAGTGCAGGTATTCGTTCGGGATCGCCCCGAGGGACCGCAGCCAGTCGGTGCCGAAGAGCTTGCCCTCCTCGAAGGAGCCGAGCAGGTCGGGGTCGGCGAGCAGGCGCGGGAGCTCGTCGCGGCCGGCGACGCGCAGGCCGCGCACCCAGCCGAGGTGGTTGAGGCCGACGTAGTCGATCCACGCCTCCTTGGGGTTCGCGCCGAGCACGCGGGCGATGCGGCGGCCGAGGCCGACCGGGGAGTCGCAGATGCCGATGACGCGGTCGCCGAGGTGGCGGGACATGGCCTCGGTGACCAGCCCGGCCGGGTTGGTGAAGTTGATGACCCACGCCTCGGGCGCGAGCCGGGCCACCCGCCGGGCGATGTCGACGGCGACCGGGACCGTGCGCAGGCCGTAGGCGATGCCGCCGGCGCCGACCGTCTCCTGGCCGAGGACGCCCTCCGCCAGGGCCACCCGCTCGTCGTTCGCACGGCCCTCCAGGCCGCCGACGCGGATCGCGGAGAACACGAAGTCGGCGCCGCGCAGCGCCTCGTCGAGGTCGGTGGTGGCTCTCACCTCGGGCGCGTCGGGGACACCGGCCGCCTGCTCGGCGAGGACCCGCGTCACCGCCGAGAGCCGGCCGGCGTCCAGGTCGTGCAGGACGACGTGGGTCACCCGGCCCTCGGCGTGGTCCGCCAGGAGCGCCCCGTACACCAGTGGCACGCGGAATCCTCCGCCGCCCAGAATCGTCAGCCTCACGCTTGCACCTTTCCCGCCACGACGACCTCGACGCCCGCCTCCTGCAAGGAGGCCCGCGTCACCGTGTCGACCGGCTCGTTCGTCACCACCACGTCCAGGTCCTCGGGACCGCAGACCTTCGCCATGCCGTGCCCCGGGAACTTCGCCGCGTCGGCGAGCAGCACGACCTTCTCACCGGCCTTGATCATGGCGCGCTTGACCGGCACCTCCACGACCGTGGTGTCCATGACCTGCCCGCCGGGCCGCACACCGCTGGTGCCGAGGAAGAGCCAGTCGGCGTGCAGCTGGCGCAGGTTGTCCTCGGTGAGGAAACCGACCAGGGAGCGGTACTCGCGGCGGACCATGCCGCCGAGCAGGACCAGCTCGATGCCCTCGTCGTCGGCGAGCTCCTCGTAGACCACCAGGTTGCTGGTGATCACGGTGAGGCGGCGGCCGTGCAGCTGCCGGGCCAGCCGGAAGGCGGTCGTGCCGATGTCCAGCAGCACCGACTGACCATCCGTGATCATCTCGGCGGCGCGCGCGGCTATCGCGTCCTTCTCGGCCACGCGCACCTCGGCGACCTCGGCGAAGGGCTGGTCGCCCTCCTCGACCACGGCCCCGCCGTGGACCCGCGTCAGCAGGCCGTCCTCCTCGAGTTTCACCAGGTCACGCCTGATGGTGGCCGGGCTCACACCCAGCTGCTCGGAGAGGTCGGTCACAGCTGCGGGGCCGCCGGAGCGCAGGGCCCGCAGGATGAGTTGGTGTCGTCGTTCTGCCAGCACGCGGTGCACACTACTCGTCATCTTCAATCAATGCCATGCTCATTTCTGCTCGGGTATTGACCAATCTCTCCGATCGGCGCACGATTCCGCTCACCGAAATGAAGAGTTTTGACGATCTCCGTCGAGGCCCCGAGCGAGAGGACGCATCCGTGGACGACGACCGGCCCGATGTGCTGCTGACCGGGCTGCTCTTCTACGACCTCGTCCTCACGGGGCTCGGAAAGCCGCCCACGCCGGGCGAGGAGATCTGGACCAGGGGCATGGGCTGCGGCCCGGGCGGCATCGCGAACCTCGCGGTGGCCGCCTCCCGGTTCGGCCTGCAGACCTCCCTCGCCACGGTGTTCGGCGACGACTTCTACGGCGAGCACTGCCGCGACGTCCTGTGCGACCAGGAAGGCGTCGACCTCTCGCTCTCCCGCACGGCGGACGACTGGCCGACCCCGGTCACCGTCTCCGTCGCCTACGGCCAGGACCGGGCCCTGCTCACCCACGGGCAGGAGCCGCCGTACTCGCAGGACGTGCTGGTGGGCGACCCGCCCGAGGCGCGGACCGCCCTGGTGCACCTGGAGGCCGAGCCCCGCGAGTGGCTCGCCAAGTCCGCCGCGAACGGCACCCTGATCTACGCCGACGTCGGCTGGGACCCCACCCAGGAGTGGTCGACGGCCCTCCTGGAGCAGCTGGCCCTGTGCCACGCCTTCCTCCCGAACGAGGCCGAGGCGATGGCCTACACCCGCACCGACAGCGCGGTGGCCGCGCTCGGCACCCTCTCCGAGCTGGTGCCCGTCGCCGTGGTGACGCGGGGCGGGGACGGCGCCGTCGCCGTCGACCAGATCACCGGCGAGTACGCGGAGGTCCCGGCCCTGGACACCGACGTCCTGGACGCGACGGGCGCCGGGGACGTCTTCGGCGCGAGTTTCGTCGCGGCCTCGCTCGGCGGCTGGCCGCTGGCGGAGCGGCTGCGGTTCGCGGTGCTCGCCGCCGGGCTGTCCGTCCGGCACCACGGCGGGGCCCTCGCGGCCCCCGGCTGGTACGGCGTCGACCGCTGGTGGCGCTCGCTGACGGACCCCGGCCTCCGGCAGGCGTACGGCTTCCTGGCCGACCGCATCCCGGCCAACGTCGGCCCTCCGGTGCGCCACGCGCCCGTCACCCCGCCGGCCCCCCTCATGCCCGTAGGTCCGGGCGCCTCCGAACGGCGGCACTGACCCCCGATTCCCTCAGCACGTCGAACAGCAACAACAGGAGTGACCCGTGGACCTTTCCCGTAGAGGCTTCCTCCAGGCCGCCGCGCTCACGGCGGCAGCCTCCGGCCTGACCGTCGCATGCGGCAACGGATCGGGCTCGGCCGGCAGCAAGAACGGCAAGAACCTCACCATGTGGTACTGGGGCGGCGCGCTCAGCGACAAGGTGGTCGCCGAGGCGAAGACGCACTTCAGCAAGGACGTGAAGCTGACCGTCGCCTCCATCGGCGGCGACTTCAAGTCGAAGCTCACCACCACCCTCGCGGCCGGCACCTCCGTGCCCGACATCACCGGCATCAAGGGCGAGGACATGGCGGCCTTCCTGCCCAACGCGAACCGCTTCCTCGACCTGAACGACCTGGGCTTCAAGGAGGTCTCGTCCAAGTACCTGGACTGGAAGACCAAGCTCGCCCGGACCGAGGACGGCAAGCAGATCGGCTTCCCGATCGACATCGGCCCCACCGCGCTCTTCTACCGCGCGGACCTGTTCGACAAGGCCGGGCTGCCCACCGACCCCGACAAGGTCGCCGCCCGGGCCGGGACCTGGGAGGAGTACTTCGCGCTCGGCACCGAGCTGAGGAAGAAGCTGCCCGGCACCTACCTGGTCAACAACATCAGCTCGGTGTTCACCATGGCGGTCGGGCAGGGTACCGAGCGGTTCATCGACCGGGACAACCGCTTCATCGGCGACCAGGACCACATCCGCGCCGCGTGGAACACGGCGATCCGCCCCTACACCCTCGGCCTCGACGCCAAGATCAACGACAACAGCTGGAACGCCGCCATCGGCAAGAGCCTGACCACCGAACTCGGCGCGGCCTGGCACGCGCTGGACATCGAGCAGGCCGCCCCGAACACCAAGGGCAAGTGGCGGGTCTGCGCGATGCCCGGCGGACCGGCCAACCAGGGCGGCTCCTACCTGGCCCTGCCCAAGCAGTGCCGGAACCCCGAAGAGGCATTCAAGATCATCAGCTGGATCCTCAGCCCGGAGAACGACGCCCGCGGCTTCGCCGACGCCGCGATCTTCCCCGCCGCGCCGGCCGCGTACTCCATGCCGGCCATGACGGGCGGCGACCCCTTCTTCGGCGGTCAGAAGGTCATCGAGGTCTTCGGCCCGGCCGCCAAGGCCATCCCGGCCGCCTACGAGGCACCCGCCGACGCCGCCGTCATGGCCCCCTTCATGACCGCGCTGACCAGTATCGAGGCCAAGGGCGTGAAGCCCGACGACGCCTGGAAGGACGCGGTCGCCCAGGCCAAGCAGATCGCCCGGCGACAGGGGGTGAAGTAGGTGTCGTCCCCTCCGGTCACCGGCCCCGCCGCGGTGCCACGGCACCTGGGCGGGCCGGGCCCGGCCCGCTTCCGCCCGCGGCGCACACCACCCGCGGGCGCCGTGCGGCCGACGCGTCGCCGGGTGCTGTCCTACTGGCGGCAGTACCTGGCGATCTCGCCCTTCTTCCTGATCTTCCTCACCTTCTCGTTCTTCCCGGTCTTCTACTCGCTGTACCTGGCCTTCCAGCGCTGGGACGGCATGGGCACCATGCAGTTCGTGGGGCTGGACCAGTTCCGGTTCCTGTGGGACGACCCGGTCTTCTGGATGTCGATCCGCAACACCCTGGTGATCTGGGTGCTGTCCACCGTTCCCACGCTGTTCGGCGCCCTGGTGCTGGCGACGCTGCTGCATTCGGTGCGGCGCTTCAAGGGCTTCTACCGCATCGCCCTGTACGTCCCGAACGTCACCTCGATCGTCGCCGTGTCGATCTTCTTCGGCGCGGTGTTCAGCAACAACTTCGGCCTGGTCAACGCGATCCTGGGCATGGTCGGCATCTCGCCGGTCCCATGGCTGAGCAATCCGTGGCTGATCAAGCTGGTCATCGCGCTGCTGATGACCTGGATGTGGACCGGCTACAACATGATCATCTACCTGGCCGGTCTCCAGGCCATCCCGACCCAGATCTACGAGGCGGCCAAGCTGGACGGCGCCGGGCCGATCCGCACGTTCTTCCAGATCACCATGCCGATCATGCGGCCCATCATCCTGTTCACGGTCGTCATCTCGACCATCAACGGCCTGCAGAGCTTCAGCGAACCCCAGGTCCTGTTCGGCAGCAACGCCGCCAACCCCAACCTCGGCGGCCCCGGCCAGGCAGGTCTGACCACGCTGCTGTACTTCTACCAGTCCGCTTTCGTCAACAACGACTACGGCTACGGCGCGGCCATCGTGTGGGCCTTCTTCGTCCTGATCCTGGTCATGGTCGTCATCAACTGGCGCGTAGTGCAGCGCGGGAGGAAGTCATGACCGCGGCGGTCACCAGGCGGTCCCGGCGCCCCAAGGGCCTGACCGCGCACATCGTCCTCGCCCTGGCCGTCCTGATCTCGGTCTTCCCGTTCGTGTGGACGATCGTCATGGCGACGAACACCACCGAGGACATCTACAAGAGCCCGCCGAAGCTGACCTTCGGATCCCACCTGCTGGAGAACGTCCGGCACGTGCTCGACACCATCGACTTCTTCGGGTCGATGCTGAACACGATCGTCGTCGCGTCGGTCACCACCGTGCTGGTGCTGTTCATCGACTCGCTGGCGGCCTTCGCCTTCGCCAAGTTCGACTTCCCCGGGCGCCGGGTGCTGTTCGCGACGCTGCTGGGCTTCATGATGCTGCCGCTCCAGCTGGCCGTCCTGCCGCAGTTCATCCTCATGTCCGACATCGGCTGGGTCGGCACCCTCAAGGCACTCGTCCCGCCCGCCCTCGCCAACGCGTTCGGCATCTTCTGGCTGCGCCAGTACATCGAGAACGGTGTGCCGGACGAACTCCTCGACGCCGCGCGCATCGACGGCGCCGGGTTCTTCCGCCAGTACTGGAACATCGTGCTGCCGATGATCAAGCCGGCGCTGTCCTTCCTGGCCATCTACGCCTTCGTCGGCGCCTGGAACGACTACATCTGGCCGCTGGTCGTGCTCACCGACCCGAGCCACCTCACCCTCCAGGTGGCGCTCGCCCAGCTCCACGTCGGCCACACCACCGACTACAGCATGGTCATGGCCGGCGTCCTCATGGCATCCGTCCCCCTGGTCGTGGTCTTCACGATCTTCGCCCGGGGCTTCATCGCGGGCGCGACGGAGGGAGCGGTGCAAGGCAGCTGAACCGGTGGACTTTTCACACGCCCAGAAGGACGGCGCCCCGAAAGGGGCGCGGGGAACTGCGCGACGAGCCACGACGGACGCGCGGCCGACAACCGGCACGCGGCCCCGAGCTCGTGGTCGACCGGGCCGGCGCAGCGGACACGAGCGACGAGGGAGGCGAGCGGTGAGGGACGGCAGCACACGCGCCAAGGTCCTCGTCGTCGGCATGGACGGCCTCCGCCACGACCGCCTGACCCGCCGGCAGGCCAACGCCCCTGTTCTCCACGCCCTGATGGCCGCGGGAGCGCACGGCACCAGCCTGCTGCCCTACGGCCGGCCCGACGACGGACCGTCGGCCGGCCCGGCCTACACCGACTCCGGGCCCGGCTGGTCGAGCGTGCTCACCGGCGTGTGGCCCGACCGCCACGGCGTGACCGGCAACGACTTCCTCGGCGCCGACTACACCCGCTACCCCGACTTCCTCAGCCGCGCCGCCACCGCCCGGCCCGGTCTGCGCACGGCGGCGGTGGTGTCCTGGCCGGAGCTGGTCGACCGGGGCGTCCTCGGCGCCGCCATCGGCAGGCGCGTAAGCCACGACGGCGAGTCCGACGGCTACGAGAGCGCGGACCACCGCGTGGCCGACACGGCCGTCCGCTGGCTCACCGAGGAAGACCCGGACGTCGTGTTCGTGTACTTCGGCGCCACCGACGAGGCCGGCCACGCCACCGGCCCCCTCTCCGCCGCCTACGACGACGCCCTCCTCGCCCAGGACGCCCACCTCGGGCGGCTGCTGGCGGCGATCGCCGCACGGCCCGCCCACGAGCACTGGACCGTGCTGGTCACCACGGACCACGGCCACCTCGACACCGGCGGCCACGGCGGCGACACGCGTGCCGAGCGGGAGGTCTTCGTCATCCTCGCCGAGCCGCGCGGCACAGGCGTGCCCGGAGGCATCCGGCTCGACACCCCCCGCCTCATCGACATCGCCCCGACCGTCCTGGACCGCCTCGGCATCCCCGCCGACCCCGCCTGGGAGTTGCAGGGGCGCGTTCTGGCCCGGCCCACCGCCCCGACTTCGGAATGGTCATGACCGACGCACTCCCCGATCCCCTGATCGCCCTGCGCCCCTGGGCGGCACCCGAGCTGACCTCCTGGGGGCGGCTGCCGATGAACGCCGTGGACCGGCGCTCCGGAGCCGTCTGCCTCGACGGCGACTGGCGCTTCCAGTTGCTCCCCGCCCCGGACGCCCCGCCCGGGGAGGTCTGGTCGTCGTCGTACGTACCCGGCGTCTGGACCATGCAGGGCACGGACGATCTGCCGCGGTACCTCAACGTCCGCATGCCGTTCGCCGCGTTCCCGCCGGACGTGCCGGCCGCGAACCCGACGGGGGTGTACGAGCGCGCGGTGGACGTGCCGGCCGAGTGGACCGGGCGGCGGATCGTGCTCCAGGTCGGCGCCGCGGAGAGCGTGCTGCTGGTGCACGTGGACGGGCGGCCCGTCGGCCTCTCCAAGGACTCGCACCTGGCCGCCGAGTTCGACCTGACGGGCGTGGTGCGCCCCGGCGAGCGGGCCGTCCTGCGCCTGACCGTCGTCAAGTGGTCGGACGCCTCGCACATCGAGGACCAGGACCAGTGGTGGCACGGCGGGATCACCCGCTCGGTGCTGCTGTACGCCACCGACCCGCTGCACCTCGCGGACGTGAGCGTGCGCGCCCGGCGGGACGGGGACCTGCGGGTGGACTGCCGGGTGCGGGACGCGGGCGGGGCGCTGCCCGAGGGCTGGTACGTCAGCGGGGAGCTGGACGGGCAGCTCCTCACGCAGGACGCGGAGTTCGACCGGGCCAACGCCGAGGACGAGCGCGTCTCCGCTTTCCTGGGCGAGGCCCGGCTGCGGGCCGCCGTCCCCGGTGTGCGCGCCTGGAGCGCCGAGACGCCCGAGCTGTACGGCCTGACCGTGCGCCTCCACCGCGCCGACGGCACCGTCGCCGACACCTCGCGCCACCGGATCGGCTTCCGGGACGTCGAGATCGACGGCCGGGACCTGCTCGTCAACGGCGAGCGCGTGTTCATCCGGGGCGTCAACCGGCACGACTTCCATCCGCTGACCGGCCGGACGGTGTCGTACGACGACATGCGCGCCGACCTCGTCCTGCTCAAGCGGTTCGGCTTCAACGCGATCCGCACCGCGCACTACCCGAACGACCCGGCCCTGTACGACCTGGCCGACGAGCTCGGCTTCTACGTCGTCGACGAGGCCGACATCGAGTCCCACGACCACGCGCACGAGATCGCCGACGACCCGCGCTATCTGAACGCCTTCGTCGACCGTGTCGCGCGGATGGTGCTGCGCGACAAGAACCACCCGTCCGTGATCATCTGGTCGCTGGGCAACGAGTCCGACTACGGCGCGAACCACGACGCGGCCGCCGGCTGGGTCCGCCGGCACGACCCGACCCGGCCGCTCCAGTACGAGGGCGCGGCCAAGCGCGGCTGGGCCGACCCCGACCTGGCCTCCGACATCGCCTGCCCGATGTACGCCCCGCTGGAGGAGTGCATCGCGCACGCCATGTCGGGGACGCAGACCAAGCCGCTCATCCAGTGCGAGTACGCGCACGCCATGGGCAACAGCAACGGCACGCTGGCGGACCATTGGGCGGCCATCGAGGCCACCCCGGGTCTTCAGGGCGGGTTCATCTGGGAGTTCTGGGACCACGGCATCCTCCAGCGTGTGAACGACGGCAGACCGGCCGGGCGTGGGGGCGCCGGGCTCTACGACAACGGTGTCGCCGCGCCCGGGCACCGCTGGGCGTACGGCGGCGACTTCGGGGAGACGGACCACGACGGCGCCTTCATCGCCGACGGGGTCGTCTTCCCCGACCGCACCCCCAAGCCGGTGATGTTCGAGCACCGGGAGATCGCCGCGCCCGTGCGGATCGAGGCCTTCCGGCACGAGGGCATCGTCCTGGGCAACCACCAGCACTTCCGCGGCCTGGACTGGCTGTCCGGCGAGTGGCAGCTGGCCCTCGCCGACGGCGGCACCCTGACGGCACCCGCCGAGCTGCCCGATCTGCGCCCGGGTGAGACGGCCGCGGTGCCGCTGCCGTTCGCGCTGCCGGAGGACGGCGGCGAGGCGTGGCTGACGCTGCGGGTCACCACGGCCGGTGACGAGCCGTGGGCGCCGCGCGGCACGGTCGTGTGCCTGCCCCAGGTGCGGCTGCGGGCAGCGCCCCCGGTGGCGCACACCCCGGTCGGGAACCGGCCGGTCGAGGTCGACGAGGACGGGCTGCTGGTCCATCCGCTGCTGACGGCCGCGCCCACGCTGTCCCTGTGGCGCGCCCCGACCGACAACGACGAACTGGGCGGCATGGCGGCCCGCTGGCGGGACTGGGGGCTGGACGCGCCCACCCGCGAGGTCGTCGCCGTGCGGCGCGATCCGGGCCGGGTGACGGTGGTCGCCGACCACCGCTGCGCGGGCGGGACCGTCCGGCACGAGCAGGTGTTCACGGCCGTCGAGGGCGGGCTGCTCGTCGAGGAGTGCGCCGAGCTGCCCGAGGCGCTGTACGACGTGGCCCGGGTCGGGTCGGTGTTCGAGACGGTCGCCGGGCTGAACCTGCTGGAGTGGTTCGGGCAGGGCCCCTGGGAGTCGTACCCGGACCGGGCCGCGGGCGCGCCCGTCGGGCATCACGCGCTGCCGGTGGACGAGCTGTTCACGCCTTATCTGCGGCCCCAGGAGAGCGGCGGTCGGCACGGCGTTCGGCGGTTCACGCTGTCCGCGCCGGACGCCACCGGCCTGGCGGTGCGGCTGGACCGGCCCCGTCAGGTCTCCGTGACCCGGCATCGTGCGGCCGACCTCGCCGCCGTCGCGCATCACGACGAACTGGTGCCGCGGGCCGGGTGCGTGGTGCACATCGACGCGGCGCACCGCGGGCTGGGCACGGCCTCGTGCGGGCCCGACACCTTCGCCACCTATCTCGTCGCGGCCGGTGTCCATCGCTGGAGCTGGACGCTGCGCGTTCTCTGAGTTCCTCCCCTCCCCGTCACCTCATGGAGCACCCGTGTGTACTTCGCATGATCACGACCTGGGCGAGGCGCCCCAGGCCGGTGCCGGCAGACGCAGTTTCCTGCGGGCGACCGCGCTGCTCGGCGCGACGGCCGCCGCGGTGAGCGCGCTGCCGGCCGTCACCGCCGAGGCGGCGACGTCGAGTTGGCGCCCCGACCCGGACAGCCGCCGCTTCACGCTCGCCGTGATGCCGGACACCCAGTACCTCTTCGACGGGCCGAGCATCGACAGGGCGCCGGTCGAGGCCTCACTGCGCTATCTGCTGGAGCACGGCCGGGAGGAGAACATCGTCTTCCTGTCGCACCTGGGTGACCTCACGCAGAACGGCGCGAAGGAGGAGTTCACTGCGATCGGCGAGGCGTTCCGGCTGCTGGACCGGCGGGGCGTCGGCTACAGCGTCCTGGCCGGCAACCACGACGTGAAGTCGTCGACGACCGACCAGCGCGGCGCGACCCCGTACCTGGACGCCTTCGGGCCGCGGCGGTTCGAGAAGCAGCGGACGTTCGGCGGGGCCTCCCCGGACGGCTACAACACCTTCCACCTGTTCACGGCGGGCGGCCGGCAGTGGCTCGTCCTCGCGCTGGACTGGCGGCTGTCGCCGCAGGGTTACGCGTGGGCGAAGGAGGTCATGGCGAAGCATCCGAAGACGCCGGTGATCCTCACGACACATGAACTGGTCGTCGAGGACGACACGTTGTCCGACTACGGGCAGCAGCTGTGGGACCAGCTGATCGAGGACCACGACCAGATCTTCCTCACCCTCAACGGGCACTACTGGCCGGCCGCCCGCGCGGTACGCGAGAACGCGGCCGGGCACGACGTCCACCTGCACCTGACGAACTACCAGAACCGCTACTTCGGCGGCGCGGCGATGATCCGCCTCTACCGCTTCGACCTGGACCGGAACGTCATCGACGTGGAGACGGTCTCCCCGTGGATCCTGGGCCGGGCGAAGAAGGGGCTCAACGAGCTGGAGCGGCAGGAGATGGAGCTGAGCGGCGACGCCGACCGGTTCTCCGTCGAGATCGACTTCCAGGAGCGGTTCTCCGGGTTCGCGCCCGTGCCCGTGCGACCGGCGCGGCCCGTGTCCAAGATGCTGGTGCCGGGCACGATGGCGTACTGGCGCTTCGAGAAGCCCGTGGACGGCACGGTCCGCGACCTGTCCGGGCGGGGCAACGACCTCACCCTGGTCACGGTGGGCGGCGGCGCCCTGGGCTGGTCGCCGGACCACCACCCGGACCAGCCGGGCCACGGCAGCCTGGAGTTCCAGGGTTTCAAGTCACCGCTGAAGGGCGCCTACCTGCGCACGGTCGACGGCGCCCCGCTCAACCGGGCCACCTTCGAGGACGGCTACACCATCGAGGCCTTCTACCGCCTGCCCGCCGACTGGGACCCGGACCACAACGCCTGGTCGGGCCTGGTGAGCCGGACGGGCACGGGCGGCGCCGCCGGCAAGACCGCCGACGACCCGGACGAGCCGCTGGCCACCCTGTCGCTGTCGAACGACCGGGAACCGCAGTGGGCGATGCGCCCGCTCAACCAGCAGGGCATCGCCACCAACTGGGGCCAGGAGACCCCGCTGGAGACCTGGTGGCATCTGGCCGTCGTCAACGACGGCAGGCACACCACGCTGTACGTCGAGGGCTGCCCGGTCGTCCGCAACCCCAAGGCGCCCGCCGTCGGCATCACCTCCGTCGGCCTGCCCTGGCTGCTCGGCGGCTACGAGTACGGCGGGAAGATCGACCAGATCCTCCACGGACGGCTCGGCGACGTCCGGATCGTCGCCCGGGCGCTGCCCGTCACCTCCTTCATGAACCACTGACCTTGCCGAGGTACGTCATGACCGAGCAGCGACTGCCCGCCTGGGCCGACCCGTCCGTCTCCCCCACCGCCCTCGACCCGCAGGGCGTCTCCCGCCGCGGCCTCCTGCGCCGCGCGGGCCTGTTCGGCGCCGCGTTCGCTCTGGGCTCGGCGGCCACCCCGGCCCTGGCGGCCGGCGACGGCAGGCACCTGGGCGGCGAGGACCCGCGCCTCGCCTATCTCGTCGGCGACCACCACATCCACACCGTCTACAGCCACGACGCCAAGTACACGTTCTCCCAACTGGCCGCCGCGGGCGCGAAGTACGGCCTGGACTGGATGGTGTTCACCGAGCACTCCAACGTCGGGCACGCCGACTTCGGCGCGGCGCTGGAGCACCAGGAGATCCTGAAGGCGCGGGCGGAGAACCCGCGGCAGCTGATCTTCCAGGGCCTGGAGTGGTACATCCCGGCCGCCGAGCACTGCACGGTGTTCACCGCGCCCGGCCCGCACGAGGTGGACCTGCTCACCCGCTTCGAGCGCGCCTACGACGGCAAGCTCCTCGCCTACGACAAGGGCGGCCCCGCCGACGCGGACACCGCCCGCAACGAGGCGCACGCCGTGAAGGCGCTCAAGTGGCTGGCCGAGCAGCGCCGTTGCGGCTACGTCGACGACGTCCTGGTCCTCGCCAACCACCCCATGCGCCTGGGCATCGACTCCCCGCACGAGATGCGCAACTGGCGGGACGCGGCCCCCGGCATCATGATCGGCATGGAGGGCGCGCCCGGCGCCCAGGGCGCCGCGATCCCCGGCTGGCGCGGGGCGACCTCGATCCGCGGCGAGTACGAGAACAAGCCGTCCGCGCAGTCCTGGCCCGGCTACCCGGCGGACGCCTACCTGACCTACGGCGGCTTCGACTGGGCGACCGCGACCGTCGGCGGCCTGTGGGACTCGATGCTCGCCGAGGGCCGGCTGTTCTCCATCACCACCAACTCCGACGCCCACCGGATCGTCTTCGACACCTGGAAGAATGGCGACTGGCAGCCCGGCCAGACCTTCGACACCACGGGGAAGCTGCCCGACCCGGTGAACACGGACACCCCGCAGCCCGGCAGCGACTTCTGGCCCGGCCAGTTCAGCCGCACGCACGTGGGCGTGACCCGCTACGGCTACCGGGCGGTCATGGCGGGGTTGCGCGCGGGCCGCGTCTGGCTCGACCACGGGCATCTGCTCGACGGGCTCGACGTGCGGCTGAAGCGGGAGCGCGACCGGGGCCGGGGCGTGACGCTCGGCGGCCGGCTGCGGGTGCGCAAGGGCGAGCGGCTGACGCTGAACGTCACGGTGACGACCGCCTCCCGCCCCAACCCCCAGGGCATCCTGCCCCAGTTGGCGCATGTGGACGTCATCCGCGGCGCGGTGCGCGGTCCCGTGACCGACCGCGACATGTGGAAGGCCCCGGACACCCGGGTCGTCCGGTCGGCGGACGTCTCCGGCCGCACCGGCACCTACACCCTGCGCATCCCGCTCACCGCGGGCGAGGAGCCCTTCTACGTCCGGCTGCGCGGCAGCGACGGCAACCGGCACGGCACCGGCTACCTCGGCGCCTCGGTCGACCCGCACGGGCCGATCCCGCACGCACCCGGGGACGGTGACCCGTGGGCCGACACGTGGTTCTATTCGAACCCCGTGTTCGTCGACGTGGAAGGGGCCTGACCTGATGAGACGTCACCTGCTGGCAGCGACAGCGTTATTGGGTGCCTTCGCGCTGGGCGCCGGCCCGGCCTCGGCCGCCGGCGCCCCGCACTGGGCGGAGACCGGAACGACGTACACCGGCACGCTCGGCGGCGGGCAGGGCCTCGCCGGCCGCGCGGACAGCTCGCTGCTGTACCGCGGACTGGCCTCCATCCCGCTGGACCTGCGGACCAAGGGCTGGAACCACATAGGCGACCCCGACATCGCCCGCGGCCATGTCTTCGACGCCTACCAGGGCCCGGACAACGCCACCTCCAAGATGTTCGCGGTCACCACCCCGGCCGGACAGCGCTACGAGTACGTCCACCCGCTCGACCCGGGCGAGAAGCCGAACAACTCCTTCGCCGCCGTCTCGCCCGACGGCCAGTGGCTGGTCTCGGGCGAGTGGGGCCTGCAGCACAGGCTCCAGGTCTTCCCCGCTCCCCTGCTCAACCCGTCCGCACCGGCCACCGGCGGCACGCTGGCGCAGGCCGGGCAGATCTCCCTGGACAAGCCGGTCCGCGACCTCCAGGGCTGCGACTTCGTCACCGGCACCCGGCTGCTGTGCACGTCGAACGACGCCACGGGCGCCCTCTTCCCCGAGATCCGGCCGCTCCTCCAGGTCGACCTGCCCCATGAGGTCGACGGGCGGCCGGTCACCGGCACGGTGACGAGCCTGTTCGCGCTGCCGCAGCGCAGCGTGTGCACGGGCGCCTTCGAGACCGAGGGCGTCGACTACCACCCGGACAGCGGCACCCTGCGGGCGCAGATGATCCCGCCGGGCGTGTGCGCGGTGGCGACGGCCGTCCACGCGTACCAGCAGGTCACGGACTGATCGGGCGGAGGTACGGTGGGCCGCGTGACCGGTGAAGAGTCGCTGCGGCCCCAGTCCCTCATGCTGACGTTCCTGGGCGACCAGGTGCTCGGCCGTGACGTGTGCGTGTACTCGGGCAGCGTCATCGACGTGTTCGCCCGCGCCGGGATCGGCGAGCAGGCCACCCGTTCCACGCTGACCCGCATGGTGGGCCGCGGCCTGCTGCGCCGCCAGCGCGAGGGCCGCCGCATGTACTTCGGGCTGACCGAACGCTCGGAGGCCGTGCTGCGCGACGGCGAGCGGCGCATCTGGCAGACCGGTGCCGTCAACCGGCACTGGGACGGCACCTGGACCCTGCTCGGCTTCTCCCTGCCCGAGTCCTGGCAGCGCCAGCGCCACGATCTGCGCTCCCAGCTGACCTGGAGCGGCTTCGGCCCGCTGTTCAACGGCCTGTGGATCGCCCCGGGCGAGGTCGACGTGTCGGCCCTGGTGGCCGAGCTGGGCCTGTCCGCCCACGTGAAGGTGTTCCGGGCGCACGCCGACGCCGGGATGGACATCGGGCAGATGATCGAGGAGACCTGGGAGCTGACCGACCTGGCCGCCGGCTACGAGGGGTTCGTGCGGCGCTGGCAGTCCTGGCAGGAGGGTCTCCCGGAGGCCGACGAGGCGCTGGCGTTGCGGCTGCGGCTCCAGACGGAGTGGCTGCGGATCGTCCGGCGGGATCCGCGGCTGCCCGTCAAGCACCTGCCGGACGACTGGCCGGCGGAACGGGCCGAGAAGACGTTCCGGGCCGTGCACGAGCGGCTCTCACCGCTCGCCCGGGACGCCTCGGAACGCCTTCTGGACCTGGTGCCCGCGCGGCCTCAGGCGTAGAACCGCGACAGGCTCTGCAGCACCGCGGCCGGCTTGCCGCCGCCCTCGATCTCGATGGCGCCCTCGACGGTGATCTGCACCCCGCCCGGCACGTCCTCGACCTCGGCGAGCTTCGCCGTGAGCCGGATGCGGGAGCCGGCCTTCACCGGAGCGGGGAAGCGCACCTTGTTCAGGCCGTAGTTGACCTTCGTCGTCACGCCCTGGACGTCCAGCAGCTCGGTGAAGAGCGGGATGAAGAGGGAGAGGGTGAGGTAGCCGTGCGCGATGGGGGCGCCGAAGGGGCCCTCCTTGGCGCGCTCGGGGTCGACGTGGATCCACTGGTGGTCGCCGGTCGCGTCGGCGAAGGTGTTGATCCGCTCCTGGGTGACCTCGATCCACTCGCTGGTGCCGAGGTCGCTGCCGGCGAGCTTCTTCAGTTCGTCGAGACCGTTCACGGTGATGCTCATGCGGTTCCTTACTGGTTGCCGTAGCGCTTGCGCACACGGGACTTGAGGAGCTTTCCGGAGGCGGTGCGGGGCAGTTCGTCCGCCAGCACCACCGATTTCGGGATCTTGTACTTGGCGAGGTGTCCCGCGAGCCCGGCGAGCACCTCGTCGGGGTCGAGCGCGGCGCCCTCGCGGGGCACGACGACCGCGCGCGGCACCTCGCCCCACTTGTCGTCCGGCACCCCGATCACCGCGCACTCGACGATGTCGGGGTGGGCGAGGAGCCGGTCCTCGATCTCGGCGGGGTAGATGTTCTCGCCGCCCGAGATGATCATGTCCTTGATGCGGTCGACGATGTGGACGTAGCCGTCCTCGTCGACCTGGGCGGCGTCGCCGCTGCGGAACCAGCCGTCCGCGAAGGACGCGGCCGTCTCCTCGGGCAGCCCCCAGTAGCCGGGCATGACGTGCGGGCCGCGCACCACGACCTCGCCGACCTCGCCGACGTCGACCGGCGTCAGGTCGGGCCGTACGACGCGTACGTCGCTGAAGAAGTGCGGCACGCCCGCCGACCCCGCCTTGCTCACGGCGTGCTCGGCGTCCAGGAAGAGCGTGCCGGGGGCGGCCTCGGTCATGCCGTAGCCCTGGAGGAAGGTCAGACCGCGCTCCTGGTAGGCGGCGATCAGCGGGGTGGGGACCGGGGAGCCGCCGCAGGTGAGGATCCGCAGCGACGACAGGTCGGCGTCCGGCCAGCGCGGGTGCCGGGCCACCTGGTCGAACATGGTCGGCACGCCGAACATGAAGGTGATCCGGTGCCGTTCGATCAGGTCGAAGGTGGCGTCCGGGTCGAAGGCCTCGACCAGGACGCAGGCGCCGCCCTTCAGCAGGACCGGCAGGGTCAGCATGTTCAGGCCGGCGGTGTGGAACAGCGGGGCCGAGACCAGGGCGCGCTCGTCGGCGATCAGGTCGGTGTCGACGAGGACGTTGACCGCGTTCCAGGTGAGGTTGCCGTGGGTGAGCATGGCGCCCTTGGGGCGGCCGGTCGTGCCCGAGGTGTACATGATGATGCAGGTGTCGTCGGCGCCGACAGGTTCGTCGATCGGCTCCTGCGGCGCCTCGGCGAGGGCCGCCTCGTACTCGGGCCCCACCTCGACGTAGGTGCGCACGTCCGTGCTGCCCGGCAGGCCCGCGACCAGGCCCGCGTGGGACGGCCCGTAGACCAGGGCCTTCGCGCCGGAGTCGGCGAGCTGGTAGGCGATCTCCGGCCCGGCGAGGCGGATGTTGAGCGGGACGAAGACCGCGCCGAGGGTGCCGGCCGCGAACAGGGTCTCCAGATAGGAGGGGTGGTTCGGGCCGAGGTAGGCGATCCGGTCGCCGCGGCGTACGCCCCGGGCGCGCAGGGCGTGGGCCAGGCGCGTGGTGCGGGCGTGGAGCGTGCGGTAGTCGGTGGCGTTCCCGCCGTGGATCAGGGCGGTGCGGTGCGGGGTCTTGCGGGCCCGGCGTGCGGGCCACGACCCCAGTCCCTCGTTGCGCATGTCACGCCCCTTACGTCTTGGTCAGCCCGAGCAGGCGGGCGGCGTTCTCCTTGAGGATCTTCGGCCGCACCTCGTCCTTGATCGACAGCTTCTCGAAGTCGGCGAGCCAGCGGTCGGGGGTGAGGACGGGGAAGTCGGAGCCGAAGAGGACCTTGTCCTTCAGCAGCGTGTTCGCGTACTGCACGAGCTGCGGCGGGAAGTACTTCGGCGACCAGCCGGACAGGTCGATGTGCACGCCCGGCTTGTGCGTGGCGACGGCGAGGGCCTCGTCCTGCCAGGGGAAGGACGGGTGCGCCAGGATGATCTTCAGGTGCGGGAAGTCGGCCGCCACGTCGTCCACGTGGAGCGGGTTGGAGTACTTCAGCCTGATCCCGCCCCCGCCGGGGACGCCGGCGCCGATGCCCGTCTGGCCGGTGTGGAAGAGGGCGATCGTGCCGGTCTCCTCGATCACCTCGTACAGGTCGTACGCCACCGCCCGGTCGTTGGGGAAGAACCCCTGGATGCTGGGGTGGAACTTGAAGCCCCGCACCCCGTACTCCTCGACCAGGCGGCGGGCCTGCTTGACGCCCGCCTTTCCCCGGAAGGGGTCGATGGAGGCGAAGGGGATGAGGACGTCGGCGTTGGCGGCGGCCGCCTCGGCGACCTCCTCGTTCGGGACGGGCGGGGTGCCGGTGGCGGACTCGGCGTCGACCGTGAAGATCACGGCGGCCATGTTCCGCTCGCGGTAGTAGGCGGCCGTCTCCTCGATCGTGGGCTTCCGCTTGCCCTCGACCTTGAAGTAGGCGGAGGAGGCGTCGTGCAGGTCGTCGTCCAGGGAGGAGTGGCCCTTGGAGGAGACCTCCGCGTGGGTGTGGACGTCGATCGCGACCAGTGACTCCGGGTCCATCACGGGGTCCATCACGCCTCCGGGAACTTCGGCGCCGGGATGCCGACCGACTGGAGCTCGGCGCCGACCGAGGTGGGCCAGGCGTCCGCGAGGGCCTCGGGGGTCCAGCCGCCGTCGGCGTAGGCCGCCCTGATCTCCTGCGGATGCGACCAGAGTGCCACCTTGTCGCCGCCGATGCCGATGCACTGGCCGGTCACACCGCGCGCGGCCTCGGAGGCGAGGAACGGGACGAGGGCGGCGCAGTCCTCGGGGGTGCCGAAGCCCTCGCCCTTGCGCAGGAAGTCCGGCAGCGGCTCGCCGCCGCGCATGGCCTCGACGTACGGGGCGAAGGCCGGGATGGTCTCGGTCATCGCGGTGGCGGCGACCGGCACGATCGCGTTGACGGTGATGTCGGCGCGGCCCAGCTCCATGGACCAGGTGCGGGCCATCGCCGCGATACCGGCCTTGGCGGCGGCGTAGTTCGTCTGGCCGAAGTTGCCGCGCTGTCCGGCCGGGGAGCCGACCAGGATCAGCGATCCGCCCTCGCCCTGCTCGCGCATCCGGACGGCGGCGGCCCGGGCGCAGGTGAAGGTGCCCTTCAGATGCGTGGTGATCACCGCGTCGAAGTCGTCGTCGGACATCTTCCACAGCACCTTGTCGCGCAGGATGCCGGCGTTGGTGACCAGGACGTCCAGGCGCCCGAACTCCGCCACCGCCCGGTTCACGAGCCGCTCGGCGGCCTCGGTGGTGCCGACCGGGACGACCTCGGCGACGGCGGTGCCGCCCGCCTCGGTGAGGGACTTCACGGCCGCCTCGGCCACCGCCTCGTCGACGTCGTTGACGACCACGGACGCGCCGTGGGCGGCCAGGGCATGGGCGTAGGCGAGGCCGAGGCCCCGGCCGCTGCCGGTGACGACGGCGGCCTTGCCGGAGAGATCGATGCTGGGCACGGGGGATCCCTTCACACGGGGTTCGGTACGAGCGCACGGATCGGGGTGCGAGATCGAAGCTAAGAGCAATAATTGTTGACGTCAATAGTTGTTGATGCCCGCACGGGTGCGAGATGCTGATCCCATCGAGACGCACCGAGCACAGGGAGCCCGCCATCACACGCCAGAACGCCACCCCGAAGTCCATCGACGCGGACGAGCCGTGGATGCGAGGGCTGCACGCCGACACGGGCTACCTGCTGTACCGCCTGGGCCTGCGCTCGGGGCAGCTGTTCAACGCCTGCCTCCAGGAGTCGGGCCTGCGCCTGCGCCACTACGCGGTGCTGCGCTTCCTCGCCACCTCCGACGGCACCCTCCAGCGCGAGCTGAGCGCACGGCTCGGCTACGACCCGAGCGCGATCGTCGGCCTGGTCGACGACCTGGAGAAGCTGGGCTTCGCCGAGCGCCGCCCCTCCCCCGACGACCGCCGCAGCCGGATCGTCGTGCTGACCGGGAGCGGCCGTGCGTTCCTTCGCGACACCGACGAGGCCGGGCAGCGGGTGACCGGCGAACTGCTGGGCCCCCTGGACCCGGCCGAGCGGGAGACGCTGCACGCGCTGCTGCTGCGGATCGCGGAGGACGGCCTGAACTGATGTTGTGCAAATGATTGACGGCTGCACGTCTGATGCCTAACTTCACGGGGCAACCGAGACCCGTCCCCAGGGAGCTCCCGTGCAGCCATCCGTCCCCGCCGCTCAAGTCGCCCCCGATCCCCGGCAGTTGCGCCGCGTCGCCGTCTCCGGCCTGCTCGGCACGGCGGTCGAGTTCTACGACTTCCTCGTGTACGGAACCGTCGCCGCGCTCGTCTTCGGCGAGCTGTTCTTCCCGCAGGCCGACCCGGCGGTCGGCACCATCGCGGCGTTCGGCACCTTCGCCGCGGGCTATCTGGCCCGTCCGCTGGGCGGCATCGTCTTCGGCCACTTCGGCGACCGGATCGGCCGCAAGTCGATGATGCTGCTGACCATGGTCCTGATGGGCTGCGGCAGCTTCCTCATCGGCCTGCTGCCCACCTACGACGCCATCGGGGTCTGGGCGCCGGTCCTGCTCGTGGCCCTGCGTGTCGTGCAGGGCATCGCGATCGGCGGCGAGTGGGGCGGCGCGATGCTGATGGTCGTCGAGCACGCCGAGCACGCGCAGGGGTCCCGGCGCGGCCTGTGGTCCAGCTTCACCCAGCTCGGCGCCCCGCTCGGTTCCGTGCTGTCGGCCGGCGTGGTCACCCTCGTCGCCGCGCTGCCCGACGACGACTTCCGCTCCTGGGGCTGGCGGGTGCCGTTCCTGCTGAGCATCGTGCTACTGGCCGTCGGGCTGTTCGTGCGCCTGAAGGTCGCCGAGAGCCCGCTGTTCGCGCAGGTCAAGCGGGAGCCCGTGGACAAGCCGCCGATCGTGGAGGTGCTGCGCCGCCCGAAGCCGGTGCTGCTGGCCGCGTGCGTCGGCATCGGCGCGTTCACCACCCAGTCGCTGCTGACCAGCTTCATGATCTCCTACGCCGTCGACCAGGGGTACACCCGCCCGCAGGTGCTGACCGCGGTGACCGTCGCCTCCTGCGTGGCCCTCGCCGTGCTGCCCGCCGCGTCCGCGCTGTCGGACCGGGTCGGCCGCCGGCCCGTCGTGCTCGCCGGTGCCCTCGCCTCGGCGGCGCTCGCCTTCCCCGTGCTGGCCCTGGTCGACTCCGGCTCGCCCGGCCTGCTGATCCTCGCCCTGGCCCTCGGCCACGGCGTCGCCCAGTCCACGATGTACGGGCCGCTCGGCGCCCTGCTCACCGAGATGTTCGGCACGCGTGTCCGCTACACCGGCGCCTCCCTCGGCTACCAGGGGGCGACCCTGATCGGCGCCGGGTTCTCCCCGCTGATCGCCGGCAGCCTCCTCGCCTCCTTCGGCGGCGGCAGCACGCCGGTGTCGCTGCTGCTGTGCACGGGCGCGGCGATCACCGCCGTCACCGTGTGGCGGCTGCGCGAGACCCACACGGACGCCCTGGACTCCCCCACCGCCACCCCCACCCTGGAAGGGACCCCCCGTTGAGGATCCGCCTCGCCTTACTGACCGCCTGCCTGTCCCTGGCGGCGACCGCGCTGACCTCCCCGTCGGCCGCGGCCACCGGCACCCACCTGGAGGGCCGGCTCCCCTCCGGCGCCGCGTACGTGATGGACGTTCCCGCCTCCTGGAACGGCACGGTGCTGCTGTACAGCCACGGCTACAGCCCGGCCGGATCCCCCAACCCGGCCCAGAACACGCCCGGTCCGGCCGCCCGGGACAAGCTGCTGGCCGAGGGGTACGCCCTCATCGGCTCCTCGTACGCGACGACCGGCTGGGCGGTCACGGAGGCGGTGCCCGACCAGCTGGCCACGCTGGACCTGTTCACGCAGCGGTTCGGGGCGGCGCGGCGGACCCTCGCCTGGGGCACCTCGTACGGCGGCTTCGTCACCACGATGCTCGCCGAGCGGCACGCCGCCCGCTTCGACGGCTCGCTGTCCATGTGCGGGCTGGTGCAGGGCGGCGTCGCCAACTGGAACAGCACCCTGGACCCGGTGTTCGCGCTGCGCACCCTGCTCGCCCCGGGCTCCGGTGTCCCGCTCGCGGACTTCGCGGACCAGGCGGAGGCGGTCGCCGCCGCGAAGTCCCTCACCGCCAAGGTCGACGCCGCCCAGCGGACCCCCGAGGGCCGCGCCCGGATCGCCCTGGCCGCCGCCCTGCACAACATCCCCGGCCACAACGACCCCGCGCAGCCGAAGCCGGGCCCCACGGACTGGCAGGCCCGGCAGTCCCACCAGTACACCGCCGTCCGGGGCCTGCTCCAGATGCCCGCGTTCAGCTGGCGGCAGGAGGCCGAGAGCCGGGCGGGCGGCAACCCGTCCTGGAACACGGGGGTCGACTACGGGGTGATGCTCGCCCGGTCCCCCCTGTACAAAGAGGTGACCGAGCTCTACAAGGAGGCGGGACTGTCCTTGCGCACCGACCTCACGGCCCTGGACCGGGCACCCCGGATCTCCGCCGACGCGCCGGCCCTGCGGTGGATGCGGAACACCAGCGTGCTCTCCGGCCGGCTGGCCGACCCCCAGCTGAACATCCACACGACCGGTGACGCGCTGATCCCGGTGCAGGCGCAGAGCGCCTACCGGCGGGCGGCCACCGCCGCGGGCTCGGCGGGGCTCCTGCGCCAGGCGTACGTGGACGGCCCCGGCCACTGCACCTTCACCCCCGGCGAGACGCTGGCCGCCCTGCGCACCCTGGAACACCGCCTGGACACGGGCCGCTGGGACGCCTCCCCCGAGGCCCTCAACGCCCGCGCGCGGGCGGCGGACCCGGCGGCCGACCCCCGCTACGTCCCCTACCGCCCGGCCGCCTACCCCCGCCCCTACGACCTCGCCCACCCGGGAGACACCCGGCCATGACCGTGCTGCCCCGGGGCGTTCCCACCGCCGCCGACCGGCTGCTGTCCGTGCTCGCGGCCTTCGACCACGAGCACCCGGCGCTGAGCCTGACGGACATCAGCCGGCGGGCCGGGCTGACCCTGACCACCGCGCACCGGCTGGTCGGCGCGCTCACCGAGTGGGGCGCCCTGGAGCGGGACGAGTCCGGCGTCTACCACGTCGGGCTCCGGCTGTGGGAGGTCGCCGCACTGGCGCCCCGGGGCCTCGCCCTGCGGCAGCTCGCGCTGCCGTACCTGGAGGACCTGTACGAGTCGACGCACGAGAACGTGCAGTTGGCCGTGCGGGACGGCCGGGACGTCGTCTACATCGAGTGGCTGTCGGGGCGGTCGGCGGTCGGCGTGCACATCCGCGTCGGCGCGCGCTGGCCGCTGCACGCCACCGGGGTCGGGCTCGCGCTGCTGGCGCACGGCGAGCCGGAGTTCCAGGAGGAGTACTGCGCGGGCGGCCTCGCGTCCTTCACCGCGTACACGATCACCGATCCGGGGCGGCTGCGGCGGGTGCTGGCCGAGGTGCGGCGGTCGGGTGTGGCCGTGAGCGACCGTCAGGTCACGGCGGACGCCCTGTCGGTGGCCGCGCCGGTACGCGGTGCGGACGGCACCGTGACCGCCGCCGTCTCGATCGTGGTGCCCCACGCGGACGCCCAGGTGCCGGTGCTGGCCCCGGCGGTGCGGATGGCCGCGCGCGGGATCTCACGTGCGCTGGGGTGGCAGCCGGAGCGGGCCTGAACCGCGCCCGCGGCCGCCGGGGCGGCGTCGGTTCTGAGGCTCCTTCCGCGGACATCCCCTAGGCCACGCAGAACTCGTTGCCCTCCGGGTCGCGCAGCACGACCCCGTAGTAGTCCATGTCCGGCTCGTCCATGGTCCGCACCACCGTCGCGCCCGCCGCGACCAGCCGGTCGACCTTCGCCGCGATCCTCCGGGTGCGCTCCGGCAGGGGAACGCCCCGGCCGCCGCCCACCTTGAGGTCGAGGTGCACCCGGTTCTTGACGGTCTTGCCCTCCGGCACCCGCTGGAACCAGATGCGGGGCCCCTGCCCCTCCGGATCGACGATCGACTCGGGTGTCTCCCCCGCGCCCTCGGTCAGTTCCTCAGCCGGCACCCCCATGGCCTCCCAGTAGGCCCGCCAGCTGGGGTGCCCGCCCGGAGGCGGCTCGGGTTCGTAACCGAGGGCCTGTGTCCAGAAGTTCACCAGGGTCGCCGGGTCGGCGCAGTCGATGGTCACCTGCAACGTCACATCCATGCCGAGAGCATCGCAGGAGGGTCTGACAACGGCCCGGTACGCCGTGCCCCGAACGGACCGTCGGAGGAGACGCAACCGTTCCCCGCCGCCGGCAGTCGGACTCCGCGGAGGGCTCGACGAGCCCAGCGACGGGGGGAGTCGGCGATGAAGCGGCACGGGGGACGGTGGCCGGCGTCGCGCGTCGGGCGGTGGGGGCTGCTGCGGCTGCTCGTGCTGGTCGTGCTCGCGATGCTGACGGGACTCGTCGCGGCCGTGGCCGCGCTGCCCCCATGGACGCCGGGGATCGGGATCTTGCTGCTCCTGTTCATCGACGACCTGCTGAAGTCGCAGGGCAAGAGGCGGGCCGCCCAGCGGGACGGTGGACGCCGAGACTTGTAAGAGCGCTCTCAACCCCGGTGTCCCCGCGTCCCGTTCAGGCTCTGCATCCAGAAGCAGCCCCGCACTTTTCCTGGCTTTACCTCTTGACGCCCCGGGTGAGGTGGAGCACATTGACGGCACTTTGAGAGCGCTCTCAGCGCTCTCGCTCTCCTTCCCCGAGAGGCCCCCACATGAGCGAAACCTCCGGCACCCCCCGCAGACCCCGCCCCTTCCGGCGGGCCTTCGTCGCCGTCGCGTGCACGCTCGGACTCGCGGCGGCCGCCGCCACCGTCGCCACCCCGGCCGCGAACGCCTCCGCACCACCGCCCCCGTCGGGCTGGACGCAGGTGTTCGTGGACGACTTCAACGGCCCGGCGGGCAGCGGCGTCAACACCTCGAACTGGCAGTACGCCACCGGCAAGGGCTACCCGGGCGGCCCCGCCAACTGGGGCACCGGCGAGATCGAGACGATGACGAGCAGCACCGACAACGTCTCCCTCGACGGCAACGGCAACCTCCGCATCACGCCCCGCCGGGACGCCGCCGGCAACTGGACCTCCGGCCGCGTCGAGACCAACCGCACCGACTTCCAGCCCCCGGCCGGCGGAAAGCTGCGCGTCGAGTCGCGGATCCAGGTGCCGAACGTCACGGGAGCGGCGGCCAAGGGCTACTGGCCCGCGTTCTGGATGCTGGGCGCCCCCTACCGCGGCAACTACTGGAACTGGCCGGCCGTCGGCGAGCTGGACATCATGGAGAACACCCAGGGCCAGAACACGGTGTTCGCCACGATGCACTGCGGCACCTCCCCGGGCGGCCCCTGCAACGAGACCAGCGGCATCGGCGGTTCGACCACCTGCCAGGGCACCACGTGCCAGGCCGGCTTCCACACGTACCGGATGGAGTGGGACCGCTCGACGAGCGTCGAGGAGATCCGCTTCTCCCTCGACGGCGTCAACTTCCACACCGTACGGGCCAATCAGGTCGACGCGACGACCTGGCGGAACGCCACCGACCACGGGTTCTTCATCATCCTCAACGTGGCGATGGGCGGCGGCTTCCCGGACGCGTTCGGCGGCGGCCCGGACGCGGGCACCCAGCCCGGCCACCCGATGGTCGTCGACTACGTGCAGGTGCTGTCGTCGGGCGGTGGCGGCACCACACCTCCGCCCACCGGCAACCGCGACGCCTACGGCACCCTCCAGGCCGAGTCCTACGACGGCCAGTCCGGCGCCATGACCGAGACGACCACCGACACCGGCGGCGGCCAGAACGTCGGCGCCCTGGCCAACGGCGACTGGCTGCAGTTCAAGGGCGTGAACTTCGGCTCCACGGCGGCCCGGCAGTTCAGCGCCCGGGTCGCGAGCGGCGCGGCGGGCGGTGTCAGCGGGCTGGTCGAGGTGCGGCTGGACAGCCGGAGCAACGCGCCCATCGGGAGCTTCGCGGTGGGCAACACCGGCGGCTGGCAGTCGTGGCGGACGATTCCCGCCAACATCAGCTCCGTGACGGGCACGCACGACGTCTATCTGACCTTCACCAGCGGGCAGCCGGCGGACTTCGTGAACGTCAACTGGTTCACCTTCGGGCGCTGACCGCACCCGGAAGGGGCTCCACGCGCGCGTGGGGCCCCTTTTCGCTGCCCTCAGCGCAACTCCGCCCGGAACGCCGCCGGCGTCAAGTCCGTGTGCTGGTGGAAGAACTTGGAGAAGTTCGCGGCGTCGGGGAAGCCGACCGCCGCGCCGACCCGGCCGATCGGCAGGTCGGTGTGGGCGAGGAGCCGTTTGGCCTCCAGGACGACGCGCTTGTCGATGAACGCCTTGGGGGTGTCACCGGTCGCGGCCCGGACCGCGCGGACCAGGGTGCGGCGGGAGTAACCGAGCGCGTCGGCGTAGGCGCTGACGCTGTGGTTGGTGGCGAAGTCCTTCTCCACGGCGTCCCGGAAGAGCGTGAAGGTGGAGTCGGACTGCCGGCGCACCGCGTCCGCGGAACTCGTGGCGAGGTGGGCGAGGCGCAGCAGGAACGCCGTCAGGGTGTGGCGCAGGACGGCGGTGTGCAGGCTGAGCGGCAGCGTGGCCGTGTCCTCGTACTCGCGCCGCAACTGGCCGAGCGCGGCGCGCAGGGCGGCGCGCTGGCCCTCGTCGGGGCGCAGCAGCGGCGGCAGGTCGTAGCGGTACAGGCCGGTTGCTTCCACGGTCGCGCGGGGCAGGAAGCCCGGCTGCATGGTGAGCACGGTTCCGCGGTACTCGCTGGTCGGCGAGAAGCGGTGGACCTGCCCCGGGCGGATCCACAGCAGGTCCCCGGCGCGGGCCTCGTACTCGGTGAAGTCGACCATGTGCCGGACCGGGCCCTCGCCGAACAGCATCACGACGTGGAACTCGATGCGGTGCACGCGCTCCAGCGGCGCTTCGGCGTGCCAGGTGCGGCCGGTGCCCATCGGGCCGACCTGCATGCCGACGCCGCCGACGCTCAACTCGACCGGGAAGGGGAACGTTCTGATCCCGTCGCCGCCTTGGATGTCGCCGCCTTGGATGCTTCTGTCCGCCATGTCCGCCTCGTACCGCCCCGCTCGCGCCTCGTGCTGCTTCTGGGTGTCCCACTTTCACCACAGGCTGGCACACGGCGACCTTCCGTCGAAAAAGTCAGACTTTTAATTTTGAACGCGTCAGACCAGCCCCTTCGCTCCTATCGAGGACTTCTTGAAGATGAGCACGCAGACAGCGGACAGCTTCGAATGGACCGACCTCGACCGGCGTGCCGTCGACACCGCCCGCCTGCTGGCGGCGGATGCCGTGCAGCGGGTCGGCAACGGCCATCCCGGCACCGCGATGAGCCTGGCGCCGGCCGCCTACACGCTCTTCCAGAAGGTGATGCGGCACGATCCCGCCGACCCCGAGTGGATGGGCCGTGACCGCTTCGTCCTCTCCCCCGGGCACACCTCGCTGACCCTCTACACGCAGCTGTACCTCGCGGGCTACGAGCTGGAGCTGGACGACCTGAAGGCGTTCCGCACGCACGGCTCGAAGACGCCCGGCCACCCCGAGTACGGCCACACGGCGGGCGTGGAGACCACCACCGGCCCGCTGGGCCAGGGCGTCGCCAACGCGGTCGGCATGGCGATGGCCGCCCGCTACGAGCGCGGCCTGTTCGACCCGGACGCCCCCGAGGGCGAGTCGCCCTTCGACCACACCATCTGGGCGATCGTCTCCGACGGCGACCTCCAGGAGGGCGTCTCCGCGGAGGCCTCCTCGCTCGCCGGCCACCAGAAGCTCGGCAACCTGGTCTTCCTCTACGACGACAACCACATCTCCATCGAGGGCGACACGGCGACCGCGTTCTCCGAGGACGTGCTGAAGCGGTACGAGGCCTACGGCTGGCACGTGCAGCGGATCGAGCCGCAGGAGGACGGCGACATCGACGTCCGCGCGCTGTACGCGGCCCTGAAGGCGGCGCAGGCCGAGACCGGGCGCCCGTCCCTCATCGCGATGCGCACGATCATCGCCTGGCCCGCCCCGAACGCCCGGAACACCGAGGCCTCCCACGGCTCGGCGCTCGGCGAGGAGGAGGTCGCCGCCACCAAGCGCGTCCTCGGCTTCGACCCGGAGCAGACCTTCGAGGTCGCCGACGAGGTGCTGGCCCACACCCGCACGGCCCTGGACCGGGGTGCCGAGGCGCACGCCGCCTGGGACAAGCGGATCGCCGCCTGGCGCGGCGAGAACCCCGAGCGGGCCGCGACCTTCGACCGCGTCAGCAAGGGCGAGCTGCCCGAGGGCTGGGAGGACGCCCTGCCCGTGTTCGAGCCGGGCAAGGCGGTCGCCACGCGCGCCGCGTCCGGCAAGGTGCTCCAGGCGCTCGGCGCGGTCCTGCCCGAGCTGTGGGGCGGCTCCGCCGACCTGGCCGGTTCGAACAACACCACCATCGACAAGACGTCGTCCTTCCTGCCGGAGGGCAACCCGCTGCCGGAGGCCGACCCGTACGGCCGCACGGTGCACTTCGGCATCCGCGAGTTCTCCATGGCCGCGGAGATGAACGGCATCGCCCTGCACGGCAACACGCGGATCTACGGCGGCACCTTCCTGGTGTTCTCCGACTACATGCGCAACGCCGTCCGCATGTCGGCCCTGATGCAGCTGCCGGTGACGTACGTGTGGACGCACGACTCGATCGGCCTCGGCGAGGACGGCCCGACCCACCAGCCGGTGGAGCACCTGGCCGCGCTGCGGGCCATCCCGGGCCTGAACGTCGTACGCCCGGCCGACGCCAACGAGACCGCGGTCGTCTGGGCCGAGATCCTGCGGCGGCACAGCACCGACCCGGCCCCGCACGGCCTCGCGCTGACCCGCCAGGGCGTGCCCACCTACGCGCCGAACCCGGACGCGGCGCGCGGCGGTTATGTCCTCGCGGACTCCTCCACCGAGGTGCCCGAGGTGGTGCTGATCGCCACCGGTTCCGAGGTGCAGCTCGCGGTCGAGGCGCGCGAGGCGCTGGAGGCCGAGGGGGTCGGCACGCGCGTGGTGTCGATGCCGTCCGTGGAGTGGTTCGAGCAGCAGCCGCGCGCCTACCGCGACAGCGTGCTCCCGCCGTCCGTGAAGGCCCGGGTCGCGGTCGAGGCCGGGATCGGCCTGACCTGGCACCGGTTCGTCGGCGACGCGGGACGCATCGTCTCCCTGGAGCACTTCGGCGCCTCCGCCGACGCCAAGACCCTGTTCGCCGAGTACGGCTTCACCCCCGAGAACGTCGTCGCCGCGGCCCGGGAATCCCTCACCGCCGCGCGCGGCTGACCGCACCGCCCGAAAGAAGATGATCACTGTGACCGAAGCGACCGCGACCGCGGGAGCACTCAAGCGCCTGTCCGACGAGGGCGTGTCGATCTGGCTGGACGACCTGTCCCGCCGGCGCATCGAGTCCGGCAACCTGGCCGAACTCGTGGAGACGAGGAACGTCGTCGGCGTCACCACCAACCCGTCCATCTTCCAGGCCGCCATCGGCTCCGGCGAGGGCTACGAGGAGCAGCTCGCCGACCTGGCCGTGCGGGGCGTGACGGTCGACGAGGCCGTCCGGATGATGACGACCGCCGACGTACGGGCCGCCGCCGACGTGCTGCGGCCGGTGTACGAGGCGACGGGCGGCCGGGACGGCCGGGTCTCCATCGAGGTCGACCCCCGGCTGGCGCACGACACGGCGGCGACCGTCGCCGAGGCCCGGCAGCTGGCCTGGCTGGTGGACCGCCCCAACGTGATGATCAAGATCCCGGCGACGAAGGCGGGCCTGCCCGCGATCACCGAGGCGATCGGCGCGGGTATCAGTGTCAACGTGACGCTGATCTTCTCGCTGGAGCGCTACCGCGAGGTGATGGACGCCTATCTGGCGGGCCTGGAGCGGGCGCAGGCGGCCGGCCTGGACCTGTCGGCCATTCACTCGGTCGCGTCCTTCTTCGTCTCCCGCGTCGACGCCGAGATCGACAAGCGGCTGACGCTGCTGGGCACGGACGAGGCGCTCGCCCTGAAGGGCCGGGCGGCCCTGGCCAACGCGCGGCTCGCCTACCAGGCGTACGAGCAGGTCTTCGCCGGGCCGCGCTGGCAGGCCCTGGGAGGCGCCCGAGCGAACCGGCAGCGCCCCCTTTGGGCCTCCACCGGTGTGAAGGACCCCGCCTACAAGGACACCCTGTACGTGGACGAGCTGGTCGCCCCCGGCACGGTCAACACCATGCCGGAGGCCACGCTGAACGCCGTCGCCGACCACGGCGACGTCCAGGGCGACACCGTCACCGGCGGCTACGCCCAGGCCCGGGCGGACCTGGCGGCCGTCGAGCGGCTCGGGATCTCGTACGACGAGGTGGTGCGGCAGCTGGAGAACGAAGGTGTGGCGAAGTTCGAGGTGGCCTGGCAGGACCTGCTGGACGCGGTCACCAAGTCCTTGAACGACAAGGGAGTTGACGCGGAATGAGCGAGGGGATCCCCCAGACCGCCGAACAGGAGACCAAGGGGAGCAAGGAGGACAAGGAGGCCCGGGCCGCCCAGGACGCGGCCGGGGTCGAGCAGACCGGGGTGAGCGGCACGACCGAGCCGGCCGGGGACGAGCGGGCCGGCTCCGACGGGCAGACGCAGGCCGCCCCGCGCACGCACCACGCCGACGCCGACTTCGCCAACCCGCTGCGCGACGCGCGCGACCGCCGTCTGCCCCGGATCGCGGGCCCGTCCGGGCTCGTCATCTTCGGCGTGACCGGCGACCTGTCCCGCAAGAAGCTGATGCCGGCCGTGTACGACCTGGCCAACCGCGGCCTGCTGCCGCCGGGCTTCTCGCTGGTGGGTTTCGCCCGCCGGGACTGGGAGGACCAGGACTTCGCGCAGGTCGTGCACGACGCCGTCCGCGAGCACGCCCGGACCCCGTTCCGCGAGGAGGTCTGGCAGCAGCTCGCCGAGGGCATGCGGTTCATCCCCGGCGACTTCGACGACGACACGGCGTTCAAGCAGCTGCGCTCCGCCGTCGAGGAGCTGGACGCCTCCCGCGGCACCAGCGGCAACTACGCCTTCTACCTCTCGGTGCCGCCGAAGTTCTTCCCCAAGGTCGTCCAGCAGCTGAAGAAGCACAAGCTGGCCGACGCCCCGGAGGGCTCCTGGCGCCGCGCGGTCATCGAAAAGCCGTTCGGGCACGACCTCGACAGCGCCTGCGAGCTGAACGCGATCGTGCACGACGTGTTCGATCCGGAGCAGGTCTTCCGCATCGACCACTACCTCGGCAAGGAGACCGTCCAGAACCTCCTGGCGCTGCGCTTCGCCAACCAGATGTTCGAGCCGATCTGGAACCGGTCGTACGTCGACCACGTGCAGATCACCATGGCCGAGGACATCGGCATCGGCGGCCGGGCCGGCTACTACGACGGCATCGGCGCCGCCCGTGACGTCATCCAGAACCACCTGCTCCAACTGATGGCGCTCACCGCGATGGAGGAGCCGGCCGCCTTCGACGCCGCCTCGCTGCTCACCGAGAAGCTGAAGGTCCTGCGCGCCGTGAAGCTGCCGGAGGACCTGGGGCTGCACACCGTGCGCGGGCAGTACGCGGCCGCCTGGCAGGGCGGTGCGAAGGTGCGCGGCTATCTGGAGGAGGAGGGCATCGACCCGGGCTCCACGACCGACACCTACGCCGCGGTCAAGCTCCAGGTCGACAACCGCCGCTGGGCCGGCGTCCCGTTCTACCTGCGCACCGGCAAGCGGCTCGGGCGGCGGGTCACGGAGATCGCGGTGGTGTTCCAGCGGGCCCCGCACTCCCCCTTCGACTCGACCGCGACGGAGGAACTGGGCGCCAACGCGATCGTCATCCGCGTGCAGCCGGACGAGGGCATGACGGTCCGGTTCGGCTCCAAGGTGCCGGGCACGTCGATGGAGATCCGGGACGTGACGATGGACTTCGCCTACGGCGAGTCGTTCACCGAATCGAGCCCGGAGGCGTACGAACGGCTGATCCTGGACGTGCTCCTGGGCGACGCCAACCTGTTCCCCCGTCACCAGGAAGTGGAAGAGTCCTGGAAGATCCTCGACCCGATCGAGCAGTACTGGGCCACGCACGGCCGGCCCGCGCAGTACGCCTCCGGCAGCTGGGGACCCGAGGAAGCCGACGAGATGCTCGCACGAGACGGACGGAGCTGGCGCAGGCCATGAAGATCGACCTGACCGACACCACGGCAAGCAAGATCAACAAGGCGCTGGTGCAGGGTCGCCGCGCCATCGGCACGCCGGCCGTGGGCATGGTCCTGACGATGGTGATCGTCACGGACGAGGAGAACGCCTACGACGCGATCAAGGCGGCCGAGGAGGCCTCCCACGAGCACCCCTCGCGCACCCTGGTCGTCATCAAGCGGCACGCCCGCACCCCGCGCGACCGCCAGTCCTCCCGGCTGGACGCGGAGGTCCGGGTGGGCGCCGACGCGGGCACCGGCGAGACGGTGATCCTGCGGACCTACGGCGAGGTGTCCGACCACGCCGACTCGGTGGTGCTGCCGCTGCTGCTGCCGGACGCGCCGGTGGTGGTGTGGTGGCCGGTGGACGCCCCCGAGGTGCCCTCGAAGGACCCGCTCGGGGCCCTGGCCCAGCGGCGGATCACCGACCTGTACGCCGTGGAGAACCCCCTGCAGACCCTGGAGTCCCGGGTCCGCTCCTACGCGCCCGGCGACACGGACCTCGCCTGGACCCGGCTGACGCCCTGGCGTTCGATGCTGGCGGCGGCGCTGGACCAGGCCCGGGCGAAGGTGATCTCGGCGGCCGTGGAGGCCGAGGCCGAGAACCCGGCCGCCGAGCTGCTGGCCCGCTGGCTGGAGGCCCGGCTGCACGTCCGCGTGGACCGCGTGGTCACCGCCGGGCCGGTCGTGACCGCCGTGCGCCTGGGCACGGAGAACGGCGAGATCGTCATCGACCGCCCCGAGGGGCCGCTGGCCACGCTGACCCTGCCGGGCCAGCCGTCCCGGACCCTCGCGCTGAAGGTCCGTGCCACCTCCGAACTCATCGCCGAGGAGCTGCGGCGCCTCGACGCGGACGAGATGTACGCCATCGCCCTGAACGGCGAGGCAACCGAGGAGACCCCCGCCCATGTCTGACTCCCCCTCCGGCTCCCCCCTGCTCACGCGGCGGCCCGAGTGGACCGCCCTGGAGGACCACCGCAAGGACGCCCTGCCGCAGCCGAACCTGCGGGAGCTGTTCGCGGCGGACCCCGGGCGCGCCGAGCGCTACGTCGTGCACGTGGGCGACCTGCGCATCGACTACTCCAAGCACCTGGTCACCGACGAGACGCTGGCCCTGCTCCAGGAGCTGGCGACCGCCACCGACGTGTTCGGGCTGCGGGACGCCATGTTCCGCGGCGAGAAGATCAACACCACCGAGAACCGGGCCGTGCTGCACACCGCGCTGCGCTCCGCCCGGGACGCGGTGATCGAGGTCGACGGCGAGAACGTCGTCCCGGGCGTGCACGCCGTGCTCGACAAGATGTCCGACTTCGCGAACCGGGTGCGCTCGGGCGAGTGGACCGGCCACACCGGCAAGCGCATCCGCAACGTCGTCAACATCGGCATCGGCGGCTCGGACCTCGGCCCGGCGATGGCCTACGAGGCGCTGCGGCCGTTCACGGACCGCTCGCTGACCTTCCGCTTCGTGTCCAACGTGGACGGCTCCGACCTGCACGAGGCCACGCGCGACCTGGACCCGGCGGAGACGCTGTTCATCGTCGCGTCCAAGACGTTCACCACCATCGAGACGATCACCAACGCGACCTCGGCGCGCTCCTGGCTGCTCGACGGGCTCGGCGGTGACGAGAAGGCGGTGGCGAAGCACTTCGTCGCCCTGTCGACGAACGCCGGGAAGGTCGCCGACTTCGGCATCGACGTCGACAACATGTTCGAGTTCTGGGACTGGGTCGGCGGCCGCTACTCCTACGACTCCGCGATCGGCCTGTCCCTGATGATCGCGATCGGCCCGGACCACTTCCGGGAGATGCTCGACGGCTTCCGCATCGTCGACGAGCACTTCCGCAACGCCCCCGCCGAGGCCAACGCCCCGCTGATCATGGGCCTGCTCGGCATCTGGTACGGCAACTTCCACGACGCCCAGTCGCACGCGGTCCTGCCGTACAGCCACTACCTGTCCAAGTTCACCGCCTACCTCCAGCAGCTCGACATGGAGTCCAACGGCAAGTCGGTGGACCGCGACGGGCGTCCGGTCCAGTGGCAGACGGGTCCGGTGGTGTGGGGCACGCCCGGCACCAACGGGCAGCACGCCTACTACCAGCTCATCCACCAGGGCACCAAGCTCATCCCGGCCGACCTGATCGGCTTCGCCCGGCCGGTCGCCGAGCTGAGCGACGAGCTGAAGGCTCAGCACGACCTGTTGATGGCCAACCTGTTCGCGCAGGGGCAGGCCCTCGCCTTCGGCAAGACCGCCGAGGAGGTGCGCGCCGAGGGCGTGCCCGAGGAGCAGGTGCCCCACCGCACCTTCCAGGGCAACCACCCGACCACGACGATCCTGGCCACCGAGCTGTCCCCGTCGGTCCTGGGCCAGCTGGTCGCCCTCTACGAGCACAAGGTGTTCGTGCAGGGCGCCGTCTGGAACATCGACTCCTTCGACCAGTGGGGCGTGGAGCTGGGCAAGGTCCTCGCCAAGCGCGTCGAGCCCGCCCTGACCGAGGGCGCCGACGTCCCCGGTCTCGACCCGTCCACGGCCGCGCTGGTGGCCGCCTACCGCAATCTTCGGGAAGTGAACTGACATGCAGATCGGACTTGTGGGTCTCGGCAAGATGGGCGGCAACATGCGCGAGCGCCTGCGCAACGCCGGCCACACCGTCGTCGGCTACGACACCGACCCCGAGAAGTCGGACGTCGCCAGCCTCGCCGACCTGGTCAACGAGCTGGAGGCGCCCCGCACGGTCTGGGTCATGGTCCCGGCCGGCGACCCCACCCAGCACGTCATCGACCGACTGGCGGACCTCCTCAAGCCGTACGACACGGTCGTCGACGGCGGCAACTCCCGCTGGACGGACGACGAGAAGCACGCCGAGGAGCTGAGCAAGCGCGGCATCGGCTTCGTCGACGCCGGCGTCTCCGGCGGCGTGTGGGGCCTGAAGAACGGCTACGCGCTGATGGTCGGCGGCGAGAAGGAGACCGTCGACCGGCTGCGCCCGATCTTCGACGCGCTCAAGCCGGAGGGCCCGTACGGCTACGTCCACGCGGGCAAGGTCGGCGCCGGGCACTTCGCCAAGATGGTCCACAACGGCATCGAGTACGCCATGATGCAGGCCTACGCCGAGGGCTGGGAGCTGCTGGAGGCCGTGGACTCCGTGGACAACGTCCGCGAGGTGTTCCGCTCCTGGCAGGAGGGCACCGTCATCCGCTCCTGGCTGCTGGACCTCGCGGTGAACGCGCTCGACGAGGACGAGCACCTGGAGGGCCTGCGGGGCTACGCCCAGGACTCCGGCGAGGGGCGCTGGACCGTGGAGGCGGCGATCGACAACTCCGTGCCGCTGCCCGCGATCACCGCCTCCCTGTTCTCCCGGTTCGCCTCCCGGCAGGACGACTCGCCGCAGATGAAGATGATCGCGGCGCTGCGCAACCAGTTCGGCGGCCACGCCGTCGAGTCCGCGAAGAAGGCGTAGGACGTGGGCGATCTGCTGCTGGTCCGCCACGGCGAGACGGAGTGGAGCCGGAGCGGACAGCACACCAGCTTCACCGACCTGCCCCTCACCCGGCGCGGTGAGGAACAGGCGAAGTCACTGGCCCCGCTCCTGGCGGGCCGTCCCTTCGCGCTGGTCCTCACCAGTCCGCTCGGCCGCGCGGCGCGCACCGCCGAACTGGCGGGCCTGACGGGTGCCGTGACGGACCCGGACCTGCACGAGTGGTACTACGGCGCCTACGAGGGCATCACCACCGACGAGATACACCGCGGCCGCCCCGGCTGGGACCTGTGGACCGACGGGGGCCCGGCCGGTCCCGACGGCGAGCCGGGCGAGTCCCCCGAGGAGGTCGGCGAGCGTGCCGACCGGGTGCTGTCCCGGGTGGCCGAGGCGCTGCCCGACGGCGATGTGGTGCTGGTGGCGCACGGCCACTTCCTCCGCGTCCTGACGGCCCGCCGGCTGGGCCTGCCGCCGTCGGAGGGGCGGTTGTTCCGGCTGGAGACGGGCACGGTCTCCCGGCTGTCGACCGAGCACGGCCGGCCGGTGATCCAGGAGTGGAACATCAGGGCGTGACTGAGCCGGGCCGGAGGTGAGTTGACACCTCCGGCCCGGCGCGTCAGAGTCCCCGTCGATGCAGATCGACGACATGACGCCCGCCGAGGAGCGGGTGTGGCGCGCCTTTCCGCGCGGGGCGGACGTGGACTTCCGGGGGCCGTCCGATGAGCACCCGGCGCGGGGCGCGGGCTGGGGACCCGAACGGACCGTACGGGCGGCCGTGTTGCGGTCCCTGCTGTTGAGCGCCCCGCAGGAGGACGGGGAGACGGCCGCACTCCGGCTGGCGGGAGCGCGGATCACCGGCGTGCTGGACCTCAAGTACAGCGAGGTCGACCACGCCGTGCGCCTCAGCGAGTGCTGCTTCGAGGAGGTCCCCGTCCTGTACGGGGCGCGGCTGCGGCAGCTGAACCTGCGCGACTCCGTCCTGCCCGGGCTGGACGCCGCCACCCTGCGCGTGGACGGCGTGCTGCGTGTGTCGGACTGCCTGTTCGGCGGGCCGGTGCGGCTGGGCGGGGCGCAGATCTCCGGGGCGCTGTTCCTGGACGGGGCCGGCATCGACGGACCATCCGGCGGACCGGCCGCGCTGCAGCTCAACCATGTGACCGTCGGCGACGGCCTGTCGGCGCCGGGGCTGCGCACCCGCGGCGAGGTGCGCCTGACGGGTGCCTCGATCGCCGGGACGATCGACCTCAACGCGGCACGGCTGGCCGCCGGGGCCGGAAAGGCCGCCCTCGACGCGGTCACCCTCACCGTGGAGGGCGATGTCCTGCTGCGCGGCGCGGACGTGAGCGGCTGGATCGGCCTGCGCGGCGCCCGCGTCGGGGGTCGTCTGGACTTCTCCCGCGCCCGCCTGGAGAACCCCGGAGGCACGGCGCTGCGGGCGAGCAGTTGCACGATCGGGGAGCTCTGGCTGCGCAACGGCCCGCCCGTGTCGGGCGCGCTCAACCTGCGCCGCGCCCAGCTGGACGTCCTGTTCCTGGAGCCGGACGTGGTCCCCGGGGAGGTCCTGCTCGACAGCCTCGTCTACACCTCCCTCACCCCGCACGAACCCGCCGAACGGCGCCTGGCGATGCTGGAACGGGACCGCGAGGGGTATGTCCCGCACGCCTACGAGCAGTTGACCGCGGCCTACCGCCGGATCGGGGACGACGACGCCGCCCGCGTCGTCCAGCTCGCCAAGCAGCGCCGCCGGCGCGCCACCCTGCCGTGGTACGGCCGGCTGTGGGGCCAGGTCCAGGACGCCACCGTCGGCTACGGCTTCCGGCCCCTGCGCGCCGCCGGCTGGCTGGTGTCACTGCTGCTGATCGGCTCCCTCGCCTACGCGCTGCACCACCCGCGGCCGCTGAAGCCGGACGAGGCCCCGGAGTTCAACCCGGTCTTCTACACCCTCGACCTGCTGCTGCCGGTGATCTCCTTCGGGCAGGAGGGCGCGTTCGCACCCACCGGCTGGTACCAGTGGCTCTCCTACGCCCTCGTCCTCACCGGCTGGATCCTCGCCACCACGGTCGTCACCGGCGTCACCCGGACCGTCAGCCGCCAGTGAGCGCCCGCACCGCGTGCTGCGCGGCCAGCCGCACCGGGGCGTTCGCGGCGCCGTAGCCGCGGTAGCCGCCGTCGCGCTGGGCCAGTTCGAAGAAGACGCGGCCGATCGTGCGCGTGTAGCAGTGGCGGAACACGCCGTGGGCGTCCCGGTCGTAGAGGATGCCGAGCTCGCGGTAGGTCTCCAGCTCGCCGTCGGCGAACTCGAAGCGGGCGGCGAGGTCGTCGTAGTAGTTCGCGGGAACCGGCAGCAGGCTGCCGCCGGCCTCGCGGAAGCGGCGGGCCGCGGCGACCACGTCGTCGGTGGCCAGCGCGATGTGCTGGGCGTGGACGGTGTCGTCGGTGGGCGCGGCGCCGACCGTGAGGGCGATCCGGACCCGGCCGTCGGCGTCGGTGACGGCGCGGCTGCGCAGCAGGCCGTAGGGGTCGGCGACATCCACGCTCTCCTGGGCGTGCAGGCCGAGCACGCCGCGGTGGAACAGGGCCGCCTCGTCGAAGTGGTGCCAGGGCTGGGTGAGGGCGAGATGGTCGATGCCCCGGATGCCCGCGCCGCCGGTGGCGGGCCGGCCGGTGTCCTCGAAGTCGGCGCGCCAGTCGGGCGGTTCCGCGCGGCCGGTGGCGCAGAAGAACAGCTCCGTGCCGTCGGGGGCGGCGACCGCGTCGAGGGGGGCGTCCCCGGGGGCCCGGCGGCGGGGCAGCACGGGCGCGAGCAGGGCCTCGGCGCGCCGGGCCGCTCCAGCGGGGTCCGGTGATTCCAGCCCGATCGCGGCGAGCTGCGCGCCGTCACGGCGGACGGCCGGGCCGGTGTTGACGAGGATCCGGGCGTCCCCCTGCTCCCACAGGGCGACGGGCTTGCCGCGGTGCCGTGCGGTGCGGGTGAAGCCCAGGGCGCCGAGCAGCGCGGTGAGGGGTTCGGCGTCGGGCGTGACCAGCTCGGCGAAGGCGACGCCGGTGGGGACGACGGGCTCGGGCAGGGCGGCCCGGCCCACCGCCTCCTGGAGGACCAGCAGGGAGCGCCGGGCGTCGACGGCGGTCGGACCGGCCTCGGCCTGCCGGAAGACGTCGTTGAAGACCTCCAGGGAGAGCGGGCCGTCGTAGCCGGTGCGCAGGACGTGCCGCAGCAGGCCGGTGACGTCGAAGCCGCCCTGGCCGGGGAAGCAGCGGTAGTGGCGGCTCCACTGCAGAACGTCCATGGCCAGCAGCGGGGCGTCCGCGAGCTGGAGGAAGAAGATCTTCTCGCCGGGGATGTCCTCGATGCCCCGGGGGTCCGAGCCGCGCGAGAGGATGTGGAAGCTGTCCAGGCAGGTGCCGAGGGCGGGATGCCCGGCCGTCTCGACGATGCGCCAGGCGTGGTCGTAGGTGCTGACGTGCCGCCCCCACGCGAGCGCCTCGTAGGCCACCCGGACGCCGGACTCCCGTGCCGCGTCGGCCAGCCGGCTCAACTGCTCGGCGGCGAGGGCGTCGTCGTCCACCGCCAGCGGGGAGACGCTGGAGCAGACGAGGACCGTGTCGGCGCCGAGCCTGCGCATCAGCTCGAACTTGTGCCGGGCGCGCCGCAGGTTCCGGGCGAACTCGGCCTCGGGGACGGCCTCGATGTCCCGCATCGGCTGGTAGAGATCGATGCCGAGACCGAGGTCGGCGCAGCGGGCGCGGATGTCCTCGGGGGTGAGGGGGCTGGCCAGCAGGTCGTTCTCGAAGATCTCCACCCCGTCGAAACCGGCCCGGGCGGCGGCGTCGAGCTTCTCGGTGAGGGATCCGCTGAGGGAGACGGTGGCGATGGACGTTCGCAACGTCGGTGTCCCTTCCTAGTTCGATGCGCCTACGGCCCCGGCCAGCTCGGTCAGGTCCGTCAGCATCCGCGGGGCGTCGGGTTCCCGGCCGGTGAACAGGCGGAACGCGTCGGCGGCCTGGAAGGCGGCCATGCCGCCGCCGTCGAGGGTGGCGCAGCCCAGCGCGCGGGCGGTGCGCAGCAGTTCCGTCTCCAGCGGGCGGTAGACCACCTCGGCGACCCACAGGCCGGGGTGGAGCAGTCCGGCGGGCAGGGGCAGGCCGGGGTGGGCGGCCATGCCGGTGGGCGTGGCGTGCACGATGCCGTCGGCGTGCGCGAGCAGTCCGGCCTGCCGGCCGGGGGGCGCGGCGGCCGCACGGCCTGGGCCGAAGGCGCGGTTCAGGGAGTCGGCGAGCGCGGCGGCCCGCTCGGGCAGGGCGTCGACGACGGTGACCCGTCCGGCGCCGAGGGTGAGCAGGGCGTGCGCGACGGCCGCGCCCGCGCCGCCGGCGCCCAGCTGCACGACCCGCTCCAGCGGCGCGTCGGGCAGCCCGCGCGCGAAGGACGCGGCGAAGCCGGTGACGTCCGTGTTGTGGCCGACGGCCCGGCCGTCCTCGAAGACGATCGTGTTGACCGCGCCCAGCGCCTCCGCCTGCGGGGCGAGCGCGTCCAGGTGCTCCAGGACGAGCTGCTTGCACGGGTGCGTGATGTTCAGCCCGTCGAAGCCCAGGTCGCGGGCGGCCCGCACCAGATCGCCCACCCCCTCGGGCGGCACGCCGAGCGGGTCGATGTCGATGAGCCGGTACAGCAGGCGCAGGCCCTGGCGGTCGGCCTCTCTCTCGTGCAGCGCCGGGCTGAGCGACGGACCGATGCCGGAACCGATCAGTCCGACGAGATACGAGTCCTTGGGCACGCGTGCCTCCAGCGGCTGACGAATGTACGAACTAGTACGTTAGCTATATCAGCCGCGTACGGCCTCGGGAAGACCCGTGGGCGGACGGGCCCCTGCTTCTACAATCACCGGCACCGGACCCTCCGCCCGAAGGAACCTGATGACCAGCGTCGAAGAACCGGCACGCCCTGGCGAGCGCATCCGTGACGCCGCCCGCACCCGGGCCGAGATCCTCGACGTCGCCACGCAGGAGTTCGCCCGGGCCGGGTACGACGGGGCCCGGGTCGACGAGATCGCCGCCCGCACCCGCACCACCAAGCGGATGATCTACTACTACTTCGGCGGCAAGGAGCAGCTGTTCACGGCCGTGCTGGAGCGGGCGTACGGCGTGATCCGGGAGGCCGAGCAGCAGCTCGACGTCGACCACCTCGACCCCGTGGCCGCCATCCGGCGCCTGGCCGAGCTGACCTTCGACCATCACGAGCAGCACCCGGACTTCATCCGTCTGGTCAGCATCGAGAACATCCACGAGGCGCAGCACATCGCCGGCTCCGAGAAGCTCGGGAAGATCGGCTCCCCGGCCCTGGACGTGATCCGCCGGATCCTGGCGTCGGGCCGCGAGTCGGGCCTGTTCACGGCCGACGTCGACGCCGTCGACCTGCACGCGATGATCTCCTCGTTCTGCTTCTTCCGGGTCTCCAACCGGCACACCTTCGGCGCCCTGTTCGGCCGCGACCTGCTCGACCCGGCGCAGCGCGCGCACTACCGCGCCATGCTCGGCGACATGGTGATCGCGTACCTGACGGCGGAGCGCGCGGCGGACTGACGCCCGGCGCGCGACCCCTTGACACCGGCGACCCACGGGCGCAGCATCACTGGCCATCCCCTACTAACTACCCAGTGGGTTAATTAGCCGCGATCCGGCACGTCCCCCTCTGCTCGCCTTGTGTCCCGCTCCGCCTAGGGTGGAGCCCCCGAAGGAGCCGCCGTGTCCGTCCCCGCCCTGCCCGAAGGGGCCGCCGCCCCGCCCGGCCAGCCCAGGAAAGCCGCCACCGCCGCGTGGATCGGCAGCGCCCTGGAGTACTACGACTTCTTCATCTACGGCAGCGCCGCCGCGCTGATCTTCCCCGAGGTGTTCTTCGACGAGTCCGACCCGGCCACGGCGACCCTGCTGTCGCTGGCCACGTTCGGCGTCGCGTACGCCGCCCGCCCGGTCGGCGCGCTGGTCCTCGGGCACTTCGGGGACCGGCTCGGCCGCAAGAAGATCATGGTCTTCACGCTGATGCTGATGGGGTTGTCGACGTTCCTCATCGGATGTCTGCCGACCCGGGAGCAGGTCGGCACCCTCGCCCCGGTGCTGCTGGTGCTGTGCCGGGTGCTGCAGGGCATCTCGGCGGCGGGCGAGCAGGCCAGCGCCAATTCCATGACGCTGGAACACGCGCCGCCGGACCGGCGCGGCTTCTTCACCAGTTTCACGCTCAGCGGCACGCAGGGCGGGCAGTTGCTGGCCACGCTGGTCTTCATCCCGGTCGCCGCGCTACCCGAGGAGCAGTTGCTGTCGTGGGGCTGGCGGGTGCCGTTCTGGCTGAGCGTCGCGGTCGCCGTCGCCGGGTACGTCATCCGGCGCAAGCTGGACGAGACCCCGGCCTTCGCCCGGCAGGCGGCTGCCGAGGGCGTCGTGAAGATGCCGCTGCTGGTGCTGCTGCGCGAGCACTGGGCGGACGTGCTGCGGGTGATCGCGGGCGCGCTCATCGCCTCGGTCAGCACGATCTTCACTGTGTGGGCGCTGGCGTACGGCACGAGCGACGCGGTCGGCATGTCGCGTACGGCCATGCTGTGGGTCGGTGCTCTGGCCAATGTCGTCGCGCTCGCCGCGATCCCGCTGTGGGCGACGCTGTCCGACCGGATCGGCCGCCGCCCGGTGTTCCTGATCGGCGCGGCCGGCAGCGCGGTGACGATGTTCCTGTACCTGTGGGCGGTCTCCACGGGCTCCTACCCGCTGACCTTCCTGACCGGCGTCCTCTGCTTCGGCGTCGTCTACAGCGCGGCGAACGGGGTGTGGCCGGCCTTCTACGGCGAGATGTTCGCGACCCGGGTGCGGCTGTCCGGCGTGGCCATCGGCACACAGATCGGGTTCGCGGCGGCCGGGTTCGCGGTGACGTTCGCGGCGCGGATCGCCGGGCCGGGCGGGGACGACTGGTCGGCGGTGGCGCTGTTCACGGCGGCGTTGTGCGTGCCGCCGGTGGTGGCGGCGCTGTCGGCGCGGGAGACGCACCGGGTGCCGACGGAACTCTTGGGGGAACGTACCGCCCGGGAAGCCGTGCGGCCGGAGAAGGTGACGGCCTGAGACGATCGCGTGCTGCCGCCGGGTTCCTGCCGGGGCCCGGCGGCAGGGGCTCTCCGGGAACAGCACGGCGGCAAGCGGGTGGAGTCCCCCAACCCCCACTGGAACGAGTGGGGAGTCACGTTCGAGGACCCTGACGGCTACCGGGGCGGGGCTCGACCGGGCGGCCGGGCTCGTGTACCAGCTCCAGGTGCCAGGCGGCGTCGGGCCAGCCGAGCATCAGCAGGTCGTGGTGGCCCGGTCCTGCTCCCCGGGACTAGGCCTTGGTGTGGACGATCTGGATCAGGTTGCCGCAGGTGTCGTCCAGCACGGCGGCCGTGATCGGGCCCATCTCCAGCGGCTCCTGGGTGAACGTCACGCCCAGGTCGCGCAGGCGCTCGAACTCCGCCCGGACGTCGTCGACGGCGAAGGACGCGGCGGGGATGCCGTCCTCGACCAGGGCCGTCTTGTAGGGCGGGACCGCGGGGTGGCCGGAGGGTTCGAGCAGGAGTTCCGTGCCGTCCGGGTCCTCCGGGGAGACCACCGTCAGCCACCGGTCCGTGCCCATGGGGACGTCGTGCTTCTTCACGAAGCCCAGGACGTCCGTGTAGAAGCGCAGGGCCTTCTCCTGGTCGTCGACGAAGACGCTGGTGATGTGGATCCTCATGGGGTGTCCTCCGGTGGGTCGGGCCTGAGCCATCGGGTCATGATGCGCTCGAGGGGTTCGGTGTTCAGGTCGTGGAACTTGTAGCGGCCCTCGCGCCGGGTCACGACGAGACCCGCCGATTCCAGGACCGCCAGGTGCTGGCTGATCGCCTGGCGGGACAGCCCCAGACCGTGCTTGGTCACCAGCCGGGTGCAGATCTCGAACAGGCTCTGCCCGTCCCGTTCCACCAGCTCGTCCAGGATGCGCCGACGCGTGGGGTCGGCCAGGGCCTTGAAGACATCCTCCGCCATGACCCCACGATAGGCAAGTGACGACTTGCCTATCAAGCGCGGCTCCGAGCTGATGACACCCGCTCACCTGTTCCTGCGCGATCATGAAGGGTTCCTGGACGAGGATGGGATCGGAGGCGGTCCGGGCGGGGTATGCCGGATCTCACCTCGACGAGCGCGATGGAGGAAGAGCGATGGCACAGCTGCGACAAGAGGCGGACCCGGGTGAGGCGGGGCTGGATCCGGAGGCGCTGGGCCGCCTGGACCGGCACTTCGCAGGTCTGGTCGAGGCGGGGCGTCTGCCGGGCTTCCTCGTCTCCGTCGCCCGCGGCGGACGCGTCGCCCACCTCACCACGCACGGCCTGCGCGACATCGCGGCCGGGCTTCCCGTCGAGCCCGACACGCTGTGGCGGGTCTACTCCATGACGAAGCCCGTCACCGCGGTCGCCGCCCTGCTGCTGGTGGAGGAGGGCCGGCTGTCACTGGACGACCCGGTCGCCGACCACCTGCCGGCCTTCGCCGACCCGCGGGTGTACGTGAGCGGATCCGGGTCCGATGTGAAGACCCGCCCGGCCGCCGGGCCGATACTCGTCCGGCATCTGCTCACCCACACCTCGGGCCTGACCTTCGGCTTCTACCGCTCCCACCCCGTCGACGCCCTGTACCGCGCGGCCGGCCTGGAGTCGTCGGTGCCGCCGGGCGCGGACCTGGCCGAGACCATCGAGGTCTACGCGAGCCTGCCGCTGCAGTTCGAGCCGGGCACGGAGTGGAACTACTCGGTCGCCAGCAACGTCCTGGGCCGGGTCATCGAGGTGGTGTCCGGACAGCCGCTCGACGCGTTCTTCGCCGAGCGGATCTTCACGCCGCTCGGCATGACCGACGCGGGGTTCCACGTCACGGACGAGCAGGCGCCCCGGCTGTCCGAGATGTACGGGGAGAAGGAGGGCGGCGGCATCGAGCCGATCCCGGGGCTGCCGCTGCGGGGCCGGCCGCGGTTCCTGTCGGGCAGCGGCGGCATGGTCTGCTCCGCCCGCGACTACCACCGCTTCATGGAACTGCTGCGCCGCCGGGGCGAGTTGGACGGCGTCCGGCTGCTCGCCCCGGAGACGGTGGCGCTGATGACCCGCAACCACCTGCCCGGCGGGGCCGATCTGCGGGCCTTCGGCAGCCGGCCCGCCCATGACGAGCCCGGCAACGAAGGGGTCGGCTTCGGCCTCAACTGCTCCGTGGTGATCGACCCCTCCCGCACGCAGGCGCCGTCCGGGCTCGGCGCCTTCGGCTGGAGCGGGGTGGCCACGACGACGTTCTGGGTGGACCCGGGCCGCGACCTGACGGTTCAGTTCATGACGCAGGTGCGGCCCCGGACCTCGCACACGGTCTTCAAGGACCTCAAGCGGCTTCTCCACGAGGCCCTGACCGGCTGAACGCCGCTCACTTATCTACGCGGAGCGTGAACTCGATCCCGTCCCGGGCGAGTTCACGCAGCCACCGCTCGGACCGGTCGGCCGTCTCGGCGGCGCGGTTCAGGCCCGGCGGCAGGGAGCCGTCCAGGACGTGCCGGACGCCCAGGGCGAGGGTGCGCGACACGCAGCGGGCCATCGCGCTCTCCCCGGCGTCGCCCACCAGGTCCAGGAGGTAGCCGCCCGTCCAGGTCCGTCCCGCCTCGGCCCGCACCTCCAGGGACACGGCGAGCACGACCCGGTCGCGGTCGTCGTCCGTGGTGGGGTAGGCGGCGGCCAACTCCTGGGCCAGGGCCGTGATCCGGGCGTCGTCGCCGGTCTTCAGCTCCTCGAAGACGGCGTCCCAGGCGCGCAGCCAGCCCTCCAGGCGCAGGGTGCCGCGTACGAAGGTCCGCGGTGTCCAGGCGTCCGGCAGACCGTACTGGGCGACGAACGGGACGCTGTCGCGGTTGGGGTAGACCTCGAAGGTCTCCCCGTCGACGACGTGCCGCCGGGTCGCCTCCCACGGGCGCTCGGCGACGGTCTCGGCGCCGTCGTCGATGTAACGGGCCGGGGAGCGCAGGGCGTTGAGAACCCCCGTGGGTGCCCAGCTGAAGCGGTAGGTGAAGTCGTTCGGAACGGCGGGGACGCCGCCGCAGTACGAGGTGAGCGAGTACGAGGCGGGCGTCCCGTCGCCGACGGCCCGGCGGGCCCGGGCGACGAGGTCGTGCGCGAAGAGGTGGTCGATGCCCGGGTCGAGCCCGGCCTCGGTGAGGACGACGACCCCGGCCTTCTCGGCGGCGGGCACCTGCTCCAGCACCGCCTCCGACACATAGCTGGAGCACGCGAAGTGCGCGCCCAGCCGGACGCACTCGGCGAGCAGCGGGGCGTGTTCCGGCGCGGGCAGCATCGACACGACGACGTCGCCGGGCGCCAGTTCGGCGGCGAGGGCGGACAGCGTGCAGGCGCGGGGCTCGGCCCGCCCGGCCAGGCCCAGCCGGCCGAGGGCGTCGGCGGCGCGGCTCTCGGTGCGGTGCCAGAGCCGGACGCGCTCGGCCGTGTCGCACAGCGCGGCCAGGCCACTGCCGGTGGACAGTCCGGCGCCGATCCAGTGGACCGTGCCGCTCGCGGGTACCGGGTCAGAGGTCATGGGACTCCCCCTCGTCGAGACCGTGCTCGCGGGACGCCCGGCGGAACCGGTCCAGGCAGCGCGCCCACGCCCCGGAGACGCCGAAGTCGAGCAGGTGGGGCAGCAGCGCGGCCGAGAAGTCGGCGCTGGACTCCAGCGGCAGCAGGGAGGGCAGGTTGTCGATGGCGATCAGGTCGAGCGGCGGCTGTGCGCGCAGCCGCCGTACCGGCTCGTCCCAGCTGGTGGTCTCGTCGTACACCGGCAGGACGTTGAGCGGTGAGCCGACGTCGCACGTCACGTCGCACAGGGTGCGCAGCCGGCGGTCCGGGGTGTCGAGGTCCTGCTCGCGCAGGAAGGGCGGGACGGGGCTGGTGGCGAGCACCGCGTTCACCATCACGTCGTGCCGCAGCAGAGCGGCGCGGTCCAGGTCGCGGGTCTCGGCGAGGTCCCAGCAGGTGGGGTCCACTCCGGCGGTGGCGAAGGCCACGCGGGCGCCGCGGCCGCTGCGTCCCAGGGCGCCGACGACCAGGCCGGTGAAGTCGGCGTCGGCGTCGGCGGGCTTGAGGGTCTCGTCCAGTTCGTCCTTGGTGGTGGGCACGAGCGGCGCCCGCAGCCGGCCCCGGTGCTGCAGCACCGCCAGGGCCGCGCCCAGGTAGCCGGCCCAGAAGCCGAAGGCGGCGAGGCGCCGCCCGGAGTCGTCCACCAGGTACTCCAGGTCGAACAGCGCCCCGCCGCCGGCGGCGAACCGGCGCAGCAGGCCGGCCGCCCCCGGCTGCCCCTTGTAGGCGTGGCCGAAGAAGATGTGCCGGTGCGTCAGTCCGGCCGGTTCGTCGGGCAGTTCCTTCAAGCCGAGCACGACGGCGTCCGGGGGCGCCGTCACCCAGGAGCCCGCGGGGGCGACGCGGCAGCCGGCCGCCTGGTACTCCTCGATCGGGAAGACCCGCTGCGGGGACTCCTCGACGGTCAGTTCCACTCCGTTCTCGACGAGGCGCCGGGCGTCGTCGGGCACGACGGGTGTGCGTCGCTCGGTCGTGCGGGCCTCGTGGCGCAGCCACAGATGGAGCTCGGTCATACCGGGTGGGCCTCCGGACGTGAGGCGTCGGCCGCTGCGGGGCCGACGCTCAAGGGGCGGACGTCCACGAAGCGTACGCGGCCCGGCTAGGGGTCGCGCACGGATTCGCCCAGGTCACGTCGGGGAGGACCGGAACCTGCCGATTGCGGGTCCGGTGCCTCAGGAGGAGCTGACCACCGCGTCCAGATGGGGCAGGTGGTGGTCGAGGCGCTCCCGCTTGGTGCGCAGGTAGGTGATGTTGTTCTCGCACGGCGGGATCAGCAGCGGCACCTGCTCGGCGACGCGGATGCCGTGGTTCACCAGCGCCTCGCGCTTGCGCGGGTTGTTGGACATCAGGCGGACGGAGTTCACGCCCAGGTCGTCCAGGATCCGCGCGGCGACGCCGTAGTCCCGGGCGTCGACCGGCAGGCCGAGGGCGAGGTTGGCCTCGACGGTGTCCAGGCCCTCCGCCTGCAGGGCCATCGCGCGCAGCTTGGCCAGCAGGCCGATGCCGCGGCCCTCATGCCCTCTGAGGTAGACGACGACACCGGCGCCCTCGGCGACGACCGCGCGCAGGGCGGCGTCGAGCTGGTCGCCGCACTCGCAGTGCTGGGAGCCGAAGGCGTCGCCGGTCAGGCACTCCGAGTGCAGCCGGATGAGGACGTCCTCCGTGCCGATCTCGCCGTAGACCAGCGCCACCTGTTCGTCACCGCGGTCGTGGTCCAGGTAGCCGACCGCCTGGAATTTCCCGTACACGGTGGGCAAGGGGGCATTGACGACGCGTTCCACGCCGGTCCGCTGCGGGGACTTCTTGCCGAGTACGCCAATGTTTTCTGTCATGATTCTCGAGTTCCTAAGCAGAGACGAAAGGCCGTGGAGTTATGAGTGATCTGGTACCGGCGGACACCACGGAAGACATACGGACGCGAGGCGCCGGTGTCTCACGGCAGGTCGCGGTGCTTCCCGTGGGGAGCTTCGAGCAGCACGGTCCGTTCCTTCCGCTGGCGACCGACACGCTGGTGGCCTGTGCCGTCGCGCGGGAGATAGCCGGCGCGTACCCGGTGCACCTCCTTCCTCCGGTGACGATCTCGTGCTCGCACGAGCACGCGGCCTGGCCGGGGACCGTCAGCATCTCCTCGGTGACCCTTCATGCGGTGGTACGGGACATAGCGGATTCGCTCCGCCGGTCCGGGGTCGACGCCCTGGTGGTGGTCAACGGGCACGGCGGGAACTACGTGCTGGGCAATGTCGTTCAGGAGTCCTCCGCCCGCGGTGAGCGGATGGCGCTCTTCCCGGCCCCGGAGGACTGGGAGGCGGCGCGGGAGCGGGCGGGTGTGGTCACCTCGCTGCTCACCGACATGCACGCGGGGGAAATTGAGACCTCCATCCTTCTGCACGCTCATCCCGAAATGCTCCGTCCCGGTTATGAGACCTCCGATTTCGTCGCCGACGACCGGCGTCATCTGCTGACCCTCGGCATGTCCGGCTATACCGATTCCGGTGTCATCGGCCGTGCTTCGCTGGGTTCGGCGGAAAAAGGGAAGGAACTCCTGGCGAGCCTGGCGGAATCCTTCGGGGCGTATTTCTCGTTGCTGACCTCCGACGGGTAGTCACCTTCCGGTGCGGGGCCGGGTCCGAGGGCCGGTGCGGCGGCCCGGGGCCCGGTGCGCAGTCCGGCGTACCAGCGGGCGACGAGCACGATCAGGCCGGGCAGGCTGGCCACGAGGCTGAGCACCCCGTAGACGACCGCGACGGCGAGTCCCCGGCCGGCGCCGAGACCGGCGGCGCCGAACGCCCAGGCGGTGACGCCCTCCCGGGGCCCCCAGCCGCCGACGTTCAGCGGCAGCCCCATGGCCAGCAGCGCCAGCACCGCGAGCGGCACCAGGACGGCCACGGAGGCGGCGGCTCCGGCGACGCGGGCGGCGAGGACGAACATGGCGACGTAACCTGCCAGGACCACCACGGAGGAGACAACCACCCCGGGCCCGTTGCGCCGGGACAGCAGCCCTTCGCGCGCCTCGGCGAGGGTCGCGCGCAGCTTCCGGCCCCGGCGGGAGGGTGCCGCCCGGTTCATGCGCAGGGCGAGGACGACGGCGAGTGCGCCGAGTGCGGCCAGGGCCGCGAGCGGGGCGACGTGCCGGGCCTCGTCGAGCACCGGGGACGGCATGGTCAGCAGGACCACGGCCCCGACGGCGAACAGCGCGAGCTGCCCGGCGGCCCGTTCGAGTACGACCGCCTTCACGCCCCGCCGCAGATCCCCCTCGCTCTGCCCGTGCCGCACGGCCCGGTGCACGTCGCCGAGGACACCGCCGGGCAGGGCTGCGTTCAGGAACAGCGCGCGGTAGTAGTCGGCGACGGCCGGCCCGAACGGCAGCCGGATGCGCAGCCCCCGGGCCACGAGCGCCCAGCGCCATGCGCTGAACACCGTGGTGACGAGCCCGATCCCGAGCGCGAGCAGCAGCGTCACCGCGTCGATCCGGCGCAGCCCGTCCAGGAAGACGCCGGTACCGAGCCGCCAGAACAGCACACCGATGATGGCGACACCGGCGAGGGTCCCGAGGTGCGTACGGACCTGGCGCGAACCGAGCCGGGCGAGGGCGGCACGGAGGGAGCCGGGCGACGGGGAGCCGGCCGGGGCGCGGCCGGACTCCGGGGCGGTCGCGGGGGCTTCGACGGCGGTGACGTGGGTGGGAGATCCCGAGCCGGTGCGGGTGCCGGTGCTGCTGTCGATGCCGGTGCCGACACCGGTGGCCGGCGCTCGATCGGCACTCCGGCGCGACGGCTCGGGGGCCGACGCCGGTGCCAGGACCGAGGCCGAGGCCGGTGCCGGGACCGAGGCCGAGGCCGAGGCCGGGACCGAGGCCGAGGCCGGTGCCGGGACCGAGGCCGGTGCCTGCACCGATTCGGCGGCCGAAGCCGACGTCGGTGCGGCGGCCGGCGTCGGCCGCTCGCGCACCGGAGTCAGCACGCCCCGGGGGGCCACCCGCGTCCCCGTCGCCTGTGGACTCATGACGCTCCGCCCACCGGGCGGCACAGGGCCAGGAGGTCGGTGTGGTGGACGGTGACGCGCAACTCGCCCGCGGCGCAGGCGGCCAGACGGTCGGCCAGGTAGGCCTCGGCGGGCACGCGCAGGTCGGGGCGCTGCTCGACGGCGGCGCCGACCCAGCCGCGCAGCCACTGCTCGGTCAGCGCGGCCTGCTCGGGGCCGAGCCGCCAGGGGCTCGGGTGCAGCCGCACCGTGGCGCCCTGTTCGGAGAACGCCTCGGCCGCCGCCGTGACCGCGTCGGGGCCGAGCAGTCCGTCGCGGCGCTGGTGGTCGTTGAACGCCTGGGCGATCTCCGCGTCCAGCGGGTGGGACGGGGTCAGCTCCACGCGCCCGGCGACGGACAGCGTCAGCAGGGCGGGGCAGCCGGCTCCGGCGCAGGCGGCGGCGAGGGTGTCGAGTTCCTCGCGGGTGAGGACGTCCAGCAGGGCGGACGCCGTCACCAGGGACGCGCCCTGCAGGGCGTCCGGGGTGAGGCGGGCCACGTCACCGCGCCGCGTCTCCGTGCTGACCCGGCTGCCGTCGGCGGCGGAACGCGGGGAGGCGACGGCGGCGAAGTGCAGCAGATAGGGGTCGCGGTCGTGCAGGATCCAGTGCTGGGCGCCGTCCAGGCGGGGGGCGAGCCAGCGGCCCATCGAGCCGGTGCCGCAGCCCAGGTCGTGGATGACGACGCCGCCCGACTTGCCCGGCAGGTTGGCGAGCCGGATGCGCAGCGGGTCGAGCAGGTCGTGCGCCCGCGCGGCGGCGTCGGCGGGCTCCCGCAGCTCCAGCCACTCGGGCGCGTAGCGGGGCGGGTCGTCGGGCCCGGCCTCACGCAGCTTCACGGTGGGCCGCGATCCGGCTGCCGGGACACTGGGCCCGGCACCCGGGATGACCGCGCCGGGTGCCTGTCCCAGCGCCGAAGTACCGCCGGAACCCGCGCCCTCGGCCATCACGCCGACAGCCTGTCCCACCGCCGAAGTGCCACCGGAACCCGCGCCCCCGGCCACCACGCCGGGTGCCTGTCCCACCACGGACGTGCCGCCGGAATCCACGCTTCCGGCCACCGTCCCGACAGCCTGCCCCACCACGGACGTGCCGCCGGGGCCCGCGCCCGGCATCACGCCGTCCATCGACTCGGCGGTCTGCCGCGGCCCGGGCTGGGCCGGGATCGTGCCGCTCTGCTGGGTCGTCACCGGGTTCGTCATGCGGCCCTCCGGGGTTCGGTCGGGAGCCGGCGCAGGACCGCCGCCAGGCTCTGTGCGGTCGTCGCCCAGCCGTCGAGGGCGGCGCGGCGGCCGCGGGCGGCGGCCTTGAGGCGACGCCGTACGTCCGCCTCGCCGAACCAGCCGCGCAGTTCGGCGGCGATGGCGGCGGGGTTCTCCGGCGGGACGAGGATGCCGGGCACCCCGCCGTCGGGGGCTCGCCCGACCGCCTCGGGGACGCCGCCGACGTCCGTGGCCAGCACGGGGATGCCGCGGGCCAGCGCCTCGGTCACCGCCATGCCGTACGTCTCGGCGTACGAGGTGAGGACCATCAGGTCGGCGGTGGCATAACTGGCGTCGAGCGCCGGGCCGGAGCGCGGGCCCGCCAGCTCCAGCCGGTCCTCCAGGCCGTGCGTGCGGATGAGGGACCGCAGGTGGGCGACGTACTCCGGGTCCTGGGTGAGGCTGCCGACGCAGACGCAGCTCCACGGCAGGTCGGTCACCGCGGCCAGTGCCTCCACCAGCCGGTGCTGGCCCTTGCGCGGGGTCACGGCGGCCACGCACAGCAGCCGCGACACACCGTCGGTGCCGGGCGCGAGGGGCGCGATGTCGGCTCCGGGGGCGGCGACGTGGACGCGCTCCGGGGGCAGGCCGTGGTGGGAGACCAGGCGGCGGACGGCCCAGTCGCTGGTGGCGATCACCGCGGGCACGGCCCGCAGCACCGCCCGTTCCTTGGCGTCGAGTTCGGCGGCGACCGCCGCGTCGAGCCCGGTCTCGTCGCCGAGCGGGAGGTGGACGAGCACGGCCATGCGCAGCCGTTCCGCCTCCGGCACCACGATCTCCGGCACGCCGCAGGCCACCAGCCCGTCGAGCAGGACGGCGGCGCCGTCCGGCAATCCGGCCAGGGCGCGGGCGAGTTCGGTGCGGGCCGCCGCGGACGGCCGGGGCCAGTCACCGGCGACGGCGTGCTTGGTCACCTGCCAGCCGAAGCCGGGCAGGTCCAGGCACACGCGCCGGTCGTAGGCGTTGCCGCCGCTGGGTGTCGCCGGGTCGTCGACGCCGCCGGGCAGCACGAAGTGCACGGTGCGCAGGGACATGGGGATGATCTCGGCGTTCTTCAGGGCGGCGTGCTGCACGGGCACGTAGTTGAGCCGCGCCGGTGCCTCTCCGGCCGGCCCGGGCCGCTCGATGGTCGTGTCGGTCACAGCGCACGCTCGTAACTCGCCCAGGCGATGTGCGACTCGTGCAGGGTGACGGTGAGGCCCGCGATGCCCTTGGCGCCCTCGCCCAGCGCCCCCTTGTGGATGCGCTCGGCGAGCCGGTCGGCGATGACCTTGGCGAGGAACTCCGTGGAGGTGTTGACCCCGGCGAAGTCGGGCTCGTTGTCGAGGTTGCGGTAGTTCAGCTCGCTGACGACCGCCCCGAGTTCCTGGGTGGCCAGCCCGATGTCGACGACGATGTTGTCCTCGTCCAGCTGTTCACGCCGGAATGTGGCGTCCACGAGGAACGTGGCCCCGTGCAGACGCTGCGCCGGGCCGAAGACCTCGCCGCGGAAGCTGTGGGCGATCATGATGTGATCGCGGACGGTGATGCTGAACAACGGACGACCCTCCAGGTGCGGCGCGTCTGCTTCCCCGGTGATGGCCGCCGGGGATGCCGTGTAGTACGGCTGGCTGCCTTCCCTTGTTCAGCCTCGGGTACGTCTTTTCTCAGGTCAGGCGCTCTTGTCGTGGCCGATGTCGTACCGGATGGAACGAATCGTCAGCCGATGTGTCAATCGCTCTCGTCGTAGCGGACGCGGTGGCACAGGGCGGGGATCTCGCCCGAGGCGAGCTTCGGCAGCACGTCGGGCAGGTCCTCGAAGGCGGATTCGCCGGTGACGAGGGCGTCGAGCGCGGGGTCGGCGAGCAGGTCGAGGGCGAGGGCGAGCCGGTCGGCGTAGCTGCGGCCGGGGCGGGCCGGGGAGACGGTGCCGACCTGGCTGCTGCGGATGACCAGGCGCCGGGAGTGGAAGGCCTCGCCGAGGGGCAGGCTCACCTGCCGGTCGCCGTACCAGCTCAGTTCGACGACGGTGCCCTCGGCGGTGAGGAGTTCCAGGGAGCGGGCGAGGCCCTGCTCGGTGGCGCTGGCGTGGACGACCAGGTCGCATTCACCGAGGGCGTCCTGCGGGGAGGCGAAGCCGACGCCCAGGGCCTTGGCGATGTCCGCCCGGCCCGGGTCGGCGTCGACCAACTGGACGCGGACGCCGGGGAACCGGGCGAGCAGGGCGGCGACCGAGCAGCCGACCATGCCGCCGCCGACCACGGCGATCCGGTCGCCGAGCAGGGGCGCGGCGTCCCACAGGGCGTTGACGGCGGTCTCCACGGTCCCGGCGAGCACGGCCCGTTCGGCCGGCACGGTGTCGGGCACGGGTGTGACGGCGCTCGCCGGGACGACGTACCGGGTCTGGTGCGGGTAGAGGCAGAACACCGTACGGCCGGCGAGCGCCTCGGGTCCCTCCTCCACCACTCCGACGTTGAGGTAGCCGTATTTCACCGGGCCCGGGAAGTCGCCCTCCTGGAACGGCGCCCGCATGGCCGTGTGCTGGCTGACCGGTACGCCGCCGCGGAAGACGAGCGTCTCGGTGCCGCGGCTCACGCCGGAGAACAGCGTGCGGACCAGCACCTCGCCCTCGCCGGGCGCGGGCAGGGCGACGTCCCGGATCGCGCCTCGCCCAGGCGAGTCGATCCAGAACGCACGTCCGGTGTGCTTCATCGAAGTCCTCCTGAACGATCGGGAAGCTGCTTGCGTACCGAGGGGTGCACAGGCCGCGCACAAGGTAGCGGCGTTGATCGACTCTGTCACACGGCCGGAGGGTGTTCGGTGGCCCTGAACAACACTTACGACGCGAGGCTCGTCCAGCAGGAGACCGCCCTGGGGGCGGGTGTGCAGGTCCTGCTGCTGGCCCTGATCGGCACGGCGATCGGGATGGGCCCGGCGGGCTGGCTGACCGGCCTCGCGTTCGCGTTCGCCACCTGGGCGGTGCTCTCCCGGGCCCTGCACCGCTCGCGGCTGCGCTCCTTCGGCGCGGCGAACCGGGTCACCCTCGGCCGGGCCACCCTCGTCGGCGGCGTCACCGCGCTGGTCGCGGACTCCTTCCAGAGTTCGCCGCCCGTGTCGTTGTTCGTCGGTCTCACGGCGGTGGCGCTGATCCTCGACGGGGTCGACGGCAAGGTGGCGCGCCGCACCGGCACCTCGACGCCGCTGGGCGCGCGCTTCGACATGGAGGTCGACGCGTTCCTGATCCTGGTGCTCAGCGTGTACGTGTCCATGCAACTGGGCCCGTGGGTGCTGCTGATCGGCGGCATGCGGTACGTCTTCGTCGCCGCCGCCCGCGTCTGGCCGTGGCTGACCGCCGCGCTGCCGCCGAGCACCGCCCGCAAGACGGTCGCGGCGCTCCAGGGCGTGCTCCTGCTGCTGGCGGGTGCCGATCTGCTGCCGTACGCGGCCAACTTCGGGGTCGCGGCCCTGGCGCTGGGCCTGCTGGTGTGGTCGTTCGGGCGGGACGTGCTGTGGCTGTACCGGACCTCGCGGGTCGAGGAGGCCCCGGCTCCCCGGCAGGTGCGCGAGCTGGTCGCGGGCTGACGCCCGGGCCGGTCAGGAGTCGAACCGGCCGCGCGCCGACTCGATGTGCCCGAGGTACTGGTGGGTCCAGCCGCAGATCGCGTCGACCGTGGCGCGCAGGGCCCGGCCCGGCTCGGTCAGCGTGTACTCGACCTTGGGCGGCACGGTGGGGTGCACCTCGCGGTCGACCAGGCCGTTGCGCTCCAGCATCCGCAGGTTCTGGGTCAGCATCTTGTGGCTGACGCCCTCCACCTCGTTCCGCAACTCGCTGAAGCGCAGGGTGCGGTCGCCGAGGGCCTCGATGATCAGAAGCGCCCACTTGTTGGCCACGTCGGAGAAGATCTCCCGGGCCAGGGAGTCCGCCCGCCGGAGGTCCGCGTTCTCGGGCAGGTCCCTCAACTGCTTGGTCACCATCGGGTTCCCCAGTCACTGAAAAGTGCGTTCTTCCAGGTCGGCCGTCACTCTCCTACGGTTTCCGAGTAACCGCAAGAGAGCGCGGATACGCGCTCGACGGAAGGACGGGAACCATGACCACCCTCGACGTCTACGACCACGGCATACCGGCGGAGAGCCACTTCGGCTACGCGCAGGCGATCCGGTCCGGCGAGCTGATCCATGTCTCCGGCCAGCTCTCGTTCGACGAGGCGGGCGGCTTCGACCCGGCGGACGACCTCGCCGCCCAGCTCGAGCAGACGTATGTGAACATCGACCGGGTCCTGGCCCACTACGGCGTGACGCGCCGCCAGATCGTGTCCCAGACGCTGTACGTGGTGGACCTGGTGCGCAACGCCGAGGTGGTGGCAGAGGGCAACCGGGCGTACTTCGGCACCCACCGCCCGGTCAGCACGGCCCTGGGCGTCACCGAACTGACCTTCCCCGGGCAGCTCGTCGAGATCAGCTGCGTGGCCGACACCCGGCTGCCCGCCTGAACCGGCCGGTCAGCGTCGCGTTCCGGTGCCCACGAGGGTCCGCTCGTAGGGGTCGAGGAGGACGCCCCGGACCCTGGTGGAGACGCCGGCGATGATCCGCTGGTGCGCCAGCGGCACCACCGCGTCCGTGCCGAGGACGGCTGCCTCCGCGGCCATGGCGGCGTCCTGCCGCTCGCCGGTGCCGTCGGTCCGGTCGGCCGCGGCGACGGCCCGGTCGACCTTCTTGTCGCACAGCAGGGCGAGGTTGTAGCCGCCGTCGCAGGTGTAGTCACTGGCCAGGATGCCGACGGGATCGCCGGTGTCCAGGAGGCTGTTGCGGGCGCCGATGAACGCGTCGAACTTCCCGGCGAGCGCGTCGCTCTCCAGGCGCGAGTACTCGCGCACCTCCAGCTTCACCGTGAAGCCGGCCTTCTGGAGCTGCTGTTGCACGACCTGGGCGACCTCGGGGAGTTCGGGCCGGTTGTCGTAGGTGGCGAGGGTGATCGACGTACCGTCGGGCCGGGCGGGCTTCGCGCGTCCCGCCGGCTTCACCCGCTTGCTCTCGGCCCAGGTGACGGCGGGGCCGTAGATCCCGGCGCCCGGGTCGGCGTACCCCTCGAAGACGCCCTTGACGAGGGCGGCGGAGTCGATCGCGCTGCGGGCGGCGGCGCGCAGCCCCGGGTCCTTGAAGGGGCCGGTCCTGGTGTTGAGCTGCAGGCTGGTGGTCCGGGTGGTGCCGGCTTCCTTGAGGGTGGCCTTGTCGAGGGTGGCGGCCTGGGCCACGGGGATCGCCTCGGCGATGTCGACGTCGCCGGTGCGTACGGCGTTGGCGCGCGCGGTGCCGTCCTTGACGAAGCGCGCGTCGACGCCGGCGGCCTGGGCGCGGCCGCCCCAGTAGTCGTCGTAACGGTCGAGGGTGGCGGAGCTGCCGCCGTCGACCTTGGTGATCTCGAAGGGTCCGGTGGCGTGGCCGACCGGGTCGGGGCGGTCCGTCTTGCCGTACGCCTTCGGGGAGAGGATCGCCAGGCTCGGGCTGGACAGCCGCATGGGCAGCACGGGGTCGGGGGCCGCGGTGGTGATGCGCAGGCCGCGGTCGCCGTCGGCCCGCGCGCTGAGGGTGACGCCGGCGAGCGCGGCGGGCGCGGGCTTCGCCCGCGTGGCGTGGGTGAGGGCGGCGGCCACGGCGGACGGGGTGACGTCCGTGCCGTCCTGGAAGGTGGCCTCGCGCAGGGTGAAGCGCCAGGTGCGGCCGTTCTCACGGCGCCAGGAGGAGGCGAGCGCGGGGGCCGCGGCACCGTTGGCGTCCAGGGCGGTCAGGCCCTCGGTGACGCCGAGACGGCTGAGCAGCGTGGCGTCGGCGCCGTACGGCGAGAAGTTCTCGGCGGGCGGGAAGGCGAGGGCGACACGCAGCCGGGAGCCCGACCGGCCGTCGTCCGACGGCGACTCCCCTCCGGGGGAGGCGAAGCAGCCGGCCAGGCACGGGACGAGGGCGAGGGCGGCGAGGATCCGGGAACGGGGCTTGATGCTGAGGTCACGCACTTGCACAGCATATGCATCAAGGGGAAACCGCCGATCAACCGGGGGACGGACGAGGGAAGACGCCGCCAAATCCCATACGGCCGAAGCGATTTGACAGTCCGACACGCACTCCTCGAACCTAACCACATGACATCCATTTTCAAAAAGGCGGGTGGGTTGTGAGGGTCGCGTTCGTCGGCAAGGGAGGCAGCGGCAAGACGACGCTGTCGGCGCTGTTCTCCCGCCACCTGGCGCGCTCCGGCGCCCCGGTCCTCGCCATCGACGGCGACATCAACCAGCACCTGGCCGAGGCCCTCGGCGGCGAGGAGAAGCCCGCCCCGCCGCTGGGCGCCCACCTGCCCCGCATCAAGGACTACCTGCGGGGCACCAACCCGCGCATCCCCTCCCCCGAGGCGATGATCAAAACGACCCCGCCGGGCCGCGGCTCCCGCCTGCTGCGCCCGCTCGGCGACGACGAACTGCACGCGCGGCACCTCGGCCGGGCCGGCGGCATCCCCCTCATGGTCACGGGCGAGTTCGACGAGTCCGACCTCGGCGTGGCCTGCTACCACTCCAAGCTCGGCGCGGTCGAACTGTACCTGGGCCACCTGGTGGACGGGCCCGGCGAGTACGTCGTGGTCGACATGACGGCGGGCGCGGACGCCTTCGCCTCGGGCCTCTTCACCCGCTTCGACATCACCTTCCTGGTGGCGGAACCCACCCGCAAGGGCGTCTCGGTCTACCGCCAGTACCGCGACCACGCGGAGCAGTTCGGCATCCGCGTCGCGGTCATCGGCAACAAGGTGACCTGCGAGGACGACCTCCTCTTCCTCAAGGAGGAGGTGGGGGACGACCTGCTGACCCACCTGGAGCAGTCGCCCTGGGTCCGCGCGGCGGAGCAGGGCAGGGAGCGAGGCGAGCTGGAACCCACAACCGGCACGCCCTGAACATCCTGCGCGAGACGGTCGACTCCCACGTCCGCGATTGGACCCGGCTCCACCGCCACGCGGTCGAGTTCCACCTGCGCAACGCCCGCGCCTGGGCGGACGCCCGCACGGGCGAGGACCTGGCGGCGCAGGTGGACCCGGAGTTCGTCCCCGGCGGCCCAGCCACCGCCTGACCCCGCCCCCATCCCACACCCCGCTCCCCGCTCCCCGCTCCCCGACAACCAGACAGGAAACCCCCCTCATGTCTCTCGACGTATCCGACCGGCTCCTCGCCGAAGCCGAACGCGGCGACATCCGCGAGGAGGACTTCGTGGACACGGTCCGCACGTCCCTCCCCTACGCCTACGACCTGATCGCCTCCCTCGCCGCCGACCTGAACGCCGGTCAGGCGGAGTTCACGGACAACCAGACCCCTCCCCCGTCCGAGCAGGAACGCGGCCAGCTCCTGCGCGCCCTCGCCAGCGACGCGATCCGCTCCAGCCTGGAGCGCCACTTCGGCATCGCCCTGGCCTTCCAGAACTGCCACCGCGTGGCGGCGTTCCGCCCGGAGTCCCGGAACGGCGAGACGTACACCCGCTTCACGTCCGCCCGCTCCCAGATCCTGAACCAGTCACCGGAGTTCAGGGACTGCTGACGCCGTCGAGGAAGGCGACCAGGGCTGCCACGAACGCCCCCGGATCGTCCAACCAGGGGAAGTGCGCGACCCCGCTCTGCACCACCGCCTCAGCCCTCGGGAAGAGCCCCGCGTACTCCTTCATCACGCGCGCGGGCGCGGCAACGTCGTACTCCCCGGCGAGGACGAGCACCGGTGAGGGGAACGCGGCGAGGGCGGTCCGGGTGGCTCCGGGGTCGAAGGCGCCGTCGGAGGCGTAGCGGGCGGCGGCATCGCCGTTGCGCTGCTCTTCCTCAGCCGCGCGGAAGGCCCGCGCCCTTTCGTCCCACTGCCCGTACCAGAACGGCGCGACGGCCGCCCAGTCCCCGTCCGCCGCCCGGCCGGCCGTGATCGCCTCCATGGACGCGTACGCCGGGGCGAACCACGGTTCGCCCCGGCGCAGGCGAGCGGTCTCCAGCCGGTCCTCGGCGGTGATGTCGAGCCCGACGGCGAAGACGCTGGGCGTGACGAGGGCGAGGCGCCCCACGCGGTCGGGATGGCGGGCCGCGTACAGGACCGCCAGGTTCGCACCGGCGGAGTGCCCGAGCAGGTCCAGCCGCTCCAGGCCCAGTTCCTTCCGGAGCGCCTCGACGTCCTCGACCTGCCGGTCACAGCGGTACGACGCCGCGTCCCCCGGCACCGCCGACCGGCCCGTACCCCGGAGGTCCAGCCGGATCAGGGTCCGGTGGGCGGTCAGACCACCGAGGTCCCCCAGGTAGACGGAGTCCTGCATGGGGCCGCCCGGGAGACAGACCAGGGGCGGGCCGTCTCCCGCCACGTGGTAGGCGAGGGTGGTGCCGTCGGGGGCGGTGAAGGCGGGCATGGGCGGGAGACTGACAGTTGGTGGCGTGTGGGGCAACCGGATACCGGAAGGCCCCTGCAACTCCGGTGTCCGGTCTGCCGGTTGGCATGATCCAGCGCTCATCACTAGGCTCACACTCGCTGCGCACCTTCCCGGAGGGTACGAGGCGGTGTCCACGGTCCAGTCCGCTGGTCGTGAGTGACGAACGGTGAATCCACCACGTGGACCTCACTTCGGTGAGGGCGGATGCCCGGTAGGGCGATCCCTGCCATTCCGAACTCACACCCTGGAGTGGCTCTTCATGGAACCGGTCGAGTACAAGCCCGCGCGTCGTTCCTGGATTCGCGAGATCCTGGTCGGCGCCGCCGCAGGAGTTGCCTCCAACCTTGTGTGGGAGCTGCTGACGGCGGCAGCGCGCCTCCTCGTCTGAGGCAGGCATGTGGCGGGTCCGGTGAACCCGCCACTCTCCTCTCCCCCTTCACCCGCCGGCCGGCTCGCCGGAAGTGCGCTCAGAAGAGGGGCCGCTGCCCCTTGTCGGGCTTGTTCTGCTTCTTCCTGTTGCGCGAGCGGTTGCGTCCCCGCTGGGGCCGGGGCAGATGCGCCGCCCGCGCCACGGGCGGAAGGTTCTCCCAGGTGGGACGCAGGCCGTCGATCCGCACGTCCCCGACGATCTGCTTCAGGTATGCCTGGGTCTCCTCGTCGCGCGAGTAGAGGACGGTCGCCCGGCTCGCCCGGGTCATGAGCACGTGATACGCGTGCCGAATGCACCGGGCGAAGTCCTCGTCGTCCGGCTTCTTGCCCCGCAGACTCGGGTCGAAGGAGCCCGGGGCCGCCACTCGCTTGACCCCGGTTTCCGGATCCTTGCGCGCCTTGCCCTTCTGGAAGACCCAGCGACCGTCGCGGCGCACCATGTCCTCGCCGATGATCACGCCGCACCAGTCCCATTCGAGTCCCTGAGCGGTGTAGACGCAGCCGATCTGGTTGATCCCGGCAGGGTGCACGGACCAGATCTTGGAGGGCGGCACGGTTCCGTCCTCGCAGAAGCTCTCGCTGTAGGCGTTCCACGGCTTGTGCCAGCCACCGATGCGGACATCGGCTTCCAGCCACCTCCCCGCGCCCTTGCCCCGCGGCTTGGTCCAGGGCCAGCAGAATCCGGCGACCATACGGGCGGAGGCCCCTGCCTCCGCCTCAGCCCTGATGATCCGCTCCATGTCCGCAGCGCTGTCGGCGACCTCGACGTGCATGAGTCCGTCAGGGGTCCAGGGCTCCGGCTCGTTCCCGGTGAGTCCCAGGACATCCCGCACCCAGTGCACGTACCCGTCGCTTCCTCCGCACCGGTACTGGGCCGACAGTTCGTAGCGAGCCGGAGTGATACCACGGGCTTTGGCGGCGTTCGTGATGAGGTCAGCCGTGCCCACTTCGTTCGGCCGTACCGACTGGCTTCCGTCCAGGAAGAACACCGTGAGGCGGGAGGCGTCGAGCAACTCGTCCACCTGAGGTTTCGTCCCCTGCGCCTCGGCCGGCAGATAGTGGTTGGTGGTCCTGTCCCGCAGCCGGTGCGCCTCGTCGCAGATGAGGACGTCGAGCGGCGGGTCGGGCGGTGTGACGAAGCTGCTGAAGTAGGTGAAGCTCTCCTTGAACTCCCTGTCGCCGTACCCCACGTGCTCCTGCAGCGCCCCGTTGAAGGCCCTGCTGCCGCTGGCGTACCGGACCGTCCGTCCGGCGGCTTCCAACCGGGCTTTGAGCTGCAGTCCGACAGCGCTCTTGCCCGTGCCCGCGCCGCCGGTCACGACGAAGACGGCCCTTCGGTCGTCCGGGACGAGGGTCGGCTGGTCGGGGTCCCCGAGTATCAGGGACGCCTTCTCCATGACGTCGTCGGCGATCTCCTTCTGCTTCCTCCGCAGGGTGAAAACGGTGTCCTCGCCCCGGGACCTGATCATCGCGTCGAGCAGGGGCGTGTTGCGGAGGTTCATCTTCTTCAGCAGCAGCTCGGCGGCGTGGTCGCCGCCGTTCTCCGCGAAGTGTCGACGAAGGTCGGCGAGCAGTTTCGCGCGGCGGTCCTTGGTGTACGTGCGCGCGTAGATCCCCGTGGGCGCGTCGGCGTCGAGCAGGGGCTTCGCGGATTCCTCCGTGGCGTTGTGGAGATAGGCGAATCCGCCGCACTCGACCTGGAGGCCGTCCAGCGGACCTTTGTCACCGGTGAACAGGTCGAAGCATTCGCGCAGTTGCAGGGCGGGGTGTCGCTTCGGCTCGATGATTCCCGGCACGTGAACCAGTTCGGCTGTCGCGGCCTCGACCCGGGTGACCGTCGACCAGCGCTTCAGCTCGACGAGCTGGAACGAAGGGTGGTGGGTTTCGGGGTGGCGGCCGGCCAGGACGACGTCGATCAGGCGCTGGTCGTTGCGGTTCTCCGGTTCCTCGACCGTCGCCGCGCACTCGACGATCATCTCCACACCGCCGCGGTCCGCCGCCACGAGGTCCTTCGCCAACTCGACCAGGCTCTCCGCCCACGCGGTTCGTTCGGAGAGGGAGGCTTCCGTGCCCCGGAAGTGCTTCCATCTGGCTGCGAGGTGGGGCACCATCCGGCGCCGGGAGTTCAGGGCGAGCAGGTCCTGCGCGGACAACCTCAGCAGGAGCATGGACACGAGGAGGTTCCCCCAGGGCACGAGTGACTCGTGCGGGTGGGGGCATGTCCTCGTGCGGAGGAAGCCCGTCGGGCCGCGACCGGTACCGGTGATCTTAGGTGCGTGGCCTCCCCGGCAGCCGTTTCCAAGCCACCGTGCCCACGTCACGGACGAATCGTCGCGAGGTCACGGAAGCGGACAGCCCGTTCACGCCCCCACGGCTGTGAGGCGCGGCCGGCCCGTCAGCTCCCGTAGCTTGTGCTGGGTCTCCGCGTCCGTGGAGTAGACGACCGTGCCCACCATGCCTCGGGTGAGGAGAACCTTGTAGGTGTTGCGGATCAGGCGGTCGACGTCCGCGTCGGGAGTCGACCGCTTGAAGACCGGGTCCTTGGATGCCGTACGGTCGGTGATCCAGCGGTCACCGCGCCACACCAGGTCGGGTCCGATGATGACGCCGGACCAGTCGTACTCGAAGCCCTGGGCCGTGTAGACACAACCGATCTGACCGAAACCCGCCGGGTCCGTCGCCCACAGGGCGGAGGGCGGAGCCCCGGACACGGAGCGGTCGCCCCGCAGGTTCCACGGACGGGCCCAGTCGCCGATGCGCACGTCGGCCGGAAGGGGCTCTCCCGGCTTGGGTTCGGGAGACCAGGGCCAGCAGTAGCCCGCGGACATCCGGGCACCGTAGCCCTGGCCGCGCCGGCCGTCCAGGAAGGACTCCATCTCCTGCGGGCTCTCGGCGACCACCAGTTGCATGCGGTCGTCGGGGTCCCACACCACCGGCCCGCCAGGCTCCAGTCCCAGCAGGCGTACGACCCAGCGCAGGTAGGCGTCGCTCCCGCCGCAGCGGAACTGGCTGTCGAGCGGTACGACGTGACAGGTCAGTCCCCTGCGCGCGGCTGCCGCCTTGATGTCGTCGACCCGGCCCATCTCCCCGGGGCGGACGACCTGGTGTTCGTCGAGGAGGAAGACGGGCACCTTGGCGACGTCCAGCAACTCGTCGATCTGCCGTTTCCCGGTCCGGTGCGCGGCCGGCGTGTACCGGTTGGCGGACGTCTCACGGATGCGGTGTGCCTCGTCGCAGATCACGACGTCCAGGCTGTTCTTCTCGGCCGTCATGAAGCTGTTGAAGTACTTGAACAGCTCCTGTACCTCCCGCTTGCGGGAGCCGGCCACCTTCCGCATGGTCTTGGTGAACGACTGGGACCCGGTGGCGTGCAGGGCCGGGACGCCCTGCCGGTACAGCTCGCCGAGCAGGGAGAGAGCGATGACGCTCTTGCCGGTGCCGGGGCCGCCGGTGACGACCACGACCTCCTTGTGGTCCGACCTCTTGGCCCTGCGCACGGCGTTCAGCACCATGCGGTACGCGACCTGCTGTTCGTCGAGGAGGACGAACTGCTCACGCTCGCGGACCTCCTGCGCCGCCACCGACATGAGCTGCTTGGACGGTACTGTCTTCCCGGCCAGCAGTTCGTCGGCGGCCCCGGCGCCGGGCCGCTTGTCACTGAGCCTCGTACGGAGATGGTCGAGGAACTCGCCGCGCCGGTCCCCGGTGAACAGCAGGCCGTGCTCGTCGGACTCGATGGCGCGCAGGCCACCCACCCCGAATTCGGTCGCGTTGTGCAGGAACGCGGCTCCGCTGACCCGACGTGGATGCTCGGCCACCGCGCCATTGAAGTTGACCAGGTACTCGCAGTAGCGGCGTACCTGCTCGATGGGGTTGAGGACCGGATGACGGTAGGCGTCCACGTGACACAGTGCCGGGTCCTCTTCGTCCGGCTCGGCCTGGCTCCACTGCTTCAGCTCCACCACGACGTACGACGGCTCGCCCGTCACCGGGTGGACACCGGCGAGGACGGCATCGGCGCGCTTGCTGTTCAGCGGGAGCGCGTACTCCAGCATGATCTCCACGTCACCGAGCCCCGCGTCGTTGAGCGCGGCCGACAGGGCGGGGATGCTCCGCTCCCAGGAGCGCGCCTCCGAGGGGCCGGGCCGGTAACCGTGCACGTGGGTGAACTGCTCGGTGAGATGGAGGTAGAGCGAATGGTCGAGCGCCATGGCGGCGACCGATGCGGCAGACGCGCGGAACAGCAAGGACTTCCCCCGGGCAGCACGAACTGACTCGTGCGGGTGGGGGCATGTCCTTCGAGACTCCACCGAGGTGGAGCGGAAGCCCGTCGGGCCGCGATGACTACGCTTCCGAGGTTACCTGGGAGGCGGAGGCCGTCCGTACCGCCCCTGCCCGCCACCCCGCCGTTCATGGATCGCGTCGATCTCCCAGCCCATGCCGGTGTGTGGGAGGCCATCGCCGCGGACGGCTCGGGCGTAGGAGGCCGGGCCCTCCGGGTCGTCGGCACACGGGGCGCCGACGTCGGGGACGTCCACGGTGCCGTCGACGGTGGTTGCGTACCCGTAGAGCGGGTCGGCCCCTCCCCCACACGAAGGGAAGGGGCCGGCCGCCGTCCTACCGGACCGCGGTGGCGGTCGGCGCCGGCGCGTAGCCCGTGGGCCGGGCCGTGAAGGTGCCGCGGCCCTGGGTGCGGCTGCGCAACCGGGTCGCGTAGCCGAACAGTTCGGCCAGCGGCACCGTGGCGGTGACGACCGCCGCGCCCGCGCGGGTGGCCGAGCCGGTCACCCGCCCGCGCCGGGCGGCGAGGTCGCCGAGCACGCCGCCGACCGCGTCCTCGGGCACCGTGACGGTGACCTCGGCGACCGGCTCCAGCAGGACCATCGCGCAGGCGCGCAGGGCCTCGCGGAGACCGAGCCGGCCGGCCGTGCGGAACGCCGTGTCCGAGGAGTCCTTCACATGGGTCGCCCCGTCGGTGAGCGTCACGCGCAGCCCGGTCACCGGGTGCCCGCCGAGCGGCCCCTCGGCGAGGGCGTCCCGGCAGCCGGCCTCGACCGCCCGGACGTACTCCTGCGGCACGCGCCCGCCGACGACGGCCGAGCGGAAGTCGAAGCCTCCTTCCGCGTACGGCTCCACGTCGAGGACGACATGGGCGAACTGTCCCGCGCCGCCGTCCTGTTTGACGTGCCGGTACACCAGCCCGGACACACCCCGGCCGACGGTCTCCCGGTAACTGACCCTCGGTCGGCCCACTGCGACCTCCAGCCCGAGGTCGCGCCGGAGTTTCTCCACCGCCACCTCCAGGTGCAGTTCGCCCATGCCCGACAGCAGCGTCTGCCCGGTCTCCGGGTCGGTCCGCACGACCAGCGACGGATCCTCCTCGGACAGCCGTGCCAGCCCCGATGCCAGACGGTCGGTGTCGCCGGCCCGGCGGGACTCGACCGCGACCGACACCACCGGCTCGGGCACCCCGGGGGGTTCCAGGACGAGCGGGGCGTCCGGCGCGCACAGCGTCGAGCCGGCCCGGGCCGACTTCAGCCCGACGACGGCGACGATGTCACCGGCGACCGCCCGGTCCAGGGGTGCGTGCCGGTCGGCCTGGACGCGCAGGATCCGTCCGATCCGCTCGGTGCGCCCCGCACTCGCGTCCCACAGTGTGTCTCCCTTCTCGATCGTCCCCGAGTAGATCCGCAGGTACGTCAGCCGCCCGGTGGGGGTGGCGTGCACCTTGAACGCGAGCGCGGCCGGCGGCGCCGCCGGGTCGGCGGGCCGTTCCCGCACCTCGCCGCCGTGCGTGCCCCGGACCGGCGGCACGTCCAGCGGCGAGGGCAGGTAGGCCACCACGGCGTCCAGCAGCGGCTCGACTCCGCGGTCGCGGTAGGCGGAGCCGCACAGCACGACCACGCCCTCGCCGCTCCGGGTCAGGTCCCGCAGCGCCGCGGAGAGGGTCCGCTCGCCGAGCGTGCCCGTGTCGCAGAACTCCTCCAGCGCGCCGGGGTGGAGTTCCGCCACGGCCTCCTCCAGCGCCCGGCGGCGGGCGCCGGCCTCCTCTCGCAGGTCGTCGGGTACCGGCCCCTCCTCCAGGGTGTCGCCGCCGGGCCACCGCAGCGCGCGCATGCGCACCAGGTCGACGACGCCGGTGAAGGCGTCCTCCGCGCCGATCGGCAGCTGTACCACCAGCGGGGCGGGGTGCAGCCGCTCCCGGATCGACGCCACGGCCGCGTCCAGGCCGGCACCGGCGCGGTCCATCTTGTTGACGAACGCGATCCTCGGCACGCCGTGCCGGTCGGCCTGCCGCCACACCGACTCGCTCTGCGGCTCCACCCCGGCCACCGCGTCGAACACGGCCACCGCCCCGTCGAGCACCCGGAGGGCACGCTCCACCTCGTCGGCGAAGTCGACGTGCCCCGGGGTGTCGATCAGGTTGATCCGGTGGCCGTCCCAGGCGCAGCTCACCGCCGCGGAGAAGATGGTGATGCCCCGGTCCCGCTCCTGCGGGTCGAAGTCGGTGACGGTGGTGCCGTCATGGACCTCGCCGCGCTTGTGCGTGGTTCCGGTGGCGAACAGGATCCGTTCGGTGACGGTGGTCTTGCCGGCGTCGACGTGGGCGAGGATGCCGAGGTTGCGGACGACGGCGAGCGGGTTGTGGTGGGTGCGCACGGCCCAGGGCCTTTCGAGGCGATCGGGAAAGGGGCAGCGCGATTCCGGGCGAAAGAGATCCACAGAGATCCAAGAAGATCCAAGGAGATCCGACGACACGCACGCCTCGGTCTGCTGACGGCATGTCAGCAGACCGAGGCGCTGTTCAGGCGTTCGTCCCGGTCATCCGGCGCCGGCCGCGCAGCGGGCACCGGAGCGACGAGGACACGAGGATCACCTCGTAGCGCGGCAGGGAGACGGCGGCAACGGTGTGGTCACGCATGGCCGTCTCCCTTCGTCGTCACGGTGGCGCGTCGCTCGGTCGTGGGCGGCGCCGGGTCTGTGCCGAGTGTAGGAAGGGCGGAAGGGGCGGGGCCAGGGATTTATTCCGGCGGGGTCGGGGTGTCGTGGGTGCGGTACATCGCCTGGACGTCCAGCTCCAGTTGCACCGTCGGGCCGACCACCGCGATGCCCCGGGCCAGCATGGAACGCCAGTTGAGGGTGTAGTCCTCGCGGTGCAGCTCCGCCGTCGCCAGGGCCGCGCAGCGCAGTTCCTGTCCGTAGCCGCCGTTCACCGTGCCCAGGTACGTCGTGTCCAGCGCGACCGAGCGGCTCACGCCGTGCATCGTGAGCGAGCCCTGCAGCGTCCACTTGCTGCCGCCCCGGTAGGCGAAGCGCGCGCTCGTGAAGTCGATGTACGGGAAGCGTTCGACGTCCAGGAAGTCGGCGGACCGCAGGTGGTTGTCGCGGGTGGTGTTGCCGGTGGTGATGCTGGAGGCGTCGATGCGGACGTGGACGCGGGAGTGCGTCATGTCCTGGGCGATCTGGATGCCGCCCTCGAAGCGTTCGAAACGGCCGTGGACGTTCGCCATGCCGACGTGCTTGGCGATGAACCGGATCGCGGTGTGCGGCGGGTCGAAGAGCCAGGTCCCGGGGGTCGGCAGCTGGAGGGCCTCGGCCGGTGCCAGCCAGACGCGCTCGGTGGGCGTCGACGCGCCCGCCACCGTCTCGATGGTCTCGCGGTGCGGCCGCAGGCCCTCCGCCGAGATGAGCAGGCTGTAGCGGCCCGGCGGCAGCGCCGCGAGGAAGTAGCCGTACGGGTCGGTCGTCCCGCGGGCGACGACACGGTGGGTGTCCAGGGCGGTGACGGTGACGTCCGCGGCCGGCAGGGGCGAGCCCATCGGGTCGACGACCTCGCGGGCCACGGCACCGGCACCGGACGGAAGGGGGAGGGCGAGGCCCGCCGCTGCGGCGGAGGTGCTCTTGAGCCACCGGCGCCGGAGCAGTGCGAGGGCCATGTGGTTCACCTTTCTTCGGGTGTGCGCCCGTACGGCGCCGGTTCAGCGCACGCCGCACGGCCGCACCTTGCTGCGGTCACACCCCCTCGTCGATCCTGACGGACCGGGCTCCGGCACGGGTGTCTCATTACGAGACAGTCAGGACCGCTCCCGGAAGGCGTCCGCGTGCTCGGCGGCCCACTGGGCGAAGGTCCGCGCCGGGCGGCCGGTGACCTTCTCGACGGTGCCCGCGACCGTACGGCCCGCCTCGGGGGTGTTGCCGTACACCTCCAGCAGGAAGCCGATGACGTCCTCGGGGAGGTACGCCGCCCGCCACCGCGCGACGGCCTCCTCCTCGGTCAGCTCGACCAGGGTGATCTCCCGGCCCGCGGCGGCCGCGATCGTCTTCACCTTGTCGCCGACGGTGAGCACCTCGGGGCCGGTGATCACGTACTCCTGGCCTGTGTGCCCCTCCTCGGTGAGCGCGACGGCGGCGACGGCGCCGATGTCGGCCTCGTGGACCATGGCGCTGAGCCGGTCGACGAACGGCTCGCGGACCTCGCCCGAGGCGACGATGCCGTCCGCCCACTCCAGGGCGTTGGCCATGAACTCGACCGGCATGAGCACGGTCCAGCTCACCCGGTCGTCGGCGCGCACGGCGTCCTCCAGCGGGGTGGGCCCGCCGCCGTGCAGCACGGTGATCCGGCGGACGCCGGCCGCGTGGGCCAGTTCCAGGATGCGCGGGCCGGTCTCCAGCGGGGTGAAGGCGGCCCCGCCGAAGGTGATCAGGTGGAGGCCGGTGATCCCCTCCAGGGCCGGGGCCAGGCTGTCCGGTGCGGTCAGGTCGCCCTCGGCGAGCTCGACACCGGCGGGGAGGTCGGCCTTCGCGGCGTCGCGGGTGAGGGCGCGGACCTCGTGGCCCCGGGCGAGCAGTTCGGCGACGACCTGGCGGCCGACGGTTCCGGTGGCGCCGGTGACGAGGATCTTCTGCGTCTGAGTCATGCCACGACCGTAAAAGGCCTTGCGGTCACCTTCTGTCCGCAAGGGGCTATTCGGCGATCCCGTCGGCGGGCTCCGGAGGACTTCCCCGGTACGCCGCCCGCAGTACGGACCGCACCCCGTCCGCCGTCACCGGGCGCGGGTTGGCGTACGGCTCGCCGGCGATCCGGTCCGCCGCCGGGGCCACGTCGTCCTCCGCCAGGCCGAGTTCGGCGAGGGACCGCGGTGCGCCGAGGCGGCCGGACAGCTCCCACAGGGCGCGGGGCACGTCGTCGGCGCCGACCGCGCGGCGCAGTACGGTCAGCGCCCGCGGGGCGGCGGGGGCGTTGAAGGCGAGGGCGTACGGCAGGACCACGGTGTGCGTCTCGGCGTGCGGCAGCCCGTAGCCGCCGCCCAGCACATGGCAGACCTTGTGGTGCAGCCCCATCGTGGTGGCGCCCAGGCACGCGCCGCACAGCCACGCCGCGTACAGCGCCCTGCCGCGCGCGTCGAGGTCGTCGGGGGCGGCGGCCAGCCGCGGCAGCGCCTCGGCCATCGCCCGCACGCCCTCCTCGGCCATGACCGAGACCAGCGGTGAGGCGTCCGGGGCGTACAGCGCCTCGACGGCGTGGGCGAGCGCGTTGACGCCGCTGGTCACGGTCAGCGACGGGGGCATGGAGAGGGTGAGCCGCGGGTCGTAGACGACGCTGCGGGGCTGGACGACCGGGTCGCGGCCGGTGCGCTTGGTGCCGTGCTCGGTCAGGCCCCAGACCGGGGTCATCTCCGAGCCGGAGTAGGTCGACGGCACGGCGATCAGCGGCAGTCCGGTGCGCAGGACGACCGCCTTGCCGAGCCCGATCGCGGAGCCGCCGCCGACGGCGACGCAGCCGTCCGCCCCGGCCGCCCGGACCGCCGCGATGGCCCGGTCGGCGTCCTCGACGGGTACGTGCATCCGGGCCTCGGCGTGCACTCCCACGCAGCTGTCGCCGAGCGCGTCCGCGACGGCCCGGGCGACGGGCTCGCCCCGGCGGCCGCACACCACGAGCAGCCGCCGCAGCCCGAGGCGCGCGGCCTCACCCGGGGTCGCGGTGACGGCCGCGCCGGGCCGGAACACGACCCGCGCGGGCCGGGTCTCGTAGGTGAACTCCTCCTGGAACGTCATGCCGTGCGCTCTAGTACGAGGTCGAAGTCGGCGTGCCGGAAGGGGTTCGGGACGCCGAACTCCCGGGCGAGGGCCGGGTCGTCGGTCTCCGCGAAGTCCTGGACCAGGCTCTGCTTCACCGCGAACACGGCGTCGGAGTCGAGGTAGTCGCCGCCGGCGACGAAGATGTGCGTGGTGACGGGCGTGTGTCCGCCGGCCGTGGCGATGAAGTGGATGTGCGCGGGGCGGTAGGGGTGCCGTCCGGTCGCGCGCAGCAGGCCGCCCACGGGTCCGTCGGTGGGGATGGGGTAGGCCGCCGGGACGCAGGTGCGGAACCAGAAGCGGCCCTCGGCGTCGGCGGTGAACAGGCCGCGTCCGTTGCCGGGGGGCTGCACGCCGGGCTGCTGGACGTCGTAGAAGCCCTTGTCGTCGGCCTGCCAGACGTCGACGCGGGCACCGGGCAGGGGTGTGCCGTCCGCGGAGCGCACCCGGCCGCTGACCACGCAGGGCTCGCCGCCGCCGACCAGGTCGATGTCGGCGCCGAGTTCGCGGACCGGCGACTCGGTCAGGTGGAAGGGGCCGAGCACGGTCGACTCGGTGGCGCCGGGCGCGCGGTGGCCGTGGAGGGTCTCCACGAGCATGGAGAGGCCGAGCACGTCCGACAGCAGGATGAACTCCTGCCGGGTGTCGGTGCAGGCCTGCCCGGTCGCGGTGAGGAAGCCGATCGCCTGCTCCCATTCCTCCTGGGTGAGGCGCGTCTCGCGGGCGAAGTCGTGCAGATGGCGGACGAGCGCGGTGAGCAGCTCGCGCAGCCGCGGGTCGGCGGTCGTGCGGAGGCTGGCCAGGGCCTGCTCGGTGACGCCGGTGCCGGTCGCGTCGGTGGTCATCCCCGCTCCTCGTCGTCGACGTGCGCTTCCTCCATGATGGCGCGCTCAGGTGTGCCCGAGGATCCGCCGCAGCGCGTCGGCGAGCCGTTCCGCGGCGTCCGGGGCGGCGGTCGCGTGGCGGAAGGCGACGAAGCCGTCCGGGCGTACGAGCAGGGCGCCCGCGTCGGAGGTCTCGCGCAGGCGTGCCCAGTCGCCGTAGGGGTCCTCGTACTCCTGCCCCGGGCCGATCACCACGGTGGCGATCTCGATGTCCTGGGCCTCGGCCGCCCGTACCCAGTCCTCTCCCCCGATGCCGGTCAGCAGGGTGAAGCGGCCGCGGCCGACCGTGTCGAGGGTGGAGAGGGTGCGGGTGCCGGAGGTGATCCAGGCGTGCGGGAGCCGGGCGCCGGGGCGGGAGGACGGCTGGTGGTGCAGCTCCGGGTCGCGGGTGAAGCCGGGGTCGGGCGTGCCGTCCGGGACGATCGCGTCGGAGGTGTAGCGCTGGTTGAGGTCGACGCCGTGCGCGTTGAACTCGTACACCTTGAAGGCGATCGCCTCCCGCAGCCGGGTGCGCTGCTTCTCGGCGGCCTCGGTGGCGTCCTTGCGTGCGGCGATGTTGGCCCACAGTTGCTCGGGGGTCTGCGGGGAGAGCCCGTCGAGGGCCTCGAAGACCGGGGCGGTCTCGCGGATCGACTGGTTGGCGCGGGTGACGATCTGCCGGCCGACCGGGGCGCGCTCGGCGGTGTAGCTGTCGAGCAGCCGGGGGTGGGCGGTGCCGTCGAGGACGAGCTTGAGCTTCCAGGCCAGGTTGTAGGCGTCCTGGATGGAGGTGTTGGAGCCGAGGCCGTTGGACGGCGGGTGCCGGTGCACGGCGTCTCCGGCGCAGAAGACCCGGCCGTTCGCGTACCGCTCGGCGTACATCTCGTTGACGGTCCACGCCGAGGACGACTTGATCGTCACCGGGATGTCGTCGTCGCCGACGAGCTTGCGGACGATCGACTCGGCGTACTCGGCGGTCAGGTCGGGCGCGCCCGCGCCGACGTCGTAGCCCCAGACGATCAGCCACTCGTTCCAGGGGCGGACGCAGCGGACCAGGCCCGCGCCGATGCCGCCGACCGTCGCGCCGGGGGCGAGGACCCAGTAGAGGGTCGAGGGGCGGTGGGCGGTGTACTGCGCCAGGTCCGCCTCGAAGACGATGTTGATGCTGCCGGCCATGCCCATCTGGCCACCCATCGGCAGCCCGGCGTCCGCGGCGACCTTCGAGCGTCCGCCGTCGGCGCCGATCAGGTACTTGGCGCGGATCTCGTACGTGTCCCCGCGCAGCCGGTCGCGGACGGTGGCCGTGACGCCGTCGGCGTCCTGGGTGTGGGAGAGGTACTCGGTCTCGAAGCGCAGGCGGGTGCCGCGGGCGACGGCCGCGTTGACGAGGACCGGTTCCATGAGGTGCTGCGGCAGGTCGCACATGCGGGTGGGGCTCGCGAGTTCGTGCTCGGCCTGCACGAGCGGGTCGTTGCCCCAGGAGCGGACGCGGCCCAGTTCCTCGCCCGCCAGGCTGGTGCAGAAGGTGGTGTTGCCCATCAGGTGCTGCGGGGTCGCCTGGGCGACGACCTCCTGCTCCACGCCGAGGTCGCGCAGCACCTCCATGGTGCGCTGGTTGGTGATGTGCGCGCGGGGGGTGTCGGCGAGGCTCGCGTAGCGGGTGACGACGATGTTGGGCACGCCGTAGGTGCTCAGGGCGAGCGCGGCGGAGGCACCGGCCGGGCCGCTGCCCACGATCAGGACGTCGGTGTCGACGACGGGGGACACGGGGCGCTCCTGCGGGGGGGGCATGGGGGCGGACATCGAGCGCTCATGATCATGGAGTGGCCGGGCGGGCGGTGGGTGTCTCATTACGAGACACCTCGGAGCGACCGACCGGGGTTGTTGTCCGTTCAACCGAACCGGCTACGGTGTGTATGCCGTGACCACGACAGAGCCCTCCGCCCCAGCCGCCTCCGCAGCCGCAGCCGCAGCCCGACCCTCGCTGCGTCTCGCCCGCGAACGGTTCCTGGCGGGGGATCAACTGCCGGGGGGTGTGCCCGAGGAGGTCGTCGCGGCGTGGCGACGGGCCCGGTTCTTCGGCGTGCCGCACGACTTGGAGGAGCCGGCCGGGGGCCCCGGACGGCCGGAGGAGTCCGCGTTGCTCGTCGCCGCCCGGCCGGTGCTGGACCGGATCGTCCCCGCCCTGGGTGCGGGCCGCTCACTGCTCGTTCTCACCGACGAGCGGCTGCGCGTGCTGTGGACGGCGGGGAGCATGCCCGGGCTCGGTCCGTGCCCCGTACTGGCGGAGCAGGCGGTCGGCAACAACAGCGCGGCGCTCGCCCTGCGCACCCGGCGGCGGGCCGAGGTGCACGGGCCCGAGCACTTCCTCGACCGCTGGCAGGACGTGTCCGCCGTGAGCGTCCCGGTGCTCGCCCCGGAGAACGGCCAGGTGCTCGGCACGCTGACCGTCGCGTCGCGGCCGTGCACCGCGCGTCCGCCGCACCCGCAGGCGGCACTCGCCGAGGCCGCCGCCGCGGCGGTCGAGACGGAACTGCGGGCGCGGGCGGGGCGGGCCGAGCGGGTGCTGCTGGACGCGTATCTGCGGGCGGTGCGGGGCAGGGACCGCGCCGTGGCCGCCCTCGACGGCCGCAACCGGCTGATCAGCGACGCGGCGCAGGGGCTGCTGACGCCCGAGGTGCTCGGAGCGCTGGAGCGGGCGGCGGTCGGGGCGCGTCATGCGGAGGTCCCGGTCCGGATGGAGGCGGACGAGACCGTGCCGTCCGGCGGCTTCGCGGAGTTGCCCGACAGCGCCGGATGCACCGCGCGGATCACCCCGGTGCGTCTGGACGGCAGCGTCATCGGGGTCGTGGCCGTCCTGGAACCGTTCGACGACCCGGAGCCCTCGACGTCGGGCTCGTCGTCCCCGCCGGTCGCCCTGGCCGGTTCCTCGGTGCCGTGGCGGCACGCCGTCGGGCGGGCGGTCGAGCTGGCGCGTTCACGGGAGCCGCTGCTGCTGACCGGTGAGCGCGGGACGGGCAAGTCCGCGCTGGCACGGGAGTTGCTCGGGCCGGGCGACGTCCAGGTCGTCGATGCCGCGCAGGACGCCGGGCTCGACCGGGTCCTGCCCGCGTGGCGGGCCGACCGGCCGCTCCTGCTCCGGCACGCCGAGCGCCTCGCGCAGCCCGGCGTGGCGGCGCTCAACTCCCTGCTCGACACGCACCCGGACGCCCCGCTGCTGGTCACCTACACGCCCGGCGCACCGGCCGGCCCCTGCCTCCAGCGCCTGCTGGACAAGTTGTCCGCCCGCTCGGTGCCCCTGCCCCCGCTGCGGGAACGCGTCGAGGACATAAGGGAGTTGCTGTCGGCCCTGGCGCCCCGCCCGGCGCCCGGGCAGCCGCCGCTGACCTGGACCCTGGACGCCCTGCGCGCGTTGGAGCGCTACCCGTGGCCCGGGAACGTCACCGAGCTGGCCCACGTCGTCCGGGCCCTGGCGGAGCACCGGCGCGCGTCCGGTCCGGTACGCCGCGCGGAACTGCCGGATCCCGTACGGGACGGACCGGCCGCGCGGCCCCTCAGCCCGATGGAGCACGCCGAGCGCGCCGCGATCCTGGAGGCACTGCGCCGCCACGGCGGCAACAAGGCCCGCACGGCGGCGGCGCTGGGCATCGGCCGGGCGACGCTGTACCGCAAGCTGCGGGGATACCGGAGCTGAGGGGCCCGCCGGCGCCCCGTCACGAGCCGCCCCGCTCCTGCCTCCTGGTACCTCGGTCCGCCTCGGAGCCCCCGTGCCGACCGCTGGTTCCGGGCGCGGTCTCGGCCAGTCGCACCATCAGGCCGGCGGCGAGTTCGAGTACGCCGCGCTCCGTCGGGGTCAGGGTCGTCAGGGCCGACGCGAGCCAGCGGTTCCCCTCCTGCACGTGTCCGTCGAGCGCCTGGATGCCGAGGTCCGTGATGGCGATGTCCTGGCTCCGGCGGTCGTTGCGGTTGGTGGACCGGACGATGCGGCCGCGTTCCTCCAGTTCGTTCAGGACGCGGGTCAGGGACTGCGGCTGGAGCCCTTCGATCGCGGCGAGGGCCGTGGGGGTCAGCGGCCCGTCATGGCGCAGGTTGGCCAGCACCGAGGCGGACATGCGGGTGAGCGCCTGGCCGCGGCCCGGGTGTTGCGCGCGCAGGCGCGAGGCCAGACGCGACACGCCGAGCCGCAGCGTCTCGGCCGTACGCAGGTCGTCATCAGCTTCCACACTAACAAGTTAACACTTCTCATTCTCTCGCGAAGTGGCTTGATTTGATGGGCCACGGTGCGCATTTAGGAAGCATTCACTTGTCATTCAGGAACGGGAGAGCCAGGGTGGGGCCACCGGCTCCGCCCAGCGTGGTCGCCGTTCTCGGGAGGACCTCTTGCTCTTGCACGCCGTCAGCCGTCCCCTGCGGTTCCGCCTCGGTCTGGTGGCGCTGCTGCAGACCGGGCAGGTGCTGGCGACGCTCCGGCTCCCCGCACTGAACGCGGACGTCATCGACGACGGCGTGCTCGCGGGCGACGGTCACCGGATCGCCGAACTCGGCCTCGTGATGCTGGCGGTGACGTGCGTCCAGGTCCTCTGCGCGGGCTGCGCGGCCTGTCTGAGCGCCTCGGTGGCGCTGGCCTGGGGGCGGGAGCTGCGCCAGGCCGTCTTCTCCCGGATCCTGGCCCTCCCGGCCCACGAGGTGAGCCGTATCGGCCGGGCCGGTCTCGTCACCCGCGCCACCCAGGACGTGCAGCAGCTCCAGCAACTCGCCCTCAACGCCCTGACGGTGATCGTGGTCGCCCCGCTCACCGCCGTCGGCGGCATCGTCATGGCCCTGCGCCAGGACGCCCCGCTGGGCCTCGTGCTGTCGGTGGTCCTGCCGACGCTCACCGTGGCGCTGTGGCTGGTCCTGCGCCGGACGCTGCCGCTGTCCGCCGCCGTGCAGCGGCGCCTGGACCGCGTCAACCAGGTCATGCGGGAACGCCTCGCGGGCCTGCGCACCATCCGGTCCTTCGACCGCGACAGCCATGAGGAGGCCCGTTTCCGGACCGCCGACCAGGCCATGCTGCGCACCGGTCTGGCACTCGGCCGGGCCCAGGCCCTGGTCATGCCGGCGTTCACCGTCGTCATCGAACTGTCCTCGGTCGCGGTGCTGTGGTTCGGCGGTGTGCGCGTGGCCGCGGGCGAGGTGCGGATGGGCACCGTCGTCGCCTTCCTGCACTACCTGTCCCTGATGCTCCAGGCGGTCATGATGGCCATGGGCGTGTTCCTCCAGGCCTCGCGCGCCGGGGCGAGTGTCGGGCGGGTGCGGGAGGTGCTGCGGACCCGGTCCACCCTCGACCTGACGCGGCAGAGCGAGGTCCGGCCGCTCCGCCGGGCGGGAGTGGCGCTCCATTCCGTGGACTTCCGCCACCCGGGCGCCCGGTCGGCCGCGCTGCACGCGGTCTCGCTGACCGTGGCTCCCGGCGAGACGGTCGTGCTGACCGGGCCGGTCGGCAGCGGCAAGACGACCCTGCTGCACCTGGTGGCCCGGCTCGGCGATCCCGGCGGCGGCAGGGTCACCGTGGGCGGGCGGGACGTGCGCGAACTGGACCGCGACACGCTCGCCGCGGCCGTCGGCCTCGTCACGCAGCGGCCGTACCTGTTCTCGGGCACCGTCGCCGACCACCTGCGGCGAGGAGCGCCCGACGCCGACGACCGCGCGCTGTGGCGGGCCCTGGAGCTGGCGCAGGCCCGTGACTTCGTCGAGGCCACCGGGCACGGGCTGGACGCCCCGGTGAGCGCGGGCGGCGCCAACCTGTCCGGCGGCCAGCGCCAGCGGCTGGCCATCGCCCAACTGCTCCTCAAACGACCGCCGGTGTGCCTGCTCGACGAGCCCTTCTCCGCCCTGGACGCCGGCACCACGGCACGGCTGCGCGCCGCCCTGGACGCCGGGACACGCGGGGCCGCGCGGCTCGTCGTCTCCCAGCACCTGGCGACGCTGCGCGCGGCGGACCGCGTGGTCGTGCTGGACCGGGGCCGGGTGGTCGGGCAGGGCCCGCACGCCGATCTCCTGGCGGCCAACACCGCCTACCGGCAGCTCGTGCTCGCTCCCGGCGGCCGTACGGAGGCGTCGTGACGCGCGGGGAGGACCGTGCCGACGGGCCGGGGAGGAAGACGCCGTCCGTCCGGCCCGGGCTGCGACTGGTGGCCGCCACGCCCGGTGCGCGCGCCCGGCTGGTCGCCTGCCTCCTGCTGAGCGCCCTCAGCGTGGCCCTGTCCCTGGTCGTTCCCCTGCTGCTGGGGGCGGTCACCGATCTCGTCGTGGCCGGTGTGCGCGGGGCCGCGGGCGTCGACCTCGCGGCGGCCGGCAGGCTCCTGCTACTGGCCGCGGTGCTCGTCCTCGGTTCGGCGGCCGCCGCCTGGGGGCGTGGGCGGCTGGCGCAGTCCGTGGCCCAGGGCACGGCCTACCGGCTGCGGGAGGCGGTCTCGGCCAAGCTGTCCCGGCTGCCGATGGCGTACCTCGACGCCCGGCCGCGCGGTGACATCCTGTCGAGGCTGACGAACGACACCGAGAACACGTCGACGACCCTCCAGCAGGCCCTCACGCAGATCACCGCCGCCCTGCTCACCCTCGTGGGACTGCTCGCCGCCATGCTGTGGCTGTCCCCGGCTCTCACGCTGGTGGCGCTGGGCATGCTGCTGGTGTCCGCGCTCGTCACGCGGGCCCTCGCACGGCGCTCACGTCCGCGGTACGCGCAGCAGTGGGACGCCGTCGGCGAGGTGAACGCCTTCGTGGAGGAGGCCGTCACGGGGCACACCGAACTGGTGGCCGGGGGGCGGACGGACCGGGCCGAGGAGGCGTTCGGCGAGCGGAACCGCCGGCTGTACCGCGCCGGACTGCGGGCCCAGTTCCTCGCCGGTGTCATGGGTCCCGCGACGACGTTCGCCGGCTCTCTCGGCTATGTGCTCGTCGCGGTCCTGGGCGGCCTGCGGGCGGCGAGCGGCGACCTGTCCGTCGGTGACGTCCAGGCGTTCGTCACCTACACGCTCCAGCTCGGCGGGCCGGCGTCGGCCGTCGCCTCCGCCGTCGGCGTGCTGCAGTCGGGCCTGAGCTCGGCCCGGCGCGTCCTGGCGCTCCTGGACGCGCCGGAGACACTCCCGCTGCTCCCGGCGCCCTCACCCAAGTGCGTCACGGCCTTGGGGCAAGTGCGGTTCGACGGCGTCACCTTCGGCTACACGCCCGACCGCGTGCTCTTCGAGGACCTGTCGTTCACCGCGCGGCCCGGGGAGACGGTGGCGATCGTCGGCCCCACCGGCGCCGGCAAGAGCACGGTGGTGAATCTGCTCCTGGGGTTCTACGCGCCCTGGTCCGGACGCGTCCTGCTCGGCGGCACGGACATCGCGGCGCTGCCCCGCGACGTCCTGCGCCGGCGGGTCGGGGCCGTGCTCCAGGACCCGTGGCTGTTCACCGGAACCGTCGCCGAGAACATCGCCTACGGGGTCGGCGAGGCGAGCGAGAACGACATCCGGCGGGCGGCGCGGGCGGCCTGCGCCGACCACTTCATCCAGGCCCTGCCCCACGGCTACGCGACGGTGGTGGGCGAGGACGGCGGCGGACTCAGTACCGGGCAGCTGCAACTCGTCGTCCTGGCCAGGGCCTTCCTCGCCGACCCCGAGGTGCTGGTGCTGGACGAGGCGACGAGTGCGGTGGACGCCCGTACCGAGGTACTGATCCGCGAGGCCTCCGCGCGCCTGCGCCGCGGACGGACCAGCATCGTGATCGCCCACCGGCTGTCCACGGTCAGGGACGCGGACACCCTTCTGGTCATGGAGGAGGGCCGCGTCGTCGAGCGGGGCGGGCACGACGAACTGACGGCGCGCGGCGGCCGGTACGCCGCGCTGCACGCCCGGCTCGACGGCGCCGACGACGGCATCGGCGCCGGGCCGCCCGGACTTCCACGGACTCCACCGCCTGAGGTGTGAGTGGCACCATGAGCGAACTCGGGCCGCGCGCCCGGCAGACCGGAGCCGACCGCGCCCGCAACCCACCCGCCCCCTCCCGAAAGGCCACCCCGCGCCCATGAGCGACGACCCTTCCATACTCGCGTTACGGGAGCCCGGCTCCGAGCGGCGGCGGATGCCGAGCGGGCTTGTCGCGCTGGCGCTCGGCGGGTTCGGCATCGGCCTGACCGAGTTTCTGATCGCCGGGCTGCTGCCCCAGGTGGCGTCGAGTTTCGCCGTGTCCGAGGCGGCTGCGGGCTGGCTGATCTCCGGGTACGCGCTGAGTGTCGCGGTCGGGGCCATCGCGCTGACCGCGGCGACCGCACGCCTGCCCCGCAAGCAGGTCCTGATCGGCCTGGTGGCGCTGTTCGTCCTCGGCAACCTGCTGTCCGCGATCGCGCCGAACTACCCGGTGATGCTGCTCGGGCGGATCGTCGCGGCGCTGTGCCACGGTTCGTTCTTCGGGATCGGCTCGCTGGTCGCGCGCTCTCTGGTCGCGCCGGAGAAGAAGTCCCAGGCCGTGGCGATCATGTTCGCCGGACTGACCCTCGCCAACGTGCTGGGCGTGCCGTTCGGCGCGCTGGTCGGTGAGCGGTGGGGCTGGCGGGCGGCGTTCTGGGCGGTGACCGCGATCGGCGTGCTCGCGCTGGCCGGTATCGCCGCCCTGGTCCCCGCCTGGGCGGGCCAGGCGCCGCCGGGGAAGCCCCAGGACGGTGCCGCTCCGGTACCACCCCTCGGCCTGGCGGCTCAGTTGCGGGCGTTCCGGTCCTGGCAGGTCTGGCTGACCCTCATCGCCACGGCGCTCGGTTACGGCGGGATGTTCGGCGCGTTCAGCTACATCGCCTACACGTTCACCGAGGTCAGCGGCTTCGCACCGGCCGATGTCGCCTGGCTGCTGATGGTGTACGGCGTCGGTCTGGTCGTCGGGAACCTGGTCGGGGGGCGCGCGGCGGACCGCGATCGCGACCGGGCCCTGGTCCTCGCCCTGCTGGCGCTCACCCTCACGCTGGTCCTGTTCGGCCTGCTGGCCGAGAGCGCGGTCGCCTCGGTGGTCCTGGTGTTCGTGCTGGGGGTGACGGGGTTCGCCAGTGTGCCGGGGATGATCACTCGCGTCACCGACTACGCCCACGGGGCGGCGCTGGCCGCCAGCGCCAACGTGTCGGCGTCCAACGTCGGCAACGCGCTGGGGGCCTGGCTCGGGGGCCTGGCCATCAGCGCGGGCCTCGGCTACACCGCACCGCTGTACGTGGGCGCCGGCATCGCCCTGGTGGCCACCGTCGTCATGGTGATCGCCGCGCGCCGGGTCGCCGGGCGGGACGGGTCGGGTACGTAGGGCGCGGCGACCGCACGAGAAGCCTCGAGAAGCCGACGGCACGGAAAAGGTGCCGACCATGATCTGGTCGGCACCTTTTGTGTCGCTGGTGTCCGAGGGGGGACTTGAACCCCCACGCCCGATAAAGGGCACTAGCACCTCAAGCTAGCGCGTCTGCCATTCCGCCACCCGGACCAGGTGTCTGCCGCCTTGCCAGGGGTGTTCCCCGCGGCGACAGGGACAACAATACCAAGGTTTCGGAGTGCCTTTCACCTGCGTTTCCGTCCGCCGGGCGGGGGTCCGGGACCTCGGGGCACGATGCGCCTAGGGTCGCACCATGAGTGACGGAATGGTTACCCAGAGCCCTCCCGCGGGCCGCCGTCCGCGTGCGCTGTCGCCGCTGAGGGAGCATCTGCGGGACACGTTCTGGTTCGCCCCCACCGCGGCGATGGTGAGCGTCTTCGTGGTCTGGGTGGCTGCGCAGGCGCTCGACACGGCCGTCGTCGACGCGCTCAAGGAGGAGGGCGACCGCGAGACGCTCGACGAGCTGCTGCGGTTCTCGGAGGACGCGAAGGCCGTGGTGAGCGCGGTCGGCTCGGCGATGATGACCTTCATCGGGGTGGTGTTCAGCATCTCGCTGGTGGCGGTGCAGATGGCGAGCGGGCAGTTCACGCCGCGCGTGGTGCGCCTCTTCGTGCGGAGCCGGATCACCAAGGCGACCTTCGCGGTCTTCCTGGCGACCTTCGTGCTGACCCTGCTGGTCCTGACCTCCTTCGAGACGGCCGACGATCCCGGTGCCGTCACGTCTGTGCCGCTGGTGCAGTCCGTCCTCACGCTCTGCATGGTCGGGCTGAGCCTGTTGCTGTTCGTGCTGTATGTGAACACCACCCTGCGGCTGATGCGGATCAGCCATGTGATCGCGCGGATCGCCGCGGAGTCCTTCCGGGTGGCCGCCTCGATGCCCGTGCCGGAGGGCGGGCGGGACGCCGCCCCGCTCGGTTCGGCGACCGCGTGGGTGGCGCACGAGGGCCGGGCGGGGGTGCTGCGGGACGTGCACATCGCGCGGCTGGTGCGGGTGGCGCGCACGCACGGGGTGGTGCTGCGGCTGATTCCGCGGATCGGGGACTTCGTGGTGCCCGGTACGCCCGTGCTGGCGGTGCACGGTGGGCCCGCCCCGCCGCGCAGGGCGCTGCGCTACACGATCGCGGTGGGAGTGGAGCGGACCTACCACCAGGATCTCGGCTTCGGACTGCGGCAGTTGTCCGACATCGCGCTGCGTGCCCTGTCGCCCGCGATCAACGATCCGACGACGGCCGTCCAGGCCCTGGACCGTGTCGTGCAGTTCCTGGCCGCGCTGAGCCGGCATCCGCTGGCGGCGGTGCCGCACCGGGACCGCGGTGGGACGGTGCGGCTGGTGCAGCCCGTGCCGGGGTGGACGGAGCTGGTGGATCTCGGGTTCGCCGAGGTCCGGGGGTGCGCCGCCGGGAGCCCGCAGGTCTCACGGCGCATGCTGGCCGGACTCGACGACCTGCTCCTGCTCGCGCCGCCGGAACGGCGGGAGCCGCTGCTGCGCCACCGCGAACTGCTCCGCCAGGCGGTCGCCCGAACCGCACCGACCGCGGCGGACCGAGCGTTCGCCCTGCGCCCGGACCGACAGGGCATCGGCTGAGCGCCGCCCCGGTGCCGTCCGGCGCCGGGAACCCGCGGGGCGGGCCCGCGCCGGACGCACCGCCCTTGGTTACGGCACGAGCTGGTACTCCGGGAAGTTCCCCGGGAGCCGCTCCCCCGCCGGGCCCCGTGTCACCGCGCGCACCAGCAGTTCGCCGCCGACGAACGCGCCGCGCCAGGACGCGCCCAGCCCGCCGAACAGCTCGTCGCGGTCGCCGCGGGAGCGGGGCCGGCCGTGGCCGACCTTGAACGCACGGATGTGCGGGGCGAGTCGCTCGTAGGTGGCCCGGTCGTCCGTGGACAGCGTGGCCACCAGCGCGCCGTTCGAGGCGTTCATCGCGGCCAGCAGTTCCGCTTCCGTGTCGACCAGGACGATCGTGTCGACCGGGCCGAACGGCTCCGCGTGGTGCAGCGGAGAGGACGAGGGCGGGTTGAGGAGCGTGACCGGCTGGACGTAGGCCGAGGTGTCCTGGCCGGGCAGGAAACGGGCGTCGGCCGGACTGCCGCGGTGCAGGGGCACGGCGCCGCGCTCGAGCGCCTCGGCGACCTGGTCCTGCAGTTCCTTCGCCTTGGCCGCGTTGATCACCGGCCCGAAGTCCAGCTCCGGGTACGGGTCGTCCCGCTTCTCGACGGCGAGCGGGTGGCCGACCCTGAGCGTGCGGACCGCCGGGAGGTACGCCGTCAGGAACGCGTCGAACAGCTTCCGCTGGACGACGAAGCGCGGGTAGGCCGTGCAGCGCTGCTTGCCGTAGTCGAAGAGCTTCGGGATCACCGCGGTCAGCGTGTCCCAGTCCGAGTAGTTCCAGATGCCCCAGGTGTTGAGTCCTTCCTGTTCGAGTACGTGTCGTTTGCCGAGGTCGGCTACGGCCGTGGCCACCGCGGCGCCGGTGTCGCGGCCGCCGACGAACGAGACGCAGCCGATCTCGGGCGCCCGCACCAGCGCCTGGGACAGCTCGCCTCCGCTGCCGCTGACGAGGGTCGCGGGGATCCCCTCGCGGGCGGCGAGCGCGCAGGCCAGGGTGAGACAGGCGACACCGCCGTCGGTCGGGGTCTTGGCGATGACCGCGTTGCCCGCCAGTGCCTGCACCAGCATTGCGTGAACGAGCACGCTCATCGGGTAGTTCCAACTGGCGATGTTGGACACCGGGCCGTCCAGCGGGGCCCGTTCGGCGAGCATCGGCTCGATGCCGTCGACGTACCAGCGGACCCCGTCGATGGCCCGGTCGACGTCCGCCTGGGCGAGCCGCCAGGGCTTGCCGATCTCCCAGACGAGCAGCAGCGCGAGCAGTCGCCGGTGTTCGACGAGGGCGTCGAGGGCGGCCGCGACGCGGGCCCGGCGCTCCTCCAGCGGGACGTGCCGCCAGGCCCGGTGCTGGTCGAGGGCGGCGCGCACTGCCTGGCGCGCGGTCGTCCCGTCCAGGCGCGGCGGGCCGGCGACGGGACTGCCGTCGACCGGGCTGACGGCGGGCAGGACCCGGCCGTCCTCCTGCCAGTCGGCGTTCCAGAGGTTGAGGACCCGGTCGTCCCGGAAGGCCTCCGGGGCGACGGCGAGGCAGCGCTGCCACGCCTCGGGCCAGGACGTGCCGGATTTGAGGGTGAGGGTGGGTGCCATGGGGTTGCTCCGCTCTCGGTGCACGGTCGGGGGCGGGGGCGGGAGGTCCTGGCTCGCTACCGCTGCTCTTCGAGACGCGCCAGCACGAGTTTCGCGGTCTCGGTCGGTGTGCTGCCCACGCTCACCCCGACCGCCTCCAGGGCCTCCTTCTTCGCCTGCGCCGTACCGGAGGAGCCGGACACGATCGCGCCCGCGTGCCCCATGGTCCTGCCCTCGGGCGCGGTGAACCCGGCGATGTAGCCGACGACGGGCTTGGTGACGTGCTCGCGGATGTAGGCCGCCGCCCGTTCCTCGGCGTCGCCGCCGATCTCCCCGATGAGGACGATCAGTTCGGTGTCGGGGTCGTCCTGGAAGGCGGCGAGGCAGTCGATGTGCGTGGTGCCGACGACGGGGTCGCCGCCGATGCCGACGCAGGTCGAGAAGCCGATGTCGCGCAGCTCGTACATGAGCTGGTACGTCAGCGTGCCCGACTTGGAGACCAGCCCGATGCGGCCGGGCTTGGTGATGTCGGCCGGGATGATGCCCGCGTTGGACTGGCCCGGGGTGATGAGGCCCGGGCAGTTGGGGCCGACGATGCGGGTGCCCTTCTGCCGGGCGTACGCGGTGAAGGCGACGGAGTCGTGGACGGGGATGCCCTCGGTGATGACGACGGCGAGCCCGATGCCGGCGTCGGCGGCTTCCACGACGGCCGCCTTGGCGAAGGCGGGCGGCACGAAGACGACGGTGACGTCCGCCCCGGTCGCGCGCATGCCGTCGGCGACCGAGCCGAAGACGGGCACGGCACTGGGGGCACCTCCCAGGCCCTCAAGGCACTGGGAGACGTCGAAGTCGACGGTGCGGCCGGCCTTGCGCGGGTTGACGCCGCCGACGACGTTCGTGCCGGCCGCGAGCATCCGCCGGGTGTGCTTCATGCCCTCGCCGCCGGTCATGCCCTGGACGAGGACCTTGCTCTCCTTGGTGAGGTAGATGGCCATGGCGTTCCCTCTCCTCAGGCCTTGGTGGCGAGTTCGGCGGCACGGGCGGCGGCGCCGTCCATGGTGGTGGCCTGCTCGACGAGCGGATGCGCGTGCTCGTCGAGGACGGCCCGGCCGCGGGCCGCGTTGTTGCCGTCGAGGCGCACGACGAGCGGCTTGGTCAGGCGGACGCTGTCCAGGGCCCGGACGATGCCGTCGGCGACCGCGTCGCAGGCGGTGATGCCGCCGAAGACGTTGACGAAGACGGACTTCACGTCCGTGTCGGAGAGGATGACCGACAGTCCGTCCGCCATGATCTGGGCGCTCGCCCCACCGCCGATGTCGAGGAAGTTGGCGGGCCGCGCACCGCAGCCCGCGACCACGTCGAGGGTCGACATGACCAGGCCCGCGCCGTTGCCGATGATGCCGACCTCGCCGTCGAGCTTGACGTAGTTGAGGCCCTTGGCGGCGGCCGCCGCCTCCAGCGAATCGTCATGCTCCACGTCGTCCGCACCCCACCGTGTCTGGCGGAAGCGGGCGTTGTCGTCGAGTGTGACCTTGCCGTCGAGGGCGACGATCCGCCCCTGCCGGGTGCGCACCAGCGGGTTCACCTCGACGAGGAGGGCGTCCTCGCGGACCAGGACCTCCCAGAGCCGCACGAGGACGTCGACGGTCTGCGGCGGCACTCCGGCGGCCTCGGCGATCTCACCCGCCTTCGCGGAGGTGACGCCATCGGCGGGGTCGACGGGGATGCGGGCCACGGCCTCGGGACGGGTGGCGGCGACCTCCTCGATGTCCATGCCGCCCTCCGCGGACGCGATGGCGAGGAAGCGGCCGGCCGCGCGGTCGAGTACATAGGACACGTAGAACTCGGTGTCGATGTCCACGGGTTGGGCCAGCATCACCGTGCCGACCGTGTGGCCCTTGATGTCCATGCCGAGGATCTGACGGGTGGTGAGCTCGGCGGCGGCGGGGTCGGCGGCGACTTTGACCCCGCCCGCCTTGCCGCGGCCACCGGTCTTCACCTGGGCTTTCACCACGACTCGGCCACCGAGTCGGCGGGCGATCTCGCGTGCCTCCTTGGGCGAGTCGGTGACCTCGGCCCTCGGCACCAAGATGCCGTGCTCTTCGAAGAGTTCCCTTGCCTGGTGTTCGTACAGGTCCATTCCGGCTCCTGTCTGAAAGTGCCGCACGCCCCCTGGACACCACCCACCGGATGCGGGATAACAAGCTTCATACAGTATTCGTCGACTGTATGCAATGTACTGCGAGCCGCTCCAACCCCCTACGAAGGGACAGGACTTCGCCATGCCCGACGACACCCAGGACGTGATCTCCGGTGGTCATCTCGTAGCCAAGGCGCTCAAGGCCGAGGGGGTCGAGCGCATCTACACGCTGTGCGGCGGCCACATCATCGACATCTACGACGGCTGCGTCGACGAGGGCATCGAGGTCGTCGACGTACGCCACGAGCAGGTCGCCGCCCACGCCGCGGACGGTTACGCCCGCATCACCGGCAAGCCCGGCTGCGCGGTGGTCACCGCGGGCCCCGGGACGACCGACGCCGTCACCGGTGTCGCCAACGCCTTCCGCGCGGAGTCCCCCATGCTGCTGATCGGCGGCCAGGGGGCCCTCACCCAGCACAAGATGGGGTCCCTGCAGGACCTGCCGCACGTGGACATGATGAACCCCATCACCAAGTTCGCGGCGACCGTGCCGGACACGGCGCGCGCGGCGGACATGGTGTCCATGGCGTTCCGCGAGTGCTTCCACGGCGCGCCCGGACCCTCCTTCCTGGAGATCCCGCGCGACGTGCTCGACGCCAAGGTGCCGGCCGAGAAAGCGCGCGTGCCGCAGGCCGGTGCCTACCGCGCCTCGACCCGCTCGGCCGGCGATCCCGAAGCGATCGAGAAGCTCGCCGACCTGCTGGTGCACGCCGAGAAACCGGCCATCCTGCTCGGCAGCCAGGTCTGGACGACCCGGGGCACCGAATCGGCCATCGAGCTGGTGCGCACGCTGAACATCCCGGCGTACATGAACGGCGCCGGCCGCGGCACCCTCCCGCCCGGCGACCCGCACCACTTCCAGCTCTCGCGCCGGTACGCCTTCTCCAACGCCGACGTCATCGTCATCGTCGGCACGCCCTTCGACTTCCGCATGGGCTACGGCAAGCGGCTGTCGCAGGACGCGACCGTCGTGCAGATCGACCTCGACTACCGCACGGTCGGCAAGAACCGCGACATCGACCTCGGCATCGTCGGCGACGCCGGACTCGTGCTGAAGTCGGTGACCGAGGCGGCCTCCGGGCGCGTCAACGGCGGGGCGTCGAAGCGCAAGGAGTGGCTGGACGAGCTGCGGGCGGCCGAGCAGACCGCCCTGGAGAAGCGGCTGCCCAGCCTGAAGTCGGACGCCTCACCGATCCACCCCTACCGCCTGGTCAGCGAGATCAACGACTTCCTCACCGAGGACTCCATCTACATCGGCGACGGCGGCGACATCGTCACCTTCTCCGGGCAGGTCGTGCAGCCCAAGTCACCCGGGCACTGGATGGACCCGGGGCCCCTCGGCACGCTCGGCGTCGGTGTCCCCTTCGTGCTCGCGGCCAAGCAGGCGCGGCCCGACAAGGAGGTCGTCGCGCTCTTCGGCGACGGCGCGTTCTCCCTGACCGGCTGGGACTTCGAGACGCTCGTCCGCTACGACCTCCCCTTCGTCGGCATCGTCGGCAACAACTCCTCCATGAACCAGATCCGCTACGGCCAGGCCGCCAAGTACGGCAAGGACCGCGAACGGATCGGCAACACCCTCGGCGACGTCCACTACGACAAGTTCGCCCAGATGCTCGGCGGTTACGGCGAGGAGGTCCGCGACCCCGCCGACATCGGCCCGGCCCTGAGGCGCGCCCGCGAGTCGGGCAAGCCGTCGCTGATCAACGTCTGGGTCGATCCCGACGCGTACGCCCCCGGAACCATGAACCAGACCATGTACAAGTGAGGTGCCCCGATGACTGCTACCTCCACCAAGGCCCTCGAAGGCATCCGCGTCCTGGACATGACCCATGTCCAGTCCGGGCCCTCCGCGACCCAGCTGCTCGCCTGGCTCGGCGCGGACGTCGTCAAGCTGGAGGCGCCGACCGGCGACATCACGCGCAAGCAGCTGCGTGACCTGCCGGACGTCGACTCCCTCTACTTCACGATGCTCAACTGCAACAAGCGGAGCATCACCCTCAACACCAAGACCGAGCGCGGCAAGGAGATCCTCACCGAGCTGATCCGGCGCTCCGACGTCATGGTCGAGAACTTCGGGCCGGGCGCGGTCGACCGCATGGGCTTCACCTGGGACCGCATCCAGGAGATCAATCCGCGTATCGTCTATGCCTCCATCAAGGGGTTCGGCGAGGGTCCGTACACCAACTTCAAGGCGTACGAGGTCGTCGCGCAGGCCATGGGCGGGTCGATGGCGACCACCGGTTTCGAGGACGGGCCGCCGCTGGCGACGGGGGCCCAGATCGGGGACTCGGGGACGGGTGTGCACGCCGTGGCGGGCATCCTCGCCGCGCTCTACCAACGGGAGCGCACCGGTCGCGGGCAGCGGGTCAACGTGGCCATGCAGCACGCTGTACTGAACCTGTGCCGGGTGAAGCTGCGGGACCAGCAGCGTCTGGCACACGGGCCGCTCGCTGAATATCCCAACGAGGACTTCGGCGACGAGGTTCCCAGGTCCGGGAACGCGTCCGGCGGCGGCCAGCCCGGCTGGGCGGTCAAGTGCGCGCCGGGCGGCCCGAACGACTACGTGTACGTCATCGTGCAGCCCGTCGGCTGGCGGCCGATCAGCGAGCTCATCGGCCGGCCCGAGCTGGCCGACGACCCCGAGTGGGCGACGCCCGAGGCCCGGCTGCCCAAGCTCAACAAGATGTTCCAGCTGATCGAGGAGTGGTCCTCGACGCTGCCCAAGTGGGAGGTGCTGGAGCGGCTCAACGCGCACAACATCCCGTGCGGGCCGATCCTGTCCACCAAGGAGATCATCGAGGACCGGTCGCTGGTCGCCAACGAGATGGTCGTCACCGTGCCCCACCCCGAGCGGGGCGAGTTCGTGACCGTCGGCAGCCCGCTCAAGCTGTCCGACTCCCCCGTCGAGGTGACCAGTTCACCCCTGCTCGGCGAGCACAACGAAGAGGTCTACGTCGGCGAACTCGGCCTCGGCGACGAGGAAGTGCGCCTGCTCAAGTCGAACGGAGTGATCTGACGTGATGGCCGAAGACCGGGTCCTGCGGGTGCGGTCCCTCCTCGCAGCCGTGCGCGCCGAGGGGCGGACCGCGCTGACCGCGCCCGAGGGCAAGGTGATCGCCGACGCGTACGGGATCGCCGTACCGGGCGAGGAGCTGGCGACCGATGTCGAGGAGGCCGTGGCGTTCGCCGCGCGCTTCGGCGGGCCCGTCGTCATGAAGATCGTCTCGCCGGACATCCTGCACAAGACCGACGCGGGCGGGGTGATCGTCGGCGTCGAGGGCGCCGCGGACGTCCGGGCCGCCTTCCACACCATCATCGACAACGCGCGTGCGTACGACGCGAACGCCCGCATCTCGGGTGTGCAGGTGCAGGAGCTGCTGCCGAAGGGGCAGGAGGTCATCGTCGGGGCCGTCACGGATCCGACGTTCGGGAAGGTGGTCGCCTTCGGGCTCGGCGGGGTGCTCGTCGAGGTCCTCAAGGACGTCACCTTCCGGCTCGCGCCGGTCGACGCCGACGAGGCGCTGTCGATGCTCGACTCGATCCGGTCGGCGGAGATCCTGCGCGGGGTGCGCGGCCAGGCGGGCGTGGACCGGTGGGCCGTCGCCGAGCAGATCCGGCGTGTGTCGGAACTCGTCGCGGACTTCCCCGAGATCGCCGAGGTGGACCTCAACCCGGTGATCGCGACGCCGGAGGGGGCCGTCGCGGCCGACATCCGGGTCATCCTCGCCGAGTCGCAGCCCGCGCCGCGCCGGAAGTACTCCCGGGACGAGATCCTCGCCTCGATGCGCCGGCTGATGCAGCCGCGCGCGGTCGCCGTCATCGGCGCCTCCAACGAACAGGGCAAGATCGGCAACTCCGTGATGCGCAACCTCGTCGACGGAGGGTTCGCGGGCGACATCCATCCGGTGAATCCCAAAGCCGATGACATTCTGGGCCGCAAGGCGTACAAGAGTGTCACCGACGTTCCCGGTGAGGTGGATGTGGCGGTCTTCGCGATCCCCGCCAAGTTCGTGGCCTCGGCCCTGGAGGAGGTGGGACGCAAGGGCATCCCGAACGCCGTGCTGATCCCCTCCGGGTTCGCGGAGACCGGCGAGCACGAACTCCAGGCGGAGATCGTGGCGATCGCCGAACGGCACGGCATCCGGCTGCTGGGGCCGAACATCTACGGCTACTACTCCACCTGGCAGGACCTGTGCGCCACGTTCTGCACGCCGTACGACGTCAAGGGCGGGGTCGCGCTGACCTCGCAGTCCGGTGGCATCGGGATGGCCATCCTGGGCTTCGCGCGCACCACCAAGACGGGCGTGTCGGCGATCGTCGGGCTCGGCAACAAGTCGGACCTGGACGAGGACGACCTGCTGACCTGGTTCGGGGAGGACCCGAACACCCAGTGCATCGCGATGCACCTGGAGGACCTCAAGGACGGGCGCGCCTTCGTGGAGGCCGCGCGGGCGACCGTGCCGAAGAAGCCGGTGATCGTGCTGAAGGCGGGCCGTACGGCTGCGGGAGCGAAGGCGGCCGGCTCGCACACCGGCGCCCTGGCCGGTGACGACGCGGTCTACGACGACATCCTCCGCCAGGCGGGTGTCATCCGGGCGCCGGGGCTGAACGACATGCTGGAGTACGCGCGCGCGTTGCCCGTACTGCCGGCGCCCCAGGGCGACAACGTCGTGATCATCACGGGTGCCGGCGGCAGCGGGGTGCTGCTCTCCGACGCGGTGACGGACAACGGCCTGTCCCTGATGGAGATCCCGCCCGACCTCGACGAGGCGTTCCGGAAGTTCATCCCGCCCTTCGGGGCGGCGGGCAACCCGGTGGACATCACCGGGGGCGAGCCGCCGTCGACGTACGAGGCGACGATCCGGCTGGGTCTCGAGGACCCGCGCATCCACGCGCTCGTCCTGGGCTACTGGCACACCATCGTCACTCCTCCCATGGTCTTCGCCGAGCTCAGCGCGCGCGTGGTGGCCGAGTTCCGGGAGCGCGGCATCGAGAAGCCCGTGGTGGCGTCGCTCGCCGGGGACGTGGAGGTCGAGGAGGCCTGCCAGTACCTCTTCGAGCGCGGGGTCGTGGCGTACCCGTACACGACGGAGAAGCCGGTGGCCGTGCTCGGCGCGAAGTACCGCTGGGCGCGGGAGGCGGGGCTGCTGGGGGGCGGTACATGAGGTGAGGCAGCGGGGGGCCGGCCGACGGTGCGCGTCGGCCGGCCCCGGGACCCGCACGCGCACGAAAGGCATGGGACAGGGGGCGCTGGCCAGATCTTTCGACGCAAGGGGTGCGACACGACATGACAACGACCGATCTGCCCACCACGGTTCCCTACCGGGAGGTCACCGACGCGAACGGTCGCGTCTACCGTCTCGGTGAGACCGACATCGACATCATGGGGCGCAAGCGCAAGTGGATGGTGATCCTGCCCTGGATCGGCATGATGGGCATCTCCTCCGCCGAGTACGCGTTCGCGTCCGCCGAGGAGACCCTGCACACGGCGCACAGCTGGGACAGCATGCACATCTTCTGGATGATGACCGTCTGGGTCTTCTTCCAGGCCGCGGTGGCCTTTCCCGCGGGCAAGCTGCGAGAGAGCGGAAAACTCCCGGCCCGCTGGGCCATGATGTGCGGCGCGGCGGGCACCCTCATGGGCTACCTGTCGCTGGCCTTCGCACCGCACGTCGTCTTCGCCTACATCGGCTTCAGCATGTTCAGCGGCATGGGCGCGGGCATGGTGTACGCCACCTGCGTCAACATGGTCGGCAAGTGGTATCCGGAGCGCAAGGGCGGCAAGACGGGCTTCGTCAACGGCGGTTTCGCCTACGGCTCGGTGCCCTTCGTCTTCCTCTTCAACGGCTACATGGACCTCACCAACTTCCGCTGGGTGCTGGTCTCGGTGGGCGTGTTCCTGGCCGGGATCGTGGCCTGCTCCGGCTACTTCTTCAAGGATCCGCCGAAGAACTGGTGGCCCGCCGACATCGACCCGCTCAACCCGCCGAAGGACCCGCGCGCGGCCCGCTCACTGCGCATGAACCCGCCGGCGGTGCGCCAGTACTCCCCCAAGGAGGCCTGGAAGACCGGCCGGGTGGCCCTGATGTGGTTCTGCCTGGCCTGTACGTCCGGCGTGAACATCTTCGGCATCGCCTTCCAGGTGGAGATCGGCGAGGAGGCCGGGTTCGCGGGCGGGATCGTCGCCACGGCCATGTCCCTGAAGGCCATCGTCAACGGCACCGGCCGCGGTGTCATCGGCTGGCTCTCCGACCTGTACGGCCGCAAGCGGTGCCTGCTGGTGGTGTGCGTCATCCTGGGCCTGTCCCAGTACGGCATCCTCTGGTCGGCGAACGCCGAGAACCTCCCGCTGTTCCTGGTCTTCTCCTCGATCTCCGGCTTCGGCGGCGGCGCCATCTTCCCGATGTTCGCCGCGCTCACCGCCGACTACTTCGGTGAGAACAACAACGCGTCCAACTACGGCATGGTCTACAGCGCCAAGCTCGTCTCCGGCCTCGGCGCCGGCATGGGAGCCGTGGTCGTCGGCGCCTGGGGGCACTCCGGTGCCTTCATCCTGGCCGGCTCCATCTCCCTCTTCGCCGGATGTGTGGCGCTGTTCCTGACCCCGCCGGGACGCGACAAGGACAAGCACCGCATCGCTCCCAACCCGCAACCGCTCGGCGAGGACACGGCCTGACATGACGGCAGATCCGTACGCAGCAAGCGACTCCCCCACATCATCCGACGCCGCACACCGTCCCTACCGCGAAGTCACCGACGCCCACGGCCGCGTCTACCGCGTCGGCGAGACCGACCGGGACATCCTCGGCCACTCGCGCAAGCTCATGGTGTACCTGCCGTGGCTCGCCATGATGGCCATCAGCGTGTTCGAGTACGCGTACGGCTCCGCGGAGGACACCCTGTCCCACGCGCACGGCTGGACGCAGAGCAACACCTTCTGGATCCTCAGCGTCTGGGTGTTCTTCCAGGCCGGCATCGCCTTCCCCGCGGGCTGGCTGCGGGAGAAGGGCATCCTGACCGCCCGTACGGCCATGTACATCGGGTCCGTCATGTGCCTGCTGGGGTTCCTCGCCCTGTCGCACCTGAGCAACGTCCTGCTGGCGATCCTCGGCTTCGGCGTGGTCGGCGGGATCGGCGCCGGGCTCATCTACGCCACCTGCATCAACATGGTCGGCAAGTGGTTCCCGGAACGACGGGGCGCCCGCACGGGCTTCGTCAACGGCGGGTTCGCGTACGGGTCGCTGCCGTTCATCTTCATCTTCAACTACGGCTTCGACACGGCGAACTACCACCGCGTCCTGGACCTCATCGGCTGCTACATCATGATCGTGGTGCTGGCCTGCGCGTTCTTCTTCAAGGACCCGCCGAAGAACTGGTGGCCGGCCGAGATCGACCCGCTGACCTTCTCCGGCGACCGCAAGCACGCCACGAGCCTCGCCAAGAACCCTCCGGCGGTACGGCAGTACACCCCGAAGGAGGCCATCAGGACCGGGATGCTGCCCCTGATGTGGATCTCGGTGGTGATGACCGCGGGCGTGTCGATCTTCGGCATCTCGTTCCAGGTCGACTTCGCCAAGGACGTGGGCTTCGGCCCGCTGGTGGCGGCGTCGTCCATGGGGGTGATGGCGGTCGTCAACGGCATCGGCCGCGGGGTCGTGGGCTGGCTGTCCGACCGGTGGGGCCGCAAGTCGACCCTGGTGTTCGTCATCGTCGTGCTGGGGCTCGCCCAGTTCGGCGTGATCTGGGCGGGTGACCTGAGGAGCGAGTGGCTGTTCCTGTTCTTCGCGTTCCTCTCCGGCTTCGGCGGCGGCGCGTTCTACCCGCTGTTCGCGGCGCTCACGCCGGACTACTTCGGGGAGAACTACAACGCCAGCAACTACGGGCTGGTCTACAGCGGCAAGCTGATCAGCGGCCTGTTCGGCGGCGGACTGGGCTCCATGGTGGTCGCGGCCTGGGGCTACAACGGCGCGTACGCGCTCGCCGGGGGCGTGTCGATGCTCGCGGCGGCGGTCGCGCTGCTCCTGCGCCAGCCGGGACGCGCCGAGGCGCGGCCCGTGGGCTGACCCTTCCCCCCCCACATGAGGAGGCCCCTCCCCGGCCGGGGAGGGGCCTCCTCATGCCCGTACGGCGCTCAGCACTTCTCCCGCAGCGAGTGCAGGTGTGCGCTGGAGCGGCGCGCGAAGGCGAAGGACTCGGCCGGGTTGTCGTGCTCGGCCTGCCAGTGGTGGGCCAGGCGGTGGCCGCGCAGCCGGGTGACGGCGGAGATGAACCGCTGGTAGTCGATGTCCCCGTCGCCGACGTCGACCATGCGGTAGCCGTACGGGTTCGACGGGTCGCTCTCGCCGTCCTTCACGTGGAACAGCGGGTAGCGGTCGGGCTGCCGCAGGACGTAGTCGAGCGGTTCGAAGGGTGCGGGTGTGCCGTCGGGCCGCTTGGAGAACCGGAACTGGCCGACGTACGCCCAGTAGATGTCCATCTCCAGGAAGACGAGGTCGGGGTCGGTCTCCTCGAGCAGGACGTCGTAGAGGCGGACCTTGGGGTTGTCGGTGGCGAAGGAGAACTCCTCGGAGTGGTTGTGCTGGTAGAACTTCATGCCCCGGGCCCTCGCGGCCGCGCCGTAGGTGTTGAAGTCCTCGGCGGCGCGCTTCCAGGCGTCGACGGTCGAGCCGTAGCGGAACGGGCCGGCGGCCGTGCCGATGTGCTTGAGGCCGAGGGCCTGGGCGTCGTCGAGGACCTTGGTGAGGTTCTGGGCGAACGTGTAGGCGTTCGGGTCGCTGGAGTAGTAGCCCACGTGGCTGCCGATCGGGTTCAGGCCGTGGCTGCGGGCCAGTCGCCTGAGCTGGGCGAGCGTGATGGGACCGGCCGAGCCCTGGGTGTAGCCGGCGAACTCGACCTCGTCGTAGCCGTACTTCTCCAGTTCGGCGAAGACGGGGCCGAAGCCGAGGGTGGAGACCTTGTCGCGCAGGCTGTAGAGCTGGATGCCGAGGCGGCCGGGCGGCAGGACGGGCCGGCCGCGGCCCTTGGCGCCGGGGGCCGTACCGGTGGCGGCTGCAGCGTTGCCGGTGGCGGCCGTCGCGTTGCCGGTGGCGGCCGTCGCCGGGGCCGCGGCGCCGAGCAGGGCGGCGGCGGTGGCGCCCGCCGCCACGCCGAGCATGCCGCGTCTGCTGAGGCGGTGGGCGAGTTCGGGGTCGGGCTGGGAGAAGCGGCTCATGCGTGGAACTCCTCGTGATCGCGGGGCGTTGTCAGTGGTGAGTGCTTCACTTGTGACCAGTCAGGACTGAGGGCTATGGCCTCAGCCGAGACCGGCGAGCCGGAGCAGCAGTGACTTCACATCGGTGGCCGCGACGCGGTCGCCGACAGCGCGGGGGGTGGAGCAGATGAGGAGCGGACCGTCGTCGTCGCTCTGCGGGAGGCGGCCGTGGCTGCCGCGAATAGGTGAGGGGTCCAGGGGCACGACCGCCATGCGGTAGCGCAGGCCGAGTTTCTTGCGCGCCAGAGCGGTGGCCGCCTTGACCTTGACATAGGGGTCGAGGGGATCCATGAAGAGTTCGACCGGGTCGTAGCCGGGTTTGCGGTGGATCTCGACGAGTCGCGCGAAATCGGGCGCGCGGTCGTCGTCGAGCCAGTAGTAGTACGTGAACCAGGCGTCGGGTTCCGCCACGGCGACGAGTTCGCCCGCGCGCGGATGGTCGAGGTGATGGGTCTTCTTGCCCTCGTCGTCGAGGAGTTGCTCGATGCCGGGCAGGCCGTCCAGGGCGGCCCGGGTGGCGTCGAGGTCCTCGGGGCGGCGCACATACACGTGGGCGATCTGGTGGTCGGCCACCGCGAAGGCACGGGATGCCATCGGGTCGAGGTACTCCATGCCGTCCTGGGTGTGCACCTCCAGCAGACCGGCGCGGCGCAGGGCGCGGTTGATGTCGACGGGCCGGTTCACGCGGGTGATGCCGTACTCGGACAGCGCGACGACCGTGCGTCCCTCGGCCCGGGCGTCGTCCAGGAGCGGTGCCAGGGCGCTGTCGAGATCGGCGGCCGCCTTCAGGGAGCGCGGGTCGTCGGGGCCGAAGCGCTGCAGGTCGTAGTCGAGATGAGGGAGGTAGCAGAGCGTCAGGTCGGGATGGCGGGTGCGGATGATGTGGCGGGTCGCGTCGATGATCCACCGGCTGGAGACGAGGTCCGCTCCGGGGCCCCAGAAGTGGAACAGGGGGAAGGTGCCGAGTTTCTCGGTGAGTTCGTCGTGCAGTGCGGGCGGCCTGGTGTAGCAGTCGGGTTCCTTGCGGCCGTCGGCGTAGTAGATCGGACGGGGGGTGACGGTGATGTCGGTGTCGGCGCCCATGGCGTACCACCAGCAGATGTTCGCCACGGTGTAGCCGGGGTGGGCGCGGCGGGCGGCGTCCCAGAGCTTGTCGCCGGCCACGAGCCCGTTGTGCTGGCGCCACAGGAGGACGTCGCCGAGTTCGCGGAAGTACCAGCCGTTGCCGACGATGCCGTGCTCCGAGGGCAGGGCGCCGGTGAGGAACGTGGACTGGGCGGCGCAGGTGACGGCGGGCAGGACCGTGCCCAGTGGGGCGCGGGAGCCGGACTGGCCGAGCGCCTTGAGGTGGGGCATGTGGTCGAGGAGACGGGGGGTGAGGCCGACGACGTCCAGGACGAGGAGCGGGGTGGGGCGCTCGCGGTCCGCGGTGGCCGGGTCCGGGCGCTCATGGGTGCTCATGGCAGCTCCTTCAGGCCGAGGTCCGTCAGCAGGTCGCGGGCGAGGGTGAGTTCGGCGGCGATGCCCTCGGCGAGCTGGGCGCGGCCCTTGGGGCGCAGCTCGGGCGGGAGGGCCTGCCAGGTGTAGGTCTCGACCTCCAGGTGGCGGGTGAGCGGGGCCGGGCCGCCGACCAGCTGGGTCAGTGCTGCTTTCAGGACCGGGAGTGTGGAGGTGAGGGGTGCGGCGGGGGCCGCGTGCAGGGGGACGTGGAAGTGGGCGCGCCAGGGGGAGGCGTCGGGCAGGGCGTGGCCGGCGAGGGCCTCGTCGAGGTCGTCGGTGGCGCGCAGCCCGGCGGCGGTCGAGGTGCGGGTCTGATGCAGGAAGCGGGGTTCGGCGAAGGCGGCGAGGGCCTCGCGGACCTCCGGCAGATGGGGGTGTTCGGCGTGCAGGGCGGCGGAGAGCTGGGATTTGACGACGGGGACGCGGGCGTCGGTGAGTGCGTCCAGGGCGGTGTGCGGGTCTTCGAAGGAGGTGGCGAGATGGCAGGTGTCGACACAGATGCCGATGCGGTCGTGGCCGATCGCGGTGAGCGGGGCGATGGCGTCGCGGGTGGTCTCGACGACGCAGCCGGGTTCCGGTTCCAGGCCGACGCGGAGGGAGCGGCCGGTCAGCTCCTCGATGGCGTCGAGGCGTTCGGCGAGGGTGCGCAGGGCGGCCCGGGCGGCCTCGGCACGCTGGTCGTCGTAGGCGGTGCGCCAGGCGAGGGGCAGGGTGGAGATGGTGCCGTCGGTGACGTCGTCGGGGAGGAGTCCGGCGAGGACGCGGGCCAGGGCGGTGGTGTGGTCGAGGCGTTCCGGGTCGGCCCAGTCGGGCTTGTAGACGCGGTACTTGACTTCCTCTGCGCCGAAGCCCTCGTAGGGGAATCCGTTGAGGGTGACGACCTCGAGGCCGCGCCGGTCCAGCTCGGTGCGCAGGCCGCGCAGCGCGGAGGGGTCGGTGACGAGGGCGTGGGCGGCGTCCTTGGCGAGCCACAGCCCGATGCCCAGCCGGTCGCGTCCCAGGCGGCGGCGGACGGGTTCGCAGTGGTCGCGGAGCTGGGCGAGGACCCCTTCCAGGGTTTCGGCGGGGTGGACGTTGGTGCAGTAGGCGAGGTGGACGGTGGAGCCGTCGGGGTGGCGGAAGCGCATGGCTCACGCCTCCGCGGCGGGGACGCGGACCGGTACTTCGGGGCCGGGGTCCGGCGCTTTGAGGCCGCGGTCCGGATCGTGCGGGTCCTTCGGGACCCCGCGCAGGATGGAGTTGCCTTCGTGGGTGGCCTCCGTGCCGGTGACGTCCAGGTGGAGACGGCCGCTGAGGCCGTAGAAGGCGACCGGGTTGCGCCACAGCACCAGGTCGACCGTGTCCTCGTCGAAGCCCTCGGCGAGCATCAGGTCGGCGACCTTGCGGGTCTTGAGGGGGTCGCTCTTCCCCCAGTCTGCGGCGGAGTTGACCAGGACCTGCTCGGGTCCGTAGGCGCGCAGGATCGCGACCATCCGCTCCTCGTCCATCTTGGTGTCCGGATAGACGGAGAAGCCCAGCCAGCAGCCGCTGTCCCGGGCCTCCTTGACAGTGGTCTCGTTGAGGTGGTCGACCAGGACGCGTTCCACGGGCAGGGCGGACTCCCGGACGACGTCCAGGGTGCGGCGCAGGCCGGCGAGCTTGTCGCGGTGCGGGGTGTGCACGAGAGCGGGCAGGCCGTGGTCCGCGGCCAGCTGGAGCTGCGCGGCGAGGGCGGTGTCCTCGGCGGGGGTCATGGAGTCGTAGCCGATCTCGCCGACCGCCACGACGTTGTCCTTGACGAGATACCGGGGCAGTTCGTCGAGGACGGGCACGCAGCGCGGGTCGTTCGCCTCCTTGGGGTTGAGGGCGATCGTGCAGTGGTGGGCGATGCCGTACTGGGCCGCGCGGAAGGGCTCCCAGCCGAGGAGGGAGTCGAAGTAGTCGCGGAAGGACGCGGGCGAGGTGCGCGGCTGACCGAGCCAGAAGGAGGGCTCGACGACGGCGCGGACCCCGGCGGCGTACATGGCCTCGTAGTCGTCGGTGGTCCGGGACGTCATGTGGATGTGGGGGTCGAAGATGCGCATCAGGACTCCTTGCCGTGGGGGCGGTCCGTGCCGGGGGCCGGGTTCACGGACTCGGTCAGGTCCAGGACGCGGTGCAGGTCCTCGGGGACGGGGCGGCCGGCGGCGGTGCGTTCGGCGGCGTAGTCGCCCAGCATGCGGGCGAGTTCGACATCGCCGCGGGCGCGGCCGGGCAGGTCCGCCACGTGGTCGACGGGGACACCGGTGAACAGGCACTTCAGCACGGCGTGGCGCCATGCGTGGGGGGCCAGGTGCCGGGCGGCGTAGGGGCCGACGGCGGCGGTGAGGAGCCGGGTGTCGTTGGTGCGCAGGGCGTCCTCGACGAGCGGGAGCGCGCCGGGGCCGGAGACGAGGTGGGGCAGGGCGTGCAGGACGGCCCGCCGCTCGTCGGCGGTGCCCTGGAAGTAGACCCGGGTCAGGGCGTCGGTGCCTGCGCGGGCCGCGTCGAGGATGAGCACCCGGGCGGCGTCGGCGTGCGCGGCGCCGCAGCGGCGGCCGGCCTCGGCGAGGCGCAGTTCCCACACGGAGATGGGCCCGTGGAGGCCGGGGTGCGCGGCGGCCTCGTCGAGGGCGTGCTCCAGCCAGGCGCGGGCGGCCGGGTCGAGATGGGTGCTGAGGTGGTGACGGAGGTCGGCGAGCGTGGGGAGAGGGCGGAGGCCCGTGTCAGGGGTGGTTCGGCCGGTGTCGGTTCCGGCGCTGGGGGCGTTCTGGGTGCTCTCGGTTCTCGCCGTCGGCGTGGCGCGGGGGTGGGTCATCTGGTGCTGCTCCCTTCAGAGGTGGCCGAGGGAGCGCCGTGGGGTGGCGCGGCCTGCTGGAGGGCCGGAGCGGGCTGGTGCGACGCGGTGGCCGCGGTCCGCTCGGCGTGGCGGAGGAACGGGAGGGAGTGGGCGGCGAAGTGCGGGCCGGCGTGGGAGTGGCGGGGCAGTTCGACGACGGTCAGGCCCTGGTAGCCGGTGGCGGCGAGGGCCGCCAGGACCGGTGGGAAGTCGATCTCCCCGTCGCCGAACGGGAGGTGCTCGTGGACGCCGCGCCGCATGTCCTCGATCTGGACGTGCCGCAGCCAGGGGGCGGCGTCTCGCACGCAGTCGGCGGGAGAAAGGGGTTCGAGGCACTGGCAGTGGCCGATGTCGAGGGTGAGGCCGAGAGGGCCTGGGTCGCCGAGGAGGCGGCGGAGGTGGTGGAAGTCGGCGAGGGTGGCGAGGAGGTGGCCCGGCTCCGGTTCGACGGCGAGGGGGATGCCCGCGGAGCCGGCGGCGTCCAGGACGGGGGTGAGGGTATCGGCGAGGCGCTGCCACGCGGTGTCCGTGTCGGTGTCCTCCGGGACGATGCCGCTGAAGCAGTGGACCGCGTGGGCACCGAGGTCGGCGGCGACCCGGACGGCCCGTACGAGGAGGTCGACGCGGCGGGCCCGGTCATCGGCGTCCGGGTCCAGCAGGGACGGGCCGTGCTTGCGGCGCGCGTCGAGCACATAGCGGGCCCCCGTCTCCACGGTGACGCCCAGGCCGAGGGCGTCCAGTCGCCGAGCAACCCGGCGGGTGCGGGCGGCGAGGTCGGGGGCGAGCGGGTCGAGGTGCATGTGGTCGAGGGTCAGTCCGACGCCGTCGTAACCGAGGTCGGCGAGGAGAGCGAGCGCGTCGTCGAGCCGGAGGTCGGCGAGGCCGTTGGTGCCGTAGCCGAAGCGGAGGGGGGTGGGCGCCTCGGGCCCGGTGGGCGACGCGGCCGTCGCGAGGTCGGCCGACGCCGGGGGCGCTTCGTGGCTCATGTGACGCTCACCTTCTTCGCGAACCTCGCTCCGAGCGGGGCGAGGGCGGCGATGAGGAGTGCGCCGGCCGTGCCCCGGGAGCGAGCGGTGAGGGCGGCCTGGAGGGGGATCGTGGCGCGGATGCCGGCGCCGACGGCGCGTTGGGTGAGAGGAGGTGACGGATTCAGCGTGGCGTGGACGTAGGGGCGGGCCGTGGTCGCGGCGTAGGCGGCCGCGCATGCCGCGGTGAGCACCTCTGCGGACGCCTGCCCGGGCTGGTGCCGGGCGGGGCGGGGGTCCGTCGGCCCGGGCTTGTGCCGGGCGGGGCGGGAGTCCGTCGGCCCGTGGCCGGTGGCCTGAGAACGGCCGTTCGCCGGCCCCGCGGACCGGTGCGTCAGCAGACGCGTCAGCAGGGCGGTCGTCGCGAGGGCCGCCAGCGGGGCCAGGGGTGAGCCGCCCTGTGCCTCCTGGCGGGAGACCGTCGTCACGGCGACGGTGTGGGTGCCGAGGAGGGCGGCGGAGGGCACGGCCCGGCTGGTGCGGCCGGTGCTGGCCGCGGCTCCGAGGAGCAGGTCCAGGCCCCGGGCGGCGCCCATGGCCACGGGTCCGGCCGGGGTGTGCTTCAGGCCGAGGTCGTAGGCCCAGACGGTCGCGGCCAGAGGTGCGGCCACGGTCAGGGCCGGCCGTCCGGCGCGGGCGGCCAGGGCCAGTCCGGCCGCGGTGAGCGCGCAGGCGGCCGTGAGCGCGGCGGACGGGCGGATGCGGCCGGAGGGCAGGGGGCGGTGCGGGCGTTCGACGGCGTCGACGTCGCGGTCCGCCCAGTCGTTGAGGGCCATGCCGGCCTCGTACAGGCAGAGGGAGGAACCGATGGCGAGCAGGGTGCGGGGGCCGGGACTGCCACCGGCCGCGGCCGTGCCGGCCAGGGCGTCGCCGGGGACGCTGAACAGGGCGGGCAGGCGCAGGAGTTCCGCCCAGGCGCGTGGGGTGCGTCGGGCGCGCCGGGCGCGTCGGCGGTGCGGGTGGCCGGTGACCGTTCGCCCGTCCGTGCCGCAGGCGGCGGCCCCGGCCGCCGCCGTGACGGTGCCGTCGGGGCGTGAGCCGTCGGGCCGTGAGCCGGGCCTCTCGCGCAGCGTCACAGCACGTCCTCCGATGCGTCGGCCCGCTCCCCCGCTTCCACGCCGGGGCTGCCCTCCGCCCCCACGCCAGTGCTGCTCCCCGCCTCCGTGCCGAGGTCGGCCTCGGCCGTCCGCCCCAGCCCACGCCCGAACCGGACCAGCGCCTCGTACTGCTCGGACAGGCCCGAGGGCCCCTCCCCCACCGGGTCCTTGAAGTAGAACCCGAGAGCGCCGAGCGGACCGGTCAGGCCCTTCTCGTGGGCGCGGGCGGTGAGGCGGGCGAGGTCGAGCACCAGGGGTGCAGCCAGGGCCGAGTCGCAGCCCTGCCAGATCGTCTGGAGGATCATGCGGGTGCCGAGGAAGCCGTCGAAGGCGATGTGGTCCCAGGCGGTCTTCCAGTCGCCGAGGGCGGGGACGTCGTCGATATGGACCTCGCCCTCGGGGACATGGCCGAGGGTGTCGGCGAGGACGCGTTCTTTGCCGGCGTTCTTCGCCGCCGCGGCGGCCGGGTCGGCGAGGGCGGCGCCGTCTCCGCCGCCGAGCAGGTTCGTGCCGGACCAGGCCCGGACGTGCAGCGCCCGCTGGGCGAACATCGGGCCCAGCACGGCCCGCAGCAGGGTCTGCCCGGTCTTGCCGTCCCGGCCGGCGTGGGGCAGGCCGCTGTGCTCGGCCTCGCGGGCGGCGACGGGGTGGTGCATGCCCTCGGAGGGGGTGAAGTTGACGTAGGGGCAGCCCGCGCGGAGGGCCGCCAGGGCGTACAGGGTGCTGGCGGGCAGCGGGGCGCCGGGGCCCTGGGAGGCGGGTTCGGTGGAGGCGACGTTCACCACCAAGGTCCGCTGCAAGGCGTGGCGGTGGGTGAAGTCGCGGATGTCGTGGGTGAAGGCCGCGATCAGGTCGGCCTCACTCCTGGTGTCCCCCGGGGCGGGGCCGCCGGGCCGAATCTCCCGGTCCGCAGCCGCGAGTTCGGCGGTGACGGCAGTGGCAAGGCCCGGGGGAAGGACGCCACCCGCGGTCAGGGTCTCGGCCCGTTTGGGGAGGGGGCAGTCGAGGGTGTCGTGGCCGCCGAAGACGAGGTCGGACAGAGCGGGCAGGCCGCTGTCGGTGAAGGCGGGGGTCTCGGTCACCATGCCGGTGGGCGGGTGCAGTCCCGCGGCGACGGCGGCGCACCCCGTGACGACGGTGGTGGCGACGGAGCCGCGGGCTCCGATCAGCCACACCCCCACACGCGGTCGGGGAAGGGACGCGGACATGGGCAGCCTCCTGGTCGTGCGCGAACCCGGGGGGAGGGGGGAGACGGCGGGCGGGGGTCCGGCGTCCCCCGCCCGCCGCCGTTCACTGGCCCTGGACGGGCAGTTCCTTGAGCTGGATGTTGCGGAAGGAGACCTGGTCGTCGGCACCGTGGTTCTGCAGGCCGATGTAGCCGTCGGTCAGGCTCCGCTCGGGGTCCTTGTTGGTGAAGTCGTTGATCTTGACTCCGTTGAGGAACACCTGGAGGCGTTCGCCCTGGACCTTGATCTCGTAGGAGTTCCACTGGCCGGGCGGCCGCAGAACCTGGTCACGGGCCTTGATGTTGGCCGACTTGAAGGAGTACACGGAGCCGGTGGTGCGGTCGGGCGCGTCCGTGGCGTCGATCTGGATCTCGTAGCCCTTGTTCACGGCGGACCAGGGGTCGTCGGAGGCCGGGAAGCCCACGAAGATCCCGGAGTTGTCGTCGCCCTGCATCTTCCAGTCGAGCTTGAGGGAGTACGACTTCAGCTCCTTGGCCTGGTACCAGAGCAGGCCCATGCCGCCCTCGGTCTCCAGCACGCCGTCCTTGACGACGAACCTGCCGGGGCCGGCCTGCTTCCAGCCGTCCAGGGTCTGGCCGTTGAAGATCTTCCGGTAGTCCTTGCTCGGCTTGCAGTCCGCCTTCACCTGGCCGGTGGCGTACTGCAGGCCGCCGAGCAGGTGGGCGCGGAAGGCCTCGTCGGCGTAGGACTCCTTGGTGTGGCCGCCGCCGGTGTAGAAGGAGCGGCCGCCGCCGTAGCTCTGGCACCAGGCGATGGGGTGGTCGCCCTTCATGGTGCCGCCCTGGTAGGTGGTCTCGTCCAGGGTGGCGAGGACCTTGGCCTGCTCGCGCGGGTTGGTGCGGTAGTTGTACCACTCGTCGGTGCGCTCCCAGGTCTCGCCCAGGTGCGCGGTGGAGGGGTGGTCGTGGTCCTCGACGCGGACGGTGGCCTTCTGGATGGCCGGGTGGGAGTGGAAGTAGGCGCCGACGAGGCCGCCGTAGAACTCCCAGTCGTACTCGGTGTCGGCCGCCGCGTGGATGCCCATGTAGCCACCGCCGCCCGCCACGTAGTCCTCGAACGCCTTCTGCTGCTCGGCGTCGAGCACGTCGCCGGTGGTGGACAGGAAGGCCACCGCGTCGTACTTGGCGAGGTTGGTGGTGGTGAACTGCCGGGCTTCCTCGGTGGCGTCGACCGTGATGCCGGCCGGGCCGCCGAGTTCCTTCAGGGCGGCGATGCCGGCCGGGATGGAGTCGTGGCGGAAGCCGGCGGTCTTGGAGAAGACCAGGACCTTCTTGCCGCCCTTGAACGGGTCCTTGGAGAACTCGAAGTCGTCCACGTCGAACAGCGCGCCCTCGCCGCCCTTGAAGACCAGGTAGATGTCGGTGGTCTTCTTCGGCAGCGACCGCAGCGGCACGTCGACGTTCTGGAAGGCCTCCCAGCCGCCGGTCGGCGGGATGTACGCCGAGCCGTGCAGCGGTCCCTCGGGCGAGCCGGTGCGCAGCTCGACGAAGCCGCCCGCGCCGCCGGAGGAGGCCCGTACGGTCAGCTTCTTTTGGCCGTCGAACCGGTAGGGGGTGAAGGAGATCCAGTCGCCGTCGTCGATGTCGCCGACGGTCTTGCCGCCGTGGGCGCCGGTCTTGTCGATGACGGACACGCCCGACTGGGTGGTGAAGTGCTCGCCCTGGCGGTGCAGCGGCTGCAGGACGGTGCGCGCGGTGCCCGTCAGCTCCTCCTGGCCGCCTGCCCCGCCGTCGGTGTAGCTGGCGCCGACCACGCCATAGATGTTGGCGTTGGGGTCGTGGCCGCCGTCACCGGGCGGCGGCTTCAGCGTGCCCTCGCAGCCCATCTCGCTGGTCAGCTCGTGGGCGTGCGAGTCGTGGCCGAGGCTGTAGGTGACCTTGACCTTGGAGCAGTCGACCGTCTCCTCGGGGTCGGTGACCTTCACCTTGAACGGGACGGGCCGGCCGAAGGCGGCCAGGGTGCCGTTGGCCGGGGTCTCGATCGTCACCTTCGGTTCGGTGTTGCCGACGACGATCCGGACGCTGGCGTTGCCGGTGTTGCCCTCGGGGTCCTTGGCGGTGAAGGTGGCGCTGTAGGTGCCGACCTTCTTGTACCGGTGGGTGGGGTTGAGGCCCTCGCCCTTGGTGCCGTCGCCGAAGTCCCAGCTGTAGGTGAGGTTCGTGGAGTCGGCGTCCTTGGCGGAGGCGGTGAACTTGACCTTCAGGCCGGCCGCGCCGGAGGTCTTGTCGGCGCTCACCTCGGCGATCGGCGAGAAGCCGTCCTCGGCATTCTCGATCCGGTACAGCGCGGAGTGCTCGTCGCCCTGGAACCAGGAGACGCCGTAGTCGAGGACGTAGAGCGCGCCGTCGGGGCCGAACTCCATGTCCATGATCTGGGTGCCGGTCCACGGGAAGTCGTTGATCTTCGCGACCGACCCCTCCTCGGTCTGCTCGATCCGCTTGATCCAGCGGCGGCCGAACTCACCCGCGAAGAAGTCGCCGTCGTAGGACTCGGGGAACTTCACGCTGGAGTCGAGCTCGGGGTCGTAGCGGTAGACCGGGCCGGCCATCGGGGACTCGGAGCCGTCGCCGAACTCGGGCAGGGAGCCGCCGTCGTACGGGATCCAGGCGGCCTGCGCGGGCGGCAGGTCGACCAGGCCCGTGTTGTGCGGGGAGGTGTTCTTCGGGGCGGCGCAGTCGAACGTCTCGCCGGACTCCTTGGTGGCGAAGTCGTAGTCGACGTAGGGGTCGTTGTCGCCAGTGCAGAAGGGCCAGCCGAAGTTGGCCGCCTTGGTCACCTTGGCGAACTCGACCTGGCCCGCCGGGCCGCGCTTGGGGTCGGCGGCGCCCGCGTCGGGGCCGTAGTCGCCGACGTAGACGATGCCGGTCTTGTCGTCGACGCTCATCCGGAACGGGTTGCGGAAGCCCATCGCGTAGATCTCGGGGCGGGTCTTCTCGGTGCCCGGGGCGAAGAGGTTGCCCTCCGGGATGGTGTACGAGCCGTCCGCGGCGACCTTGATGCGCAGGATCTTGCCGCGCAGGTCGTTGGTGTTGGCGGAGCTGCGGCGGGCGTCGAAGGCCGGGTTGCGGTTCGGCCGGTCGTCGATCGGCGTGTAGCCGTCGGAGGCGAAGGGGTTGGTGTCGTCGCCGGTCGACAGGTAGAGGTTGCCGTCGGCGTCGAAGTCGATGTCGCCGCCGACGTGGCAGCAGGTGCCGCGGGAGGCCGCGACGTCGATGACCTTCTTCTCGCTGGCCAGGTTCAGCGTGCCGTTGGCGTTCAGGGTGAAGCGGGAGAGGCGGTTGACGCCGTCGAACTTCTTGAAGTCCTCGGCGGTGCCGGTCTCCGGGGCGTCGCCGACCGGGGTGTCGAGCGGCGGGGCGTAGTACAGGTAGATCGCCCGGTTGTTCTTGAAGTCCGGGTCGACGCCGACGCCCTGGAGTCCTTCCTCGTCGTGGGTGTAGACGGGGATCTTGCCGGCGACCTTGGTGACGCCGCCCTGGTCGGTGAGGCGCAGCGTGCCGTCGCGCGAGGTGTGCAGGACGCTGCGGTCCGGGAGCACGGCGAGCGACATCGGCTCGCCCGTCTCGGGTTCGCCCTTGGCGAGCGGCACCTGCTGGAACTGGCCCTCGGCGGCCGCCGGTTCGTCGTGCTCCGCGTGACGGGGGTGGGCGCCCGCGACGGTGGCGGGGGTGCCCACGGCCAGGAGCAGGCCGGTGAACAGGGCGACGGTGGTGCGCAGTTTGGGGCGTCTGGAGGTGCGGGTGCTTCTGAGGCTGGTTCTGTGCACGAAGTCCCTCCGGGAACGGGTGGGCCGTACGGGTGGGTACGAAGACGTGCGGTGCGGGCGCCGGGGTGCGCCGTCACCCCGGAGGTGTGTGTGTCCTGAACACATCAAGGAAGGTAACCGGGTCCGTCCGGGGCGAACACCCCTTGAGAGCGACTCGGTGGAACTTTCTCCCGCCCCAGGACAAAGCGGGATCCGGGCAGGTCGGAGAGGGGATCGGCGATGCCGCCGGTCCCCGCTCCCGACCAGCGCCGGGCGCGCTGTTCAGCTGTTGAACGCGGCGTCGAAGGACGCGCTGGGCGGCTCGAAGTCGAAGGCCTTGAGGCGGGCCAGCGCCTCGGGCGCCCCCTGGAGCCGGTCCATGCCGGCGTCCTCCCACTCGACCGAGACGGGGCCCTGGTAGTCGATGGAGCGCAGCATCCGGAAGACGTCCTCCCAGGGGACGTCGCCATGCCCGGCGGAGACGAAGTCCCAGCCGCGCCGCGGGTCGCCCCAGGGCAGGTGCGAGCCGAGCCGGCCGTTGCGTCCGTCGAGGCGTTTGCGGGCCTCCTTGCAGTCGACGTGGTAGATGCGGTCGCGGAAGTCCCACAGGAAACCGACCGGGTCGAGGTCCTGCCACACGAAGTGCGAGGGGTCGAAGTTGAGGCCGAAGGCGGGGCGCCGGTCGACGGCTTCGAGGGCCCGCTGGGTCGTCCAGTAGTCGTAGGCGATCTCGCTGGGGTGGACCTCGTGCGCGAACCGCACGCCCTCCGCGTCGAAGACGTCGAGGATCGGGTTCCAGCGGTCGGCGAAGTCCTGGTAGCCGCGCTCGATCATCGCGTCGGGCGCGGGCGGGAACATGGCGACGAGGTGCCAGATGGCGGAGCCGGTGAAGCCGATGACGGTGTCGACGCCGAAGGCGGCCGCGGCCCGCGCGGTGTCCTTCATGCGTTCGGCGGCCCGCTGCCGGACCCCTTCCGGGTCGCCGTCGCCCCAGATCGCCCCGGGGAGGATCGCCTGGTGGCGTTCGTCGATGATGGCGTCGCAGACGGCCTGCCCGACCAGGTGGTTGGAGATCGCCCAGCACTTCAGGCCGTACTTGTCGAGGAGCTGGTGCCTGGAGTCCACGTACGAGGGGTCGCTCAGCGCCTTGTCGACCTCGAAGTGGTCGCCCCAGCAGGCGAGTTCGAGGCCGTCGTAGCCGAAGTCGCGGGCCAGGCGGCAGACCTCCTCCAGCGGCAGGTCCGCCCACTGGCCGGTGAAGAGCGTGAAGGTGCGCGGCATGGAAAGGGGCCTCCTCAGACCGCGATCGGGGTGTAGACGGAGTTCTTCTCGGCGCTCTCCTCCACGGCGGCGAGCACGCGCTGCACCTGGAGCCCGTCCGTGAAGGAGGGTTCGGGGCGGCGGCCCTCGGCGATGGCGTGGACGAGGTCGCGGGCCTGGTGGACGAAGGTGTGCTCGTAGCCGAGGCCGTGGCCCGGCGGCCACCAGGCCTCCAGGTAGGGGTGGTCGGGTTCGGTGACGAGGATGCGGCGGAAGCCGGCTTCCGCGCCCGGCTGGGTGCCGTCGTGGAAGGACAGCTCGTTGAGCCGCTCCAGGTCGAAGGCGAGCGAGCCGCGCTCGCCGTTGAGCTCGATGCGCAGGGCGTTCTTGCGGCCGGTGGCGTAGCGGGTGGCCTCGAAGGAGGCGATCGCGCCGGAGGGGAAGCGGGCCGTGAACAGGGCCGCGTCGTCCACGGTGACCTCGCCCTTGCCGGCCGCCGAGACGGCGGACAGTCCGCTGCTGGCGCCGGTGGGCAGCGGCCGCTCGCGGACGAAGGTCTCCGTCAGCGCGGAGACCCCGGCCAGCGGCTCCCCCACGAGGTACTGCGCGAGGTCGATGATGTGCGCGCCCAGGTCGCCGAGCGAGCCCGACCCGGCCTGCTCCTTGCGCAGCCGCCAGGTCAGCGGGAACTCGGGGTCCACGAGCCAGTCCTGGAGGTACGTCACGCGCACGTGCCGCAGCCTGCCGAGCCGTCCCTCGGCGACCATCCGGCGGGCCTGGGCGGTGGCCGGCACCCGGCGGTAGTTGAAGCCGACCATCGCCACCTGCCCCCGCCCGTAGGCCTCCTCGGCAGCCCGGGCCATAGAGGTGGCCTCCTCGACGGTGTTGGCGAGCGGCTTCTCGCACAGCACGTGCTTGCCTGCGGCCAGGGCGGCGAGCGCGATCTCGGCGTGGCTGTCGCCGGGGGTGCAGATGTCGACGAGGTCGATGTCGTCGCGTTCGACGAGGGCCCGCCAGTCGGTCTCGACGGACGCCCAGCCGTGCCGGTCGGCGGCCGCCTGCGCGGCGGAGCGGTCCCGGCCGCAGATCACGGCCTGCACCGGGTCCAGCGGCAGGTCGAAGACGCGGCCCGCGGTGCGCCAGCCCTGGGAGTGGGCGGCGCCCATGAAGGCGTAGCCCACCATCCCCACGCGCAGGGGTGGCTTGCCTGCCTCGGTCCCATCTGACGGCGCTTGCGGCTGTCCCATACGGGTGTCCTCCTCGTCCTGGTCGGGGTGGCGCACGTGGGGGGTGCGGGATGGATCACTTGAAGCCGGTGGGCATGTACTGGTCGACGTTGGTCTTGTCGACGACGGCCGAGTAGAGCGTGATGGAGGCGGGGATCTCGAACTCGGCCATGCCACCGATGCCCTTGCCCTGCCCGAGGGCGCGGGCGAGGTCGATCGCGGAGGCGGCCATGGTCGGCGGGTACAGCACCGTCGCCTTGAGGACGCCGTCGTCCTGCTTGATGGCCTGGAAGGCGGACAGGGCGCCCGCGCCGCCGACCATCAGGAAGTCGTCGCGCCCGGCCTGCTCGATGGCACGCAGCGCGCCCACGCCCTGGTCGTCGTCGTGGTTCCACAGCGCGTCGAACTTCGACTGGGCCTGGAGCAGCTGGGCCATCTTGGCCTGCCCGGACTCGACGGTGAACTCGGCGGCCTGGCGGGCGACCTTCTTGATGTTGGGGTAGTTCTTCAGGGCGTCGTCGAAGCCCTGGGTGCGCTGCTTGGTCAGCTCCAGGTTGTCGAGGCCGGCGAGTTCGATGACGCGGGCGTTCGCCTTCCCCTTGAGCTTCTCGCCGATGTAATGCCCGGCGTTGAGGCCCATGCCGTAGTTGTCGCCGCCGATCCAGCAGCGGTACGCCTGCGGGGTGTTGAAGATCCGGTCGAGGTTGACGACCGGGATGCCCGCGCGCATCGCCTTCAGGCCGACCTGGGTGAGGGCCTTGCCGTCGGCGGGGAGCACGACCAGGACGTCGACCTTCTTGTTGATGAGGGTCTCGATCTGGCCGATCTGCTGGGCGGTGTCGTTGGAACCCTCGGTGATCTCCAGGGTGACGTCGGAGTACTTCTCGGCGCGGCTCTTGGCGTTGTCGTTGATGGCGTTGAGCCAGCCGTGGTCGGCCTGCGGTCCGGCGAAGCCGATGGTGACCTGCTTGCCGGGCTTGTCGTCGGCGGCCGGCTGGTTGTTCCCGGCCGGCTCGTCCTTCGACTCGGACGGCTCGTTGCTGGTGCACCCCGTGATGAGGGCGCCCGCGGAGACGGCGGCGGCCCCGAAGAGCAGTCCTCTGCGGCTCGTGATCTCTGGCATGGCGGGGAAACCCTTTCCTCAGGTCGTGCTTGGCGGGAGCGGTGCGACCCTCAGGTCGTGCTCGCGGTACGGCGCTGGACCAGCACGGCGGCGACGATGATCGCTCCCTTGGCGATCTGCTGGACGTCGCTCTGCAGGTTGTTCAGGGCGAAGATGTTGGTGATCGTGGTGAAGATCAGGACGCCGAGCACGGAGCCGGTGATGGTGCCGCGGCCGCCGGTGAGGAGGGTGCCGCCGATGATGGCGGCGGCGATGGCGTCGAGTTCGTAGAGGTTGCCGTTGGTGTTCTGCCCGGAGCCGGACAGGACGATCAGCAGGAAGGCGGCGATGCCGCAGCACAGCCCGGACAACAGGTAGAGGTAGAGCCGCTGGCGGCGGACGTCGATGCCGGCCAGCCGGGCGGCCTCCGGGTTGCCGCCGACGGCGACCGTGCGGCGGCCGAAGGTGGTGCGGTTGAGGACCAGCCAGCCGATGACCGTGACGACGGCGAACACCATGACCAGCGGCGGGATGCCGAGCACGTAGGCGTCGCGCTCGCCGAGGTCGAGCACGGACGGCACGGTGACGATCTGCGTCTTGCCGTCGGTGATCTGCAGGGCGAGGCCGCGGGCGGAGGCGAGCATGGCGAGGGTGGCGATGAACGGCACCATCGCGCCGTAGGCGATGAGCACCCCGTTGACCAGGCCGCAGCCGACTCCGACGACGACCGCCGTGAAGAGGATCCCGGCGAAGCCGTACTCCTGCGTGGCGACGGTGGTGGCCCACACCGAGGCGAGGGCGACGATCGCGCCGACCGACAGGTCGATGCCGCCGGAGACGATGACGAAGGTCATGCCGACGGTGACGACGCCGATGACGGACGCCTGGGTGAGGACGAGTTGCAGGTTGCGGGTGTCGAGGAACTCGTCGGGTTTGGTGATGCCGCCGATGAGGACCAGCGCGGCGAGCACGCCGAGCAGGGAGAGGGTGCGGACGTCGGCGCGGACCAGTACCGCGCGCCAGGCCGGGGGCTGCGCCTGGGGCACCTTGTCGGTGCTGCTGTCCCGGGGCGGGGAGACGGGCTGCGTCATGACGCCGGGCTTCCTTCCATGACCAGGTCGAGTACGCGGTGTTCGTCGAGTTCGCGCGCGGGTGCCGTGTGGACGACCCGGCCCTCGCGCAGCACCAGGACGCGGTCGGCGAGGCCGAGCACCTCGGGCACCTCGCTGGAGACCAGCAGCACCGCGAGGCCCTCGTCGGCGAGGCGGCGGATGACCGCGTAGAGCTCGGCGCGGGCGCCGACGTCGACGCCTCGGGTGGGTTCGTCGAGCAGCAGCACCTTGCAGCCGCGCAGCAGCCAGCGGGCCAGGACGGCCTTCTGCTGGTTGCCGCCGGACAGGGTGCGCACCGGCGCCGACGGGTTGTCGGGCCTGAGCGACAGCTCGCGGGTGGCGGCCCGGGCGGCACCGAGTTCGGCGCCCCGGTCGATCCAGCCGCCGCGCGAGAAGCGGGACATGGAGGAGACCGACACGTTGCGGGTGACGGACTCCAGCATCAGCAGGGCCTGCGCCTTGCGCTCCTCGGGGGCGAGCCCGAGCCCGGCCCTTACGGCGGCCCGGACGCTGCCGGGCTTCAACGCCCGGCCGTCGACCAGCACCTGACCGCTCGTCGGTTTACGGGCGCCGTAGACGGTCTCCAGGATCTCGGAGCGGCCCGAGCCGACGAGTCCGGCGAGGCCCACGATCTCGCCCGGCCGTACCTCCAGGTCGAGCGTCTCGAACTCGCCCTGGCGGGACAGCCCTTGAACCTTCAGCACAGGCTCCCCGGACGGCGGGGCGACGGGCCGGTCGGGGAAGACGTACTCGACGTTGCGGCCGGTCATCAGGGCGACGACCTCACGGGTCGGGGTCGACTTCGCCGGGAGCCCGTTCGCCACGGCCCGGCCGTCCTTCAGGACGGTGACCCGGTCGCCGATGCGGCGGATCTCCTCCAGGCGGTGCGAGATATAGACGACGGCGACTCCGGCGGCGGTCAGGTCGCCGACGATGCGGAAGAGGTTGTCGACCTCGTCCGGGTCGAGGGCGGCGGACGGCTCGTCCATCACGATGAGCCGCACGTCGTGCGAGAGGGCCCGGGCCATCGACACGATCTGCTGCTGCGCCGCCGACAGCTCGCCGACGAGCCGGCCCGGGTCGATCTCGGCGTGGCCGAGCCGCTTGAGCAGGGCGGCCGTCGACTCCTTCGCCGCCTTGCCCCGGACGACGAAGCCGGCGGTGGTCGGCTCGTGTCCCAGGTGGACGTTCTCGGCGACCGACAGATGCTCCACCAGGTCGAGTTCCTGGTAGATGGTCGCGATGCCGAGGCGCATGGCGGAGATCGGCGAGCGGAGGGTGACGTCCTCGCCGCGCCAGCGCAGGCGGCCGGTGTCGGGCTGGTGGGCGCCGGCCAGGACCTTGATGAGGGTCGACTTGCCGGCGCCGTTCTGGCCGAGCAGGCAGTGCACCTCGCCGGCCACGACGTCGAGGTCGACGCCGTCGAGGGCCCGGACTCCGGGGAACGACTTGGTGATGCCGGACATGCTGAGCAGCGGTGGTTCTGGTGCCATGAGGTCCCCTTGGCAGGCGTGCGGGCCGGTTCAGGGCAGGGCAGAGCAGGGCTCGGACCGAAAGCGTGGTGCCGACGTGCTGAAGTGCGCTTACGCGGGTGAGAACAGGTGGTCGCTGATGAGCCGGGCCGCGCCGGTGACGCCGGCGGCGGGTCCCAGTTCGCCCAGGACGATGGGCAGGTTGCCGGTCGCGAGCGGCAGGGACTGGCGGTAGACCTGGGTGCGGATCGCGGCGAGCAGGGTATGGCCGAGGCCGGTCACCCCGCCGCCGATCACCACCAGGCCCGGGTTGAAGAAGCTGACCAGGCCGGCGATGACCTGGCCGGTGCGGTTGCCGCCCTCGCGGATCAGCTCCAGCGCGGTGGCGTCGCCCGCGGCGGCCGCGGCGGCGACGTCGACGGCGGTGAGGCCGCCGTTCGTCTCCAGTCGCGAGGCCAGTTCGGCCGAGAGGCCCTGCTGGGCGGCCTCCAGGGCGTCGCGGGCGAGGGCCGCCCCGCTGAAGTGGGCCTCCAGGCAGCCCCGGTTGCCGCAGGCACAGGGACGTCCGTCGGGCACGGCCTGGATGTGCCCGATGTCGCCGGCGCTGCCCGTCGTACCGCGGTAGACCTCACCGCCGACGACGATGCCGCAGCCGATGCCGGTGCCGATCTTGACGCAGAGGAAGTCGGCGACGGTGCGGGCGACGCCCGCGTGCTGCTCCCCCATCGCCATCAGGTTCACGTCGTTGTCGACCATGACCGGGCAGCCGAGTTCCTGGCTGAGCGCCTCCCGCACGGGGAAGCCGTCCCAGCCGGGCATGATCGGCGGTGCGACCGGGATGCCCTCGGGGAAGCGGACCGGCCCGGGGACGCCGATGCCGGCGCCGTCGAACCCCTCCGCGAGCCCGGAGGCCCTCAGTTTCGCGGCCATGGCCAGGACCTGCTCGAAGACCGCGACCGGGCCTTCGCGCACGTCCATGGGGTGGTTGATGTGCCCGAGGGTCTCCAGCTCGGCGTTGGTGACGGCGACGTCGACCGAGGTCGCGCCGATGTCGACGCCGAGGAACCGGAGCTCGGGGTTGAGCCGGATGTTGTGGCTGCGGCGGCCACCGCGCGAGGCGGCGAGACCGTCGGCCACGACCAGCCCCGTCTCCAGCAGCCGGTCCACCTCCACGGCGAGCTTGGACCGCGAGAGGTCGACCTGGTCGCCCAGCTGGGCACGGGAGTTGGGGCCGCCGTCGCGCAACAGCTTGAGTAGTCGGGCCTGATGGGCGTTCCCGGGTCGTGCGGTCATGCGTCTCACGAGCCCCTCCCCGCCTCGATCGGCCTGTGCGCGCCGGTTTTCCGCCACATCGGTGGCTTGCTTTCGGAGGGAACGTAGCAGCGGCTGCCGAGGGTGGGAAGAAGTCGCGCAGGAATTGCCCCCTACTTTTTCCACTCACAGGACAAAGGCGAGGAGTGCGGCCCTTACCTCGCAGGTAATCGACCGTGGGTGCGGGCCCGGGTCAGGCTGGGCCCTCGTCCTGGTCGCCCTGTCGGGAGGTCCCGAATGTCCGACGCCCCTGCCCTGGAAGCCCTGTTGCGGGCGGTGCCCTTCGCCGGTGAGCTGGGCATCGCCCTGGAGGAGGCCGCCCCCGCGCGGGTCGAGGCCGCGCTCGCCTGGACCCCGGAGTTGTGCACGGTGGGTGGCGTCCTGCACGGCGGCGCGCTGATGGCACTGGCCGACACGGCCGGCGCGGTGTGCGCGTTCCTCAATCTGCCGCCGGGCGCGAGCACCTCGACGGTCGAGTCGAAGACGAACTTCTTCCGCGCCGTGCAGTCGGGCACCGTCCGCGCCGAGGCGCACCCCGTGCACGTGGGCCGCTCCTTCATCGCGGTCCGGACGGACCTGCGCGACGAGAGCGGCACTCTGGTGGGCCAGACGACACAGACCCAGGCGGTGCTGACGGGCGCGGGCCGCACCGACGCCGGTGCGGCCCGCGCCCGGTGAAGGCCTCAGGAGCGGGCGCGCGCGTGGTACGACCGTCGTGTGTGCTCGGTGTGTTCACGCATCAGCTGGGTCGCCCGCTGCTCGTCCCGGGCGGCGACCGCCGCGATGAGTTCGCGGTGTTCGATCCAGGACTGGTGGCCGCGCTGGCGGGCCACCGGCGTGTAGTACCAGCGCACGCGCCGGTCGACCTGGGCGGCCAGTTCGGCGAGGACGGCGTTGCCCGCCAGCTCCATGATCTTGGCGTGGAAGCGGGCGTTCATGGCGACGGCCCCGTCCACGTCGTCGGCCTCGACGGCCTGCTCGCCCTCCGCGCACAGCGCCTCCAGGGCGGCGATGCCCGCGCTGTCGGCGCACGCCGCCGCGAGCCGGGCCGCCTCGGCCTCCAGCAGCGTACGGACCGTGAGGAGCTGGTCGGCCTCCTCCTCCGTCGGCTCGTGCACGAACGCGCCCTGGGCGGGCCGCAGATCGACCCACCCCTCGGTGTTGAGCCGCTGCAGCGCCTCGCGCACCGGCTGCCGGGAGACCCCGAGATGTCCCGCGAGCTCGCTCTCGACGAGGTGCTGGCCGGGCTGGAGCGCACGGGTGGTGATGAGTTCGAGCAGTGCCTCGTACACACGGTCGCGCAGCGGACCCGGGCGTTCCAGCTTGGGTACCGCCCCCTGGGGCAGGCCTGTCGACAGCATCGCGGTCCCCCTCCTCGGCAGGGCCCTGCACAGCGCGGCGGAATCCGGTGTCGCCGCAGAGTCAGTATCGATTGTCTTTCGTCTACAGTCTACGGCTCACAGGGACCAGCGCTTCGGGGAGTTGACCGCGTCACACCGCGGCGGAGCCAGCGGAACCGACGGAGCGGCGGGGCTCAGGGGCAGCGGACGACCTGTCCGGCGTAGGAGAGGTTCCCGCCGAACCCGAACAGCAGGACCGGGTCGCCCGTCGAGACCTCGCCCCGCTCGACCAGCTTGGAGAGGGCCAGCGGGATGCTCGCGGCCGAGGTGTTGCCGGACTCGGTGACGTCGCGCGCGACGACGGCGTTCACGGCGCCGATCTTCTCGGCGAGGGGTTCGATGATGCGCAGGTTCGCCTGGTGCAGCACGACCCCGGCGAGGTCCGCGGGCTCCAGTCCGGCCCGCTCGCACGCCCGGCGCGCGATGGGCGGCAGCTGTGTGGTCGCCCAGCGGTAGACGCTCTGCCCCTCCTGGGCGAAGCGCGGCGGCGTCCCCTCGATCCGCACGGCGTTGCCCATCTCGGGCACGGACCCCCACAGCACCGGCCCGATGGCGGGCTCGGCGGCGGCCTCGACCACCGCGGCTCCGGCCCCGTCCCCGACGAGCACGCACGTGGTGCGGTCGCTCCAGTCGGTCACCTCGGACATCTTGTCGGCGCCGATGACCAGCACCCGGCTCGCGCCCCCCGCGCGGACGGCGTGGTCGGCGGTGGCGAGGGCGTGGGTGAAGCCGGCGCACACGACGTTGAGGTCCATGGTGGCGGCCTGCGGGATGCCGAGGCGGGCCGCGACCCGGGCGGCCGTGTTGGGCGAGCGGTCGACGGCGGTGGAGGTGGCGACCAGCACCAGGTCGATGTCGGCCGGGGCCAGTCCGGCGCCCGCGAGGGCCTTGGCGGCGGCGTGCGCCGCCAGTTCGTCGACCGGTTCGTCGGGGCCCGCGATGTGGCGGGTACGGATCCCCACCCGGCTCCTGATCCACTCGTCACTGGTGTCCACCAGGCCCGCCAGGTCCTCGTTCGTGAGCACCTTGGCGGGCTGGTAGTGGCCGACGGCGGCGATGCGCGAGCCGTTCATGTGGGCAGGTCCCCCTCGTTGCCTTGGGTAGCGGATCCACCAGTCTGATCAGTGACTCGCGGGTACGACGGCAGCCAAGGCGACAGGAAACGGCCGCCCGCGTTGTCAGCTTCCGTCAGCGCCCCGGACACCCGGCAAGCCGTCGAACACCTAGCCGGTGAACAGCTGCGTCGCCTTGCGGACCAGTTCGTACAGCCCGTAGGCGAGCGGCACGCCCACCCACGTCCAGGCGAAGGCGATGAGCCACCGCCGGTCCGGGCTAGGCGGACTCTGACTGCTGGGGCTCGACATGCGCGGCCTCCTTCGGTGCCGGGATGTGGTGACGCGGGTGGACGGGCCGGACGAGTTCGTTGGCGACGAAGCCGACGACGAGCAGCCCGATCATGATGACGAACGACAGCCCGTACAGGGACGCGCCGTGCCTGCCCGCCTCCTCCTGCCGGTCGGCGATCCAGTTCACGATCAGCGGGCCGAGGACCCCGGCCGTGGACCAGGCGGTGAGCAGCCGCCCGTGGATGGCCCCGACCTGGTGCGTGCCGAACAGGTCCTTCAGATAGGCCGGAACGGTCGCGAATCCGCCGCCGTAGAAGGAGAGGATCACCAGCGCGCACAGGATGAACAGCGGCTTGGAGGAGTCGCCGAACAGGGCGATGAGGGCGTACATCAGGGCGCCGACGCCGAGATAGACGCGGTAGATGTTCTTGCGGCCGATCAGGTCGGACGTCGACGACCAGCCGATGCGGCCCGCCATGTTCGCCGCGGACAGCAGCGCGACGAAGCCTGCTGCGGCGGTCACCGAGACCGGTGTGGAGGTGTCCGCGAAGAAGTCCGTGATCATCGGCGCGGCCTTCTCCAGGATGCCGATGCCCGCGGTGACGTTCATGCAGAGCACGATCCACAGGAGCCAGAACTGCGGGGTGCGGATGGCCTGGTTCGCGGAGACCTGCGGGCCGGTGAGGGCTTGTCGCGCCGTTCCCCGCGCCCCTGGGGCAGCACGCGGGACCCTGACCAGAAGCACACCCAGCAACATGAAGACGGCGTACGACAGCCCGTGCACGAGGAAGGCGAGCGCGATGCCGGAGCTGTCGGACCCGAACGACTCCAGCATCTGCGCCGACCAGGGCGAGGCGATGAGCGCGCCGCCGCCGAAGCCCATGATGGCGATGCCGGTGGCCATGCCGGGCCGGTCCGGGAACCACTTGATCAGGGTGGAGACGGGCGAGATGTAGCCGATGCCGAGGCCGACGCCGCCGACGAAGCCGTAGCCGAACACGATGAGCCAGTACTGCTCCAGGGCGGCGCCCAGCGCGGAGAGCAGGAAGCCGGAGGAGAAGCAGACCAGGGCGACGGTCATCGCCCAGCGCGGGCCCTTGCGCTCCACGAGCGTGCCGCCGAACGCGGCGGACAGGCCCAGCATGACGATGCCCAGCTGGAAGGGCAGGGCGCTCTGCGTGCCGCTGAGGCCGAGCGCGGACTCGAGCGGCGGTTTGAACACGCTCCAGGCGTAGGCCTGGCCGATGGAGAGGTGTACGGAGAGAGCGGCGGGCGGGACGAGCCAGCGGCTCCAGCCCGGCGGCGCGACGGGGGGACTCATGAACCCCGGACGGTAGGGATCCGCACGGCAGTTGAGAAGGCGGCGCGTCGACCGTATGCGATGAGCGGTATCCGGCATGCGCCGAACGGTCGGCGTACGGACCCTTGCCGCCCCAACCTCCATACTGTAGACAATATTTCGTCGACACAAGCCGTGCGCGAGCCGGACACCAGTCGCACGGCCGCCCTTCGGCAGTCACCTCCGCGGTATCCCTCAAACCGAACGGAGTGTTCCCGTGAAAGTCGCAGTTCTCGGCGCCGGTGCCATCGGCGCCTACGTCGGCGCCGCGCTCCACCGCGCGGGCGCCGACGTGCATCTCATCGCCCGTGGACCGCATCTGGCGGCCATGAGGCAGCACGGAGTCCGGGTGCGCAGCCCACGCGGCGACTTCACCGCGCACCCCCACGCGACCGACGACCCGGCCGAGGTCGGCCCGGTCGACTACGTCTTCCTGGGCCTGAAGGCCAACGCGTACGCGGCGTGCGGGCCGCTGATCGCGCCGCTGCTGCACGACACCACGGCCGTCGTGGCGGCCCAGAACGGCATTCCCTGGTGGTACTTCCACCGGCACGGCGGCCCGTACGACGGCCACCGCATCGAGAGCGTGGACCCGGACGGCGCGGTCAGTGCGGTGCTCGCGCCCGAACGGGCCGTCGGCTGTGTCGTCTACGCGGCGACCGAGCTGGAAGGGCCCGGGATCATACGGCACCTGGAGGGCACGCGGTTCTCGATCGGCGAGCCCGACCGCAGCCTGTCCGGGCGGTGCCTGGCATTCTCCGAGGCCATGCAGGCGGGCGGCCTGAAGTGCCCGGTCGAACCGGACCTGCGGGGCGACATCTGGGTCAAGCTGCTCGGCAACATCTCCTTCAACCCGATCAGCGCGCTGGCCCGCGCGACCATGCGGCAGATGTGCCTGCACGGCGGCACCCGCAGGGTCATCGAGGTCATGATGACCGAGACGCTGGCGGTGGCGAACGCCCTGGGCTGCGAGGTCGGCGTCTCCATCGAGCGCCGGCTCGCGGGTGCCGAGCGGGTCGGCGACCACCGCACCTCCACGCTCCAGGACCTGGAGCGCGGCAAGCCGCTCGAACTCGACGTGCTGCTCGCGGCGGTCGTCGAGCTGGCGGAGATCACCGGCGTGGACGTGCCCACCCTGCGCACCGTGCACGCCATCTCGGACCTGCTCGCGCTGAGGAGCGCCGCATGAGCAAACGCGATCGAACCCCGAAGACCTACACACGGCTCACCCATCCGCTGGTGAGGGACTCGCGCGACGAGCCCTTCCGCCGGGCGAGCTGGGAGGAGGCCCTGGACCGCGCGTCCCGTGGACTGGCCCGCAACCGCGACGCGTTCGGCATGTTCTCCTGCGCCCGGGCGACGAACGAGATGAACTACGTCGCGCAGAAGTTCGCCCGGGTCGTCATGGGCACCAACAACGTCGACTCCTGCAACCGCACCTGCCACGCCCCGAGCGTGGCCGGGCTGTCGGCGGCGTTCGGGTCGGGCGGCGGGACGTCGTCGTACGAGGAGATCGAGCACACCGACGTCATCGTGATGTGGGGCTCCAACGCCCGCTTCGCGCACCCGATCTTCTTCCAGCACGTGCTGAAGGGGATCAGGAACGGCGCCCGGATGTACGCGGTCGATCCGCGCCGGACGTCGACCGCCGAGTGGGCGGAGAGCTGGCTCGGGCTGAACGTCGGCACGGACATCCCGATGGCGCACGCGATCGGCCGCGAGATCATCCACGCGGGGCTCGCCAACGAGGCGTTCATCGAGCGCGCCACCACCGGCTTCGAGGAGTACAAGGCGCTGGTCGAGCCCTGGACGCTGTCGCTCGCCGAGAAGGTGACGGGCGTCCCGGCCGCGGCGATCCGGGAGCTGGCCCACGCCTACGCCCGGGCCGAGCGCGCCCAGTTGTGCTGGACGCTCGGCATCACCGAGCACCACAACGGCACCGACAACGTCCGCGCCCTGATCAACCTGTCCCTGCTCACCGGGCACGTCGGCCGCTACGGCTCCGGCCTGCAGCCGCTGCGCGGGCAGAACAACGTGCAGGGCGGCGGTGACATGGGCGCGATCCCCAACCGCCTGCCCGGCTTCCAGGACATCCTCGACCCGGACACGCGGCTGAAGTTCGAGTCGGCCTGGGACACCGTCATCCAGCCGCACTACGGCCTGAACCTCACGGAGATGTTCGAGGCGATGGAGGACGGCTCGCTCAAGGCCGTCTACTGCATCGGCGAGAACCCGGCCCAGTCGGAGGCCGACAGCGAGCAGGCCGTGCGGCGGCTGAAGGCGCTCGACTTCCTGGTCGTGCAGGACATCTTCCTCACGAAGACGGCCGAGCTGGCGGACGTCGTCCTGCCCGCCACGGCCGGCTGGGCGGAGACCGAGGGCACGACCACCAACAGCGAGCGCCGCGTCCAGCGCGTCCGCAAGGCCGTCACCCCGCCCGGCGAGGCCCGCGAGGACATCGACATCATCTGCGACCTCGCGGCCCGCCTCGGCCACGACTGGAAGTACGCCGACGCCGAGACCGTGTGGAACGAGCTGCGGTCCGTCTCCCCCGACCACTACGGCATGACGTACGAGCGGCTGGAGGAGCACCAGGGCATCCAGTGGCCCTGCCCCAGCACGGACGGACTGGAACCGACGTACCTGCACGGCAGGTTGTGGGACCCCGACCCCGCGAAACGCGGCCGGCTCGCGCCGTTCGGGATCGTGCAGCACGACCCGCCCGTGGACCTCACCGACGAGCGGTACCCGATCCGGCTCACCACCGGGCGGCGGCTCGACTCGTACAACACCGGTGTGCAGAGCGGCGGTTACGCCTCCCCGCTGCGGCGCGGCGAGTACATCGAGCTGTCCCCGGAGGACGCCGAGCGCTACGGGGTGGTCGTCGGCGAGGAGGTCCAGGTCACCTCGCGGCGCGGGTCGGTGACCGCACCGGTGTGGGTGGACCCGGCGCTGCGGCCCGGGCTCGCCTTCATGACCATGCACTTCCCCGACGAGGTGGACACCAACCAGCTGACGATCGAGGCGAACTGCCCGATCGCGGGGACGGCGGAGTTCAAGGCGTCGGCGATCCGGATCGAGAAGCTGCCCATCGCGACCATCGTGGGGTGACGCACCGTGGACCTGCACTTCGGCGACAGCAAACCGACGGACGAGGAACGGGCGGCCGTCGACGCCCTGCTCGGGCCACCGGAGTCCTCCTGGGAGGGCGCCGACCGTTCCGACGCGGACCTGAGGTGGGCCCGGGGCGGGCGTGCGGCCCGCGACCGCCGTGACCTGCTGTTGCCGGGGCTGCACGCGATCAACGACCGGGTCGGCTGGATCAGCGACGGCGCCCTGGACTACCTGTGCCGGCGGCTGACGGTGCCACCGGCGGAGGCGTACGGGGTCGCCACCTTCTACGCCATGTTCTCCGTCAAACCGCGCCCGGCGACCGTGCTGCACGTGTGCACGGACCTGGCGTGCGCGGCGGCCGGGGCGCCGCAGCTGTGCGCGGGGATCGAGGAGCGGCTGGGCCCGGGCAGCGGGGTGAGCGTGGAGCGCAGCCCGTGCCTGGGCCTGTGCGAACGCGCCCCGGCGGCACTCGCGGTCAAGGCCGGTGACCCGGTCCGTACGGCGGTGTCGGCTCCGGCGACCGTCGAGGAGGCCGTCCTCGCCGCGAGCGCCCCGGACTCGGCGCCGGAGGAGCCCCCGGCCGCGCTGGCGGTGCCCCAGGCCGGCCAGGACGGCCTGATGCTGCTGCACCGCGTCGGCGTGGTCGACCCGGCGTCCCTGGACGACTACCGCGCCCACGGCGGCTACACGGCCCTGCGCCGGGCCTTCGAGCTCGGTCCGGCGGGGGTCATCCGCGAGGTCACCGACTCAGGCCTGGTCGGGCGCGGCGGCGCCGCCTTCCCCACCGGACGCAAGTGGCAGGCCACGGCGTCCCAGCCGGACCATCCGCACTACCTCGTCTGCAACGCCGACGAGTCGGAGCCCGGCACCTTCAAGGACCGGGTGCTGATGGAGGGCGACCCGTACGCGCTGATCGAGGCGATGACGATCGCCGGGTACGCCACGGGCGCCCACCGGGGCTACCTCTACCTGCGCGGCGAGTACCCGCGCTCGCTGCACCGCCTGGAGCACGCCATCGCCCAGGCACGCGCGCGCGGGCTGCTCGGCGACGACGTCCTCGGCCAGGGCTACGCCTTCGACATCGAGATCCGGCGCGGCGCGGGCGCCTACATCTGCGGTGAGGAGACGGCCCTGTTCAACTCCATCGAGGGCTACCGCGGCGAGCCCCGCTCCAAGCCGCCGTTCCCGGTGGAGAAGGGCCTGTTCGGCAGGCCGACGGTGGAGAACAACGTCGAGACGCTGGTCAACGTCCTGCCGATCCTGACCATGGGCGCCCCGGCGTACGCGGCGATCGGCACCCAGCGGTCCACCGGGCCCAAGCTGTTCTGCGTGTCCGGGTCCGTGGAGCGGCCCGGTGTCTACGAGCTGCCGTTCGGCGCGACCCTCGGTGAGCTGCTCGCGCTCGCCGGGGTGCGGGACGGGCTGCGGGCGGTGCTGCTCGGCGGCGCGGCCGGCGGTTTCGTCCGGGCCGACGAGCTGGACATCCCGCTCACCTTCGAGGGCACGCGCGAGGCCGGCACGACCCTGGGCTCGGGGGTCGTCATGGCCTTCGACGACACCGTGCCCCTCCCCCGGCTGCTGCTGCGCATCGCCGAGTTCTTCCGGGACGAGTCGTGCGGGCAGTGCGTGCCCTGCCGGGTCGGGACCGTGCGGCAGGAGGAGGCGCTGCACCGGATCGCGGAGCGCACGGGTGCCGCCGCCGCGGGCGACATCGCCCTGCTCAGGGAGGTCGGCCGCGCGATGCGGGACGCCTCGATCTGCGGTCTCGGGCAGACCGCCTGGAACGCCGTGGAATCCGCCATCGACCGTCTGGGGGCGTACGAATGACCGTCACACCGCTGGGGATCCCGCGCCGGCTGCTGGAGTTCACCCTCGACGGGCAGGAGACCCGGGTCCCCGAGGGCTCGACGATCCTCGACGCCTGCCGGGCGGCGGGCAAGGACATCCCGACCCTGTGCGAGGGCGACACCCTGCGGCCGAAGAACGCCTGCCGGGTCTGTGTCGTCGAGGTCGAGGGGTCCAGGACGCTCGTCCCGGCCTGCTCCCGCAAGGCCGAGCCGGGCATGGAGGTCCGCACGGACACCGAGCGCGCCCGGCACAGCCGGAAGATCGTCCTGGAGCTGCTAGCGTCCTCCGTCGACCTGTCGACCACGCCCCGGGTCGCCGAGTGGCTGAAGGAGTACGAGGCGAAGCCGGACCGCTTCGGCCCGGACGCGGCCCGGCTCAACGAGGAGCCGAAGGTCGACAACGAGCTGTACGTGCGCGACTACGACAAGTGCATCCTCTGCTACAAGTGCGTGGACGCCTGCGGCGACCAGTGGCAGAACACCTTCGCGATCTCGGTCGCGGGGCGCGGTTTCGACGCCCGGATCGCGGTGGAGCACGACGCGCCGCTGACCGACTCGGCGTGCGTGTACTGCGGCAACTGCATCGAGGTGTGCCCGACGGGCGCGCTGTCCTTCAAGTCGGAGTTCGACATGCGCGCGGCGGGTGCGTGGGACGAGTCGAAGCAGACGGAGACGACGACGGTGTGCGCGTACTGCGGAGTGGGCTGCAACCTGACGCTGCACGTGCAGGACAATGAGATCGTGAAGGTCACCTCGCCGCACGACAACCCGGTGACCCACGGCAACCTCTGCATCAAGGGCCGCTTCGGCTACCAGCACGTACAGAACCGGGGCTGATCAGGACATGGGACGAGTCACGGAACGACGCAAGGTGCTCCGCATCCGGGACGGGGCCGTCTCGAGCCGCCCGGACACGCTCGTCGCCGAGGAACCCCTGGAGATCCGGCTGAACGGCAAGCCCCTGGCGATCACCATGCGCACCCCCGGCGACGACTTCGCGCTGGCGGCGGGCTTCCTGGTGAGCGAGGGCGTGCTGGGCGGGCAGCGGGACCTGCGGAACATCGTCTACTGCGCCGGGGCGACGACAGACGGCTCGAACACGTACAACGTGGTCGACGTGCAGACGGCCCCGGGGGTAGTGATCCCCGACATCACCCTGGAGCGGAACGTCTACACGACCTCCTCCTGCGGGCTGTGCGGCAAGGCCTCGCTGGACGCGGTGCGCACCACGGCCCGCTGGCCCATCGCCGACACCCCGCCGGTCCGGGTCACCCCCGAACTGCTGGCGAGCCTGCCCGACCGGCTGCGCGCCGCCCAGCGGGTCTTCGACCGGACGGGGGGCCTGCACGCGGCGGCCCTGTTCTCCGAGGAGGGCGAGCTGCTGGACGTCCGGGAGGACGTGGGCCGGCACAACGCGGTCGACAAGCTGGTCGGCCGGGCCCTGCAGAACGGGGGGCTGCCGCTGTCGCGGGCGGTCCTGCTCGTGTCGGGCCGGGCCTCCTTCGAGCTGGCGCAGAAGGCCGTGATGGCCGGCATCCCGGTCCTGGCGGCGGTGTCGGCGCCGTCGTCGCTGGCGGTGGACCTGGCCGCCGAGACGGGCCTGACGCTGGTGGGCTTCCTGCGGGGCGCCTCCATGAACGTGTACGCGGGTGAGGACCGCATCGCTCTGCGGGCCGCGGCCGCCCAGGGCTGAGCAGGTTCGTCCCGCTGCACGGCGGCGGGGCCCCGACCGGCGGGGAGCGCCCCCTGCGCCGCAGGGGCCCCGTCTCGGCCTGCCCGGGGCGCGGCGCCTAGTCGGCCGTGCCGGATATCCGCAGCAGCATGCCCGTGAACTGCTCGCGTTCGGCCGGTGTCAGGGGCGCGAGCAGTTCGTCGTTGGCGGCGCGGGCCGCCCTCTCGCAGCGCTTCAGCAGCCGGGCTCCCCGAGCGGTGAGGGACACCGCGTTCTTGCGGCGGTCCTTCGGGTCCGGCTCGCGGACGACCAGGCCGGCCGCCTGGAGGTCGTCGAGGATGCCGACCAGGTCCTTGGGGTCCAGCCGGATCCCGCGGCCGAGGTCGGCCTGGGCGACGGGCCCGAGGTCGCGGACGGCGGACAGCACCACGTGGTGCCACATCCGCATGTCCTGCTCGGCCAGCGCCTCGGCCACCAGGGCGCGGCCCCGGGCGGCGGCGCGGCCGAGGAGCCAGCTGGGCAGGGAGCGGATCGCGGGGAGGGGGGCTTCCGACATGGCCGCAGCCTAACCAAGAAATCGTTGGTTCTCCCTATGATCGTCCTATACCGTTGGGCATCCCAACGAATCCGTTGGGATGCCCGACGAGTGTGTTGGGATCACCGACGACCCCGGAGGTGCGATGCGCCGCGTCCGCTACGAATCCCGAGGCGGCCCCCTGTTCGTCGAGGAGGCACCGGTCCCCGAGCCCGGCCCCGGAGAGCTGCTCGTGCGCGCGGAGGCGATCGGCGTCACGCTCCCGGTGGTGCGCAAGGTCACCGAGGCGGCCGAGCCGGTCCCGCTCGGCGGCGAGATCGCCGGGGAGGTCACGGCGGTCGGCGAGGGCGTGACCCGCTTCGGCACCGGCGACCGGGTGACGGGGCTCTGCTTCGGCCACGGCTACGCCGACTTCGCACTGCTGCACGAGGCCATGGCCTCCCCGGTCCCGGCAGGCGCCGGCGCCGTCGACGCGGTCGCCCTGGTCCGCAGCGGCCTGGTCGCCCTCGGCGCCCTGGAGGCGGCGCGCCCCGAGCCGGGCGAGGCGGCCCTGGTCACGGCGGCGGCGAGCGGCGTCGGCCACCTGGCCGTGCAACTGGCCCGGACCCGCGGCGCCGGACGCGTCGTGGGAGCCGTCTCCGACCCGGCCAAGGCCGACTTCGTCCGCGGCCTCGGCGCCGACCACGTCGTCGCGTACGGCGACGACAGCTGGGGCACCCCCGTCGACTACGCCCTGGACGCGGTCGGCGGCGAGCTGCTCACCCCGGCCCTCGCCGCACTCGCCCCGGAGGGGCGGCTCGTGGCGTACAGCTCGGGCGGCGGCACGATCCGGGCGTACGACCTGCTCGTGGGCGCCAAGTCGGTGATCGGGTTCCAGATGGCCCGGATCGCCCGCGGGAAGCCGGAGTTGTACGAGCTGTGGCGCGAGGAGCTGTGGCGGCTGTTCGCCGCGGGAGAGATCCGGCCCGTCGTGCACGGGGAGTTCGCCCTGGAGGACGCGGCGAAGGCACACGGGGAGATCGAGGCGCGCTCCAACCTCGGAAAGGTCGTACTGATCCCCTGACGCACGCTCCTTGTGGGGGGTCTGTGAAGCCAAGTACCGTCTGTGGCCCACACATTGGACGTGGGATGTCCGGATGACCGGATGTCTGTTCGCACGTCCCGGTGGTCCAGCCGACAGACGCATGAAGGGCAGGTCGCACCATGCCGTCAAGTCTTCGTACCCGTCTGAGATCCACCCTGACAGCCGCTCTCGCCGCCGCGGCCCTCCTCGCGCCCACCGGTCCGGCCCACGCCCGGCCCACCACGGCGTTACCGGAGTTCGAGCAGCAGGTCCTCTTCAAGGCCTCCCAGGACCCGGGTTACGCCTGCTTCCGGATCCCGGCGATCGTGCGGACCACGTCCGGCACGCTGCTCGCCTTCGCCGAGGGCCGGGTCCTCAACTGCGGTGACGCCGCCGACATCGACATCGTCCTCAAGCGCTCCACCGACGGCGGCCGCACCTGGGGCCCGCTCCAGGTCGTCAACGAGGGCGCCGGCGACACGCACGGCAACCCCGCGCCCTTGGTGGACCGCAGGACCGGCCGCATCCTGCTGGCCGAGACGTACAACACCGGCCGCACGGACGCCGGGAACTGCCAGATCCCCTGCGACCGCACCCCGCACCTGCAGTACAGCGACGACGACGGCCGCACCTGGTCCCGGCCGCGCGACCTGAGCGACCAGATCCTCCCCGACCACTGGAACTCCTGGTACGCCACGGGCCCCGTGCACGGCATCCAGCTGACCCGCGGCGAGCACGCCGGGCGGCTGGTCTTCGGCGTCAACACCGAGACGTGGAACGGCAGTCGCGTCTCCGCGAACCACGCCGCGCTCATCGTCAGCGACGACGGCGGCGACTCCTGGCGGGTCGGCGCCACGGACACCTGGCCCATAGCGCAGGACGGCACGTTCCGGCAGAAGCCGTCCGAGGTGACGCTCACCGAACGCGCCGACGGCGCCCTCCTCGTCAGCGGACGGGAACAGGACGGCACCGACCTCGGCCACCGGGCCCAGACCTTCAGCCTCGACGGCGGCGACAGCTTCGCCACGCCCTTCCGCGCTCTCCCGGACCTCTACACCCCGCAGGTCCAGGGCGCCACGCTGCGCCTCGGAGACCGGATGCTGCTGTCGGCCCCGGCCGACCCCGACCGCCGCCGCACCATGATGGTCCGCTCCTCCTACGACGGCGGGCGCACCTGGGAGAGCGTGGACCGGGGCACGGTCGTCACCACCGACTGGTCCGGCTACTCCGACATGGCGGCGGTCGACGGCTCGACGGTCGGCCTGCTGTACGAGGGCGGGGCGGTCGACGCCCGTGACGAGATCCGCTTCGCCCGCTTCACCGAGGACTGGCTGAAACCCCGCCGGGGCGCCGACCCGACCACCCGTGACGCCGCGGCGGGCGCCAAGCCGGCGGCCGTGCTCGGCGGTGCCGGGCGGACGGCCGGTGTCCGCGGCAGCGCGCTGTCCTTCGACGGCACCGACGACGCCGTACGCCTGCCGTACCGGTCCGGGCTCCCGCTCGGCGAAGGGGACTTCACGGCGTCGCTGTTCTTCCGGTACACGGCCACGGCCGGCGAGCAGCCGTTCCTGTGGATGGGCGGCATCGGCAGCACCCAGCCGCAGATCTGGCTGCGCGGCGAGCCGGCGAGCGACCGGGTCCGGGCGCTGATCACCACCCGGTCGGGCGCGGCGACCGTCAGGAACGCCTCGGTGTCGGCCGCCGGCGCCCACAACGACGGCCGCTGGCACCACCTGGCGCTGCGCCGCGGCGGCGGGACGCTGACGCTCTTCCTCGACGGCAAGGCGCTCACCACCGCGGACGTGCCGGGCTCGGTCAGCCGCAACTCCCCGTTCGGCGTGCACATCGGCCAGCGCATGGACAGCAGGGCGTACCTCACCGGGGCGATCGACGACGTCCGCGTCTGGAACCGGGCCCTGTCCGACAAGGAGCTGGCCTCCGGCGCCTCGGGCGCGGCCGCCCGGGGCACGGTGCTGTGGCTGCCCATGGACCAGGTGAGCGGCAGCAACTAACGTCACGGGTCGTGCCCGACGACGCATACGCAGCACGAGCACGACAGCGCACGGGAACCGGGATCGGCCTGCTGCTGGTCCTGGTTCTCGGGGCAGCGCTGCTCATCGCCCTGCCGGACGACGACAGACGGGACGACGAGGGCGCCTGTGCGGCGCGCACGGTCGGCTCGTGGCGGGCGGACGAGGGCCTCACCGCCGAGTTCGCCCGCTACGGCGACGACGCGTCCCGCACCGACGACTGGACCGGCGGCGACGGCACCCACTCGGTGCGGCTGCCGGACGGCCGCGTGCTGTGGCTGTTCTCCGACACCTATCTGGGCCGGGTGCACGGCCCGCCCAACCCGCACGGCGAGTCCTACGCCTGGCGGGACACCACCGCCCCGCTGGTGCGCAACTCGGCCGTGCTGATGCGCGACGGGCGGCTCGAATCCACGCTGCCCGCCCCGCTCTTCGCCGACCCGGCGCCGAACCAGTGGCGCTGGCCGGTCGCCGCCCGCGTCGAACCCCGCTCCCCCGGCTCCTCCGAGCGGGTCGTGCGGGTACTGCTGTGGGTCCGCACCGCGGGCGCGTCCCCGTGGATCTACGGCGTGCCCACCGCCACCGAGGTCGCCACGCTGTCCCTGCCCGAGCTGCGCCTGGAGTCGATCGTCAAGGTGCTCGACCAGCAGCTGGTCCCCGACCCGTCCCGGCGCGTGCTGTTCGGCACGACGCTGGTGGAGGAGGACGGCTGGACGTACGTCTTCGGCGGCGACGACGGCCAGGCCGCCTCCCGCCCGGCCTCGCACGCCTACGTGGCGCGGGTGCCGGAGGGCGGGCTCGCGGATCCGGCGGCCTGGCGGTACTGGAGCGGCTCGGCGTGGGTGCCCGGCGCCCGGCCCCGGCCGGTGCTCGGGGACGGACAGCGCAAGGGCGTGGGCAGCGCGTTCTCGGTCGTCCGGGACGCCGGGACGTATGTGCTGTTCACGATGGCCACGGGCACCAAGGGCCTGACCACCGTGGCGTCCTACTGGGCGTGCTCACCGGAGGGGCCGTGGCACGGGCCGGCGAAGGAGTTCAGCCCGTCGCTGCCGCAGGGCCAGGTGGCCGCCTACAACCCGCAGGCGCATCCCGTGCTGAGCGGCGCCGGGCGTCTCGTGCTGAGCTACGACGTCAACTGGCTGGAGACGACCGGCGCCGCCGCCCAGCTCAGCCGGAACGTGTCCCTGTACCGACCGCGGTTCGTGACGGTGCGGCTGGCTCCCGCGGGGTGACGTCGGCCACCGGGTCCTGCGCACGCCGCTTGGCGAGCACCGCGCACACGATCAGCTGCATCTGGTGGAAGAGCATCAGCGGCAGCACGGCCAGGGCCGCCTGCGGGCCGAACAGAACGCTCGCCATGGGCAGTCCGGAGGCGAGGGACTTCTTCGAGCCCGCGAACTGGATCGCGATCCGGTCCTCCCGGCCGAAGCCCAGCGCCTTGCCGCCGTACCAGGTCAGCAGGAGCATCACGGCGAGGATCACCGCCTCGACGGCGAACAGCCCGCCGAGCCGCGCGGGGCTGACCTGGCGCCAGATGCCCTGCACCATGCCCTCGCTGAACGCCGTGTAGACGACCAGGAGGATCGAGCCGCGGTCCACCAGGCCGAGGACCTTCTTGTGGCGGGTGACGAAGCCGCCGATCCAGCGGCGCAGCAGTTGCCCGGCGAGGAAGGGCACGAGCAGCTGCAGCACGATCTCCAGCAGCGAGTCGGCGGAGAACCCGCCGCTGCTGCCGAGCAGGGAGGCCGCGAGCAGCGGGGTGGCGATGATGCCGACGAGGGAGGAGAAGGAGCCCGCGCAGATCGCCGCGGGCACGTTGCCGCGGGCCATCGAGGTGAAGGCGATCGACGACTGCACGGTCGACGGGACGAGCGTGAGGAAGAGCAGGCCCTGGTAGAGCGGGTGGGTCAGGATCACCGGCACCAGGCCGCGCGCCGCCAGGCCGAGCAGCGGGAAGACCACGAAGGTGCAGGCCAGGACCGTGACGTGGAGCCGCCAGTGGCGCAGGCCGTCCAGCGCCTCACGGGTGGACAACCGGGCCCCGTAGAGGAAGAACAGGAAGGCGATCGCGGCCGTGGAGGCGCCGGAGGAGACATCGGCGGCCGTCCCGCGCGCCGGGATCAGTGCGGCGAGGCCCACCGTCCCGAGGAGAAGCAGGATGTAGGGGTCGATCGGCAGCCGGCTCGGCCAGCGCAGGCGTTTCACGGTGCTCCACTTGCTTGGTGCTTCGGTCGGTCACAGGGCCGGAACGGCCCCCTTCCATCCTGCTCCCCCGTCCGGCGATCGGGAATCCCGCACACCGCTCTCACTGCTATCGCGTACCGCGATAACCTTGGGCCATGTACGAGCCCTCCCATCTGCGCACGTTCCTGTCGGTGGCGCAGACGCTGAGCTTCACGCAGGCCGCGCGGCGGCTCGGGCTGCGGCAGTCGACGGTCAGCCAGCACGTGCGGCGGCTGGAGGACGCGACCGGGCGGACGCTGTTCACCCGGGACACGCACTCGGTGGAGCTGACCGAGGACGGCGAGGCCATGCTCGGGTTCGCGCGGCGGATCCTGGAGGTGCACGAGCAGGCGGCGGCGTTCTTCACGGGCACCCGGCTGCGCGGCCGGCTGCGCTTCGGCGCCTCGGAGGACTTCGTGCTGACCCGGCTGCCGGAGATCCTGGAGGGCTTCAGGCACGAGCACCCGGAGGTCGACCTGGAGCTGACGGTCGAGCTGTCGGGCACGCTGCACGAACAGCTGGCCGCCGGGAAGCTGGACCTCGTGCTGGCCAAGCGGCGGCCCGAGGACCCGCGCGGCGAGCTGGTCCGGCACGACCGGCTGGTGTGGATCGGCGCCGAGCGCCTCCGCCTCGACCCCGACCGCCCGGTGCCGCTCATCGTCTATCCGCCGCCGGGCATCACCCGCGCGCTCGCCCTGGAGGCCCTGGAGCGGCAGGGCCGCGAATGGCGGGTGGTGTGCACCAGCGGCAGCCTCAACGGCCTGGTCGCGGCGGCCCGAGCGGGCCTCGGCGTGATGGCCCACTCCCGCGGCCTCATCCCGCCGGGCCTGGTGCGGGTGCCGGACCGGGCGGGGCTGCCGGAGCTGGGGCAGGTCGACTTCGTCGTGGTGCACGGCCGGCGCCGCTCCTCCGCGCAGGGGGCGGCGGACGCGCTGGCGGCGGCGATCCTGGCCGGCGGGGACCGGTTGCACCGCAGCTCACGCAAGGGCCTGTGACAAACGGAGTGACGGAATCCGCGGCCGCCGCGCTGACAGAAGAGGCCCCTCCTCAGCTCGCCCGTGCCGCGCCCGGAGTCGTACAGATTCGGTGGAGATTACGGCACCGAAACTTACTCAACCGTCAGGATTCTGTCCGACCCTTCCCCATGTGCGTGCTTTCTCCCTCCTGACCAGCACCGATCCGAGCGCCGCTCACTGCTCACCCCCCTCCCGCGCCCTGGTGCTGTGGGGTAGCTTCCATGGCGCTGTGCGGAGCGTCACTCGACAAAAGCGCTGAGGAGCGGGGAGCGGGGTTTGCGCGAGTTTTCCAACCCTCCGTTGGCGTTGGCACCTCCGGTGGGCGGTCTGGCCGACGTGGTCTTCCAGCATGCCCAGGAGGACCCGCTGCACATCGCGCTGGGCCGCAAGGACGACTCCGGCCAGTGGCGGGACGTCACCAGCGCCGAGTTCCGCGACGAGGTGCTCGCCCTGGCCAAGGGCCTGCTGGCGAGCGGCATCCGGTTCGGCGACCGGGTCGCGATCATGTCCCGCACGCGCTACGAGTGGACGCTGTTCGACTACGCCCTGTGGACGATCGGCGCCCAGGTGGTGCCGGTCTACCCGACCTCCTCGGCCGAGCAGTGCTTCTGGATGCTGTACGACGCCGAGGTGACGGCCGCCGTGGTGGAGCACGAGGACCACGCGATGACGATCGCCACCGTCATCGACCGGCTGCCGCAGCTGCGCCGCCTGTGGCAACTGGACTCCGGCGCGGTGCACGAGCTGTACGACGCGGGCGCGCACCTCGACGACGAGGTGGTGCACCGCCACCGGCAGGCCGTCACGCCCGACTCCGTCGCCACGATCATCTACACCTCGGGCACGACCGGCCGGCCCAAGGGCTGCGTCATCACGCACGGCAACTTCATGTTCGAGGCGGACACCGTCATCGAACGCTGGGAGCCTCTGTTCCACTCCAAGCGGGGCGACGAGGCGGCGACCCTGCTGTTCCTGCCGCTCGCCCATGTCTTCGGGCGGATGGTGCAGGTCGCCGGGATCCGCGGCAAGGTGAAGTTCGGCCACCAGCCGCAGCTGAACGCGGCGGCCCTGCTGCCGGACCTGGCGGCGTTCAAGCCGACGTTCTTCCTCGCCGTGCCGTACATCTTCGAAAAGGTGTTCAACGCGGCCCGCCGCAAGGCCGAGAAGGAGGGCCGCTCCGGCCCCTTCGAGAAGGCCGTCGACATCGCCATCAAGTACGCCGACGCGATGGAGGCGAAGGCCTGGGGCGTCGGCCCCGGCCCGTCCGCCGGGCTGCGCATGCAGCACCAGTTGTTCGACAAGCTCGTCTACTCCAAGATCCGCGCCGCGATGGGTGGCCGCATCAAGCACGCCATGTCCGGCGGCTCGGCGATGGACCGGCGGCTCGGACTGTTCTTCGCCGGCGCGGGCGTGCACATCTACGAGGGCTACGGCCTGACCGAGTGCACGGCCGCCGCGACCGCCAACCCGCCCGGGCGCACCCGCTACGGCACGGTGGGTCAGCCGATCCCGGGTATGACGGTGCACATCGCGGACGACGGAGAGATCTGGCTGCGCGGCGACAACGTGTTCCAGGGCTACCTCAACAACCCCAAGGCCACGGACGAGACCCTGCACGACGGCTGGCTGGCCACCGGTGACCTCGGCTCGCTCGACGAGGACGGCTACCTCACCATCACCGGCCGCAAGAAGGAGATCCTGGTCACATCGGGTGGCAAGAGTGTTTCGCCCGGTGTGCTGGAGGAACGCGTCCGGGACCACCCGCTGGTCAACCAGTGCATCGTCGTCGGCAACGACCGCCCGTACATCGCGGCCCTGGTGACGCTCGACCAGGAGGCCGTGGAGCACTGGCTGACCATGCGGAACAAACCGCAGATGTCCCCGGCGCAGCTGGTGCGCGACGCCGATCTGGAGACGGAGGTGCGCCGCGCGGTGGTCGCCGCCAACACCCTCGTCTCACAGGCCGAGTCGATCCGCACCTTCCGCATCCTGGCCCAGCCGTTCACGGAGGAGCACGGGTTGCTGACCCCGTCGCTGAAGCTGAAGCGGAAGGCGATCGAAAAGGCGTACGAGAACGAGGTCGAGGCGCTGTACCGGGCGTGACATCCGCCCCGCGGGGCAGGTGTCGCTTCTGAATTCTCCCGTCAGGAATGCATCACGGCTCGTGATCGTTGACGATGGGAGGACACCCTGACCACAAACCGAAGGATCGAGAGCTCGTGAGCAAGGTCCCCCCGATCATCCTGAACAACGGCGTCGAGATGCCCCAGCTGGGCTTCGGTGTCTGGCAGGTGCCGGACGACGAGGCGGAGTCGGCGGTCGCGACGGCGCTGGAGGCCGGGTACCGCAGCATCGACACAGCGGCGATCTACGGCAACGAGGAGGGCACCGGAAAGGCCATCGCCGCCTCCGGCCTCCCCCGCGAGGAGCTCTTCGTCACCACGAAGCTGTGGAACGCCGACCAGGGGTACGACTCCACGCTGCGCGCCTTCGACACGTCGCTGGAGAAGCTCGGCCTGGACTTCGTCGACCTGTACCTGATCCACTGGCCGATGCCCGACCGGGGCACCTACGTGGACACGTACAAGGCGTTCGAGAAGCTGCACGCCGACGGCCGGATCCGGGCCATCGGTGTCTCCAACTTCCTTCCGGAGCACCTGGAGAAGCTGATCGGCGAGACGTCGGTCGTCCCGGCGGTCAACCAGATCGAGCTGCACCCGCACCTGCAGCAGCACGCCTCCCGCGAATACCACGCGGAGCAGGGCATCGCCACGGAGGCCTGGTCGCCGCTCGGCCAGGGCAAGGGCCTGCTGGAGGTCCCGGCGATCGTGGCCATCGCCCGGAAGCACAACCGCACGCCCGCCCAGGTCGTGCTGCGCTGGCACATCCAGCTGGGCAACGTGGTGATCCCGAAGTCCGTGACGCCGTCGCGGATCAAGGAGAACATCGAGGTCTTCGACTTCAGCCTGGACACCGAGGACCTGGCGGCCATCAGCGCCCTCAACGAGGACCGTCGCATCGGCCCGGACCCGGTGGAGGTCAACTCCTGACCCGCACCGACAGCGCCCCGGTCTCCTGAGCCGCTACGCGGCCGGAACCGGGGCGCTGTCCGTGTCCGCCCCCTCGGACTCGGCGGGGGTCAGACCGGCCGGACGGCCGTGTGCACGGTGTGGGCCTCCAGGACGAACACGTCCGGACGGCGGTGCAGGCTCGCCTCGTCGTCGGGGTCGAGGAGGCGGTCGAGGGTCGCCAGGTCCTCGGCGTCGAGGCCGTCCGTGATCCTCTCCCGCACGTGCGACAGGGACGTGACCACATAGGCCCGCGCCCGCTCCGAGGCGGGTGCGGGCAGGTCCAGGAGGAACGTGTGGGTCCTGGTGTGCTTCAGGCCCGCGCCGGCCAGCAGGGCCGGCCAGTCCTCCGTCACCGCGACATGGCCCGGCAGGCCGGTGCGCATCTGCGTGAACCACTCCGCCTCCACCGCGTCGATCCGCGCCTGGAGGCCCGGCCGGCCGATGCCGATGTCGCGCGGCAGGAACCGCGGGGGCAGCCCGCCCTCCATGAGGGCCAGCGTGCCGCCGGGCGCGAGCCGTGCCGCGAAGGCGGCGAGCGCGGCCCGCTGGTCGCCGAGGTGGTGCAGGCTGCGGCTCGCCCAGAGCAGGTCGGCGGGGTAGTCCAACTCGTCCAGTACGTCCGGGAGTTCACCGGCGATCGTGCTGAAGCGGTCGGCCACCCCCTGCCGCTCGGCTCGCGCCCTGGCCCGTTCCAGCAGCGGCTCGGACCCGTCCACCGCCACGATCCGCGCGCCCGGGAACGTCTCCGCGAACAGGCACGACACGACGCCCGGCCCGCTGCCCGCGTCGACGATCAGCCCCGGCTCGGTCACCTCCTGCGCCAGCCAGCCCAGGGCCCGCTCGTACAGGGACGAGAACAGTTCCGCTGAGGACTCCAGCATCGGGCCCATCTCGGCCCAGTCGATGTCCGTGTGATCGTGGTGGTGACCCTGCCCGGGCCCGTGCCCGGGCCCGTGATCGTGCCCCCGGCGCCCGGGGTCGCCGTGCTGCCCGTGCTCGTGATTCTGCCCGTGCTGCCCGTGGTCGTGGTTCTGCTCGTGGTGGTCGTGCGCCATGGTGGTCAGCCTCTCGCTCGGATGCCGTCAGCCTGCGCCGACGCACCGCGAGAAGGCCACCACTGTTGCCGCTCCCGCAAAAATCACGCACCGATCCGCCGGGGCCGAAGCCCCGGCGGACCCGTGGGGACGGGACGTCAGCCGGTCACGACAGCGGCGGGTACGCGTTCTGCATCAGCTGCCGGAACTGGGCGGAGAACCAGTCCCCGGACAGCGGCGCGTCCGGCAGGGCACCCGACATGTTGTAGTTGTTGCGTGCGTTGCCCTCGTACGTCGGGTCGCACATCCGGTCGAAGCCCTTGCCGTCGGGGTTCTCGATCATCTTGCTCGCCCCGTCGGACTCGCCCGGGGGCTTCATCCACACGTACGCGTCGATCCCGGCGGCCGGGTTGGCCTGCGGGCGCTCGCCGAGGCCGGCACCGGACTGGTTGCACCAGTTGCCGACGTGGAGGCGGCGGTCGTAGCGGCCGCCGTCGACGTAGGTGTCGACGGAGGTCTGGGGACCGGGACCGGCGGGCCGGGCCGTGCCGCCCCAGCCGTTGCGGGAGGTGTCGATCAGCATGCCGATGCCGGAGTTGAAGCCGACCGAGACCAGCTGGTTGCGGAAGGCCTGGGCGAAGGACAGCTCGTCGGTGTAGCGGTTCCAGTCGACCCACTTCGACTCGCGGACGGACTTGCCGGCCACGTTGTCGTTGATGGAGAAGTTGTTCTCCTTCAGGGCGCTGTAGTTCGCCGTGTTGGTGATGAAGCCGTGGACGTCGTTGACGGTCGCGCCCTCGGCGGTCGCCGCCTCCTTGAACAGGGTGGCGGAGGGAGCGAAGTTGTCGTCCCAGCCGATCCAGCCGTGGTGGCCGGCGTCGACGTAGTTGTAGACGTTCGGCACGTCGCCGAGCTTGTTCAGGGCGTAGCCGACGCCCTTGACGTAGTTGCCGTTGGCCTTCATGACGTCGCACTGCGGGGTGGCCGTCGGGCGGCTGCCGGTGTTGGTGACGAGGTTCGGCAGCGAGTCGATCTCGACGGTGGTGACGATCCGCAGCCCGGCGTACTTCGGGTCGGCGAGGATCGCCTTGATCGGGTCGATGTACTCGGTCTTGTAGCGGCCGATCTCGTCGGCCTTCAGCTCTCCGTTGGAGGCGAGGGCGGCGCAGTCACGGCCGGGCAGGTTGTAGATGACGAGCTGGACGACGAGCTGGCCGGAGCCCTTCTGGCGCAGTGCCTCGTCGAGGTGGGCGCGCAGGCCCATCTTGCCGCCGGCGCCGTTGATCGCCGCGATCCGGTCCAGCCACACACCGGTCGGCTGGTTGGCGACCCGGCTGCCGCCCGGCTCGGCCGCGGCCTTCGCGGACCACTCCGGGTTCACGTACACCTTGGCGCCGTCGTAGGGGTTGTTCACCCGGTTGGCGGGGCCGCCCGGGTCCGGCGGATCCGTGGGGCCGCCCGGGCCGCCGTTGTCGACGTTGCAGGTCACGCCGTCGAGGGTGAAGGTGGCCGGGATCGCGTTGCTGCCGCTGTAGCTGCCCTGGAAGCCGAAGCTGACCGAAGCACCGGTGGCGAGCTGGGCGTTGTAGCTCTCGTTGGCCGCGGTGACGGCGGCCCCGCTCTGGCTGATCTTGGCGTTCCAGCCGCTGGTGACCTTCTGGTTGCCGGCGTAGGACCACTTCAGCGACCAGGAGGACTTGGCGGCGCTGTTGTTGGTGATGGTCACGGCGGCGGTGAAGCCGGTGCTCCACTGGTTCTGGATCTTGTAGTCGACGGTGCAGGGGACGGCGGTGGTGCCGGCGCCGCCGGGGTCGGCGGCGAACGCGGTGCCGGTGACGCCGGCGACCAGGGCCATGGCGGCCAGTAACGCTGTTCTCGTACGGCTCATGAGTGCGGGTTTCCCTTTCGGTGGTGGGGGTGTCAGCCGTTCAGGGCGCGCTCCGACAAGGACAAGGACACGAGGAACCCGGCACCGGCGCTCGCGCAGCCGGGGACGACCGCGGAGGCGGCGGCTATAAGTACTGAACGCGAGGGGTGTCGCATGAGCGACTCCGTGCAGGTCGGGCCCGTCGTGACGGACGCGTCGACTGATGGAATCGCTCCCACTGGTGTCAAGGAAGGTAGCGCCAAGTGTCGGCAAAGAACAGGGGAGTCACTGACTTTCGCTCAACACACGGCGTCGAATCTTTTCGACTCTTCAAGCACCTTGACCGGTACCACACCCGTCCTCACTATGGGAGCGCTCCCACTGGTTCAAGCCTTGACTTCTCCGAGCCGCAAGGAGGAACCAGCACCATGCATCCCCCACCCCGGAGACGCAGAGCCGTGCGGCGCCTGTGGACCGCCGCACTCGCAGCTCTCGCGCTTCCGTTGACGATGCTCTCCTCAGGGACCACTCCCGCGCAGGCGGCGGCACTCCAGTGCAGTGTCGACTACAAGACGAACGACTGGGGTTCCGGTTTCACGGCGGACCTGACCCTCACCAACCGCGGCACGGACGCCATCGACGGCTGGACGCTGACCTACGCCTACTCCGGCAACCAGAAGCTGGGCAACGGCTGGAACGGCAGCTGGTCGCAGTCCGGCCAGACCATCACCGTGAAGAACGCCCCGCACAACGCCCGGGTCGCCGCGGGCGCCGCCGTCTCCACCGGCGCCCAGTTCTCCTACAGCGGCAGCAACGCCGCGCCGACGTCCTTCGCGGTCAACGGCACCCCCTGCACCGGCGCGCACCAGCCGCCGATCGCCGTGCTGACCAGCCCGGCCGCGGGCGCCGTCTACACCCAGGGCGAGGCGGTGCCGCTGGCGGCCACCGCCGCGGCCGCGGACAACGCCACGATCAGCAAGGTGGAGTTCTACGACGACACCAGGCTGCTGGGCACGGACACGAGCGCGCCCTACTCGCTCTCCGTCTCCGACTTGACCGTGGGCAGTCATTCGCTGGTGGCGAAGGCGTACGACAGCATGGGCGCCTCCGCGAACTCCACCCCGGTCGGCATCACGGTCGCCGCCGGCCCCACCGTGGTGGCCTCGCCGCTCCAACTGGGCGTGCAGTCGGGCAAGTCGGGCACGTACGAGGTGAAGCTGTCGAAGCAGCCCGCGTCCAACGTGACCGTCACGTCGGCTCGCGCCAGCGGCAACTCGGGCCTGTCGGTCACGGGCGGCGCCTCGCTCACCTTCACGCCGCAGAACTGGAACACCGCGCAGAAGGTGACCGTCACGGCCGCCAACTCCGGTACCGGTTCGGCCGTGTTCGAGTCGACGGCCCCGGGTCATGCCAAGGCCTCGGTCACCGTCACCCAGCTGGCGGCGACGAAGGCCTACGACGCCCGCTTCCTGGAGCTCTACGGGAAGATCACCAACCCGGCGAACGGCTACTTCTCCCCCGAGGGCATCCCGTACCACTCGGTCGAGACGCTGATCGTCGAGGCGCCGGACCACGGCCATGAGACCACGTCGGAGGCGTACAGCTACCTCCTGTGGCTCCAGGCCATGTACGGCAAGGTGACGGGCGACTGGTCGAAGTTCAACGGCGCGTGGGAGCTCATGGAGAAGTACATGATCCCCACCAAGGCCGACCAGCCGACCAACTCCTTCTACAACGCCTCCAAGCCGGCGACCTACGCGCCCGAGCTGGACACCCCGAACGAGTACCCGGCCAAGCTCGACTCCGGTGTCTCGGTCGGCCCGGACCCGATCGCGGCCGAGCTGAAGAGCGCGTACGGCACGGACGACGTCTACGGCATGCACTGGCTGCAGGACGTGGACAACGTCTACGGCTACGGCAACTCGCCCGGCAAGTGCGAGGCGGGTCCCTCGGACACCGGACCGTCGTACATCAACACCTTCCAGCGCGGCTCGCAGGAGTCGGTCTGGGAGACGGTGCCGCAGCCGACCTGCGACGCCTTCAAGTACGGCGGCAAGAACGGCTATCTGGACCTGTTCACCGGTGACGCCTCCTACGCCAAGCAGTGGAAGTTCACCAACGCGCCGGACGCCGACGCGCGCGCCGTGCAGGCCGCCTACTGGGCGGACCTGTGGGCCAAGGAGCAGGGCAAGGGCGGGCAGGTCTCCGCGACGGTCGCCAAGGCGGCCAAGATGGGCGACTACCTGCGCTACTCGATGTTCGACAAGTACTTCAAGAAGATCGGCAACTGCGTCGGTCCCTCGACCTGCCCGGCGGGCACCGGCAAGGACGCCTCGATGTACCTGATGTCCTGGTACTACGCCTGGGGCGGCGCCACGGACACCAGCGCCGGCTGGGCCTGGCGCATCGGCTCCAGCCACGCCCACGGCGGTTACCAGAACCCGCTGGCCGCATACGCGCTGGCCAACTACGCCCCGCTGAAGCCCAAGTCGGCGACGGGCGCGGCGGACTGGGCCAAGTCCCTCGACCGGCAACTGGAGTTCTACCGCTGGCTGCAGTCGAGCGAGGGGGCCATCGCGGGCGGCGCGACCAACAGCTGGGCGGGCCGGTACGCGACCCCGCCGGCCGGGAAGTCGACGTTCTACGGCATGTACTACGACGAGAAGCCCGTGTACCACGACCCGCCGTCCAACCAGTGGTTCGGCTTCCAGGCGTGGTCCATGGAGCGGGTCGCCGAGCTGTACCAGCAGACGGGCAACGCGAAGGCCAAGACGGTCCTCGACAAGTGGGTCGACTGGGCGCTGTCCAAGACCACGTTCAACCCGGACGGCACCTTCCGGATCCCGTCGACGCTCCAGTGGTCGGGGCAGCCCGACACCTGGAACGCCTCGAACCCCGGCTCCAACAGCGGGCTGCGGGTCAGTGTCGTGGACTACACGAACGACGTCGGTGTGGCTGCCGCGTTCGCCAAGACGCTGACGTACTACGCCGACCGCTCCGGTGACACGGAGGCCGCGGCGGCGGCGAAGAAGCTGCTGGACGGGATGTGGGACAACCACCAGGACGCCCTCGGTATCGCCGTCCCGGAGAGCCGGGCCGACTACAACCGCTTCGACGACCCGGTGTACATCCCGAGTGGCTGGACGGGCACGATGCCGAACGGTGACGCGATCAACTCGTCGTCGACGTTCGACTCGATCCGGTCCTTCTACGAGGACGACCCGGCCTGGTCGAAGATCGAGAGTTATCTCGCGGGCGGCGCGGTGCCGTCGTTCACGTACCACCGGTTCTGGGCTCAGGCGGACATCGCGACGGCCATGGGCTCGTACGCGGAGCTTCTCGAATAGCCCCCGCCGGGCGCTCCGCGGGTGGCGCGGGGACTTCGGCTGCGGGTCCGGCTGTGGCTGGTCGCGCAGTGCCCCGCGCCCCCAGGACAGCGTCCGAAGCTCTGCGTACACGGCTCCGCACCTGACGCGGGGCCACGGCCGGGCGACTCCACCCGCACGGGAGCCGCCCGGCCCTCGCACGTTCCCCCCTCCCACGGAAGGAACCCCACCGTGCGAAGAACCCGTATCCTCACGGCCGTGCTGGCGCTGGCGGCCGGGCTGCTGTCGGGTGCGCCCGGCGCCCTGGCCGCCGACCCGCCCTCGCCGAAGATCAGCGCCGACACCTACACCTGGAAGAACGCGCGGATCGACGGCGGCGGCTTCGTCCCCGGCATCGTCTTCAACCGATCGGAGAAGAACCTCGCCTACGCCCGCACCGACATCGGCGGTGCCTACCGCTGGCAGGAGTCCTCGAAGACCTGGACGCCGCTGCTGGACTCGGTCGGCTGGGACGACTGGGGGCACACGGGCGTCGTCAGCATCGCGTCCGACTCCCGCGATCCGGACCGGGTGTACGCGGCGGTCGGGACGTACACCAACAGCTGGGATCCGAAGAACGGCGCGGTCATGCGCTCCTCGAACCGGGGGGCCAGCTGGCAGAAGGCGAACCTGCCGTTCAAGCTGGGCGGCAACATGCCGGGGCGGGGCATGGGCGAGCGGCTGGCGATCGACCCGAACCGGAACAGCGTGCTGTATCTGGGGGCGCCCAGCGGCAAGGGGCTGTGGCGGTCGACGGACTCGGGCGCGACCTGGTCGCAGGTGGCCAACTTCCCCAACGTCGGCAACTACGCGCAGGATCCGAGTGACACGTCCGGCTACGCCTCCGACAACCAGGGCATCGTCTGGGTCACCTTCGACGAGTCCACGGGCACGGCCGGGAACGCCACGAAGACGATCTACGTCGGGGTCGCCGACAAGGACAACGCGGTGTACCGGTCGACGGACGCGGGCGCGACCTGGCAGCGGCTGGCCGGGCAGCCGACCGGCTACCTCGCCCACAAAGGCGTCCTCGACGCGAAGAACGGATACCTGTACCTCGCCTACAGCGACAAGGGCGGCCCGTACGACGGCGGCAAGGGCCAGTTGTGGCGCTACGCGACGGGGACGGGGGCCTGGACGAACATCAGCCCGGTGGCGGAGGCCGACACCTTCTACGGCTTCAGCGGGCTGACCGTGGACCGGCAGAAGCCGGGCACGGTGATGGCGACGGCGTACAGCGCCTGGTGGCCGGACACGCAGATCTTCCGCTCCACGGACAGCGGCGCCACCTGGTCCAAGGCCTGGGACTACACGTCGTACCCGAACCGCGAGAACCGCTACACGATGGACGTCTCGTCCTCCCCGTGGCTGACCTGGGGCGCGAACCCGCAGCCGCCCGAGCAGACGCCGAAGCTGGGCTGGATGACCGAGGCGCTGGAGATCGACCCGTTCGACTCGAACCGCATGATGTACGGGACGGGCGCGACGATCTACGGCACGGAGAACCTCGGGAACTGGGACAGCGGAGGCAAGTTCACCATCAAGCCGATGGTCCGGGGCCTGGAGGAGACCGCGGTCAACGACCTCGCCTCTCCCCCGTCGGGCGCCCCGCTGCTGAGCGCGCTGGGGGACATCGGCGGCTTCCGCCACACGGATCTGACGAAGGTCCCGTCGATGATGTTCACCCAGCCGAACTTCACGACGACCACGAGCCTGGACTTCGCCGAGTCGAACCCGGACACGGTCGTCCGGGTCGGCAACCTCGACTCGGGCCCGCACGTCTCCTTCTCGACGGACAACGGCGCCAACTGGTTCGCGGGCACCGACCCCTCGGGCGTGAGCGGCGGCGGCACGGTCGCGGCGGCGGCCGACGGCAGCCGGTTCGTGTGGAGCCCCGAGGGCGCCGGCGTGCACCACGCGACGGGCTTCGGCACGTCGTGGCAGGCGTCCGGCGGGATTCCCGCCGGGGCGATCGTCGAGTCGGACCGCGTCGACCCGAAGACCTTCTACGGCTTCAAGTCGGGGAAGTTCTACGTCAGTACGGACGGCGGGGCGACGTTCAAGGCGTCCCCGGCCACCGGCCTGCCGAGCGGCGACAGCGTCCGCTTCAAGGCCCTGCCCGGCGGGAAGGGCGACATCTGGCTCGCGGGCGGCGCCCCGGACGGCGCGTACGGCCTGTGGCACTCCACGGACGGCGGCACGAGCTTCACGAAGCTCTCCCACGTCGAGCAGGCCGACACCGTCGGCTTCGGCAAGGCGGCCCCCGGTGCCTCCTACCAGACGCTCTACACCAGCGCCAAGATCGGCGGTGTGCGCGGCATCTTCCGCTCCACCGACAAGGGCGCGAGCTGGACCCGTATCAACGACGACGCCCACCAGTGGGGCTGGACCGGCGCGGCGATCACCGGTGACCCGCGGGTCTACGGCCGTGTCTACGTCTCGACGAACGGCCGTGGCGTCATCTACGGCGACAGCTCCGACGGCGGCGGCACGGGCCCCGGCGGGCCCGGACCCGACCCGGTCGGCGCCTGCAAGGTGACGTACAAGGTGACCAGCCAGTGGTCGGGCGGCTTCCAGGCGGACGTCCAGCTCACCAACACGGGCACCGGCCCCTGGAACGGCTGGTCCCTGAACTGGGCCTTCCCGGACGGCCAGAAGCTCACCCAGGCGTGGAACGCCGAGGCGTCGCAGTCGGGTTCGACGGTGACGGCGAAGAACGTCGGCTGGAACGGCACGGTGGCGGCGGGCGCGTCGGTGGGCTTCGGCTTCACGGCGAACTGGTCGGGGGCGAACACGAAACCGACCGCGTTCAAGCTGGGCGACCGGACCTGTAGCTGACGCGGGGTGGGTGCGCTGCCCTCGGGGTGGCGCACCCACCGGTGTCTTACGGGGTGTAGACCGTCGGCCGGGGAGCTGTTGCCATGCCGCTGCCGAGGAAGAAGCTCGGGTGCGGGGGCTGGTTGTAGGCCGTGTTCTGCCAGGCCAGGGCCGTGCGGTACTGGGTGTCGTGGAGCAGGGTGGTGATCTTCGAGTTCGTCTCGTGCGGGGTGGAGTAGATGCGCAGCGCCGTGTTGTCGCTGGTGCGCCAGACGACCTCCTCGCGCCAGTCGCCGAGGATGTCACCGGAGAGGACCGGCGTGGACTTCGTGCCGTTGTTGGACGAGACGCCGGAGCCGGTCAGCAGGCGGGTGTCGCCGGAGGTGCCGTACTTGTCGATGCGGGTGCCGTCGAGGAGTTCGCGGACCGGGTCGCCGTCCCACCAGGACAGGAAGTTGACGCTGGACGGCTCGCGGCCCAGGGAGGCGCCGGTCGCCGAGCGGAGGGTGGTGTCGGCGGCGGACCAGGCCTCGGCTCCCGCGCTGCCGGCGTAGACGTCGGCGGCGACGCCCCGGCCGTTGTCGGAGCCCGACGCCGTCTGCCACAGGATCTGGCCGGTGCGGGCGTCGGCCATCCAGGACCCGGGCTTGCTGGAGTCCTCGGAGACCTTGAAGTACTCCAGGCCCGCGCGGGAGGGGTTGAGGTCGCCGACGTGGCCGGCGTCGCCGTGGCCGAGCCGGGTGGTCCACAGTCCGCTGCCGTTGTCGTCCACGGTCATCGCGCCGTAGACGATCTCGTCCTTGCCGTCGGCGTCGACGTCCGCGACGGACAGGCTGTGGTTGCCCTGGCCGTCGTAGCCCTTGCCGCTGTTGGTGGAGGAGGTGGTGTCGAAGGTCCAGCGGCGGGTGAACTGGCCGCCCCGCCAGTCCCAGGCGGCGATGACCGTGCGGGTGTAGTAGCCGCGCGCCATGATCAGGGAGGGGCGGGAGCCGTCGAGGTAGGCCGTGCCCGCGAGGAAGCGGTCGACGCGGTTGCCGTAGGAGTCGCCCCAGGAGGAGACGGTGCCCCGGCCGGGGACGTAGTCGACGCTCTGCATCGCCTTGCCGGTCCGGCCGTCGAACATGGTCAGGAACTCGGGGCCGGAGAGCACATAGCCGCTGGAGTTGCGGTGGTCGGCGGAGGAGCTGCCGATGACCGCGCCGGTGCCGTCCCTGGTGCCGTCGGCGGTCTTCATGGCGACCTCGGCCTTGCCGTCGCCGTCGTAGTCGTACACCTGGAACTGGGTGTAGTGCGCGCCGGAGCGGATGTTGCGGCCCAGGTCGATGCGCCACAGCCGGGTGCCGTCGAGCTTGATGCCGTCGACGACGGTGTTGCCGGTGTAGCCGGACTGGGAGTTGTCCTTGGCGTTGGTGGGCTGCCACTTCAGGACGAGGTCCAGGGCGCCGTCGCCGTCGAGGTCGCCGACGGAGGCGTCGTTGGCCTCGTAGGTGTACGCGACCCCGTCGGGGGTCGTGCCGCCTGCGGGCGGGGAGATCGGGACGTCCTTGTAGCCGGTGCGGAACTGGACCGCGTGGACCGAGTCGCCCTGCTCCGTGCCGCCCACGACCGCGCGGACGGTGTAGTCGGCGCCGGCGGGGGCGCCGGAGTGGAAGTAGTTCGTGCTGCCCGTGATCGGCGTGGAGTTGACCTTCGTGCCGGCCCGGTACACGTTGAACGACACGTCGTTCGGGTCGGTGCCCAGCCAGCGCCAGCTGACCAGGTTGCCGCTGCCGGTGTGGACGCTGACCACGCCCCGGTCGAGCTTCTCGACCTGCCGGGCGGTGGCCGCGTGGGCCGCCTCCTGCGTGGCGAAGGTGGTGAGACCGGCGCCGGCCAGGGCCGCCGCGGTGACCGCCACGGGGAGGATCAGGCGGCGTCTGCGGTGCCTGTGCGGGTGCTTCACTGACGGACCTCCTGGGAGGGTGGGGGGTTCCGTCAGAGGTCGCCGCCGGCGGCGCGGGGGTTGCCGTACCTCTCGGCCAATTCGGCCGCGGTCCGGGCCATCCGCTCGCGCAGCTCGGGAGGTTCGAGCACCTCGATGCCGGAGCCCAGGCGCAGGAACTCGGCGTGGGCGTGGTCGACGGACTCGATGGCCACGGTGACGGTGGTCCAGCCGTCCTCGTCGAGGTGCCCCTCCGGGGCCCGGCCCGTGAGCGTCACGCCGGGCGCCAGCCGGACCACGGCCCGGCCCGCGCGGAGCCGGTGGTGGAAGTCCCGCTGGTACGCCGCCCAGTACCCCGCCAGGTCGAAGCCGTCCGGGCGGGTGAACTCCTCGCCGGTGGCGGTGAGTCGCAGCATCTGGTCGACCCGGTAGGTGCGCGGGCCCGGGCCCGCGACGACGTACCAGCGGCCCGCCTTGAGGACGAGCCCGTACGGCTCCAGGCGGCGCTCCACGTCGGTGGGCTCGCGCCAGCGGCGGTACAGGACGTGCACGGCGCGGCTGTTCCAGACGGCGTCGGCGACGGCCGGGAGGTACGGCGTCTCGTCGGCGTCGGCGTACCAGCCGGGGGCGTCGAGGTGGAAGCGGCCGCTGATCCGGTCGGCGTGGGCGCGCAGCTCCGGCGGCAGGGCGGCCCGGACCTTGAGCTGGGCGGCGGCCAGGACGGAACCGAGCCCGAGCTGGGCGGCGGCCCCGGGCGCGCCGGCCAGGAAGAGGGCCTCGGCCTCGTCGGTCGTGAGGCCGGTGAGCCGGGTGCGGTAGCCGTCGAGGAGACGGTAGCCCCCGGCGTGGCCCGCGTCGCCGTACAGCGGGATTCCGGCCGCGCTCAGCGCCTCGACGTCCCGGTACACCGTGCGCACCGACACCTCCAGCTCCTCGGCGAGCTGGGCGGCGGTCATCCGGCCACGGGTCTGGAGCAGCAGCAGGAGGGAGACGAGTCGGCTGGACTTCACTGACACAGGATGTCAGGGGATCCGCTCTAGCGTCCCGTCATGCCCTTCAGCGAGAAACTGCTGACCGTGCCCCCGCCGATCCAGGTGGCCGGGCGGCACGTCAAGCGCTACCACGTCACCGCCGACCCCGCCGGCATCGAGCCCGAGGTGGAGAAGGCGGCCTACGCGATCCTGCCGGAGCTGCTGCCGGAACCGGACGGCACGCCCCCGGCGACCTTCGTCGTCCTGCACCGGGGCGGTGACGACGGCGCCTACCTCAACGCGTACAGCTGGGTGTGGGACAACGTCCTGCACTTCCAGGGTGCCGCGGCGGGCCAGCCGGTGCTGGGCTGCCCGGACCGCGACCCGACCCGCTTCATCACTCCCGAGCTGCCGTGGATCGGCTGCGTCTGGGAGCTGCCGCCGATCCTGCACGAACGGGACGCCTGGGTACGGCACCTGCTCGTGCCCGAAGTACCCGACCTCAAGGCCTACTTGGCCGACTCCCTGCCCGAAGGAACCACGGGGGACCGCACATGAGCAGCGCGCACGACTTCGACTTCTTCCACGGCGACTGGGACGTCCTGCACCGCCGCCGCACCGACTTCCTCGACCCGGACAGCGGCTGGGAGGAGTTCTCGGGCACCAGCCGCTGCCGGCCGCTGTTCGACGGCACCGCGAACCTCGACGAGATCGACATGCCGCACCTGTCGGCCAAGGGCGCGACGCTGCGGCTCTTCGACCCGGCGACCGAGCGCTGGTCGCTGAACTGGGCCTCCAGCATCACCGGAACCCTGTTCCCCCCGGTCTTCGGCCGGTTCGAGGGGGGACGCGGCGACTTCCACGGCGACGACACCTACGACGGCAAGGACGTCCGCGTGCGGTTCGTCTGGTCGGGCGTCTCCCCCACGACGGCCCGCTGGGAGCAGGCGTTCTCCGTCGACGGCGGGGAGACCTGGCTGACCAACTGGACCATGGCGTTCACCCGGTCTTCCGGAACGCCCGCAGGCTGAACACCGGTTCGGGGCGCGGCCGGTCCTGGTCGGGCAGGCGCGCGAGCTCCAGGGCGAAGCCCTCCGCGAGCGGGTCGCCGGGCGGGAGGGTGACGAACCAGCCGCGGCGCAGGTCGGCGACGGTGCGGCGGGGGCTGCGGCCCTGGCCGTGCCCGGTGAAGCGGGCCTGTCCGGCCGGGGCCAGGCCGTGGGCGGCGGCGTGGGACTCGACGTCCGCCGCCGCGTCCCGGACCGGGCTGGGCGGACGGGAGGACAGGACGACATCGATGTCACTGCCCACGTTGTGGGAGGCGGCCTTGTCGACCGTGGTGACGTAGACGCCGCCGGGCCGCAGCACCCGGGCGCACTCGCCGACGATGGCCCGCACCTCGGCGGGCCCGGCGGCCAGGTGCAGCAGCCACACGCTGCACACGGCGTCGAACTCGCCGTCCCGGAACGGCAGCCTGCGGCTGTCGGCGCGGACGACGGCGCCGGGCAGCCGGGCGGCGGCCCGCCGGGTCATCGCGGGGGCGAGGTCGACGCCGGTGACGCGCATGCCGTCGCGCGCCGCCGCGAGCCTGCGGGTCACGATGCCGGTGCCGCAGGCGACGTCGAGCAGGCTGCGCGTGTCCGGCGGCAGAAGGCTCAGCACCGCCGCCGCGGCGGCGGCCGCCCTGGGCTCACCGCCGCGCGAGGCGTCGTACCGCTCCGCTTCCTTGTCGTAGTCCAGCACGCCGTCAGTGTGCCCCGTGCCCGGGGGCGAGGTCCTCCACCCTGCGGGCGAGCTCGAAGTCCTTCTCGGTGACGGCGCCGCCCGCGCTGTGCGTGTGCACGGACAGGGAGACGGTGTGATAGCCGAGCGTGAGGTCGGAGTGGTGGTCCAGTTCCTCCTGGACCTGGGCGATGTGCACGACCATCGCCGTCGCCGCGAAGTGCGAGCCGAGCCGGTAGGAGCGGGCGAGGCGGTCCCCGTCGAGCGACCAGCCCGGCAGCTCGGCCAGCCGGTCCTCGATCTCCTTCTGCGACAGCGGTTCGACGGGCATGGGCTGCGCTCCTTCCCTGGCTCCGGACTCCTCGGTGTCCTCTCAGCCTGCCACAGCGAGGCGCCCGAGACCCTGGTCAGAGGGGTATGCCTGTCCGGCGCGACCGGTTCTCGACTACGGTCCTGACATGACCACTCACCCGTCCACCGCCGACCAGGGCGTGGGCCCGCTGCTGCGGGCCTGGCGGGAGCAGCGGCGGGTCAGTCAGCTGGAGCTGGCCCTGCGCGCGGACTCCTCGGCCCGGCACATCAGCTTCGTGGAGACGGGCCGCTCCCGGCCCAGCGAGGAGATGGTGCTGCGGCTGGCCGAGCACCTGGACGTCCCCGTGCGGGAGCGCAACGCGCTGCTGCTGGCGGCCGGTTACGCCCCGCGCTACCCGGAGACGCCGCTGGACGACCCGGCGCTGGGCGCGCTGCGGGAGGGCATCGAGCGGCTGATCGGCGGCTACGAGCCGTATCCGGCGCTGGTGGTGGACGCGCTGTACAACGTGGTGGCGGCCAACCGGGGGATCATGGCGCTGGTCGACGGCGTGGACGAGTCGCTGCTGGAGCCGCCGCTGAACGCGATGCGGCTGGCGCTGCACCCGCAGGGCCTGGCGCCTCGCATCCGCAACCTGCGCGCCTGGCGCGGGCACCTGCTGGAGCAGATGGAACGGCAGATCGCGCTGCACCGCTCCGAGCCGCTGCGGGCGCTGTACGAGGAGGTGGCGGCGTACCCGGTACCCGAAGCGGACCCGGCGGAGGAGCCCGCCGAGGCGGTGCCGTACTTCGCGCTGCCGCTGCGGATCGAGCACGAGGGGCGGACGCTGTCGTTCATCTCCTCGATCTCCACGTTCAACACGCCGATGGACGTGACCGTCGCCGAGCTGGCCATCGAGACGCTGCTCCCGGCCGACCCGGCGACCGTCAAGTACCTCCAGTCGCTGCTGCCCTGACAGGTCCTCGCCGTGAGGACTGTGATACAGGCCACCGGGCGTGACAGACTGATCGCAGGCTTGGGCGCGTTGGGGAGGCGTGGCGTGAGTGAACGGCGGGCCGCACCCACCGTGGGCCAGGTGGTGCTGGGCAAGCGGCTGCAGGAGCTGCGCGAGGCGGCCGGACTCAGCCGTGACGAGGCGGCGCGGGTGCTGCGCGTCGCCCCCGCGACGGTCCGGCGGATGGAGACCGCCGACGTCGCGCTGAAGATCCCGTACGTGCAGATCCTGCTGACCGCGTACGGCGTGCCCGAGCACGAGGTGGCCGCGTTCGTCGACCTCGCCGAGGAGGCCAACCGGCCGGGCTGGTGGCAGCGGTTCCACGACGTGCTGCCGGAGTGGTTCAGCCTGTACGTGAGCCTGGAGGGCGCCGCCCGGATCATCCGGTCGTACGAGCCGCACTTCGTGCCGGGGCTGCTGCAGACCGAGGGATACGCGCGCGCGGTGCTGGAGGCGGGCACGATCGGGAACTCCGGGCCGGAGGCCGTGGACCGGCACGTCTCGCTGCGGATGGAGCGGCAGCGGCTGCTGGAGGGCCCGAACCCGCCGCATCTGTGGGTCATCATGGACGAGACGGTGCTGCGCCGCCCGGTGAGCGTCGACGGCCGGGTGATGCGCGACCAGCTGGACAAGCTGCTGGAGTACGCCGCGCGCGACCGCGTCACGCTGCAGGTCGCCGAGTTCAAGGACGGTCCGCATCCCGGGACGTACGCGCCGTTCTCGCTGTTCCGCTTCGCGGAGCCCGAACTGCCCGACATGGTGTTCACGGAGTACCTGACCGGGGCGCTGTACCTGGACTCCCGCAAGGAGGTCTCGGCGCACCTGGAGGTCCTGGACCACATGACGGCCCGGGCGGGCTCCACGCAGCGCACGGAGGAGCTGCTGCGGGAGTACCGCGACAGCTTCTGAGCCCGCCCCCTGACCCGTACGGACCCCGCCGACGGGTGGGCCCTCCGGCCCGCCTCTAGCGTCGGGATCGCGGGGCGCACGCGAAGGAGGTCCGATGCCCGGATTCGAGGTGCTGTACCAGGCGGCCGCGCTGTGCCTGATGTTCCCCGACGACGACTTCCGCACCCGCCTGCCGTTGCTCCGCGAAGCCGCCCCGCAGCTGCGGGAGTTCGCGGACCACGCGGCGCTGACCCCGCCGCGCGAGCTGGCGGCGCACTACGTCGAGGTATTCGAGGCGGAGCCGGACCACAGCCTGTATCTGAGCGCGTGGCGCGAGGCGGCCCCCACGCCCTCCGAGGAGCTGTACCGTTCGCACGGCCTGGAGACGACCGGCGAGGAACCGCCGGACTTCCTGCCGGCGGTCCTGGAGTGCGCGGCCCGCACCGGCGACAGCCAGCTCCTGGCGGACCACCGCGACGGCCTGGACCTGCTCCGCTCCAGGCTCATCGCCTTCGGCACGCCGTACGCGACCGTCCTGGACGCGGTGTGCGCGACACTGCCGCCCGCGCACACCGCGACCTAGGGGCCGGGCGGTCCGGCTAGCAGAAGCACGGCTCCCCGCCGGAGCCCAGGAACGGGATGTCCTCGTCGGTCAGCGCGCCGGCGAAGGCGTGCACCTCGTCCACGTCGCCGTGCAGGTGCTCGCCCCAGCCGTCGCCGGTCCGTGCCCGTCCGATCTGGAGCGGGCCGGAGCCCTTCCAGTGGTTCGGGAGGTCCGCCGTCGCTTCGGCACCGGTTTGGCCGTCGAGGTAGAGCCGGACCTTGTCGGTCGCGTCGTCGTAGACCACGGCGACCCGGTGGCCCGAGCCATCACGGCCGTCCGGCCAGGCGGACTGCGCCACGACGGTCTCGGAGGCGCCCCGCTCGTCCTTGTGGGGCATCACCAGCTGCCAGGCGTGCTGCTCGGGGTCGTAGCGGACCTTGAAGGCGTCGGTGTGCTCACCGGGCAGCGACAGCACCGTCATGGGGCCTTCGGGCTCGGTGTCCGCCAGCCGGACGACCACGCCGACGGTGAAGCTGTCGGAGGTGTCGACCACCGGTCCCCCGGCGGTCGCATGGCCGGTCCTGCCGTCGAGCGCCAGGTGGCCGTCACCGACGAGCGCCCCCGGCGCCGGCACGCAGTCCGGGTCGATCCAGGGGAGGCAGGAGTCGTCCGGGACGCGGTAGATCGTCGCGCCGGGGCCCAGCTTCAGCGGGGCGCCGTCGCCCTGTTCCGGGCTGGCGCCGTCCGCGGCCGTCTCCAGGGACCAGTGGCCGCGCGACGACGGCTTGCGGTAGGCCAGTTCGGTGGCCTCGGCGGGGACGACGACCCGGTCGTGGACCTTGACGTCGCCCAACTGGCCGTGCCAGCGGTCGTGGTAGCCGTTGCCGTCGCGGACGCGGCCGATCTGGAAGGCGCCGGCGGTCGCGGTGGGGCGGGCCTCGGTGGGGTCACCGGCCTGGTGGCCGTTGACGTAGAGCCGCGCCTTGCCGGTCTCGGCGTCGTACACGCCCAGCAGATGCGCCCATTCACCGGTCTCGGGCGCACCGCCCGACACCTGGGCACCGCCGACGGTGAAGGTCCACGCCGGAGCCTCGCCCCGGGCGCTCAGGCCGAGGGAGAAGGCAGCGCTCTCCCCCGCGTCCTGGGCGGCGACCGTCATGTTCCGGTCGGTCTGTGCGGGACGTACCCAGGCACTGAGGGCAAAGCTCTCGCGGGGGTCGGTCACGGCGGGGACGCCCGGGGTGAGGTAGCCGTGGCTGCTGCCGTCCAGGATCGCCGTCGCGGTGAGGGCGGTGCGGGCGGGGGCCGGGCCGCCGAAGGTGACGCCGGCGCCGGCCTGCGCGTCGGTTCCCGTCTCGGCGTCGGCTCCGGAGGCGCCCTGGGCGTCGTCCAGGGGCCAGTGGGCGACGGGGGCGCGGCCGTCCTTCACGTAGAAGCGGTACGAGGACTCACCGCTGCTGCGTCCGGAACGGTCGATGGCCCGGACGGTCAGCCGCTCGGGACCGGAGTCGAGGGGCAGGAAGGGAATGATCGCGGGCCCGCCGGGCCGCTCGGGACGGGCGGTTCCGTACGGGCCGCCGATGAAGTCGTACTCGTAGGAGACGACGTCGTCCGAGGGGGAGTCCATCGTGAAGTGGCCGTACACGCCCACTCCGTCCACCCAGAACACCTCCTCCGGGTACTCGGGGGAGGAGATCTTCGCCGGTTCCGGGTTGTCGTCGTCGTAGACGAACTCGCAGACCGAGCCCTCCCCCTCGGAGCTCCAGGGGGAGTTCGCCGCGCCGTCGTTCGCGCGCACGCGCCACGAGATGACGGTGTCCGGCGGGAGGACGTCCTCGGGCATGCGCCACTGCTGGCGGGTGCCGGAGAGCGTCTCGTGCGTCACGAACGAGCGCCGCTGCTGCGTGCCCGCCGCGTCCGTCCACCAGGCCTCGAACTCGCCCCTGACCATGTTGGCCTCGGCGGGATGGTTGTCCTCCGCCGGGTCGTACAGCACGGCGGTCAGGGTGGGCGGCCCGGAGACGTACACCCGCTCGTTGCCCGCGGCGCACGCCTTGTACCCCGTCTTCAGATCCTGGACGAGCGGCTGCTTCGGCGGCAGGTTGTCCGCGGCCTGTGCCACGCCCGTGCCGGTCGTCATGACGGCCGCCACCGCGCACCCCACCGCCAGCCGTCTGCGTCCGCCGGATCTCTTCCCTGCGTCCAACTGTCCCTCCCCTGTGAACTTCCCTCGGCCCGTTGGTCACACGAGCCGCTGGAGGTTAACAGGGGCCACCGACATCGGTGGAACAGTTTTTCCTCGGACGGGAGTCCGGACTAGGCGGCACCGCCCTTCTCGTCACCTCGGTCCTTCTCCTCGTCCACGATCTCCGCGTCGACCACGCCCTCCTCGTCCCTCGGGGTGCCGGAGGGTTCCTCGGCCGGGGTCTGCTGGGCCTGGGCGTACATCGCCTGGCCCATCTTCTGGCTCACCGAGGCGAGTTTCTCGACGCCGGCGCGCAGGGCGGCGGTGTCCGCCTGCTGGTCCAGTTGCGCCTTGAGATCGGCGAGGGCCGACTCGACCTCGGACTTGGTGTCCGACGGGACCTTGTCGGCGTTGTCACGGAGGAACTTCTCGGTCTGGTAGACGAGTTGCTCGGCCTGGTTGCGGGTCTCGGCGGCCTCGCGGCGCTTGCGGTCCTCCTCGGCGTACTGCTCGGCCTCGCGCATCATGCGGTCGATGTCGTCCTTGGGCAGGGCCGAGCCGCCGGTGACGGTCATCTTCTGCTCGCGGCCGGTCGCCAGGTCCTTGGCGGAGACGTGCATGATGCCGTTGGCGTCGATGTCGAAGGCGACCTCGATCTGCGGGACGCCGCGCGGGGCCGGCGGCAGGCCGGTGAGGTCGAAGACGCCGAGCTTCTTGTTGTACGCGGCGATCTCGCGTTCGCCCTGGTAGACCTGGATGCCGACCGAGGGCTGGTTGTCGGCGGCCGTCGTGAAGATCTCCGAACGCCGCGTCGGGATCGTGGTGTTGCGCTCGATGAGCTTGGTCATGATGCCGCCCTTGGTCTCGATGCCCAGGGACAGCGGAGTGACGTCGAGCAGCAGCACGTCCTTGACGTCGCCGCGCAGGACGCCCGCCTGGAGTGCGGCGCCCACGGCCACGACCTCGTCGGGGTTGACGCCCTTGTGCGGGTCCTTGCCGGTGAGTTCCTTCACGAGGTCGGTCACCGCGGGCATCCGGGTCGAGCCGCCGACCAGGATCACGTGGTCGATCGCGGACAGCTTCACCCCGGCGTCGTCGACCGCCTGGTGGAAGGGCGTCTTGCAGCGGTCGAGCAGGTCGGCGGTGAGCTCCTGGAACTGGGCCCGGGTGAGCTTCTCGTCGAGGTGCAGGGGCCCTTCCGCGGAGGCCGTGATGTAGGGCAGGTTGATCGTCGTCTCGGTGGAGCTGGACAGCTCGATCTTGGCCTTCTCGGCGCCCTCGCGCAGCCGCTGCACGGCCATCTTGTCCTTGCCCAGGTCGACGCCGTACTGGCCCTTGAAGCGCTTGATCAGGTACTCGACGATCCGCTGGTCCCAGTCGTCGCCGCCGAGGTGCGTGTCGCCGTTGGTGGCCTTGACCTCGATGACGCCCTCGCCCATCTCCAGCAGCGACACGTCGAAGGTGCCGCCGCCGAGGTCGAAGACGAGGACCGTCTGGTCGTTCTCCTTGTCCAGGCCGTACGCCAGCGCCGCCGCCGTCGGCTCGTTGATGATCCGCAGGACCTTCAGGCCCGCGATCTCACCGGCCTCCTTGGTCGCCTGCCGCTGGGCGTCGTCGAAGTACGCGGGCACGGTGATCACCGCGTCGGTGACGTCCTCGCCGAGGTAGGACTCCGCGTCCCGCTTCAGTTTCTGCAGCACCCGCGCGGACAGCTCCTGCGCCCGGTAGCGGGTGCCGTCGATGTCGCCCTGCTCGGGGAAGCGCCAGTGCGCGTCACCCATGTACCGCTTGACCGAGCGGGCGGTGCGCTCCACGTTCGTCACGGCCTGCCGCTTGGCGACCTCGCCCACCAGCACCTCGCCGTTCTTGGCGAACGCCACGACCGAGGGCGTGGTCCTGGCGCCCTCCGCGTTGGCGATGACGGTGGGCTCGCCGCCCTCCAGCACCGCGACCACCGAGTTCGTGGTTCCGAGGTCGATCCCTACCGCACGTCCCATCGCCGTCCCCTTCCGCCAGGGCGCTCTTCACACTCTCCAGCACAAAACTTGAGTGCGCTGTTGTCAATGCCGCGAAGGGGTGATCGGCCCCCGGAGCGCCACGGCCCGCCGGGGCCGGTCGGTGACCAGGACGTCCACGCGCGGATGCGCGAGGAAGGCGCGCATGAGGGTGTCGTCGTTGACCGTCCACACCAGGGTGAACAGGCCGTGCCGGGTCGCCTCGCGCAGCACGTTCGTCCTGGCCAGGCGCTGGTGCACGGCGACGCCGTGGGCCCCGCAGGCGCGGATGCGGCGGACGGGGAACAGCTCGCTCAGCCGCGTCCCGGGCAGCCGGGCCAGGGCCAGTTCCCGGCGGTCGCGCCCCAGGGACAGGGCGGTGCGCACCCCGGGATGCGCCCGTGTGACGGCCGCGACGGAACGGTCCTCCAGCGTGGTCACGACGAGCCCGTCCGCGCCGAGCAGCGCGACCGCCCGGTCGGTCACCTCCCGCTCGTAGCCCGTCTCCTTCAGGTCCAGGTGAGCCACGAGCTTCCCGGCGATCAGCGCCATGACGTCGTCCACCACCGGCACCTCGTACCCGGCCCGCTCGCACAGCTCGGCGTGGGTGAGCGCCGACAGCGGCGGCCCGGCGGGGCCGACCCGGGGGTCGTGGTAGACGACGAGGACGCCGTCCCCGGTGCGGCGGATGTCGAACTCGACGTACTCCGCGCCGGACTCCAGCGCGTCCTCGTACGCCTCCCAGGTGGCGGCTCGGGCGCGCTCGGAGCCGCCCCGGTGGGCGGAGACGGCGGGGTGTGGCGTCATGGTCGTCGGCTCCCGGAAGGCGAGCGCGGAGGCGGGACGGGCACGAAGTCGTCGTCGGGCGCCGGCAGCAGCGGGCCGGAGCCGGCGCGGACCCGTCTGAGCAGGACCCAGCCGATCAGGACGAGGACGACGAAGGGCAGCCAGGCCAGCGCGTACGCCGTTCCGTAGGCGCGCAGGTCGAGGATGGAGCGGTGCTCGTCGACGTTCGTGCCGTTCACGCCGAAGAAGGCCAGCAGCAGCGTCGGCGGCAGGGCGATCAGGGTGGCGGCGGCGACGAGGCCGGAGACGGTGCGGTCGCGGCGGTCGTCGCGCTCGGCGAGTTCGGCGTCCAGGGCGGCGGAGCGGGCGCTGATCACCGAGGTGAGGCGTTCGACCATGCGGGCCGAGTTCTCCAGGCTGTCGCGGATGCCGAGGGCGTCGCCCAGCGAGGACTGGAAGGCCTCGGTGATCATCTCGGGGATCAGCAGGCTGTCGACGTAGGCCTCGACACCGAAGGCGAGGTCGAGCTGGAGTTCGTTGACGCCCGCGGAGAGCCGGGAGATCAGGGAGCGGATCTCGGTGGGCGAGTCGGCGTCGGCCCGCTCGTTGGCCTTCATCATGGCGAAGGCCGCGAGGCGGGTGCGCTGGAGCACGGCCAGGGCGGAGATCATGCCGATGGCGACGAGCACCAGGCCGTTCTCCACGTGCGGGGCCCAGCCAGTCTGCACGGAGACGCCGCGGCCGAGGGCGGACAGGGTGACGCCGTGGTTCCGCAGGTGCGGCGCGAGGCTCGGGTCGTGCGGCGCGGCCGGGTTCCAGGGCATCCTGCCGCGGTAGACGATCTCGTTCAGCAGGACGGCCCTGCGGGCCTGGTCGGCGGTGAGCAGCTCCCGTTGCAACCGGCCGCCGGGGAAGACGAGTTGGTGCACGTTCTGGCCGAGGGCGAGGGGCCGGCCGCCGAGTTGTGCGGACAGCGCCGTCAGCAGCGGGCGGTCGTCGAGTTCGATGCGGTCCCGGTCGAAGCAGGTCGTGGCCAGCCATGCGGCGAGGTCGCCGGCCGTGGTCTCGCCGGCGAAGGCGCAGTCCACGACCAGGGTGGCGTCGCCGCGCGGCGTGGTGACGACGAGGATCCGCAAGGAGGCGAGTGCGAGGCCGTGGTCGCCGTGCGGGAGGCGCAGCCGGCGGGGCGCCACCTGCTCGTCGAGCACCGGGACGGGCAGCACGTCCTGGCTGGTCATCAGGTGGGAGGCGAAGCGGCCGTAGTCGTAGCGGTCGACGAGGGCGCCCAGGGCGGTGTCGCGGGGGCGCAGCCGGCCGGAGAGGCTGAACAGCAGCAGGACGCGGGTGCGGTCACGGGTGGCGGAGTCGAGCACCGTCGCGCTCGGGGACGTTCCCGGCAGCATCGCGTTCCTTCCCGCCCGTCGGTTCGAAAAGCGTCTGGTTCATACCCCGGCCGCGGGGGGTGAACCGACGACGTCGCGCGGGCCGCCCCGGTGGGCGGGTCCGCGCGACGCGGGTGAGCCCGGTCAGGCGAGCTTGGCCGTCAGCGTGATCGGCGTGGCCTTGAGGGCCTGGCTGACCGGGCAGCCGACCTTGGCCTCCTCGGCGGCGGCCAGGAACGCCTCCTCGTCCATGCCGGGGACGGTGCCCTCGACGGTGAGGTGGATGCCGGTGATGCCCTCACCGGGCTGGAAGGTGACGTCCGCGGAGGTCACCAGCTTGGTCGGCGGGGTGCCGGCCTTGTCGAGGATGTTGGAGAAGGCCATCGAGAAGCAGCTGGAGTGGGCCGCGGCGATCAGCTCCTCCGGGCTGGTCTTCCCGCCCGGCTCCTCGGTGCGGGCGGCCCAGCTGACGGGCTGCTCGCTGAGGATGCCGGAGGAGTCGAAGGTGACGACCCCGTTGCCCTTGAAGAGGTTGCCTTCCCAGACGGTGTGTGCGGAGCGTGTGGTTGCCATGACGCACCCTTTCCAAAATGTCCGACTGTATGTGTCTTCAGTGGTCCAAGTGACCCGTTACCGGGTCGCGGCCCCATCTGATCACACTACGACTCAACTCACGTGGAAGACCGGGCCCCTTGCGGTGAACGGCAGGCGTCCTCCTCGGGGGATCAGGTACGCGTGCTCGCGCCGCACGCGCAGGGTGTCGCACCAGCCGTCGGTGATGACGAGGACGGGCGCGCCGGGCGGGAAGTCGTCGGCGCGGTGCAGCAGGTCGATGCCGGGTTGCAGGACGGTGCCGCCGCGGCCGCGCACGCGGACCCGTCCCGCGATCTCGGTGACGGGCAGATAGCCCGCGTCGTGCGGGGCCGCGTCGCAGAACACGACCCGGGCGGCGGGCACGTCCCGGGCCTCGGCGTAGGAGGCGATGGCGCCCAGGGCCTTGCCGAGCAGCACGCGGTCCATGGAGCCGGAGGTGTCCAGGACGACGCCGAAGGTGCAGCGGGCGATCTCCTCGGGCGGGAAGTGCCGCCCGGCGCGCGGGATGTCGGGCGTGGCCGCCTGGCGCCGGGAGGGGCGGGCGTAGGAGCGGACGGGTTCGGGGCGGGGCACGAACTCGTCGAACCAGCGGGCCAGACGCGCGTCCCAGGGCAGCGGCGGGTGGCTCAGCGCCCGGATCTCCTCGACCAGCCCACCGGGCAGGAAGCCGCGCTCCTGCCGCTGGTGCAGGTCGAGGCCCTGGGCGAGGCCGCGGCGGTAGAACGCGTCGAGGTCGACGTAGTCGCGGGGCGAACCGAGGGGGCCGCCGAGGATGTCGCCCACGCCCTTGCCGCGCAGGGTGGCCAGGCGGCGGGTGCGGCGCAGGTCGCCGGCGATGCGGTCGTAGACCTCCTCGGCGGAGAGCCCGGCGAGCTGCGGGTCGTGCAGCAGCCCCGCGGGCATGGTGCCGACCTCCATCTCGGTCAGCCAGCCGTTGACGACGTAGTCGCAGGCGACGTTGAAGAGGTAGGGGTCGCGGGTGCCGCAGCGGTCGCCGTGGCGCAGGGCGGCGTGCAGCATCTCGTGGGCGAGGACGAACCGCCACTCCTCGTCCTCGAAACCGCGCAGGGGGTTGATGTAGATCTCGCCCGCCTCGGCGTCGACGGCGGCGACGGCGATGCCGTGGGCGCGGGCGAGTTCGGCGTCGGCCACCAGCTTGATGCCGGCCGCGATGCCGCCGAGCAGCGGGTAGGAGGAGATGAACCAGCTCAGCGCCCGCTGCCAGGGCTGCGGCCGGGCGACCTCGCCGGTGAGGCTGTCGCGGCGCCCGCCCGCCATGTCCATCGCGGCGGACACGGTCCGGGTCAGGGCGGTGGCGAAGGCCAGCTGCCAGTCGGGCGGCCGGGACCAGCCCGTCCACGGCACCAGCACCTGGTCGGGCTCGTCACCCGCCGTGCCGCAGCGCTCGTAGACCGGGGGCAGTCCGTCGCGCCGCCAGCGGGCGGCGAGCTGCTCCTCGTCGCCGTCCGGGTAGGAGGCGGGCAGGTGCTCGGGGGTCTCGCCGATGGTGAAGCCGAGCAGGAAGCGGTTGACGACGACGCAGCGGGCGGCGAGGTCGAAGCGGTCGGGCTGGACGCGGTCGCCCTTGACCGCCGGGACGTGCCCGAAGCCGAGGTGGAGGACGGCGTGGGCGAGTGCCCAGGCCCAGGCGGCGGGCTCGGCGAGCCGGTCCGGGTGGACGTGCAGGTCGCCGTCGGAGTCGACGGTGACGAGGCCGTCCCGGGGTGCGAAGCGGCACTCCTCCTGGCGGCAGACGTCGAACTCCACGGCCGCGAGGGCGGCGTTGGCCTTCATCAGCCGCATGCCCTCGGCGAAGGCCTCCCCCGCGAGGTCCCGCTTCTTCTTGCGCCGGTCCTTGCCGTGGGCGCGGCTCACCGCCGCGCCTCGACCAGCCGGGGCATGTCCCGCGCCGCCTCGACGAGGAACCAGGAGGGCAGCACGGGGTTGCCGTCGGCGTCGGAGGCGATGACGGTCTGGGCGACCTCGACGGATATCTCGGCAAGCTGCACCAGCAGCGACTTGGCGCGGTAGGCGGTCTGCCGGCCGTTCGCCGACATGTGCTCCTTGCTGACGGGCAGTTCCTTGACCAGGCGGCCGCGGAAGGAGTCGGCGAGGTAGTAGAGCAGGTCGCGGTCCTCCGGGCGGTTCGGCCAGCGGGCGTCGCCCTTGATGATCGCCTCGATGCCGTAGCGGCTGCGCACGACCTTGACGTAGCCGCAGAACGCCTGGGCGTGCGCGGGCGTCAGCGTGCCGTGCGCGAGCACCCGCAGCGTCTCCTCGTCCAGGTCGCGGCCGAAGGAGTGCAGGGCGTCGGAGAGCATGTGCCAGGAGCGGGGCGTGGAGAACGGCTCCTCCGTCTTGGGCGGCTTGGACCAGAGGTGGTCGGGCCGGTCGGTGAGGTGGTCCGCGATCCAGGGGTGGATGCCGTTGTTCCCGGCCCAGGTCAGCCAGTCCTTGGCGGAGGCCTCCAGGTGCACGTGGGTGAGCCGGTTGACCAGCGCGGAGGCGATGGGCCGGGCGAGCGCGTTGTCGGTGGCGCGGTTGCCGGCGCCGACGACGATCGAGCCCTTGGGCAGCTCGTAGGTGCCGATGCGGCGGTCCAGGATCAGCGAGTAGAACGCCTTCTGCACATCGGGCGTGGCCGCGTTGAGCTCGTCCAGGAACAGGCAGTAGGGCTCGTCCCGGGCGATCGCCTCGGGCGGGCAGAACACCGAGCGGCCGTCGCGGATCTGCGGGACGCCGATGAGGTCCTCGGGGGCGAGCTGGGTGCCCAGCAGGCTCACGCACTCCAGGCCCAGCGACTCGGCGAAGTTCCGCACCAGGGAGGACTTCCCGATGCCGGGGGCGCCCCAGATGAAGACCGGCCGCACGGTGGCGAGGCCGAGCAGCAGGTCGGGGAGGCGGGCGGGCGTGACGGTGACGGCTGCCTGCAAGGCAGGGGCTCCTTGGGAGGTAGGGAGAAGACGAGCCCCACCAGTGTGGGAGCACGGCTCCTCGAACGCAGCCCAATTTCAGGCGGCGCGCTCCTCGCTCGTCTCCAGCGGCACCTGCGGTCCGTTCGATTCGCGCAGCCAGCGGCTCAGGACGCGGTGGACGTGCTCGGCGCCGACGAGTTCCGCCCCGTCCTCCACCGGCGCGGACAGGACGAGCGGCGACAGCAGGAAGGGCTTGCCCTGGGCGCCGCCGAGGCCGCCGTGCGAGCCGATCTGCTCCTCGAAGGCGAGGACTTCGCCGTCGGCCGGGTCGTGGAAGGAGTTCACCATGATGTCGGCGGTGTGCGGGAACGTGTGCGTACGGCGGACCGCTTCGACCGCGCCCGGCCCGAACGGGGCGAGCGGGCCGGGGTCGTCGTCGAGGTCGGCCAGCGGGATCTCCGCTCCGTACGCGCCGAGGACGACACCGCCGTGCCGGTCGCTGCGGACCAGCAGGAAGCCGATGCCGGGGTGGTTGGCGAGGGTTGGCAGCAGCGCGGGGTGGCGGGCGTCGATCTCCTCCTTGCTCATCCGGTGCGTGACGTCCGGGAAGGAGACCAGGCCGAGGTTGCCGGAGGCCAGCACGATCGGCTCCGAGCGGCGCGCGGGGCGGTGCTGCCCCTCGCCCTCCTCGACCGGGATGCGCAGGGCGGCGCGCACGGCCGTGCGGGCCTCCGCGCCGCTGCGGGTGCGCTCCGCGCGGCGCGGCACGGGCAGTCCGCAGCCGGCCCGCACCAGGTCGCCGAGGGTGAGGCCGTAGCGGGAGCGGAAGGTCTCCCCGGGGCTCTGGCCGTGGTCGGACAGCACGACGATCCGGTACGGGCGCGGGGCGTGCTCGGCGACGTTCTCGATCAGCGCGAGGGAGCGGTCGAGGCGTTCGAGGACCTTCTGCGCGTCGCGGCTCGCCGGGCCGGAGTGGTGGGCGACCTCGTCGTAGGCCACGAGGTCGGCGTAGACGGCGGTGCGCCCGGCGAGCATGTCGCCCGTCACGGCGGCCACGACGACGTCCCGCTCGACGACGGTCGCGAAGGCGCGGATGAACGGGTAGAGGCCGCCGCGGGAGACGCGCGGGCGCTGCTTGCGCAGCCTCGCCCGGGTGGACTGGCCGATCTCCCGGCCCACCTCGGCGACGAAGGACAGCGCCGTGCGCACGGCGTTGGCCGGGTCGGAGAAGTAGGCGAAGTACCCGGCCCGGGAGCGGTTCTCGCGGCTGCGGCGGCGGGTGGCGATCGACAGCACGAGGGCCTGCTGCCCGGCGCCGCCGCTGAACAGGTTGCCGCGGGAGGCGCCGTCGACGCTCAGCAGACCGTCGTGTCCCGCGTAGCCGACGGCACGCCGCTGGAGTTCGGCGGCGCTGGTCGGGCGGTTGCAGACGACGACCTCGCGGGTGTCCTTCTCGTACCAGCGGAACGCGGGGACGTCGTGGTTGCTGCCGTGCAGGATGCCGAGCTGGCTGGCGCCGGTCTGGCTGGACCAGTCGGTGCGCCAGGGCGTGAGGCGGTGGGTGGGGCGGCCGCCGTCGCCGGGGCCGAGCCAGCGGGCGACGGTGGGCATCAGGCCCTTGCCGACCGCGTCCAGCAGGGTGTCGTGGCCGACGCCGTCGAGTTGCAGGAAGACCGTGCCGGGGCCGGCCGGGCAGGGTGGTCCGGACCGGCGGCGGCGGTCGGAGAGGCGGTACAGCCGGCGGCGGTAGGCGTCGTCGTCGCGCACGGCCAGGGCGGCGCCCGTCGCCGACGCGACGGCCGACATCACGGCGGCGACCACGACGGCGGTCTCCGGGGCGGCGGCGCCGCGCTCGGCGGGGTTCAGGCGCAGGGCGAGCGTGAGCAGCGCGCCGTTGAGGAAGAACACCAGCAGCCCGAGCACCAGCGCCGGCACGAGGAGCAGCAGCCGGACCAGCAGCGGCCACACCAGGGCCGACAGCAGTCCGAAGGCGCCGGCACCGAAGGCCGCGGTGACGGCGATGTCGGTCGCGCTGTCGCCGTCGGCCGACCGGAGCCGGAAGTCCGGGAGGATCCCGGCGAGCACGAGCATGGTGACGGTGGAGACCACCCACACGGCGACGCTCCGCCCCACCTGACTGGCAACCCGCCGCCACCGCACGTCCAGCCACCTCACGTCCTGGCCCGCCCCGACCGCGGGTCCTCACCCACAGTCTCTCAATGCCCTGGAGGTGGCCTGCCGTGCCTCCGGCGTCCTTCGAGTCGGGGCCGCCCCCGCTCAGCGGCCGTCGTAGCCCGCCGTCGGCATGGAGAGCCGGCGGTGCACGCACGCCTTCATCGCCGCGTCGTACGCCGGCTCCGCGTGCCCCACCGTCTCGACCCGTACCCCGCGCCGCGCGCACTCGGCGGTGAACTGCTCGACGGACGCGAGCGCGCTCTCCAGGACCCGCCGGCTGGGCGCCACGAACAGGTCGAGGCCGGGCCGGACGCCGTCCCACAGCGCGCCGTGGTCGGGGCGCAGCCCCCGCACCAGCAACTCCCGGCTGACCACGTAGCCCCGCTCGGCGGCCCAGCGGGCGCACATCGCGTGCTGGCTGCGGGAGTCGACGAGGAACGGATCGTCGTCCAGCTCCTCCAGCGGCGTCAGACTCGCGATCGCCGTGACCCGGACCGGCACCATGGCGTCCCCCCTCACCTCCGGTTTCGCCGCCGACCCTACTCCTGCACGTAGGCTTCGGGGAGTCGCGCGAAGGAGGCAATGAAGTGCCGGTGGAGATCACCTGGTGGGGTCACGCCACTTGCACGGTCGAGGACTCGAACGTACGCGTACTCACCGACCCGTTGTTCGCGCGCCGGCTCGCGCACCTGCGCCGCCGGCGCGGAGACCTGCCGCCGCCCGGCGCCCGGCGGGCGGACGTGGTGCTGGTCTCCCATCTGCACGCCGACCACCTGCACGTGCCCTCGCTGATGGGGCTCGCGCCGGGCACGCGCCTGCTCGTGCCCCGGGGCGCGCGCCGGGCCGTCCCCGGTCTGCGCCGGCTCGCGCACCTGCGGGTGAGCGAGGTGGCTCCCGGGGACGAGACACCGGTCGGCGACCTCGTCGTACGGGCGGTGCCCGCGCGGCACGACGGGCGGCGGCTGCCGCTCGGACCCCACCGCTCCCCCGCTCTCGGCTACGTCATCGCCGGTGAGGCGCGGACGTACTTCGCCGGGGACACGGGGCTGTTCGACGAGATGGCCAAGGAGGTCGGGCCGGTCGAGGTGGCGCTGCTGCCGGTGGGCGGCTGGGGGCCGTACCTGGGCGAGGGGCATCTGGACGCGGGCCGGGCGGCGGAGGCGCTGGCGCGGCTGGCGCCGAGCAGTGCGGTGCCGGTGCACTACGGCACGTACTGGCCGATCGGGATGGACGCCGTGCGCCCCCATGAGTTCCATGCGCCCGGGGACGAGTTCGTACGGCTGGCGGCCCGGCACGCGCCGGACGTGACGGTGCACCGGCTGGGACACGGAGAGAGCGTGCGCCTGGAGGGCGCGCGGTGACCTGGTCCGCGCCCCTGGCGGGGGCCGGCGTGCCTTTGCTGGCGGCGTCGGCCGTCACCCCGGCGTCCGTGGTGCCGGAGTCCACGCAGCAGGCGATCGGGTATCCGACGCTCTTTCTGCTCGTGCTCGTCGGGGCGCTGGTGCCGGTCATCCCGACGGGGGCGCTGGTGAGTTCGGCGGCGGTGGTCGCGTTCCACCAGACGGCGCCGTTCTCGCTGGCGATGGTGTTCGTGACGGCGTCGCTGGCGGCGTTCCTGGGCGACGCGGCGCTGTACTGGCTGGGGCGGCGCGGGATGAAGTCGAAGAACGGGTCGCGGTGGCTGGAGGCGATCCGGGCGCGGGCGCCGGAGGACCGGCTGGCGCAGGCGCAGGGGAAACTGGCCGCGCACGGGGTGGCCGTGCTGGTGCTGTCCCGGCTGGTGCCGGCGGGGCGGATTCCGGTGATGCTGGCGTGTCTGCTGGCGAAGTGGCCGCTGCGGCGGTTCTCCCGGGGGAACTTTCCGGCCTGTCTGGCCTGGGCCGTGACGTATCAGTTGATCGGGATTCTCGGGGGGTCGTTGTTCGACGAGCCGTGGGAGGGTGTGGTGGCGGCGATCGGGCTGACCTTGCTGATCAGTGTGGTGCCGAGTCTTGTGCGGCGGGTTCGGTAGCGCCGTTGGTGGTACGCGGTTGTCTTCGGGGTGCGGGTGGTCTGGGGTGTTCGCGCAGTTCCCCGCGCCCCTTTCAGGTCGGTTCTCCTACAGCACCATTGACGCGCCCACCGGCATGTCCCACAGGTTTTCGCGCGGCAGGCCCGTTTTTTCCCAGGCCGCTCGGACTCGTGCGAGGGGTTCCAGGACCGGTTCCGCCGAGAGGACGAACGTGGCCCAGTGCATGGGGGCCATCCTGGTCGCTCCCAGGTCCTGGGCCGCTCGGACCGCTTCCTCCGGGTCGCAGTGGACGTCGCTGAGCCACCAGCGGGGGTCGTAGGCGCCGATAGGGAGGAGGGCGAGGTCGATGCCGGGGTAGCGGCGGCCGATGCGGGAGAACCAGTGGCCGTAGCCCGTGTCGCCGGCGAAGTAGACGCGTTGGCCCTCCTGGTCGGTGAGGACCCAGCCGCCCCAGAGGCTGTGGCAGGTGTCGGTGAGGGTGCGCTTGGACCAGTGGTGGGACGGGACGAAGTCGAAGCGGACGCCGTTCAGTTCGGCCGCCTCCCACCAGTCGAGCTCCGTCACGCGCGTGAAGCGGCGGCGGTGGAACCAGCGGGCGAGTCCCGCCGGCACGAACACCGGGGTGTCGCGCGGGAGTCGGCGCAGCGTGGGGGCGTCCAGGTGGTCGTAGTGGTTGTGGCTGATGACCACGGCGTCGACGCGGGGCAGGTCCTCCCAGGGGACGCCCACGGGAGTGATGCGGGCCGGGGTGCCGAGGATGCGGCGGGACCAGACCGGGTCGGTGAGGACGGTCAGTCCGCCGATCCGCACGATCCAACTGGCGTGTCCCGCCCAGGTGACGGCGACCGTGCGGGCGTCGACGCGGGGCAGGGGGGCCGGGGCGTAGGGCAGCAGGGGGATGTCGGCGAGGCCTTCCGGGCCGGGTCTCACGGCGCCCTCGCGGGCGAAACGGGCCATGGCCTTCAGGCCGGGGAGCGGGGCGGTCAGCCGGTCGTGGAAGGTGCGCGGCCACACTCTCCGCTCGGCCAGCGGCCGGGGTTCGGCCAGGGGCGGGTACGGGGGCGCGAGCGGGGACGGGAGGGCGGGACCATCGGCTTCCCGGGTGGTCGTGCTCGTGGTCGACTCGGACTGCTGCGTCATCGAGGAGGCTCCCATCGCTGAGCGTCGTCGCGGAGGTCGTCGAAGACCGACTTCAAGTGGATCAACGCGTGGTGCACGTGCGGCAGTTCCAACGGCGTGGGTGATGTGAGGCATTCCGCGCGTTCCGTGTCGGAGCCGGCCACCAGTGCGCCGGTGGAGAGCCGCACGCGCGGGGCTTCGAGCTCGTCGCCGAAGCGGTGGCCGCCCGGCGCGGGCATGCCGAGGCGGGCGGAGAGGAAGTCCTCCAGCTCCTGCGCGTCGCCGACGCCGTGCGCGCTCAGCGCGGGGCGCAGCGGGGAGAGGTCGACGTACAGGTGGCGGCCGGCCTGCGGCGGCCGGGCGAGGGCGCCCGCGCCGACCACGGCGGCGTGCGCCTCGGCCGCCACGCGCGCGTGCAGGCGCACTGCCCCGGCCACGCGCGCGGTCACCGGTTCCGGTTCCGTCAGGGCGTAGCCCGCCGCCGCGGCGACGGGGGCGGCGACCCGGGCGTCGAGCGCGGTGAGGACGTCGAGCACGCGCGCGTGGAGGCCGTCGGCGTCCTCGCCGGCCGGGAAACGGGCCACGGCGGCGGGCCAGCCGGGCGGGAGCAGGGCACCGGCCAGGTCGGTGACGACGGTGACCCGGTCGGGCAGCATCTCGGCGGGGCTGAGCAGCACGGTGTCGTGCGGGTCGTGCAGGGTGTCGCGCCAGGTCTCGTCGCTGACCAGGTGCAGGCCCTCCCCCTGGGCGGCCTCGACGGTCTCGTGCAGCAGCTCGGGCGGGGCGACGGTCCCGGTGGGGTCGTCGGCGACGGAGAGCACCAGCAGGCGCGGGTCGCCGCCCTCGGCGCGGACGCGGCGCACCGTCTCCAGCAGGGCGTACGGGTCCGGGACGCCGCCGCTCTCCGGCGGGGTCGGCACATGGAAGGAGGGGCGTCCCAGCAGGCGTGCGTACGGCGCCCACCAGGCGGCGCAGGGTCTCGGGACGAGGACGTCGCCGCCGAGGGCGGCGGTCAGCGCGAGCAGCAGGGCGGGCGCGCCGGGGCCGGCGGCCACGCGGTCGGGGTCGCAGTGCAGTCCGCGCCGGTCCCAGTAGCCGCAGGCGGCCCCTCGCAGGGCCGGTCCGCCGCCGACCGGTTCGTGGTCGCCGCGGGAGGCCGCGGCGGCGAGCACCGCGGACAGCTCCGGCAGCACCGGCAGCCCGTCCTCGGGGAGCGGGGGCCCGAACCGGACGGGGCCGTGGCCTACCGGGTCCGTCCGCCGCATCCGTACCTCCGCAGTGCCTGGTGCCGCCGTGTCCTGTCGCCTTCGGCGCGTGCCCTGTCCGCTGCCCGGAGTTCCGTACGGTGCGACTCGTGCCCTCGGCCACTGAGTACCCAGGTCGCCGCCGCCCCATGGGCACCCGGCCGGGTTGTGACGGTCACAGCATGAGCGGGCCGGCGCGGGGAAGCGGGGGGCGTGCGGGGCGTCGGTGTCGCCGGTGCGCGCCGGTACGCGCCGGGGGGTCAGCGGTACATGTCGGTCTCGCGGTTGCGCAGCCGGTGCACGGCGGCGCCGAACGCGCCCGCGATCAGCACCCCGCCCGCGACCAGGGCCGGCACGGAGTCGGTGAAGGCACCGCCGTCACCGGCCCGCACCCCGCGCTGGACGGCCGCGGGGCCGCAGTCGGTGTGGTGCGGGGCGGGGTGGTGCTGGTCGCCGTGCTGCGGGTGTCGGTGATGCGGGGACTCGGGACAGGGCTTGTGCGTGGGCTTGTGGGTGGGATGGTGCGACGGCTTGTGGGGGCCGGAGCCGTGGGCCACCGTGAAGGTCGCGCTCCACTGCTTGCCCTCCCCGCCGGGCGCGGCCGGGCAGGTGCCGTCCACGGTCCAGGCGGAGTCCTCGCCCAGGGCGTCCGGATCGCCCTCGAAGTTCTCGGCGGAGGCGATGCGCGCCGTGCCGCGGTAGGCCGGGCCGGACACCTTGTCGTCGTTGCCGGTGACCCTCCGCAACGGCACGGTTCCCTCGTCGAAGGCCTGCGAGGTGGCGTCGATGGTGTCGGGCGGCGGCCCTCCGGTCGGGTCACAGCTGACCGAGACGGTGAGCGTGCCCCCGGGCTCGACGGTGGCGGGACTGACCTCGGCGGCGGGTTCGGCGAACGCGCCCGGCGCGAATCCCACCAGGGCGGCCCCGGCGAGAACGGCGACGGACAGGGCGTGCGGGCTGCGGCGCATGGAGGGGACTCCTTCGGTTGTCATGCCCCTTAGCCATGACAGCCCGCCCGCAGCGGGCCCGCGCGAAACCGGACCCCATTAGCGGGACAGCACCCTCCGAACGGGTGAAAGTGAAACACCCGAGGGGCGCGGGGAACTGCGCGACCAGCCACAGAAGACCGGCACCCGCGAAACCGCCGGAACCCCCACGGCGCTAGGCGACATCCCGCATGACCTGCTCCCGCACCCGCCCACAGCACCGGCTGATCAGCCGGGACACGTGCATCTGCGAGATCCCCAGCTCCTCGGCGATCCGGCTCTGCGTCATGTCGGAGAAGAACCGCATGTACAGGATCGCCCGCTCCCGCTCCGGCAGCGCCGCCAGCCGCGACTTCACGGCCTCGCGGTCCACCACCGTGTCCAGCGCCGGGTCCACCGACCCCAGCGCGTCACTCAGCGAGTACCCGTCCTCGCTGCCGGGCAGCTCCGCGTCCAGGGACAGCGCCGTGAAGCTCTCCAGCGCCTCCAGGCCCACCTGGACGTCCTCCTCGCTCATCTTCGCGTGCGCGGCGATCTCGGCCACGGTGGGCCTGCGGCCGGAGATGGTCTGGGACAGGTCCTGGGAGGCGAAGCGCACGCGGTTGCGCAGGTCCTGGACGCGGCGGGGCACGTGCAGGGTCCACATGTGGTCGCGGAAGTGCCGCTTGATCTCGCCGGTGATGGTCGGCACCGCGTAGCTCTCGAACGCGTTGCCGCGCGCGGGGTCGTACCGGTCGACGGCCTTGACCAGGCCGAGGGCCGCGACCTGCCGCAGGTCCTCGAAGTTCTCGCCGCGGCTGCGGAAGCGTCCGGCGAGACGGTCCGCCATGGGCAGCCAGGCTTCGACGATCTCGTCCCGGAGGGCGTCGCGCTCCGGGCCGGCGGGCATGGAGGTGAGCCTGCGGAAGGCCTCGGCGGTGTCGGGGGCGTCGTCGTGCGGGTGCTGCTTCGCGCTGGTTCGGGTCGGCATGATGCGTCGCAATTCCCTTGAGGTGCTCTGTGGTGGACAGTCACCGCGGGAGCGCGTCGACGGTGCGGACCAGGGGCGCCGGTGACGGCGCGATACGCCGCTCCCACGGGCGTGCCTCCTGTCCGAAGCACTGAGGTGCGCCTGCCCCCGGCCCCCGCCCGCAAACCCGGCCAGGTTTTCCGCCGTCGCGCAGGGTGACTCGTACTGCTGGCTCTGTCCCCATACGTCCGGGAGGTCGTACATGAGCACCAAGGTCTCCGACCACGTCCTGCAGAGGCTGCGCGAGTGGGGGGTGGACCAGGTCTTCGGTTATCCGGGGGACGGGATCAACGGTCTGCTCGCGGCGTGGGGCCGGGCCGAGAACGAGCCGCGTTTCGTGCAGTCGCGCCACGAGGAGATGTCCGCGTTCCAGGCGGTCGGCTACGCCAAGTTCAGCGGCCGGCTCGGGGTGTGCGCCGCGACGTCGGGGCCGGGCGCGATCCACCTGCTGAACGGCCTGTACGACGCCAAGCTGGACCACGTCCCGGTGCTGGCGATCGTCGGCCAGACGCACCGCACCGCGATGGGCGGCTCCTACCAGCAGGAAGTGGATCTGCACACGCTGTACAAGGACGTCGCCTCCGAGTTCGTGGAGACGGTGACGGTGCCGGAGCAGCTGCCGAACGTGCTGGACCGGGCGATCCGCACCGCGTACGCGCGGCGCTGCCCGACCGCGGTCATCATCCCCGGCGACGTGCAGGAGCTGGACTACTCGCCGCCGACGCACGAGTTCAAGATGGTCCCGTCGAGTCTGGACCGCAGCTCGTGGACGGCGGTGCCCTCCGAGGACTCGGTGCGGCGGGCCGCGGAGATCCTCAACTCCGGTGACAAGGTGGCGATTCTGGTCGGCCAGGGCGCGGCCGGCGCGCGGGCCGAGGTGGAGCGGATCGCGGAGCTGCTCGGCGCGGGCGTCGCCAAGGCGCTGCTCGGCAAGGACGTCCTCAGCGACGAACTGCCGTACGTCACCGGCTCGATCGGCCTGCTGGGCACCCGCCCGTCCTACGAGCTGATGCGGGACTGCGACACGCTGCTGACGATCGGCTCGTCGTTCCCGTACAGCCAGTTCCTGCCGGAGTTCGGCAAGGCGCGGGGCGTGCAGATCGACATCGACCCGCACATGGTCGGGATGCGCTACCCGTACGAGGTGAACCTGGTCGGCGACGCGAAGGCCACCCTGGAGCGGCTGATCCCGCTGATCGAGGGGGGCCGCGGGCGCGAGTGGTACGACACGGTGTGCGACAACGTCACCCGCTGGCACGACGTCATGGAGCGGCGGGCGGGGCTCGACGCCCATCCGATCAACCCGGAGTACGTGGCCCGCGCCCTGGACCCGCTGCTGCCGGACAACGCGATCGTCACGTCCGACTCGGGTTCGACGGCCAACTGGTACGCGCGGCACCTGACGATGCGGCCGGGCATGCGCGGCTCGCTCTCCGGCACGCTGGCGACGATGGGCTGCGGGGTGCCGTACGTGATCGGCGCGAAGTTCGCCCACCCGGACCGGCCGGCGATCGCGCTGGTCGGGGACGGGGCGATGCAGATGAACGGGATGGCGGAGCTGATCACGGCGGCGAAGTACCGCCACCAGTGGGAGGACCCGCGGCTGGTGATCGCGGTGTGGAACAACCACGACCTGAATCAGGTCACGTGGGAGATGCGGGCCATGGAGGGCGCGCCGTCGTTCCTGCCGTCGCAGGAGCTGCCGGACGTGCAGTACGCCGCGTTCGCGCGTTCCCTGGGGCTGACCGGCATCCGGGTGGAGAAGCCGGAGGACGTCGAGCCGGCCTGGCGTGCCGCGCTGGAGGCGGACGGTCCCGCGGTGGTCGAGTTCCTGACCGATCCGGCTGTCCCACCGATCCCGCCGCACGCCACCTGGGACCAGATGGAGGCGACCGCCGCGTCGGTCCTGAAGGGCGACGCGGACCGGGGATCGATGGTCAAGCAGGGCTTCAAGGCGAAGGTGCAGGAGTTCCTGCCGGGGCGTGAGAAGAAGAAGTAGCGGCCGCGGGGGCGGGGGCGCCGGCCGGTTCGTGCCGGTCGGCGTCGTCCTGTGGCAGCAGCAGTTCCTCGTACCGGCCCAGCACCAGCACCACTCCGAGCATGAGCAGCGGGATGAGCACAGCGAGCATCGCCATGGCGTGTCCTTCCCCAGAGATGAGTGGGGGGTGTGATCCGGGTCTCCCGCAGGCCATGGCGCAAACCAGGGCGTGCGGCGGTGATCCGGTGGGCCGAACCCGTGTCGGCTCCCGGTGTTCGGGTACGCGGTGCGGACCCCCGAAGGTCTGGAGGGAGACATGCAGCGAGGCAGCGACCGGCTGAGCGTCCACCGGGACGACGAGATGAAGCACGAACTGCAGGGTCTGCTCAGGTCCGGGCACCCCACGCGCAGTGAGGAGTGGCACGACCCGGAGCCGGCCGCCGAGGACGACCCCGAGGTCGCGTACGGGCCGGTGACGCCGAGCCGTCGGCCGACGTCCCTGGAGTCGGTGCGGCTGGAGCTGGCCCGGATGCTGGGCCGCAGGGCGTTCCCCGCGAGCCCGCGTGAGCTGGCCCGTGAGCTGCGCGGCCACCAGGCGCCCGACGCGCTCGTCGAGGCCCTGGAGCGGCTGCCGCGCCAGAAGCGCTACGGCAACGTCCAGGAGCTGGCCGAGGCCCTGGTCCGGGCCCGGGAGACCGGGCCGGAGGAGTACGCGTAGGAACCGCGTCGGGGGCACCGCGGGGCGTCGTCCGGCGCGCCGCGGTGCCCCCACCGGCGTGGGAGCCGAGGGAGGGCCCCGTGATGGCCGAGTTGGTGAAGGACGTGATGACTCCGGGTGTGGTCGCCGTGCGCCCGGACGCCTCGCTCGTGGAGGCGGCGCAGTTGATGCGCACCCAGAACATCGGCGACGTGGTGGTGGCCGACGGGCAGGACGTGATCGGTGTGCTCACCGACCGTGACATCACGGTGCGGGCCGTCGCCGACGGTGCCGACCCGATGTCGGTGAGCGTACGGGCCGTGTGCACGCCGGATCCGGTGACCGTGACGCCGGACGACCCGGTGGCGACCGCGGTCACGCTGATGCGCGAGCACGCGGTGCGCCGGCTGCCGGTGGTGGAGAACGGGCTGCCGGTCGGGATCGTGAGCCTCGGCGACGTGGCCGAGGCCGAGGACCCCGCGTCGGCGCTCGCCGACATCAGCCGCGCGGAGCCGGACACCCGGGGTGGTGCATGAGCACGGATCAGGCGAGGGAGATCAGCGCCACCGGCGTCACCGTGGACGTCGGTGACGCCACGACCCGGTACCTGATGTACGGGCTGCTGCCCAGCTGGTTCGTGCCCGGGGTGGCCGACTGGGTGATGCACCGGCGCACCCGGATCGAGGAGACGGCCGGGACGAAGGAGTCCCTCATCCACTCGTTGATGATGGCCGAGGTCGGCATCCCGATCACCCTCACCCTGCGCTACGAGGTCAACCCGCTGCTGCTGAGCGTGCAGCTGGGCGGCGCCGCGGTGCACGAGGCGACGGCGCTGTGGGACGTCCGTACGGCCGTCGGGAGCGACCGGGAGGTCAAGCCGGTCGAGCAGCACATCCACAGCTTCCTGGAGTCGCTGCCGTTCGGGGCGCTGGCCGCCCTGATGTGCCTGCACGCCGACCAGGTGAAGTCCCTGCTGCGCGGCGGCCGGGGCGACCCCGACGCGTGGCGGCTGGTGCTGCGGCGGCGGCCGCTGTCGCGCGGCTACCTGGCGGGCATCGCCGCCGCGATCGGCACGTGCGTGCTGCTGCCGTACGGCGAGGAGCTGCTGCGGTGCGTGCGCGCGGGCCGCAGGAACCGCAAGAACGACAAGAACACGAGGAGCGACGCGGCGCACTGGAGCGCCGCGGGCTCCGGGAAAGGACGTTGAACATCATGCGTATCGCTTTTCTGGTCGCACCCGAGGGCGTCGAGCAGGTCGAGCTGACCGATCCGTGGCAGGCCGTGAAGGACGCCGGGCACGAGCCCGTGCTGGTGTCGACGAAGCAGGGTGAGATCCAGGCCTTCCACCACCTCGACAAGGCGGACACCTTCCCCGTGGACGAGGTCGTGGGCGAGACCGAGCCCGGCTCGTTCGGCGCCCTGGTGCTGCCGGGCGGCGTGGCCAACCCGGACTTCCTGCGGATGGACGCCAAGGCCGTCGCGTTCGTCCGGGACTTCTTCGAGCAGGGCCGCCCCGTGGCCGCGATCTGCCACGCGCCGTGGACGCTGGTCGAGGCGGACGTCGTACGGGGCCGGACGCTGACCTCCTGGCCGAGCCTGCGGACCGACATCCGCAACGCGGGCGGCACCTGGGTCGACGCGCAGGTGAAGGTCTGTGACCACGGGGCGGGCAAGCTGGTCACCAGCCGCAAGCCCGACGATCTGAAGGCGTTCTGCGAGACGTTCCTCGACGTGTTCGCCGAGGAGGCCGCCTGATGGCCTCTCCCGCCGACCGCAAGCAGGAGCAGCGCGAGGCGGCCGGGGCGGACGACCCGGCCGGCGGGCCGCTCACCACCGACCAGGGAGTCGCGGTCGACCACACCGACGACTCCCTGGCGGCCGGGGAGCGCGGCCCGACACTGATGGAGGACTTCCACTTCCGGGAGAAGCTCACCCGCTTCGACCACGAGCGGATCCCGGAGCGGGTGGTGCACGCCCGGGGCGCGGGCGCGTACGGGTATTTCGAACCGTACGAGTCCTGCGCGGAGTTCACCCGCGCGGCGTTCCTCCAGGACCCGTCGGTGCGCACGCCCGTGTTCGTGCGGTTCTCGACCGTGCAGGGCCCGAAGGGCTCGGCGGACACCGTGCGGGACGTGCGCGGCTTCGCGACCAAGTTCTACACCTCGGAGGGGAACTACGACCTGGTCGGGAACAACTTCCCGGTCTTCTTCATCCAGGACGGCATCAAGTTCCCGGACTTCGTGCACGCGGTGAAGCCCGAGCCGCACAACGACATCCCGACGGGCGCGTCGGCGCACGACACCCTGTGGGACTTCGTGTCGCTCCAGCCCGAGACGCTGCACGCGATCATGTGGCTGATGTCGGACCGGGCGATCCCGCGCAGCTACCGCATGATGCAGGGCTTCGGCGTGCACACCTTCCGGTTCGTGAACGCGGACGGCAAGGGCACGTTCGTGAAGTTCCACTGGAAGCCGCGGCTCGGTGTGCACTCGCTGGTGTGGGACGAGGCGCAGGAGTGCCAGGGCCGCGACCCGGACTTCAACCGGCGTGACCTGTGGGACGCGATCGAGGCGGGCGAGTACCCCGAGTGGGAGCTGGGGGTGCAACTCGTGCCGGAGGAGGACGAGTTCGCCTTCGACTTCGACCTGCTCGACCCGACGAAGATCATCCCGGAGGAGCAGGTGCCGGTGCGGCCGATCGGCCGGATGGTGCTGGACCGCAACCCGGAGAACTTCTTCGCGGAGACCGAGCAGGTCGCCTTCCACACGGCGAACGTCGTCCCCGGCATCGACTTCACCAACGACCCGCTGCTCCAGGCCCGGAACTTCTCCTACCTGGACACGCAGCTGATCCGGCTCGGCGGGCCCAACTTCTCGCAGCTGCCGGTGAACCGGCCGGTCGCACCGGTGCGCAACAACCAGCGCGACGGCTACCACCAGAGCGCGATCCACTCCGGCACGAACTACTTCCCGAACTCGCTGGGCGGGGGCTGCCCGGCCCACGCGGGTGCCGGTGCGGGCGCCTACACCCGCCCCCAAGCTCTCGGATCCGCTCGAGCAGGGGGTACCCCCTTCACGGAACGCGTCGACGGCCACAAGATCCGGCGGCGCAGCCCCAGCTTCCAGGACCACTACAGCCAGACCGCGCTGTTCTGGAACAGCATGGCGGACTGGGAGAAGCAGCACATCGTGGAGGCGTTCCGGTTCGAGCTCGGCAAGGTCGGGGCGATGACCGTGCGGGCCCGTACGGTCGAGCACCTGGCCAAGGTCGACGGGGACCTGGCCGCGCGGGTGGCGCGGGGCGTCGGCGTACCGGTACCGGCCGGGGCGGAGACCCCCGGCAAGCAGGTCTCCCCCGCCCTCAGCCTCGAGTCGCTGCGCGGGGACGGTTCGATCCGGACCCGGCAGATCGCGGTCCTCGTCACCGACGGGGTGGACGCCGAGCAGATCACCTCCGTGCGGGAGCGGCTGGCCGCCGAGGGGGCGATCGTCGAGGCGCTGGCCCCGGCGGACGGGACGATCACCGGCGCCGACGGCGAGACGTACGCGGTCGACCGGGCGCTGCCGACCGTGGCGTCCGTGCTGTACGACGCCGTGCTGCTGCCCGGCGGGCCGGTCGGCACCCCGCCGACGGCGGCCGACCCGGACGCGGTGCGGTTCGTGCGGGACGCCTTCCGGCACGGCAAGCCGGTGGGCGCGCTCGGCTCGGGCGTGGGAGTGCTGTCGGCGCTGGAGCCCGAGGGGCTCCACCTGTCGACGGAGTTCCAGCGGGTCGTCACCGACCAGGGGGTAGTGACCGACACGTCGCCGGGGCCGGCGAGCGAGGAGTTCCTGGACGCGTTCGTGGCCGCGATCGCGGCGCACCGGCACTGGGGGCGTCCGCCGGTACGGCGCTGAAGGGCAGGGCCGGGCCGGGTGTCTCCGGTCCGGTCCCCGGACACGCCGGGCTCTGTTCCCGGGTTCCGGTCTGTCTGTCTGTCCTCCTGTCTGTCCTCCGAGGGGCTCAGGTGCCGGGGGTCGTGGGAGTCGCCGACTCCCCGCTCCCGCGCTCCCGGGCCCCTTCGCGTGTGCGGCCCGCGGCGACCGGGCGGCGCGGGTTGCGGCGCAGGAATTCGCCCTCCAACTGCGCCATGCGCTCGTTGTGGGCCCGCAGCGCGTCGTTCGAGCCGTACAGCAGCGTGTCGTGGCGCGTGCGGTGGATGGTCTCCAGCTCCTTCATGAGCTGCTGGTCGTCCAGCCGGTCAGGGTCCACTCCGGTCATGGTGTCGCCCCGCTCGTCGTGTTCGTTCATGTGGTCCGGGTACCCGCCCCGGGAGCAACTGAGCACTACCCCCGAGCGGCATCCGGGAGGGAGCCATGGATCTCGCATTTCTGCACCCACTGTACGAACACCAGGGGCCCTGGGCCTCTGTGTACGTCGACACCTCCCGGCACACGGAGGACACCCCCCACGAGCGGCACCTGACGGCCCAGGCGATGGCCAGGGAGCTGGCCGCGCAGGGCGCGGACGAGGCGACCTGCCGGGCCGTGCAGAACGCGATCGAGGATCTGCGGCACTCGTCCGAACCGCACGGCCGAGCCCTGTTCGCGCGGGCCGGCCAGGTCGTCCTGGACCCGCCGCTGGTCCGTCCCCCGCAGGGCGGCGACTGGGCCGAGTGGGCCCCGCTGCCGCGGGTCACGCCGCTGCTGGAGCTGGCCGGCGAGAACCCGGTGTGCGTGGTGGCGTACGTCGACCGCAAGGGCGCGGACTTCGAGCTGCGCAGCGCGCTGGGCCGGGAGGACGCCGGGAGCGTCACCGGGCGCCAGTGGCCGGTGCACCGGACGAGTTCGGTGGACTGGTCCGAGCGGCATTTCCAGCTGCGGGTGGAGAACACCTGGGAGCACAACGCCGCGGAGATCGCCGACGCGCTCGCCGTGTGCCAGGAGGAGACCGGGGCCGACCTGCTCATTCTCGTCGGTGACGACCGTGAGCGGCGGTCCGTGTACGAGCGGCTGCCCAAGCGGCTGCACGACCGGGTCGTCCAGGCGCCGCACGGCACGGGCAGCCGGCTCCTCGACGAGGACGTCGAGCGGGCCCGCGCCGAGCACATGGCGCGGCAGGCCGAGGCGGAGCTGGAGCGGTTCCGCGCCGCCCGGAACCCGGACGACGAGGGCCGGGCCGGGGCCGTGGAGGGCGTGCCCGCGCTGGTCGAGGCGGCGCGGGAGCATCGCATCGACGAGCTGCTGATCAGGGTGGACGGGCCGGACGCGCACCGCGAGGTGTGGATCGGCGAGGACCCGGACCAGCTGGCGGTGCGCCGCACGGATCTGAAGGTTCTCGGCGAGCAGCACTCCTGGCCGGCCCGGGCGGACGACGCCCTGATCCGGTCGGCGGTGGCGACGGACGCGCCCGCGCTGTCGGTGTCCGAGCGCGAGGTGCCGGTGGGCGGCCTCGGGGCGCTGCTGCGCTGGAAGTGAGCGGGAACGAACGGGCTCCGTCCCAGGAGACCTAGCGCGCCCGTTCCACCCGGCGTTCGTCCCAGACCGGGTCCGGGGTCTCCCGGACCCGGCCGTCGCTGCCGAAGACCAGGTAGCGGTCGAAGGAGCGGGCGAACCAGCGGTCGTGGGTGACCGCCAGGACCGTGCCGTCGAAGGCCTCCAGGCCCTCCTGGAGGGCCTCGGCGGACTCCAGGTCCAGGTTGTCGGTCGGCTCGTCGAGCAGCAGGGCCGTGACGCCCTGGAGCTCCAGCAGGAGGATCTGGAACCGGGCCTGCTGACCACCGGACAGCCGTTCGAACGTCTGCTCGGCCTGGTTGGTCAGCTCGTAGCGGCGCAGCCGGGACATGGCGGCGCCGCGGTCCTGGGAGTGCTCGGTCCAGAGGATGTCCAGGAGCGTGCGGCCCTCCAGCTCCGGGTGGGCGTGCGTCTGGGCGAAGTGGCCGGGCACCACCCGGGCGCCGAGCTTCCACTCCCCCGTGTGCGCCACGTCGTCCCCGGCGAGCAGCCGCAGGAAGTGCGACTTGCCGGAGCCGTTCGAGCCGAGCACGGCGACGCGTTCGCCGTAGAAGACCTCCAGGTCGAAGGGCTTCATCAGGCCCGTCAGCTCAAGTCCCTCGCAGGTGACGGCCCGTACGCCGGTGCGGCCGCCCTTGAGCCGCATCCTGATGTCCTGCTCGCGGGGCGGCTCCGGGGGCGGCCCGGCCTCCTCGAACTTGCGCAGCCGGGTCTGGGCGGCCTGGTAGCGGGAGGCCAGCTCGTGGCTGACGGTGGCCGCCTGACGCAGGCTCAGCACCAGCTTCTTCAGCTGGGCGTGCTTCTCGTCCCAGCGGCGGCGCAACTCCTCGAAGCGGGCGAAGCGTTCGCGGCGGGCCTCGTGGTAGGTGGCGAAGCCGCCGCCGTGCACCCAGGCGTCGGCGCCGGCGGGGCCGGGTTCCAGGGAGACGATCCGCTGGGCGGCGCGGGCGAGCAGTTCGCGGTCGTGGGAGACGAAGAGGACGGTCTTGCGGGTCTCGGCGAGGCGTTCCTCCAGCCAGCGCTTGCCGGGGACGTCGAGGTAGTTGTCGGGCTCGTCGAGGAGGAGGACCTCGTCGGTGCCGCGCAGGAGCGCCTCCAGGACGAGGCGTTTCTGCTCACCGCCGGAGAGGGTGCGGACCTGCCGCCACTGCGCCTTGTCGTACGGGATGCCGAGCGCGGCCGTGGTGCACATGTCCCACAGCGTCTCGGCCTCGTAGCCGCGGGCCTCGGCCCAGTCGGCGAGCGCCTGCGCGTACTTCAGCTGCGCGGCCTCGTCGTCGACGGTCATGAGGGCGTGCTCGGCGGCGTCCACGGCACGGGCCGCTTCGCGGATGCGGGGCGTCGCGACGGACACGAGGAGGTCCCGTACGGTCGTCTCGTCGCGTACGGATCCGATGAACTGCCGCATCACGCCCAGGCCGCCGCCGACGGTGACGGATCCGCCGTGCGGCCGGATCTCGCCGGCGAGCATGCGGAGCAGGGTGGTCTTGCCGGCGCCGTTGGGCCCCACGAGGGCGACCACGGCGCCCTCCCCCACCCGGAAGGACACATCACCCAGCAAGGCCCGTCCGTCGGGCAGGTAGTACTCCAGGTGTGCGGCTTCGAGGTGACCCATGCCCGCGATTCTCCGCGGCGCCGCACTCGCCGGGCAAACGCATTTCCGAACGGTCAGACCCGCTCCAGCGGCCGGTGCGGCTCGGCGGGCAGCTCCGCCTCGATCCGGTCGCCGGGGCGCACCACGCCCCCTTCCCGCACCACGCTCATGATCCCGGCCTTGCGCACGACGTTCCCCGCCTCGTCCCGGCCGACGACCCGCTTCAGCAGCCCGCCCTGGAAGGCGTCGATCTGCACGCAGGGATTGCGCAGGCCGGTGACCTCCAGGACCGCGGAGTCCCCGATGCGCAGCAGCGTGCCGGTCGGCAGGCCGAGCAGGTCGACGCCCGCCGTGGTGATGTTCTCGCCCAGCTGACCGGGCGCCACCTCGAAGCCGTCCTCGGCGACCTCGGCGAAGAGCTCCTCGTGCATGAGGTGGACCTGGCGCAGGTTCGGCTGCGTGGGGTCCTGCGCGACGCGCGAGCGGTGCTTGACCGTGACCCCGGCGTGCACGTCCCCCTCCACCCCGAGGCCGGCGAGCAGGGTGATGCTGTCCCGGTTGGGCTTGGTGAACGAGTACTCCCCGTTGCTGCTGACCGCCGTCACGCGCCCGCTCATGTCGTCGTCTCCCCCTGTCCGGCCACCATGATCAGCCACGAGCTTGCCCGGGGGCGGCCGGTGTGTCCACCCCCCGCCGGGTACCCGCACCTCATGAATCCCCCCGACCTGGACCTCGCCACGAAGCCCGGGCACCATCCCCTGCGCGGCCGCGCCCTCGCTGTGGACCGCCGTCTCTTCGAGGCCGCCGCGGCCCGGCGCCGGACGGGGGCCGGCTCCGTCCTGTCCCGGCTGGGCCGCGGCGCGGACCACGGCGCGCTGTGGTGCGTGACCGCCGCCGCCCTCGCGGCGAGCCGCACCCCCCGTGCCCGCCGCGCGGCAACCCGCGGCCTGGCCTCGCTGGGCCTCGCCTCCCTCGCCGTCAGCGCCCTCGGCAAGCGCACGGTCCGCCACCCCGGCCCGGCGCTCGCCCCGGTCCCGCTGCTCCGGCGGGTGCGGCGGCGGCCGGTCACCACGTCGTTCCCCTCCGGGCACGCCGCGTCGGCCGCCGCCTTCGCCGCCGGCGTCGCCCTGGAGTCCCCGGCCTGGGGCACGGTCGTCACCCCGGTGGCCGCCTCGGTCGCCCTCTCCCGCGTCTCCACCGGCGACCACTTCCCCAGCGACGTCCTGGCGGGCGCCGCCCTGGGCGTGGGCGCCGCGTTCGCCGTCCGGGGCCTGGTGCCGACGCGGGGGCAGGCCACCCCGCCGGGCCGCCCCCGCGCCGAGGTCCCGGCGCTGCTGGAGGGCGAGGGGCTCGTCCTCGTCGCGAACACCGCCTCCGGATCCGCCGAGCGGGCCCGCGCCCTGCGGGACGCCCTGCCGCGCGCCGAGGTCGTCGAATGCCGGCCGGAGGACGTCCCGGCCGAGTTGGCCAAGGCGGCCTCCCGGGCCCGGGTCCTCGGGGTGTGCGGCGGTGACGGCACCGTGAACACCGCCGCCCGGGTCGCGCTGCGCTCCGGCCTGCCCCTCGCGGTGCTGCCCGGCGGCACCCTCAACCACTTCGCCTACGACCTCGGCGTGGAGGACGTGCGCGATCTGGCCCGTGCGCTGCGCCAGGGCGACGCCGTGCGCGTGGACGTGGGGCGGTACTCCTGCGGCGGCGAGGAGGGCGTCTTCCTCAACACGTGCAGCGTCGGCGTCTATCCGGAGCTGGTGCGCGAGCGGGAGCGCTGGTCGCACCGGATCGGCGGCTGGCCGGCCGGTGTGCTCGCGGCGCTGCGGGTGCTGCGGGCCGACCGGCACCCGCTGGAGGCGGAGTTCCAGGGCCGTACCCGGCCCCTGTGGCTGCTGTTCGCGGGGAACGGCACCTATCACCGCATGGGCCTGGCGTCCGGACGCCGGCGGGACCTCGCGGACGGGCAGCTCGACGTGCGGGTCGTGCACGGCGGCCGCCGGCCCGCGGTGCGGCTGCTCGCCGCCGCCCTCGCCGGGCCCCTGACCCGCTCCCCCGCGCACGCGGCCGTCCAAGTGGGCCGGCTGCGCCTGGACCACGTGACGCCGGGCACGCTCCTCGCCTACGACGGTGAAGTGACCGAGGTGGCGGGCCGCGTGGAGCTGGAGAAGCTGCCCCAGGCGCTGACCGTGTACCGGCCCATCACCGGTTACTGACGCATCGTCAGCTAGTCCATATCTTGATACGTGGGTCTCATTATTCGGGCGAGATGCGTACGGTGATCTCATGCCGACCGGAACGGAAGGGGTGGGATCCGCCATGCCGGAACCACGGGAGACCGCCGTCTACACCCACGGGCACCATGAGTCCGTACTGCGCTCGCACACCTGGCGCACCGCCGCCAACTCGGCCGCGTACCTGCTGCCTTCGCTCAAGCCCCACATGAAGGTCCTGGACATCGGCTGCGGTCCGGGCACCATCACCGCCGACCTGGCGGCGCTCGTACCGGACGGGCACGTCACCGGTGTCGACCGGGTGCCGGAGATCCTGGAGCAGGCCCGGGCCACGGCGGCCGGACGGGGACTGGCCAACGTCGATTTCGCGGTCGCCGACGTGCACGCCCTGGACTACCCCGACGACACGTTCTGCGTCGTCCACGCCCACCAGGTGCTCCAGCACGTGGGGGACCCCGTGCGGGCGCTGCGGGAGATGCGGCGGGTCGTCCGGCCCGGCGGCATCGTCGCCGTGCGGGACGCCGACTACGAGGCCATGACCTGGTACCCGGCGTCCGCGGGGCTCGACCACTGGCTGGACCTCTACCGCCGGGTCGCCCGCGCCAACGGCGGCGAGCCGGACGCCGGACGTCGGCTGAAGGCCTGGGCGATGCGGGCCGGCCTGACCGACATCACGGCGACCGCCGGCACCTGGACCTTCGCCTCGCCCGAGGAGCGGGCGTGGTGGAGCGGGCTGTGGGCCGACCGCACGCTGGCGTCGACGTACGCGGACCGGGCCCGGCAGGGCGGGCACGCGAGCGAGGCGAAGCTGCGGGCCGTGGCCGACGCCTGGCGGGAGTGGGGGAAACGCGAGGACGGCTGGTTCAGCGTGCTGCACGGAGAAATTCTCTGCCGAAAGGAAGCCTGAAACCCGATTTCCGGGACACTCTGAAAGCAGGAGGTTCGAATTATGGTTCCCATCCTGCTGGTGCTGCTTCTGGCCTTGGTTCTGTTCGGCGCCGGATTTGCAGTAAAGGTACTCTGGTGGATCGCACTGGCGGTTCTCGTCCTGTGGCTGCTGGGATTCTTCGTCCGTGGTACGTCGGCAGCCGGCGGCCGGGGCCGTTGGTACAGGTGGTGAATGAGCCGCCTCACCGGCGGTGAATAATCCCCCCCCCCGCTTCCCCGGGACTGATTCAGTCCCGGGGAAGCAGCGGTCCGAGCGGCCCGAGGTCCAGGTTGAGGTCCTCGGGCCGCAGTCCGTAGCGGTCGCGCAGCTCCGCCATCCGCTCCTCCAGCAGCATCAGGGTGAGCCCGATCCGCTCCTCCTGGTCCTCGCTGAGATCCCCCACGTCGAACCGGCGCAGCGCCTGGCGCTCCATGAGCTGGCGCAGCAGTTCCACGACGGTCAGCACGAGTTTGACCAGGTCGCGCTCGACGGTGTCGGGCTCCAGGTCCAGCCGGTTGCGGTGCGGCCGGGGCTCGGGCCGGTGGTGGTCGGGGGACGTCACAGCAACTCCTCGAACGGGGAGGGCACCTGGGCGTTCACCGAGCTGATGAGCGCGTTGAGGTCGATACGGACGAGGTCGACGTCGGCGATGCGCAGGGTGATGTCCCCCGTGATCACGACGCCGCCGGCGAGCAGCCGGTCGAGCAGGTCCACGAGGGCGACCTCACGGCGTTCCACTACGGTCACGGCTTCTCCCCGTCGGTCATGCGTCCTCCCCGGCGAACGAATAGGCGGCCCAGGGCCCGGTGAGTTCGACCCGCATTCCGGGCACCTCGCCCTTCGTGCGGTCCACCATCTCCACGAATTCCTCGGAATGCGCGCGCGGCACGAGATAGGCGGCATTCAGTACGTTCCGCCCGGTCGCCTTGGACAGTGCGGGATTCTGCGGGGGATGCAGCCGGGAATCCTCCGCGAATGCGGAAAGCTGCTCGTGCAGCCGGGTCGAGAAATTCTCGGCCTTCTGCCACATCTCCTCGTGCGACCGGGTCTGCATACGCCGCTGCCGCAGGTAGTCCCGGCCCGAGGTGGCCTTCTGCGCGGGCCGGGGACTCTCCTGCGGTTCGGACTCGGCGTACACCTTGACGCCCCACTCGACGCGGCCCTCCAGCCGGTCGAGGGTGCGCCGGAAGTCCTCCTCGCGCGCCTCGATCATCGTCCGTACGCCGCTGTCGTCCCGGAAGACGGTGCCGAGCCGCAGCGGCAGCGGGGTCGTGACGGTGGTGAGCGCGTCGATCACGCCCTGGTGGGCCCGGGCCGTCTCGGTGAGCCAGTCCAGGTCCTCCAGATGGGCGCGGAGCGGTTCCTCCGCGAAGTCCCGCTCCGGCACGTGGCTGACCACGGCGACGAGGCCGTGGTGGGTCAGCGCTCTGGGCGGATCGCCCGCCACCCCCGTCAGCTGGGCCTGGAGCGGTGTGCCGAAGGGGCGGCAGACGGCGTAGACGTACCGCAGTCCGGTCACGGTGCCTCCTTCTTCTCCGCGCGGCCGGGCTCCAGTTCCTCCAGCCGGGCCAGCCTCTCGCGCAACTCGGCGTTCTCACGGGCCAGTTCGTCGCGGCGGGCCCGCGAGGACAGGGCCGGGTCGGTCTCCCACCAGTCGATGCCCATCTCCTTCGCCTTGTCCACCGAGGCGACGATCAGCCGCAGTTTGATGGTGAGCAGTTCGATGTCGAGCAGGTTGATGCGGATGTCGCCCGCGATGACGATGCCCTTGTCGAGCACCCGTTCCAGGATGTCGGCGAGGTTGGCGCCGCCTCCCTGGCCGTAGGGTTCGGGCATCCTGTGGGGCGTCGTCATCGCCGGCTCCCGCCTTCGGCGTACTCGACTTCGTCCTCGTACTCGCCCTCGGGCTCCTCGTCCTCGGGCTCTTCGTCGCCTTCGGCCTCCTCGTCGTAGTCGGCCTCGGCCTCTTCCTCGTCCTCGTACTCGCCCTCGGGCTCGTCCTCGCCTTCCTCCTCCTCGGTTTCCTCGTCCTCGTAGGCGTCCTCCGGCTCCTCGTCCTCGGGGCGCTCCTCGGACTCCTCCTCGGACTCCTCCTCGGACTCCTCCTCGGCGACGGCGTCCTCGTGGCTGCGGACGACCTCACCGTCGCGGATCTCGCCGCGCCAGCTGTCCTCCGCCTCGCCCTTGATCGTGATGAAGCGGGCGAAGTTCTTCAGGTCGAGCCGGGCCCGGCGGCCCTGGGCGCGCCAGATGTTGCCGGTCTTCTCGAAGAAGCCGGAGGGGTAGTACTCGATGACCAGCAGGACCCGGGTGAGGTTGTCGGCGAGCCGGTGGAAGGAGACGACTCCCTTCGTGGAGCCCTTGGCGCCCTCGGAGGTCCAGACGATGCGGTCGTCGGGGACCTGCTCGGTCGTCGTCGCCTTCCAGCTGCGGTTGGACCACCAGATCTTCGCCTGCCAGTCGGAGGTGGTGTCGTCGGCGCGGCTCGCGCTCTTGACGCCCTTCGCGAAGGTGCTGAAGTCCTGGTACTGCGTCCACTGGTCGTACGCGGTGCGCAGCGGCACGCCGACGTCGATGTGCTCGATGATGACGGTGGGCTTGTTGCCGGAGCGGCCCTTGCCCTTGCCTTTGCCGCCCAGGCCCTTGACGGCGCCGGTGACCTTGTCCTTGAGGTGCGAACCGCCGGTCTCCAGTGCGGTGCGCAGCGGCCCCTTGCCCTCGGTGAGCTTGCGGCCGCCTTCGAGGGCGAGCTTGGCGAACCCGGGGCTGTTGCCCTCGGCGATGTCGTTCAGCTTGCCGGTGGTCTCGCCGAGCTTGCGGCCCACTCCGGTCAGCATGCGCGTGGCCTGGGCGGCGAGGTATTCCTGGACTTCGGCCTTGAGCCGGTCGGCGGCCTCGCTGTGCGCCAGGTCGGTGAGCGGGTTCTTCGCCGCTCCCTTCGCGGCGGAGGTACCTGTTCCGAGCGTGTCGGTCATCCCTCACCGCCTCCCTTCGGCAGCCGGGAGCGGGCACTGCCGCCCCTGTTCCCGGCGGTCGCCTTCTTGGCGGCCGTCTTCTTCGCCGCGGCCTTCCGGCCCGCCGCCTTCTTCGCCGGGGCCTTCTTGGCGGCGGCCTTCTTCGCCGGGGCCTTGCGCGCCGGCTTCTTGGCGGGCGCCTTCTTGGCCGGGGCCTTCCTCGCCTCCGGTTCCTCGTCCTCGTCCTCGTCCTCGCCCTCGTCAGGGCCGGAGTCCTCGGGCTCCTGCGCCTCGGGCTCCTCGCCCTCGTCGGCTCCGGAGTCCTCCGGCTCCTCGTCCTCGTACTCGGCGTCCTCGGCGTCGGCGTCCTCGTCCTTGCCGCCGGGCACCACGCCCGTCAACTGGTCGCGCACCTGGGCGGTGCGGCCGTGCAGCCGGTCGGCGAGGGCGTCCATCTGCCGCTCGACCATGGCGCCGGAGGCCGCCTTGCCGACGCCGCGCAGGTCCTCGCGCAGCTGGTCCCCGATCTCCTTGAACTGCGGGTTGTTCCGCAGCTGCTGCTGGAGCAGCTCCGCGACCATGCGCGGACTCAGGTTCAGCTTCTTCCCGGCGACCAGGCCGCCGACGGCCACCGCCATCTTCAGCTTCTTGGTCCGTCCCAGGAGGTATCCGGCCCCTATGGCGAGACCCAGTCCCACTCGGTTCATGGTGTTGTCCCGTTGCCTGTTCCCGCGCTCCCGCGCGACGCGATCTCCAGCCGGTCGAGGAGTTCGTCCTCGAGGCGGTCGAACTCCTCCTCCGTGATCTCTCCGGCCTCCAACTGCTCCTCCAGACGGGACAGCTCGGCCCGGACCGTGGCGGGGTCGTAGTAGATCCGCTCGGCCTCCTGGAGCACCTGTCTGATGGCCCAGGCGCTGCCGCGCACCGGTGCGAACGGCAGCAGCAGCACCTCCGAGATCAGGCCCACGTCGTCACCCCGCTCCGGTGTCCGTGCCACTCGCCGCGGTGCCCGCGGGCTCGGCCGGGCCGGGCTCGACGAAGCTGTAGGGGGGCAGCGGGCCGTTGACCCGCACCTCCAGGTGCGGCAGGTCCTTGCGGGCCTGCTCCACCGCGGCCAGGAAGTTCTCGGCCGACTCCCGGTCCACCAGGAACGACACGTTGGCCAGCCAGCCCGTGGACTCGGGGCCCACGCTCACCGCCTCGGCGACGGGTTCCAGGACGCTCTGGAGCGCGGCGGCGTCGTCGGCCTCCCGGGCCTTGACGGCGGCCGCGACCATCTCGCCGAGCCGGATCTTGTCGTCGTAACTGCCGCCGCCCGCCTGCCGGTTGGCCTCGGCGAGGCCGCGGATCTCCGGGTTCTCGGCCATCACCTGGTGCAGGACGGCCTCTTCGACGTGGTTGGCCTTGACGTTGTACTCGACCCGGCCGTCCAGGGCCCGCAGGCGCTCCTTGTAGTGCTCGGCGCGCTCGGCGAGCACCCCGGTGATCGACTTGTCGTCCGGGGCGACGCTGCCGAACCGCATGGGCAGCACGCAGCCGGCCGCGCCCGCCTCGCTGAGCACGTTCTGGTGGGCGAGCAGGTCCTTGCGCTTGGGCCGCAGCCCCTCGGGCGCCTCGCTGACGACGGCCGCCAGGTCGCCCTCCCGCAGGATGCGCACCGGGCGGGGCGGGTCACCGACGCCGCCCATGCCCTCGGGGAGCCCGGGGTGCGAGCTCGCCGCGATGCCGTAGACGTAGGTGCTCACTCCTGCTCCTCCTTACGGCGGGCCGACGTGCTCTTGCGGGCGCGCGGACGCGACTCGGTCTCACGCTCGGAGCCTTCGCTCCGCGCCTGCTTGAAGGCGTCGGAGATGGTCTCGGCGGCGCCGGACAGCGCCCCCTTGGACTTGCCGCGGGCGCCGGACTCGGTCATCTCCCCGACCAGGTCGGGCAGGCCCGGGTCCTTGCGCGGCCCGGCCTCCAGGTCGAGCCGGTTGCACGCCTCGGCGAAGCGCAGATAGGTGTCGACGCTGGCGACGACGACGCGGACGTCGATCTTCAGGATCTCGATACCGACCAGGGACACTCGAACGAACGCGTCGATCACGAGCCCCCTGTCCAGAACGAGTTCGAGCACGTCGTAGAGACCGCTGCTGCCGCCTCCGCCGCCGGTCTGCTGTGCCGGTACGACAGTCATGCCGGCTGTTCCTCCTCGTGTGTGGGTGTGGTTCCGGTCGGGCGGCCTAGCGGCCGCCGGGCCTGCGCGCGTCGGATCGACCGCGTTCATAGCGGCGGACGCGCCGGTAGCCGGTGAGCTGACCCTGGGGGTCCAGCTCCACCTGGTAGCTCGCCATCAGGCTCATCGTGTCGGGCACGCGCTCGAGTTCGAGTACCTCGACCTCCAGCGACCAGCCCTCGTCCGTCTGCTCGAAGGACGACACGGATTCGGCCTCCATGCCGGTGAGCTCCGCGAGCTGCCCGCGCGCCTGGCGCAGCACCTCCATCGGGCTCGGCCGGTTGTCGGCCGCCTGCTTGTGGTCCGAAGTGTGCGTATTCTGGGAGTCCTGGGACTTCTGTGAACTCTGTGACTCTTGCGTGTTTTTTGTGTTCGACATGGCCACCTCCCCCTCCGTGTGGCCGCAAGAGTGTTCGCCAAACCTCTACGGACGCATGCATCTGCCACCCGCCCGGAGCGGCCCGCGGGTGGTTCAGCCGCGCAGGGCGTGCAGCCGGCGCCGGGCCGACCCCAGCGCCCGGCCCCGGTTCAGCAGGCCTGACCAGGGGTTGGTCCGAGCCTGCTCGACGGCGTCGGCGAGGGTCCAGCGGCGGGCGTGCAGCTCCGGGTCGTCGAGCTGGTCCCAGGTGATGGGGGTGGCCACGGGGGCGCCCGGCCGGGGCCGGACGGTGAAGGGCGCGACGGCGGTCTGCGCGTAGGCGTTGCGCTGGATGTCGAGGTAGAGCCGGTCGCCGCGGTCCTTCTTGCGGGCGGCGGTGGTCAGCCGGTCGGGGTGGGCGTCGGCGAGGGTGTCGGCTACGTCCCGGGCGAAGGCGCGGACCTCGTCGAAGTCGTACCGGCCGGTCAGCGGGACGATCGCGTGCAGCCCACGGGACCCGGTGGTCATCAGCGCGGAAGGCAGCTCCAGCTCGTCGAGCAGCTCCCCGAGCAGCCGGGCGGCCTCGCGCACGGCCTCGAAGTCGTCACCGGCCGGGTCGAGGTCGAAGACCAGCCGGTCGGGGTGGTCCGGGCTGTCGGCGCGGGACAGCCAGCGGTGCAGGGTGATGCTCGCCTGGTCGGCCAGGTAGAGGAGGGTGGCGGTGTCGTCGCAGACGGTGTGCCGGACGGTGCCGCCCTCCTTGGCCAGCTCGACGCGGGGGATCCACCCCGGGTAGTGGTCCGGGGTGTTCTTCTGCATGAACCGGGGCCCGTCGATGCCGTCCGGGTGCCGCTCCAGCATCAGGGGGCGGCCGCGCAGGTGGGGCAGCATGAAGGGGGCGACGGCCCGGTGGTAGTCCACCAGGTCGCCCTTGGTGTACTCCTTGGCGTCGCCGCCGCCGGGGAAGAGCACCTTGTCCGGCCGGTGCACCTCCACCGTGCGGCGGCCCGCCCGCACCCTGCGCGTGCCGTCGCCGCCGCTCACCGCACGACCGCCTCCTCCACCAGCAGCCGTCCGGCCGCCGCGACGGACTCGGCGTCGATGCCCGCGGCGTGCAGCTGCTCGTCGGGGGAGGCCGAACCCGGCATCGTCCGGACGCCGAGCCGCACCAGACGCGGTACGGGGCGCCCGTCGGTGAAGGCGTCGAGCACCGCGTCCCCGAGGCCGCCCTCGGGGCGGTGGTCCTCCACGGTCACCAGGCAGCCGGTCTCCTCGGCGGCCCGGCGCAGGGTGGCCCGGTCGACGGGCTTCACGGAGTACAGGTCGATCACCCGCACCCGGATGCCCTCCTGCTCCAGGGCGTCGGCGGCGGCCAGTGCCTCGTGCACGGTGACGCCCGCCGCGACGAGCGTCAGCCGGTCCTCGCCGGAGGAGCGCAGCACCTTGCTGCCGCCGATCGGGAACTCCTCGTCCGGGCCGTAGATCACCGGGCTCTCGCCGCGGGAGGTGCGCAGGTAGCGGATGCCCTCCAGGCCGGCCATCGTGCCGATGAGCCGCGCGGTCTGGTTGGCGTCGCACGGGTACAGCACGGTCGAGCCGTGCACCGCCCGCATCATCGCCAGGTCCTCCAGGCCCATCTGGCTGGGGCCGTCCTGGCCGATGGCGACGCCCGCGTGGGAGCCGACGAGGTTGAGGCCGGAGCCGCTGATGGACGCCATCCGGATGAAGTCGTACGCCCGGGTCAGGAAGGCCGCGAAGGTGGCCGCGTAGGGCACCCAGCCGCGGGCGGCGAGGCCGACCGCCGAGGCGACCAGCTGCTGCTCGGCGATGTAGCACTCGAAGTAGCGGTCGGGATGCTCCTTGGCGAAGAACTCGGCACGGGTGGAGTCGCCGACCTCGCCGTCCAGGGCGACGATGTCGCCGCGGCCGGTGCCGAGCGCGGCCAGGGCCTCGCCGAAGGCGTTGCGGGTGGCGACCTCCTCGCCCTTCTCCCAGGTGGGGAGCTCGAAGTCCCCGGTCTGGACGGAGTGCAGCATGCGGGCGGCGGCCGGTTCCCGCACCTGGACGCGGAGGTCGCGGGAGCCGCCGAGTTCGGCGATCGCGTCCTCGTCCTCCGGCAGCGGCTTGCCGTGCAGGCCCTCGCGGTCCTGGACGCCCTCGACACCCTTGCCCTTGAGGGTCCGGGCGAGGATGGCGGTGGGCTGGCCCTTGGTGGAGGCGGCCTCGCCGTAGGCCCGGTCGATCGCGTCCACGTCGTGGCCGTCGACCTCGATGGTGTGCCAGTCGAAGGCCTGGAAGCGGCGGGCGTAGGCGTCCAGGTCGTGGCCGTGCCGGGTCGGGCCGCGCTGGCCGAGCCGGTTGACGTCGATGATCACGGTGAGGTTGTCCAGGTGCTCGTACCCGGCGTGCTCGGCGGCCTCCCACACGGATCCCTCGGCCAGCTCGCTGTCGCCGCACAGCACCCAGACGCGGTAGCCGGTGCGGTCCAGGCGCTTGCCGGCCAGCGCGATGCCGACGCCGACGGGCAGGCCCTGTCCGAGCGAGCCGGTGGCCGTCTCGACCCACGGCAGGCGCTGCGGGGTGGGGTGCCCTTCGAGGCGGCTGCCCAGCTTGCGGAAGGTGAGCAGTTCGTCGTCGTCGATGGCGCCGGCCGCCTTGTACGCGGCGTACAACAGCGGCGAGGCGTGTCCCTTGGACAGCACGAAGCGGTCGTTGCCGGGGTGGGCCGGGCGGTCGAAGTCGTAGCGGAAATGGTTCGCGAGCAGCACCGCCATCAGGTCGGCGGCGGACATCGAGGACGTCGGATGCCCGGAGCCCGCGGCGGCGGCAGCGCGGACGCTGTCCACGCGCAGCTGCTGTCCGAGGTCGGTGAGTTCACCGGTGTTCATGAGTCTCCCTTCGCGGAGTCGTCCGGGACGTCGGTTCGTTTGACGGGGCCGGGTGCGGCGCCGGTGTCCGGGGGCGGCTGGTCGCCCGGGGGCGGCGGGGCGGGCTCGGGCTGGTTCTTCGCGGGCTCACCACCCGGCTGATTCCTCGCGGGCTCACCACCCGGCTGGTTCTTCGCCGGCTCACCACCGGGCTGCCCCTTCGCGGGCTCAAGGGGCTCAACGGGCTCAGCAGGATCACCACCGGGCCGGTTCCCGGTAGGTCCGGCGTCGGGGCGGCCCTTCGCCGTCTCCGACTCGGAGCGGCGCAGGACCGCGGATCCGGAGCCGGGGCGGTCGCCGGGCGCTGCGTCGTCCGGGCGGCCCTTCGCCGTCTCGGACTCGAAGCGACGCAGCTGAGCGGGCCCGGACCCGGCCGGCGGACCCGCCGCCGCGCCGGATCCGGGCTGCCCCTTCGCGGGCTCGTCACCGGCCCGGCCCCGGTCGGGACCCGTACCGGTCCCCCCGTCGTGCGTGTCGGCCTCGATCGCCGCCCCCGGCCCCGACCTGGCGCTCACCTCCTGCCGCCGCCCGGGCCCGCCCGGCACCCGGGCCAGCTCCGGCGACGACGTGTCCAGCGGCACGGACCAGGACCGCACGAGCCCCAACTGCACGGCCTGGCGCGGCAGTACGGCGTCCAGCAGCCAGTCGGCGGCGACCCGGACGCGGTTGCCGGGCATCGCGGCGAGGTGGTAGCCGCGCGTCACCGCACCGGCGGGCACCCCGGACAGGGGCACGCCGAGCGGGTTGGCGGCGGCCTTCGCACCGCCCAGGTCCACGACGAAGCCCAGGTCGCGATGGCGGTAGGGCTTCCGCGCCCCGCCGAGACCCAGCGACGCGGCGACGTTCTCGGCCGCTACCTTGCCGTGCCGCCAGGCGTGCTGCGCCGTCATCGGCGTGTAGCTCCCCGGCTTCTCCAGATCCGGCACCGCGGCCACGTCACCGCAGGCGAACAGTTCGGGCCGCCCCGGCACCTGCAGGTGGGGGTCGACGAGCAGCCGCCCCTTCTCCATCGGCAGCCCGAGGGACTCGACCAGCGGGTCGGGGCGTACGCCCACGCACCACACCAGCGTCCGGGTCTCGACGAACTCGCCGTCGGTCAGCACCACCCCGTCGTGCGTGGCCTCCTTCACGGAGGTCCCCATCCGCACGTCGACGCCCCGCTCCCGCAGCACCCGGTCGGCGGTGGCGGACAGCTTCTCGTCCATCTCGGGCAGCACCCGCGGCGCCACGTCCAGCAGCATCCAGCGCGGCCGCATGCCCCGCCGCAACGGGTGCTTGCGGACCTGCGCGTCGGTGAACATCTGCCCGTGCGCGGCGACCTCGGTGCCGGTGTAGCCGGCGCCGACCACGACGAACGTGCAGCGCGCGGCGCACGCCTCGGGATCGTCGGCGGCGGCCGCGAGCTCCACCTGCCGGGTCACGTGGTCGCGCAGGTACAGGGCCTCGGGCAGCCCGCGGAAGCCGTGCGCGTGCTCGGCGACCCCCGGGATGGGCAGCAGCTTGTTGACGCTGCCCGCGGCGAGCACCAGCCGGTCGTAGGCGAGCGTGCCGCCCTCGCCCTCGGGGCCGGTGTAGTGCAGCGTGCGGTCGTCGAGGTCGATCCGGTCGGCCTCGCCCAGCACCAGCCGTACGTCCGGCAGCGTGTCCGAGAGGGAGACGGTGACCCGGCGCGGCTCCAGCACACCGGCGGCGACCTGGGGCAGCAGGGGCAGATACAGGAAGTAGTCGGTCGGGTTCAGCAGGGTGATGTGGGCCCGGCCCCGGGTCATCCGGGACAGGGTGCGGGCCGTGCGGTATCCGGCGAAGCCGGCACCGACGATCACGATGCGGGGTCGACTCACGGTCGCTCGCCTCCGGCGCTGTCGCGTACCTCGGGAGCCTTCCGCGTCCCCCTGGCCAGGGCACCCAAACGTCCACCGGTCTCCGCCCGCCCGCACGGCACCGGTTTCCGGCCCGGCGCCCGGGTACTCGGTGCGGGTTACGAACCGCCGACGTCGCGGAGGCACTTCCCCATGCCCGAGTACGGTTACTTCCTCTCGTGCGAGCAGTACGGACCCGCCGAGCTGATCGAGCAGGCGCGGATGGCCGAGCAGGCCGGTTTCCAGGCGCTGTGGATCTCGGACCACTACCACCCGTGGAACGACGCGCAGGGTCAGAGCCCGTTCGTGTGGTCGGTCATCGGCGCGCTGTCCGAGGCGGTGTCGCTGCCCATCGAGACGGCGGTGACCTGCCCGACCGTGCGGATGCACCCGGCGGTGGTGGCACAGGCCGCGGCGACCAGCGCGGTGATGACGGACAACCGCTTCCGGCTGGGCGTGGGCTCCGGCGAGGCCCTCAACGAGCACATCCTGGGCGACCACTGGCCGCCGGCCCACGTCCGCCTCGACATGCTGGAGGAGGCCATCCAGGTGATGCGCCGCCTGTTCACCGGCGAGGAGGTCAACCACCACGGCCCGCACTACACGGTCGAGAACGCCCGCCTGTACACCGTGCCGGACGAGCCGATCCCGATCGACATCTCCGGCTTCGGCCCGGCGGCGACGCAGCTCGCCTCCCGCGTCGGCGACGGCTACATCACGATCCAGCCGGACGAGACGATGGTCGAGCAGTACCGCAAGGGCGGGGGCGGCGGAAAGCTGGTCAGCGGCGGCACCAAGGTCTGCTACGGCACGGACAAGGAGGAGGCCGTACGCACTGTGCACCGGCTCTGGGCGAACGAGCAGCTGCCGGGCGAGCTGGGCCAGGTGCTGCCCTCCCCCAAGCACTTCGAACAGGCGCAGCAGCTGGTCACCGAGGACATGGTGCGCGAGAACCGGGTGTGCGGCGACGACGTGGACGAGCACGTGCAGGAGCTGAAGCAGTTCGCCGACGCGGGCTTCGACCGGGTCTACGTCAACCAGATCGGCCCGGACCTGCGCGGCTTCTTCGACTTCTACCGCACGAAGGTGCTGCCCCAGCTCCAGCAGGCCGTCTGACGGGACGGGAGGCGCGATGCTGCTCCACCGACCGGTCGTCTCCGTGTACACGGTGCCGACCGACGCCCCCGAGGCGGACGGCACCCTGCACTGGGACTCCACGACCGTGGTCATCTGCGAGGTGGCGGCGGGCGACGAGACCGGCACGGGCTGGACGTACGGCCCGGCGCCGGTCGGCGACGTCATCACCGGGCAGCTCACCCCGCTCGTGGAGGGCATGAGCGCCCTGGACATCCCGGCCGTGCACGACGCGATGTGCCGCTCGGTGCGCAACGCCGGCCGCCCGGGCATCGCGGCCTGCGCCATCTCGGCGCTGGACATCGCCCTGTGGGACCTCAAGGCCCGGCTGCTGGAACTGCCCCTGGCCCGGCTGCTGGGCGTGCGCGAGGAGCAGGTGCCGGTGTACGGCAGCGGGGGTTTCACGACGTACCACGACACGCTCCCCCACTGCCTTAAGGGCGTGGGAGGGGCCCCATGGCCGCGCAGCTCAACGGCTGGGTGCACGGGCAGCGCATCCCGCGCGTGAAGATCAAGATCGGCGAGGGATGGGGCCGCGAGGTGGCCCGCGACCTGCACCGGGTGCGGGCCGCCCGTCATGTCATCGGTGACGACGCCGAGTTGTACGTCGACGCCAACGGCGCCTACACCCGCAAACAGGCGGTGCGGGTGGGCCGGGTCCTCGCCGAGCACGGCGTGGGCTGGTTCGAGGAGCCGGTCTCCTCCGACGACCTGACGGGCCTCAGGCTGGTCCGGGACGCGGTGGTGTGCGATGTGACGGCCGGGGAGTACGGCTTCGACCTGCCCTGCTTCGCCCGGATGATCACGGCCGGGGCGGTCGACTGCCTCCAGGTCGACGCGACGCGCTGTGGCGGCCTGACCGAGTTCCTGCGCGCCGCCGCCCTGGCCCAGGCCCACGGCCTGGAGGTCTCCGCGCACTGCGCCCCGCACGCCCACGCGGCGGCGTGCGCCGCGATCCCGAACCTCCGCCACATCGAGTGGTTCCACGACCACGTCCGTATCGAGGACATGTTCTTCGACGGTGCCCTGGACCCCACCGGCGGCACGATCCGCCCCACCCAGGGGGTGGGCCACGGACTCACCCTGCGCACGCAGGAGGTGGAGGAGTACCGCGTCGCCTGACCGCGAGCAGTCGCCTGGCCGCGAGCAGGGGTCCCGCAAGCAAGCACCAGCAGGGGTCGCGCAAGCAGAAGTCAGCGGCGGACCAGCCTGCGCGCCGCCAGGGCTCCGGCTCCCACAGTGAGGGCCGCGCCCACCCAGCCCCGGTTGCGTGACGCCCACTGCTGCGGGCTGTCGTCCGTGGCCTCGTCGTCGAAGCGCCCGTGCGCCCCGAAGTCCTGCCCGTGGAGTCCGTCCGCCGGGGCCCACAGGTTGGCGGGGCCGTCGGGCCGGCCCTCGTCCTGCTGCGCGTCGAAGTTCGTACGCGCCAGGTAGCGGTCCAGCAGCCCGGGGGCGATCGCGTTGGCGATGAGCGTGGCGGCCGTGGAGCCGCCGACCCAGTACTCCCGGCGCCGCGCGTGCGCCGAGGCGTGCACGACCGCCCGGGCCGCGACCTCCGGCTGGTACACGGGCGCGACGGGCCGGGCCCGGCCCGGCATCCGGTTCAGCACCCAGTCGAACTGCGGGGTGTTGAGGCCGGGCAGCTGCACCATCGTCGTCCGCACCCCGCTGCGGGCGTGCAGCAGCTCGCAGCGCAGCGACTCGTTGAACCCCTGGATGGCGTGCTTGGCGCCGCAGTACGCCGACTGCAGCGGAATGCCCCGGTAGGCGAGCGCGGAGCCGACCTGCACGATCGTGCCGCGGTCACGCGGCAGCATGTGGCGCAGGGCGGCCCGGGTGCCGAACACACAGCCGAGGTAGGTCACCTCGGTCACGCGGCGGAACTCGTCCGGGTCAACCTCCGTGAACGGCGCGAACACCCCGGTGAAGGCGTTGTTGACCCAGACGTCGATGCGGCCGTACGCGTCGACGACCTGCTGGGCGGCGTCCTCGACGGCCTCGGCGTCGGAGACGTCCACGCCGATGACGAGCGCCTCGCCGCCCGCGCGGCGCACGTCGTCCGCCGCGGCCGCGAGTCCCTTTCGCCCGCGGGCGAGCAGGGCGACCTTGTCGCCGCGCGCGGCGAAGGCCCGGGCCGTGGCCCGTCCGACGCCGCCGCTGGCCCCGGTCACCACGACCACCCGGCCGTGCCCGTGCGATGTCCCTGTCGTGCGCACCCGGCATCACGCCCTGTGGTGGGGTACGTCCGGGTCGTCCGTGGGCCGCGGGGGCACGGTGCCCGGGGCGGTCCCGGCGGGCGGGGCGGGCGGCACGGGCGGGTACGGCATGCCTCCGGCGGCCGCCTGGTCCGCTCCCGCACGGCCCGGGAACCGCCCACCGGCCGCGTGCTCGCCGCCCGGGCGGGACGGCCGGGCCATGCCGCGCAGTACGAACGCCGCCACTCCCAGGATCACGGCGGTGATCAGCGCCGCGGCCCAGTCGGGCAGGCCGAGGGCGAGGGCCAGGCCCACGGCGAGGGCGAGGGCCGCGCCCGCGTACAGGGCGAGGGCACCGGACGCGGCGTACAGCGCGGCCTTGCGGCGCTGCTTGCGGGTCTGTTCGCGCAGCTCGTCCCGTACGGTCTCGCGTGCCACCTGTGCCAGCTCGTCGACCAGGTGCTTGTCCAGATGCTCCAGGTGATCCAGCGGCTTCATGCCCGGCCGGGTACCCTCGCCCCCTCGCGCGTAACTAGGCTCCTCCCCATGGAGATTCTGGGTGCCACACTGCGCGTCTGCGTCGACGACCTCGAGACCGCGATTCCCTTCTACGAGCGGCTGGCGGGCGGCAGAGCCCAGCGCTTCGAACGGGGCGGTGTCCAGGTGGCGGCGATCGGCTGCTTCCTGCTGATGAGCGGGCCCCCAACCGAACTTGAGGTGCTGCGCAAGGTGGCCGCGACGATCGCCGTGACGGACGTCGAGGAGACGCACAAGGTGCTGACCGAGCTGGGCGCCCACATCGTCGCTGGGCCCATCGCCTCACCGGCGGGCCGCAACCTGATCGCCCTCCATCCGGACGGGTCGGTCTACGAGTACGTGGACCGTCAGGCGTGATCCCGGCCGGGGCCCGGTTCAGCGCCGCCCCGGCTCCGTGACCATCTCGGTGGTGATCGCCCAGCGCTCGTGGTCGCGCCAGGCCCCGTCGACGAAGAGCATCTTCGGCGAGAAGCCCTCCAGGCGGAACCCGCAGCCCCGGGCCAGGGCGATCGACGCGGCGTTCAGCGGCTGGACGTTGATCTCCAGCCGGTGCAGCCGCAGCGGGCCGAACGCGTACCGCACGACGAGGTCCAGCCCTTCGCGCATCAGCCCGCGCCCGGCGGCGTGCGCGAAGGCGCCGTAGCCCAGCGCTCCGGACTGGAAGCCGCCCTCGACGATGTTGTTGATGTTGATGAACCCGGCGATGGCCCCGTCGGTCCTCTCGCAGACGAGGAAGCCGGCCTTGGACGGGTCCTCGATCAGCCGGCTCGCGTAGGCGGTGTAGGCCTGTGCGGTGTCGGGCGGGAAGAGCCACGGGTGGTGCAGGTCCTTGCTCTCCCGGGCACGGGCGGTGAACTCGGCACCGTCCTCGTAGGTGAAGTGGCGTATGCCCACCCGGGGGCCTTCGGCGAGGTAGCGGGATGCGTTGTGCGGCACCCCGCCACAGTAACCGCCCCGACGGCGTCTCCTCAGGTCAGGGCCCGGTGACCGGCAGGCGGAGCACGCCGGTCTCCCGGGGTCCGCTGACCACGGTCACCGGCTTGATCCCCCGGTTGCCGAAGTAGGCGTCGTCGCTCGCCGCGATCACGAACCGCAGCCGGTGCCCCGTCTCGTACCGGTGCACGATGCCGGGCAGGGTGACGGTGAGGCTCTTGGTCACGTCCGGGACGCGGACCGGCGCGACCAGGCGGCGCACCAGGGTGCGGGTGCCGTCGGGGGCGACGTCGTAGAGCTTGGCGAAGAGGACGAGCTTGTCGGCGGCGTCGCCGGAGTTCTGGGTGCGTTCGGCCTCCGGGGAGCGGACCTTCAGCGTGGCCCGGGGAGCGCCCACGACGTCGAGGGGCCGTTCCAGCGGTGCGCTGGTCCAGTCGAGGTAGGTGCCCTTGGCGTCGCGCGGCGGCGAGTCCGGCACGCCGAGGAGGCCGGCCAGCGAGTTCTCCGAGTGGCTCGTGGGGATCGGCCAGTTGGCGTACCCGCGGCTGCCGCGGACCACCTTGGCGCGGTCGTCGACGAGCGTGCCGTCGCCGGAGAGGTACAGCGTGCGGCTGAGGGCGGGGAGGCGGTCGGCGGTGGCGTAGGTGCGGTCGGGGTCGGTGATCCAGTCGCGGTAGTAGGCGAAGGCGGGTCCGGTGTCGACGTGGGTCCGCTTGCGCAGGTGGCGGTCGAACCAGGCGAGGACGCGCCGGCCGACGTAGCTGGTCTCCAGGTTGCCCCGGGACAGGTCGAGTTCGCCTGTGGCCGGGCCGGTGAGTCCGCCGCTGTGCCCCCAGGACTGCCAGATCATCTTCACGGGGGTGCCCTGCGCCGCGAGTGTCCGGTAGGTCGCCGTCGCCTCGTTGAGGTTGAAGAGCGTGTCGGCCTGCCCCTGGACCAGCAGGGTGGGCGCCTTGACGCGGTGCAGGTACGACACCGGGGAGACGCGGTGCGCGAAGGCGAGCAGCTCGGCGGTCCGGTCGGCGGGGTAGCTCCCGGAGTTGAGGGTGTGGACGGTGCGGCAGGCCTGGGTGACGAAGTGCAGGCAGGTGAGGGAGTTGATCCGGGACGGGTCGAGGCTGGGCTGGAGCAGCGGCTGGCCCTCGCCCATGAGGTAGAAGCCGTTGGTCCACTGCCATTTGAAGACGCCGGGCACGCCGGCGCCGCCGACGGCGTTGTTGGGGTCGAGCGAGTAGGCCAGGTCGTTCCAGGTGATCATCGGGACGAGCGCGTCGAGGCGGTGGTCGACGGCGGCCGTCGCCAGCTGGACGGCGCCGCCGTAGGAGCCGCCGATCATGCCGACGCGTGGGTCGCCGGGGGCGTCGAGGGTGACGAAGTCGGCGGTGGTGCCGTCGTCGGCGGCGCGTTTGCCGCCGAGGAAGTCCACCAGCTGCGCGGCGGCGGCGCCGTCGATGTCCGGGTCGTCGAGGGAGATGAGGCAGCCGCTGCGGCCGAAGCCGAGTCCGGAGTAGACGAGGGAGACGTAGCCGCGCTGGGCGAAGGCCTTGCCGATGGTGTCCGTCGAGCCGTCCGACTTGCTGCCGCCGAAGCCGTTCGTGCCGAGCACGGCGGGCGCCGGGTGGTCGCGGTCCACGCCAGTGGGGCGGTAGAGGTCGGCGTCGACCGTGCAGGCCCGTCCGCCGGCCTGGACGGTGAACTTCAGCGGGGTGACGGAGTAGGAGGCGGCCGCGGTGGCGGGCGGGGTGAGGGCGAGCGGGGCGGCCAGGGCGGCGCCCAGGGCGAGGGCGAGTGCGCGGGATCTGGGCGCGCGTCGGGACACACGGACCTCCACGGTGGGGACGGCGACACCCGGACAACCCGGATACCGACCAGTAGGTACCGGCCGGTAGTCATGGTGTGACACGTGTCAGGGCGCGTCAATCACCGAAACGAGGGTTTCTTGACGGGATTTCAGCAGCGGCCGGTCAGCTCAGGGCCGGTTCGTCGAGCGTCAACGTGCCCGTCTCCGCGTCCAGTTCGGCCCCGATCCCGAGGGGCATCGTCAGCGCGCCCTCGCCGTGCCCGAACCCGAACTCCTCCACGACCGGGACCCCGAGCCCGCCCAGCCGGTCGGCGAGGACCGTGCGCACCTCCTCGTACGGACCGCACCTCGCCCACGACCCGAGCACGATGCCCGCGACCCCCTCCAGCCAGCCCCCGCGCAGGAGTTGGGTCAGATAGCGGTCCAGCCGGTACGGGCTCTCGCCGACGTCCTCCATCAGCAGCAGCCCGCCGCGGGCGCCGGCGTGGGCGTGCGGGGTGCCGAGGTCGCTCGCGAGCAGGCTCAGGCAGCCGCCCAGGGTGACGCCCCGGGCCCGGCCGGGCACCAGTGCGGCACCGCCCGGGGGCGCGGCGGCGATGGTCCGCACGGACTCCGGCTCGAAGAGGGTGGCCCGCAGGTGCTCCTGGGCGCGGGCGTTCTTGAGGAAGTCGACACCGGCCGCCGCGGGCCCGTACAGGGTGACCAGGCCGAGGCGGTTGGCGAACGCCTGGTGCAGGACGGTGATGTCGCTGAACCCGGCGAGCACCTTCGGGCCCGCCGCCCGCATCGCCGCCCAGTCGAGCAGGTCGACCGTGCGCTGCGCCCCGTACCCGCCCCGGGCGCACAGCACCGCGGCGACGGACGGGTCGCACCAGGCGTTCTGCAGGTCGGCGGCCCGCTGCTCGTCCGTACCGGCCAGATAGCCCAACTCGCCGTGCCGGCCGAGCACATGGGGTGCGGCCACGGGGTCGAGGTCCCAGCCGCGCAGGATGTCGAGCCCGGCCTGGAGCCGCTCCTCGGGCACGGGCCCGCTGGGGGCGACGACGGCCACGCGGGCACCGGGTGCGAGCCGGGGCGGCCGGACGAGCGGGTTCACGAGACGGGCTCCAGGGTGGGGATGCCGAGCGGATTCACTTGGTGAGTCGCAGGGTCGGGATGCCGAGCGGGTTCAGGCGGAACACCTGGGCGTACAGGGAGAGTTCGGCCTCCAGGGCGCGCACCATGGTCTCCGCCCTGCGGAAGCCGTGTCCCTCCCCCTCGAAGGCCAGGTAGGCGTGCGGCACCTCGCGGCCTTCGAGACGGGCCAGGAACCGCTCGCACTGGACGGGCGGGCAGATCACGTCGTCCAGGCCCTGGAGCAGCAGGAACGGCACGCGCAGGCGGTCGGCGTGGGTGGCGGGCGAGCGCTCCGCGTACCGAGCGGGCACCTCGGCGAGCGGCCCGATCAGGCTCTCCAGGTACTGGGACTCGAAGTCGTGGGTCTCCCCGGTGCCCCAGCCGGTGAGGTCCAGGATCGGGTACTTGATGGTGCCGCAGGCGTAGACGTCGGTCGTGGTGAGCGAGGCCGCCGCGGTCCAGCCGCCCGCGCTGCCGCCGCGGACGGCGAGCCGGTGCCGGTCGGCGGTGCCCTCCTCGGCGAGGGCCAGGGCGACGGCGGCGCAGTCCTCGACGTCGACCACGCCCCACTGCTCGCGCAGCCGGTCGCGGTACTCACGGCCGTATCCGGTGGAGCCGCCGTAGTCGACCTCGGCGACGCCGATGCCGCGCGAGGTGAAGTAGGCGATCTCCAGGTCCAGCACGAGCCCCGCGCGGCCGGTGGGGCCGCCGTGCGCCCAGATGACGTACGGCGGCAGCTCGTCGCCGGGCGCGACGCAGGCGGGGTGGTGCGGCGGGTAGATGTGGGCGTGGATGTCCCGCCCGTCCGGGCCGGTGAAGGTGCGGATCTGCGGCTCGGGGTAGAACGCGGGGTCCACGGCGTCGTCGTGCTCGGCGCCGATGACGCGGGCGTGGCCGGTGCGCGTGTCCAGCTCCACGACCTCGTGGGCGCTGCGCGGGCTGGCCCCGACGGCGACGACCCGCTCTCCGTGGGCCGCGAGGGTGGGGGCGAACTCGGTCCAGGGCCCGGCCGCGTCGACGACCTCGCCCGTCTCGGGGTCCAGGATGCCGAGGGCGGTGGCGCCGCGGCCGTGCACGACGGCGATCAGCCCGCTCTCCAGCGGCGTGAACCAGCGCGACCCCAGCTTCCACAGCGGGCCGCCGAACTCCTCCTCGCGGGGGCACAGCGGCTCCCCGTCGAGGTAGAGGTTCCACCAGCCGGTGCGGTCGCTCACGTGCAGCAGGCGGCCGTCGTGGGTCCAGTCGGCCTGCGGGATGGACTCCCCGGGGCCGCCGGCGACGGTCCGGGGCTCGAGCGGGGTGCCGTCGGGGCCGATGTCGGCGAGGACCAGTTCGGTGCCGTCCCAGGGCATGCGGGGATGGTCCCAGGCGAGCCAGGCCGCCTGCCGCCCGTCGGGCGAGAGCCTCGGGCCGGTCAGGAACCGGTGCCGGTCGTCGGTGAGTTCGCGCACGGCGCCCCGGTCCTGGGCGGCGGATCCGTCCAGCGGTACGGCCGCCAGGACGCGGCGCACGTCGGTGGGCCCGTCGCCGGTGAACTCCTCCAGCACGCACCACACCTCGCCCCGCTCCGGCCGGAGCAGCGGCTCCGCCCAGCGCAGGCCCGCGCCCACCGGGGACACCGGCGTGAGGGGACGCGGCTCGCCGCCCGGCTCGCAGCGGTAGAGCCGCTGGTCGGCGAAGTTCACGAAGACGAGCAGCGGTCCGTCCTCGCCGGCCAGGGCGGCCCACGGGTGTCCGCCGTACTCGATGACCCGGCTGCGCACGTTCCACGGGGCGGGCAGCACCGGCTCCTCCCGGCCGTCGGCGTGCCGCCGCACCAGGGTGCGCCGGCCGCCCTCGGCGGGGCGCGGCTCGGTCCACCACACCTCGTCGCCGACGAAGCCCACGTACTCCGGGTGCCCGTCGTGCGCGGCGGCCAGGGCCGCGTCGATGGGCGAGGGCCACGCCCCGTACGCCAGCGTCCGCACCGTCTCCCCCACTCGTTCAGGCGGTCCGCAGGAACCGGTCGAGCACCCGGACCCCGAAGTGCAGTGCCTCGACGGGTACCCGCTCGTCGACCCCGTGGTACATGGCGCCGTAGTCGTAGCCCTCCGGCAGCTTCAGCGGGGTGAAGCCGTAGCCGGTGATGCCGAGGCGGGAGAACTGCTTGGCGTCGGTGCCGCCGGACATGCAGAACGGCACGACGTGGCCCTCCGGCGCGAACTCCTCGACGGCGGCCCGCATCCGGGCGAACGTCGGCGAGTCCACCGGCGCCTGGAGGGCGACCTCCCGGTGGTGGAACTCCCACTCCACGTCCGGCCCGGTGAGCCGGTCGAGGGTGCCGCGGAACTCCTCCTCGGCGCCGGGCAGATACCGTCCGTCGACGTACGCCACGGCCTCCCCGGGAATGACGTTGATCTTGTAACCGGCGTCCAGCATGGTCGGGTTGGCGCTGTTGCGGAGAGTCGGCTCGACGAGGTGCGCGGCCGGGCCGAGCTTGTCCAGCAGCGCGTCCACGTCGGTCAGGTCGGTCTCGATGCCGTACACGGCCGCGAGTTCGGTGAGGGCGGCGCGTACGGTCGGGGTCAGCCGCAGCGGCCACTCGTGCGCCCCGATCCGCGCGATCGCCCCCGCGAGGCGCGTCACCGCGTTGTCCCGGTTCACCTTGGAGCCGTGCCCGGCGCGTCCCCGCGCGGTGAGCTTCAGCCAGGCGGTGCCGCGTTCACCGGCCGCGATCGGGTAGATCTGCCGCCCGGCCCCGTCGTGGAACGTGAAGCCGCCCGACTCGCTGACGCCCTCGGTGCAGCCCTCGAACAGCCCGGGGTGCTCGTCGGCGAGGAATCCGGAGCCGTCCTCGGCGCTGGCCTCTTCGTCGGCGGTGAACGCGATGACGATGTCCCGCCGGGGCCGCACGCCCCGGCGGGCCCAGGAGCGCACCACGGCCAGGATCATCGCGTCCATGTCCTTCATGTCGACGGCGCCCCGCCCCCAGAGGATCCCGTCGCGGACCTCCCCGGAGAACGGGTGCACGCTCCAGTCGGCGGCCTCGGCCGGTACGACGTCCAGATGGCCGTGGAGGAGCAGCGCGCCGGCCGTGGGGTCGGTGCCCTCGACGCGGGCGACGACGTTGGTGCGGCCCTTCGTGCGTTCCAGGAGCGTCGGCTCGATACCGGCCTCGGCGAGCCGCGCGGCGGCGTACTCGGCGGCGGGCCGCTCCCGGCAGTCGCCGCCGCCCCGGTTGGTGGTGTCGATCCGGACGAGGTCGGACGTGAACGTCACGACCTCCTCCAGCGCCTGCCCGTCCACCCGCTCAGCCATACTGCTCCTCCACCGCGGCCGCGACGATCGTGGTGACCGCCTTGAAGGCGCGGATGCCCTCGTACATGGTCCCGCTCGTGTACGCCACCTTCCGCTCGGCGATCCGGTCCACACCCGGTACGACCGTGGCGGCCATCGCCAGGTGCTCCGCGTCGAACTCCACGGCGACGGTGAACGGCCCGCCGCGCACGGGCTCGTGACGCACCGCCAGCGCGGCGGCCTCCTTGGCGGCGGCCCGGATGTCGGCCGCGGTGCGCGCGGGCGGGCGGCACACGGCCGCGTACCGGGACACGTGGTCCTTGACGGCGACCTTCAGCGCCCCGGGCGCGTACCCGAGCGCGTCCTCGCAGGCCACGTCGTCGCCGGTGACCAGCACGACCGGCACCCCGAACTCGGCCGCGACCTGCGCGTTGAGCAGCCCCTCGCTGGCCCGTACGTCGTTCAGCCACACGCCCGTGATGGAGTTGGCCAGGTAGGTGTGGGCGAGGACGCCCTCCATGCCGGCGCCCGCGTGGTAGCCGACGAACGCGACGCCGTCGACGTCGCCGTACTGCACGCCCTCCACCATGGACAGCGCCTTGTGCCGCCCGGTGAGCAGCTGGGCCCGGTCGTCCAGCTGCTCCAGCAGCAGGTTGCGCATCGTCGAGTGCGCCTCGTTGATGACCACCTCGTCGGCGCCGCCGTCGTGGAAGCCGAGCAAGGCGGCGTTGACGTCGGAGGTGAACAGCGAGCGGCAGCGCTCCCACTGCGAGGCGCCCGGCAGCACGTCGTCCGGCCAGGTGACTCCGGTGGCGCCCTCCATGTCCGCGCTGATGAGGATTCTCATGACGAGCCGTCCCGGGTGCAGATCTTCATGGTTCGTCACGTTACGCGCTGCGGGCGGAACCGGCTACGAGGTGGTCACCACCGTATCGGCAGGTCGCTGATGAACGCGGTGAGCCGGTCGGCGAGGAGCCGGTGGTCGCGGGCCGAGTAGTGCCAGTGGCAGCCGGTGTTGTCCAGGCCGGTGGCGTCGAGGGACCAGTGGCGGACCCGGCGGTCGCCGGCGGCGGTGCGGTCCCGGACGACCTGCTCGACGTGTCCGGCGAACGGGCCGGTGCCGACGGCCAGCAGGGCGGTCCCGGGGCCGTAGCGCGTGCGCAGTTTCTCCAGGAAGCCGCGGTAGGCGCTGCGGTAGGCGGCGGCGAGGCTCTCGTCCGTCCACGGCTCCCCGGGGTTGACGGGCGTCGAGAAGTCGTTGGTGCCGAGGTACACCACGACGAGCTGCGGCCGCCAGGTGCCCGGGTTCTGCCAGACGTCGCCCGGCACGTTCAGCAGCGCGCGGTCGTAGAAGGTGCGGTAGTTCACCTCCGGGGAGCCGCCGTTGTAGTTGCGCACCATGCCCAGGCCCGAGTAGGCGTTGAGCTGGTAGTCGGCCTTCAGCCGCCGGGCGGTGAGGGCGCCGTAGCTCACGTCCGCGTTGGTGGTGCGCTTGAGCTGTTCGCCGTCGCAGTCGCGGGACGCCGAGAGGTTGCCGTAGCCCGCGGTGAGGGAGTCGCCGACGAACTCGATCTGGCGGCTCCGCGCGGCCGGCCTGCTCAGCACGGCGCCGCCCGGCGCGGCGACGAACCCGCCGAACGCGCTGGTGCTCCAGGGCGTGTCGTTGCGCTTGACGAGCCGGACGGTGTGCACGCCGTCGCGCAGTCCCCTGACCCAGTGGGTCGTCCGGCCCGGCGTGACGAGGGTCGCGACGGTGGTTCCGTCGACCTGGACGTCGTAGTCGGCGGCCGGGTCGTCGAGGACGATTCCGACGCCGGTCCCCCGGACCCGGCCCTCGAAGTACACGCCGGGCCAGCTGTACCGGAGGACGTCCCCGGCGTCCTGGACCCGCCCGGCGGTGTGCACGCTCGCCCGCACTCCGTCCCGGTCGGGCGCGGCGGTGGCGACGGCCGACGTGCCGAGCAGCAGCAGCGACGCCGCCGACGCGACGAGCATCCGGACCCAGGGCAACGGCATGACTGTCCTCCGGACGGCGAGGCAGGTACACGGACAGGACGGCTCACCAGTGACCGTACACCGACAAAAACCAAGGTCACCAGGGTCCGTGCCGGAGCCGGCCGAAGCGGCGGGGCAGGAGCGCCTCGGTCAGCCCGTGCGCCCCGCCACCACCCACCGCGAGGGCAGCTCGACGCGGGTGCCGTCGGGGCGGTACTCCGTGGTGCTCAGGGGGAGTTCGCCGCTCGCGAGGACGGTGAGCCCCGCGGCGCGCAGGTACTCGGGGACGGCGTCGTCCGAGACCTCGCCGGGCGCGATGCCGTGCCGGAACACGGGCGCGAGCTTGGGCGGCGGACCGGCCGGGCCGCTCGCCAGGGCCATCAGCACCGGCTTGGCGTCCCCCGAGAGTTCCACGAGGAGGGCGCGGCCACGGTCGCCGACCAGCGTGGCGATGCCGTCCACGAGCGCCTGCCGGTCGTCCGGCTCGCACTGGTGCAGGACGCCCCGCACATAGACGTTGGCGTCGCCGAGTTCCGCGTGCAGGGCCTGGGTCTCGCTCTTCTCGGCGGCGTCCAGCTGCCGGTAGGTCACCTGCCCCGCCGGGTCGGCCCGCCGGGCGTGGTCGAGGGCCGCGGCGGACAGATCGGCGCCCAGGACCCGCGGGAAGCGGTCGGCGAGGAAACGGGTCTGGGTGCCGTTGCCGCAGCCGAGGTCCACCAGCGGCAGGGCGGGATCGGCCAGGTGCGGTTCGAACAGGGCGAGGTGCGGACCGGCGGTCAGGGCCGGTTCGGCGTCCCAGATCACCGCCCCGGGTTCGTCGGACGCCTCACGCCAGAACCCCTCCCAGGACTCCCGGTACCGACTCGTCACGCTCATGTCCGACTCCCCAGGGTGCGAACGGTTCCCGCCATGAGTGACGGGCGAGTACGGTGTACCGCGCCCCGGTCGCGGCCACAAGGACGCGGCGCGTTCCTTCACCTCGCGTTCGACGCGGCGGTGCTCAGCGGCGCGGCAGGGTCAGCTCGAACCACACCGTCTTGCCGGCGTTGGTCCGGCTGGTCCCCCACTCGCGGGACAGGGTGCTCACCACGCGCAGGCCGCGTCCGGCGTCGTCGAGCGGGCCCGCGTCGATCAGCGTCGGCAGTTCGTGGTCGTCGTCGTGCACCTCGCACAGCAGCGTGTCGCCGCGGACCAGGCGCAGTTCGACGGGGCGGGCGTGGGAGTGCCGTACGGCGTTGGTGACGAGTTCGCCGACCATCAGCTCGGCGGACGCGACCAGCTTCGCCAGGCCCCAGTCGTGCAGTTGCTCGCGGACCGCGGCGCGGGCCCGGCCCACCTCGGCCGGGTCGAGGGCCAGGCGCCATTCGGCCACGTCGTCCGGCTCGATGCCGTTGAGGCGGGCCATCAGCAGGGCCACGTCGTCCTTGCGGCCGCCCCGCGTGTTGAGGGCGCGGATGATCGTGTCGCAGGCCTCGTCCATGGACGCGGCCGGATGAGCGGCCGACTCGCAGAGGGTCGCCAGGCCCACGCCGATGTCCTCGCCGCGCACCTCCACCAGCCCGTCGGTGCACATCACCAGCCGGTCGCCGGGCTCGACGCGCACCCGGACCGCCTCGAAGGGCACTCCCCCGACACCGATGGGCGCGCCCGTGGGCAGGTCCAGCAGTTCGCTGCGGCCGTCCTCGGCCCGGACCAGGACGGGCGGGATGTGCCCGGCGTTGGCGAGGTGGAGTTCGCTCGCGATCGGGTCGTAGACGGCGTACAGGCAGGTCGCGAGGTAGGTGTCGCCGAGGCGCTGGGCGAGGTCGTCGAGGTTGCGCAGCAGCTGGGCGGGCGGCAGGTCGAGCCCGGCCATGGTCTGCACGGCCGTGCGCAACTGGCCCATCATGGCGGCCGAGTTCAGGCCGTGGCCCATGACGTCGCCGACGACGAGCGCGGTGCGCCCGCCGTGCAGCTTCACCGCGTCGAACCAGTCGCCGCCGACCCGTCCGAGCAGGGTGCCCGGCAGGTAGCGGGTGGCGATGTCGCAGCCCGGCATGCGGGGCGGGATGTGCGGCAGCATGCTGTCCTGGAGCGTCTCGGCGACGTTCTCCTGGAACGTGTACATGCGCGCGTTGTCGAGCACCAGGCCCGCGCGGGCGGCGAGTTCGGCGCCGGTGACGCGGTCCATGTCGTTGAAGACGGGCCGCTCCGGGTGGCGCAGCAGGATCATGAAGCCGAGGACGACGTTGCGCGCCTTCAGCGGGACGACGAGCATGGAGCGGCCCGTGATGAGCGGCCGGATGTCGCGCTTCTCGAACTGCGCGGCGATGGCGTGCCCCATCTCCTCGCTGATGCGCGGCACGAGCACGGGTTCGCCGCTGGTCATGCACTGGAAGAACGGCGTGTGCGCCGGGAACGGCATGGCCTCGCCGACCGGCACGACGTCGTCCCAGCGGCCCGGTTCGTCGGTGTGCTCGACGGCGACCCGGTGCCACAGGGTCGTCGTGTCGGGCACGCCGTCGGGGAAGCCCTCGCCCGCGACGACCTGTTCGCGCAGATAGGTGCCGGCGACATCGGTGAAGCGCGGCACGACCGCCCTGCTGACCTCGATGATCGTGCGGGACAGGTCGAGGGAGGTGCCGATGCGCCCGCTGACCTCGTTGAGGAACTCCAGGCGCTCGCGGACGGCGGCGTACTCCAGATCCTCGGCCTCATCGCGCAGTTCCTCCGGTACGGGCTCACCTGCGGCCCGGGCCCGCGCGGCCCGCTCGCGGCGCGCCCTGCGTTCGGCGCGCCGGGCCACGCCCCAGTCGGGGGTGACGGGCACCCGGTCGTTCTGGCTGAACTCCAGGACGGGGTAGCCGAGTTCGAGGACCTGCGCGACGATGCGGGCGCTCTCGCCGACGCTCATGCTGGGCATGATCTCCGGGAGCCGGCGGGCGAGGTCCTCCGCGCCGGGGAAGTCGGTGTGCAGGGCGAAGCCGGGCGCGATCCGCTCGAAGGTCCCGTCGCCGGGCCGCAGCCCGTCCGCGTCGGCGGCGAGCACGAGCAGCCGCTCGGGTCCGGGACCGACCAGCGGATAGGCCCACCACAGGACGTCGGCCCGCTCCCGGCCGGGCGCGGCGAGGCGGGCGCGGCCCGCCGCGGGGTAGGACAGCCCGCCGTCCAGGGAGGATTCGAGGTCGGGCCCGAGGCCGTCGTCGTCGGCGTACGGGGCGGGGTCCTGCCCCTCGGCCAGGGCGCCGGAGACGGGCAGCAGGTCGAGGGCCGGGCGGCCGATCGCCTCTTCCTTGGGGACGCCGAACAGGCGCCGTGCGCCCCGGCTCCAGTGGGACACGAGGCCCTCGCGGTCGACGACGACCACGGCCAGCGGGACCCGGCCGGGCTCGCCGGCTTCCGTCGCCGCGCCGCGCCCAGCCCCGGGGCTGGGGGTGGTGTCCGTCTCGGTGCCACGGTCCATGGCCCAGGCCCTCTCTCCCCACGGATCCGCAAGATCTGTGCCGGCGTCACCACCGTACGGCTCCCGCCGGGGGTGAGGTGAGTCAACGCGGGAATTGCTCGCGCGGGGTGCGCACCGGCGTACGACCCCGCGCGCCCGCGCCGTTCAGTCCTCGTGCCCCAGTTGCAGATCCCGCTCGGTGCGTCCGCCGCCGGCCACCTGGAGGACGGTGGCGACGGGCGGGTAGCCGGCGGCGATGACGGTGTACTCCCCGGAAGCCAGGTCGACGAAGCGGAAGGTGCCGTCGGCGCCGGTGGTGAGCGTGTCGATGACGTTGCCGCCCACGTCCAGCAGGGTCACCCGCGCGTCCTCCACCGGCCGTCCGCCGCCCGCCCGGACGGTGCCGCGCAGCACGGCGCCGCCGGCCAGCTCGATGTCCCGGCGGGTCTCGCGGGCGGCCTGGACGGTGACGGGGAGCGCGGCCGGGCGGAAGGCGGGCGCGCTGGCGGCGAGGGTGTACTCGCCGGCCACCAGCTCGGTGATGACGTAACCGCCCTCGCGGCCGCTGCGGGTGGTGGCGACGACCTCGCCGTGCGCGTTGGTGAGGGTGACGGTGGCGTCCCGCACGGGCGTGCCATCGGCGGTGACCACGCTGCCGACGAGGTTCCCGGCGCCGCCGAGCACGATGTCGAGTTCGACGGGGCGTTCGCCGACGGTGACGGAGACCGCCTGCGGCTGGTGGCCGCCGGCCGCGGCGATCAGCACGTACGAGCCCGGGCCCGGGGTGGCCAGCGCGTAGCGTCCGTCCTCGCCGCTCGCGCCGCGCCCGGTCTGCCGGCCGGTGACGTCGATGAGCGTGAGCGCCGCGCGGGGCACGACGGTCCCGTCGTGGTGCTGCACCGAGCCGCAGACGGGCACGCCGGCGGTGTACGCGCCGCGCGCCTGCGGGATCGGGGCGTTCCCCGGTGCCGTGTCCGGGTCGGTGACGGAGGCGTTGTGGGACACCAGGGGTTTCTCCTTGAGGAAGAAGGCGATGACGAGTCCGAGGACGAGCACCGGCACCAGGTAGAGGAAGATCCGCGGCATGGTGTCGGCGTAGGCCCGGACGTAGTCGTCGCGCAGGGCCGGGGGCAGGGAGTGCACCAGCTGCGGGGTGAGGGACTCCGGGTCGGGCAGCCGGGTCCCCGCGCGCGTGGGCGGGCGGTCGGCCAGGGCGTCGGTGAGCCGTTGCGCGAGGAGCGTGCCGCAGACGGCGGCTCCGACGCTGCCGCCGATCTGCCGGAAGTAGTTGTTGGCGCTGGAGGCGGTGGACAGGTCGGCCGGGCGCACGGAGTTCTGCACGGCGAGGATCAGCACCGGCATCACCATGCCGATGCCGGCGCCGAGGACGGCCGTCCAGATGCCGAAGTGCAGCCGGGGAGTGCCGGCCTCCAGGCGGGAGAGTAGCCACATGCCGGCCACGGAGAGGGCGCAGCCGAGGATCGGGTAGGCCTTGTAGCGGCCGGTGTGGCTGATGAGCTGTCCGGCGATGACCGAGGCGCCGACGATGCCGGCCGTCATCGGCAGCATGAGCAGGCCCGACTCGGTGGCGGAGACCCCGTCGACCATCTGCAGGTAGGTCGGCAGGTAGCCGGCGGCGCCGAAGAGCGCGACGCCGATCACCAGGCCGACGAGGCCGGTGACGGTGAAGACGGAGTCCCGGAACAGCCGCAGCGGCATGAGGGGCTCGGCGGCGAAGCGCTCGACGACGAGGAAGAGGACGGTCGCCGCGGCCGCTCCGGCGCCGAGGCCGAGGATCACGCGCGAGTCCCAGGCGTGCTCCGTGCCGCCCCAGGTGGTCAGCAGGACCAGGCAGGTGGAGGCGGCGGTCAGCAGCAGCGCGCCGAGGATGTCCGGCCGGGCCCTGGCGGCCGGTTTCGGGAGTTTCAGCGCGAGGGCGACGACGGCGAGGGTGACCAGGCCGAAGGGCACGTTGACGTAGAAGCACCAGCGCCAGGAGAGGTGGTCCGCGAAGTAGCCGCCGAGCAGGGGGCCGGCCACGGAGGCGAGGCCGAAGGCGGCGCCGATCACGCCCAGGTAGCGGCCGCGCTGCCGGGGCGGCGCGATGTCGGCGGTGATCGTCTGCACGCCGATCATGAGGCCGCCCGCGCCGGCGCCCTGCAGGGCGCGGAACGCGATCAGCTGGTCCATGGTCTGCGCCCGGCCCGCGAGCGCGGAGCCGGCGACGAAGACGACCAGGGCGAACTGGAAGACACCCTTGCGGCCGAGGAGATCGCCGAGCTTGCCGTAGACGGGCAGTCCGACGGTGGCGGTGAGCAGGTAGGCCGTGATGGCCCAGGACATCCGGTCCGCACCGTGCAGCTCGCCGACGATCTCCGGGAGCGCGGTGGCGACGATCATCTGCTCCAGGGCGGCCAGGAGCAGGGCCGGCAGCAGCGCGAGGAAGACCAACCGCACCCGCCACGGGCTCAGTCGGGCGTCCGCCGTCGGTGGTGGTGCGGGGGCGTCGGGAGGTGCTACCGCCGGTTCGTCCTGCGCCAGAGTGATACCGCCCACCTACCGCTCCCCTCGTCGCGCTGCCGCACAATTCCCGCGTAAAAGCGACAACTACGAGCAAGCGCGACGAGTTACGGCACAGGAGCGAGCCGTACGGAGATCACCCGAACCGGTGAGGGGCCCAACGGCCCCCCGGGGTCCGGGCCTTGGGAGCGGCTACTTCTCGACCTCGGTGGCGAGCCTGGCGAGCACCGCGTCGTAGATCCGGCCGAGCCCCTTGGGCGCGAACGTCTTCTCGAAGAAGCCGCCGATGCCGCCGGCGCCGGTCCAGGTGGTGGTCACGACGACGCGGGACTTGCCCTCCCCGGCCGGGGTGACCCGCCAGGTGGTGACCATGGAGGAGTTGCGGTCCTTCTCGACCAGCTCGCCGTCAGTGGGCTCGGTGACCTCCAGGAGGCAGTCGCGCACGCGCTTGCTGGTGGCCTGGAGCCGCCAGTGGACGAGGGTGCCCTCGCCGTCGCCGCCCTCCCGGACCTCGTACTCGCTGAACTGCTCGGGCAGCAGCTTCGCGCGCGTGCCGCTGTAGTCGGCGAGGGCGTCGAACACCGTCTCCGCGTCCGCCGCGACGATCCGCTCCGTAGTGGCTTCGACCTGCGCCATCGCTTTCCTCCAGGACATGGTTGCTCGGGGGTCGGGGCAAGCCAACCACCCCGCCGCCCGGCCGCCCAAATCGGGGTGGCCCAACCCGGTCGAACACGTTCGGAAAACACCCTCGCACGATCAAGGGAACATGTGTTCTATTCTGTGGGCAGTGCTACCGAGGAGGCGTCATGCGCTGGGAGAACCTCACAGTGGACTCCGAACACAGCCGGGCCGATGCCGCGCTGTTCGGCGCGGACGCGGTGACGACCCGGACCTTCGACACCCCGGAGTTCGCCGGGATCACATTCCACGAGATCCGGGCCCGTTCGATCATCAACCGGGTGCCGGCGGTCTCCCGGATGTCGTTCCAGTGGACGGTCAACCCCTACCGGGGCTGCACGCACGCGTGCGTGTACTGCTTCGCGCGCAAGACGCACAGCTACCTCGACCTCGACACGGGGCTCGGCTTCGACAGCCAGATCGTCGTCAAGATCAACGCGCCGGAGCTGCTGCGCCGGCAGCTCGGCTCGCACCGCTGGCAGGGCGAGCACATCGCGATGGGCACGAACGTCGACTGCTACCAGCGCGCCGAGGGCCGCTACCGCCTGATGCCGGGCATCGTCTCGGCCCTGCGCGACCACGCGAACCCCTTCTCGATCCTGACCAAGGGCACGCTGATCCTGCGCGACCTGGACCTGATCCGGCAGGCCGCCGAGGTGACCGACGTGGGCATCTCCGTCTCGGTCGGCTTCACCGACCAGGAGCTGTGGCGCACCGTCGAGCCGGGCACGCCCGCGCCGGAGCGGCGCCTCGAGGTCGTGCGGACCTTCGGCGAGCACGGCATCGGCTGCGGTGTGCTGATGGCGCCGGTGATCCCGTTCCTGAGCGACGAGCCGGCCCAACTGCGCGCCACCGTACGGGCGATCGCGGCCTCGGGCGCCACGTCCGTCACGCCTCTGGTACTGCACCTGCGGCCCGGCGCCCGCGAGTGGTTCATGACCTGGCTGGGACAGCACCACCCGCACCTGGTGCCGCGCTACGAGCGGCTGTACGCGGAGGGCTCCTACGCCCCGAAGTGGTACCAGCGCCGGATCACCCGTCAGGTGCACGAACTGGCCGAGGAGTACGGCATCGGGCCCACGCGCGCGGGGATGCCGCGGCGGACCCGGCCACCCGAGCCGGCAAAGGAGCCGCCGGTGTCCGGACCGACCCAACTCTCGCTCATTTAGGAGCATACGAGCGCATCCGAAGATCCAATTGGGTCATCAATTTGACGGAATGCGTTCTTCCGGGACCGCTTTCCGGGACGATGCGGCGAGGACGGTGACCCTCGCGGCCCGACATCCCGCCGTCCTGGGAGGACTCCATGAGAAAACGCGCAGCCGCGCTGTGCGGCGCCGCCGTCGTCATGGCCGGGGCCTTCACGGCCGTTCCCGCCGAGGCGAACGCACCCGGCACCGCCGGCTCCGTACAGACCGCGAAGCTCACCTGGAAGAACTGCGCCACCGACAACTACCCGACGCTGCAGTGCGCGTCGCTGAAGGTGCCGCTCGACCACCGCAGGCCGCACGGGAAGCAGATCACCCTCGCCCTGTCCCGCGTCCCGCACACCGCCAAGACCTACCAGGGCCCGCTCCTGGTCAACCCGGGCGGTCCCGGCGGCAGCGGTCTGACGCTCGCCGGGTTCGTCGCGTCCGCGCTGCCGAAGGAGGTCGCGGCCCAGTACGACGTCATCGGCTTCGACCCGCGCGGCGTGGGAGCGAGCCAGCCCGCCCTGGACTGCAAGCCGGGCCACTTCGACCCGGTGCGCCCGAACTCGCTGCCCAGCACGCCCGCGATCGAGAAGGCCAACCTCGACCGCGCCAAGTCCTTCGCCGCCGCCTGCGGCGAGAAGTACGGGCACCTGCTGCCGTACGTCAACACCACGAGCGCCGTACGCGACATGGACGCGATCCGGCAGGCCCTGGGCGCGAAGAAGATCAACTACTTCGGCTACTCGTACGGCACCTACCTGGGCGCGGTCTACGCCAAGTTCTTCCCGGAGCGGGTGCGGCGCCTGGTCCTCGACTCGGTGGTCGACTCCACGGACGTCTGGTACGAGGCCAACCTCAACCAGGACGTGGCCTTCGACGACCGCCACCGCGCCTTCCTGGCCTGGGTCGCCGAGCACGACGCGACGTACCGGCTGGGCACCGATCCGGAGGAGGTCGAGGCCAAGTGGTACGCGATGCGGTCCGCTCTGGCGAAGAAGCCGGCCGGCGGCACGGTGGGCGCCTCGGAGCTGGAGGACACCTTCATCCCGGGCGGCTACTACAACGGCTACTGGCCGGACCTGGCGGAGGCGTTCGCGGCGTACGTGAACGACAAGGACCCCGAGCCGCTGGTCGACGCGTACGAGGACTTCGGCGCGGTGGACGCCTCCGGCGACAACGGCTACAGCATCTACACCTCGGTGCAGTGCCGGGACGCCGGCTGGCCGCGTGACTGGCGGCAGTGGCGCAAGGACAACTGGGCGGTGTACGAGAAGGCACCGTTCATGACCTGGAACAACGCCTGGTACAACGCGCCGTGCGCGTTCTGGCCGACGGACTCGCTGCGCCCGGTGAACGTCGCCAACGGCAAGCTGCCGCCCGTGCTGCTGTTCCAGGCGACCGGCGACGCGGCCACTCCGTACCAGGGCGGCGTCACCGTCCACCATCTGCTGGCCCGCTCCAGCCTGGTGGTCGAGAAGGGCGGCGGCAACCATGGCATCACGCTGAGCGGCAACGCCTGCCTCGACAAGCACCTGGCGGCGTACCTGACCGACGGCACCGTGCCGCGCGGGTACGGCGAGGCGGACGCGGTGTGCGCGGCGCTGCCGGACCCGAAGCCGGCGGCGTCGGCCGAGGGGCCCTCGGCGAAGGCCGGGTCGGCCTCCTCGAAGGGCTCGACGCTGCACGGCCTGCTCGGCTTCCGCGGCTGAGCAGTTGACGGGCCGTCCGTCGGGGGCGGGCCCTGTCAGACCCATGGTCCACCATGGACCCATGAGTGAGCTGACGAGGATCCCCGCCCCCGCCGGAGTGGCCGCCGCGGCCCAGTACAGCCACGTGGTCATGGGCACGGGCCGTTTCGTGGCGGTCTCCGGTCAGCTCGCGCTCGACGAGCGGGGCGAACCGGTCGGCGAGGGCGACCCGGCGGCGCAGGCCCGCCAGGTCTTCGAGAACCTCCGACGCTGCCTGGCCGCCGCCGGGGCGACCTTCGACGACGTCGTCAAACTGACCTATTTCGTCACGGACATGGCCCACATGCCCGCGATCCGGGCCGCCCGCGCCGAGCACATACCCGACGACCGGCTGCCGGCCGCGTCGGCGGTGCGGGTCGCGGGGCTGGTCCGCCCCGAGTTCCTGCTGGAGATCGAGGCGTTCGCGGTGGTGGCGCCGTGACGGGCCCGCGCGTCCGGGAGATGACCCTCTCTGACTGCGACCGCGTCGCGGAGATCCGCGTCCGCGGCTGGCAGCACGCATACCGCGGGATGATCCCGCAGTCGTACCTCGACGGACTCAGCGTCGCGGAGGACGCCGAGCGGCACCGCACCCGTCTCGCGCGGGCCGACGGCCGGGTGGTGAACCTGGTCGCCGAGGACGCGCGCGGCGAAGTCGTCGGCTGGGCCTGCCACGGGCCGTACCGGGAGGGCGAAGTCCTCACCGACGACGCCGAGTTGTACGCCGTCTACGTCCACCCGGACCACCTCGGGCAGGGCGCGGGGCAGGCCCTGCTCGCGGAGTCGCTCACGCGCTGCGCCGCCGCGGGCCACGGCCGTCTCCTGCTGTGGGTGCTGAAGGAGAACGTCCGGGCCCGCCGCTTCTACGAACGGGCCGGCTTCCGGGCGGACGGCGCGGAGGAGCCCTTCGACGTGGAGGGCGTCGCCGTCCCGGAGGTGCGCTACAGCAGGGCGCTTTGAGCCCTCACCGCTGCCTCGGGATCCGCCCCAGCGCCCGCACCGCCGCCTCGGCCAGCGCCGGATGCGCCAGGGCCTCGTTCAGCACGGGTCTGGCCCGGCCGTCCCCCAGCGCGCCCAGTCCGTCCACGCAGGCGAGGGCCACGCGGCGGTACGGATCGTGCGGGCGCAGCCGGCGCTGGAGGGTGGTGATCAGCGCGGGTACGGCCTCGGGGGCACGCAGCTCGACCAGGAGGCGCACGGGGTGCAGGGCGTAGGCGACGCGCAGCTCGTTGGTGGCGAGGGCTGCGGCCGCGCGGGCGGTGCGCGGGTCGCCGAGTCGGGCCAGCGCGTACGCCGCGGAGGCGCAGCGCGGTGGATCGCGGTGGTTGAGCAGCAGCACCAGGGCCTCGAAGGCCCGCCGGTCCCCCGCGAGACCGAGCCGGAACGCGGCCAGTTCCCGCGCCCAGAGCGGTTGCCCGGGTTCGGTGAGCACCGCCGCCAGGGCGTCGAGGTCGTCGGTCGCCACGAGCCGCTCGAACGCGGGCGACGCCCCCGACTCCTGCCGTAAGCGCTCCGTGAGTGATCGCAACTCTTCGTCCATGACGGAGAGGTTAGGCGGGCCGCGAGCCGCGCGGGACGTACATCACAAACACGGGGGCTGGCGCGCTCGTTACCCGCCAGTTAAGCTCAGACGAGCGAGTTACCCACTCGCATTCCTCGCGGTGGTCTGGTGACGCGGCCACCGTGAGAGCAGTCGGTTCGGTGCCTCAGGTACCGCAGTACGGCCCGGCCCCGGGACAGGGCCGGTCGGAACGGCCGATGCTCTCCGGGCGTGTGCACGCCCGTGGAGACGGCACCGGGCGTGTGCGCTCGCAGCCCGGCCACACCCGCACTTCACACGCACCCGGTGCGCCCGGGGTCCGGCTTCCCGCCGGGCCGCCTTCGGCGCACCCGGGCGGCGTTCCCCGTCGTCACCCTCATCCTGGAGTCCCGCGATGGCCACTCCCCTTTCCGACCCGTCCCTGTCCCCGCTGCGGACCGTCGCCGTCGTCGGCCTCGGCACGATGGGCACCGGCATCGCCGAGGTCCTCGCCAAGGCCGGCCGCGAGGTCGTCGGCATCGACATCAGCGAGGCCCAGACCGCGAAGTGCGTCGCCGCCCTGGAGGCCTCCACGGCCCGTGGCGTCGAGCGCGGGCGGCTCACCGAGCAGGAGCGCGCCGAGATCCTGGGCCGCGTCCGCACCTCCGCCGACCTGCGGGCCGCGGCCGACGCCGACCTGGTCATCGAGGTCGCGCCGGAGTCGTACGAGGTCAAGCAGCAGATCTTCCGGGAGCTCGACGGGATCGTGCGCCCCGAGACCATCCTGGCGACCGGCACCAACGCCCTGTCCGTCACCCGGCTGGCCGCCGACTCGGCGCGTCCCGAGCGGGTGCTGGGCCTGCACTTCTTCAACCCGGCCCCGGCGATGCGCCTGGTCGAGGTCGTCTCCTCGGTGCTGACCGCCCCGGCGGCCGTCACGGCGGTCACCGACCTCGCGCTCGACCTGGGCAAGGAGCCCGTCGCGGTCGGCGACCGGCCCGGTTTCGTCGCCGACGGCCTGCTGTTCGGCTACCTGAACCAGGCGGCGGCGATGTACGAGGCGAAGTACGCCTCCCGCGAGGACATCGACGCCGCGATGCGGCTCGGCTGCGGTCTGCCCATGGGTCCGCTGGCGCTGCTCGACCTGATCGGCGTCGACACCGCCCGCACGGTCCTGGAGGCCATGTACGCCGCCTCCCGCGACCGGCTGCACGCCCCCGCACCCATCCTCAAGCAGCTCAGCGAGGCGGGTCTGACCGGCCGCAAGGCGGGGCGCGGTTTCTACACGTACGAGGCGCCGGGCAGCGGCACGGTCGTGCCGGACGCGCTCACCCCGCGGGAGGGCGGCGACACGGTCGCCGGCCGCACGGTCCGCTCGGTCGGTGTCGCGGGCTCCGGGACGATGGCCTCCGGGATCGCCGAGGTCTTCGCCAAGGCCGGGTACGAGGTCGTGCTGGCGGCCCGCAGCGAGGAGAAGGCGCAGGCCGCCAAGGCCCGGATCGGCAAGTCCCTGGCCCGCTCGGTCGACAAGGGCCGCCTGACCGCCGAGGCCGCCGCCGAGACCCTGGACCGCATCACCGCCACGGGCACGTACGACGACTTCGCGGACGTGGACCTGGCCGTCGAGGCGGTCGCCGAGGACCTGGAGGTCAAGCGGCAGCTGTTCGCCGCGCTGGACAAGGTCTGCAAGCCGGGCGCGGTCCTGGCCACCACCACCTCGTCCCTGCCGGTCGTCGCCTGCGCCCGGGCCACCTCGCGCCCGCAGGACGTGATCGGCATGCACTTCTTCAACCCGGCGCCGGCCATGAAGCTGGTCGAGGTCGTCCGGACGGTGCTGACCGCCGACGACGTCCACGCGACGGTCCGCGAGGTCTGCGGCAGGATCAGGAAGCACGCCGTCGACTGCGGGGACCGCGCCGGTTTCATCGTGAACGCGCTGCTGTTCCCGTACCTGAACAACGCGATCAAGATGGTCCAGGAGCACTACGCGTCCCTCGACGACATCGACGCGGCGATGAAGCTGGGCGGCGGCTACCCGATGGGCCCGTTCGAGCTGCTGGACGTCGTCGGACTGGACGTCTCGCTCGCCATCGAGAAGGTCCTGCACCGCGAGTTCCGCGACCCGGGCCTCGCCCCGGCGCCCCTGCTGGAGCACCTGGTGGCCGCGGGCTGCCTCGGCCGCAAGACCGGCCGTGGTTTCCGCGAATATGCCAAGCGCTGAGCGTCCCGGCGACTGGTTCCGGTCCGGCTCCGAGTGGGGCGGCCTGCTCGGCCCGGACCGGTTCCCGCCCCCCTCCGGCGGGGGCGGAGAACCAGGTCATGCGCACCGAGCTGCGCACATGCAGTACGTTCAGGGCATGTCCCAGCCCGCCAAGTCCGCACGTACACCAGCTACGACCGACGCGCCGGAGAGTGCCGCAGGCTCCCGTGCCGCCGCCCAGCGGCTCAAGATGCGCCGGGAACTGGCGGCCGCCGCGATGGAGCTGTTCGCGACCAAGGGGTACGAGGCGACCACCGTCGACGAGATCGCGGCCCAGGCCGGGGTCGCGCGCCGCACCTTCTTCCGCCACTTCCGCTCCAAGGAAGAGGCGATCTTCCCCGACCACGACGACACCCTGATCCGCGCCGAGGCGGTGCTCAACGCCGCGCCCGCGCACGAGCATCCGCTCGACACGGTGTGCCGCGGCATCAAGGAAGTCATGCGGATGTACGCGGCCCGGCCGGAGATCTCGGTCGCCCGCTACAAGCTGACCCGCGAGGTGCCCACCCTGCGCGAGGCGGAGATCGCGTCGGTGGCCCGCTACGAGCGCCTGTTCACCCGCTATCTCCTCGGCCACTTCGACGAGCGCGCGCACGCCGACGACGCCAACGACGACCCGCTGCTGGCCGAGGTCGCCGCGTCCGCCGTGGTCACCGCCCACAACCACGTGCTGCGGCGCTGGCTGAGGGCCGGCGGGCAGGGCGACGTGGAGGCGCAGCTGGACCACGCCTTCGCGATCGTGCGCAAGACCTTCGGCTCGGGCATCGGAGCCGGGCGCTCCACGGAACCGCAGCCGGCCGTCGCCACGGCCTCGGCGCAGGGCGAGGTGCTGGTGACGGTCGCCCGCACCGACGCCCCTCTGGACGAGGTCATGCGGACGATCGAGCAGGCCCTCAAGGAGCGCTGAACCCTCTCCTGCTGTGTGATGACGGCCACCCCACGGGGTGGCCGTTTTGGCATGTCAGGGGCCGTTTTGCAGGCCCTTGAAGCTTCGATTCGATCGATCATCGCTCATTTGTTACGTAAAGATTTCATCTGAGAGCAAGTTCTGGCACTCAGTGCCTTGCGGGGTGACACGCGGTGTCATACGTTGAAGAGGTCCGGGCGACGTCCCAACGGGCCTCGCGCCCGTCCGCCCCGGACGCCTGCGTCACAGGCAACCTCCCGCGCCACCAGCGCTGCCGAACAGCACCACCGCCGAACCGACGGCACACCCTCGAACCCTCAGCAGCACCGACGTACCCATCGGCGCCCCTCCCTCAGGGCGCTCACCGCCGGAGGCAACACCGTGACCGTGAAGGACATCCTGGCCGCGATCCAGTCGCCCGACTCCACGTCGGAGGACTTCGCCGCCCTCCCGCTGCCCGAGTCGTACCGCGCGATCACCGTGCACAAGGACGAGACGGAGATGTTCTCCGGGCTCGCCACGCGCGACAAGGACCCCCGCAAGTCGATCCACCTGGACGAGGTGCCGCTGCCCGAGCTGGGCCCGGGCGAGGCCCTGGTGGCCGTCATGGCCTCCTCGGTCAACTACAACTCGGTGTGGACGTCGATCTTCGAGCCGCTGTCCACCTTCGGCTTCCTGGAGCGCTACGGCCGCACCAGCGAGCTGGCCAAGCGCCACGACCTGCCGTACCACATCATCGGCTCGGACCTCGCGGGCGTCGTCCTGCGCACCGGCCCGGGCGTCAACGCCTGGCGCCCCGGTGACGAGGTCGTCGCGCACTGCCTCTCCGTCGAGCTGGAGTCGTCCGACGGCCACAACGACACGATGCTCGACCCGGAGCAGCGCATCTGGGGCTTCGAGACCAACTTCGGCGGCCTCGCGGAGATCGCGCTGGTGAAGTCCAACCAGCTGATGCCCAAGCCGGACCACCTCAGCTGGGAGGAGGCCGCCGCCCCGGGCCTGGTCAACTCCACCGCCTACCGGCAGCTGGTCTCCCGCAACGGCGCCGCCATGAAGCAGGGCGACAACGTCCTGATCTGGGGCGCGAGCGGCGGACTCGGCTCCTACGCCACCCAGTTCGCGCTGGCCGGCGGCGCCAACCCGATCTGTGTCGTCTCCTCGCCGCAGAAGGCGGAGATCTGCCGCTCGATGGGCGCCGAGGCGATCATCGACCGCAACGCCGAGGGCTACAAGTTCTGGAAGGACGAGAACACCCAGGACCCCAAGGAGTGGAAGCGCTTCGGCAAGCGCATCCGCGAACTCACCGGCGGCGAGGACATCGACATCGTCTTCGAGCACCCCGGCCGCGAGACCTTCGGCGCGAGCGTCTTCGTCACCCGCAAGGGCGGCACCATCACCACCTGCGCCTCGACCTCGGGCTACATGCACGAGTACGACAACCGCTACCTGTGGATGTCGCTGAAGCGGATCATCGGCTCGCACTTCGCCAACTACCGCGAGGCCTGGGAGGCCAACCGGCTCATCGCGAAGGGCAAGATCCACCCGACCCTGTCCAAGGTGTACTCCCTGGAGGACACCGGCCAGGCGGCCTACGACGTGCACCGCAACCTGCACCAGGGCAAGGTCGGCGTGCTGTGCATGGCCCCTGAGGAGGGCCTGGGCGTGCGCGACGAGGCCAAGCGCGCGCAGCACATCGACGCCATCAACCGCTTCCGCAACATCTGAGACACCCGGGGTCATAGATGACTGAGCGTCAGCCCGCCGACGGCAGGCGGGAGAAGGACCGGCCGTGGCTCATGCGCACCTACGCCGGTCACTCCACGGCCGAGGCGTCCAACGAGCTGTACCGGCGCAACCTCGCCAAGGGCCAGACGGGTCTGTCGGTGGCGTTCGACCTGCCGACGCAGACCGGCTACGACTCCGACCACATCCTCGCCCGCGGCGAGGTGGGCCGGGTCGGCGTGCCGATCGCGCACGTCGGTGACATGCGCCGGCTGTTCCAGGACATCCCCCTGGAGCAGATGAACACCTCGATGACCATCAACGCCACGGCCATGTGGCTGCTGGCGCTCTACCAGGTCGTCGCCGAGGAGCAGGGCGCCGACATCACCAAGCTCCAGGGCACGACCCAGAACGACATCGTCAAGGAGTATCTGTCCCGGGGGACCCACGTCTTCCCCCCGGGGCCCTCCCTCCGCCTGACGACGGACATGATCGCGTACACGGTCTCCCACATCCCGAAGTGGAACCCGATCAACATCTGCAGCTACCACCTGCAGGAGGCGGGTGCCACACCGGTCCAGGAGATCGCGTACGCGATGTCCACCGCGATCGCCGTCCTCGACGCCGTGCGCGACTCCGGCCAGGTGCCGCAGGAGCGCATGGGCGATGTCGTCGGCCGCATCTCGTTCTTCGTGAACGCGGGCGTCCGCTTCATCGAGGAGATGTGCAAGATGCGCGCCTTCGGCCGCATCTGGGACAAGATCACCCGTGAGCGGTACGGCATCGAGAACCCCAAGCACCGCCGCTTCCGCTACGGCGTCCAGGTCAACTCCCTCGGCCTGACGGAGGCCCAGCCGGAGAACAACGTCCAGCGGATCGTCCTGGAGATGCTGGCGGTGACGTTGTCGAAGGACGCCCGCGCGCGTGCCGTGCAGCTGCCCGCCTGGAACGAGGCCCTCGGCCTGCCCCGCCCCTGGGACCAGCAGTGGTCGCTGCGCATCCAGCAGGTGCTGGCCTACGAGAGCGACCTGCTGGAGTACGACGACATCTTCGAGGGCTCGAAGGTCGTCGAGGAGAAGGTCGAGGGACTGGTCGAGGCGGCGCTCGCCGAGATGGAGCGCATCGAGGAGATGGGCGGCGCGATGGCGGCCGTCGAGTCCGGCTACCTCAAGTCGCAGCTGGTCGCCTCGCACGCCGAGCGCCGGGGCCGGATCGAGTCCGGCCAGGAGAAGATCGTCGGCGTCAACATCTTCGAGGGCACCGAGCCGAACCCGCTCACCGCCGACCTGGACACCGCGATCCAGACGGTGGACCCGGAGGTCGAGGCCCGGGTCATCGAGGCGCTTCAGCAGTGGCGCGACAGCCGCTACCAGCCGCCCTTCAACCACCCGCGGCCCTGCAAGGCCCTGGAGCGGCTGAAGGAGGCCGCCCGCGGCACGGAGAACCTCATGGAGGCCACCCTGGAGTGCGCCCGCGCCGGCGCGACGACCGGCGAGTGGGCCGGGGCACTGCGCGAGGTGTTCGGCGAGTTCCGGGCGCCCACGGGCGTCTCCTCCGCGCCGGTGGCCGTGCCCGCCGAGGAGGGCAGCACGCTGGCCCTGGTGCGCCGCAAGGTGGAGCTGACGGCCAAGGACCTGGGCGTGGGCAAGCTGCGCTTCCTGGTCGGCAAGCCGGGCCTGGACGGGCACTCCAACGGCGCCGAGCAGATCGCGGTGCGCGCGCGGGACGCCGGCTTCGAGGTGGTCTACCAGGGCATCCGGCTGACGCCCGAGCAGATCGTGGACGCGGCCCTCGCCGAGGACGTGCACGCGGTCGGGCTGTCCATCCTGTCCGGCTCGCACGCCCAGCTGGTGCCGGACGTCCTCGAACGGCTCCGTGTGGCCGGTGCCACAGATATACCGGTGATCGCCGGTGGCATCATCCCGAACGGTGATGCCGAGCAGCTCAGGGCAGCCGGAGTGGCCGCGGTCTTCACCCCGAAGGACTTCGACATCACCGGAATCATCGGCCGCATCGTCGACGAGATCCGGAAAGCGAACCAGCTCGACCCCCTGGAGGTCCCCGCATGACCACGGTCAACCGCCTTCGCCCCCGGCGTTCCTGCCTGGCGGTACCGGGCTCGAACCCGCGCTTCCTGGAGAAGGCCCAGGGCCTCCCGGCGGACCAGGTCTTCCTCGACCTGGAGGACGCCTGCGCCCCGCTGGCCAAGCCCGAGGCGCGGCACACCATCGTGAAGTTCCTCAACGAGGGCGACTGGACGGGCAAGACGCGCGTGGTCCGGGTCAACGACTGGACGACCGAATGGACGTACCGCGACGTCGTCACGGTCGTCGAGGGCGCCGGCCAGAACCTCGACTGCATCATGCTGCCGAAGGTCCAGGACGCCCAGCAGATCGTCGCCCTCGACCTCCTGCTGACCCAGATCGAGAAGACCATGGGCTTCGAGGTCGGCAAGATCGGCATCGAGGCGCAGATCGAGAACGCGCAGGGCCTGAACAACGTCAACGAGATCGCGCAGGCCTCCCAGCGCGTCGAGACGATCATCTTCGGCCCGGCCGACTTCATGGCCTCGATCAACATGAAGTCGCTGGTCGTGGGCGAGCAGCCGCCCGGCTACCCGGCGGACGCCTACCACTACATCCTGATGAAGATCCTGATGGCCGCCCGCGCCAACAACCTCCAGGCGATCGACGGCCCCTACCTGCAGATCCGCAACGTCGACGGCTACCGCGAGGTCGCCCAGCGCGCCGCCGCGCTCGGCTTCGACGGCAAGTGGGTGCTGCACCCGGGCCAGGTCGAGGCGTCCAACGAGATCTTCTCGCCGTCCCAGGAGGACTACGACCACGCCGAGCTGATCCTGGACGCGTACGAGTACTACACGTCCGAGGCGGGCGGCAAGAAGGGCTCCGCGATGCTCGGCGACGAGATGATCGACGAGGCCAGCCGCAAGATGGCCCTGGTCATCGCGGGCAAGGGACGCGCCGCCGGCATGCGGCGCACCAGCACGTTCGAGATCCCGGAGGCCTGAGCGCGATGCAGTTCGGACGCACCTACGAGGAGTTCGAGGTCGGGGCGACGTACAAGCACTGGCCGGGCAAGACGGTCACGGAGTACGACGACCACCTGTTCTGTCTGCTCACCATGAACCACCACCCCCTCCACATGGACACGAACTATGCGGAGAAGACGACGGACTTCGGCAAGAACGTCGTCGTCGGGAACTACATCTACTCCCTGCTGCTCGGCATGTCCGTGCCGGACATCTCCGGCAAGGCCATCGCCAACCTGGAGATCGAGTCGCTGAAGCACGTGGCGCCGACCTTCCACGGCGACACGATCTACGGCCAGACGACCGTGCTCGACAAGTGGCCGTCGAAGTCGAAGAACGACCGCGGCATCGTGCACGTCGAGACCAAGGGCTACAAGCAGGACGGCACGCTGGTCTGCGTGTTCCGCCGCAAGGTGATGGTGCCGACCGAGACGTACATCAAGGAGCGCGGCGGCGAGCAGCCCGGCCGCCCGGAGCTGCGAGAGCAGGAGAAGTAGCCATGGCGCGACTCGCCCAGACCGCCGGTCTGACGGACGTCCAGCAGGAGATCCTGTCCACCGTCCGCGACTTCGTGGACAAGGAGATCATCCCGGTCGCGACCGAGCTGGAGCACCGCGACGAGTACCCGCAAGCGATCGTCGACGGGCTGAAGGAGTTGGGCCTGTTCGGCCTGATGATCCCCGAGGAGTACGGGGGTCTGGGCGAGTCGCTCCTGACGTACGCGCTGTGCGTGGAGGAGATCGCCCGCGGGTGGATGTCGGTGTCCGGCATCATCAACACGCACTTCATCGTGGCGTACATGCTCAAGCAGCACGGCACGCAGGAGCAGAAGGACCACTTCCTGCCGCGGATGGCGGCCGGCGACATCCGGGGCGCCTTCTCGATGTCGGAGCCGGGCCTCGGCTCGGACGTCTCGGCGATCACGTCGAAGGCGGTGAGGGACGGCGACGAGTACGTCCTGAACGGCCAGAAGATGTGGCTCACGAACGGCGGAACGTCCTCCCTGGTGGCCGTTCTGGTGCGAAGTGACGAAGGTCACCCCGAGGGCACCGCGCCCCACAAGTCGATGACGACCTTCCTGGTCGAGAAGGAGCCGGGCTTCGGCGAGGTCCGCCCCGGCCTCACCATCCCCGGCAAGATCGACAAGATGGGGTACAAGGGGGTCGACACCACCGAACTCATCATGGATGGCCTGCGGATTCCTGCGGATCGTGTGCTCGGCGGGGTCACCGGCCGTGGTTTCTACCAGATGATGGACGGCGTCGAGGTCGGCCGCGTCAACGTGGCGGCGCGTGGCTGCGGCGTCGCTCAGCGTGCGTTCGAACTGGGCGTCCAGTACGCGCAGCAGCGTCACACCTTCGGGAAGCCGATCGCCCAGCACCAGGCGATCCAGTTCAAGCTGGCCGAGATGGCTACCAAGGTCGAGGCCGCCCATGCGATGATGGTGAACGCAGCACGCAAAAAGGACTCCGGGGAGCGAAACGACCTCGAGGCTGGGATGGCGAAGTACCTCGCCTCCGAGTACTGCAAGGAGGTCGTCGAAGACGCCTTCCGGATCCACGGCGGCTACGGCTTCTCCAAGGAGTACGAGATCGAACGCCTCTACCGCGAGGCGCCGATGCTGCTCATCGGTGAAGGTACCGCCGAGATCCAGAAAATGATCATCGGCAGGCGGCTGCTCGAAGAGTATCGATTCCAGGGCTAGATGTCCGGATGCGGGGTGTTTTCTTGGAGAAGAAGATCACACCCCGTCAGCACTCTTCCGCCGCCGACTCGGCTGCCTGGCTTACCCAGTTAGGGCCCCGAGCCGCTACGATCGCCGGAAAGCCGCCGTCCCCCGTCAGAGTGCGGCATCATCCGCTACGAAGGTCATCCATGCCCCACAGCCAAACCTCTGCACCTCGCGACAGCCGGGCCGGCGTACGCCTCGCGCGCGGAGCATCGCCGTGGCTCCTTCCGACCGTCGCCACCGCAGCCCTCAGCCTGGCCCGGGCCCGCCGCTCCGGCGCCGCCAAGGCCGTCGCCGTTCCCGCCACCGCGCTCGCGGCGGGAATGCTGTGGTTCTTCCGCGACCCCGAGCGCGAGATCGCCCAGGGCCGGGTCATCTCGCCCGCCGACGGTGTGGTGCAGAGCATCATGCCGTGGAAGGACGGCCGCACCCGCGTCGCGATCTTCATGAGCCCGCTCAACGTCCACGTGAACCGCGCCCCGCTGGCCGGCACCGTGACGTCGGTCGAGCACATCCCCGGTGGCTTCGTTCCCGCCTTCAACAAGGAGAGCGAGAACAACGAGCGCGTCGTCTGGCACTTCGACACCGAGCTCGGCGACATCGAGATGATCCAGATCGCCGGCGCGGTCGCCCGCCGCATCGTCCCCTACGTGCCCGAGGGCACCAAGGTCGAGCAGGGCGAGCGGATCGGCCTGATCCGCTTCGGCTCGCGGGTCGACCTCTACCTGCCCGAGGGCGTGGAGGTCGCGGTCGAGGTGGGGCAGAAGACCGTGGCTGGGGTGACTCGCATTGACCGTGATTGATCCTGACACCAAGGCCGGCTGGGTCCCGGACGCCGACGAGGTCGACGAAGAGGAGGAGATGCCCCTCTCTCTGCGTCTGTCGATAGCGGACACCCTGACGCTCGGCAACGCCACGTGCGGCTTCATGGCGGTGTACTTCACCACCACCGGCATCCTGATCCCGGACCTCATGGGCAGCCAGGAATCCGGCATGGCGCGCAACAGCGCGGCCACGGCGGTCATCCTGATGCTGTGCGCGGCGGTCTTCGACCTGTTCGACGGCCTGGTGGCGCGCAAGCTGCGCTCCTCCCCCATGGGCGCCGAGCTGGACAACCTCTCCGACCTGATCAGCTTCGGCCTGGCCCCGGCGTACTTCGTCCTCGTCTACGGCATGGTGGCGGAGGGCGCGTACCAGCGGGTCGCCGCGGTCGGGGCGATCGTGGTGCTGCTGGCGGTGGTGCTACGGCTTGCGCGGTTCTCGTGCGTCACGGTCAAGGACGGCACCTTCCAGGGCATGCCGTCGCCGTTCGGCGCGCTGACAGTGGTGTCCATCGTGCTGCTGGAGCTGCCCTTCGTGGCGACGCTGCTGGCGATCCTGGGGACGGCGTGGCTGATGGTGAGCCGCGTGGAGTACCCGAAGCCGCGCGGCCGGCTCGCGGTGGCGATGCTGACGTGGATCGTGGTGGGCATGGGCATGATGGCGGCCTGGGCGTTCGACGCGCCGAGCGGTCAGCTGCTGCTCCAGACGGGATGCGCGCTCCAGCTGGTCATGGGGGCGGTGATTCCGCTGTTCGCGACGGCCCGGCGGGTGAACAACTTCCGTGACAACCGGCGCGAGGCGCGGGCGGCACAGCTTCCGTAACGACCGTACGACGAGGAAGGCCCCGAGCTGACAAGCTCGGGGCCTTCCTCGTGCCTGCGGCGACGGGAGCCGCCCGGCTCAGGTCAGGAAGTCCCTGGCGATGCGTTCCGCCACGCGTTCCAGGATCGGGCCCGCCTCCGCGATGCACTTCGCGACGTCCGGCTCCGCGTCCGTCAGGGGGTAGGCCCGGCGGATGCCCGCGCGGCCCAGGGCCTCCGGGGGCAGGGCGAGGCGGCCGCAGACCGCGACGACGTCCTTGCCTGCGGCACGTGCGGCGGCGGCGACACCGGCCGGGGCCTTGCCGTGGAGGGTCTGCTCGTCGAGGGAGCCCTCGCCGGTGATCACCAGCTCGGCGCGGTCCAGGGCGGGGGCGAAGCCCAGGACGTCGAGCATGACCTCGATGCCGGGGCGGAAACCGGCGCCCAGGAGCAGGGCGCCGTAACCGATGCCGCCGGCGGCGCCCGCGCCCGGGGCGGCCGCGTACTCGGCGGCCTTCGGGCCGACCGGGCCCTCCAGCACCTCCGCGAAGTGCGCCAGGGCGGCGTCCAGGGCCGTCACGTCGTCCGGTGTGGCGCCCTTCTGCGGGCCGTAGACCGCGGGTGCGCCCTTCGGGCCGGTCAGGGGGTTGTCCACGTCGCTCGCGAGGATGAATTCGATCTCGCTCAGGCGCGGGTCGAGTCCCGACAGGTCCGCGGTCGCCAGCTCGGCGAGACCGCCCCCGCCCGGGGGCACCGGCTCCCCGTCGGCGTCCAGGAACCGGGCGCCCAGCGCCGACAGCATGCCGGCGCCGCCGTCCGTGGTGGCGCTGCCGCCGACCCCGAAGACGATCGTGCGGGCGCCCGCGTCCAGGGCGGCCCGCAGCAGCTCGCCGGAGCCGTACGTGGACGCCGTGAGCGGTGCGAAGACCCCGGCGGGCAGCCGCTGGAGGCCACTGGCCTCGGCCATCTCCACGACCGCGGTGCCCTCGCGCAGCGCGAACGCCGCCGTCACCTCGTCGCCGAGGGGGCCGGCGACCCGCACCTCCCGGCGTTCGAACCCGGCCGCGACCGCCGCGGCCACGGTCCCGTCGCCGCCGTCGGCCACGGGCAGCGCCTCGACCTCCAGGTCCGGCACGACCCGGCGCAGCCCGGCCGTCACCCGCTCGGCGACCTCCACGGCCGTCAGCGAGCCCTTGAACTTGTCCGCGGCGACGAGCACCCGCTGTGCCTGCCAGGTGCCGCTCACTGCAGCGTCCGCCACTTGCACTCCCCTTGCTCTCCGGGCCCTCACGCACGTCAAGGCCAGTCGCGCCGCTGCGACCTTAACCGCAGGACGCCCCGCCCGTCAGCATCTGCCCATCGCGTGGACCGAGGCTCCCAGGGGCGCGGGGAACCGCGCGAGCGAGCACAGCGCACCCGCGGGGACGAACACACCACGACCCCGGGCGAAACGGGTAGACCGTAACCATGACCCTCGCACGCACCGAGACAGACCTGGCGAACCGCATCCTCGGCGGCTGGCAGGGCCGCATCGCCGGCAACATGCTCGGCAAGCCCGTCGAGCAGGGCGAGGTCTGGACCCGCGACCGCATCGACCGCTACCTGCGGCAGGCCTCCGCCCTGCCCCTGACCGACTACCTGCCCGAGCCGATCAGCGAACACGAGGGCTTCGAGCTGCGCCCCGAATGGCGCCAGTGCGTCCGCGGCCGCATCCACGGCAGCTGCCGTGACGACGACGTCGACTACGCGATCCTCGGCCTGGACCTGCTGGAGACGCACGGCTTCGGGTTCAGCACCGAGCAGGTCGGCGACCTGTGGCTGCTGCGGCTGCCGTACCTCCAGACGTTCACCGCGGAGCGGGCCGCGTACCGCAACCTCGCCAACGGGCTCAAGCCGCCGCTGACGGCGACGTACGACAATCCGTACCAGGAGTGGATCGGGGCTCTGATCAGGGCCGACATCTTCGGCTGGACCCACCCGGGCGCGCCGCGCCGGGCCGCCTCGCTGGCCCGGCGGGACGCGGTGCTGTCGCACACCGGCAACGGGGTCTACGGGGCGATGTGGGCGGCGGCGCTGATCGCGGCGGCGTTCACGGCGCCCACCGTGCGGCACGCCGTCGACGAGGCCCTGGCCGTGATCCCGGCGAGCAGCCGCCTGGCCCGCACGGTACGGCGGGTGGCCTCCCTGCACGACGCCGGGATGTCCTGGGAGGACACGCTCACCACGGTCGCCGAGGAGACCATCGGGATGGGCTGGATCCACACCGTCCCGAACGCGGCCGTCCTCACCGCCGGCCTGCTCTACGGCGACGGCGACTTCACCCGGACCATCACCCTGACCGTCCGCGGCGGCCTGGACACCGACTCCAACGGCGCGACGGCGGGTTCCGTCGCGGGCGTGTTCGGCGGGGCGGCGGCCATTCCGGACCAGTGGAAGGTGCCGCTGGAGGACACGGTCCGCAGCGCGGTGTTCGGTTTCGACGGGGTGCGGATCAGCGAGCTGGCGGAGCGGACGGTGCGGCTGGCGGAGTCCGCGGCCTGACCGCATGCTTCGCCTGCGCCCCGGTGACCGCGAAGATGGGCTCGTCCTCCAGCAGCGGTGGCTACCCTGCTGCGATGACCACCTCTCCTGACTTCGCCGCCTACATCGCCTCCCTGCCCCGCGTCCTGGCCGGTGCCGCCGCGCTGTTCCGGGACGGCGAGGGCCGTGTCCTGCTCGTCGAACCCAACTACCGGGAGGGCTGGGCGCTGCCGGGCGGCACCGTCGAGTCCGACGACGGCGAGACACCGCGGCAGGGCGCGCGGCGCGAGACGGCCGAGGAGATCGGCCTGGACCGCGAGCTCGGCCGGCTGCTTGCGGTCGACTGGGTGCACGGCACCGGCCGTCCGCCGCTGGTGGCGTACCTGTACGACGGCGGGGTGCTCGGCGAGGACGACCTCAAGGCGATCCGCCTCCAGGAGGAGGAGCTGCTGTCCTGGCGGCTGGTCCCGCGCGAGGAGCTGGCCGAGTACCTGCCGGGCGCCCTCGGCCGCCGGGTGCTGACCGGGCTGGACGTGCTGGCGGACGGCTCGGGCCCGGCGGAGCTGGAGAACGGCCACCGGGTGTCCTGACCGGCGCCGCCCGGGCCACCACCGTTCGATATCCGCTCGCCGCCCCGGTGCGGCCCGGCCTACGCTCGGGGGCATGGCCAAGCCACTCGTCGCGCTTCTCACCGGTGCCGGTATCAGCACGGACTCCGGGATCCCGGACTACCGCGGGCCGAACGGGCTGTGGCGGCGGGATCCGGAGGCCGAGAAGCTCGTCACGTACGAGTACTACATGGGCGACCCGGAGATCCGCCGCCGCTCCTGGCAGATGCGGCGCCAGAACCGGACGCTTCAGGCGGAGCCCAACGCCGCGCACCGGGCGGTGGCCGAGCTGGAGCGGTCCGGGGTGCCCGTGCGGGTGATCACGCAGAACGTGGACGGGCTGCACCAGCTCGCCGGGATGCCCGACCGCAAGGTGCTCGAACTGCACGGCACCGCGCGGAGTGTCGTGTGCACCGGCTGCCACGCGCGCGGCCCCATGGAGGACGCGCTGGCGCGGGTCGAGGCCGGTGAGGACGACCCGCCGTGCCTGGAGTGCGGCGGGATCCTGAAGTCGGCGACGGTGATGTTCGGCGAGCGGCTCGACCCCGTCGTCCTCGGCGAGGCGGCCGCCATCAGCAAGGCCTGCCAGGTGTTCGTCGCCGTCGGCACGAGCCTCCAGGTCCAGCCCGCCGCCGGCCTCGCCGGTGTCGCCGCCGACCACGGCGCCCGCCTGATCATCGTCAACGCGGAGCCGACGCCGTACGACGACCGTGCCGACGAGATCGTCCGCGAGCCCATCGGCACGGCCCTGCCCGAACTGCTGCACGGCCTCGCCGTCTAGGAGACAGCACCGGCTGCGCCGGGAGTCCGTTCATGCGAAGAGTGCGGCGCCCCGCTCGAAGTCCAGCAGGCGCTGCTTGCGCTCCAGGCCGCCGCCGTAGCCGGTCAGGCTGCCGTTCGCGCCGATGACGCGGTGGCAGGGGACGATGATGCCGACGGGGTTGCGGCCGTTGGCGAGGCCGACCGCGCGGGAGGCGGTGGGGGTGCCGAGGGCGTCGGCGAGTTCGCCGTAGGTGCGGGTCTCGCCGTAGGGGATGCGGCGCAGCCGGTCCCAGACGGTGCGCTGGAACGGGGTGCCGGTCAGGCGCAGTTCGACGGTGAACTCCTTGAGCTCGCCGGCGAAGTAGGCCCGCAGCTGTTCCTCCGCCTCGGTGAAGAGGGTGTCGTCGCGCGGGCCGAAGGTCTCCTCCGGCGGGCGGTGGCGCTGTTCGGTCATGTAGAGGCCGCACAGGACGCCGTCGTCGGCGACGAGCGTCAGGGGGCCGTACGGGCTGTCGGTCACGGTGTGCTGCTTCATGAACGTCCCTATGCCGGAAGGAAGTTGATGGGGTGGCTGTCGGTCGCCCAGAGGTACTGGACGGCGTACGCCCGCCAGGGGCGCCAGGCCGCCGCGCGGGCGGTGAGCGCGGCCGGGGTCGACGGCAGGCCCAGTTCCCGGGCGGCGCGGCGGACGCCGAGGTCGGTGGGGAGGAAGGCGTCGGGGTCGCCGAGGGCGCGCATGGCGATCACGTCGGCCGTCCAGGGGCCGAAGCCGGGCAGGGCGAGGAGCAGCTCGCGGGTCCGCGGCCAGTCGCTCTCCACGCCCAGTCGGAGGGAGCCGTCGGCGAGCCGGCCGACCAGGGTGGTGAGGGTGGCGCGGCGGGTGCGGGGCATGGCCAGTGACTCCGGGTCCACCTCCGCGAGTGCCTCGGGGGACGGGAACAGGTGGGTGAGGCCGCCCTCGGGGTCGTCGACCGGGTCGCCGTGCGCGGTGACCAGGCGGGCCGCGTGGGTGCGGGCGGCGGCGGTGGAGACCTGCTGGCCGAGCACGGCCCGGACGGCGAACTCCGCCTCGTCGACCGTGCGCGGCACGCGTCGGCCCGGTGCCTTGTCGACCAGGGGGGCGAGGGCCGGGTCGGTGCGCAGCTGGTCGTCGATGGCGACCGGGTCCGCGTCCAGGTCGAGCATGCGGCGGCAGCGGCTGATGGCGACGGTCAGGTCGCGCAGGTCGCTGAGGGTGAGGCGGCAGGCGATGTGGTCGGGGTTGGGGGTGAGGGCCGCGATGCCGTGGCCGTAGGGCAGCCGGAGGGTGCGCCGGTAGGCGCCGTCCCGCCACTCCTCCACGCCGGGTACGGCGGTCGCGGCCAGGTGGCCGAAGAGGTTGTCGGGGTTGAGGGGGGCGCGGAACGGCAGGCGCAGCGTCAGCGCCCCCGCGGTGGCGCCGGTGCTCTTCTTCGGCGCCCGGGTCCGCAGCTCGCTCGGGGACAGGGCGAAGACCTCGCGGACGGTGTCGTTGAAGGTGCGGATCGAGGCGAAGCCCGCGGCGAAGGCGATCTGCGCCATCGGCAGGGCCGTCGTCTCGATGAGCAGCCGGGCCGTCTGGGCGCGCTGCGCGCGGGCGAGCGCGAGGGGTCCCGCGCCCAGCTCGGCGAGGAGCTGGCGTTCGATCTGCCGGGTGCTGTAGCCGAGCCGGCCGGCGAGGCCGGGCACACCCTCGCGGTCGACGACGCCGTCGGCGATCAGCCGCATGGCGCGGGCCACGAGGTCGGCGCGCTGGTTCCACTCCGGGGAGCCGGGGCTGGTGTCGGGCCGGCAGCGCTTGCAGGCCCGGAACCCGGCCTGCTGGCAGGCCGCCGCGCTCGGGTGGAAGACCATGTTCTCCGGCTTGGGCGGCACCACCGGGCAACTGGGCCGGCAGTAGATGCGGGTCGTCAGGACGGCCGTGAAGAACCATCCGTCGAACCGCGCGTCCTTGGACTGGACCGCGCGCACGCAGCGCTCGGTGTCGGTGTGCATCCCCATCTGCATGCGTCCAGCTTCGGGCACCGGCGGGCCGGGGTCTGGCGAGAATCCGACATCGACGTGAGCGCCCGGCACTTCCGGCAGGCACAGATGAAGATTCATTCATGTGTTCGTGCGGGGCCGGTACGATGACGTCATGGGTCATGGAGCCGTCATCCCCGCGCAGGACGCCGCCGAGCGCGTACGTCTGGACGCGGACAACGTCGCGAAGGTCGCCACCACGCTCCAGGCCCTGTCCACACCCTCCCGGCTGCTGATCCTGGCGCGGCTGCGGGAGGGCCCGCTGCCGGCCACGGAGCTGGCCGCCGAGGTGGGCATGGAGCAGTCGGCCTGCTCGCACCAGCTGCGGCTGCTGCGCAACCTGGGCCTGGTGGTGGGCGAGCGGCAGGGCCGCTCGGTCGTCTACGCGCTGCACGACCACCATGTGGCCGAGCTGCTCGACCAGGCGGTGTACCACGTGGAGCACCTGCGCCTGGGCATCAGTGACGCCGCCGAATGAGGCGTCCCCGGCGTCAGCGCGCCGGATGTGGCCCCTGTACGCGGCCGGCTTCACCACCGCCTTCGGGGCGCACGGCATCGCCGCGAACCTGGGCGGCTCCGGCGCCGACGCGGTCACCTCGCTGCTGGTCCTCGGCGGGCTGCTGGCGCTGTACGACGGGGCGGAGGTGCTGCTGAAGCCGGTGTTCGGCACGCTGGCGGACCGGGTGGGGGCGCGGCCGGTGCTGCTGGGCGGCCTGGTGGCCTTCGCCGCCGCGTCCGCGCTGTACGCCCTGGCCGGTTCCCCGGGCTGGCTGTGGGCCGCCCGGCTCGGGCAGGGCGCGGCGGCCTCGGCGTTCTCGCCGGCGGCCTCCGCCCTGGTGGCCCGGCTGAACCCGGCGGCGAAGCAGGGGCGGGCGTTCGGGAGTTACGGCTTCCACAAGTCGGTCGGCTACACGCTCGGGCCGCTGCTCGGCGGGCTGCTGGTGTGGGCGGGCGGGCTGCGGCTGCTGTTCTGGGTGCTGGCGGTGCTGGGTGCCGGGGTCGCGCTGTGGGCGCTGGTGGCCGTGCCCGTCGTGCCGCCCCTCCCCCGGGCCCGGCAGACCGTGCTGGACCTGGCGCGGCGGCTGGCCGACCCGGTGTTCCTGGGCCCGACGGCGGCGCTGGCGGGAGCGACGGCCGCGCTGTCGGTCGGGGTGGGCTTCCTACCGGTGTCGGGTGCGGCGGCCGGGCTGGGGACGGTGGCGACCGGGGCCGCGGTGTCGGTGCTGGCGGCCTGCGCGGCGGTCGTCCAGCCGCGTGCGGGGCGGGCCCTGGACACCGGCCGGATCACGCCGCGCGCCGGGCTCACCGCCGGTCTGCTGCTCACGGCGGCCGGTCTCGCCGCGGCGATGCTGCCCGGCCTGGCCGGTCTCCTCCTCGCCGCCGTCCTGATCGGCACGGGCACCGGCGTGATCACCCCGCTCGGCTTCGCGGCCCTGGCCTCGTCCACCCCGCGCGAACGCCTCGGCCAGACGATGGGCGCCGCCGAGCTCGGGCGCGAACTGGGCGACGCGGGTGGCCCGTTGCTCGTCGCCGGGGTGGCCGTGGCGACGACGCTGACGTACGGGTACGGGGCGCTGGCGGTGCTGCTGGCGGCCGGGCCGGTGGTGGTCGCCGTGGCGGTGGGGGTACGGCGACGGGGAGCGGCCCGGGCATAACCCCGCCCGGGCATGGCCCCGCGCGGACGGCTCACGGCCGGGGAGCCGTACCCGCTGCTCCCCGGCCGTGTCCTGGTCCGCTCCGACCGCTCCGTCGCTGTCGTGTTCCGGCTACTCCGTCGCCGTCGGACGGCGCGAGAGCTTCATCGCGTCGGCCACGTCCGTCAGGGGGCGCAGCCGGTAGGTGTACGCGTAGTCGCGGTTCGCGAACAGCTTGAACTCGTCGTGCGGGTGCGCGCCCCAGCTGTTGTCGCCGCCCACGCCCGTCTGGCGGTGGTTGACCCGGAGGACCACCGCGTCCCGGGGCGTGAGCTGGTAGTCGTGGCGGGCGCCGACCGACAGGTCCTCGGGCGTGAAGTGCGAGGCGTTGACCTCCAGCAGCGGCTCACCGGAGACGAGCAGTCCGCGTCCGCCGGAGTCGGTCAGCGCGGCCCAGCGGACGTCGGTCTTGTTGCCGTTCTCCTGGGGCCGCAGGTAGGGGGTCCACTGCCCGGCGACGGTGCCGGAGTACAGGCCCACGTCGGTGGCGTTGTTGCGGTCCCACATGTTCTCCTCGGGGCCGCGGCCGTAGTAGTGCAGCCGGTCCAGGCGGCGCGGCAGGAACAGCAGGGTGCCGACCTCGGGGATGTACGGCAGGTTCGCCGCGCCCGGGTGCAGGGTGTTGTCGACCCTGATCTCGCCGTTGCCGAAGACCGTGTAGGTGGTGCTGAAGGTGGACTCGGTGCCGGTGGGCAGCGTGCCGGTGATCGTGATCTGGACGGCCCGGTCGCTCAGCGGCCGTACCCGTACGTCCGCGACCTTCCGCTTCGCCCCGGCGTCGCGCCAGATCTGGTTGCGGGTGTGGTGGCCGTTGCCCCGGTCGTTGTCGGTGGGCGCCCGCCAGAAGTTCGGGACGGGCCCGGAGGTGATGAGGCGGGTGCCGGCCGCCTCGTACGAGGTGATGGTGCCGCTGCTCTTGTCGACGGTGACGGAGAAGCCCTTGCCCTTGACCGTGACGGTCTGGTCGCCGTCGGTGTGGCGCAGGGCGGGCACGCCGTCGAGCGGTGCCGGTTTCACGGCCGGGCTGCCCGCGTCGAGGGCGAGTTGCTGTTTGGCCACCTCGAAGCCCGCCCTGGCCCACGGGGTGGTTTCCCGGGTGGTGAAGGACAGTTGCAGGAAGTACTCGGTGCCGGGTGCGGGCTTGGCCGGCAGCCGGACCGGGATGTCGATGTCCTTGCTGCTCAGCGGTGCGACGTTCAGCTGGTCGCGGGTCAGCCGGCCGCGCTGGACGACCTTGCCGTCGGCGACCAGGGACCAACGGCCGTCGAACTCGCGGAGGTCGGTGAACAGGTACTCGTTGGTGAGCGTGACGGCGCCGGGGCCGCCGGAGGCCGGGACGGCGTTGATCGCCTGGTAGATCTGCTTGACCTCGGCGGACTTGCCGGTGAGGGCGCGGTCGGGCAGGACGATGCCGTCCCCGGCGAAGGCGCCGTCGTTCGGGTTGTCGCCCCAGTCGCCGCCGTAGGCGTAGAACGTCTTGTCGCGCGGGCGCTTCTCGGTGAAGCCGACGGTGGCGGCGTCGAACCAGAACCGCACGCCCTCGTCGTCCGGGCCGCGGCTGTCCGAGGCCAGCTCGGCGGCGCTGAGCGCGCGGGCGTAGACACGGGCCCGGCGGATGGTGCCGCTGAACTCCCGGGTGGGGTTGTCCACGTCGGTGGCGAGCGTCAGGGAGGCGGTATTGGTGCCGGGACGCCGGGTGGTGGTGCGGGTGCCGCGCACCTGGCCGTCGACGTAGAGGGTCAGCGTGCCCCCGTCCGCGTCGAAGACGCCGGCGACGTGGTGCTCCTTGCCCGTCCATCCGTCCGGCAGCGGCCAGCTCGCGGTGACCCACTGGCCGCCGCCGTGGATGAAGAACTCCAGGTTCTTCTCCGTCTGCTTGAGGGCGTACTGGGTGTCGCCCTTGGCGAGGATGGGCTGGTGGCCGTAGGGCACGTCCGGGGTGACCCAGGCCTCCAGCGTGAGCGAGCCGGTGAGGTCCAGACCGGGGTCGCGGGGGAAGACGGTGCCGCCGGAGACGCCCTTGGCGCGGTCGAAGGTACCGGCCGGCGCGATGATCTCGCCGCGCAGGGCGCCCGGGCCGGACTCGGTCAGCAGCTTGCGGGTGGGGGTGGGCCAGCTCAGGGCCTGGTCGACGAAGTCCCAGATCCAGCCGCCCTGGAGGACGTCGTAGCGGCGGACGATGTCCCAGTACTTCTTGAAGTTGCCGTTGGAGTTCCCCATCCCGTGCGAGTACTCGATCATCACGTACGGGCGGGTGTCGCTCGTGTCCTTGGCGCGCTGCTCGACCCGCTGCGGGCTGTCGTACATCTCGGAGCGGATGTCGCTGATGCCCGGGCGGTCGTCGCCCTCGTACTGGATGACGCGGGTGGGGTCGTAGGAGCGGATCCAGTCGTACATGGCGTTGAACGTGGTGCCGCCGCCCGCCTCGTTGCCGAGGGACCAGATGACCACCGAGGCGTGGTTCTTGTCGCGGTGGACCATGTTCTGGGCGCGCACCACGCACGCCTCGGTCCACTCGGGGTGGCCGCTGCCGGGGTACCTGTCGCGGATGCCGTGGGTCTCGAGGTTGGTCTCGTCGACGAGGTACAGGCCGTACTCGTCGGCGAGTTCGAGCCACAGCGGGCTGTTGGGGTAGTGCGAGGTGCGGACGCTGTTGATGTTGAGCCGCTTGATGATCCGGATGTCCTCGACCATCTGCGCGCGAGTGAGGGCCGAGCCGGTGACGGGGTGCATCTCGTGCCGGTTGGTGCCGCGGAAGGAGACCGGCTTGCCGTTGATGCGCATCAGGCCGTCCTTGAGCGCGAACTCGCGGAAGCCGACCCGGTGCGACAGGGTCTCGATCACCTTTCCGGCGGGGTCGCGCAGCCGCAGTACGGCGGTGTACAGGTTCGGGTGCTCGGCCGACCAGAGCTTCGGCGCCGGGACGGCTCTGGCCGCCTCGGCCGTGGCCTCGTCGCCGTCGGGGACGTCGACGGGCTGGTTCAGGGGCCGGGACCAGACGGCGTGGCCGCGCGCGTCGTACAGCTGGGTCTCGACGGTGTAGCGGCCCGCGCCGTCGCCGCCGTAGTCACGGACGTGCGCGGTGACCTTGAGTTCGGCGGAGGTGTAGCCGTCGCCGAGGGGGGTGTCGAGCTTGAAGTCGCGCAGGTGCACGTTCGGCGTGGAGTACAGGTGGACCGAGCGGAAGATGCCGCTCAGCCGGATCATGTCCTGGTCCTCCAGCCACTCCGCGTCGGAGTAGCGGTACACCTCGACGGCGATCTGGTTGGTGCCCGGCTTGAGGTGGCGGGTGATGTCGTACTCGGCGGAGGTGTAGGAGTCCTCGTGGTAGCCGACCAGCTCGCCGTTGATCCACACGTAGTGGGCGGACTTGACGCCCTCGAAGTGCAGGAAGGTGCGCCGGCCCTTCCAGTCGCGGGGGACGGTGAAGGTACGGCGGTACTGGCCGACGGGGTTGTAGCGGGTGGGGGCGGCGGGCGGCTGGGCGTTCTCGCCGCCGCCGTTGGGGCCCCACCAGGGGTAGGTGATGTTGACGTAGATCGGGAAGTCGTAGCCGTGCAGCTGCCAGGCCGAGGGCACCGGGATGGTGTCCCAGCCGGAGTCGTCGACGTCGGTGCGGTAGAAGTCGGGGTCCCGGTCGTCGGGCCGGTCGGCGTAGGCGAACTTCCATCTGCCGTCGAGGCTCAGGCGGTACGGCGAGCGCTCGCGGTCGCCCTTCAGTGCCTGGCCGAGGTCGGGGTACGGCATGAGCGTGGTGTGCGGTGGCTCGGTGCCCACCCGGTAGACCGACAGGCCGTCGTTCCACTCCGGGGGGCCGTCCGCCGCCGGGCGCCGGCCGGCCGCGTACGCCGCGGCGGGCGACGCGGACAGGGCGAGCGCGCCGAGCACGGCGGCGCCTCCCTCGAGCAGACGACGGCGGCTGACGACAGGTCGGTCGGCGGGAGTGGGGTGCGGGTGCGGGTGCGGCATGACCGTGGCCTTCCTCGGTTCGACAGGGTGCTGCACGGACTGAGGGCACGTCAGATGCGCTCCCCAACTACCCATCCAGGATGGGTGTTTCTGTTGGGAAGCGTGTCAACTGACGGTGACGGAGCAACTGCTGAGCAGGCACACCCTAGGACTCGAACACAACCGAAGCAATGACCCCGTCGGACTTTGTGCGGTCCTGATGGTTCAGCCCCCGGCACAGGGGGATCAGCCCCTGAGGAAGGCGAGCACCTCGCTCGTCAGCCGGGCCGGCGCGTCCAGCGGGACGAGGTGTCCGGCCTCCGGTACGGGCACCAGCCGGGCACCGGGGATCAGCCCCGCCAGCTCCTCCCCCTTGGCGAAGGGGATCCAGGTGTCCTCGGTGGCCCAGCAGACCGTGACCGGCAGGTCGATCGTGGGGTACAGCGGCTGGATGTCGTCGGTGTAGCGCTGGTCGGCCTGCGCTATCTGGCGGTAGAAGGCGGCCTGGCCCCGCTGCCCCGTCCACGGCCGGACCAGCGCGTCGAGCGTGACGGGGCGCAGCCCGGTGTGGCTCGCGGACGTGACGTACTCGCGCACCAGGGCCCGGTGCAGCGCGTCCGGCAGTTGCTCGAAGACGTGGCTGTGCTCGCCGACCAGCCGGAAGAAGGGGGAGCCCCACGGCTCCAGGGCCACCGGGTCGACCAGGGCGAGCCGCCGGTAGCGCGCCCCGTGCAGCAGGTGGGCCCGCAGCGCCACGCAGCCGCCGAAGTCGTGCGCGACGACGGACGGCTCCCGCAGCCCCCAGTGCTGGAGCAGCTCGGTGAAGACGCGGCCCTGGGCGCCCAGCGAGACGTCCTGGTCCGGGTACATCTCGGAGGTGCCGTAGCCCGGCATGTCCCACACGTGCACGCGGTATCCCGAGGCGGCGAGGGCGGGGGCGATCTCGTGCCACACGTACGACGAGAACGGCGTGCCGTGCAGCAGCACGACCGGCTCGCCGCCCGGGTCCCCCAGCCGGTCCCAGCGCACGGTCCCCGATGCGGTGGCCAGGCTCTCCCGCAGAATCCAGTCACTCAAGACGCCGCTCCCTCTCTCTGTGTGCGGGCCCTCGATTCGGGCCCTCGATCCCTCTGTGTACGGACCCTCGATTTTTTGTCATTTCGGCGCGACAGTGTCGCGCCTCCGACCGTAATGTGACCTCATCGGACAGCCCGAGCAACGGATCTTGGCGGTACCTATTGCCGCGCCGGAAGGGGAGCGGCTCGCATGAACGGGTATGCGACCTCGGATCGCGACGCCGTCACGGCCGCACCCGGCGGGCTGCTGGACCTGCTGAAGGTCGCCGCCGTGGTCCTGGACGGCACCGGGCACATCGCCCTGTGGAGCCCCGAGATCGAGCAGCTGCTCGGCTACACCGCCGAGGAGGCCCTGCGGCAGCGCGCCGACACGCTCCTGGTCGCGCCCGAGAACCGCCCTCGCGGCAGGGAGCTGTTCGCCCAGGTCAGCTCCGGGGCCCGGTGGGCCGGTGTCTTCCCGCTGCGACACCGCGACGGCACGGAACGCGCCGTGGAGTTCCGCACGATGCGCCTCCTCGACAACGAGGGCCAGCCCCATCTGCTCGGGCTCGCCACGGACGCCTCGACCGTACGGAAGGTGGAGCGGGACCTCGCCCTCTCGCACAGCCTGGTCAACCAGACGCCGCTCGGCATCGCCGTCTTCGACAACGACCTGCGCTGGGTCGGGGTGAACCCCGCGCTGGAGCGCATGAACGGCGTCCCCGAGGAGGCCGTGCTGGGCCGCCGGGTCGGCGAGGTGCTGCCGGGCCTGGACGTGGCGGCCATCGAGGCCCGGATGCGGCACGTCCTGGAGACCGGCAGGCCCCTGCTCGACCAGCAGACGATCGGCCGTACGGCGGCGGACGCCCAGGACCGCGCCTACTCCGAGTCGTACCACCGCATCGAGGACAGCGACGGGCGGGTGCTGGGCCTGGCGATGGCCGTGCTGGACGTCACCGAGCGGCAGCAGGCCTCGACCGAGGTCGCGCAGGCCCGCCAGCACCTCTCGGTGATCGCCGACGCCGGGGTGCGGATCGGCACCACGCTCGACCTGCGGCAGACCGCCCGGGAGCTGGCCGAGGTGGTCGTGCCGCAGCTGGCCGACCTGGCGGCGGTGGACGTCCTGGAGTCGGTCGTGGCCCACGGCACCATCGCGCCCGTGTCGGGCGGTGCGCCCGCCGAGTTCCGGGCGCTGGCCGTCGCGGCCGGCTATCCCACCGACGCCATCCACGCCGCCGACCCGGTCGGCGAGCTGGCCACGTACGGATCGTCGCGGGTCATCACGCAGTGCGTCCGCAGGGCCCGCCCGGTCCTCGTCGAGCGCGTGGAACCGAAGATGCTGCGGCGCCTCGCCCGGGATGCTCGGGCCGCCCAGGCCCTGCACGAGGCCGGGGCCCACTCCTACCTGGCGCTGCCGCTGATGGCCCGGGGCAAGGTGCTCGGCACGCTCTCGCTGTACCGCACGGTCAACGAGCGCCCCTTCGACGACCGGGACCAGCTGCTCGCCTCGGAACTCGCCGCCCGCGCCGCGATCTGCATAGACAACGCCCGCCTCTACGGCCGGGAGCGCGGCACCGCCCTGACCCTCCAGCGCAGCCTGCTCCCCAGCACGCCCGCCCAGCAGGAGGGGCTCGACATCGCCGCCCGTTACCGCCCGGCCCTCAGCGAGGTCGGCGGCGACTGGTACGACGTGCTGCCACTGGGGCCGGGGCGCACCGGGCTCGTCGTCGGGGACGTGATGGGCAAGGGCGTCCAAGCCGCCGCGATCATGGGGCAGTTGAGCACGGCGACACGGGCGCTGGCCCGGCTGGACCTGCCGCCCGCCGAACTGCTGCGGCACCTGGACGACATCGCCGGCTCGCTCGGCGACGCCATCGCCACCTGCGTGTACGCCGTGTGCGACCTGGAGCGCGGCACGTGTGCCCTGTCCAGCGCGGGCCATCTGCCGCCGGTGCTCGCCGGGGCGGACGGCGGCGCGCGGCTCGTCGAGGTGCCGGGCGGTGTGCCGCTCGGTGTCGGGGGTGTCGAATTCGGCACCGTGGAAGTGGAGTTCGCGCCGGGCTCGCTGCTCGCCCTGTACACCGACGGGCTGGTCGAGAACCGCGGGGAGCCGATCGACACCGGGCTGAGCACACTGACCCGTCTGCTGACGACGGCCGGTCCCAGTCTGCAGCGGACCAGCGACAGTCTCCTCGGCGCGCTGAGCCCGGAGCCCGACGACGACGTGGCGCTGCTGCTGGTGCGCAGCCGCACCTGAGCGCGCGGACCGCAACTGTTAGCATGTATGTGTGAGTTACGTTCTCTACCTCTGATCCGGGCCACCGGCTCCGCCCCTCACCCGACGTGTCGTACGCGGGTCGAGGCGCCGGGAGCCGCGACGTCGCCCACGGCCCGCCCTGTTTCCGGGCCCGGCCGTCCGTCGGATCCGTAGGCCCGCTCGCACCCCCGTCCTGAACCCGGGGTGAAGTGTGCCTCCTCACGGAGGAAGAGAACGTGACCACCCTGACCCTGCCCGCCCGCGCCCGGGCGCAACTGACCTGTGCCGGAATCCGCGTCGCCCGCGGTGGCCGCACGGTGCTGCGCGATGTCGACATGAAGGTCTCCCCCGGTTCCCGCTGGGGCGTCGTCGGCGAGAACGGCCGCGGCAAGTCGACCCTGCTGCACGTCCTGGCCGGCCTCCTGGACCCGGACGCGGGAACCGTGCACCGTGTGGGCACCCTCGCCCTGGCCGAGCAGGAGATGCCGGCCGAGGACGCGCGCACGGTCGGCGACTTCATCGACGCGTATCTGGCCGACGCCCGCGCGGCCCTGCGGGACCTGGACACCGCGGCGGAGGCACTCGCCGCGGATCGTCCCGGGGCCGGACAGGCCTACGCCGACGCCCTGGAGACGGCGCAGGCCCTGGACGCCTGGGACGCCGACCGCCGCGTGGACGCCGCCCTGGACGGACTCGGCGCGGTCAGCGACCGGACCCGTCCGCTCGCCACGCTGTCGACCGGCCAGCGCTACCGCGTCCGGCTGGCCTGTCTGCTCGGCACCGAGTACGACTTCCTGCTCCTGGACGAGCCGACCAACCACCTGGACCTGGCCGGGCTGGAGTACCTCACCGCCCGGTTGCGCGCCCACCCGGGCGGCGTCGTCGTGGTCAGCCACGACCGGGCGCTCCTCGCGGACGTCGCCACCACGATCCTCGACCTCGACCCCACGCGGGACGGCCGCCCGGCCGTCCACGGCGGCGGCTACGCCGGTTACCGCGAGGGCCGCGAGGCCGAGCTGGTCCGCTGGGAGGAGGAGTACGAGCGGCAGCGGACCGAGCACGTCCGGCTCCAGCAGGCCCTGTCCGAGGCGCAGAACCGGCTGACCACCGGGTGGCGTCCGGGCAAGGGCACCGGCAAGCACCAGCGCGCCACCCGCGCCGGCGCGCTGGTGCGCTCGGTCCACCGGCGCCAGGACGACTTGGACCGGCACCAGGTCACCGCGCCCGTGCCGCCGCAGCGTCTCTCGCTGCCCGGCCTGCCCGCCCGGCCGGGCGTCGTCCTGCTGCGCGCGGAGGAGGTGACGGTGGACGGGCGGCTGCACCACGCGGCGAGCCTGTCGGTGACGTCCGGTGACCGGCTCGCCGTCACCGGTCCGAACGGGGCGGGCAAGTCCACGCTGCTGTCCGTCCTGGCCGGGCTGCTCACCCCCGGCACGGGCCGGGTGCACCGGGCGCGCGGGGTGCGGCTGCGCCTGCTCGGGCAGGAGTCGCCGCGGGCGACGCACCAGCGGGCCCGTGACGTCTACGAGGCCCACCTCGCGCGGTTGGTCACGGCGGGCGTGCTGGCGGAGGGCGAGGTGGTGGGGCTCGGCTCGCTGGGCCTGCTCACCTCGCGGGACGCCGACAAGCCGGTGGCCGAGCTGTCGACGGGCCAGCAGCGCCGGCTCGACCTGGCACTGACCGTCGCGTCCCGCCCGCACGTCCTGCTGCTGGACGAGCCCACGAACCACCTGTCCATCGCTCTGGTCGACGAACTCACCGAAGCGCTGCACACGACCGACGCGGCGGTCGTCCTGGCCACGCACGACCGCCGGCTGCAGCGCGACGTCAGCGCCTGGCCACGGCTGACGCTGACGCGGGCGCGCGGGGTGGGGACGGAGGAGGGAGCGGGGGCAGTGACGCGGTGACGGGGCGCGGTGCACGGCCCGGGAGTGGGTGACCAGGCGCCGGGCCGGCTCTCCGGCGGTGGCGGCACCGGACGGTCCGGGGGACGGCCGGCCGGTGCTCGCCACCGCACTCCTGGTGGTCGTGGGCCGGCCGCCGGTGCGAGGAGGAAGACCGTGAGTTCCGGGTACTCGCGCGGGAGACGTATCCGCACCCACGGAGCCGCGCGGGCCGGCCGAGGCGGCTCGGAAACGGGGGTCCGACCATGTGCCGCTGGCTCGCCTACTCCGGCACTCCCGTGCTGCTCGACGACGTCCTCTACCGCCCGCAGCACTCGCTGATCGACCAGAGCCTGCACGCGCGGATGGGTGTCGACACCACCAACGGCGACGGCTTCGGCGTCGGCTGGTACGCGTGGCACCTGCGCAGCCCCGCCGTCATCCGCGACACGGGCCCGGCCTGGAGCGACCGCAACCTCCGGGAGATCGCCGACCACGTCCGCTCACCGCTGTTCTTCGCCCATGTACGGGCTTCCACCGGGACGGCCGTGCAGCAGACCAACTGCCACCCCTTCCGTCACGGGCGCTGGATGTGGATGCACAACGGGGCGATCGCCGGGTTCGCCGACATGCGCCGGGAGCTGATGCTGGCCGTGGACCCGGCGCTGTTCCCGTCGATCGAGGGCACGACGGACTCCGAGGTGATGTTCCACGTGGCCCTCACCTTCGGCCTCGACGGCGACCCGCCGGGCGCGGTGGCCCGGATGGCCGGGCTCGTCGAGCGGCTGGGGCAGCAGCACGGGGTGGCGGAACCCCTCCAGATGACGGTCGCGGTGACCGACGGTGAGCGGGTGTGGTTCTTCCGGTACTCCAGCGGCGGAGACGCCCGGTCGCTGTACTACAGCAGCCGGGTGGAGGACATCCGCGCCCTCCACCCCGACCTCGCGTTCCTGAACCACATCTCCGACGAGACCCGCCTGGTCGTGTCGGAACCGCTCGGCGATCTCCCCGGCGTGTGGAACGCCGTACCGGAGAGCAGCTACGGCGTCGTCCAGCCCGGCCGGGACCTGCTGCGGCACTTCGAGCCCGAGCCCGTGTGAGTCCCGCGGGAACGCCTCGGTCCTGTCACTGCGGGACGGCTATGAGTCGGCGACGGCCAGGGACGTTGCGGCCCGGACGACATCGCGGGCCAGCGCGACGGCTTCCGCGGCGGCTCCGGTGGCGCCGAGTGTGGCACCACTGGCGTACACGCCGTCGATGATCAGCATGATCCGGTCGCCCAGCCGGTCGGGGTCGGCCGCGGACGTCCGCCGTGCCACCGCGCGCAGTTGTTCCCGGACGGTCTTGAAATGCTCCAGGGACACGCGGTGCGCGGGGTGTTCCGGATCCGGGAATTCGGCGTGCGTATTGCGCAGGGAGCAGCCGCGGGTGCCGGGCACCATGGCCTGCACGGCGCGGACGACTTCGACGAGCTGTTCCTCGGGGGTGTCGGCCGCCGCGAGGGCGCGTTCGAAGGTGCGGTCCCAGTCCTGGGTGCAGCGTTCCAGATAAGCCACGACCAGCTTGTCCTTGCTGGCGAATTCGCGGTACAGGAGCTGTTTTCCGCATCCCAGCTCATCGATGACCTGCTGCATCCCGACGGCGTGCACGCCATAGCGGTCGAAGAGGTCGGCCGCGGCATCCAGGATGCGGTCGTGAGCGTCGGGCGTGGGCTTTCGCGGCATGGTTCCGAACGGTATCAGACCGATCGGTCCCGGCCCGGGCAAAGCTCATTGACATCCCGTCAGCGGTGTGACCATGCTGTGCCCCGCCGATTACAGACCGATCGGTCCGGACCTCCTGATCCAAGGAGAACATCATGAAGACCCTGGTTGTCTCGGGCGGTACCTCCGGTATCGGAGAAGCAGTCGCCCACACCTATCTGAAGCGGGGCGACCAGGTGGTGGTCATCGGCCCGAACCCGGAGAAGGGGCGGAAGTTCCTCGCCACGGCGGAAGGTCTGGGCGCCGGGGAGCGGGCCTTCTTCCTGACCGCGGATCTCAGCCTGGTCAGCGAGAACGAGCGGGTCGTCGGGGAAATCGGGGAGAACTTCCCCGCAGTGGACGCGCTGGTGCTGTGCGCCCGGTTCTTCCGCTCTCGTCGACACGTCACCTCCGAAGGCTTCGAGCACAATTTCGCGCTGTACTACCTGAGCCGCTTCCTGCTCGGCCACGGCCTGCTCGACCTGCTGGAGAAGGCGCCCGAGCCGGTCATCGTGAACGTGGCCGGGCCGGGCGTCGAAGCCGGCCGGATCCACTGGGACGACCTGGGCCTGGAGCGGGGCTACGACGGCTGGGGCGCCATGTTCCAGGGCGGCAAGCTGAACAACCTGCTCGGCGTTGCCTTCGCCCTCCAGGGCCGTGGTCACCGGACCCGGTACGTGCTGGACTTCCCGGGCGGTACGGCGACCGGATTCGCCGGTGAGTTCGATCCGGCCACCGCGGCCCACGTCAAGGAGATGCTGCGGTTCGCCAAGCCGGTGGAAGCGGGCATCGCCCCGATCGTCGCGGCCATCGACAGCCCGCCCGCCGAACCGCTGAGCGCCTTCTTCGAGGGCCGGCGCCTGGATCTGCGGCACCACTCCTTCGCCCCCGAGGACGCCCGGCGGCTCGACGCCGTCACCCGGGAGCTGCTGGCCGGCTGAGGCGCACGTCAGGTGCGCCCGCGCAGAGCCGGCCGACGCGGTCAGCGAGACTCGAACTCGGGCGCGTCAGGGCCCTCGCCGCCGTGTCGCAGCCGGTGGACGTGATCGGTGAACGCCGTGAACGCCCGCTCGTTGAACAGGACGAACCTGACGTCCTCGACGGCGGTCTCCGCGTCCCGCACCGTCTCGACGGCGATGCGAGCGGCGTCCTCGATCGGCCACCCGTACGTACCGGCCGAGATGGCCGGGAACGCCACCGTGCGGGCACCCAGCTCATCGGCGACCCGGAGCGACTCGCGGTAACAGGAGGCGAGCAGCGAGGAGTCGTCGCGGGAAGGCTGATAGACGGGGCCGACGGTGTGGATGACCCAGCGGGCGTCCAGGTTCCCGGCGGTCGTGGCGACGGCCCGGCCTGTGGCCAGGCCCTTGCCGTACTGGGAGGCGCGCAGCTTGCGGCAGGCCTCCAGGATCGCCGGGCCGCCCCGCCGGTGGATCGCTCCGTCGACCCCTCCCCCGCCCAGCAGCGAGGAGTTGGCCGCGTTGACGATGGCGTCGACCCGCTCGCGGGTGATGTCGCCCTGGACCGCTTCGATGGTGGTCACGTCTGCCTCAGCCGCTTCCACACGGCCTTCGCCGCGTTGTGCCCGGACATGCCGTGCACCCCAGGGCCGGGCGGCGTCGCCGAGGAGCAGATGAAGACGGCCGGGTGGGGCGTGTGGTACGGGAACAGGGTGAGCTTCGGGCGCAGCAGGAGCTGGAGGCCGGACACCGACCCGGAGGCGATGTCGCCGCCGACGTAGTTGGCGTTGCGGGCGGCGAGTTCGGGCGGTCCGGCCGTGGCGCGGGCCAGGACGCGGTCGCGGAACCCCGGGGCGAAGCGCTCCAGTTGGCGCTCGATGGCGTCGGTGAGGTCGCCGGTCCAGCCGTGCGGGACGTGGCCGTACGCCCAGAAGACGTGTTTGCCCGCGGGGGCCCGGGTCGGGTCGACGACACTCGGCTGGACCGTGATCATGAACGGCTTGTCGGGGGCCCTGCCTTCCCGGGCCGCCGCGCGCAGGGCCGTGCCGATCTCCGCGCGGCTCGCGCCGATCTGCACCGTGCCGGCGACGCGGGCCTCCTTCGCGGTCCACGGCACGGGGCCGTCCAGCGCGTAGTCGACCTTGAAGACGCCCGGCCCGTAGCGGTAGCCGGCGTAGTGGTCGCCGAAGCCGGCGATGCGGGCCAGGGCGGTGGGCGAGGTGTCGAAGACGTACGCCCGGGCCGGCGGCAGGTCGTCCAGGCGCTTGACCTCGTAGTCGGTGTGCACGCTGCCGCCGAGGTCGCGCAGGTGGGCGGCGAGGGCGTCGGAGATCGCCTGGGAGCCGCCGCGGGCGACCGGCCAGCCGCGGGCGTGCGCCGCGAGGGCGAAGACCAGGCCGATGGCGCCGGTGGCGAAGCCGCCCAGCGGCGCCATGACATGGGCGACGAGCCCGGCGAACAGCGCCCTGGCCGGTTCGTCGCGGAAGCGGCGCATGAGCAGCGTCGACGGGGGCAGTCCGACGAGGCCGAAGCGGGCGAGGGTGACCGGGTCGCGGGGCAGCGCCGTGAGCGGCAGGGACATGAAGTCCCGGGCGAGCGTGTCCCACTTGGGCAGGAAGGGCTCGACGAGCCTGCGGTACGCCCCGGCGTCGCGCGGCCCGAAGGAGGCGGCCGTCTCACCCACCGACCGGGCCAGCACGGCCGCCGAGCCGTCCGGGAAGGGGTGCGCCATGGGCAGCTCGGCGTGCAGCCACTGAAGGCCGTACCGCTCCAGCGGCAGGGCGCGGAAGGCGGGCGAGTTGACGCCGAGCGGGTGGGCCGCGGCGCAGGGGTCGTGCCGGAAGCCCGGCAGGGTGAGTTCCTCGGTGCGGGATCCGCCGCCCACGGTGCCCCGGGCCTCGAAGACGGCGACGGAGAAGCCGCGGCGGGCCAGCTCCACGGCCGCGGTCAGTCCGTTCGGCCCCGCACCCACTACGACGGCATCGAGCATCGACGGCACCTTCGGACCCCTTCGTCAGCCGACGGCCACTGGGGATCAGGATATGCCCGGGGACGGTCCGTCACCGGCCGCGGGTGATGTCCGGTGCGCGAGGGCAGCGCTGAAGCGGTCAGCGCTACCGTACGCCTACGGTCGGTGACCGTTCGTCGCGCTTCCGCCGGGCTCACGCCCCGCCCGACAGCAGCGCCGCGACCCGCCGGGCCGTGGCCGCGTCGCGGGCGGCGGTGAACGGCAGGGCGTTGCCGCCCGTGATGCGGAACGGATCGCCCGCGCGGGTCAGATGGGCGCCGCCGGCCTCCTCGACGAGGAGCAGTCCGGCCGCGTGGTCCCACGCCGCCTCCCACGAGAAGGCCACGGCGTCCAACTCGCCCCGGGCGATGGCGAGGTACTCCAGGCCGGCCGAGCCGCACGCGCGCGGTGCCACCCCCTCGGTGCGCAGCCCGAGCAGGGCGTGCTTCTGCTCGTCCGTCGTGTAGTCCGGGTGGGAGGTGGCCACGCGGAGGTCGCGGCCGGGCTCCGGCACACCGGCGAAAAGCCGCTCGCCGTCGAGGTAGGCGCCCTTGCCCCGCTCGGCGGTGGCGAGCCGGTCCCGGGCGGCCGCGTAGGTCCAGGACGCGAGCAGGGTGCCGCCCTGGGCCAGCGCGACCAGCGTGCAGAACCCGGCCTCGCCGCGTACGAACGGCCTTGTGCCGTCGACCGGGTCGATGATCCAGACCGGGGCGTCGCCCCGTATCGCCTCGTAGGAGGCCGGGTTGGCGTGGACCGCCTCCTCGCCGACCACGACCGAGCCGGGCAGCAGGGCGGCCAGGGCCTCGGTGAGGTACAGCTCGGCCTTGCGGTCGGCGTCGGTCACCAGGTCGTGCGGGCCGGCCTTCTGGTCGACCTCGTGCGCGGCGAGCTGACGCCAGCGCGGCATGATCTCGGTGGTGGCCGCCTTGCGGATCGCCTCCTCGACGTCGGAGGCGTGCTGCGCGAGAAACTCTTCGATGGTTTCGTTGCTGTCGATCACCCTTCCATGACAACACGTGCCACTGACAATCCCCACCCGCCGGGTGCACCCCGGGTGGAATCGCGGTGAACTCCAGCGGGGGCGGTCACCGGCCGACCGCGTACCCCTGCATGCCGCGCGGGTTCGCCGCCGCCGACAGGACGCCGGTCTCCGGGTCCCGGGCGACGGCGCAGAGCCGGCCCTCCGACCAGGGGGCGCCGGCGGTCACGTCGTGGCCGCGGCGCCGCAGCTCCGCGACGACGGCCGGGTCGGTGCGGGCCTCGACGGTCACGCTGCCCGGGCGCATGCCGCGCGGGAAGAAGGAGCCCGGGAAGCTGTCGTTGTGCCAGTTCGGGGCGTCGATCGCGCCCTGGAGGTCGGGGCCGCCGCGCACCTGGGGGCGCAGCGCGACCGCCAGGAGGAAGTGCAGCTGCCACTGGTCCTGCTGGTCCCCGCCGGGCGTGCCGAACGCCATGACGGGCACGCCGTCGCGCAGGGCGATCGAGGGGGACAGGGTGCTGCGGGGGCGGCGGCCGGGGGTGAGGGTGCTGGGCAGGCCCTCCTCCAGCCAGGTCATCTGGAGCCGGGTGCCGAGCGGGAAGCCGAGTTCGGGGACGACGGGGTTGGACTGGAGCCAGCCGCCGCTGGGCGTGGCCGAGACCATGCCGCCCCAGCGGTCGACGACGTCCAGGTGGCAGGTGTCGCCCCGGGTGCTCCCGTCGGCGGTGACGACCGGTTCGCCGGGCACGGGGGACGTCGGGAGTTTGGCGACGGTCGGCTCGCCGACGCCCAGGGCGTCGAAGCCCTCCTGGGCGGCGGCCGCCACGCGCGCGTGCGCGCTCAGCCGCGGGGTGCGTCCGCCGGGGCTGCCGGGCCGCAGGTCGTGCTCGGCCCGCTCGCCGACGAGGGCGCGGCGGGCCGTGTTGTACTCGGCGGACAGCAGGTCGTCGAGGGGCACCTCGGCGGCGTCCCCGTACCAGGCCTCCCGGTCGGCCATGGCGAGTTTGCAGCCCTCGACCAGGAGGTGGACGTACTCGGCCGAGCCGTAGGGGGGCAGTTCGGGCGGCAGCAGGGCGAGTTGCTGGAGCAGGACCGGGCCCTGGCTCCAGGGGCCCGGCTTGCACACGGTCCAGCCGTTCCAGTCGTACGTCACGGGTGTCTCGTAGGTCGCGGACCAGGTGGCGAGGTCGGCGGCCGTGAGGGTGCCGGTGTGGTGGTCGCCGCTGGTGTCCAGGGTGGGGCGGGCGGCCTGGCGTACGAGGGCCTCGGCGATGAAGCCGGTGCGCCACACCTGCCGCGCGGCCTCGATCCCGGCCTCCCGGTCGCCCGCCCCGGCGGTCTCGGCGAGCAGGCGCTTCCAGGTGGCGGCGAGCGCGGGGTTGCGGAAGAGCTCGCCGGGGCGCGGTGCCTTGCCGCCGGGCAGGTAGACCTCCGCCGACGAGGTCCACTCGGTCTCGAAGAGTTCGCGCACCGTCTCGACGGTGTCCGTGACCCGCTCCACGGGCGCGTGGCCGTGTTCGGCGTAGCCGATGGCGTACTTCAGGACGTCGGCGAGGGACTTGGTGCCGTGGTCGCGCAGCAGCAGCATCCAGGCGTCGAAGGCGCCCGGGACGGCGGCGGCCAGCGGACCGGTGCCGGGGACCAGGTCCAGGCCGAGGTCCCGGTAGTGCGCGACGGTCGCCCCGGCGGGTGCGACGCCCTGTCCGCACAGCACCCGCACCTCGCCACCGGGCGGGGCGAGCAGGATCGGCACCTCGCCGGCCGGGCCGTTGAGGTGGGGTTCCACGACGTGCAGTACGAAGGCGCCGGCCACGGCCGCGTCGCAGGCGTTGCCCCCGTCCTCCAGGACGGCCATCGCCGACTGCGCGGCGAGCCAGTGGGTGGAGGAGACCATGCCGAAGGTGCCCTGGAGGGTCGGGCGGGATGTGAACATACGTCCTCTCACCTCTCGTACGCGCGCCACCCGTCCCCCTCCCCCGGTCACGGCTGCGGCGAAACCCCCGGTCCCGTCTCGGGCGGAACCCCCGGTCAGGGCTCGGGCGGAACCCCGGCCGGGGCTGCGCAGTGCGACCGCGCCGGTGCGAACCGTGTTTCCGCGGCCTGTGTGCCGGACCGCACTTCCGCACCACAGGGACTCATGTGAAACTGTCGTCCCGTCCGCCGTGCGGACTCGCTCCGCACCGTCCGTCCCCCACGAGAAGGGCGCCGTGCGTTCCCTACCCCTGCCTCTGGCCCTGACCGCACGCCTGTCCCCGGTGGCTGTGCTCGCCGCGGCGGGCTGGGCGCTGTCGTCCGGTCCGCTCGCCGCGCCGCAGGCCGCCGAGCACAAGCCGGCCGACGAGCAGACCGAGACCCAGTCCGCGTCCACCCCGTCCACGTCGACCGTCGCGAAGGCGTACTCGGCCGCTCCCGCCCCCTGCGAGAGCATCGCGAAGAAGACGATCGAGTCGCTGGTGCCGGGTGCCAAGACGGCCGGGAAGGAGATCCCGTCCACGGACGCCGAGCTGCGCCGCACCTGCTCCTGGAACGCGCTCAAGGGCTACGACTACCGCTGGCTGGACGTGTCGTACGAGGTGCTGGAGTCGGACGAGGCGGCGCAGAAGGCGTACAAGGAGAGCACGGAGAAGCGCAGCGGTGGCGGGGCCGTCCCCGGTCTGGGTGACAGCGCGTACTCCGTCGTGAACCTCACCACCGAGGACAAGCAGGAGACGCGCGAGGGCGTCGTGGTCGCCCGCGCGTCCAACGCGCTGGTGACGGTCACGTACAACGGCAGTGACTTCGAGTCGAAGAAGGCGCCCGATACGGACACGATCAACAAGGGCGCCATCAAGGCCGCGAAGGAGGCCGTGGCGGCGCTGGAGGCCGACAAGGGCTGATCGTCGTCCTCCAGCGCCGGTCCGCGTCAGACGATCGTGCGGTCACGGCCTCGCAGGGCCATCAGCAGCAGGTACAGCACCATCGACGTGCCCAGGCCCACGGCCCAGCCGTAGTCGGCGAGACCGGCCAGTGCCGGGATGGGGCGGCCGTCGATGAGCGGCTTGAAGCTGGCGCCGCCGACGGCGAGCACACCGCCGGCCACGAAGGCGACGACGGCCCGCCAGTTCCAGCCGCCCTCGTACCAGTAGCGGCCGCCCGTGCGGTAGAGGTCGGCCAGGTCGAGCCGGGAGCGGCGCAGGATCCAGTAGTCGGCGATGAGGATGCCCGCGACGGTGCCGAGCAGGCCGCCGACCAGGCCGAGCCAGGTGAAGATGTAGCCCTGCGGGTCGGAGTACAGCTTCCACGGGAAGATCAGCACACCGAGGACGCAGGTCGCGAGGGCGCCGGCGCGGAAACTGATCCTGCGGGGCGCGATGTTGGAGAAGTCGAACGCGGGCGAGACCAGGTTGGCCGCGACGTTGACGGACAGCGTCGCCACCAGGACGGTGACGAGGGCGAACAGCAGGCCGACCGTGTTGTCGGTCTTGGCCGCGAGCTGGACCGGGTCCCAGATCGCCTCGCCGTAGACGGCCTGCGAGCCGGAGGTGACCATCACGGACAGGAACGCGAACAGCGTCATCGTCGTCGGCAGGCCGAGGGCCTGGCCCCACGTCTGCGCCTTCTGGCTCCTGCCGTAGCGGGTGAAGTCGGGGATGTTCAGCGACAGCGTGGACCAGAAGCCGATCATGCCCATGAGGGCGGGGGCGAACAGCGTCCAGAAGTCGGCGCCCCAGCCGAGCTTGGAGGGCTGGTCGAACAGCGGGCCGAAGCCGCCCGCCTTGTCGCTCATCCACCACAGCATCACGAACGCGCCGACGAGCACGAAGGGCGCCGCCCAGTTCTCGAAGCGGCGGATCGTCTCCATGCCCCGGTAGATGATGACGACCTGGAGCGCCCAGAAGATCGCGAACGACAGCCACATCGACCAGGCGTAGCCGCCGACCTTCGCCGCGTCCGTCCAGCCGCTGCCGATCAGCTTGCCGGCCAGGAAGTAGATGGCCTCGCCGCCGATCCAGGTCTGGATGCCGAACCAGCCGCACGCCACCAACGCCCGTACGACGGCGGGCAGGTTGGCGCCGCGGATGCCGAAGGAGGCCCGGGCGAAGACCGGGAAGGGTATGCCGTACTTCGGTCCGGCGTGCCCGGTGAGCAGCATCGGTATCAGCACGATCACATTGGCCAGGGCGATGGTGAACACCGCCTGCTTCCAGTCCATGCCGACGGCGATGAGCCCCGAGGCCAGGGTCCAGGAGGCGGTGTTGTGGGCCATGCCGACCCACAGCGCGGAGAAGTTGTACGTGGTCCAGGTGCGCTTGGCGACGGGGACCGGCAGCAGGTCCTCGTTGGCGTAGGGACCGCTCGGCGCCGGGGCGCCCGGGGCGATCTCCACCCGGCCGTCGGCGAGGGTGACTTGGGTGGTCGGCGGTGTGGCCGTGGGAGCGGTATCGGTCATGGGCCGGGCCAATCAGGGAGGTGGGACGGGAAAGGCCGTGCGGGTGATGCCGATGGGGGGTGCGCTCGGGGCGTCCTGCGCCCCCTTCCCGGGCCGGGGGAAGGGGGAGTTCATGAGGGGTGCTCTCGCGTGGGAGTTCAGCCGTTGACCGCCGGGATCACCCGCGATCCGTAGGCGTCGATCACGGCCTCCTGCGCGTCGTGCATGTCGTACACGGCGAACTGGTCCACGCCGAGGTCGCGCAGCGCGTTCAGCTTCTCGACGTGCCGTTCGACCGGGCCGATCAGGCAGAACCGGTCGACGATCTCGTCGGGCACGAACTGGGTGTCCGGGTTGCCGGCGCGGCCGTGGTGGGAGTAGTCGTAGCCCTCGCGGGCCTTGATGTAGTCGGTGAGTTCGTCGGGGACGGCGGCGGAGTGCTCGCCGTACTTGGAGACCAGGTCGGCCACGTGGTTGCCGACCATGCCGCCGAACCAGCGGCACTGCTCGCGGGCGTGGGCGAGGGCCTCGGGCGAGTCGTCCTCGGTGACGTACGCCGGGGCGGCCACGCAGACGGTCACCTCGGCAGGGTCGCGGCCGGCGGCGACCGCCGCGTCCTTCACGGCCTTGACCATGTACTCCGTCAGGTAGAGGTCGGCCAGCTGGAGGATGAACCCGTCGGCCTCCTCGCCGGTCATCTTCAGGGCCTTGGGACCGTACGCGGCCATCCACACGGGGAGTTCCGCGCCCGGCTTGATCCACGGGAAGCGGACGACCGTGCCGCCGCCGAGGTCGGCCTCCCGGCCGCTGCCGAGGGCCCGGATGACCTTCATGGCCTCGCTGATCCGGGTCAGGGTGTTGGGCTTGCGGCCGGCCACGCGCATCGCGGAGTCGCCGCGCCCGATGCCGCAGACCGTGCGGTTGCCGTACATGTCGTTGAGGGTGGCGAAGGTGGAGGCGGTGACCTCCCAGGTGCGGGTGCCCGGGTTGGTCACCATCGGCCCGACCTTCAGTTTCGTGGTGTTGGCCAGGATCTGGCTGTAGATCACGAACGGCTCCTGCCACAGCACGGCGGAGTCGAAGGTCCAGCCGTAGGAGAAACCGTTCCGTTCCGCGCGCTTCATCAGGCTGATCACCCGCGAGGCCGGCGGGTCGGTCTGCAGGACGAGTCCGAAGTCCATCTGCGCCACTCCCTAGTTCAGGTACTGACAGGTGGAGCGCGGGGCGAAGACGCCGTGACCCGGGCGCCCGGTGTACTCCCGCTCGGTGATGACCGGTACGCCGCGCGAGAGCACGGTCTCGACGCGGCCGGTGACGCGCTTGCCCTCGTACGCCGAGTAGTCGACGTTCATGTGGTGGGTCTCGGCCGACATGACCTGCTCGGCGTGCGGGTCGTAGATCACCACGTCGGCGTCGGCGCCGGGCGCGATGGTGCCCTTCTTCGGGTACAGGCCGAACATCCGGGCCGGGGTGGCGCAGGCGATCTCGATCCAGCGGCGGCGGGAGATGTGCCCGTCGAGGACGGCCTGGTGGAGCAGGTCCATGCGGTTCTCGACGCCCGGCAGGCCGTTGGGGATCTTCGAGAAGTCGCCGCGGCCGAGTTCCTTCTGGCCGGTGAAGCAGAACGGGCAGTGGTCGGTGGAGACGACCTGGAGGTCGTTCGTCCGGAGCCCCTGCCACAGCTTGGCCTGGTGTTCGCGGGGCCTGAGCGGGGTGCTGCACACGTACTTCGCGCCCTCGAAGTCGGGCTCGGCGAGGTTGTCGGTGGACAGGAACAGGTACTGCGGGCAGGTCTCGCCGAAGACGTTCAGCCCGTCGTCGCGGGCCCGGGCCAGTTCGGCGACCGCCTCCATCGCCGAGACGTGCACGACGTACAGGGGCGCGCCGGCGACCTGGGCGAGCCGGATGGCGCGGTGGGTGGCCTCGGCCTCCAGCAGGGCCTTGCGGACCTCGCCGTGGTAGCGCGGGTCGGTCTCGCCGCGGGCCAGGGCCTGTTCGACCAGGACGTCGATGGCGATGCCGTTCTCGGCGTGCATCATGATCAGGCCGCCGTTGTCGGCGGAGCGCTGCATGGCGCGCAGGATCTGGCCGTCGTCGCTGTAGAAGACGCCCGGGTAGGCCATGAACTGCTTGAAGGAGGTGACGCCCTCCTCGACCAGCAGGTCCATCTCCTTGAGCGTGTCCTCGTTGACGTCGGAGACGATCATGTGGAAGCCGTAGTCGATCGAGCAGTTGCCCTCGGCCTTGGCGTGCCAGGCGTCGAGGCCCTCGCGCAGGCTGTGTCCGACGCTCTGTACGGCGAAGTCGATGATCGTGGTCGTGCCGCCCCAGGCGGCGGCGCGGGTGCCGGTCTCGAAGGTGTCGGAGGCGAAGGTGCCGCCGAAGGGAAGCTCCATGTGGGTGTGGGCGTCGACGCCGCCGGGGATGACGTACTTTCCTGTGGCGTCGATGACCCGGTCGGCGGTGAAGGTGCCGGCGGCGGGTGTGCCGGTGGCGGCGAGGGCGGCGATGCGGCCGTCCTCGATCAGGACGTCGGCGTGGATCTCGTCGGATGCGGTGATCACCAGGCCGCCGCGAATGACTGTACGGCTCATCGGTCGCTCCTCACGGTGTGCACGTGACGGTTGTACGTGGCTGGTCGCGCAGTTCCCCGCGCCCCTAGAGGTCGGTCAGCGGACCGTACGTTCCAGGCGCCCGGTCCCGGTAGAACTGCCAGCGGTCGCGGACCTCTCGGAGCTTCGCCATGTCCAGGTCGCGGACGACCAGTTCCGGCTCCTTGTCGCTCGCCACCTCGCCGACGAACTGGGCCTCCGGGTCCACGAAGTACGACGTGCCGTAGAAGTCGTTGTCGCCGTACTCCTCGACGCCGACCCGGTTGATCGCGCCGATGAAGTACTCGTTGGCGACGGCCGCCGCCGGCTGTTCCAGCTGCCAGAGGTAGCCGGACAGGCCCCGGGAGGTGGCCGAGGGGTTGAAGACGATCTCGGCGCCCGCGAGGCCGAGGGCGCGCCAGCCCTCGGGGAAGTGGCGGTCGTAGCAGATGTAGACGCCGACCTTGCCGACAGCGGTGTCGAAGACGGGCCAGCCGGAGTTGCCGGGCCGGAAGTAGAACTTCTCCCAGAAGCCCTTCACCTGGGGGATGTGCGTCTTGCGGTACTTGCCGAGGTAGGAGCCGTCCGCGTCGATCACGGCGGCGGTGTTGTAGAGGACGCCGGGCTGCTCCTCCTCGTACATCGGCAGCACGAGGACGAGGCGCAGTTCCTTCGCCAGGGCCTGGAAGCGGCGGACGATGGGGCCCTCGGGGATCTGCTCGGCGTACTCGTAGAAGGCCGGGTCCTGCACCTGGCAGAAGTACGGGCCGTAGAACAGCTCCTGGAAGCAGAGGACTTGGGCGCCCTGCGCGGCGGCGTCGCGGGCCGCCTGCTCGTGGACCTGGATCATCGATTCCTTGTCGCCGGTCCAGGCGGTCTGGAAGACGGCGGCACGGATCACTCGGCTCATCGGGACCTCCGGTCGCTCGGTGTGCCGTGAGCCTAGGAAGCCGGGACGTCCTCTTTGAGTTGCACCGTGTCACGTCCCGGGGCGTGCGGCGTGCCACCGTGTCACTCTCGCGTGGGCCCATGTTTCACCGCCGTTTTCCCAGGTGGTTCCGTGTTTCACTGCTGTTGCGCGTCGTGCGCGAGGAGCGCGATGTGCACCGAGGCGGCCTGCTCGAAGTCGTCCAGGTCCACCCCGAGGCGGACCTGTATCGCCTCCAGGCGGCGGTAGAGGGCCGGCCGGGAGACGTGGTGGAGCTGGGCGGTGCGGGACTTGTTGCGGCCGGTGGCGAGGTAGGTGCGCAGCACGGACAGCAGGTCCTCGTCCGCCTCGCGCAGCAGCCCGTCCAGTTCCCGCTCCGCGAAGGACTGCACGTGCGGGTCGTCGCGCAGCAGGCGGATCAGGCCCCGCAGGTGGACGTCCTTGAGGCGGACGACCGGCGGGAGGGCGAGGGCGGCGGAGGAGTCGGCGACGGCGTCCGCGACGTGCTGGGCCTCGCGCAGGCCGGTGGGGACGTCGTCCCAGGCGGCCCGGGGGTCGGCCGCCGCGACGACCGTGCGGTCCCGGCCGGACTCCGTGCGCAGCCGGGTCGCGAAGTGCGCGGCGAGGGCGTCCGCGTCCTGGTCGCGGGGGAGGCTGAGCAGCACGGCGGTGGCCCCGTCGGCCAGCTCGGCGACCAGCCCGGACAGGCCCAGCAGCCGCAGCAGCCGTTCCAGCCGCGGGGGGTCGCCGTCGCGGACGACCAGGGGGACGAACGTCCGCCGGTTGACCGGAAGCCCGGCCGCCCGGGCCCGGGGCAGCAGTTGCCGCGCCGGTACGACACCGCTGACCAGGTCGGTCAGCAGGCTCTGCGCGGACTGCTCCTCCCAGGAGCAGGCGGCGCCGCCGCCGAGCATGCGGTGCAGGACGAGGGCCTCGGCGGCGCGGTCGGCCAGCAGCCGTCCGGTGGCGGTGTCGCCGCGGTAGCCGCACAGCACGATCCGGCCCCAGCGCTCCCCGCGTCCGCCCAGTTCGGCCCGGATCCAGCCGTCGCCCTCGGTGCCTCCCCCAGTGCCTGAAAGGCCTGGGCGGTGCCCCCATGCCTGCCGGGCGATGCGCTCCCAGTCGCGCAGCACGTCGTCGACCGCGGGCCGCTCCCCCGCCGTGCCGAGGACGCGGTGGGCGAGGTTGGTGACGACGACCGGGCAGGCGCTGTGCCGGGCGACCTCGTCGAGCAGGCGCTGCAGCGGGGCGCCCGCGGTGATGAGGGCGGTGAGTTCGGTGCGGACGGCCTCGGAGAGGCTGACGGCGGCGAACTTGCGCCGCACCAGCCGGGACTGGACCTCCTCGGTCAGTTCGGCGAAGGGGAACGGCCGGTGCAGCACCACCATCGGCAGCCCGCACCGCTCGGCGGCCCGGCGCATCACGTCCGGCGGGGAGGGGAAGGCCCGGCCGAGCCCGAGGACGACCGCCGCCGCCTCGGCGCGGTGCAGCGAGCGGACGTACTCGGCCTGCTTGTCCTCGTCCCCGGCGAGCAGCACGCCGGTGGTGAGGACCATCTCGCCGCCGCTGAGCATGACGCCGACGTCGGCGGCCTCGGCGACGTGCACCCACCGGACGGGCCGGTCGAGGTGGCTCGCGCCGGCCACCACCTCGGGCTCCCCGGCGAGCACCCGCTCCAGGGTGAGGACCTGCCGCACCGACAGGGCCGGTTCCAGGGCGTCCCAGGTGGTGGTCATGTGACGGTTCCCTTGTTCAGTCCACTGCTACTGGATGCTCCTCAGAGCGTTCTCGAGGATCGCGGCGCCCTCCTCGGCCTCCGCGACGTTGAGGGACAGCGGCGGGGCGACCCGCAGCGAGCTGGTGTTGTGGCCGCCGCCCTTACCGATCAGCAGTCCGCCCGCGCGGGCCGCCTCCAGGACGGCCGCCGCGGTCTGCGGGTCGGCCTCGTCCGTACCGGGTTTGGTGATCTCGATGCCGATCATCAGGCCGCGCCCGCGGACCTCGCGGACGGCCGGGACCGGGGCGGCGGCGGCCCGCAGCCGCTCGATGAGCAGGCCGCCGACGCGCCGGGCGTTGCCCTGGAGGTCGTGTTCCAGCAGGTAGTTGAGGTTGGCGAGGCCCGCCGCCATGGTGATCTGGGTGCCGCCGAAGGTGGAGATGCTGTTGGAGTCCAGGCAGTTCATGATCTCGGAGCGGGCGACGACCCCGCCGATGGACATGCCGTTGCCGATGCCCTTGGCGAAGGTCATGATGTCCGGCGGCCCGTTCTGCCCGTGGGCCTGCCAGCCCCAGAAGTGCTCGCCGGTGCGGCCCCAGCCGGTCTGCACCTCGTCGGCGATCCACAGGATGCCGCGCTCGTGCAGCACCTCGCGGAAGGCGGCGTAGAGCCCGTCCGGCGGGGAGGTGAAGCCGCCGACGCCCTGGATGGGCTCGGCGATCAGCGCGGCCGGGGGGCGGGTGTGGCCGAGCAGGTCGACCAGGTCGTCGACGCAGGCGGCGATGAAGTCGTCGTCGCTCAGCGAGGCGTACGGGCCGCGGGTGCGGACGCCGCCGTGCACGTACAGCGTCTGCAGCGGGGAGAGCGAGGTCGGGGACCAGCCGCGGTTGCCGGTGATGCCGACGGAGCTGAAGGAGCGGCCGTGGTAGCTGTTGCGCATCGCCAGGATCGTGTTGCTGCGCCGGTACGCCGTCGCCAGCAGCAGGGCGGTGTCGTTGGCCTCGGTGCCGGAGGTGGTGAAGAAGACCCGGGCGTCCGGGATGCCGCTCAACTGGGCGACCCGTTCGGCGAGTTCGACCATCGGGCGGTTGAGGTACAGGGTCGAGGAGTGGATGATCCGCCCGGCCTGCTCGCTCACCGCCTTGGTCACCTCGGGCAGGGCGTGCGCGGTCATCGTGGTGAGGATGCCGCCGAAGAAGTCGAGGTACCGGTTGCCCTCGGCGTCCCAGACGTGGCGGCCCTCGCCGTGGGTGATCTCGATCGGCTCCTCGTAGTAGAGGGCGAGCCAGTCGGGGAGTACCGCCCGGTGGCGGCCCAGGAGGTCGTCGGTCACGGCTGCACCAGCCCTTCGTAGGCGTCGGGGCGGCGGTCGCGGTAGAAGGCCCACTGCTGCCGCACTTCTTCGATGAGGTCGAGATCCAGGTCCCGGACCACGAGTTCCTCCTTGCTGTCGCTGGCGACGTCCCCCACGAACTGCCCGCGCGGGTCGACGAAGTAGCTCGTCCCGTAGAAGTCGTTGTCGCCGTACTCCTCCTGCCCGACGCGGTTGATCGCGGCGATGTAGTACGCGTTGGCGACGGCGGCCGCGGGCTGCTCCAGCCGCCACAGGTGGGACGACAGGCTCCGGTGCGTGGCGGAGGGGTTGTAGACCAGCTGGGCCCCGGCCAGGCCCAGCTCCCGCCAGCCCTCCGGGAAGTGGCGGTCGTAGCAGATGTAGACGCCGACCTTGCCGACGGCCGTGTCGAAGACGGGCCAGCCGAGGTTGCCCGGCTTGAAGTAGTACTTCTCGCGGAAACCCTTCAGCTGCGGGATGTGGTGCTTGCGGTACTTGCCGAGGTAGGTGCCGTCGGCGTCGATCACGGCCGCGGTGTTGTAGTAGAAGCCGGGCTGCTCGGCCTCGAACACCGGTGCGACGATCACCATGCCGGTCTCGCTGGCGAGGGCCCGCATGCGCCGCACGGTCGGTCCGTCGGGGACGGGCTCGGCCCAGCGGTAGTGCTCCGGCTCCTCGACCTGGCAGAAGTAGGGGCTGTTGAAGACTTCCTGGAAGCCGATGATCTTCGCGCCCCGGCGGGCCGCCTCGCGGGCGTGCTCCTCGTGTTTCGCCACCATGGACTCGGTGTCGCCGGTCCAGGCGGCCTGGACCAGAGCGGCACGTACGACGTTGGCCATGAGCTGCTCCTTCGACGCGACGTCTGCGCCTCTACGCCCGTAGAAGCGGGCCGTAGAGCCACGAACGTAAGCCTCCGGCACGGGCTTGCCAAGACCATCGTCGCCAACCCGCGGGGCCGGGCGCGATTCGCACTCCTGTGGGTGAGTCGCCGGGGGCACGTCGGCGCCGGTCAGACGGCGTGTCCGGCGACCCGGAGCGCGTGCAGCAGATCCCAGCGGCGCTCGTCCGAAACGCCCTGGGCGGCCTCCAGCAGCAGCGGCACCAGGCGCCGCGGATCGGGCTCGGCGCTGCGGGCGGCCTCCTCGGGGGTCCGGGTCCGTACGTACGCGTCGAGCAGTGCGCGCACCTCACGGCGGCGGCCCTCGGCGACCAGCCCGAGGACGGCCTCCCCGACCTCGCCCGGGGGCCGGGAGACCCCTTGGCGCAGCATCTGCTGCCCGTCGCCCTCGCGCCCGGCCGCGGCCAGGGCGTCAGCGGCCGCGACCAGGCGTCCTGCGGGCAGCGAGGCGGCCTCCCAGAGCAGGGTCTGCCAGTCCGCTCCGAGTCCGGCGCGTTCGAGTTCGCGGGCGAGCAGCGGGAGCCGGGCGGGGGCCCAGTACGCGGCCTCGACCAGCAGTGCGTGCGCCTCCCCGCTGCGCCCCTCCCCGCGGAGCCGCGCCAGCGTCTCGACGGCCCGCGCGACCTCGGTCCAGTCCGCCGGGCCGACCGCACCGGCCGGGCTGGCCGCACCTGCCTGGCCTGCCTCCGGTGCCGCGCGCTCCCCGACGGCCTCCTGGGCGGCCCCGGCGAAGCGCGCGCCGCGCGGGGTGCGGCCGGCGACGGGCGCGGGCACGGTGGCCGCGGGCACGTCGGTGGGCGGCACGACGACGGGCGCGGCGTCCTCCTCCCCCATCCCCGCGAAGCGAGCACTGCCGCGCCGCCGCTTGCGTTGCTTGGAGGCGGAGGGGTGGGGGGCAGGGGGTTCGGGGGCGACAAGGGTCTGCGGAGCGACGGGGGCCGACTCGGGAAACGCCGAGGGCCTGACGAGCGTCTCCGAGGCAGGGCCCGAATCCGTGAGGGCATGGGCGCTGCCCTGGGCGACGGCTTCCCGAGGGCCCCCGCCCCGGGGGGAACCGCGCTCGCCGGAGGCCGCGCCACCTGTCTCCGGCCCGCCCGGGACCGCCGGCCCGCTGCCGTACCCGCGCACGGCTTCCCAAGCATTCCCGCCCCGCAGGGAACCGTGCTCACCGCCGGCGGCCGCGCCACCCGTCTCCGGCCCGCCCGGGGCCACCGGCCCGCTGCCGTACCCGCGCGTATCACCTGCTGTTTCACCACCCCGCGCCCACCCCGCGGCCTCCGGTCCGCCACCGTCGGTCCGCGGCCAGGGGTCCGCTTCGCGGTGGTCGCCGCGCCGGGGGGTCGGCAGCGGGCTCGACCCGGGCGGCTGCCGGTCCAGGTATGCCATCCGCGCCCTGAGTTCCGCGCAGCGGGCGGTCGCGCGTTCGTGGTCGTCTCGGGCCCACGCGAGGTCCACCCGGAGGGCGTCGGCCTGCTCGCGAGTGGTGGCGGAGGCCAGTTGCCGGGCCAGGCCGGCCTGGCGTTCGGCGGCGAACCGCTGCTCGCGGAGCATGACGTCCAGCAGGTCCCCGAGCGCGTCCCGGCCCCCGGGCCGGCTGTCGAACGCGGCCAGCGCGGCGGCATGCAGCGAGCGGGCGCGTTCCGTCTCCGGCCCGGCGCCCCCGGGGCCGTACTGCCCGGCGAGGTCCCGCAGCAGCGCATCCACCACGTCCCAGGGCGGCATCTCGCGCCCGTCGAGGCAGGCCCGCATCCCCTCGGGGTCACGCTGCCAGAACACGGCGCACCAGCCGCCGGACGGATCGAGACGTGCCAGCAGACCGTCCAGGTAGTTCGCGAACTCCCGCACCTCGGCTGGGAGTTGATCCGCTGCCATCGCTCAACTCCCGCCAGACCGGAGCACTCCGCCCCGTAGGCAACACCAGTCGTGTTACAGCGGTGCTACGGGCAGTTTTCACACGGGACGCAGGAGCCTCAGCAGCCTCAGAGCGGCACGAGGACACACCGCCCCGCCAGTTCGTCCATGGACAGCCCGAGCACGCCGGCCAGCGCGGCCACCGTGAAGAAGGCCGGGGTCGGGGCCCGCCCGGTCTCGATCTTGCGGAGGGTCTCGGCGGAGATGCCCGCGCTCGCCGCGATCTCGGCCATGCTCCGGTCGCCACGCGCCTCACGCAGCAGCTTGCCCAGCCGCTCGCCGCGTTCGCGCTCTTCGGGGGTGAGAGGGGTGCGCACCATGCCCCCATTCTAATACCGGTATAGTAATTGGCATGGTGGAGCTGAAGACGGACACATCGATCGATGCCATGTACGAGGCGGGGCAGGTCGTCGCCCGTGCGCTGACGGCCGCGCGGAAGGCCGCCGGCGTGGGCGTCTCCCTGCTGGAACTGGACGAGGTGGCACACGACGTGCTGCGCGAGGCGGGCGCGACCTCGCCGTTCCTCGGGTACCGGCCCTCCTTCGCGCCGACCCCGTTCCCCGCCGTCCTCTGCGTCTCGGTGAACGACGCGATCGTGCACGGCATCCCGACCCGCTACCGCCTGCGCGACGGCGACCTCGTGTCGATCGACTTCGGCGCCGAGCTGGGCGGCTGGGTCGGCGACTCCGCGCTCAGCTTCATCGTCGGCACTCCGCGCGAGGCCGACCTGCGCCTGATCGAGACCGCCGAGCGCGCCCTCGCGGCCGGCATCGAGGCGGCCGTCGTCGGCAACCGCATCGGCGACATCGCCCACGCGATCGGCACGGTCTGCCGCGGCGCGGGCTACGGCATCCCCGACGGCTTCGGCGGCCACGGCATCGGCCGCCGGATGCACGAGGACCCCGGCGTGCCGAACGAGGGCCGGCCGGGGCGTGGCATGCGCCTGCGGCACGGCATGGTGCTGGCGATCGAGCCCATGGTCATCGCGGGCGGCACGGACGACTACCACGCGGCCCCCGACGGCTGGACCCTGAAGACGAACGACGGCTCCCGCGCGGCCCACGCCGAGCACACGGTGGCGATCACGGACGCGGGTCCGAGGATCCTGACCGCGCGCTGACATCCGACCGGTTCACCCGGACATGTCCCGAAGGTGCCCCTTGTCGGCGATCGTGCGAAGGTGTTCTACGAGCGCGCCCCAGGTGTAACGGGCTGCCACCCGGGTTACCCGACCCCGGCACGTCGACCAGCGAGGGCGTCCCCCGCCCGCGCGCCGGGGACGCCGGGAACGGAAGGCCCATGAGCAGCGGCTTCAGCAGCCCGGAGGGCTACGGCTCGGATCCCTTCGGAGAATTCCTCGCACGCTTCTTCGGCGGACCGCGTCCGGGTCCCCGGCAGATCGACCTCGGCCGGCTGCTCAGCCAGCCGGCCCGGGAGCTCGTCCGCGGCGCCGCCCAGTACGCCGCCGAGCACGGCAGCCGCGACCTCGACACGCAACACCTGCTGCGGGCGGCGCTCGCCACCGAACCCACCCGGACCCTGCTCAGCAAGGCCGGCGCGAACCCGGACTCGCTGGCGTCGCAGATCGACGAGCGGTCGGGCCCGGCCCAGCACAGCCCGAACGACGCACCGCCGCCGACCGCGCTCTCCCTCACCCCGGCGGCCAAGCGGGCCCTGCTGGACGCGCACGACATGGCGCGGGCCCGCGGCTACGGCTACATCGGCCCGGAGCACGTGCTCAGCGCCCTGGCCTCGAACCCCGACTCGGCGGCCGGACACATCCTGAACGCGGCCCGCTTCGCCCCCTCCGAGCCGCCCGAGGCGCCCGAGGCACCCCAGGCCGAGCGGCCGCGTCCGACGAACACGCCGACCCTCGACAAGTACGGCCGCGACCTCACCGAGCTGGCCCGGCACGGCCGGATCGACCCGGTGATCGGCCGGGACCAGGAGATCGAGCAGACCGTCGAGGTCCTCTCCCGCCGCGGCAAGAACAACCCCGTGCTGATCGGTGACGCCGGCGTCGGCAAGACCGCCATCGTGGAGGGGCTGGCGCAGCGTATCTCCGAGGCGGACGTGCCGGACGTGCTGATCGGGCGCCGCGTGGTCGCCCTGGACCTGACGGGCGTGGTCGCGGGCACCCGCTACCGGGGTGACTTCGAGGAGCGGATGAACAACATCGTCAGCGAGATCCGCGCCCACTCCGACCAGCTCATCATCTTCATCGACGAGCTGCACACGGTCGTGGGCGCCGGTGCCGGTGGCGGTGAGGGCGGCTCGATGGACGCCGGCAACATCCTCAAGCCGGCCCTCGCCCGGGGCGAGCTGCACATCGTGGGCGCCACCACGCTGGAGGAGTACCGCCGCATCGAGAAGGACGCGGCGCTGGCCCGCCGCTTCCAGCCGATCATGGTGCCCGAGCCGACCCCCGCCGACGCGATCGAGATCCTGCGCGGCCTCCAGGACCGCTACGAGGCCCACCACCAGGTCCGCTACACCGACGAGGCGCTGGTCGCCGCGGTGGAGCTGTCCGACCGCTACCTCACCGACCGCCGGCTGCCCGACAAGGCGATCGACCTGATCGACCAGGCCGGTGCCCGGGTGCGGCTGCGGGCCCGGACCAAGGGCACGGACGTGCGGGCCATGGAGCGGGAGCTGGAGCAGCTGACCCGGGACAAGGACCAGGCGGTCGCGGACGAACAGTACGAGCAGGCCACCCAGTTGCGCGACCGGATCATGGAGCTGAAGCAGCGGATCACCGAGGCCGGTGGCGACGGCGAGGTCGACGAGGGCCAGGACCTGGTTGTCGGGGCCGAGGCGATCGCGGAGGTCGTGTCGCGGCAGACGGGCATCCCGGTCAGCAGCCTCACCCAGGAGGAGAAGGACCGCCTGCTGGGCCTGGAGGAGCATCTGCACCAGCGGGTGATCGGCCAGGACGAGGCCGTACGGGTCGTCTCCGACGCGGTGCTGCGCTCCCGCGCCGGGCTCGCGAGCCCGGACCGGCCGATCGGCAGCTTCCTGTTCCTCGGCCCGACGGGCGTCGGCAAGACCGAGCTGGCCCGGGCGCTCGCCGAGGCCCTGTTCGGCAGCGAGGACCGCATGGTCCGCCTCGACATGAGCGAGTACCAGGAGCGGCACACCGTCAGCCGCCTGGTCGGCGCCCCGCCCGGCTACGTCGGCCACGAGGAGGCGGGCCAGCTCACCGAGGTCGTCCGCCGCCACCCCTACTCGCTGCTGCTGCTGGACGAGGTGGAGAAGGCCCACCCGGACGTCTTCAACATCCTGCTCCAGGTCCTCGACGACGGCCGGCTGACCGACTCGCAGGGCCGGACGGTGGACTTCACCAACACGGTCATCGTCATGACCAGCAACCTCGGCTCGGAGGCGATCACCCGCCGCGGCGCCTCCGTGGGCTTCGCGTCGGGCGGCGCCGACGCGGACGAGGAGGCCCGCCGGGAGCAGATCCTGCGGCCCCTGCGCGAGCACTTCCGCCCCGAGTTCCTCAACCGTATCGACGAGATCGTCGTCTTCCGCCAGCTCTCCACGGAACAGCTGCGGCAGATCACCAACCTGCTGCTGGACCGCACCCGCTCCCTCGTCCAGGACAAGGGCATCACGGTGACGTTCACCGACCGCGCGGTGGACTGGCTGGCCGACCGCGGCTACCAGCCGGAGTACGGCGCCCGCCCGCTCCGCCGCACGATCCAGCGCGAGGTGGACAACGAACTGTCACGCCTGCTGCTGGACGGCAGGGTCGAGCAGGGCGGCCGGGTGACGGTGACGGTGGAGGACGACCGCCTGGTGTTTGAGACGCAGAGTGCTGCGCCCCGATAGGGGCGCGGGGAACTGCGCGACCAGCCCCCGCCCGCCCGCACGTGCCCCTCAACGCACAGGCCGCACCACCATCGCCGACCCCCCACCGCGCCGCACGGTCTCAGCGGCTGCAAGCCACTTCCCCCCGGGCAGCCGCTGAACACCCGTGGCCGCCCCGATCTCCGGGTTGGCCTTGAACGAGTGCCCGATCGCCTCGAGCCGCTTCCTCACCTGGGCGTCGAGGCCCGGCTCCAGCTCCGTCTGCGCGGCATTCCGCTGACTGGCCCGGGGCGCCGCGATCGCGTCGACGAGCGGCAGCCCCCGGTCCAGGAACCCCGTGAGCGTCTGCAGCACGGTCGTGATGATCGTCGCCCCGCCCGGCGACCCCAGCGCCACCACGGGCCTGTCCTGCCGGTCGAGGACGATCGTCGGCGACATCGAGGACCGCGGCCGCTTCCCCGGTCCCGGCAGGTTCGGGTCGTGCACGGCCGGGTTCGCCGGCGTGAAGGAGAAGTCCGTCAACTCGTTGTTGAGGATGAACCCCCGCCCGGGCACGGTGATCCCGCTGCCACCGGTCTGCTCGATGGTGAGGGTGTAGGAAACGACGTTCCCCCACTTGTCGGCCACGGTCAGATGCGTGGTGCTGTCGCCCTCGTACGTGGTGGGAGCGGCCGTACCCCCTGAGTCGCAGGCCTTGGGGTCGCGCGGATCCCCCGGCGCCACGGGGCTGGTGAGCACCGCGTCGTCCTTGATGAGGCACTCCCGCGAGTCGGCGAACCGCTGCGACAGCAGCTCCTTCGTCGGCACGTCCTCGAAGGCCGGGTCGCCCACCCAGCGGCCGCGGTCGGCGAACGCGATCCGGCTCGCCTCGATGTACCGGTGCAGGTACTCCGCCTCGCTCGCCTTGGACAGGTCGGTCCGCTCCAGGATGTTGAGCGCCTCGCCGACCGTGGTGCCCCCGGAGGAGGAGGGCGCCATGGAGTAGACGCCGAGGCCCCGGTAGGAGGTCCTGGTCGGAGCCTGGAGCTTGGTGCGGTACGCAGCCAGGTCCTTCACGGACAGGTCGCCCGGGCGGGCGTTCCAGCCCGAAGCCGGGTCGACCGGCGGCTTGTTGACCGTATCGACGATGTCCCGTCCGAGCGGGCCGTGGTAGAGCGCCCCGACGCCCTTGCGTCCCAACTCGGCGTAGGTGCGCGCGAGGTCGGGGTTCTTGAAGGTGGAGCCCACGACCGGCAGCCGTCCGCCCGGCAGGAAGAGGTCCGCGGTGTCCGGGAAGTAGCGGAAGCGGGCCTCGTTGGACGCGGTCTGCGCGCGGAACGTCTCGTCGACGGTGAAGCCGTCGCGGGCGAGTCGCTCGGCCGGCTTCAGGACGCCGGCCAGCCGCTTGCTGCCCCACCGGTCGAGCGCCGTCTGCCAGGTGGCGGGCGTGCCCGGCGTGCCGACGCTCAGGCCGCTGCTGACGGCTTCGGCGAAGGGGACGGGCTTGCCGTTCTCGACGAACAGGTTCTCGTCGGCGCTCAGCGGGGCGGTCTCGCGGCCGTCGATGGTGCGCACCGTGCGGGACTTGGCGTCGTAGTAGACGAAGTAGCCGCCTCCGCCGATGCCGGCGGAGTAGGGCTCGGTGACGCCGAGCGCGGCGGCCGTGGCGACGGCCGCGTCGACGGCGTTGCCGCCCTTCCTGAGGACCTCGATCCCGGCGGCGGAGGCGTCGGGATCGACGCTGGAGACGGCGCCGCCGTAGCCGACGGCCAGGGGGGTCTTCCCACCTCCGGGGCTCTGCGCGGCGGGTGGCGCCGCGGCCCCCACCGAAGCCACCACGGCGGCCGAAACCGCCAGGACCGTCAGATTCCGTGCGACAGGGCGACGCATCCGCACCTCCAGTCAAGGGCCGTCCGCGCAGCTTAATTCATGGACATGCCCTCGTCAGGAAGGCGCCGAACGCGTGTCCGCTCGGCCCGCTACCATGCGCGCCCATGAATGACGACGTGCGCAACATCGTCCTGGGCGTGATAGCGGCGGGCATCAGCGCCGCGCTCGGCTGGGTGGCCCGCACCTACCTGTGGCGGCGCAGGCTGCGCCGCAAGCAGGCGTTCTTCGGGCTGCCGGACAACTCCGAGTCGCTGCTGGTGGTGAACCGGGGCGCCGGCGGACCGGAGTTCGCGGTGATGCGCTACGACGTGTTCGCGCTGCTCGAACTGGCCGCGCTGATCAAGGACTGCAACGCCCACGCCCAGATCCTCCCGCACGACACGGCCCGTCAGGGCTTCGGCGAGCGCACCGAGTTCTGCGTGGGCGGTCCGGCGTCGAACCGCCGGATGGCGGCCCATCTGTCCTCCCTGCTGCCGGGCGTGCGGGTGAACGTCGACGCCGAACCGGGCCCGGACCGGGGATCGTTCCTGGTGGGCTCCGAGCGGTACCGCGTGGAGAACGGCAGGGAGGAGTACGCGCTGCTCGCGCGGCTCACCGCGGAGCGCAGCCAGAACACCCGTCCGGTGTTCCTCTTCTGTGGCCAGACGTCGATCACCAACCAGGCCACCACCCGCTACCTCGCCCGCCACCACGAGCGGCTGGCCCGCAAGTACGGCAACAGCTCTTTCGTCCTGCTGCTCAAGGTGATCAACTCGCAGGCCTATGGTCCGGACGTCGTCGAGCTGGTGGACGACGTGACGCGCGCGGCGCAGACCGCGCCGGCCGCCGCGGCTCCACGCACTTCGCACCGCGCCTCCTGAGTTCCTCCACTTCTCAACGATCGTTACCGCCACGTAACTTACCGACGGGTTACCCCTGGTAAGGGGGTGAGGTTACCGTTCGGTCACTTTGCACTGACACGAGTGAGGAGTGACCGTGGGACCCCACCGCAAGGCCCTGCGCACCACCGCCGTAGGCGCCGTCTCGGCGACCCTGGTCGCCGGCACCGCCCTCGGAATCGCCCCCACCGCCCAGGCGGCGCCGAACCCCGTCCGCTTCGTCGACATCAGCGGCGAGGGCGGCACCGTCCTCAAGGCCAACGTCGTCACCCCGGCCGGCTCCGACGGCACGCGCCGCTACCCGCTGCTCGTCATGCCCACGAGCTGGGGCCTGCCCCAGGTCGAGTACCTGGCCCAGGCCCAGAAACTCGCCGACTCCGGGTACGTCGTGGTCACGTACAACGTGCGCGGCTTCTGGCAGTCCGGCGGCGAGATAGAAGTGGCGGGCCCACCCGACGTCGCCGACGCCTCGAAGGTCATCGACTGGGCGCTCGCGCACACCCCCTCGGACGCCGGGCGCGTCGGCATGGCGGGCGTCTCCTACGGCGCCGGCATCAGCCTGCTCACCGCCGCGCACGACAAGCGGGTCAGGGCCGTCGCCGCACTGAGCGGCTGGGCCGATCTGATCGACTCGATCTACGCCGGACGCACCCAGCACGTCCAGGCGGCCGCCCTGCTGGACGGCGCGAGCGTGGTGACGGGCCGGCAGAGCGCCGAACTCCGGCGGATCTTCGACGACTTCTACGCCTCCAACCTGGCGAAGGAGCCGGAGCTCATCGCCTGGGGGAAGAAACGTTCCGCTGCGACCTACGTCGACCAGATCAACAAGAACGGCGCGGCGATCATGCTCGCCAACGCCTGGGGCGACTCGGTCTTCCCGCCCAACCAGTACGCCGACTTCTACGAGAAGCTGACCGGCCCCAAGCGGCTGGAGCTGCGGCCCGGCGACCACGCCACCGCCGAGCTGACCGGCCTGTTCGGGCTGCCCAACGACGTCTGGCAGGACACCGAGCGCTGGTTCGACCACTACCTGCGGGGCGAGGACAACGGCGTCGATCACGAGCAGCCGGTCCGGCTCAAGTCCCGCGCCGCGGGCGGCTACGAGGGCTACCCGGACTGGAAGTCGGTCGGCGCGGACGACCGGAAGATCGCCCTCGCGGGCTCGAAGACCATCCGTGCGAACGTGAACTCGGGCGCGGACGGCGGGGTCGTCTTCCTGTCCAGCATCCTCGACCAGGTGGCCCAGCTGCCCCCGATGGCCTCGATCCCGCTGCTCCCCCGCCGCTGGGCCGCCGTGTGGCAGTCGGAGAAGTACGCCACGGCCCAACAGGTGCGCGGGACGACCAGGTTGCACACGACCCTCACCCCGACCAAGGAGAGCGGCACCCTCGTCGCCTACCTGTACGACGTGGGGCCGCTCGGCCTCGGCAAGCTGGTCACCCACGCGCCGTACACCTTCCACGGGCGCACCCCCGGGAAGCCGTTCGGCGTCGACCTGGAGCTGTACTCCACGGCCTACGACGTCCCGGCCGGGCATCGCCTCGCCCTGGTCGTCGACACGGTCGACCCGCTCTACATCGAGCACAACCCGTCCGGCGCGCAGCTGACCTTCTCCTCGCCGGCGAACGACCCGTCGTACGTGTCGGTGCCGCTGCGCGAGCAGTGATCTCCGGCTGCCGCCGGACGGGCCTGGCCGATGTGAACCGCCGCCCCCGTGGCCGTACGGGCCTCGGGGGCCGCACCCGACGGGAAGGCCCCGTGGACCGGGCGGGCGGTCAGCTCATCCCGGACGGGATCGGCGGACTCTGGCGAAGCCCCCTCTCCGACAAGGATGAAGGGCACATCGTAGTCGAGGTCCGATGCGACGAGCCGTCCGGTGCCCGCCCGTTCAGTGCTTGAGGATCTTGGAGAGGAAGTCCTTGGCGCGGTCGCTGCTGGGGTTGGTGAAGAACTCGTCGGGCGTGCGGTCCTCGACGATCCGGCCGTCGGCCATGAAGACGACGCGGTTGGCGGCCGAGCGGGCGAAGCCCATCTCGTGCGTGACCACGATCATGGTCATGCCGTCGCGGGCGAGCTGCCGCATGACCTCCAGCACCTCGTTGATCATCTCCGGGTCGAGGGCCGAGGTCGGCTCGTCGAAGAGCATCGCCTTGGGCTCCATGGCCAGGGCGCGGGCGATGGCCACACGCTGCTGCTGACCGCCGGAGAGCTGCGCCGGGTACTTGTCCGCCTGGTCGGCGACGCCGACCCGGTCGAGGAGTTCACGGGAGCGTCGGTCGGCGTCCTCCTTCCGGCGCCCGCGGACCTTGACCTGCCCCAGGGAGACGTTCTGCAGCACCGTCTTGTGCGCGAAGAGGTTGAACGACTGGAAGACCATGCCGACATCGGCGCGCAGCCGGGCCAGGGGCTTGCCCTCGTCCGGCAGGGGCTGCCCGTCGAGGACGATCTGGCCGGACTCGATGGTCTCCAGCCGGTTGATCGCCCGGCACAGGGTCGACTTCCCCGACCCCGAGGGGCCGATGACCACGACCACCTCCCCCCGGCCGACAGTGAGGTTGATGTCCCGCAGGACATGCAGCTCCCCGAAGTGCTTGTTGACGTCACGCAGCTCGATCAGCGGATCGACGGCCATGCTCAGCCCTACTCACTCTCAGCTGTGTGGTGGTTGCCGCAACGTATCCAGGCAAGATCGAAGTTGTAGGGCGACACGCACTTTTCGATCATTAGCCGTATTTACGTCGGACTTTGGGCCAAAGGTTACGGCCTCGGGGCTCAGGTCTCCGCGACCTCGGCGTACAGCTGCGACAGCTCCGGCACGCCGTACGCGGCCCATTCGTGCCCCGAGTCCACGACGTCGAACTCCCGGCCGGAGGCCAGCCGTACGACGGGCTGCCCGTCGGACCGGATCTCCCAGGCGGCTCCCGGGACGGTACGCACGATGACGGTGCCCAGGTACAGCCCGGCGTCGTTGCCGAGCCAGGTCAGGGTCTCCTCGTCGTCCCGCCAGCGCGGGACGAGCTGGTCGAGCGCCTCCAGGGAGGCCGCCGAGTCGTCCAGCCGGACACCCTCCCGGGACGCCTGGGAGCGGAGCAGTTCGCACTCGGCGAGGAGTTCCGCGATGCCCGCCGGATCGGGGAACCCCACCTTCTGGCGCCGGTTGCCCAGGAAAGGGATGTTCATACGTCCAGCGTGTCATTCGTACCGCCGTACGCACCACAGGCGCGCGGGCCGTCGGTGACGGTCGAGTTCACGCCGAGTTCGCGCCTGGCTCGTTGACGGGTCCCTGTTGTCTCCCTAGCTTCACCGTGCGTCCAGCGTCTCGGCTTTCGTTACGTCTTCTGTCCACATCTTCTGTTCCACGTCTTCTGTTCCACGTCTTCTGTTCCACGTCTGCTGTCCCGTCCCTGGCTTTCGTGGTGTCGCGTCGTGTGTCGATGAGCGGGAGGAGTCGGCCGTGCGCCGATGTGTCCGGGGGATCCTGGTCGTCCTGACCCTGTGCGGGTCGTTGGTCCCGGCGGTGTCGGCGCGGGCCGCCGAGAGCGGACCGGCCGCGCCGGTGCCGCTGGAGCGGCTGTTCGACAACAGCGCCGTCAGCGACGACGGCCGGCCCGCCGAAGCGGACTTCGACGGGGCCGGCGCCTCCCTGTCGGCGCGTGACCTCGCGGCCGCCGGCTGGACGCCCGGCCGGACCCTCACCGTCCAGGGCGCCCGGCTGACCTGGCCGAAGCGGCAGTCCGGCGAGCCGGACAACGTCCGCGCCGCCGGGCAGGACGTCCGCGTCACGGGGCGCGGTGACGGCCTCGCCTTCCTGGTGGCGGGCACCGCCGGCACGGACGTGGGCGGCGCGGGCACGATCGGGTACGCCGACGGCACCCGCTCCGGCTACCGGCTCACGGCGCCGGACTGGCGCACCGGGCCGCTCGCCACGAAGGCCGTGGCCCTGCCGCACATCAACACGCCCGGCGGGCAACTCGCCGAGCGGGCCCGCCTGTACGTCGTGACGGTGCCGCTCGCGCCGGGACGCGCGGTCGTCTCCGTCCGGCTGCCGAGGGCGGCCGGACTGCACGTCTTCGCGGTGTCGGTACGGACCGCCACGCAGGGCTGGACGGGCAGCTGGACGACGGCCACGGGCGGTTACGCCGCGGTGGGTCCCTGGACGGACCGGACGCTGCGGCTGGTGGTGCACACCTCGGCCGGCGGGCCCCGGGTGCGGGTGCGGTTCGACAACACGTTCGCGGCGGCGCCGGTACGGATCGGGAGCGCGACGGTGGCGGTGCGGGCGTCGGGCGCGGCCTCGCGGGGCGCCCCGGTGCCGTTGTCCTTCGGCGGGGCGGCGGGCGTGGAGATCCCGGCCGGGGCGCAGGCGTACAGCGATCCGCTCGGCTTCGCGGTGCCCGCGGACACCGACCTGCTGGTGAGCTTCCACCTGCCCGGCCCGGTGCCGGCGGCGCCCGTGCACCGGCTCGCGCAGCAGCGGTCGTACCTCAGCGAGCCCGGCGATCACGCGGCGGACGGCTCGGCGGGGGCGTACACCTCGGTGATCGGCAGCTGGCCGCTGCTCGCGGGGGTCGACGTGGGCGGCGGGCCCGGGTCCGTGGTGCTGCTCGGGGACTCGATCACCGACGGCGACAAGTCCACGGTGGACGCGAACCGGCGCTGGCCGGACGTCCTGGCCGGCCGGCTGCTGCGGCAGAACGCCGTCCCGCGCTATGGCGTGCTGAACCAGGGGATCTCGGGCAACCGGGTGGTCAGCGACCGCTATCCCGGCGACGGGGTGTCCACGGACACCGCCGGGGTGAGCGCCCTGCACCGGTTCGACCGGGACGTCCTGGCGCAGCCGTCGGCGCGTACGGCGGTCGTCTTCGAGGGCGTCAACGACCTGCGCTGGGACACCTCCGCGCAGCAGGTGATCGTCGGGCTGCGGGAGATCGCGGCGCGCGGGCACGCCCGGGGCCTGAGGATGCTCGCGGCGACGATCCTGCCGTGCGAGGGCGAGGCGCGGTGCACGGCCGCCGTCGACGCCGAGCGGGTCGCGGTGAACGAGTGGATCCGGGGCGGCGGGGTCTTCGACGGCGTCCTCGACTTCGACGCGGTCGTGCGGGATCCGCAGCGGCCGTCCCGGATGCTGCCCGCGTACGACAGCGGGGACCATCTGCATCCGGGCGACGCGGGGCTGGCGGCCCTGGCGGACTCGGTGGACCTGCGGCTGCTGAAGCCGTAGGGGTGGCCGTCTAGACGTCCAGGTCCACCACGACCGGGGCGTGGTCCGAGGCGCCCTTGCCCTTGCGCTCCTCGCGGTCCACGTACGCGTCCTTGACGGCCTTCGCGAACGGCTGGTTGCCGTAGACCAGGTCGATGCGCATGCCGCGGTTCTTGGGGAAGCAGAGCTGGCGGTAGTCCCAGTACGTGAAGGGGTGCTCGTACTTGAGGGGCCGCGGGACCACGTCCGACAGCCCGGCCTCGCGCAGGGATGCGAGGGCGGCGCGCTCGGCGGGCGTGACGTGGGTGGAGCCCTCGAAGAAGGCGGGGTCGAAGACGTCGTCGTCCGTCGGCGCCACGTTGTAGTCGCCCATCACCGCGAAGGGGCGGCTGCCCGCCGCGTCACCGGCGACGGCCGCCTTGAGGGCCTCGAACCACTGGAGCTTGTAGGCGTAGTGCGGGTGGTCCACCTCACGGCCGTTCGGCACGTAGACCGACCAGACGCGGAGCGGGCCGCAGGTGGCCGAGATGGCGCGGGGCTCCACCGAGCCGTCGAAGCCGGGGTCGCCGGGCAGGCCCTTGACGACGTCCTCGATGCCGACGCGGGAGAGCACCGCCACGCCGTTCCACCGGCCGGTGGCGTGGACCGCCGACTCGTAGCCCAGCTCGCGCAGCTGCTCCGCCGGGAACTGGTCCTCGGCGACCTTGGCCTCCTGGAGGCACAGCACGTCCGTGCCGCTGCTCTCCAGCCAGGCCAGGAGGCGCGGCAGGCGGGCGGTGATCGAGTTCACGTTCCAGGTCGCGATGCGCATGTCCCACAACCTACCCGGAGGGTCTGACAACGCGGTCCGCTCCCCCGCGGGCCTCAGAGCTCGGCGGAGTCCCCGGGCGTCAGCCGCAGGTGTTCCGAGCCGCCGAGCTGCCCGATCTGGCGGTCGTAGATGGGGCGGGCCAGGTCGGTGAGGAGGGCGTCGTGGATGTCGTAGGCGCGCTGCGGCTTCAGCTCGCGGACGTAGTCGATGACCTCGGAGATCTTGCTCCAGGGGGCCATGACGGGGAGCATCAGGGTCTCGACCGGGTGGTCGGGGACGGTGAGGGCGTCGCCGGGGTGGAAGACCTTGCCGCCGTCGACGAGGTAGCCGACGTTGGTGATGCGCGGGATGTCCGGGTGGATCACCGCGTGGAGTTCGCCGTGGACCTGGACGTCGAAACCGGCGGCGGTGAAGGTGTCGCCGTGGCCGACGGTGTGGACGCGGCCCGGGAAGGCGGCCGAGATCTTCTCGGCGACCGACGTCAGGGTCCAGATCTCGGCGGCCGGGTTGTTCTCCATCGCGGCGCGCAGCCGGGACTCGTCGAAGTGGTCGGGGTGCTCGTGGGTGACGAGGATCGCGTCCGCGCCGAGCGCGGCGTCCTCCTCGCTGAATCCCCCGGGGTCCAGGACGAGCGTCCGCCCGTCCTTCTCGAGGCGGACGCAGGCGTGCGACTTCTTCGTGAGCTTCATGGTCTCCATCCTGCCTCCGGAGCCGCGGGACGGGTTCACTCCTGGGGCGTGGTCTCCTCGCGGATGACCTGCTGGGCCACCTTGAACGCGCTGTTCGCCGCGGGCACGCCGCAGTAGACGGCCGCCTGGAGCAGGACTTCCTTGATCTCGCCGGGGGTGAGGCCGTTGCGCAGGGCGGCCCGGGTGTGGAAGGCCAGCTCGTCCAGGTGGCCGCCGGCGACCAGCGCGGTGAGGGTGACGCAGCTGCGGGTGCGCCGGTCGAGGCCGGGCCGGTCCCAGATCTCGCCCCAGGCGTAGCGGGTGATGAACTCCTGGAAGTCCCCGGAGAACTCGTCGGCCTGTGCCAGCGCCCGGTCGACGTGCGCGTCGCCCAGCACCTCGCGGCGGACCTTGATGCCGGCGTCGTACGGGTCGGGCCGCCCCTGGGCCTGCGGCGGTACGGCGACGGGGCCGATCTCGGCGACGGGCCCGGTCTGGACGGGCTGCGCGGGGGCGGCGGACAGGACCGGCTTGAGGGCGGCGGCCGGCAGGGCGTTCTGGCCGGTGGAGGTCTCGAAGGCGGGCTGCCAGGCGGTGGAGAAGTGCCGTACGAGGAGGTCGGTGACCGCGGCGGGCTGTTCGACGGGCACCAGGTGGGAGGCGCCGGGGACGACGGCGAGGCGGGCGTCCGGGATGCCCGCGACCAGGGTGCGGGCCTCGGCCGGGCCGGTGACCTGGTCGTCGGAGCCGACGAGGACCAGGGTCGGCACGCCGACGCGCCCGAGTTCGGCCCGGACGTCGAAGGAGGCGAGGGCCTCGCAGGAGGCGATGTAGCAGCCGGGGTCGGTGGTGCGGACCATCTGCACGGCCCACTCGGTGATCGCGGGCTGCGCGGCGGCGAACCCGCCGGTGAACCAGCGCTCGGGCGCGGTGCGGGCGATGGGGTCGAGGCCGTTCGTGCGGACGATCACGCCTCTCTGGCGGAACTCGTCGGCCGTGCCGAAGCGGGGCGAGGCGGCGATCAGCGCGAGGGAGGCGAGCCGCTCGGGGTGGCGCAGGGCCAGCTCGATGCCGACGGCACCGCCGAGCGCGCAGCCGGCGTAGCCGAAGCGCTGCACGCCGAGCCCTTCGAGGGTGGTCAGCAGCCGTGTGGTGAGATCGGTGACCGAGCCCGCCGGGTACGCGGGAGCGCCGCCGTGGCCGGGCAGGTCGAACCGGAAGACGCGCCACTGCCTGGTCAGCTCGGGGACCTGGCGGTCCCACATGTGCCAGGTGGTGCCCAGGGAGGGACCCAAGATCAGGACGGGAGCCTCTTCTGGCCCGTCAAAGCGGTATTGCAGGGTGTTCGACGGTGTCTCGCTCACGCTTCAGACTCTCTCACGTATCACAGACGCCCCTCTGAGGCGGGGCTGCGGGAAACCGGTCTGACCAGGTTGAAGACCTCTCGGGCGGCATAGTCCGGGCCGCCGCGGGCTCGGTGAGCCTGGAGTCGTACAACCCTTCACGGTGGTCATCCCCTGGGTGTGACCTCTCCAACCCCTGCCGTGCCCGTCGTGGACCCGCCCGCGGCGGTGCGGTCCTCGGTGTCGCCCCGCAGGTCAGGGGCCTCATGGCGTGGATACGCATCCGCAGGTAGCGAAGTCTTTCGTGTCGCAGGGCTAGACAGAGGCAACGTCCGTACCAGTTAATCCATCCCATGTATCCGTGGAAAGGGCCAGGAGCGAACAGGACCAACGCAGTGCCGTGATGTCGTCGCGAGCGAACGCACCTACGAACCAGGCAGTCACTCTGCCCTCACCGAAAGGTTCAAGATGTCTTCCTCCCTCAGCAGACGGCGCCTGCTGCAAGCAGTGGGGGCCACCGCCGCCGCCTCTGCCACCGGATCCTTAGTCTGCGCGTCCCCCGCCCGCGCGGCCGTGCCTCCCGCACGGGTCGACATCGGGGTCTCCGCGCACCCCTTCGCACTCGACCAGGTCCGGCTCACCGCGAGCCGCTGGCTGGACAACCAGAACCGCACGCGGAACTACCTGCGGTTCGTCGATGTCGACCGGCTGCTGTACAACTTCCGCGCCAACCACAAGCTGTCCACCAACGGCGCGTCCCCGAACGGCGGTTGGGACGCGCCGGACTTCCCCTTCCGCACCCACGTCCAAGGGCACTTCCTCACGGCGTGGGCACAGCTGTACGCCGTGACCGGGGACACCGTCTGCCGGGACAAGGCAACCCACATGGTCGCCGAGTTGGCCAAATGCCAGGCCAACAACAGCGCCGCCGGCTTCAACGCCGGGTACCTCTCCGGCTACCCCGAGTCCGACTTCACCGCTCTTGAGCAGCGGACCCTGAGCAACGGCAACGTGCCGTACTACACCATCCACAAGACCCTCGCCGGCCTGCTGGACGTATGGCGTCACATCGGCAGCACGCAAGCCCGTGACGTGCTGCTCGCGTTGGCGGGATGGGTGGACCTGCGCACCGGCCGGCTGAGCGGCCAGCAGATGCAGGCCATGCTGGGAACGGAGTTCGGCGGCATGAACGCCGTACTGACCGATCTCTACCAGCAGACGGGCGACGCGCGGTGGCTCACCGTCGCCCGGCGGTTCGACCACGCCGCGGTGTTCGACCCGCTGGCGGCCAACCAGGACCGGCTCAGCGGACTGCACGCCAACACCCAGGTACCCAAGTGGATCGGGGCCGCCCGGGAGTACAAAGCGACCGGCACCACCCGCTACCGGGACATCGCCACCAACGCCTGGAACTTCACCGTCAACGCGCACACCTATGCCATCGGCGGCAACAGCCAGGCGGAGCACTTCCGCGCCCCGAACGCCATCGCCGGCTACCTGAACAAGGACACCTGCGAGAGCTGCAACACCTTCAACATGCTCCTTCTCACGCGGGAGTTGTTCGCGCTGGACCCGAACCGGGCCGCGCTGTTCGACTACTACGAGCGGGCGTGGCTGAACCACATGATCGGCCAGCAGAACCCGGCGAGCGACCACGGCCACGTCACCTACTTCACCCCGCTCAACCCGGGAGGCCGACGCGGCGTGGGCCCCGCGTGGGGCGGCGGCACCTGGAGCACCGACTACGGCACGTTCTGGTGCTGTCAGGGCACGGGCCTGGAGATGCACACCAGGCTGATGGACTCCATCTACTACCGCAGTGACGACACCCTGATCGTGAACCTGTTCGTGCCCTCGGTGCTCACCTGGTCGGAGCGCGGGATCACGGTCACCCAGACCACGGCATACCCCGTCAGCGACACCACGACCCTGCAGGTCACCGGCAACGTCAGCGGAACCTGGGCGATGCGCTTGCGCATCCCGGGCTGGACCGCCGGGGCCACCGTCAGCGTCAACGGCACGCGGCAGGACATCGCCACCACGCCCGGCAGCTACGCCACCCTGACCCGCTCCTGGACCTCCGGCGACACGGTCACCGTCCGCCTGCCCATGCGGGTCGTCATCCGAGCGGCCAACGACAACGCGAACGTCGCCGCGATCACCTACGGCCCGGTGGTCCTGTCCGGCAACTACGGCGACTCCACGCTCAGCTCCCTCCCCTCGCTGAACACATCCTCGATCAGACGGACCAGCAGCACGTCACTCGCCTTCACCGCCACCGCCAACGGCTCCACCGTCGACCTGGGCCCGTTCCACGACGCGCACGGCCACAACTACACCGTCTACTGGAACGCCGGCGGCACCGTCCGTCTCGCCAATGTGGGCAGCGGCCTCGTGCTGGGCATCCAGAACATGTCCACGGCCGACGGCGGCCGCGCTCTTCAGTGGCACGACTCGGGCACCGCCGACCACGACTGGCACATGATCGCCGACGGGGGCGGGTTTCGTTTCCGCAACGCCCACAGCGGCAAGGTGCTCGGCGTCTTGAACATGTCCACGACAGACGGCGCGACCGTCCTGCAGTGGGCGGACAACGGCACCGCCGACCACCGATGGACACTGCTCGACCAGGGAGACGGGACCTACAAGATCCGCAACGAGCACAGCGGCAAGTTGCTCGCCATCGCGAACGATTCCACCGCTGTCGGCGCGTTCGCGGTCCAGGGTTCGGACGACGGCACCGCCGACAACCGGTGGCGCATCGTGAGGAATTGAGCTCCGCCCCGGAAGCAGACGGCCGCTCTCCCCGCCCTTCCGTCTGCTCGACAGCTCGACCCTTGTTCGGCATGACGAACAGAACCGCTCACTCAAGGAATGAGGCCCCCATGCACCGACGTGGTTTCAGCCGCAGGCACTTGCCTGTGGTGCTCGCGACCCTGGTCGCTTCGGCGGCGACACTCGTCGCCAACCCCGCCCAGGCGGCCACCACGAGCGCCGTGCGCGGCGTCGGTTCCGGCCGGTGCCTCGATGTGCCGGGCGCCGGCCAGACCGACGGCACCAACGTGCAGGTCTGGGACTGCAACGGCGGCACCAACCAGAAGTGGACGCTGACGGATGACAACCAGCTCACCGTGTACGGCAACAAATGCCTGGACGTCCCGAACCACGCCACCACGGCCGGCACCCGGCCGGTGATCTGGTCCTGCAACGGCGGCACCAACCAGAAGTGGCGCGCGAACGCCGACGGCACGATCGTCGCCGTGGAGTCCGGACTGTGCCTGGACGTCAGCGGCGGCGCGACGGCCAACGGCACGGCGGTGCAACTCTGGGACTGCAACGGCGGCAACAACCAGAAGTGGACCGGCCTGACCGGGACACCGAACACGTGCGCACTTCCGTCCACCTACCGGTGGTCCTCGACCGGCCCCCTCGCCCAGCCGGCGAACGGCTCGCTCGCGCTGAAGGACTTCACCACCGTCAAGATCAACGGCCAGAACCTGGTCTACGCCACCAGCTCCGACGGAAACGCCTGGAGCGGGATGATGTTCAGCCCCTTCAGGAACTGGTCCGACATGGGCACAGCCACCCAGAACAGCGTGAGCGGGCCGGCGGTGGCGCCCAAACTGTTCTACCTCTCGACCAGGAACATCTGGGTGATGGCCTCGAACGGGTGGGGCACCAACTGGCCCTTCACCTACCGCACGTCCAGCGACCCCACCAACCCCAACGGCTGGTCCGCCCCGCAGCCGCTGTTCACCGGCAGCGTCCCGGTCGGCGGCCCGATCGACCCGACCCTGATCGCCGACGACCAGAACATCCACCTGTTCTTCGCCAACGACAAGGGCAGCATCTTCAGGTCGACCATGCCGCTCGGGAACTTCCCCAGCAGCTTCGGCTCCTCGTACACAACGGTCATGACCGACACCGAGGAGCGCCTGTTCGAGGCCCCCGAGGTCTACAAGGTCCAGGGCCAGAACCAGTACCTCATGATCGTCGAAGCGCGGGGCGTCAACGGGCGCTACTTCCGCTCCTTCACCGCCACCAGCCTGTCGACCGACAGGTGGACCGAGCAGGCCGGCACCGAGAGCAACCCCTTCGCCGGCAAGGCCAACAGCGGTGCCACCTGGACCAACGACATCAGCCACGGCGACCTGGTCCGCGTCAACGCCGACCAGACCATGACCATCGACCCCTGCAACCTGCAGTTCCTCTACCAGGGCAGGTCTCCCTCGTCGGATGGCACCGACTACCTGAAGCTGCCGTACCGGCCGGCCCTGCTCACCCTGCAGCGCTGACCCGCGCGCACATGACCACAAACTCATGAGCGGCCCATCAGGCCCGCACAGCGGCTTCGCTTCGCGGGCCAGGAAGGAACCCTCCATGGTTTCCCTACACAGACGACTGCTGCGTCTCCTCACGGCCACCGCGCTGACGCTCACCGCCTGCGTCACCGCCTCCGCCGGCACGACTGCCGAGGCCGCACCGGGCAGCCCGGCGCTCACCCCGCCGCTGGGCTGGAACAGCTGGAACAGCTTCGGGTGCTCGATCACCGAGGCGCAGGTCCGCCAGGCCGCCGACGCGATGGTGTCCTCGGGCATGCGCGACGCCGGCTACCAGTACGTCGTCGTCGACGACTGCTGGTTCGACCCGCAGCGTGACGCGGCGGGCAACCTCCGGGCCAACCCGACCAAGTTCCCCAGCGGCATGAAGGCGCTCGGGGACTACATCCACGGCAAGGGCCTGAAGTTCGGCATCTACCAGGCGCCCAACGAGAAGACGTGCGCGCAGGGCGTGGGCACCTACCCCGGCTCCACCGGCAGCAAGGGCCACGAGAGGCAGGACGCCGCCACGTTCGCCTCCTGGGGCGTGGACTACCTCAAGTACGACTGGTGCTCCGGCAGCGGCACCCTCAGCGAGCAGACCGCGCGGTTCACCCTCATGCGTGACGCCCTGCGCGCCACCGGCCGCCCGATCGTCTACAGCATCAACCCCAACAGCTTCCACGCCCCCACCGGCGACAAGTACGACTGGGGCGAGGTCGCCGACCTGTGGCGGACGACCGAGGACCTGCTCGACATCTGGCAGAACAACAACACCAACAGCTACCCGATGGGCGTCGGCAACGTCCTGGACGTCACCGCGCCGCTGGCCGCGCAGTCGGGCCCGGGAAACTGGAACGACCCCGACATGCTGGTCGTCGGCCGGCCCGGCCTGTCGTTGACCGAGTCCCGCTCCCACTTCGCCCTGTGGTCGCTGCTCTCGGCCCCGCTCATGGCCGGCAACGACATCCGCACCATGTCCGCCGACGTGAGCGCGATCCTGCGCAACCCCCGTCTGCTGGCGGTCAACCAGGATCCGCTGGGCGCGGGCGGGCGCAGGGTGCGCGACGACGGCGACACCGAGGTGTTCGCCAAGCCCCTGTCCGACGGCTCGGTCGCCGTGGGCCTGTTCAACCGGGGAGGGAGCACCACGACCATCACCGCCTCGGCCGCGCAGGTCGGCCTCACCGGAGGGTCGTTCACCCTCACCGACCTGTGGACCGGTGCCACGTCGAGCACCTCCGGGCAGATCTCGGCGAGCGTCCCGGCGCACGGTGTCGCCGTGTTCAAGGTGACCGGCGGCAGTCCGCTGGCCTCCACCACCGCACGCCTGCGCGGTACCGGGTCCGGCCGCTGCCTGGACGTGGACCGCGCCGCCACCGCGGCCGGGTCGGCGACGCTGATCTGGGACTGCCACACCGCCGCCAACCAGCTCTGGACCACCTGGGCGGGAGGCGAGATCCGCGTCTACGGCGACAAGTGCCTGGATGCCGCCAACCAGGGCACGACCAACGGCACACGGGTCGTCATCTGGCCCTGCAACGGTCAGAACAACCAGAAGTGGACCCGGCAGACCGATGGGTCGATCCGCAACGTCCACGCCGGGCTCTGCCTGGACGTCCAGCAAGCAGGGACCGCCAACGGGACCCCGGTCGTCCTGTGGACCTGCAACGGCCAGAACAACCAGAAGTGGACCACACTCCCGTAAGCCGCCACCCCTGACACCGCGCGGACCAGCCATGCGGGGCCGCAGGCCGTCACGGCTGCGGCCCCGCCACGGCTCTCGGGTCAGGACGGGTCGCCGTACTGCAGGCCGCGTCCGTTGGTGCCGACGTAGACACGGCCGAAGGTGTCGGGGTCGCCGGTGATGACGCCGACGCCGCCGATGGCGCCCCACTGGTGGGCGTCGTCGTTGACGCGGACCCAGGTGGCTCCCTTGTCGGTGGAGCGGAAGACGCCGGTGACGTCCTTGACGGTGCCGATCAGGTACAGAGCCTGGTAGTTGGTGCCCGGCTTGGCCTTGCCGAAGCCGAGGGCGGACGCGGACTGCACCGTCTTGAGCGTGGTGAAGGTACGGCCGCCGTCGGTGGAGTGCAGCAGCCCCTTGGCACCGCCGGCGATCCACAGGTCTCCGGCGATGCCGGGGACCGCCTTGAGCCGGCCGTCGGGCAGGTTGCCGGCGCGGGCGGTGAAGGTCGCGCCGCCGTCGGTGCTGGCGTGGAGCGTGCCGCCGGACAGCGAGTAGAAGGTCCTGGCCGAGGAGCGGTCGGCGACGACCACGGCGCCGTCGCCCAGGCCGCCGACCCTCGACCAGCTCGCGCCCTTGTCGGTCGAGCGGTACGGGGCCTGACCGGCCTCGGTCCAGACGATGGTGGAGCCGTCCGCCGCGAGCGCGACATGCCCGTCCTGGGCACTGGCCACCGGCTCGGCCTTGAAGCCGTTCCAGTTGCTGCCGCCGTCGGTGGAGTAGGCGCCGTCCTGCTCGCCGCCCCGGCCGACGCGGACCATCATCGAGGGCTTGGACTGGGCGAAGTCGATGTCGGTGCTGTTGGTCATCAGCGGGTTCTTCAGCCGCCCGGCGGGCACCTTGGTCAGGTCGTCGTGCCGGAAGCCGCCCTGGTCGCCCATGGAGGTGATGACGGTGGCGCCGCCGGGCGGGGCGATCGCGTCCAGCAGCGAGGTCTCCTCCAGCCCTCGGGCGCCCATGCTCCAGTGGCTGGTGCCGCCGCTGTCGGAGGCGTTCGCGTCCTTGCTGCGCAGGATGCCGTTGCCGGTGCCGTACAGCACGTGCCCGGAGTCGAAGGGGTCGATGGCCAGGGCGGTCATCCAGTGCCCGGTGTGGGTGCCGACGTAAGGGGCGGCGGAGGCGTTGCGCTTCGACTTGTCGGCCAGGGCCTTCCAGGTCGTGCCGCCGTCGGTGCTGCGGTAGATCTCGTCCTCGGGCCACCAGCGGCCGAGGGTGGTGACCATCACCGTGGAGGGCTTGCGCGGGTCGACGGCCAGGCCGGAGAAGCCGTAGTCGCCCTGGGACGGGGAGATGTTCTTCCATGCCCCGCTGCCCGGCGTGTACTTCCACACCGAGCCCGCCGTCACGCCGTTGGGGCCGAGGTTGTCGGTGTACGTCAGGTACAGCGAGCCGTCACCGGAGAGCACGGCGTGCTGCGGCAGTTGGCCGGTGGGCTGCCCGCCGACGGCCTTCCAGGTGCCGCCGCCGTCGGTGGAGCGGTACAGGGAGGTGGACCTGTCGTTGACGCCGACGTAGATCGTCCTGCTGCCGGCCGGGCCGTACGTCACGAAGGAGATGCCCGCGCCGCTGCTCGCCCCGTCCTTGACGGGGAACGAGGAGACCTGACGCCATGTCACGCCGTAGTCGGTGCTGCGCCACAGGCCGTTCTTGCGGGTGCCCAGCAGCAGGGTGCTGTTGTTCGCGGGGTCGATCACGAGCCGTTCGCCCGCCCCGCGGCCGTCCTCGTTGCCGCCCAGCTTGAAGGGCAGGTTGGTGCGCTTGAAAGTGCGGCCCCGGTCGGTGGAGCGCAGGATCGCGCCGTTGCCCGCCCACTCGTTGGTGTAGGTGCCCGCCCCGAGGTAGAGCCGCTTGGGGTCGACGGGGTCCGTGGCCACCGAGTCGATGCCCAGCAGGTTCCAGTCCTTCTCGCCGATCCAGTCGGTCAGCGGGATCCACTGCTCGGCCCCGCTGTCCCAGCGGTAGGCGCCTCCCATGTCGGTGCGCGCGTACAGCAGACCCTTCTCCCGCTGGTTGAACACCAGTCCGGTGACGTAACCACCGCCCACCACCTGGGCGTTCCTCCACACATACGGACCGGCCCCGGCCGCCCGGGTCTCGGCTGTCTTCACCAGCTTCCACTGCTGGTTGGCACTGCCTGTGCCGGGATACTGGATGACTGCCGCGCCGTCGGCCTTGGAGCCGCTGGAGACGTCCAGCAGCTGGCCGCTCCTGCGCGAGGTGAAGGTGACGGCGTCGGAACCACTCACCTCATTGATCTTCCACTCCTGGGAGGTGGAGGAACTGTCGGTCTGTTGCTCCGTGGCGGCCGCCCGGGCGGTCGAGTCGCCCGCTATGCCCAGCACCTTGCCGCTGTTGCGGTTCACCAGCTCGTAGTAGCCGTCCCGGGTGGGCCGCAGCCTCCATTGCTGGTTGGCGGTGTTCTGGTCGGTCCACTGCTGGATACGGGTGCCGTCTGCGGTGGAGAAACCGTTGACGTCCAGCACCTTGCCGCTGCGCACGGAGACCAGCCGGTAGTAGGCATCGCCATCGACCGTCGCGGCCTGCGAGTCCTCCTGCGCGATCAGGAGATACGGCACGAGAACGGCGGGCACGCCGAGCAGCAGACCGGTGGCGGTCCAGCGGCGGCGGTGACGCCCGCGGCGCCCGCCGTTCGTGGGGTGGTTCATGGGGAGGCGTTCTCCTTGCATGCTGTTCAACAGTGGAAACCGGATTCCGGCCACTTGAACTGGCCGGATCCGCTCCCTTGTCGTCACAGACGTCACACAAGGTTGCCGCGAGCCGGGAACTACTTCTCAGGGCCAAGCCGGGGACGCGCCACAGCGGGAGCGGGTCATCCGGCGGTCAGAGTGGTCCACTTCTGGTTGGAGCCGCCGTTGCAGTCCCACAGGTGGAGCTGCGTGCCGTCGGTCGTGGAGGAGCCCGGAACGTCGAGGCAGCGACCGGATGCGGGGTTGCGGTAGCCACCGTTGTAGGGCTGCCATACCTGGTTGGCACCGCCGTGGCAGGACCAGAGCTGTACTTTGGTGCCGTTGGCGGTGGCTCCGCCGGCGGCGTCGAGGCACTTGCCCATGGAGCGCAGCGTGCCGTCGGTGTAGGCGGACCAGAACTGGTTGGCACCGTCGCCGCAGCTCCACGTCTGGACGGCGGTCCCGTCGGTGGTGGCGGCGCCCTTGACGTCCATGCACTTGCCGGCCACACCGGACTGGACGCGGGCGGGAGCGGGGGCGGGGTTCTTCAGCCATCCGGCGCTGTCCGCGGTCCTGACGCCGCGGTGGAAGGCGTCGGCCATCTTCTGATAGCCCGAGTCGTTGGGATGCAGGGCGTCGGCCAGGTCGGCCGTGGTCAGGTTGCTCATGTCCACGTATGCGACGCGCTTGCCCGCGGCCCGTGCCTCGCTGACGATCTGGGGGATGGCCTGGTTGTACGCGGCCCGGTACTGCTCCTCCGTGCCGCTGGTGGACACGACCAGCGAGGCCACGAGGACGGTCGCGTCGGGGGCGGCGGCGGTGATCTGGCCGACCAGCGACTTCAGCCGGGCGGTGGCGGTGGAGACCTGGTAGGACATGTTGAGGTCGTTGGTGCCGATGTGCAGCGTCACGACATTGGGCCGGTAGCGGGTGAGCGAGGCGTCGGCGAGCGCGGCGATCTGGTCGATGCGATATCCCGAGTGGCCTTGGTTGTCCGGGTCGGACATCGAACCGCCCCGCAGCGTGCCGACGAAGTCGAGCGGATGGCCGTCCGCGGCGAGCTTGTCCCACAGCGGGCCCCGGTAGCCGTTGCCCGTACTGCTGCCCACACCCCAGGTGATGGAGTCGCCCAACGGCATGACCCGCAAGGGCGTGGTGGAGGCCGCGGAGGCAGGGGCCGCACCTCCCGCTGTCACCCCCAACGCGGCGGTGACCAGCGTGATCAGGGACAGGATCCAAGACTTTCTCATGGAGTTCCTCTCTGCGAGCGATTGCTGAATCAGCGAACTGACCGCCGCCCGGCCGTACCAGTGAGTGGTTCGGCGACGACGGCTGGGAAATTGGCTGAGCTGAAAGAGGGACATCCCATGACTGGGACACGAGGTGCTGTCGAACCGCTTCGACGTTGCTGTGAGATTAAGTGAACGCCCATGGGTGCACAAGGCCCCGTCCAACCTTCCCGGGACCCTGGAAGCGCCTCTTCGTAGGGCTACTTGACGGGACGACGTTGCTGATGCACTGCCCGCCTCTGGTCCCGCAACGGGTATCGAAGCGCTTCGAATGGGTTCTTCTACAGCGGGAAAGGTCGGCGTCCGAGCGCCCATGACTGCGAGCCCGAGCTGAGGGCGAATGGTGCATGGCCGGCATGCAAGATGGTGAACGCCTCACCTCTCCGTGCCGAGGCTCCCGTCGGTCCCCGAGAGGGCTTCACACCGACGCCGCTCTCACAGGGGGACGCCGAGCCGGCGCTCGGCCGTCCTGCCCGGAGTCGCCTCAGAAGGCCGGTGCGGACTGCTCGGCGGCCTGGCTCTGGCGCCGTGCTCCGAGTACGGCGTCGCGCAGCCGTTCGTGGGCCATCGCCAGGCACGCGTAGACCGCGCCTTGTGCCGTCGACAGGCCGATCAGGTGCGGCACCGTCCTGATCTCCGGGACCGCCGGAAGGTTCCGGTCGAGTCGACGGCGCGCCTCGGGCAGCACCTCGTCGACGAGCGGACTCAGGCGGCCCACGAAGTAGACGGACTCCGGGTCCAGCGTCACGGCGACGACGCTGACGGCGGTCACGATCGCCGTGGTGAACGCCTCGAGCACCTGGGCGCGCGCTGCCGCGTCGTGCGGCCCCTCCCAGAGGTCCTCGACGCGCTCCAGGTCGAGTCCCCGCTTACGGGCGAAGCGGAGGAGACCCCGGGTGCTCAGCAGCTCGTCGAGGATGTCGTCGCCGGTGCCGGAGGAGAGCACTCCGATGTCGCCGAAGGTGGGCGTGCTCCCGTGGGCGAGCTCGTGATCGGTGCAGCTGGCGAAGTTGAGCATGGTGCTGACGCTGAACAGCGCGGCGTTGGTGACGGTGGCGTCGTTGGTGAGGATCCCGAGCAGGGAGGCGTTGGCGTCGCTGTCGAGGAGCACGGGGACGTCGACCAGCCCCTCGATGGCCCGGTGGAGGCCGGAGCCCGCGAAGATCCTCATCGACTCCGCCGGGCCGAAGATCTCCTTGCCGTCCCGGACCCGGCCGGGCACGGCGGCGACGAGTTGACGCAGGGGGCCCTGGGCGGACGCCGCGGTCCGGTCGACCAGATCGACCAGCCATCGGGCCGCGTCCCCGACGTCCTGGTGGTCGGGGGTGGGAACCGTCACGTGCTGGATCTCGCGGCCCCTGAGGTCGGCCACGACGACACCGGTCGTCTGGATGCCGAAGCTGATCCCGACGACGTGCCCGGTCGTGCCGGGCAGATCCAGATAGGTGGACCGGCGGCCGCGGCCCGTGACCTCGTCGACCCCGCCGTCGACGACGAAGCCGTCGGCCCGGAGCTCCTCCACCGCTCTGGACACCGTGGCCTTGCTCAGACCCGTCAGCTCGATGAGCTGGTTCCGGGTCAGGGGCGCGTGGGAGAGGAGAACGTCGAGGACCGACGCCTTGTTGTAGTCGCGAGAGGTCGGGTTGGTGGTCACGTGCTGACCATAGCGAGACCGGTACGCCGGTCGGACCGGGACCGGCCTGGGCGTGATGATCCCGGGCTGCGAGGCGGGGACGGGTGACCATTCCCGCGTGTCCGTCGCTTTCGCCTCGGTGGGCGGGAGGGGGCTCTTCCCGCGTCTTTCGCGGTGCCGGACCGTTCTCGGCTCATCTGTGATGCACTCGCATCGATCAGACGGTGGACCCCTCTGCGGTCCGGCCGCCGGAACGTCGTCGACGTCGCGGGCCGATCGCCCTGCGCACAGGGCCAGTTGACCGCACGCCCGGGAGCGGACCACCCGCGATCAACGCCCTTTCGCTGGTCCGGGCGCTCTCGGCCCGCGCTCTCCGAAGGGACACTCCCCCGCGCACGACGCTGGTCGCTCGCCGGGGCGGCGTCTAGATTGAGGCGCTATCCGACAGAAGCGGCACTTCGCGAGCCGCGACGAGCACGCCCTGACCAGCCCAGCACCAGACCTCGGACCACGTCGTCGGTCAAAATATTCCTTGTTTCAGGTTGGAACTGGAACTAAAGGTGTTATGGTCTGAGCGCAGCAGCGAGCACGTTCCGACACCCGGCAGATCAGGCGTCGTCGAACGGCGACCGCGATCCCTGAGACGACACACCCCGGCAAGCCGACGCAGGTGCGTCCAGAGCGGCTGACGGCACTGGCAGGAGAGAGAGCAGCGACATGAAGTTCACCCCCTACTGGCTCGACACCGCGCCCCAGGGTCCTGACCGGTCCCGGACCCAGATCGGCGGCCGGGTCGACGTGGCGATCATCGGAGCCGGCCTGACCGGCCTCTCGGCGGCCCTGCACCTGGCGCGCAAGGGCGCCAACGTGCACGTCTTCGAGAAGGAGACCGTCGGATTCGGCGCGTCGGGGCGCAACGGCGGCATGGCCACCCTCGGCATGTCGATCGGATTCCGCTCCGCGATCGACCGCTACGGCTTCGACACCGCGAAGCGGTATCTGCTGGCCTACCACGACGCGGTCGACACCATCGAGAACCTCGTCAAGGAAGAAGACATCGACTGCGACTTCGCCCGCACGGGCAAGCTGAACCTGGCGTCCAAGCCGGCCCACTTCGAGGGGCTGCGCAAGACCCACGAGATCATGTCCGGCAAGCTCGGGATCGAGACGCGGCTGATCTCCAAGAGCGAGCTCCACACCGAGATCGGCTCCGACTGTTACCACGGCGGCATGGTCGACGCCAGGAGCGCCGGACTGCACGTCGGCAAGTTCACCAAGGGACTCGCCGAGGCCGCCGTCCGGGCAGGCGCCACCATCCATGAGAAGGCCCCGGTCGAGCAGGTCCGGCGCCTGGGCGGCACGAAGCACGAGCTGGTCACGCCGCGCGGCAGCGTCCAGGCCGACCAGGTGCTCGTCGCGACCAGCGGCCACACCCGTCGGCCGTTCCGCTGGCAGCAGGTCAGGATCGCGCCGGTCGGCAGCTTCATCATCGTGACCGAACCGCTGGGCGAGGACGTCTGCGACATGCTGCTGCCGAACCGGCGGATGGCATCGACGTCCCTGAACCTGCTGAACTATTTCCGCATCACCCCGGACCACCGGCTGCTGTTCGGCGGCCGCGCCCGCTTCGCGATGTCCAACCAGCAGTCGGACGCCAAGAGCGGCCGCATCCTGCACAAGGCGATGACCGAGGTCTTCCCGCAGCTCACGAACACGCGCGTCGACTACTGCTGGGGCGGCCTGGTCGACATGAGCATGGACCGCATGGTCCACGCCGGTGAGCAGGACGGGCTGTTCTACTCCCTCGGCTACTCCGGCCACGGCGTCCAGATGGCGACCCACATGGGCAAGCAGATGGCCGAGTACATGAACGGTGACACCGGCGCCAACCCCTGGGCCGACCTGCCCTTCAAGCGGATCCCCGGCCACTTCGGCCCGCCGTGGTTCCTGCCCTTCGCGGGCGGTTTCTACAAGTTCCTCGACGTCATCAAGTAGGCGCGGGACAGAGATGCGCAGCACATGTGTGGAGCGCCGTGAGGTGCTCCGTACCGTCCGAGAGATCCTCCGTGCCGTCGCTTCGCAGGCAGCGGGCATGTCAAGGGTGGCGGAGTGATGACGGCCGCCGTCACGTCCTTGGTCGTTCGGCTCGCCGAGATCGCGCCCGGTCTGCGGGTGGAGACCGGCCCGGGAGCGACGGGCCCCTACGCCTACGACGCCTCCAACTACCGTGTCCCGCCGCAGGCCGTGGTCTTCCCGCGTACCGCGGACGACGTGGTCGCGGTGGTGCGGGCCTGCCGTGAGACGGGCATCCCGGTCACGGCCCGGGGCGGCGGCACGAGCATGGCCGGCAACGCGGTCGGGCCGGGGGTGGTGCTGGAATTCTCCCGGTACATGAACCGGATCCTCGACATCGACGTCGAGGCCCGTACGGCGCGGGTGGAGGCGGGTGTCGTCCTGGACGCGCTGCGCGGTGCGACCGCGCTGCACGGGCTGGACTTCGGGCCGGATCCGTCCTCGCACAGCCGCTGCACGCTCGGCGGCATGATCGGCAACGACGCGTGCGGGAACCGGTCGGTGCGGGACGGGCGGACCGGTGGTCATGTCGAGGCATTGGAGATCGTGACGGCGGACGGTGTGCGGGCCGTGGCCGACCGCACGGGGCTGCATCCGGTGGACCCTGGTGACGGCGGGGTCATCGCGCGCCTGGAATCCGACCTCAGGCGGCTGGTCGAGGACAATCTGGCGCCGATCCGCACGGAGCTGGGCCGGATCCCGCGTCAGGTGTCCGGTTTTCAGTTGCATCATCTGCTGCCGGAGAACGGCTTCGATGTGGCCCGTGCTCTGGTGGGCACGGAGGGCTCCTGTGCGGTCGTCACCGCCGCGACGGTCCGCCTGGTGGCGACCGCACAGGCATCCGCGCTGCTGACGCTGGGCTACGAGGACGTGGTCGAGGCGGCCGAGGACGTGCCGGAGATCCTGCGCTTCTCGCCCAGCGCCGTGGAGGGCATGGACGAGGCGATCGTCGCCACCATGCGCGCCCGCCGGGGCCCCGAATCCGTCACCGGGCTGCCCGAGGGGCGGGCCTGGCTGTATGTCGAGCTGGAAGGCGACGACCAGGCCGTGGTGCATGCCCGGGCCGCTGAGCTGCTGGATGTGCTCAAGGCCCGGGGGCGGATGACGGGCGGGCGGGTCGTGGAGACCCCGGCCGAGCGGCGTGCGCTGTGGCGGGTGCGTGAGGACGGGGCCGGGCTGGCCGCCCGGCTCGTGGACGGCGGCGAGTCATGGCCCGGCTGGGAGGACGCGGCCGTCGCCCCGGAGAACCTGGCCGCCTACCTGCGCGACTTCCGCAAGCTGCTGGCATCGCACCAGCTGACCGGTGTGCTGTACGGGCACTTCGGCGCAGGATGCGTGCATGTACGCATCGACTTCGACCCGGCGACGGAGGCGGGGCGGGCGGTGATGCGCCGGTTCCTCACCGAAGCCGCTGCCCTGGTCGTCGAGCACGGCGGCACGCTGTCGGGCGAGCACGGTGACGGACGCGCCCGCAGCGAGCTGCTCCAGGTCATGTACAGCCACCGCATGATCGGCCTGTTCGCCGCGTTCAAACGGATTTTCGACCCCGACGGTCTGCTCAACCCCGGCGTGATCGTCGACCCGGCGCCGCTCGACGCGGACCTCGCGCTGCGTGAACTGCCGCTGCTGGACACGACGTTCGGCTTCCCGCACGACGAGGACGGTTTCGCCGACGCCGTGCGCCGCTGCGTCGGTGTGGGCCGGTGCCGCAGCGACGCGGGCGGGGTGATGTGCCCCAGCTACCGCGCCACCGGTGAGGAGAACGCCTCCACCCGCGGCCGGGCCCGCATGCTCCAGGAAATGGTCCGCGGCGAGACGATCAAGGACGGCTGGCGCTCGACCGAGGTGCGCGATGCTCTCGATCTGTGCCTGTCGTGCAAGGCCTGCTCCAGCGACTGCCCGGTCGGCGTCGACATGGCCACCTACAAGGCGGAGTTCCTCCACCACCACTACAAGGGCCGTCTGCGCCCGCGCTCCCACTACTCACTGGGCTGGCTGCCCAAAACCTCCGCGCTGGCCGGATACGCCGCCCGGCCGGTCAACGCCCTCCTGCGCGGACCGCTCGGCACGCTCCTGGCCCGCCTGGGAGGCGTCACCACCAAGCGCCGGATCCCCGCCTTCGCCTCCCGGCGCGCCCTGCGCAGGATCCTGCGCGCGGCCCAGGCCCCCGGGTCCGCGAAGGCCGTGCTGTTCGTGGACAGCTTCACCCGTGCCTTCCGCCCCGAAATCGCGGGCGCGGCGAGCCGTGTCCTGGCCGACGCGGGCGTCCCCTGCGCCACGCAGGACGACCTGTGCTGCGGACTGACCTGGGTCAGCACCGGCCAGCTGTCCGTCGCCCGCCAGATCATGGCCCGCACGGTCGAGGCCCTCGACAACGGCGACGACCGGCCGATCATCGTGGCCGAGCCGAGCTGCGCGGCAGCGTTGAAGCGTGACGTGCCCGAGCTGCTCGGCACTCGTGCCGCCCGGCGCGTCGCCGACCGGGTCCATACCTTCGCCGGGGCCCTGACCGACCTCGCCGATGAGGGCTGGAGCCCGCCTGCGCTGCCCGAGAACGTCGTGCTGCAGACCCACTGCCACGAGTACGCCACCTTCACCAGCCGCCGCCCCGCCGACCTCCTGCGCCGGCTCGGCGTGCGCGAGGTGGACGAGGCCGAGGGCTGCTGCGGACTCGCCGGAAACTTCGGCTTCGAGGCCGAGCACTACGACACCTCCATCGCCGTCGCCGGACTGGCCCTCAAGCCCCGCATCGACAACCTCGACGGACGCCCCGTCGTCGCCGACGGCTTCAGCTGCGCCACCCAGATCGACCACCTCGCCGGAGACCGGGACATCCGCGCACTGCACCTCGCGGAACTCCTCGACCCCGCCGCCGAACGTCCGGAAGACGCCTCGTGACCGAGGCAGTGGACGTCACCCGCTGAGCGATCACGCACGCATCGCGAGCGACCCCGCAAGACAGCCCTGCCCTCGCCCAATTCCACTACGCGATAGGCGAGTTGGCACCTCTGGACCTGACCCTCGGATCCTCCGTGAAGTCAGCCGAAAAAGTTTCTAGTTTCAGGTTGGAACTGGAACGAACGATGGTATGGTCTCAGCCACAGCAGCGAGCAAACCTCGACGAGAACAGACTGAAGGTGTGCCTGCAGATGACTTCGACGCTTAGTCGGGCGATCGCCAATTACCCCAACCGGTTCGATCCCGGGGTACTGAGCGAGCTCCCCGAACACCTCCAGGAGACGATCCGGCGCCGCAACAGGGTCCTCGGCCCCGGCTACACGCTCATCTACAAGGAGCCGGTCGAGTTCGTCTCCGGTCACGGGGCCCACCTGATCGACCGTGACGGCAACGACTACCTGGACGCCTACAACAACGTCCCGTGCGTCGGGCACGCCCACCCGCACGTGGCCGAGGCCGTCGCCCGCCAGATGAAGGCGGTCAACACCAACACGCGCTACGTCCAGGAAGCCCTGGTCGACTACGCGGAGCGGCTGCTCGCTACGTTCCCCGAGGAACTGTCGAAGCTGAGCATCGCGTGCAGCGGGTCGGAGGCGAACGACCTGGCGGTGCGGGTGGCGAGGTTCCACACGGGCGGCGAGGGCATCGTCGTCACCCGCTGGGCCTACCACGGCATCACCCGCGAGGTGGCGAGCTTCTCCCCGCACCTGGGCGCCGGCTCACCGCTCGGACCGAACGTGCGGCTGATCGACCCGCCGGACCCGCGCCTGGCCGCCCCGGGGACCACCCTCGCCGAGCACATGCGGCAGCAGGTGCGCGGCGCGATCGAGGACCTGGAGCGCCATGGCTTCCGGCTCGCCGCTCTGATCACCGACTGCGCCTACACCAGCGACGGCATCTTCACCGACCCGGTCGACTACATGCCGGGTGTGGTGGAGGAGGTGCACGCGGCCGGCGGTGTCTACATTGCCGACGAGGTGCAGTCCGGTTTCGCCCGGCTCGGGGAGTCGATGTGGGGGTTCACCCGCCACGGCGTGCTGCCGGACATCGTGACCATGGGCAAGCCGATGGGCAACGGGATGCCGATCTCCGGTGTCGTCTTCCGTCCCGAGGTCTGCGAGGAGTTCGGACGCAACGTCCGCTACTTCAACACCTTCGGCGGCAGCTCGATCCCCGTGGCCGCCGGCGCCGCCGTCCTGGACGTCCTGGAGAAGGAGAACGTGCAGCAGCGCGTCCTGGAGTGCGGCAACGCTCTGCGCGCGGGGCTGCGGGAGATCACCAAGGACTCCCCCTTCGTCGCCGAAATCCGGGGTGCCGGCCTGTACGTCGGCGTGGAGATCGTCAAGGACCGGGACACCCTCGAGCCGGACCGCTTGCTGACCGAGGACGTCATCAACGACATGCGCGACCGCCGGATCCTGATCAACGGAACGGGCCGGTCGGCGAACACCCTGAAGATCCGGCCCCCGCTGGCCTTCGACTCCGCCGACGTCACCCGCTTCCTGGAGACCTTCGCCGAGGTCGCGAAAAACCGTCTGTAGCAGCAGGACGCCCCGAAGGGACTGACCGTGAACACCTCACCGGCTTCGAACCATGCGCAACGCCTCCTGGAGGTAAGCGGCCTGGCGGCGTCCCACGAGCCCGTCGACGCGGTGCTGGTGAGCATCTTCCTCGAGAGGCACTACCGCCTGGGCGGGCGGCTGGAGCGGCTGGCGACCGAGAAGGACGACACGTTCAGGCTCCGGACCGACGCGGGCGACCACCTCGTGAAGGTCTCACCTCCGGACGAGGCGGAGGAGGTCGTCGACCTCCAGACCGCCGCGATGCGCTACCTCGAACGCGCCGCCCCGCAGTTGCCGGTCCAGCGGGTGAGACTGACCGTCGGCGGGGACGACAGCGTGGCCATCCTGCTGAACGACGGCAGGCGACGGATCCTGCGGGTGTTCGACTTCGTCGCGGGTCCCGTCCTGGCCCGGACGAACCCGGACGCCGAGCAGCTCGCCAAGGCGGGCGAGATGCTGGGACGGATCGACGTGGCGCTGAACGCGTTCACGCATCCGGCGGCCGGACGCGGTCTGGTGTGGGACATCCGCCACTTCCACCAGCTGACCGGCCTCGTCCAGTACACACCGGACCCGGAGCACCGCCGATTGGCCCGAGAGGTCTTCTGGAACTTCGACGAAACCGTCGTCCCGAAGCTGAGCGTTCTCGAGACGCAGGTGATCCACGGCGATTTCAGCCCCTACAACGTCGTGGTGGACCCCGGCAGCGAGGAACACTTCGTCACCGGTGTCATCGACTTCGGCGACACCGTGCGCAGCGCGGTGATCTTCGACCCCGCCGTGCCCATGGCGAACCTGCTCGGCCGGACGCCGGAACAGCCCTGGCGGGACGCCCGCGCCTTCCTGGCCGGCTACCAGCGGGAGCGGCCGATCAGGGCCTCGGAGCTTCCCCTGCTCCCCGTCGCCGCACTGGCACGCCTCACCCTGCGCGCGCTCCTCACCAACTGGCGAGCGGAGCGCGCACCCGAACGGCGCGAGTACCTCCTCGCTCACGCCAAGGACGACTGGACCAACATCGAGCGGGCCTTGGCCGTAAGCCTGAACGACGTCGTCGCGCAACTCAGGGAATCCCAGCATGGGCATGCCTGAGAACCCAACCCCTGTCCCGTTTCCACAAAGGAAGATCGGAGCAACCTCATGAGCAACAAAATTCCCTCGCTGCAGTTCCGTCCGAAGTACGTCTCGTTCGACTGCTACGGCACGTTGATCGAGTGGCCGATGACCCCCATCACGCGGGAACTCGTCGGCGACCAGATTCCCGCCGAGCAGTGGGACCAGTTCGTCAAGGAGTTCCGCGGCTACCGCTACGACCAGGTCTGCGGCGACTACTACCCCTACGAGCAGGTGCTGCAGGACTCCTTCGAGCGGGTCTGCCGCAAGTGGGGCATCAAGGCGGCCCCCGACGCGGGCAAGCGGTTCGCCGACGGCGTGCGCAGCTGGGGCCCGCACGCGGATGTGCCCGAGCCGCTGAAGAAGATGGGCGAGAACTACAAGCTGGTCATCCTCTCCAACGCCGACGACTCGTTCCTCCAGGAGAGCGTGCCCCGGCTCGGGGCGGACTTCCACGCGGTCTTCACCGCCGAGCAGGCCGGCTACTACAAGCCCCGCTACGCGGCGTTCGAGTACATGCTCGACCAGCTCGACGCGTCCCCCGAGGACTTCGTGCACGTCGCCTCGCACACCCGCTACGACCACATGCCGATGCACGACATGGGCTTCCGCAACCTCGTCCTCCTGGACCGCGGCTACGACCCGGTGACTCACGGCTACGACTACGTCACGGTGAAGTCCCTGGACGACCTCAACACCATGCTCGGCATCTGATACACGGCTCACACACACCCGTCCCGCATGGCACCGCCGCGAAAGGCGTCAGCGCCTCACAATTCGCGCTGCCGTGCGGGATGAAGCTCCGGCCTGCCCCGCACTCGGCCTCTTGTGCCCTGCGGGCGCGACGGTAATCAAATCGATAGCGACGAACCTCGCGCTGATTGCCTCGTGACGGTTACGGTGCGGCTTCACCGAAGATTCTCCCTTTCTTCTCTTTCCTCCGGGTCTCGCTCGGCGGGCCCTTTGGGCCCCGTGCGTTTCCCTCCGCCGATTATCGGCGCCCCAAAAGCCCCCCCGCATCGGGACACCTATGTCCCCGCATCACGGATTTCCCGCATCCCCAGCGATCTCCAGGAGGCACCGCCATGGAAGGCAAGCAGATAGGACGCAGAACCGTACTCCGCACCGCAGGAGCCCTGGCCGCCGCCACCACGGTGGCCGGCTGCGGCAACCTCATGGGCAACGGCGAGAGCCGCACCTCGTCGGGCAGTGGCGGTAAGAAGCGGCTCGTCGTCAGCAACAGCGGTGGCGCCTACAACGATGCTCTGACGAAGGCGATCTACGAGCCGTTCACCAAGGAGACCGGCATCACGGTCACGACGGTGAACTACCAGTCGGCGCAGGTCATCGCCCAGGTCAAGCAGGGCCGCCCGCAGGTCGACCTGATGGACAACTCGCTGCTGGTCTTCCAGAAGATGGCCCGCCTGGACTGTCTGGAGCCGATGGACCACGACCGGCTGAAGAGCGTCAAGGGCGCCGGTATCCCGGAGCACCAGCTGCCGGAGCACGCGGTCGGCAAGAACGTGTGGTGCAGCCTGATGGCCTACCGCACGGACAGCCTGAAGCGCGCCCCGAAGAGCTGGGCGGACTTCTGGAACACCGATGCCTTCCCCGGCCCGCGTTCGCTGCAGAGCGCGGAGGTCGACATCCCGGAGCTGGAGTTCGCGCTGCTGGCCGACGGTGTGCCGCTGGACAAGCTCTACCCGCTGGACGTGGACCGGGCCTTCAAGGCGATGTCGCGGATCCGCGGCGGCGTGAAGAAGTTCTGGAACACCGGCGCCCTGCCGGCCGTCCTGATCGGCCGCAAGGAGGTCGTCGCGACCAGCCTGTACGGCGGCCGGGCCGACGAGCTGATCAAGCAGGGCATGCCGGTCGCGTACCAGTGGAACGGCGCGCGACGGCTCACCAACGGCTGGGGCATCCCCAAGGGCGCGGACAACACGGACGCCGCCTACAAGCTGATCGACTTCTCCCTGCGCCCCGAGGTCCAGGCGGCCTTCGCCAAGCTCTACCCCGGTGGCCCGGTCGTTCCCGGCGCGATCAAGCTCCTCTCGGAGGACGTCCTGGCCACGCTGCCGACCTCGCCGCAGAACCTGAAGGTCGGTTTCGACGCCGACGTCGCCTGGTGGGACAAGAACCGTGACGCCGTCACCAAGCGCTGGCAGGAGTGGGCCGATGCCTGAGACGACCCATACGATCAACACCGGGCAGCTGTCAGCAGACGACCTCGCCGCCGTCCTGGCTCCACGGTCCAACGCGCCGACCGGCAGGTCGCTGTCGGTGAAGGGGCTGCGGAAGTCGTACAGCGGGACGACGGTGGTCGACGGTGTGGACATGGAGATCGCGGCGGGTGAGTTCGTCACCTTCCTCGGCTCCTCCGGTTCCGGCAAGACCACGACGTTGATGATGCTGGCCGGGTTCACCGAGCCCGACTCCGGCACCATCGCCGTGGACGGCCGCGACATCACCCGCCTGAACCCCGGCAAGCGCGACTTCGGTTTCGTCTTCCAGCAGTACCTGCTCTTCCCGCACATGACCGTCAGCGAGAACGTCGCCTTCCCCCTGCAACTGCGCGGGGTGTCGAAGACGGAGATCCGCCGGCGGGTCGGGGAGACGCTGGAGGCGGCGGGCCTGTCGAAGTTCGCCGGCCGCAAGCCCCGCGAACTGTCCGGCGGTCAGCAGCAGCGTGTCGCGCTGTGCCGGGTGCTGGTCTACCGGCCGCCGATCGTGCTGATGGACGAACCGCTGGGCGCGCTGGACAAGAAGCTGCGCGACCAGATGCAGACCGAGATCAAGTCCATCCAGCGCGAACTCGGCCTGACCGTGGTCTATGTGACGCACGATCAGGAAGAAGCCCTGGTCATGTCGGACCGGATCGCCATCATGAAGGACGGCCGCATCGAGCAGTTCGACACACCTCGGGGTCTCTTCGAGCGGCCCTCCTCTCCGTTCGTGGCCGACTTCCTGGGCGCCGCCAACTTCCTCACCGGCAAGGTCGAGGAATCGACGGAAGACGGGTGCACCCCGGTCCGTCTGGATACCGGCGGTGTCCTCAAGGCCCGTGCGCACGCCTTGGCGCCGGGGCAGCGGGTCCGCGCCGCTGTCCGGCCGAGCAAGCTCCGCCTGGTCAGCGCCGAGGAGAGCTGTTGCAGCGGCACGGTCGAGACGGCTGTGTACTGCGGTTCGCTGACCCGCGTCACCGTGCGCCTGGACGGCGCCGCCCCCGGCACGCCCCCGCTGCGGATCGAGACGGCCCATACGCCGCCGCGCCCGGGCGAGCGGGTGTGTGTCACCGCCGATCGTGAGGACGTCAGTGTCTTCGACGAGACGGACGGGGGGTGAGCCGTGGCCGGCACCGCTCTCGCACCTGGCCAGGTGCGTGTGAAGAAGACGTCCGCGAAGCGCGGGCACCGCTCCCGCATCGCGCTGGTCAACGCCGTCCCCGTCACGGTGTTCCTGCTCGTGCTGTTCGTCTACCCGATCGTCGGGGTGCTCTCGCTGAGCCTGAAGGGCGACACCGGCGGGTTCACCCTGCACTGGTACACCGACGCCCTCAGCGGCGCGAACCTGTCCGTGCTGATGTCGACGCTGCGCATCTCGGCGGAGACCGCGGTACTCAGCCTGCTGGTGGGCTTCGTCCTGGCGCATGCCATCGCCCGCATGCGGCCGGTGTTCGCCGCGCTGGCGATGCTGATCGTGGTGGTGCCGCACTTCATCAGTGCCCTGGTGCGCACCTACGGGTGGATCATCATGCTCGGTGAGCACGGCCTGATCAACTCGCTGGCCACCTCGCTGCACGCGCCGGGCGCGCCGTACTCGCTGCTCTACAACGAGACGGGTGTGGTGATCGGTACTACCTCGGTGATGCTGCCCTACACCGTCTTGGTGTTGCAGGGCGTGATGCGGGGCGTGGACCGTCGGCTGCTCGCGGCGGCCGCCGGGTTCGGTGCCTCCCGTTGGACGATCTTCGTCAGGGTGTATCTGCCGCTGGTCGCGCCGGGTATCGGCACGGCGGGGCTGCTGAGCTTCATTCTGTGCCTGGGCTACTACATCACCCCCGCCCTGATGGGCGGTGACCAGCAGACCGTCGTCGCCGCGCTGATCGACCAGCAGGTGATGAAGCAGGACCAGTGGAACTCGGCCGCGGCCTTCGGCGTGATTCTCCTGCTGCTCACCTTCGCCGGCCTGGGCATCCTCGGCCTGGCCAAACTCCGCCGCAAGAAGACGGCCGCACGAGGAGGCAGCTCATGATGGAACTGCCCCCCACCCGGGCCGGACACATCAGCCGCGCCCTCAGCGCCACCGCCATCCTGCTGTTCCTGGCGATGCCCATCGTGATCATCCTGGTCACGTCCTTCGGCGCCGACGGCATCGGCACCTTCCCGCCCAAGGACTACAGCACCCGCTGGTACGAGCAGATGGCCGCACCCGGCGGGAACTGGGCCACCTCCATCGCCCTGTCCAGCCTCATCGCGGCCCTGACCACGGTGTTCTCCCTGATCCTGGGCGTGACGGCGGCGACCGCCCTGGCCCGTGGCCGGCTCCCGCTGCACGCGGCCGTCTACGGACTGGTCCTGGCACCGATGCTCATCCCGCAGGTGGTCATCGCGCTCGGGCTGTTCCTGTTCTTCGAACCCGCCGGCATGCTCGGCAGCCCCCTGGCGATCGCCCTGGGCCACACCGTGCTCGCCGCACCCATCGCAATCCTCATCATGATCTCCACCCTCAAGGGCATCGACGAACGGCTCGAAGACGCCGCCGCCAGCATGGGCGCCAGCCGGATGACCATCGCCCGCCGCGTCACCTTCCCCCTGGCCACACCCGGCCTCATCGCGGCAGCGGTGTTCTCCTTCATCACCAGCTTCGACGAGTTCTTCATCGCCCAGTTCCTGTCCACCCCCGACACCCGCACCCTGCCGGTCCTCGTCTTCAACGCCCTCCAGTTCGACGTCGACCCCACCGTCACCGCAGTCAGCGCCGTCCTGATCGCGCTCGCCATCCTGGCCCTCGCCCTGGTCGCCCTCGTCCGCAAGCTGGGTGGCCACCGCAACCAGCAAGGCGGCCTCCTGCCGACGGAACCCCTCGCCTGACCAGCGCCCCAGAGCGGCCCACACCTGCTGCCTCCCCCGGCCGCAGGTGTGGTGCCCACCAACCGGGCGCGGTGCGACGTCCGTCCGTCCGCGAAACACGGGGCAACACCCGCCTTTTCACATTCCGAGGAGAAGTCAGCCATGACCACGACCGTCGTCCGTGATGTTCCCAAGCAGCTGTTCATCGGGGGGAGTTGGCAGGACGCGGAGTCCGGCCGGACCCTGCCCGTCGACAACCCGGCCACCGG
>NZ_JBEXTS010000002.1:512867-967916 GCF_040628815.1 Streptomyces sp. NPDC006140 | reverse complement strand
TGGACCGCGGCTACGACCCGGTCACCCACGGCTACGACTACGTCACGGTGAAGTCCCTGGACGACCTCAACACCATGCTCGGCATCTGACCCGCGGCGTCTGCCCCGAGCCACCCCTCCCCCCTTCTCCCCAGCGAACTCCAGGAGGCTCTGCCATGGAAGGCAACCGGATAGGACGCAGAACCCTCTTCCGTACTGCGGGCGCAGTCGCCGCTGCCGCCGCAGTCGCCGGCTGCGGCACCGCGACCGGCAGCAGCTCGTCGGGCCGTGGCGGTAAGAAGCGACTGGTCGTCAGCAACAGCGGTGGCGCCTACAACGACGCGCTGACGAAGGCGATCTATGAGCCGTTCGCCAAGGAGACCGGTATCGCGGTCACCACGGTCAACTACCAGTCGGCGCAGGTCATCGCCCAGGTGCAGCAGGGCCGTCCGCAGGTCGACCTCATGGACAACTCGCTGCTCGTCTTCCAGAAGATGACCCGCCTGGACTGTCTGGAGCCCATGGACCACGACCGTCTGAAGAGCGTCAAGGGCGCCGGGATCGCGGAGCACAACCTGCCCGAGCGCGCGGTCGGCAAGAACGTGTGGGCCAGCGTGATGGCCTACCGCACGGACAGTCTGAAGCGCGGCCCGAAGAACTGGGCCGACTTCTGGAACACGCATTCCTTCGCCGGTCCGCGATCGCTGCAGAGCGCGGAAGTGGACCTGCCGGAGCTGGAGTTCGCCCTGCTGGCCGACGGGGTTCCGCTGGACAAGCTGTATCCGCTGGATGTGGACCGGGCGTTCGCTTCGATGTCCCGGATCCGCGGTGACGTGAAGAAGTTCTGGAACACCGGCGCCCTGCCGGCGGTCCTGCTCGGCCGTAAAGAGGTCGTGGCGACCAGCCTGTGGGCCGGCCGCGCCGACGAGCTGATCAAGCAGGGCATGCCGGTCGCGTACCAGTGGAACGGGGCGCGACGGCTCACCAACGGCTGGGGCATCCCCAAGGGTGCGGACAACACGGACGCCGCTTACAAGCTGATCGACTTCTCGCTGCGCCCCGAGGTCCAGGCGGCGTTCGCCAAGCTCTACCCGGGCGGCCCCGTCGTCCCTGCGGCCACCAAGCTGCTCTCGGAGGACGTCCTGGCCACGCTGCCCACTTCCCCCGAGAACCTCAAGACCGGGTTCGACGCGGATGTGGCGTGGTGGGACAAGAACCGTGACGCCGTCACCAAGCGCTGGCAGGAGTGGGCCGATGCCTGAGCCCGCCACGAGCCTGACCGGCGGACGGCTTTCGGCTGACGATCTCGCCGCTGCTGTGGCGCCCCGGTCGTCCTCACGGACGGGGAAGTCGCTGTCGGTGAGTGGGCTGCGGAAGTCCTACAGCGGGACGACGGTGGTCGACGGTGTGGACATGGAGATCGCGGCGGGTGAGTTCGTCACCTTCCTCGGCTCCTCCGGCTCGGGCAAGACCACGACGTTGATGATGCTGGCCGGGTTCACCGAGCCCGACTCCGGCACCATCGCCGTGGACGGCCGCGACATCACCCGCCTCAACCCCGGCAAGCGCGACTTCGGTTTCGTCTTCCAGCAGTACCTGCTCTTCCCGCACATGACCGTCAGCGAGAACGTCGCCTTCCCCCTGCAACTGCGCGGGGTGTCGAAGACGGAGATCCGGCGCAGGGTTGGGGAGACGCTGGAGGCGGCGGGCCTGTCGAAGTTCGCCGGCCGCAAGCCCCGCGAACTGTCCGGCGGTCAGCAGCAGCGTGTCGCGCTGTGCCGGGTGCTGGTCTACCGGCCGCCGATCGTGCTGATGGACGAACCGCTGGGCGCGCTGGACAAGAAGCTGCGCGACCAGATGCAGACCGAGATCAAGTCCATCCAGCGCGAACTCGGCCTGACCGTCGTCTATGTGACGCACGACCAGGAAGAGGCGCTGGTCATGTCGGACCGGATCGCCATCATGAAGGACGGCCGCATCGAGCAGTTCGACACACCTCGGGGTCTCTTCGAGCGGCCCTCCTCTCCGTTCGTGGCCGACTTCCTGGGCGCCGCCAACTTCCTCACCGGCAAAGTCGAAGAACCGGGCGGGGACGGGTCGACTCGGGTCCGTCTGGATACCGGCGGTGTCCTCAAGGCCCGTGCCCACCCATACGCGCCGGGGCAGCGGGTCCGTGCCGCCGTCCGGCCGAGCAAGCTCCGCCTGGTCAGCGCCGAGGAGAGCTGTTGCAGCGGCACGGTCGAGACGGCTGTGTACTGCGGTTCGCTGACCCGCGTCACCGTGCGCCTGGACGGAGCCGCCCCCGGCACGCCCCCGCTGCGGATCGAAACCGCCGCCACCCCGCCACAGCCAGGCGAACGCGTCTGTGTGACCGCCGACCGCGACGACGTCAGCGTCTTCAGCGACGTCGTGGACGGGGGGTGAGCGTGGCCGGCACCGCTCTCGCACCTGCCAAGGTGCCCGTGAGGAAAACGTCCGCGAAGCGCGGGCACCGCTCCCGCATCGCGCTGGTCAACGCCGTCCCCGTCACGGTGTTCCTCCTGGTCCTGTTCGTGTATCCGATCGTCGGGGTGCTCTCGCTGAGCCTGAAGGGCGACACCGGCGGGTTCACCCTGCACTGGTACACCGACGCCCTCAGCGGCGCGAACCTGTCCGTGCTGATGTCCACCCTGCGCATCTCCGCCGAGACGGCCGTACTCAGCCTGCTGGTCGGCTTCGTCCTGGCCCACGCCATCGCCCGCATGCGGCCCGTCTTCGCCGCACTCGCCATGCTGATCGTCGTGGTGCCGCACTTCATCAGTGCCCTGGTACGCACCTACGGCTGGATCATCATGCTCGGCGAACACGGCCTGATCAACACGCTGGCCACCTCGCTGCACGCGCCGGGCGCGCCGTATTCGCTGCTCTACAACGAGGTCGGTGTCGTCATCGGCACCACCTCCGTGATGCTCCCCTACACCGTCCTCGTCCTCCAAGGCGTGATGCGAGGCGTCGACCGACGGCTGCTCGCCGCAGCAGCAGGCTTCGGCGCAAGCCGGCTGACCATCTTCCGCCGGATCTACCTCCCCCTGGTGGCACCAGGCGTGGGCACCGCAGGCCTGCTCAGCTTCATCCTCTGCCTGGGCTACTACATCACCCCCGCCCTCATGGGCGGCGACAAACAAACCGTCGTCGCCGCACTCATCGACCAGCAGGTGATGAAGCAGGACCAGTGGAACTCCGCCGCCGCCTTCGGCGTCATCCTGCTCCTGCTCACCTTCGCCGGCCTGGGCATCCTCGGCCTGGCCAAACTCCGCCGCAAGAAGACGGCAGCACGAGGAGGCAGCTCATGATGGAACTGCCCCCCACCCGGGCCGGACACATCAGCCGCGCCCTCAGCGCCACCGCCATCCTGCTCTTCCTCGCGATGCCCATCGTGATCATCCTGGTCACGTCCTTCGGCGCCGACGGCATCGGCACCTTCCCGCCCAAGGAGTACAGCACCCGCTGGTACCAGCAGATGGCCGCACCCGGCGGCAACTGGGCCACCTCCATCGCCCTGTCCAGCCTCATCGCGGCCCTGACCACGGTGTTCTCCCTGATCCTGGGCGTGACGGCGGCGACCGCCCTGGCCCGCGGCCGACTGCCCCTGCACGCGGCCGTCTACGGACTGGTCCTCGCCCCCATGCTCATCCCCCAAGTCGTCATCGCGCTCGGGCTGTTCCTGTTCTTCGAACCCGCCGGCATGCTCGGCAGCCCCCTGGCCATCGCCCTGGGCCACACCGTGCTCGCCGCACCCATCGCGATCCTCATCATGATCTCCACCCTCAAGGGCATCGACGAACGCCTCGAAGACGCCGCCGCCAGCATGGGCGCCAGCCGCATCACCATCGCCCGCCGCGTCACCTTCCCCCTGGCCACACCCGGCCTCATCGCCGCCGCCGTGTTCTCCTTCATCACCAGCTTCGACGAATTCTTCATCGCCCAGTTCCTGTCCACCCCCGACACCCGCACCCTGCCGGTCCTCGTCTTCAACGCCCTCCAGTTCGACGTCGACCCCACCGTCACCGCCGTCAGCGCCGTCCTCATCGCGCTCGCCATCCTCGCCCTCGCCCTCGTCGCCGCCGTCCGCAAACTCGGCGGCCACCGCAACGGCGGCACCCTCCCCGTCGAACCCCTCACCTGACCGTCGCGAGCCGACGGGCTGCTGAGCTGACGGGCCGGGCGCCCCCTCCCCCAGTGCCCGGCCCGTCTTTCCACCCACCGTCAATCCGGCCTCGGCCGCGAAGGCGATACCGTCGGCATCGACGAATTCCTCGAATACAAGCGGGCCAGCGGACGACCTCGACTACGCAAGATCGTCGACAAACGACGCGGATCCCGGAATCCCGTAAATCGCATCGCGCGGAAATCTTCTTCGACGCCACGTCTGTGAAGAATCCACTTTTCCTGCTACACACATACGAAGGTTCCGCGAAGAAAGATCCCTCGAATGGCCGCCACCGTTTCTCTCCCCCGCTATATCAAGGTGTCGACCGCCGCTGCCCCCGGACGCGACGGAGGCAGACGGTGACGGGCGGGGGGATCGGCCGCAGGGCGTTTCTGAGCGGGGTCGGCGGCGCCGCGGCAGGCTTCGCCGCAGCTCCGCTCACCGCCTGCGGGTCGCGTGCCGGCCGGAGCGTCGCAGGGAGGCGGAGCACCGACGTCCTCGTCGTACGTGACATCGGCGGCTCCTACGGCGAGGCGAACCGAAAGGCCCTCTACGATCCGTTCACCCAGGAGACCGGCATCCCGGTCAGAGTGGTGAACCTCCTGCACGAGCAGCTGCTCGCCGAGATCGAGGCGGGCCGTACGCCGTGCGATGTCGCGGACACCAACATGTCCCTCTTGGTGCTCTTCCAGCAGAAGGGCGTCACCGAGGAGCTCGACTACGACCGGCTGGGGAACGCCCGGAAGGCCGGCATCGCCAAGTCGCTGCTCCTCTCCCACGGGGTGGGCAAGGCCTACTGGGCCAGTGTTCTGGCCTACCGCACCGATGCCTTCGGCGGGAGGCAGCCCGAGTCGTGGGCGCACTTCTGGGACGTCGGGGCTTTCCCCGGCCGGCGGGCGCTGCAGAGCGAGCTGGACTGGCCGGAGCTGGAGTTCGCGCTGCTGGCCGACGGTGTGCCGATCGACGAGCTGTACCCCCTCGACGTGGACCGTGCCTTCAAGGCCCTCGACGAGATCAAGGGCTCGGTGCACACGCTCTGGGACAACGGCGCCGAGCCTGCCGAGCTGCTGGGCCGTGAGCAGGTCGTGGCCTCCAGCGCCTGGCTCGGCCGCCTCCAGGACCCGGCCGGCCGTGGCTCGCGGCTCGCGTACGAGTGGAATGGTGCCCGCAGGCAGAGCAACGGTTACGGAATCCTCAAGGGGGCCGCGAACCCCGGCGCCGCCTACCGCTTCATCGACTTCGCCCTGCGGCCCGAGGTGCAGGCCCACTTCGCCCGCAGCTATCCGAACGGCCCCGTCGTACCCGCGGCGTACGCCCATCTGTCCGAGTCCACCGCCGCGAACCTGCCGAGCACCCCCGGGCACCTGCGGTCCGGCTTCGACCTGGACGTGGAGTGGTGGCTCGAGAACCAGGACTCCGTGACCAAGCGCTGGCGGGCGTGGGCACGGGCCTGAGTTCCATGGGGCGGCACGGCGCTGGATGACAGGAGAGGGCTATGGCCAGGACGTTCGGCCGATTCTCGGTCTCTCGATCCGATCCGTTCGACGGTCGGGGGGCGCGCTCCGCGCGTGCCGCGCGACCGGCCGGTGGGCACGAGGCGCGGCGGGAGTCCGGTGGCCGTTCGCCGGGGCCGCGTCCGGCCTCCCTGCCGAGGGTGCGCAGCGTCGCGGGCCAGGTGTTCCTGCTGCAGCTGGGGATCATGGTGCTGTTCGCCGCGGCCGCGGGCGTGGCCCTGGTACTGCAGGCGCGCAGCGCGAGCACGCAGGAGGCCCGGCAGCTGACGTTCGGCGTCGCCCAGACCTTCGCGCACGCCCCGGGGACGCTGGAGGCCATGAAGGGCGACGACCCGAGTGCGGTGATGCAGCCCCGCGCGGAGGAGGCCCGCAAGGAGTCGGGGGTCGACTACGTCGTCGCGTTCGATCCGAACGGCTTCCGGTGGACCCACCCCGACCCCGGGCTGATCGGCAAGCACGTCTTCGCCCTGCGCGAGGGCGCGGCGGCGGACCGCCCTTTCACCCAGAGCTTCGAGGGCAGCCTGGGCCTCTCCGTGGACTCCACGGTCCCCGTCCACGACACCGACGGGACAACCCTGGTGGGCTTTGTGTCGGTCGGCATCACCGTCGACAGCGTGAACGACGTGGTGTGGGGCCGGCTGCCGCATCTGCTCGGCTTCGCCGCCGGCGCGCTGGCGGTCTCGGCGGGTGGGACGGCGCTGGTCTCCCGGCGGTTGCGGCGCCAGACCCACGGCCTCGACCCGTCCGAGATGACCCGCATGTACGAGCATCACGACGCGGTGCTGCACGCGGTGCGGGAAGGGGTGCTGATCATCGCGGGTGACGGACGGCTCCTGCTGGCCAACGACGAGGCCCGGCGGTTGCTGGGGCTGCCCGCGGATGCCGAGGAGCACCGCGTCACCGATCTGGGCCTGGCCGCGGGCACCGTCCGGCTGCTGCTCTCGAACCGGGTGGCCACCGACGAGGTGCACCTGGCCGGCGACCGGCTGCTGGCGGTCAACATGCGGCCGGTCGACCCCGACGACCGACCCGCCGGCAGCGTGGTCACGCTGCGTGACACGACAGAGCTGCGGGCACTGGCGGGCCGGGCCGAGGTGGCCCGGGAGCGGCTGTGGCTGCTGTACGAGGCAGGGGTGCGGATCGGTACCACGCTGGATGTGGCGCGTACCGCTCAGGAACTGGCCGAGGTGGCGGTCCCCCGGTTCGCCGACGCCGCCACCGTCGATCTGCTGGATCCGGTCCTGCGGGGTGAGGAGCCTGACGGTCCCGGCCCCGAGATGCGCCGCGTGGCCGTTCACGGTGTCCAGAGTGCCGACGGGGTCCAGAAAGCCAGCGGCCTCAAAAATGTCAATTGTGTCGAGAGCGCCCCCTCCCCGTGGCCCGTAGGAGAGCTGGTCCGCTTCGTTCCCGCCACGCCCGCGCCCGTCGGCGTCGAGCGGGGCCGCGCCGTGCTGCAGGCCGGTCCGGCCGCTCAAGCCCCAAGACCCGGGCCCGGGCATCGGGCGCCGGACCACGGCTTCCAGTCCCTGATCACCGTGCCGCTCCAGGCCCGGGGCATGGTGCTGGGCATGGCAGGCTTCTGGCGCTCGCAGAGCGCTCCCTTCGAGGAGGAGGACCTGGCCTTCGCCGAGGAACTGGCCGCGCGGGCCGCCGTGGCCATCGACAACGCCCGCCGCTACACCCGCGAGCACGCCCTGGCCGAGACGCTCCAGCGCAGCCTGCTGCCCCGCTCCCTGCCCGACCAGTCGGCCGTGGACGTCGCGCACCGCTATCTGCCCGCCCTGGACGGAGTCGGCGGCGACTGGTTCGACGTCATCCCGCTGCCCGGAGCCCGGGTCGCTCTCGTGGTGGGGGACGTGGTCGGCCACGGCTTCCACGCGGCGGCCACCATGGGACAGCTGCGTACGGCGGTGCACAACTTCTCCGCCCTGGACCTGCCCCCGGACGAGCTCCTGGGGCGCCTGGACGAACTGGTCACGCGGATCGACAGCGAGGAGAGCGCCGATCGGGACACCGAGGGCGTCACGGGCGCCACCTGTCTCTACGCGATCTACGACCCGGCCTCCGGGGCGTGCTCCCTGGCCCGGTCCGGGCATCCGGAGCCGGCCCTGGTGCACCCCGACGGCACCGTGGAGTACCTGCCCGTACCGGGCTCGCCGCCCCTGGGCCTGGGCGGCGGGGAGCCCTTCGAGACGGCCGAACTCACGCTGCCCGAGGGGTCTCGGCTGGTCCTGTACACCGACGGCCTGGTCGAGGACCGGGAACAGGGCATCGACGCGGGTCTGGAGGCGCTGCGGGCTGTCCTGGCGAGACCGGCCCGGACGGCGGAGGAGACCTGCCAGGACGTCATCGACGCGCTGCTCCCGGCTCGCCAGGGCGACGATGTGGCCCTGCTCGTCGCCCGTACGCGGAGGCTCGACCCCTCCCAGGTCGCCGTATGGGACGTGCCGGGCGATCCGGCGGCCGTCGCCGGGATCCGGGCGGATGTCACCCGCCGGCTGGAGGCCTGGGGGCTGGAAGAGCTCTGTTTCACCACCGAGCTGGTGATCAGCGAGTTGGTCACGAACGCCATCCGCTACGGCACCGAGCCGATACGGCTTCGGGTGCTGCACGACCGCAACAGTCTGATCTGCGAGGTCGCCGACGGCAGCAGCACGTCGCCGCACCTGCGTCGGGCGGCGACCACCGACGAAGGGGGGCGGGGGCTGTTCCTGGTCGCGCGGTTCGCCCGGCGGTGGGGCACGCGCTACCTGGCCCGCGGCAAGGTCATCTGGACCGAACAGTCCGTCCGCGGCCCGGCGGCCGGCGCCGAGGGAGCATCGGCCGACGACCTGCTGGACCAGTGGGACGACGCGGCCTGGTGACCGCCTGCGCCGTCCAGCGGCCTGGTGACCGACCGCGCCGTCCGGCGGACGGTCCGGCACTGGTAGGCCTCGCCGTCGCAGGGCGACAGGACGTCAGAGCTGATGGGCGCCGGTGCCCCGCAGCCGGCCCCGGGTGTCCAGCAGCAGGGGGGCGTGCTCGGGCAGTCGGTCCAGGGGGACGGTGTCGTGGTCCTGCAGCAGGATCGTGAGGGCCGCGTCCGCGGCGGCGGCCAGTGCGTCGGCGGCGCGGTCCACGGGTTCGCCGTCCGGCGCCCAGGCGTCGACGAGCGGGTCGTGGTAGGCGACTCGGGCGCCGTGCTGCCGCAGGAGCCGGGCGATCGCGGCGGCCGGGGTGACCCGCAGGTCCGCGCAGTTGCGTTTGTAGGTCACGCCGATCAGCAGCACCCGGGCATCCCGCAGGGCCCTGCCGTGCTGCCGCAGCAGGTGCTCGGCGCGCCGCACGACGTGTGCTGGCATCCCGGCGTTGACCTCCTGCGAGAGTTCCACCAGGCGCAGCGGGGTGCCGGCGGCGCGCGCCCAGTGCGAGAGGTAGACGGGGTCGACCGGAATGCAGTGTCCGCCGACCCCCGGTCCGGGCCGGAACTCCTGGAAGCCGAAGGGTTTCGTGCGGGCGCAGTCGAGGGCGTCCCACACGTCGACTCCCCACGCCCTGGCGGCGATGGCGAGTTCGTTGACCAGGGCGATGTTCACACTCCGGTAGGTGTTCTCGAGGAGTTTCGCCAGTTCGGCCTCCCGTGCGGAGCCCGCCTCCACGACCCGGTCGCACAGCCGCCGGAAGAAGTCGGCCGCGGCCGTCGTGCACCGTGGGGTGTATCCGCCCACGACGCGCGGGGTGTTGCGCACGCCGAAGGTGCCGTTGCCCGGGTCGATGCGCTCCGGTGAGAAGGCGAGGGCGAAGTCCGTGCCGGCGCTGAGCCCGGAGGCCTGTTCCACGATCGTCCGGACGACGTCGTCCGTGGTGCCGGGGAAGGACGTGGACTCCAGGATCACGAGGGTGCCGGGCTTGAGGCGGTCCCCGATGGCTGAGGCGGCGCGTCGCACGTGGGAGAGGTCGGGGCCGCCCGTGGCGTCCAGGGGGGTCGGGACGCAGATCACGGCCACCGAGGCCTCCGCGAGGGGGCTCCCGTCGGCGCAGGCCCGGAAACCGGCGTCCAGCATGGCGGCCAGGTCGGCGTCGGTGACATCGGGGACGTGTGAGCGGCCCGCGTTCAGGGCCGTGGTGACGGACGGGTTCTCGTCGATCCCCGTGACCCGCAGGCCGGCGCGGCACGCCTCCCGGGCCAGCGGGAGACCGGTGTAGCCGAGTCCGATGACGGCAACGCTGTTCATGTCGCTCCCTGAAAGGCAGGGTGTCGGTGCGGAGGGACACGTCATGGGGCGGGCCCTTCGGGTGGTGGACGGTCAGCGCGGGCCGGAGGTCTCACGGGCGGCGAGGAGCGCCAGGGTCCTGCGGCAGATCTTGCCGCTGGGGCCGAGCGGCATCTCCCTGACGTGCAGGAGGAGTTCGGGGAGCTTGCGGCGTTCGAGGCCGCGCTGGGACTCCAGGAACCGCGTGAGTTCGCGCAGGTCCGGTGGGCGGGCGCCCGGCGTCTCGCGGACGCATGCGCACAGGCGCTCCCCCAGTTCCGGGTCGGGCACGCCGACGCAGGCCACCTCCGCCACGGCCGTGTGGGCGCCGATCTCGCGTTCCACCTCGGCCGGGCTGATGTTGTAGCCGCCGCGTACGACGATCTGCTTGATGCGGCCCAGGACGTGGAGCCGGCCGTGGGCGTCGAGGAGCCCGCGGTCGCCGGTGCGGACCCAGCCGGTGGAGGTGCGGTACCGGGCGTCGAGGCCGGGGTCGGCCACGTAGCACAGCGGTGTCATCGGGCCTCTGGCGCAGATCTCCCCGGGCTGTCCGGTCGGCGCGGCGGCGCCGGTGTCGTCGATGATGCGGATCCGCGCCACGGCCGGGTCGGGCAGGCCGGTGCCCGTCTCGGGGCGGAGCCCGGTGGCGGCGGTGTGGCAGTTGACGCCGTCGGATGATCCGTACACGGTGATGACGGGGCGGCCGAACCGTCGGCGGCAGGCGTCGGCGGTGGCGTCCGGGAGGGCCGCGCCGCTGGAGACGACGGCCCGCAGGCCGGTGAAGTCCTCCTGGTGTGCGGGCGGTTGCTCGGCGATGCGGTGGAGCATCGTGGGCACACCGAAGACGTGCGTGGGCCGGTGTTCGACGATCATGCGGAGCGCCGCGGCCGGGTCGAAGGACTCCTGCAGCAGGAGCGTGCCGCCGAGGGCGGCGAGCGTGACGGACGTGCCGCAGGAGCCGAAGGAGGACGCCAGCGGGACGAGGACGAGGTTGCGCATCGGGCCGTGCCCGTCGTGCAGGGCGCGTACGTAGGCGGCCCGGCCGCCGGCCATGGCGTTGTGGGAGTAGGCGGCCATCTTGGGTTCGGCCTCGGAACCGGAGGAGACGAGGATCCGGGCGGGTGCCTCGGGGTCGACGGGGCGGGGGACGAAGGGCCGCCGGGCGGGTGCCGCGAGTGACTGCGTGGTTCCCCGGCCTTCCCCGAAGGTGAACACCGTTTCGAGGTGCGGGAGATGGGCTTGCGGCACCGCGTCGGAGGGCTCGTCGACGATGAGCGCGCGGGCGCGGGCACGGCCGAGCAGGCTCACCGGGCCCCGGCTGCCGGGCCCCGGTGGATAGGGCAGGGCGACCGCGCCGACGGCGGCGACCGCGAGTTCCGCGGCCACCGCGTCGCGCCCGTTCGGCACCCGTACGGCGATGATGTCCCGTTCGCCCAGGCCGTGTTCGGCGAGCCGGGCGGCGATGTGCCGTACCCGGGTGTCGAGCGTGGCGTAGTCCAGCGCGCCCGCCGGGTCGATGACGGCCGTCCGGCCGGGGTGACGCCGTACGTGTGCGGAGAAGAGCGTGTAGAGGTCGCGGTCGGGGCAGTGGCCCTGGGTGACCCAGGCGCGCCGCAGCCGGGCCGGCACCAGGTCGCGGATCTCGATGCCGGCGTTCGATGTCCATCGGGCCCTCATGAGAACTCCCAGGGTGCGAGGGGGGCGGCGTACTCCCCGACGGTCAGCGCCGGTGCGAACGCCGGGTCGCGGGCCAGGTCGTCGAGGCCGGTGCACACCGGTGTGGCGGGCACGCCCGCTGCCGCCAGCCTGGGCAGCCAGAGCGCGGTGGGCAGCGTCCGGGCCCGGGAGGCGATCGCGTCCGCGTCCGCCCCGGCGCCGAGGCCGAGTGCCCGGGCGAGGCGGTGCGGCCGCTCGCGGGCCTGCGGCCCCGGCCAGAGGTAACCGTCACTGGTCGGCAGCGGGCGGCCCGTCGCTCCGCGCCGCCGCCCGCGGGGAACGAGGGCGGCGGCGGAGTAGAGGGAGGAGTCCACCCGGCAGCCCCGCCCGGTGCGGAGCCGGGCCACCAGCGCCGCCAGCACGCCCTGCGCGCAGACCAGCCCGCCGAGGACGTCGGTGAGCGTCATCAAGGAGGGTGCGGGTGGCTCGTCAGCGGGCCGGACGGCGGCGGCGAGGCCGCTGTGCGCCTGGACCAAGTAGTCGGTCCCCACCGGCGGTGCCGGCCCCAGGGCGTCGCCCCAGCCGGACGCCCACGCGTACACCAGCCCGGGGCGGGCGGCACGCAGGTCCTCGGCGTCCAGTCCGAGCCGGGCCGCCTTGCCCGGGGCCCAGTTGTGCAGGAAGACGTCGGCCTCGGACACGAGTGCGCGGACCGCCCGCCTGCCCGCCGGTGTGGTGAAGTCGGCCTCTTGGACGGTCTTTCCGGCGTTGAGGGCGCTGAAGCGGGCCGAGCAGGTGCCCGCGAGGGGAGGGATGCCGCGCATCGGGTCACCGCCCGGCGGTTCGACCCGTACGACGTCGGCGCCCAGGAGCCGCAGGATGTGACCGGCCATGGGCCCCTGGACGCGGCGGGCCGACTCGACGACCCGGAGGCCCGCGAGCGGGGCCCCGGCCGTGCGGTGCGCGTCTGCGGCGCGGGCCCGGCCGCCGGTGGGGGCGCCCGGTGCGGGGAACGGCGTGAGCGTCCACGGTGGGGTCGCCGTCGGCGGGAGGGGATCGTCCCGTACGGGCAGGACGGCGGCTCCCGAGCGGTCCGCCGCCGCGCGGACGGCCGCGAAGGAGGCGCGGCGCGCGGTGGCGGCCAGGCCGGGGGGCAGCGGGCAGGTGGCGGTGGCGAACCGCTGCTGGAACGACCGCCAGCCGCGGCCGGTCTCGGCCCGGTCCGCGCCGAGCGTCTGCCAGAAGCCCAGCCACCGCTCGGCGTCGAGGGCTTCGAGTTCGAAGCGCACGCCGTCGGCGGAGACGAACGGGCACCCCCCGGGCAGGAGGACCTCCTCCGGACGCCCGTCCTGCGGGTCGTCGCCGTCGGCGGTCGCGGCCGCGAGGTACTGGGCGAGTGCCAGCAGCGCGGCCTGGCTCACCGAGGTCCGCACCTGACTGAGGCCGGCGCCCGCGGCCCGTGCGAGGAGGACCGCGCAGACTCCCTGGGCGGCGAGGACGCCCGCGACCGTGGAGGCGTAGTCGACGGCGAGCGGGGCCGGGTGTCCGGCCGCGCGGCCGTGGACGTGCATGATGCCGCAGGCCGCCTGGACGGCGTGCTCGTCGGCCAGGGGGAGCGGCAGCGGGCCCTGCCAGTCGATGTGCCGGCCGACGGTGGCGGTGGCGGGGTCGTCCACCAGGTCGAGCAGGTGTGCGGCGACCCGGGCGGCCACCGGCGTGGTGGCCGGGGCCTCGGCGTGCGGCGCGCAGAGCGTCATCGGGTGCCGCCCCGCTCGCCGGGCCGGGGGCGCCGGCCATGGACCGAGTAGATGACACTGGACGCGGCGCAGAACGACGGGTCCCGCATCAGCGCCCGGACGTCCGCGAGTTGCGTCTCGGTCATGCCGGCGGCGAGGAGTCCGTCGCGCAGGTGGTAGGTGTGGTTGAGCTGCATCCGCAGGCCCGGTGACCCCGGGGTGCGCAGTTCGATGCGGGGCCGGGGGTCGATGTCGACGAGCCCCGCGGCCCGCATGGCGGCGGGCGCCTTCCGGGCCCAGTGGGGGTCTCCCCCGCCGGCGCGCATGACGGCGCACTTGGCGTCGAGGAAGGCCGTGTAGAGCCGCGCGGACTCCTCGTCGGGGGTGAGCAGGGGCGGTTCGTAGGAGGCGTCGAACTCCTCGATGTGCAGCCATCCTCCGGGTTTGAGGGCGTGGACGAGCTTGTCGAGGACGGCGAGCCGTTCGGGCAGGTGCTGGAGGACGAGGCGGGCGACGACCAGGTCGAATTCCGCCTCGGGGAGCGGATCGGTCACCACGTCGTGCTCGACGGCCGTCAGGCACGGGCCGTCCTGGACGAGGTGTGGCCTGAGGTCGGTCGCCGTGACCTCACCGGTGGGTGCGACGCGTTCGGCGAGCCATCTCGCCACCGTCCCGCTCCCGGAGCCGATGTCCAGGCACCGCCAGCCGGTCGTGACGCCGGTCTCGGCGAGCCGGGCGAAGGTCATCGTGTCGTAGGCGTCGGTGAGACAGCGGTGCAGTGCGTCGTTGTGCTCGCTGTCGTTGTCGAAGACGTATCCCGGGGCCCGGCCCAGGCTCTCGCGCATGTGTCTCCCCCTGTGCCGTCCCAGGCACTTGTCGCGTCTTCAGGTCCACCGGCCGGAGCCGGAGGTGTCGCTGCGGCCGGTGAGGCGGTGCAGCAGCTCCCCGCGCCGTACCTTGCCGGTGCCGGTGCGCGGCACCTGGTCCCAGGTGAGGGCGACCGGCTCCCGCAGGGGCGGCAGATCCCGTACCGCTTCCTTCCAGCGGGCCCGGTCCAGGGCGCCGTCGGCGGTGACGACGACGGGCAGCGGGTCCCGGCCGGGCTCGGCGAGGACGACGCACTCCAGGGCCTGGGGCAGCCGGGTCTCCAGGAGGTCCTCGGTGCGCAGGCAGCTGAGCTGCGGAGTGCGGTCCACCTCGCGGTCGAGCAGGTCGATGCTGCCGTCGCCGTTGCGGACGCCGATGTCGCCGGTGTTCCACCAGGTGCCGTGCCGCTTGGCCGACCAGCGGTCCTCCTCGCCGACGTAGCCCAGGGCGCAGGCGGCGGTCCTGGCCAGGACGAGGCCCGCCCGTCCGCGCGGCAGGGGCCGGAGGGTGTCGGGGTCGACCACCCGCAGCCGCGTCTTCACGGGCACCGGGCGTCCGAGGTTCCGGGTGCCGGTCCCGCTGGACGTCCGGTGGACGGAGCGCCGGGTGTGGAAGTGGAAGGTCAGCGGTCCCGTCTCGGTCTGTCCCCATCCCTCCAGCCACACGGGGCTGCGGTGCCGGCTCGCCCTGAGGTAGGCGCGGACGGTGGGGGGATGCATGGCGTCGTACGTGCTGATGACGAGGCGGACGCGCCGGAACGGGTTGTCCAGCCCTTCCGTCAGGGGCTGGAAGCGGACGAACGAGGCGGGCAAGGCCTCCAGGACGGTCGGCGGGTGGGCGCGCAGCACGGGGTCGGCGAGGTTGGGGTCCTGGGTGGTGATGATGGAGATCGCGGCGGGGCCCATGGACAGGGCGCTGGCGGTCCAGCAGAACGTGCGGCCGTGGGCGAACGCGCTCGCGTTGACGAGGGTGTCGCTGCGCCGCAGTCCGATCCGCGGCAGCCGCACGCTCTCGAACCGGGCGAGCTTGCCGATGATCGTGCGGGTCGAGTGCACGACCAGTTTGGGCACTCCGGTGGTGCCCGAGGTGTGGTGGATGACCAGGGGTTCGTCGTCGTGTCTGCGGTGGGGTCCGGGGGCGGTGTGTCCGCGGACGTCGTCCATGCCGAGCGTCCCGGGCAGGGCGCCGTCCAGCACGAGCGTGGCGCGGGCGGCGGCGGCCAGGTCGGCGCCCTCCCGCCGGCCGCGTTCCAGCACCTGGGCCGTCGTGACCAGCAGGGCGGGGGTGAGCCGGGCCAGGAGCGTCCGCAGCACCTCCCCGGACAGGTGGGCGGACAGTTGCGCGGGGACGGCGCCGGCGCGCACGGTGGCGCAGGCCAGCAGGTCGTAGTCCCAGTGGTTGTCCTTGACGATGGCCACCCGGTCTCCGGGGCCGGCCCCCGCTGCGGTCAGCCAGCCGGCCGCGTCCCGTACGAGCGCGGCGAGTTGCGGGAGCGTGTAGTGGGTCCGGGCGTCCGCGCCGATGGTGAAGGGCCGGTCCAAGTGGACCTGCGTGCCCATGCGTTGTGCGGCGCATTCGTCGAACAGGACGCCCATGTCGTGCGGTTTCACGAGAGGTTCTCCTCGACGGTGCGGGCGGCCGGGCGCGTCGGGCCGGTCGTCCTGGGCGGTCGCAGTCGGCTGATGACCCGTGAGGCCGCGAGGGCGCCCGAGCGCACGGCTCCCTCGCTGGCCGGCCGCAGCATGACCCAGTCGCCGGCGTACTCGACCGGCCGTGCGGGGCGGGCCATGAAGCGTGCGCGTCGGCGCAGGGCGTCGGGGGTCGCCTCGGGCAGGCCGTGGGTGAAGGCGTGCACGAAGCGGCGCCCGGCGGCCGTCTCCAGACCGGGGACGTACCGGGCGGCCGCCCTGACGAGCCGGTCGGCCGTCTGCCCCTGCGGCGCGTTCAGCAGTTCGGGGATGCGGCGGGCGTCGGCCATCAGGGTCAGCAGTCCCCTGCCGGCGGGTGCGCGGCCGGGGTGCTTGGCGTGGTCGACGATGATCGCGGAGAGTACGTCGTCCTCCGCGTCCGGTGTCAGCAGGACGTAGAGCGGCTTGCGGGAGGCGGGGGCGAGCGGCCGGTCCAGCAGGCAGCTGACCTTGAGTGTGGGGGTGAAGGTGCAGGCCGTCAGGAACGGAAGCTCGTCGGCGGGGGCGTTGGCGTGCAGGCGTGCCGCGACCGGCGCGGGTACGCAGAGGACCGCGGAGCGGGCCGTGAGGGTGTCGTCCCCGACGCGCAGCCGTACGGAGCCTTCCTCGGTGACGACCTCGTGCACGGGGGTGCCGGTGACCACGTCGAGTCCCTCGGCCAGCCGCCGGGCGAGCAGGTCCATGCCGTCGCGGTACGTCCGCCAGCCGGCGGCCGGTCCGACCGACAGCAGCAGGCTGAGCATCGGGGCCGCGGTGGAGCGTGCCGTGTCCCAGCCGAAGAAGCTGCCGGCGACGGGCTGGAGCAGGTAGTCGTGGACGTCCCGGTGGTAGCGCCGCGCGAACTCCCGGACCGTCAGGGCCCGTGCGGGGGTCCGTTCGGGGTGGTCGGCGTCGAACGCGCGGCGGTGGGTGCCCGCCCAGGCCAGGAGCCGGGCGAGGTCGAACCGGGCGCGGGGCGAGAGCCCGGCACCGGTGAGCACCGCGGAGGGGTCCGCCACGCCGGGGTGGGCCCGTCCGGCGCGCCACACTCCGATGGACCTGCCGATGCGTGGCACGTCGTGGTCCGGCACCCCCAGCCGGGCGAGCAGTTCCCAGGTCGCGCGGTAGCCCTGGTCCGAGATCTGTTCGGCGCCCTCGTCGATGATGTAGCCGTCCTGCCGGAAGCTGTGCATCCGGCCGCCGACGTGCTCCTGTTCCTCGAAGACCCGCACCTTCAGGCCCGCGCGCCGCAGTTCGTGGGCGGTGGTCAGTCCGGCCATGCCCGCGCCGACCACGGCCACGTCGAGATCAGGGCTCATCCGGCGGCCCCGGCGCCGACGATCAGGTTCGCGGTGATCAGCAGCACCGTGCTGACCCGGTGCGCCGGGAACCCGAGCTTGCGGGCGCGCATGATGTCCCCCTGGCGGAATCCGGTGAGGTACTGCCGTAGGCGCAGCGCGGTGACGGGCAGCATCAGCAGCACGAACCACCAGGGGGCGATACCGGCGGCGGAGGCGACCGCGCCGATCAGGAACTCGGCCGCGGACAGGGCGCCGATGAAGACGGCGTTGCCCTTCGGCGAGACCAGGCAGGCGACGGTGAGCCGCCCGACGGCCCGGTCCCCCGGGATGTCGTTGGTGTTGGAGTACACGCCGAACAGCAGCGGACCGAAGCCGAACAGCACCCCCTGCACCATCACGAACCCGGAGAACTGGCCGGCTGCCAGCCCGTACGCCGCCATCACGAGCGCCGCGCCCAGCCCCGCGAGGAAGACCTCCTGGAAGCCGTGGTAGCTGATCTTCAGCCCGTAGGAGTACTGCACGGACACCACGAACAGCACCACGATGAGCACCACGGTCCAGGTGGGCCGGTACGGGGCGGTCGCCACGGCCGCGGCCCACAGGACGGCGCCGGCCGCGGCGGTGGCCCAGCCGAAACCGAGTGCTTCGCGCAGGGTCAGGGTCCCCGCGACGAGCGGCTTGCGGAGTTTGTTGCGCAACGGGTCGTCCGGGCCGTAGTTGGCGGCGTCGCTGCCGTCGCGGTAGCCGGTCACGTCGTCGAGGGCGACCATCGCCACGATCACGAAGACCGCGCCGAGGAGGAACAGGGCGAGCGTCGCGATCGTCGCGGTCGGCAGCTCGGAGAGGGGCAGCAGCACCGCGGACAGCGCCACGGCGACGCTCGGGTAGTAGTCGTAGACGTCGAGTTTGCCCAGTCGGGCGTAGCTGCGCAGCTTGCTCTCGGGGCGGGTCGTTCCGGACGTGGAGGGTCCGGCCTCGGTGCGGGTCGTCATCTGCTCCGCTCCTTCGGGTGGGTTCGGTCAGCGGCTGCCGCTCGGCCGGCGTAGGCGCAGACCGTGTCCGCGATGTGTTCCACCTGGGCGTCGGTCAGGCGCGGGTGGACGGGGAGGGCCAGTTGGCGCCGGGCGGCGCTCTCCGCGTGCGGCCAGCTGCGGCCCGGGGGCGCGAACCGGGCGAAGGCCGCCTGGTGCGGCAGCGGCAGGGGGTAGTAGACGTGGCTCTGGATGCCCCGGTCGGCCAGGTACCGCTTCAGGTCGTCCCGCTCCTCGGCGAGCAGCGAGTACACGTAGAAGCAGCGGCCGTCACGGCCGGGCGGCGGGGGCAGCACGCCACGCTCGCGCAGCGGTGTGAAGCGCTCGGTGTAGTAGTCGGCGATGCGGGCCCGGCGCTCCAGCCGGGCGGGGAGGCCGGGGAGGCGGTGGAGCTGGAAGGCCGCGAGGACCTCGTCGAAGCGGCTGTTGTAGCCGGTGCGCGGGTAGACGAACCGCTCGCTCTGGCCGTGGTTGCGCAACGAGCGGACGGCACGGCCGAGTTCGGGGTCCATGGTGACGACGGCGCCGCCCTCGCCGGCTGTTCCGAAGGTCTTGACCTGGACGAAGGAGAACACCCCGGCCTCTCCCCAGGTGCCGGCGGGGCGGCCGTCGAGGACGCCGCCCTGGGCGACCGCCGAGTCCTCGACCAGGCGTACGCCGTGCCGCCGGGCGATCTCGCGCATGCGGGGCATGTCGGCCATCACCGAGAACATGTGCGCCGGCATGACGGCCCGGGTCCGCTCGGTGATCGCCTGTTCCACCTCGTCGGGGTCGGCCACCATCGTCCACGGGTCGATGTCCGCGAACACCGGCGTCGCCCCCAGGTTTGCCACGGTGTTGGCGAGCGGGGCGCAGCCGTAGGCCGGTACGACGACCTCGTCGCCGGGGCCGATGCGTATGGCGTGCAGGACGAGGGTCAGCGCGGAGGTGCCGCTGGAGCAGGCCACGACGTCGGCGGCGCCGAGCGAGGTGCGCAGGGCTTCCTCGAAACGGGCGGTGTGCTCACCGAGGAGGAACCGCTGCTCCGGCGCGGTGCCGACGGCGTGGACGAGGTCCAGCAGCACCTGCCGGTCGTCCTCGAAGAGGTCCGGGGCGAAGAAGGCGATCGTCACGCCGCCCTCCCCGTAGCGAAACGGCGGACGAGGTCGCACACCGTGTCGACGTCGTCGAGGCTCATGTCGGGGTACAGCGGCAGGGCGATCGTGCGCTCGCAGGCCGTCTCGGCGTGCGGGAAGTCGCCCCGGCGGTGGCCCAGCGGGGCGAAGCACTCCTGGAGGTGCAGCGGGACCGGGTAGTACGTCTCGGTGCCCACGCCGTGCCCGGCCAGGTAGGCGGCCAGTGCGTCACGCCGCTCGACCTCGACGAGGTAGACGTAGAAGACGGGGTCGGTCCGTGCGGTGCGGGGCACCACGGTGGGCAGCCGCAGGACGCCCGGTGTGCCGGCCAGCCGTTCGGTGTAGGCGGCGGCGAGGAGGGACCTGCGGGCGATGTCCTCGTGCAGGCGGGTGAGCTTGGCGAGCAGGACGGCCGCCTGGATGTCGTCCATCTTGCTGTTGACGCCGTTGACGGTGGTCTCGTTGCTGATGCCGGGGAAGTGGGCCAGCGTACGGCCGTAGCGCCCGTGGTGACGCAACGCCCCTGCTGTCTCCGCGAGGTGGGGGTCGTCGGTGAGGATGGCCCCGGCGTCCCCGATGGCGCCGAGCGTCTTGGTGGGGAAGAACGAGAGCACTCCCCCGGCTCCGAGCAGCCCGGCGTGCACGCCGTCCCACCGCATGCCGATGGCCTCCGCGCTGTCCTCCACCACCGTCAGTCCGTGCCGGCGCGCCAGGTCGAGCAGCGGGTCCATGTCGGCCAGCTGGCAGAACAGGTGGACGGGCATGATCACGCGGGTGCGCGGGGTGATCGCGTCGGCCGCGGACTTGGGATCGAGGGTGTAGGTGACGGGGTCGATGTCGGCGAAGACCGGCCGGCCGCCGGCCAGCACGACGGCGGAGGCCGAGGCCACGAAGGTGAACGCGGGGACGAGGACCTCGTCGCCGGGTCGCAGGCCGCAGGCGCGCAGCAGCAGCACGAGGGCGTCGGTGCCGCTGTTCACCGCCACGGCGTAGCGTGCGCCGGTCCACTGGGCGAGGGCTTCCTCGAACCGGGCGACCTGCCGGCCGTGCGAGAACTTGCCGTCGTCGAAGACCTCGACCAGGCGGGACCTGATGTCCGGCCAGAGGGTTTCGAAGGTCCGTGCCTGGGTGAAGAAAGGCACCGGCCGCGAGGCGCCGGCCTCGGTGCCGGCCGGCACCCCGGCCGAGGTGCCGGCCGGGGTGCCGGGAGCGCCGGACGTCGCCATGCCGCGCCCGCCGTTCCTCTGTCCGGAGAATGCGTCGTGCATGGTTCCTCTCGTGGCGGTGGTGGCGGAGGCGAGCCGAGCGCTCGGCGGGAACGGGGCGGGCAGGACATGCGACGGCGCTCCCCGGGCAGGACCTGGGACGGCGCTCCCCGGCGGGCCGGGGGGCGCCGGACGCGGGAGCGGTGCCCCGTCGTCGACAGGCGGTCAGAGGAGGGCGAAGTCCAGGTCGCCGGAGTGGTAGCGGTGTACCGCCGCGATGAGCTCCTCGACCGACAACTGCCCGTCACCGTCGCTGTCGATCAGCTCGAACGCCGTCTGCGCGGTGGCCTCGTCGCTGCCGATGGCGTGCATCCAGCGCTGGAACTCCTGGGGGCTGACCTGGCCGTCACCGTCGGTGTCGCACAGGTTCGCGATCGCGCCGATCGTCGGGCGCAGCACCTCGTCGAAGCCGTCCTGCCCGCGCTCCAGCACCTGCTTCGCCGCCACGGCCGCGAACTCGCCGAAGCTCAGCGTCCCGTCGGGGCCGATTCCGGCCTGCCCCGCCAGGTGGTCCCACATACCGAGGTACGCGTCGGTGAGGGCCCGGCCCTTCGGAGAACTCTCGCTTTCCCCGAACGAGGCCAGAATGCGCTGTGCCTCCTCGGCCCAGTCACGGCGCTCGATGGTGCCGTCGCCGTTCTTGTCCCACATGTCGAATCGGCGACGCAGCCGCTGTTCCTGCACGGAAGTGGTCACGTTATTCCTTTCCTTTTTCCTTCTCTGGACACGCGGTTCAGATACTTACCGGGGCAGGCCCAGCCAATCCACTCACACGAGTGATAAAGACAATGGACCTCGTTTCTCAGTCCCGCCGACTCGACAGCAGGACACACCCCGATACAACAATCGGGGCCACCTGGGAGATGAGCTGCCCGACCACGTCCGCGGTGCCGAAGCGCCCGAGATGCGCGACGTGGAAAATCAGGTGCGGAATCGTGAAGCCGAGGCATCCGAAGGCCGCCGCCCGCACCAGGCGCCGCTCCGGGACGACAGCGGCCGAAATGAGAACAGCCGTCAGGCCGAGCGACAGAGCGCCGAGATCGCGCACCAGATGTTCGTTGTACGGCGGGAATCTGGTCACCCACCCGAGGCCCGGGAAAGGGAACTCGCCGTAGAAGGACCGCGGCGCGAAGAGAGCCCACAGCCCGGGCAGTCCCTGCCCCAGCGCGAGCAGCACGAGGGCGGCACGCACGAGGAGGGGTCTGGCCGGTGGCGCCGGCGGGCCCGCCGCACCGGCCGGTCGTGACCCGTCGGGCCGGGCCCCGCCCCCCGGGTCCACGGGGGGCGGCAGGGTCCGCGGGCGGGGGGCCGCCCGGAGCGTCTCGCGCCCGGATCGACCCCGGCCGGCCTGCGGCTCAGACACCCAGCAGCGGGGCGTCGAGCTCCCCCGCGTGGTACCTGCCCACCGCGGCGACGAGTTCCTCGACGGACAGCTGCCCGTTTCCGTCGGTGTCCACCTGGCCGAACACCTCGTCGGCGTCGACCCGGTCGTTGCCGATGGCGGCGAGCCACTTCCGGAACTCCGCCGGGTCGACCTGCCCGTCGCCGTCGATGTCGCACAGGTCGACCATCGCTCGGATGCTGGGCCGGAGCATGGTGCTGAAGCCGGCCGCGCCCTGGCTCAGCATCTGGGCGTCGGCGATCGCGACGAACTCGTCGGCCGACAGGGAGTCACCGGGGTCGCGGCCGGCCTTCTCCATCATGTAGTCCCACATGTGCGGGTACGCGTGCAGCAGTGCCTGGGCCTTGGGTGAGCCGTCCGGCTCGCCGAAGGCCTCGACGATGCGCCGGGCCTCCGCCTCCAGGTCCCCGCGTCGGACACGCCCGTCGCCGTCGGTGTCGTACAGCTCGAAGCGCTGCCGGAGGCGCTCGACCTGGGCAGTCTTGTTGGACATCTCACTCCTCGTCGTCGGAAAAACTGCGGCAGGGAGATGGAAAAACCCGAGCAGAGGTCCGGGCGATCAACCGCCCCACGCAAGACGAATTTGCAATTCCTCGCTGCAAGCTACATGGATAGTGGCAGCCGTCGACGCCTGTCAATGGAGGGCGGGATCACCCGAACCGCAGAAACATTTTTCTTGGAAGCGTGAGCCCTCCCCCGCGGCCGATTGTTTTCGCCCGCGGGTTCGGCTGCCCCGGCGGAATCGCCCTGGTGGACGGAACATGCCGGGAAGATCGCGCCCCACCGCCGCTTCCGACGTTCATTCCAGCCATCTTCCCGTCGACCGCAGAACTGGCGAGCAAAGGCGAAGAACGCCACCATCGGATACGATGCGTCGAGGCCGCGACAACGCAACCCGCGCCCCTCCCGTCGCATATTTCACGAGAACCGCTGTGCGTGTTTCCCGGGGCGTCAGAATGGGTATGCAGATCGTTTTCAATTCACCCGAGCCCGATTCAACGCTCGAAGTATTACTTTCTGAAAAGACGCACAAGGGGGGTCTAGACGTGCTGTGCACGTTGATCGTCGGCTTGGGCCGCGCCGGCCTGGGACTGCATGTGCCCGTGCTGTTGCGCGCGCGCTCTCAGGCCCTCGCGGCTTTCGCCGACCATCCGATCGTGGGCGTGGACCCCGGGAACGGCTCCCCGCCCGGGCAGCGGGACCTGCTGATCGCCGATTCACTGCGCCAGGCCTGCGATCTCCTGGACCCGGCGCGCACCGTCGTCCATCTGTGCACTCCGCCCGCCGTGCGCGTCGAGGTGCTCCGCGAGGTCGCCGCCCTCGGGTTCTCGCGGATCCTGGCGGAGAAGCCGCTGGCCGGTGACCGGGAGGCGCTCCGGAGCCTGCTGCGCCTCGCGCGGGAGCACGACCTGCGCCTGTCGGTGGTGGCCCCCTGGCTGCACAGCGCGCTGACCCGGCGCCTGGTCCGGCTGGTGGGCGACCGGCGGCTCGGCGAGGTGCGTTCCGTCTCCGTCATCCAGCACAAACCCCGGTTCCGGCGCTCCCTCGGCAGCGGCAGCCACACCTCCGCCTTCGACGTGGAGGCCCCGCACGCGGTGGGCGTCCTCCTGCGCCTCCTGGGCGACGCGCGGGTGCACCGCGCCACCGGCACCGACCTGCGGGTGGGGCCGGTGACGGTGCCGCGCATGGGCGGCGCGCACCTCGAACTGCTGCACGCGGACGGGATCCGCAGCGAGGTGCTGTCCGACCTGTCCGCACCGGTACGCCAGCGACGCATCGCCCTGGACATGGCGGGCGGCAGCGTCGTCGGACACTACGCGGTCGGCCAGGACGACGACTTCGCCCAGCTGGAGATCACCCGTGACGGCCACACCACGCGCGAGGTCTTCCCCGACGACTCCCTCAGGTCCTGCCTGACACAGGCCTACCGCGGCTTCGCCGCCGGCGGGGAGGGGACCGGCCCCGACGACCTCGGCCTGCACGTGCGCACGGTCGAACTGCTCGACGAGGCGAAGCGGCTGGCCGCCGGCGAGCAAGCGGCCGTACCACCCACCGGCGGCAGGCCCCGCCGCAAGGAGGCGATCACCCATGGCCGTTGACCACCCCTCTGGAGCGAACCGCCTGCGACCCCGGTCCGGCGCGACCGGCAGCGACCGCACCGGCCAGGCCGCACCCGGCATCCGTTTCGCGGGCATCGGGGACGAGGCCGCGGCGGACCTCACCGGGCAACTGGACGCGTTACGCCAACTGGGCTGGAACGCGATCGAGTTGCGCAACGTCGACGGCGTCGCGGTCGCCGACCTGGACGACCGGGCCTTCGCCGCCCTGGCCGACCGGATCACGGCGGCCGGCCTCGACGTCGTCTGCGTCGACTCCCGGATCGCCAACTGGAGCCGGCCGGTCACCGGCCGCTTCGAGGACGACGAGCGGGAGTTGCGCGCGCTGGCCCGGCGCTGTGCCGCCCTGGGCACCCGGTACGTCCGGGTGATGTCCTACCCCAACGCCGGTCTGGACGAAGAGGAGTGGGGCAGGCGGGTACTGGCCCGGATGACCCTGCTGGTCCGGCAGGCCGAGCAGCACGGGCTGGTGCTGCTGCACGAGAACTGCAGCGGCTGGGCCGGCGCCCGGGCCGACCGGATGCTGGAACTCCTGGACCGGGCCGGCGGCCCCGCGCTGCGGCTGCTGTTCGACATCGGCAACGGGGTGCCCTACGGCTACGACGCCCGCGCGCTGCTGGACGAGATCATCGGCCACGTCGCCCACGTGCACGTCAAAGACGCCCGCACCGGACCGGACGGCCACGTCGCATACACACTGCCGGGGGACGGGGAATCGGGTGTGCGCTCCTGCCTCGAGGCCCTCCTCGATCACGGCTACACGGGGGCGTGGTCGATCGAACCGCACACCCACCTGCGGCCGCACCAGGACCACGACACCACCGGCTCCGACGGGGTGGCGGCGTTCGTCCGCTACGGCCGGCACCTGGAGCGGCTCGTCCGGCAGGACGTCCTGCCCGTCCACGCCCCCGTCGCCGACGGCGGGAGGCGGCATGACTGACCTCCCGGCCGCCCTGCCACCTCCCGCACGGCTGACACCGGCCGATCACGAGCTGCTGCTCCGCCTGCTCGACACCCCCACGGCCGGACCGCTGGAGACGGGCGACGCGGGCCCGGCCGTGTCCCTGTGGGAGGCCGGGCGGACCTACGCGGCGGCCGCGGCGCAGCTCGGTCTGAGGGTGCTGCGCCACGCCCCGGCGGAACCAGGCGTGCTGTGCGGGGAGGACGTACCGCTGATCGTCCGGGAGGCGGCGCGGGACGAGACGTTCCTGGCCCGCCAGCCCAGCCTGGTGCTATGCCTCGGTCCGCGGCTCCCGCGGCGGGACACGGTGATGTTCAACGTCCACCTGGACACCGTGGCCGGATGGTGGCCGGCCCACTTCGACGGACGGCGCTTCACCGGCCGGGGAGCGATCGACGCCAAGGGCCCCGCCGTCGCCCTGCTCGCCGGCATCCGGGCGGCCCGGGCCGCGGAACCGGCCCTGGGCAGCCGGGTCGGCGTGCTCGTGCAGGCCGTCGCGGGTGAAGAGGGCGGCGCCATGGGGACGTTCGGCACCAGGCCGCTGGTGGAGGCCGGGTTCATCGGCGGGCTGAACCTGTTCTGCGAGCCCACCGGGCACCGTTTCCTGCCGCGCTCGACGGCGTCCATGACGGCCGTGGTACGCGTCGAGGGCGAGGACGCCGTGGACGATCGCCCCGAGGCCGGGCACAACGCGACCGTGCTGCTGGGGTACGTCAGCCACCACCTGGCCCGCGCCCTGCCCCCGCGGATCCGTGACGGCAGGGTGTGCGTGGCGGGCCTGCACACCGGTGAGCGGCACAACAGGGTCTACGGCACCGGCCGGCTGCTGCTCAATGTCTCCTACGGTTCACGGGCGGCCGGCGAGGCCGCCGAAACCGCCCTGCGGGAAGCCCTGGACGAGGCCCTCGCCGCCTTCTCCGCCGGGGCGGCCGGCACCCGCGACCTGGCCAGGACCGCCGCCGACGCGGCCCGGATCACCTCGCTGCAGTGGGCCAAACGCGGCCTGCCCGCGCTGGACGGCCGAGGCCGCGCGCCGTGGGCCGAGGAACTGCTGGAACGGCGTGCGGGCCTGGCGCGCTGGCCCGACGAGGAACCGGCCTTCACCTGCGACGCGATCTGGATGGCGGAGGTCCCGGACGGCTACACGGCCGTCTTCGGCCCGGGCGACCTGGACACCAACCGGGCCCACGCCGCCGGCGAGTACGCCGACCTGGCCGAACTGGACCGCTACGCCGACGAGATCGCCCGCCTTCTCGTCGCCCGCGTCCGCCACCCGCCGCCCGGCGGCGGTACCGCCGAAGAAACCCACACCCATCGAGCTGCCGCGCCCGGCGCGGCCGAGGACAGGATCTCCGCCCGATGACCTCGACGGCTTCCACCACCTCCACCACCTCGAAGACCACCAGGGCCGCGACGGACGAGTCGCCTCGCTCCGGCCCGCGTGTCGTGCCGCCCCGGGCCCCCGGCGACGTCTCCGTGCGCGTGCCGTACCGGGACCTTCTCGCCTTCGTGGCCGGGGTCCTCGTCGGCCGGGGACTGCCCGAGAACCGCGCCGAAGCCGCCGCCGAGGCACTGTGCCACGGCGACCTGACCGGCTTCACCAGTCACGGCGTCACCAACCTCACCCGCCTCTATCTGCCACTGCTCGACTCGGGCCGGTGCGACCCCAGGGCGGAGCCGCGGATCGTCGCCGACCACGGTGCCTCCGTGCTCCTCGACGCCCGTCGGGCGCTCGGACTGTGGGCCGCCGGCGAGGCCATGGAGCTGGCGGTCGAGCGTGCCCACCGGTACGGGGTCGGCATGGTCTCGGTACGCGGCGCCACGCACTTCGGCTGCGCGGGCCACCACGCCCTGCGCGCGGTCCGGCACCACATGGTGGGCCTGGTCACCGCCAACTGCGGACGGCAGCGGATCGTCCGCCCCGTCGGCGGACGGTCCCCCCTGCTCGGCACCAACCCCCTCGCGCTGGCCGCCCCGGCCGGGGACCGGCCGCCGTTCGTCCTGGACATGGCCACCACGGTGGCCCCCACCGGCAAGGTCCGGGCCGCGGCACGCGCCGGACAGCGCGTGCCCGAGGGCTGGCTGCACGACAACGACGGTGCCCCGGTGACCGACCCGGCCGCCTTCGACCGCGGCGAGGCGCACCTGAGCTGGCTCGGCGGCACCCCCGACACCGGTGCCTACAAGGGTTTCGGGCTGGGCCTGCTGGTGGAGGTGCTGTCCGCGCTCGTCCCCGGAGCCGGACTCGGCCCCTCGGCCGCGGTTCCGCAGGCGGCGGAGGCCAAGGCGGGCGGCCCGGACGACGACATCGGCTGCTTCCTGCTCGCCGTCGCCCCCGGGCGGCTCCGCTCCGAGACGGAGTTCCTCACCGACGCGGCCGGACTGTTCGGCGCCCTCCTCGACTGCCCGCCGGTCCGGGCGGACGAGCCGGTGCGCTACCCCGGCTGGCCGGAGGACGCCCGCTGCCGCGACCGGCGTGCGAACGGCGTGCCGCTCGGCGCGGCCCTGCACCGGGAACTGCTCGACCTGGCACGGCAGAGCGGTCTCCCCTTCCCGGCACCGGGGGGACCCGCCGAGGCGGGGAGCCCGGCATGACGACGCCCCGACCTCCCCGCATCGGCCTCATCGGCCTCGGAGTCATCTCCCGTTTCTATCTGGCCGCGCTCGAACGCGAGGCGTGCGCGCGGCTGGTGGCGGTGTGCGACCTGGACCAGGACCGGCTCGCCACCGCCCCGGCCGGGGTGCCGCGCTACCGCGACCACCGTGAGCTGCTGCGGGACGCCGACCTGGACGCCGTGGTGGTCAACGTGCCCAACGACCTGCACCACCCGGTGTGCGGGGACGCGTTGGCGGCGGGGCGCGCGGTGTGCGTGGAGAAACCCCTCGCCACGCGGCCGGAGGACGGCCACCACCTCGTGCGGCTCTCCCGGCAGCACGACGCCGTGCTGTTCACGTCCTTCCACCGCCGCTACAACAGCGAGGTGCGGGCGCTGCGCGGGCGTATCGTCTCCGGCCCGCCGATCGCCTCGCTGACGGTGCGCTACGAGGAGACGATCGAGGAACACGCCGGCCGGGACCGCTGGTATCTCGACCCGGAGCGCTGCGGGGGCGGCTGCCTCGCCGACAACGGCCCGAACGCGTTCGACCTCGTGCGCCTGTTCCTCGGCGATGTCCGGGTGACCGGGGCCACCGTGCGCCGCGACGCGCGGGGGGTCGACCGGCAGGCGCGGGTGCTGCTGCGCGCCCCGTCCGGTGCGGAGGCCCGCGTGGTGCTCGACTGGTCCCGTCCCGGCGAACGCAAGACGGTGGAGGTACGCCTCGCCGACGGGACCGTGGACCGTGCCGACATGCTCGCGGGCCACCGGGAGTTCAAAGGGTCCCTGTGGCACGAGTACGTCGGTGTCCTGCGGGACTTCACCGACGTCCTGGCCGGCCGTCGCGCGAACGAGCCGGACGGCCTGGCCGCTCTGGAACTGGTGGCCGCCGCTTACGCGCACGAAGGCGCCGGACGCCCCCGCATCCGCCACCGCCCCCGACAGGAGGAACGCCACGCATGATCCCGGGAGAGGACGGCGCCAAACTCGCCGTGTCCGGACAGCTGGTGAAGGTGCTCACCCACCGGCGTGACGACCGGGGCATGACCCTGGAGGGCTTCGCGAGCCGCTGCGTCCGCCGGGGCGAGGTACATGAGCTGGTCACGACCGATCACACGGAGGCCGCTGCCGGTGCCCGGATCGACCGGGTCGGCTTCCTGGGCTTCGTGGAGATCGGCTGCGGCGGTGTCATCGACCGGGGCGACGAGGTCTGGGCGGGCGGGGGCCGGGTGGGGACGGTCCTGGGCTTCGACGCCTGTCACTTCCCGAACCACTACAACATCCTCATCACGGTGCCCGAGCCGCTCACCGGCCCGCAGTTGGGTCTCGCACCCGAAGCCGAGGTCAGGTTCGAACAGCGGGCCGAGGAGCGATCACCTGGAGCCTCCATGAACCCTCGTATCAACCTCGCCGAGCTCGAACCCGCCGCCTATCAGGCCATGGTGGGCCTGGAACAGTACCTGGCGTCGAGCCCGCTGCCGGCGCCGCTGCGTGAGCTGGTCAAGCTGCGGGCCAGTCAGCTCAACGGCTGCTCGTTCTGCGTGGAACTCCACCGCCACCAGGCCGGGAACGGCGGCGAGACCGACGAACGGCTGTCCTCCCTCGTACGCTGGCGTGCTTCCCCCTGCTTCAGCGCGGCCGAACGTGCCGCGCTCGCGCTGACCGAGGCCGCGACCCGCCTCGGCACGGAGGGCGTCCCGGATGCCGTGTGGGACGAAGCCGCCGCCCACTTCGACGACCGGCAGCTGGCAGCGCTCGTCATGACGGTCGCCACCGTCAACGCCTGGAACCGGATCGCCGTCAGCACCGGCCTGGCGGCGAAGCGAGCAGGAGGTTTCCGAGAGCACACGGAGCCGCAGGGCACCCACCTCACGTAGGTCGAACACGGATCGGTGTTCGCCGTCGTGGCCCTGCGGCCGCCGTCTCCGCCTTGCCGCCTTGCCGCCTTGCCGCCTTCAGGGCTTGATCGGCTTCACCTTCCTGTCCGCGCCGTTGACCCGCACGGTGATGGTCCGCTGGTTCCGTGCCCGGTCGGCCACGATCTTGTAGGACGTGACCTTCCCGTCCCGCCATGCACAGCTGACCTCGTAGCCGCCGCGGGCGCGGAGCCCGGTGAAGGAGCCCTTGCCCTTCCAGGCGTCGGGCAGGGCGGGCAGCAGGTGGATGACGTCGTCGTGGCTCTGCAGGAGCATCTCGGCGACGGCGCCGGTGATGCCGAAGTTGCCGTCCATCTGGAAGGGCGGGTGGTTGCAGAACAGGTTGGGCAGCGTGTTGTAGGTGAGCAGTCCGCGCAGCATGATCTGGGCGCGTTGCCCGTCACCGAGGCGGGCGAAGAGGGCCGCCCGCCAGGGCCAGGTCCATGAGCGGCGGCTGTCGCCCGACACCGTCCCGGCCGTGAAGGGGACGCCGTCCTTCTCGCCGCACCGGGCCTTGAGCGAGACGAGGGCGGCGGCCGCGAAGTCGGGTGTCTTCCGGGTGATCTGGCGGCCCGGGTAGACCGCGAAGAGGTGTGAGGTGTGGCGGTGGATGTCGGTGGGGCTGTCGATGTCCTCCTGCCACTCCTGCAGCTGACCCCACCTGCCGATCTTGTTCGGCGCGAGGCGCGCCTGCATGTCCACGACCTTGGCCCGGTAGGCGGGGTCGGCCTCGAGCGCCGCCTCGCAGTCGAGGTAGTTCTGGAACAGGTCCCAGATGATCTGCTGGTCGTACATGACGCCGTCCTCCCGCGGCCCGTGTTCGGGGGACCAGCCGTTCGGCGCGACGAGGAGTCCGTCCTCGCGCTCCTTGAGGTGGTCCTCCCAGAACTCGCAGATCTCCTTGATCATCGGGTACGCGACGGTACGGAGGTACTTCATGTCCTGCGTGAACGCCCAGTGCTCGTAGAGGTGTTGCGCGTACCAGGCGCTCGCGACGGTGTTCCACTCCCACGCGTTGCCGCCGAAGATGCTCTGGCTGGTACGGGCGGTCCAGCCCCGTGTGTCCTTTCCGAAGGCGTTGCGGGTCGCCACGCGGCTGGGCACCGCCACCTGCCTGATGAACTCGATGAGTGCTTCGTGAGACTCCGACAGGTTCGTGGTCTCGGCTCCCCAGTAGTTCATCTGGACGTTGATGTTGGTGTGGTAGTCGGCGGCCCACGCCGGCTGGTTGCTGTCGTTCCAGAGACCCTGGAGGTTGGCGGGCAGGCCCTTCGGGCGCGAGGAACTGATCAGCAGGTACCGGCCGTAGTCGAACATCGCCTGTTCGAGGGTCGGGTCCTCGCCGCCCGACGCGTAACGCGCGAGCCGGGCGTCGGTGGGCAGGGCGACGACGCCGTCGTCGGAGGTGCCCCAGTCCACGGAGACACGGTTCATGAGCGCACGCGTCTCGGCGGTGTGCTCCTCGCGCAGTTCCTTGTAGGACCGGGCGGCCGCCTTGTTGAGTGTCCTGGTGATGACCGGTTCGGGATCGGTTCCGCGCCATCCGGCGGCGGCGTCGAGCTTGTAGTCGGTACGGGCGTCGAGCAGCAGGGTCAGGCTTGTGCAGCCGCTGAACCGGAGGGCGGACCCGTCGGCACGGAAGTCGCCGTCGGCGTGCACGACCTGGACGGTGCACGCGTGCTTGAGGCCGTTGCCCATGACTCCGCGGAAGGCGATCCGACGCCCATCGGCGTCGACGGTCGTGGGAGCCCCCTGCTGCCCGGACGTCAAGGAGATCGCTCCGGACAGTCCCCGGTCGCTGTCCGAGGTGTATCGGAAGACCATGACGTCGGCGGACCGGCTGGCGAACGCCTCCCTGAGGACGCGCCGCCCCGGCGCGCCGAACCGGGTGACATGGATACCGTCGAAGAAGTCCAGGGCGCGCTGGTAGTCGACGACCGCGCGCTGCGTGCGCGTGTCGAACCCCCTGCCTCCCAGGGCGACTTCGGCGATCTGAAAGCCGGTGGACGACTCACCCGGGGTGAACGTGAGCCGATAGGCGCGGTAGGCGGTGCTGTTGGTGACCCGGAACGTCCGGCTCTCGCCACGGCCGGCGACGGGTGCTCCGGGGCTCTGCGTGTCGAGCGTCACCCAGGCCTGCCCGTCCTGCGACGCCTCGAGCGTCCATCGCCGGGGGTCGTCCTGCGGACGGTCCGGGGCCGCCGTCAGCGTGTACGAGGTGACGGCGACCCCGCGGGGCAGCTCGGACTGCCAGACGACCGCGGGTCCGGCATCGTCGACCCGCCAGACCGTGGCGGGATCGCTGTCCACCGAACACGAGATGTCAGTGGCCCGGGATCCGGTCCCGGCACCCGATCCCCCGGAGTGCCCGCTCGGCGACGACAGGTACAGCGCGGCGCCACCGAGGTCGATACCGGACAGCCCGATCTCGCCCACCTGGAAGTGGCTGACCCCTGCCTTGGGGACGAAGTCGAACCGGTAGAAGCGGTACGACCCGCTGGTGGCGCAGGTGAACTCCTTCGTCTGGAAACGGCTCTCGAAGGGCGCCGGCAAAGTGCGGCTGTCCAGCGTGGTCCAGTCGGCGCCGTCGGCGGAACCGGACAGCGTCCACTCCTGCGGGTCACGCTGCGGCACGTCGTTGGCACTCGTCAGACGGTAGGAGGCGACCGTGGCGGGCTCGGGGAGCTCGACCTGCCACTGCACCCTCGAACCGGGCCCGTCGACGCACCACTTGGTGCTCGCGTCGCCGTCGTACGACTTCTCCACGCCCTCCGACGAGGAGGTGCGGTACGGCCCCCCGGGAGCGGTGACCTTCGCACGGTCGGCGAAGGTGACGACGACGTCGCCGAAGTTCCGGTACGAGCCGAAGCCGGTCATGCTGGTATCGAACGCGCTGTCGGGCTTGCCGGCGAGCGCGTTGTCGTAGTTGTTGACCCCGCCCCACAGACTCTGCTCGTTGAACTGGATGCGCTCCTGGTCGGGGTCGGCGAACAGCATGGCGCCGAGACGGCCGTTGCCGATCGGCAGGGCCTGCGACTGCCAGTCCAGGGCGGGGACCGAGTACTTCAGCGCCTTGCGCGAAAGGGTCGGCCACCGGACGGCCGCCGACGCGGCGGAAGTGGCGGCGAAGGCCGGCCCCGCAGGGGTGCCGCCGGCCAGCTGAGTGATCAGGGGCGCGAGGGCGAGGGCCCCGCCGAGCTTCAGGACGCTTCTTCGCTGCGGGTGCGATGCATGGGTCACGGCAAGATCTCCCAGCCATGAGTGTTCGACACGAGGGGAAGTGCAGCCTCTTGGAGTCCTCCGAGGAGCACGTCATCTTTGCCGCGTTATAGATCGGATGTCTAGAGGGCTGCAGCACCAACTCGTATGACGTCCATCGGCAGTTCGACAGGCCCCTCAGGCGTGATGAGAAAAGAACTTCCCGCGTCGACTGCGCCCGGGCAAGCAGCAGAGGACAGCGATGAGCTCTCCAATACATCGGATGTTGGGTCACCTTGACCGACGTGCCGATGAACGCCAGGGCTGGCACCCGCACGCCAACAGCCCACGAACCCGGCGCCGCCCCGCGCTCCTTCCGATCCTCCAGTTCGGCGGCGACCGCCGGCCGCTCGTCGGATGGTGCCGGTCGCCCGCCGCAGGTTCGCCCGCAACCGGCTGTCGACGAGCAGGGTGCGGGCCGCCCCGGGGAAGGCCTCATGTCTGGTGACTTCGCAGCGGCTGGCCCCGCAGACCTTCCGCGACGATCTGCTGGTGGCCGTGGGACCGCGAACCGACCCACCGAGCACCTGACCGCCCGCCGACGGCTGAAGCGGCGTACACCGGTCGCCGAGCTGTGCTCCAGCCGCTCCACCCGCAGCCACCGAGGGCGAGCTCACCGTCGTGCGCGAGGAGACCGCACCGTATGCGGTCCTGGGCGACGAGCGATTCCCGGACGGCACGGGCATACGCCTGACGTGAGACGACCCGCACGCCGACGCCGAGCCGTCCGCACCCTTCATCGAGAAGCCGCCCACCGGTTCAGACATCGCCATCATCGCGGTCACGTCAGGCACCTCCGGCCGCCCCAAAGGGCGTCGCCCTGGCACACGGCAACCTGTACTGGAAGCTGGTCAACGGCCTTTCGTCGCAGCAGCAAACAAATGACCCGACTGCACGCGCTCGGCCCACGCTCACGATGCGCAGTCGGGCGGACGTGGCCCTTCAGTCCTTCCTCCCTGGTTCCGGCGAGGCGGAGCACGCCTGACTGGCACGGAGCATGGCCTTGTAGAGAGCGCGGGGCTCGGGCGGGTCGGGCAGGGGGCCGCGGGCCGGGGCCTCGAAGGACTGGAGCATCAGGGCGACGACGCGTTTCCAGGCGTCGGGAGCGGCGTCGCCGGTGGCGTTGACGACGCCGGCCGTGGCCATGTGCACCAGCACCAGGTCCTCGGGGCTGAAGTCCTCACGCAGACGTCCTGCGGCCTTGGCGCGGCCGATGAGCTGGACAACGGCCTCGTACGCCTGGTCCCGGCGCTCCTCCAGAGCCTTGGCTGCGGGGAAGGTCATGGTCAGTACGTCGGCGAAGCCGTAATCGGCGGCCTGCATCGCGCAGGCGGTTTCGATGAACCCCGCGAGACCGCGCCAGGGATCGGGGTCGTCGAGGGCGACGCCGACCGCGTCGACGTAGGCGTCCATACGGTCGGCGAAGACCGCGGCGACGAGTTCCTCCTTTGTCGGGAACCGGCGGAACAGGGTGGCGATGCCCACCCCCGCCTCGCGGGCCACGGAAGCCATGGAGGCATGCAGGCCGTCACGCCTGAAGACCGTGCGCGCGGCGGCGACGATCCGCGCACGGTTGCGCTCGGCATCGCTGCGCAGAGGTTGTGCGGCCGGGTCATCGCTGGATCGGGCGCCAAGGTTCATGACACTCAGTCTAGCGAATCGGAATGCGCTATCCAGTTTCAGTGTTATCGTAGGCACCGCGAACCGGAGAGGCCTTTCCGGATCGCGAACCGGATACCCCTTTCCGAATCGAGCGATACCGATGCCCAGGAGTTGATGATCAGTGCGCGCTGTGACATTGGCTCAGGTACCCGGCAGCCCCGAGGTGGCCGAGGTGGAGGTGCCCCGCCCCGAGCCCGGTGAGGTGCTGGTGAAGGTGGCCGCGTCCTCGGTGAACGGCTTCGACCTGGGCACGGCGACCGGATCGGCGCGCCTGGGCACCGGTTCGATGGCGCAGTACGTCGCCGTTCCCGCTGCCATCGGCATCGCCCACCGGCCCGACGGGGTCTTGGTGCGTGACGCCGGCGCGCTCGGGGGCTGGCGGGCACCGCCGCCTTCACCGGAGGCAAGACGGTGGACATGACCGCGCAGGTCCCGGCGATCGCCCCCGACGGCGTGGACGCGGTGCTGCACCTCGTCGGCGACCTGGCCGAGCTCACCGCGCTGACCCGCGACGGCGGCGCCGTCGCCTCCGCCCTCACCGTCCCCGAGGCCTCGGAGGACCGCAAGCTGCAGACCGCCATGATCCGGTCCAACCCGACCGCCGACACCCTGTCCCCCCTCGCCGGGCAGGTCGCCTCCGGCGCCCTCAAGGTCTCGGTGACCGCCGAGTTCGACCACGAGCGTGCCCCGAGGCCTTCGCCGCGTTCGGCGCCGGCACCGTCGGCAAGATCGCCATCGCCGTCGCCTGACCAGTCCGTATCCCAGACGCTTCCCCGCACGAAAGGACTTCACCATGCCCAGCATCGCCATCGTCGGAGCCGGCCCCGGAATGGGCCTCGCCATCGCCCGCACCTTCGGCTCGCGCGGCTACGACGTCGCTCTCATCGCCCGCAACCGCGCCAAGCTCGACGACCTCGTCACCCAGCTCGCCGCCGAGGACATCACCGCCGCCGCGTTCCCGGCGGACGTGCGCGACCACGACGCGCTGACCCAGGCCCTCAAGGACGCCGCCACCCGCTTCGGCGGCATCGACGTCCTGGAGCACTCCCCCGCTCCGAGCATCGCCTCCGTGAACCTCACCTCCCCGTCCCAGACCAGCCCGTCCGATGTGCAGGGCTGGATCGACTTCCTGCTCTACAGCGCCATCACCGCCACCCAGGCCGTCCTGCCCGCGATGCGTGAGGCCGGCGCGGGCACCCTGCTCTTCACCAACGGCGCCGGCTCGGTCGACCCCATCCCGATGCTCGGCAACGTCAACCCCGCTCAGGCGGCCCTGCGCAACTGGGTGCTCAACCTGCACAAGGAGCTGGCCGGAACCGGTATCCAGGCCGCGCACGTCGCCATCGGCGTGTGGATCGGCGCGGGCGGCCCTCCCGAAATCCCGACCGCCGAGGCCGAGGACATCGCCCCGCTCTACTGGGACCTGCACACCCAGCGCGACGAAGCCGAGCGCGTCTTCACCGGCTGACGCCACCCAGCTCTCCCCCATTGGATTTTGATCCGTTGAATCCTGATCCGCTCCATCCTCATCCGCCGCGGCGATCCCCGCCGCGGCGCGACCGAAGAAGAAGGTCTCCGCTCGGATGAACGTGTTCCTGTGGATTCTGCAGGGCGTCCTAGCCGCGTTGTTCGCGGCCGCCGGCGTCATCAAGTCCACCCAGCCCCGCGAAAAGCTCATATCCCAGCTGCCGTGGGTCAGTGACGTCTCGACACCCGTGGTGCGTCTGATCGGCGTCGCCGAACTCGCCGGCGCACTCGGGCTGATCCTGCCGGGTGCTTTCGACATCGCCACCGTGCTCACCCCGCTGGCCGCCACCGGCCTGGCTGTGATCATGGTCCTGGCCATGGGCCTCCACGCCCGCCGCAAGGAGCCGCAGGCCATCGGGTTCAACGCGATCCTGCTCATCGTCGCCGCGGTCATCATGTGGGGCCGGTTCGGGCCCTGCTCCTTCTGAACCCCCAGCCCCCGCCCCATCACAGCGGCCCGGCCCGCGACCACGCCGGCCGGGCCGCTCCGTCGTCCAGGCCGGCCTGGACGTCTTCGGTCTCGGCGAGCACCACTGCTGGGACTTCGCAGTCGCCAACCCCGCCGTCCCGACTGGCCGCGATCGCCCAGGCCACCAGCCGTATCCGGCTGGCCAGTGCCGTGTCGGTGCTCTCCACCACCGATCCGGTCCGGCTGCACCAGGACTACGACGACGTGTTCGCGGAGAAGCTGCGGCGCTGGTCACGTCACGACGTCGGCCACCGCCGCCTGACACAGATGGGCGGTGAGGGCGCCCAGAGGATCGGCCTGGCGCCGTTCAATATCCGGGACGCCGACGATCTCAGTATGGCCCATCGCGCGTCAGGCCAGACGCTCCGCTCAGTGCCGACCATCCCGCTTTTAGAACTACTAACGGAATGTCTGCGAAGTCCTCATTGGGACTTGGACGGTGGGTAGCGGCTGCGTGCGAGGATGCTGCTGTGCTGGATGAGATCGACGCGGTGGATTGGGGCTCAATATCGGGCCATCCTGACTGGTATGAACCGGATCGTGCCGCCCGCGGTCTACGTGCCCTTTCCGAGGCAGGGAACCTGGTACAGGCGGCGGAGGCTGGCTCGCAGCTTGGCGGCGGTGGAATTGTTCATGGCCACAGCGCCGCGGTGTTCCCAGCGGCTGTGGTTGCGGCCCCGCTGCTTCTGGACATCGCCCAGCGGGGGCACCCGGCGGCAAAAGCCACTGCGTTGGGGCTGCTGGATGAGGCTTTATCGTGCTATCCGCATGCCGGGTACACGCGGGTGGTGGATCCTGACGGCACCGCGGTTCCCATCTGCTGTGCCATTGCCCACCATGTGCGAGCTCGCACCGATTTCCTTGTCGGGCTGGGTAAGAGGGGCAAGTCATTGCTGGCCGACGCGGCCGTGCACTGGCGCTTCGAGATCCGCGAGTGCGTCACCGACGGTAGTGACACGGCAGCCTTCGGCATCTTGGCCGGCTGTCTCTCCGACGGCGTGCATGCAGCGGAAATGCATGTCGCTGGTGCCATCACCGTGCTCAACGAACTCACCCTCGAATACCCGCCCACGGAGGGCTCTCTCGAAGCATGCCTGCGGGTGATCGCCCGGCATCCGGGCGAACTGCCGCCAGGTGCCATGCTGTTCCCGGCGGAGTGCGGGGATCGCGTGCACTGACTGGCTCCAGTGCTTCAAGGGCCTTCTGGTGCAGGGACCGGCTGCTGTCGTGATGCGGCAAGACGCCTCCAGCAGATCAGGGCGCATCCGAGGGTGAGGAAGGCTTCGTGGATGTCGTCGCGAATCTCCCAGCGGATCCGCAGGCGGCGGAACCAGTGCAGGTGGGCGAAGGCGCGCTCGACGACCCAGCGTTGGGTGCCCAGCCCGGAGCCATGCTCGGTGCCGCGTCGTGCGATCACGGGCTTCACACCGAGGTCCCAGACAAGGCGGCGGTACTTGTCGTGGTCGTAGCCGCGATCGGCGAGAACGAGGTCCGGGCGGCGCCGGGGGCGACCCCGCTTGCCGCGTACCGGCGGCACCGCTTCGAGCAGGGGAATGAGCTGGGTGACGTCGTTGCGGTTGCCGCCGGTCAGCGTGACGGCGAGCGGGATGCCGGTGGCATCAGTGATCAGGTGATGTTTGCTGCCCGTCCTGCCCCGATCGACAGGGCTTCGTCCCGTCTGGGGTCCCCCTTTAGCGCCCGGATGTGCGAGCCGTCGACCGCCGCCCGGGAGAAGTCCAGGGCGTTCGCGCTGCGGAGCCTGGAGAGGAGGAACTCGTGGAGCCGGGGCCACACGCCAGCTTCTGTCCACTCGGCCAGGCGGCGCCAGCACGTCATACCGGAGCCGAAACCAAGCTCTTGCGGCAGGTGTTCCCAGGCAATCCCGGTATGCAGCACGAACAGGATGCCCTGGAACACCAGCCGGTCCGGATGCCGCTTGCGTCCCGGATGCCGAACCCGACGCTCCACCTTCGGCAGCAGCGGTTCGACCACCGCCCACAGCTCGTCATCGACATCCCACGGCTTCGGCCGAGCCACCCCACACCTCCGGATCATCTATCCCAGAGTGATCCAACCACCTCAAAGATCATTCTGTTAGGGGTTCTTATGCCAACTAAAAAGCCTCGTCACAATGGCCGTCAGCGGCGTACCCGCGGCATCCCCAGCCCGATCCAGGAGATGATCTCCCGCTGGATCTCGTTGTTGCCGCCGCCGAAGGTGAAGATGACCGCCGAGCGGTAGCCGCGTTCCAGTTCGCCGTGCAGGACCGCGCCCGCCGAGCCCTCCTTCAGGGCGCCGGGCGCGGCGACGATCTCCATGAGCCAGGCGTAGGCGTCGCGCCGGGCCTCGGAGCCGTAGACCTTGACGGCGGAGGCCTCCTGCGGGGTGAGCGTGCCGTCCTGGACGGCGCCGACCATCCGCCAGTTGAGCAGCTTCAGCGCGTCCAGCCTGGCGTGGGTACGGGCCAGCAGGCGGCGGACCCAGGGCAGGTCGGCGACGCGGCGGCCGTCGGCGAGCTTGGTCTGAATCGCCCAGTGCTGCACGTCGTGCAGGGCGCGGATCGCCATGGTGCCGTGGGCGGCCAGGGTGACGCGCTCGTGGTTGAGCTGGTTGGTGATCAGCCGCCAGCCCTGGTTCTCGGCGCCGACGCGGTGCGAGACGGGCACGCGGACGTTCTCGTAGTAGCTCGCCGTGGTGTCGTGCGAGGCGAGGGTGTTGATGAGGGTGCAGGAGTAGCCGGGGGCCGAGGTCGGCACCAGGAGCATGGTGATGCCCTTGTGCGGCGGGGCGTCGGGGTCGGTGCGCACGGCCAGCCACACCCAGTCGGCGGTGTCGCCGTTGGTCGTCCAGATCTTCTGGCCGTCGACGACGTACTCGTCGCCGTCCCGTACGGCACGGGTCCGCAGGGACGCGAGGTCCGTGCCCGCGCCGGGCTCGCTGTAGCCGATGGCGAAGTCGATCTCCCCGGAGAGGATCTTCGGCAGGAAGTACGCCTTCTGCTCGTCGGTGCCGTACTGCATGATCGTCGGGCCGACGGTGTTCAGCGCCATCAGCGGCAGCGGGACGCCGGCCTGGGCGGCCTCGTCGAAGAAGATGAACTGCTCCATCGCCGTCAGGCCGCGTCCGCCGTACTCCCGGGGCCAGCCGACGCCCAGCCAGCCGTCGGCGCCGAGCCGCCGGATGGTCTCGCGGTAGAACCGCTTCTGGGTGGCCGGGTCGCCGTGCCGTGCGGACGCGTGGTCCGGGACCAGGTCGGCGAAGTACGCGCGCAGTTCGCTGCGCAGCCGCTGCTGCTCGGGCGTGTATTCGAGGTGCACGGCGCCTCCAGGCTCCCCAGGCCGGTCCTGTCGGCGCACACCGTAGAACGTGTTTCAGAAATTGGGAATGGCGATGCCCCCTCGGTGTCGTGCCGGCGCGTGCGGACGCCGGGTCAGTTCAGGGTCGCGAGGAAGTCCGTGCACGCCCGCGCGCACGCGCGGCAGGCCTCCGCGGAGTCCTCCGCGCCCGGCTGCCGGTCGAAGGCGTGGGCGGCCTCCAGGCACACGGTCCGGCACCACTCCACCTGCACGCGGATGCTGGTCTCGTCCACCTGGTTCTGCTCGGACAGCACGCGGCAGGTCGCGTCGCAGACCTCCGCGCACATGATGCCCTTGCGTCGTACGAGTTCCTGGTTCTCGGTGCCGTCGGGATCCACGAGGCTCGCGCGCAGCGCACAGGCCCGCGCGCACTCGGTGCACGCCTGCGCGCAGGCGAAGCGGTCCTCCAGGAACCGGAACAGCTCCTGCTGGGATGTCGTCGAAGTCACACCGCGCGGGTAGCCCCCGGGCCTGCCCGTCAAACCCGGTGTTCCCAAGGGCCGCGCCCCGTTTTCCGGCCCTGCCGCCGGGCACCCGGCCGACCCCGGAACGACCACGCACGGAGGTGAGTCAGATGCCCGGGCGAGAGGAGCTTCCGTCGACCCTGGAGCGGTCCTCCAAGGAAGCGCAGCGCACGTGGATCAAGGCGCACGACTCGGCCGTCGAGCAGTACGGCGAGGGCGAGCGCGCGCACCGCACGGCGTTCGGCGCGCTGAAGCACACCCACGAGAAGGTCGGCGACCACTGGGAGCGCAAGGAGGGCGGCCGCAAGGGCCCCTCCGACCCGCGGTCGGCCCGGCCCCGGCAGCAGGGCGGGCGCAGCGGCGAGGGCGTCGACGAGCAGGCCTCGAAGGAGCACCTGTACGACCTCGCGAAGCGGATGGGGGTCGAGGGGCGCTCGCGTATGTCGAAGGCGGAGCTGCTGGACGCCGTCCGCAAGGAGAACCGCGCGCGGACCAGGTCCTCGCGGACGTCCTCGCGGTCCTCGTCACGCTCGTCCTCGCGATCGAGGTGAGCCGGTTCACGGGGAGGACCAGGGGTACCCGCTCGCCATGAATACCGCATGGATGGAGCTGGCCGCGGGCCGTGGCGCCCTCGGCATCGGGCTGGTCGTGGCGGGCGTGGTGGTCGTGGGCCTGCTGCTGGGGGCCTTCGTCCTCGGCTTCCGCAACAAGCGCAGGGAACTGCCCACGCCACGCCCCGAGGAACAGCCGCGGATGCCCGCCGGCGGCCCGGTCCGCGAGACGCGTGAGCGCCGGGAACCGGACGAGATGCCGAGAAGCGAGGAGCGCCTGACTCCGCACGAGCTGAAGGCGAACGGCCGCCAGAGCGACCGGACGAGCGCCTCGCAGGAGCGTCCGCGCTGGAACGAGGGCGGCAGCGGCGGCTTCGGCAGCGGCGGACCGGGCGCCCGCTGAGCCACCCGGTCCCGGACCACCCGGCCCCGAGCCACCCCGCCCGCCCCGGGCCGCCCGCCCCGGTCGTACATCACGTCGTACACAGGGAAGTGAGAACCATGGCTGATCCCGCCCGCAACACCCTGCCGCTGCCCGACTACGACCATCTGCCGCTCGGCGGACTGGAGAGCCGTGTGCGGTCGCTGTCGGCGGACGAGGTCGAGGAACTGCTGGCGTACGAGCGGTCGCACGCCGACCGGCTGCCGGTGACGGAGCTGCTGGGGTCCCGGCTCGAGCAGTTGCGCGCGGGTGCGGAGCCGACGTCCGGCGACCCGGGCGCCCTGCGTCCCGAGACGGGCGAGGGCCACGGCGGCTCGCCGGTGTCGCGCCACGTCGCCGGAGCCGTCCAGTGCGCCGCCGCACGGGACGCCGGACCAGCCGGGCAAGCCGAAGGGTGACCGCACGTAGGGGTCACCGCGTCACCGCCTGACAGCCAGACAGAAAGGGCCCGTGCCTGTGCACGGGCCCTTCGCCGTTCTCGTTCGTCGCGGCGCTCGGGCGGGGGCCCCAGGTCTCGTGAGATGCCTCCGAAACATTCCCTTCACGCAGGAAGTATTTAGGGGTAACGACCGCTGCCTACCGTGCCTGCCTTGTCGGTCCCCAACCCGCAGCAAGGAGGCGTGGCATGAGTACGGAGCCACGACTGGCAGAAGTCGTCGAGCCGGAACCCGCGCAGGAGGCAGCGCGGGGTACGGACCAGGCCGTCAAGGAGACCCTGGAGGACTACACCCTCCGCTTCGCGCCGCGGAGTTACCGGCGCTGGACTCCGATGGTGGTGGCGACGACCGCGCTCGGCGGCATCGCCTACATGGCCGACTTCTCCATCGGCGCCGGCATCGGCCTGGCCCACGGCACCGGCAACGCGCTGCTGGCGATCGCCGTCGCCGCGGTCGTCATCTTCGTGACCGGATTCCCGCTCGCCTACTACGGGGCCCGCTACAACATCGACCTGGACCTGATCACGCGCGGCTCGGGCTTCGGCTACTTCGGCTCGGTCCTCACCAGCGTCATCTTCGCCAGCTTCACCTTCATCTTCTTCGCCCTCGAGGGCTCGATCATGGCCCAGGGCCTGAAGCTGGGCCTCGGACTGCCGCTGTGGCTGGGCTACCTGGTGTCCACGCTCATGGTGATCCCGCTGGTCATCTACGGCATGACGGCGCTGAGCAAGCTCCAGGTGTGGACCACCCCGATCTGGCTGCTGCTGATGGTCGGCCCGCTGGTCTACCTGGTCGCCACCGACCCCGGGAGCGTCGACCGCTTCCTCGCCTACGCGGGCACCGACGGCGACGGCGGCGTCAACACCGCCTCCGTGCTGCTGGGCGCGGGCGTCTGCCTGTCGCTGATCGCGCAGATCGGGGAGCAGATCGACTACCTGCGCTTCATGCCGCCCAAGACCGAGGCCAACAAGCGCAGTTGGTGGACGGCCGTGGTGATGGCCGGCCCGGGCTGGGTGGTGCTCGGCGCGCTGAAGCAGGCCATCGGCGTGTTCCTCGCGGTCTACATCATCGCCGAGGTCGGCGCGGCCGCCGCGCCCGAGCCGATCCAGCAGTTCAAGCACGCCTTCGACGCGATGATGCCGTCCTGGCTCGTCCTCCCGCTGGCCGTGGCCCTGGTCGTGATCAGCCAGATCAAGATCAACGTGACGAACGCGTACTCCGGCTCCCTCGCCTGGACCAACTCCTTCACCCGGGTCACCAGGCGCTACCCGGGCCGGATGGTCTTCGTCCTGGTCAACCTGGGCTTCGCGCTCGCCCTGATGGAGGCCGACATGTTCAGCTTCCTCAACAGCATCCTGGGCTTCTACTCGAACTGCGCGATCGCCTGGGTGGTCACCGTGGCCACGGACATCGGCATCAACAAGTACGTGCTGAAGCTGTCCCCGCACGCCCCCGAGTTCCGCCGCGGCATGCTCTACGCCGTCAACCCGGTCGGTGTCGTGGCCTTCGTCGCCGCGTCCGGGCTGTCCATCGCCATGTACTTCCACGCGCTGGGCGACACGCTCCAGCCGTACTCGCCCGTCGCCGCGGCCGTCATCGCCTTCGTCCTCACGCCGCTGATGGCCGTGGTCACCAAGGGCCGGTACTACCTGCGCCGCACCGACGACGGCATCGACGAGCCGCTCCTGGACGAGGACGGCAACCCCAGCGCCACCACCTACGACTGCCACGTGTGCCGGCAGCGGTTCGAACGGCCGGACGTGACCGCGTGCCGGACGCACGACGCGGTCGTCTGCTCCCTGTGCCTGAGCACCGACAAGGTCGGCGACCACGTGCTGCCGGCGGCCGTCTGACCCGTGGGGCGGGAGCGCCGCGCGCCGCTCCCGCCCCACGGCGCCCCACCCTCGTCGCGCGGCCCGGGATCCCGGTCGTCGGCGGCCCCGCCGCACACGCCCGTATCGAGGCGGTCCCGGTCGCACATCGCCGCGTCCGCGGGGCAGCGGCTCCGGGTGCCGGGCGGCATACTGATCTTCGCTGCCCGGTGACCAGGCCGACGGGCGGAGAGGGGATGAGGGGACGTGACCACCGAAGGACCGGGCGGACGGGGAGCACCCGACGAGCCGGAGGGCGTTTTCTCGGTCCCGGACGAGGTGTGGCTGCGGTTCCTGACGGACAGCGAGTCCGCCATACGCGCCTCGGCCCCCAGGGAACCCTCCGCGCGGGAGAGGGCGACGGGACGGCAGCCCCAGCCCCCGCACGCCGTCGGTGACCTGTGGCAGCCGGAGGAGCTGTGGGTGCGCGTGGCCTGGCGGGACCTGGACCGCGGCGCCAAGGTCCGGCGCGTGGGACGTGTCGTGGCCACCGCCGCCGCCGTGGCCCTGGCCCTCGGGGCCTGGTCCCAGCTGTCCACCGGCGCGGGCCAGGGCCACCGGCCGGGGACGGGCACCGTACGGCAGGTCGAGGGGGCGACCGCGCGGCAGCCCACGACCACTCCCTTCCCGTCCGGATCCCCTGTCCCGGAGTCGTCCAGGTAGCACACGCGGGACGGGTACGGTCCCGCACGGCCGCCTAGGATGAGCGCACAGGCCGGATCTGGGCGCACGTCCGGGCGAGGCCCCCCGCAGGCGAGTCACCGGAACGCGTACGCCGACCGAAGGGGGACGAGATGAGCGCGCCACGCCTCAGCAGCACGCCGTTGCCGGGCATCGGGGTCCGCTACGACCTGACGACACGGGACAGCCGCCGCCTGTCGGTGGTCGCCCACCGCGACGGACACCGGACGATCAGCGCCTACCGCGAGGACGACCCCGACGCGTGCGACCTGTCGGTGCGCCTCACGGCGGAGGAGGCGGCCACGCTGATCGACGCGCTGATGCCCGCCCACCACACGCCGAACCTGCTGTCCACCACCGACCTGGGCCTCGTCGCCGAGCGGATCGAACTGCCCGGATCCTCGCACTGGAACGGGCGGCTGCTGGGCGAGTCCCGGCTGCGCACCGACACCGGCGCGTCCGTCGTGGCGGTGCTGCGCCGGGCCGAGGCGATCCCCTCCCCCGCCCCGGACTTCCGGCTCGCCGGCGGTGACATCCTCATCGTCATCGGCACCCGCGAGGGCGTGGAGGCGGCCGCCGCGATACTCGGGCGGGAGTGACCCGCCATGCACTCCTCCGCGGTCTTCCTGATCGAGTTCGGCTGCCTCATCCTCGGGCTCGGGCTGCTCGGCCGCCTCGCCGGGCGCTTCCGCTTCTCGCCGATCCCCCTCTACCTGCTGGCCGGGCTCGCCTTCGGTGAGGGCGGGCTGCTGCCGCTGGGCGCCAGCGAGGACTTCGTCGCCGTCGGCGCGGAGATCGGCGTCATCCTGCTGCTGCTCATGCTGGGCCTGGAGTACACGGCCGCCGACCTCGTCTCCAACCTCCGGACCCACTACACCGCCGGGATCGTCGACGCCGTCCTCAACGCCCTGCCCGGCGCGGCCCTGGCCCTGCTGCTCGGCTGGGGGCCGGTCGCCGCCGTGGTGCTGGCCGGCGTGACCTGGGTGTCGTCCTCCGGCGTCATCGCCAAGGTCCTCGGCGAGCTGGGGCGGCTCGGCAACCGCGAGACGCCGGCCATCCTGAGCATCCTGGTCCTCGAGGACCTCTCCATGGCGGTCTACCTGCCCATCGTCACCGCCCTGCTGGCCGGGGTGAGCCTGGCCGCGGGCGCGCTCACGCTCGCCATCGCGCTCGGGGTGGCGGCCCTCGTGCTCGTCCTCGCGGTGCGCTGCGGCCGTCACGTCTCCCGCTTCGTCTCCAGCGACGACCCGGAGAAGCTGCTGCTGGTCGTACTGGGGGTGACCCTCGTGGTCGCCGGGGTCGCCCAGCAGTTGCAGGTGTCCGCCGCCGTGGGCGCGTTCCTGGTCGGCATCGCCCTGTCCGGTGAGGTCGCCGAGGGCGCGTCGAGCCTGCTCGCGCCGCTGCGGGACCTGTTCGCCGCGGTGTTCTTCGTCTTCTTCGGCCTGCACACCGACCCGGCCAGCATCCCGCCCGTCCTGCTGCCCGCCCTCGCGCTGGCCGCCGTCACCACCGCGACGAAGATCGCCACCGGCTACTGGGCCGCGCGCCGTGCCGGGATCGGGCCCAAGGGCCGCTGGCGCGCGGGCGGGGCGCTCGTGGCCCGCGGCGAGTTCTCCATCGTCATCGCCGGGCTCGCCGTCACGGCCGGCATCGAGCCGTCCCTCGGTCCCCTGGCCACGGCGTACGTCCTCATCCTGGTCCTCCTCGGCCCGCTGACCGCCCGCTGGACCGAGCCACTGGCCACCCGCCTGACCGGCCGCCGCGTGCGCCGGCGGCGGGTCGGGGCGGCCGGCTCCGCGGCGCCGGGCCCGTCCGGCGAGCACGAGTCGATCGAGGGGCAGGACACGGTCGGCCGGGCGTGATCACGGGAGAGCGGCGGCACGACCGCACGAGGGCCGCCCGGTTCAGCCGGTCTTCCCCGCCGCGTGTCGATCAGCCCGTCTTCCACCCCCGCCGCGTGTCGATCCGCTCCCACTCGGCGTCCCACTGCGCCATCCGCCGCCGGTCGAGACACAGACGGGTCACCCAGGCGGCTCCCAGTACCGCCCCGCCCGTCAGGGCACCCGCCAGCACGCCGCCCACGGTGGTGTGCAACCAGGCCTCGCCGGGTGACACCGGCTGCGTGGTGAGGTCACCGTCGCGGTCCACCCACACGGGGATCGTGCTCCCGGCGGGCGCCCGGGGCGGCACCCGTGCCTCCTCCCGGTGGGCCGAGCCGTCCGGCGCGGTCCACCGCACCTTGCCCCAGACCCGGTGATCGCTCGCCGCGCGCGCCGGGGACGGGCCGGGCGCGTCCTCGACGAGCACCGCCGTGACCTCGCGGCTCTCGGCCCGCTGCCGTTCGACGGCCCGCTCGACGGCGCCCGCCGCCATCGACCCGGCGACCAGCCCGCCCAGCAGGGCGAACACCCAACCGGCGAGCACCACCCACGCTTCGACGACGTCGACGCGCCGCTTGAGCGGGTTGCGCCGCCACCGCCAGCACCGCACGGTCGTACGCCCTGACGCTTCCATCGGCCGACACCCCCTCGTGAGCACCGGCAGCTCCCTTCCAGTGTGCTCCCCTCACGTCAGCCGGCCCACCGGTCCTCGCCCGGCCTGCGCACCACGGTGAGCAGTCCGTCCTGGCCGGCCACCGCTTCCAGGGCCAGCGTGCGGTAGCCGGCCTGTCCGAAGAACACGGTGATGCGGTCCCGGTCCTCGCTGAGCACCATGCCGTCGCCCCACTGCTCGTGCCGCACCTCGGTGCCCACGGGACAGGCGGCCGCGGCGGGATGGGCGGGCCGCTCCTCCTGCCCGTGCCCGGCACGGTCCGCGTCGCACAGGTCGCAGTTCCCGCACGCCCCCGGGTGGTTCTCGCCGAAGTAGCCCAGCAGGAAGCGGCGTCGGCAGCCGGTGGTCTCGGCGTAGGCCCGGGCCATCTCGACCCGCGTGCGGTCGGTGCGGCGGTGCGCCTGCGCCGTCCGCGCGGCCTGCTCGGCCGCCCGCTCCGGGGAGACGCCGGCGGCCGGGCGCACCTCCCCCTCCTCCCCCGTGGCGACGGCGTCCGCTTCCTCCAGCAGGTTCACCGCCGCCGTGACGCGGTTCCTGGACAGGCCCGTGTCCTCGCGCAGGTCGTCGAGGTCCGGGGCGTCCCCGCGGTGGTCGTGGACGGCGTGGGCCACGTCCGCCAGGGTGTCGCGGCCGGGGGTGCGGCCCGCGAACCAGGTCCGCATGCCCGTGTCCTCGGCCCGGTAGTGCAGGACGGCGAGGGCCGGCTGCCCGTCCCGGCCGCAGCGGCCGATCTCCTGGTAGTAGGCGTCCAGGGAACCCGGCAGTGAGGCGTGCAGCACGAACCGCACGTCCTCCTTGTCGATGCCCATGCCGAACGCCGAGGTCGCCACCACCACGTCGGCCGCGCCGGACAGGAAGGCGTCGTGGATCCGCTCGCGTTCGGCGGCGCGCAGCCCGGCGTGGTAGGCCTCCGTGGCGAGTCCGAGGGCGGCCAGTTCACCGGCGTAGTGCTCGCTGTCCTTGCGGGTCCCGGCGTAGACGATGCCCGGCTTGGGTTCGGCGGCGGCCCGTTCGACGACGGCCCGGCGCCGTTCGTCGTCGTCCAGGAAGCGGCGGACCTCCAGTCTGATCTCGGGCCGGTCGAAGCCGGTGACCATCAGCCGCGGCCGGCGCATGCCCAGGCGTTCGGCGATCTCCCTGCGCACCGGTGCGGCGGCGGTGGCGGTCAGGGCCAGGACGGGTGGCCGGCCCACCCGGCGTACCGCCTGTTCGAGGCGCAGGTAGTCGGGGCGGAAGTCGTGGCCCCAGGAGGACACGCACTGGGCCTCGTCCACCACGCACAGGGCGGGGTGTGCCTCGGCCAGCCGCTCCACCACATCGTCCTTGGCCAACTGTTCCGGCGACAGGTAGAGCAGGCGGGCGTCGCCGCTGCGCACTGCGTCCCAGGCGTCCGCCGTCCCGGCCGCGCCGAGGTCGGAGTTGACGGCGACGGCGCCGGGGGCGCGGTCGCCGTCCGGCAGACCGGCGATCTGGTCGCGCTGGAGCGCGAGCAGGGGCGAGACGACCACGACCGGCCCGGACAGCAGCAGGGCGGGGACCTGGTAGACGGCGGACTTGCCGGATCCGGTCGGCATGACGACGAGGGTGTCCTCGCCGTCGAGCACCCATTCCATGGCGGTGAGCTGCTCGGGCAGGAGGGTGTCCCAGCCGAACACCTCGGCGGCGGTCTGCCGCAGGCGCGTGGCCCGGCTCGGGTCCGTCCGCGGCCGCTTCCGTCCCATGCCGGGCTCCTCGCTGCTCCGTGCGGACGCCTGCGTGGTCGCGTCCGCGGCGCACTCCTGGGTACCCCCGGGGCCGGGCGCCTATCGCGTATCGGCAGTTGTCCGGCGTCGCTTGTCAGGACGCGGCGATCCGTACCCGCTGGCCGGCGCCGTCGGACAGGAAGGACGCCAGCGCCCGGCCTTCTTCCTCGACGGCGGCCCGGTCGGCTCGGGAGAAGCGGCGCAGCGGGGTGACCAGGACGGTGCCGGTGCCGGCCTCGACGGTCCAGGTCGCGGCGACCCGGCCGTCGACGAGGACGACGCGGGCGCCGGCGACCGAGAGGCCGCGGTGGGCGTCGTCGATGATCCGGCTGCGGTCGTGGTAGCCGAGGATCGCGTTGTCGAACGCGGGCAGGAAGCGCACCGGGGCGTGGGTCTCCGGGTCGGGGCGGGGCCCGTCGGGGAGGTCGAGCAGTTCCCGGCCGCGCTCGTCGCGGAAGGCGACCAGTTCGCCGCGCAGGGCGGCGACCGCGGCCGGCAGTCCGGCCAGGCCGCACCAGGCGCGCAGGTCGGCCGAGGCGGCGGGGCCGAACGCGGCCAGGTAACGCCGTACCAGCGCCTGGCCCACGGGGTCGGAGCCGTCCGGGGCCGGCGGGTCGGTCTCGCGCCCCAGCCAGGTGGAGAGGAGCGCGTAGCGGGCTCCCCCGGTCGTGCGCCACAGCCCGCGCGGCGGCAGCTGCGCCGTCGGGAGGAGGGCGGCGGCCAGCATCTCGCCCAGGGGCCGGATCCCCGCGGCCGGCCAGCGGCCGGAGACGGCACGGGCGAGGTCGGACATCGAGCGGGGCTCGCCGTCGGCCATGACCTCGTGGCCGGCCGCCGCGAGTTCCCCGAGGTCGATCCCGTCGAGTTCGCGGCGGTACGTGCCGAGCACCCGGGTGCGCAGCATGTCGTGGTGGCGGGCCCGCCAGGCCAGGACGTCGGCGGCGGTGACGAGGTGGACGGTGCGGCGCATGAGGTGGGTCCGCACCAAGCGCCGTCCGGTCAGCAGGTCCGACAGCGCCGCCGGGTCGAACGTCCGCAGCCGGGACCAGAGGCCGGCGTACGGTTCCTGCGGTTCCTGTGCCTGGAGGCCGCACAGGTGCGCGACGGCGTCGAGCACCGGCAGGTCGGCGCGGTCGAGCAGCAGTTGCCGGGCGAGGGTGGCGCGGTTGAGCGCCCGGGCGTCGAGAACGGTCATCGCGGTATCTGGGCCTTCGCGTCGTGGGCCGGCCCGTGGTCGGGGTGTCCGGGCGGCGTGCACGGTCACCGTCCCAGGGGATGCGGTCAGTTGCTGACCGCGTGTGCGGGGCCGGCCATGCCCGTGTCCGCCTACCCGGCCGCGTCGGCGTCCAGTGGCTCGTAGTCGAACCAGTCGAAGTGGACGGTCCCGGTCGCGGCGTACATGCCGATGACCCGGCCCGTGAAGCCGCCCGCGACCTCGGTGGACAGGTAACGGCCGTCGAGCGTGGCGAGTTCGGCGAAGGTGCCGTCCGCGTCCTCCAGGCCGAGGGTGATGGTGTCCGGGCCCTGGCGCGCGTCGCTGACCTGCCGGGTGGCGGCCGCCTCGATCCTCAGCACCACCGGACCTGCGGGGACCGGGCGGGAGGCTAGCTGCGAGCGCAGCGAGCCGACGCGGGCCTGGACCCTCACCTCGCCCGGTGTCGCCTCGATCTCGTAGTGGTGCTGCTCGTCGAGGCGGACGGCCAGCCCGCCGCTTCCTTCGGCCGGGTCGGCCGACACCCGGGCGCGGAAGGACAGATGCTGCTGGCGGCGGCCGACGAAGGTGACCTCGGGGTCGTCGAGCGACTCGCCCCGGGCGCGGAGGGTGAGCGAGCCGGGCCGCTCCTTCGTGGTGCAGTGCTCCGCGGACCGGGTGCGCAGTGAGATCCAGGCGGGGGCGAGTTCGCTGTCGTCGAAGTCGTCCCGGACCGGCACAACGGGGGGTTCCTGGAGCGGCCACGGGGGCCGGGGCAGGTCCGGTGTGAGTTCGCCGACGACCGGCCAGCCGTCGGACCAGGTCACCGGGGCCAGGAAGGTCTCGCGGCCGAGGACGTGCCAGCCGGGGGTGCCGCCCTGCGGCCGGACGCCGAGCAGGACCATCCACCAGGAGCCGTCCGGGCCCTGCACCAGGTCGGCGTGGCCGGTGTTCTGGATGGGGTGGTCGGTGCCCCGGTGGGTCAGGATCGGGTTGGCGGGGCAGGGTTCGAACGGGCCCTCGGGTGCCTTGCCGCGGGCGATCGAGACGCCGTGGCACCGCTCGGTGCCGCCCTCGGCGATGATCAGGTACCAGTAGTCGCCGATGTGGTAGAGGTGCGGTGCTTCCGGGGCCTTGGCGCCGGGTGTGCCGGACCAGAGGCGTCGCGGTTCGCCGAGCGTCTGTCCCGTGTGCGGGTCGAGACGCACCTGGGTGACTCCGGCGGTGGTGCACCAGCAGTTTCCGTCGTCGTCCCAGGCGAGGTCCGGGTCGATGCCGCGTACCCCGGGCAGCAGGATCGGATCGGACCAGGGGCCCGCCGGGTCGGTGGCCGTGACCAGCAGGTTCCCGTCGCCGCTCACGTTCGTGACGATCAGCCAGAAGCGGCCGTCGTGGTAGCGCAGGGTGGGGGCGTAGATCCCGCCGGAGGAGGGCGAGCCGGGCGGCAGGCGGAGTTGGCCCGGCCGGTCGAGCACGTTGCCGATCTGCGTCCAGTGGACCAGGTCGCGGCTGTGGAAGATCGGTATGCCGGGGAAGTACTCGAAGCTGGAGCACGCGAGGTAGTAGTCCTCGCCGGCCCGGCAGACGCTCGGATCCGGGTGGAAGCCGGGGATCACGGGGTTGCGGAGGGTGGTGCCCGGGTCGGGTGTGCTCGGCACTCTCATCGAGTCCTCTCGCCGGAGAAACTTTCGCGGAAAGTTTCGCGCTCGATCCGTGGACAGTTTCCGACGAGGCTAGCGACGGGCACCGCTGGAAATCAACGGCCTCGGCTCGCGGAGGCGGGCGGCGGTGCGGTGCTGGAGCGGACGGTGAGGGTGGTGGCGAGCTCCAGGCCGATCTGGGGCGCTTCCTCGCCGCGGCCGAGGGCGAGCGCCAGTTCGGTGGCGGCGACGGCCATCTCGGTGAGCGGCTGGTGGACGGTGGTCAGGGGTGGGTCCACCCAGGCGACGACGGGCAGGTCGTCGAAGCCGACGACGCTCAGGTCGTCGGGGATGCGCAGGCCGGCCTCGCGCGCCGCCTGGTAGACGCCGAGTGCCTGGAGGTCGTTGGCGGCGAAGATCGCCGTCGGCCGGTCGGGCAGGGCCAGCAGGGAACGCGCCGCGGCGCAGCCGTCCTCCCGGGTGAGCGGCGCGTGCGCGACGAGCCCCGGATCGGCGGGCAGGCCGGCGGCCCGCAGCGCGGAGCGGTATCCGTCCAGGCGGGCGGTGCAGCAGAGGACGTCCTCGGGGCCGCTGATCATCGCGAGGCGGCGGTGCCCGAGCTCGGTGAGGTGCCGGGTCGCGGTCCGGCCTCCGGACCAGTTCGTGGCGCCGACGAAGGGCACGTCGTCCGGCAGTTCGGCGGTCGGGTCGAAGACGACGAACGGGATGCCCTTCGCCTTCAGTTGGGCCCGCTCGTCCGCGGAGAGCTGGGCCACCGACAGCACGCAGTTCGGGCGACGGGCGACGGTGTCGTCCGCTCCGACGCGGCTGCGGCCTCGCACACCCCCTCATGTTAATTTCTCCGCCGCAGACTGCGAAAGTTTCCGGAGCGGTCAGCGAAGTGCGCTCGTCAGGCGGTACGACCCGGACGGCAGCCGGAACGAGGCCACCCCGCCGCTGTGCCCGAGGAACCGCACGCCGTCCGCGCTAGCCAGCGGGGTACGCCCCTCGCGGACGGCGTCCGCCGAGGCCGCGGGAAGGTGCAGCGTGGCCTCGCTGTTGGCGGGCACGACCGCGTCGTACGCCAGTTGCCCGCCGCCGTCCGGCACGCGCCACTCGCTCCTGATCTCGCCGTACGGCGAGACGTGCGAGCCCGTGACGTGCGTGATCCTCCCGGTGGGGTCGAGGTGCGGCCGCAGGAGGAAGTGCTTGAAGCCGGGGCTCTCCGGGTCCCGGGCGATGCCCGCCATGCAGGCGTACATCCACTCCATGACGGCGCCGTAGGCGTAGTGGTTGAAGGAGTTCATGCTGACCGGGCCGAAGCCGGCCTCCTCGGAGTAGGAGTTCCAGCGCTCCCAGACGGTGGTGGCGCCGTTGCGCACGGAGAACAGCCAGGACGGCATGGCGTCCTGGTGCAGCAGCGCGTACGCCAGGTCCGCGCGGCCCTCGTCGGTGAGGACGGGCGCGATGACGTTGACGCCGAGGAAGCCGACGGACAGCGTGTTCTCTGCGTACTTGACCCGGCTGCTGTCCGGGTGGGCCGCCTTGTAGGCCGCGTCGTTGCCGATGTTGTCCGCCAACGCCTGGACCAGGGCGCGGCGTTGGGCCTCGGTGTCGTAGAAGCCGAGCTTGAGCACCCACAGCAGCGCCGACTGGGAGTTGTCCTCGGTCCTCTCGTCGGGATCCGCGCCCGGTTCGATCGGGGAGGCCTCGCCGAGGCTGGACCTGACGGTGACCGTGCCGCCGCCGGTGGCGAGGTATTTCCTGATGAACGCCTTCCTGATCTCGCCGAAGAGCCGTTCGTACGCGGCGGCCTCCGTGGGGCGGCCGACGGTTCGGGCCATGTGTGCCATGAGCCGGGCGGAGTAGCCGTAGTAGACGTCGCTCATGAGCTGGGCGCTGGTCTTCTGCGGTGCGAGCCAGTCGCCGGTGAGGGAGCCCTGACCGGCGTAGGTGTCGCCGGTCTGCTGCCGGATCCAGTCGAGGTAGCGGGTCATGGCGGGCCAGCTGCTCTCGATGACGGTCGGGTCGCCGGTCATCTGCCACAGGGTCCACGGGAGGACGACGCCGCAGTCCGCCCAGCCGCTGCCGCCGCCGGGGAAGTTGTAGCGTGCGCCGGGGGCGACTCCGGTGAACTGGTCCTTGTCCTCTCCGTAGAGGGTCTGCGAGTCGATCACGGTGTTCTGGAAGTGGGCGAGGAAGGGTCCGGCGTCCGCGTTGTACAGGCCCGTCGCGGCGAAGACCTGGGTGTCGCCGGTCCAGCCGAGGCGTTCGTCGCGCTGCGGGCAGTCGGTGGGGACCCAGAGGTAGTTGCCGCGCTGGCCCCAGCGGATGTTGCCGATGAGCCGGTTGGTGTCGGGGTCGTTCGTGGTGAGGGTGCCGGTCTCCCGGATCGCGGAGGTGGCGACCTTCCCGGTCAGACCGGTGATCGTGACCGTCGCGGTCGTGGTGACGGAGACGTGGCGGAAGCCGTAGAAGGTCAGGGAGTCCTGGTGGGTCTCGCCGTCGCGGTCGCCCTTGAGGATGTAGGTGCTGGTGGCCTTGGCGCTGCGCAGGTTGGCCCGGTACACGGACCCTGCGGGGCCGTCCGCGCCGGCGCCGCTGTCGTTGAGCATCTCGCCGAACCGGAAGGTGACCTGGGCGCCGGCCGGCCCGCGCAGGGTGTAGCGGGGTACGCCGACCATGTTCTGTCCCAGGTCGAAGACGGCGGTGTCGCCTGCTCCGAGGGTGACCGGCGCGGAGGCCGCCCGGTGCGGGTCGGTCACGGTCCGGTCGGGGTCGACGACGACCCGGCCCCGGCCCTCACCGGTCACTCCCGTGCAGACGGTGACGGAGCGGGGACGGCGGTCCCAGCGGCTCATGAGCCGGGCGGTCTCGGCCGGGTAGGCGAGGAGTTCCGCCTGCGGGTACCTGGTCTCGAAGGGGACGCGTTCGGTGTCGGACCAGGCGGAGTCGTCGAAGCCCGGGGAGGTCCAGCCCGGCAGTTCCCGGCGGGCGTCGTAGGTCTGGCCGTCGTAGATGTCGTCGGCCCGCCAGGGGCCGGTGTCGGTGGCCTTCCAGGAGCCGTCCGGCCGGGTGACGACGGACTGGGTGGTGCCGTCGGCGTAGCGGATCAGCAGCCTGGCCTTGAGGGCGAGGGCGTTGCCGCTCTCGGAGTGGTAGGTGCTGCCCTCGGAGATGCGGCCGTTGTACCAGCCGTTGCCGAGGACGGCCGCCAGCGTGACGGCCGGTTCCCGGGCCACGAGGTGGGTGACGTCGTAGGTGAGGTAGGTGACGCGTGCGTCGTAGTTGGTCCACCCCGGGGGCAGCAGTTCGAGGGTGGTGCCGCCGTCCTGCGGGACGGTCACGCGGTGCCCGCTGACGTAGGCGTCGTAGACGCCGAGGGCGGATATGTAGAGCCGCGCCTCGCGGACCCGGCCCGTCAGGCGCGCCTGGGTGCGCAGCATCGGGGCGCCCGGCGAGTTCGGGGCCTTGCCCCGCATGCCGATCCACTGCGCGCCCTCCCAGCCGGTGACGCCGTCGGTGCTCATCAGGCCCGTCTCGAACCGGGCGACGGCCCCGCTGCCGACCTTTCGGCCGTCGGTGTCCCAGACGGTGACGGTCCAGTGGTAGCGGGTCGAGGGCTTGAGGGGTTCGCCCGCGTACGGCACGGCCACCGACCGGTCGGAGCTGACGCGGCCGCTGTTCCAGACGTCCGCGCGGGCACTGTTCAGCCTGCCGGGCGAGGTGGCCACGAGGATCTCGTACGCGCTTTGGCTCCGCCCGCGTCCGGCGGCCCGCATGCGCCAGCCGAAGCGGGGGCGCGCGGTGTCCACGCCGAGCGGGTCGGTGCGGTGTTCCACGGTCAGTCCGTACACGGTGGCGTCCCTTCGGTCGGTGCCTGTGGTGTGCTCACGAGCCGGTCTAGTGGTCGGTATCCATCTCGGCGAGGAGAGTCCCGGCGTGGTTCATGCCCTCGGGAGACATCACGAAGTCCACGGACCTCGGGGCCGGTTCCGGGTTCGACGGCCGTCTTCGCGGGCGCGGACATCGTCGCCATGGGCACGGACCGGCCTCCCGCGTAGGCGCGTTCAGGTGGTGTCGGCGCGGAGTGCCCGCGCCCGGAACCCCCCGGGCGTCGTGCCCGTGCGCAGCCGGAAGAACTTGGTGAAGTCGCTGGGATCGGCGAACCCCAGCTCCGCGGCCACGTCCTTCGCCGCGCGGTCGGTGTGCAGCAGCAGGCGCTTGGCCTCCAGCAGGACCCGCTCGTCGATGTACTTCTTCGCGCTCATGCCGGTGACCGCCAGGCTCGCGCGGGACAGGGTGCGGGGGCTGTAGCCCAGCGCGGCGGCGTAGTCCTCGACCCGCCGCGTCACCCGGTGGTCGCGCTCCACCGCGTCGGACAGGCGCCGGAAGACCTCCGTCGCGGGGCCCGGCGCCGCGGACCCGCCCGTCGCCTTGGCCAGGCGCAGCACCAGTACGGACACCAGGTGCCGGAGCACCTCGACGTGCGAGGCGAGCGGCAGTGAGGTCAGGGCGGTGAACTCGAACGCCAGGTGGTCCAGGCCCAGGCGCAGCGCCCGCGCGTCCTGCCCCGAGGGCAGCACCGGCGCCTGCCGGTACGGCGGGTCCATCCCGGCGGCGGCGAGGGTCGCGGGCGGCAGGAATCCCGGCTGGAAGACCACGATCGTGCCCTCGGCGGCCGGCAGGTCCCGCCCGAACCGCTGCACCTGCCCGGGGCGGATCCACAGCCAGGCGCCGGGCGGCAGTTCGTGCTCGACGAAGTCCACCGTGAGGTGCAGGGGCCGCTCGCGGACGGCGATCAGCTGGTGGAAGGCCGGGCGCAGGGAGGCGTGGGGGTCGTTGCCGTGGCGCCGGGCCCGGTCGAAGAGTCCGCCCAGGGGCACCACCTCGACACCCGCCGGCGCGCCGACCGCCGCCGTGTACGGCAGGTCCCTGATGCCAAGGTGTCTGTTTTTCCCCATCGTGAGTCCCGAGCGTACCCAGGCCGGTGCCGGTGCACCACCTAGGTTCGAAGTTGCTGCGTCACCGCGAAAGGCGCAGTTCACACCGGCTGAGGAGGACAACCGTGCGGCTCATCGTGGGCATCACCGGCGCCACCGGCGCGATCTTCGGGGTGCGGCTCCTGCAGGCTCTGCGCGGGCTGGATGACGTGGAGACCCATCTGGTCCTGTCCCGGTGGGCGCGCAGCACCCTCGAACTGGAGACGGGCCTGTCGGTCGCGGACGTGAGCGCCCTGGCCGACGTCACGCACAAGCCCGACGACCAGGGCGCCGCCATCTCCTCGGGCTCGTTCCGCACGGACGGCATGGTGATCGCGCCCTGCTCCATGAAGACGCTCGCGGGAATCCGCGCCGGATACGCGGAGGGGCTGGTGGCCCGTGCCGCCGACGTGGTGCTCAAGGAGCGGCGCAGGCTGGTCCTCGTGCCACGGGAGACGCCGCTGAGCGAGATCCACCTGGAGAACATGCTCGCCCTGGCGCGTATGGGCGTGCGGATGGTGCCGCCCGTGCCGGCCTTCTACAACCACCCGGCCTCCGTCGACGACATCGTCGACCACATCACCGCCCGCGTCCTCGACCAGTTCGACCTGCCCGCGCCCGCCGCGCGGCGCTGGGCGGGGATGCGCACGGCCCGCGCCGGCGCCGGCCGGCCCGCCGCCTGCCCCGCCCCCGGCAGGCGGCCCCCGCCTCGTACCGAAGGACATCCCCCATGGCATACGACGACCTGCGCAGCTTCCTGACCGCTCTCGACGAGGAGGGACAACTGCTGCGCGTCACCGACGAGGTGCTCCCCGAGCCCGATCTGGCCGCCGCCGCGAACGCCGCCGGCCGGATCGGCGAGGGCGCGCCCGCCCTGTACTTCGACAACGTCAAGGGCTTCACCGACGCCCGCATCGCGCTGAACGTGCACGGCTCCTGGGCCAACCACGCCCTCGCCCTGGGGCTGGCCAAGGACACTCCGGTCAAGGAGCAGGTGGAGGTCTTCGCCTCGCGCTGGGACGCCTTCCCCGTCGCCCCCGAGCGCCGCGAGGACGCCCCCTGGCGGGAGAACACCCAGGAGGGCGCGGACGTCGACCTGTTCTCCGTGCTGCCCCTGTTCCGGCTCAACGACGGTGACGGCGGCTTCTACCTCGACAAGGCCGCCGTCGTCTCCCGCGATCCCGAGGCACCGGACGACTTCGGCAAGCAGAACGTCGGCACGTACCGCATCCAGGTCATCGGCCCCGACCGGCTCGCGTTCCAGCCGGTGCCGGTGCACGACGTCGCGCTGCACCTGCGCGAGGCCGAGGAGAAGGGCGAGGACCTGCCCGTCGCCATCACGCTGGGCAACGACCCGGTGATGGCGATCGTGGCGGGGATGCCCATGGCGTACGACCGGAGCGAGTACGAGATGGCCGGAGCCCTGCGCGGGGCGCCCGCTCCCCTCGCCACCGCCCCGTTGACCGGCTTCGACGTGCCGTGGGGCAGCGAGGTCGTCATCGAGGGGGTGGTCGAGTCGCGGAAGCGGCAGATCGAGGGGCCCTTCGGCGAGTTCACGGGGCACTACTCCGGGGGCCGGCGGATGCCCGTCATCCGGGTCGACCGCGTCTCGTACCGCACGGACCCGGTGTTCGAGTCGCTGTACCTGGGCCAGCCGTGGACCGAGGTCGACTACCTGGTGGGCCCCAACACCTGTGTGCCGCTGCTCAAGCAGTTGCGCGCGGAGTTCCCCGAGGTGCGGGCCGTGAACGCGATGTACACGCACGGCATGCTGGTGGTCATCTCCACGGCCAAGCGGTTCGGCGGCTTCGCCAAGGCCGTCGGCATGCGCGCCATGACCACGCGGCACGGCCTGGGCTACGTGAGCCAGGTGATCGTCGTCGACGAGGACGTCGATCCCTTCGATCTGCCGCAGGTGATGTGGGCGATGTCCGCGAAGGTCGACCCCCGGGAGGACGTGGTCGTCGTCCCCAACCTGTCGGTCGTCGAACTCGCCCCCGCGGCCCGGCCCGCCGGCATCACCAGCAAGATGATCATCGATGCGACGACTCCGGTCGCCCCCGATGCGCGGGGCAACTTCTCGACGCCCGCGCGGGACCTGCCGGAGACCCGGGAGTGGACGGCCCGGCTCCGGCGGCTGCGCGCCGCCTCCGCCCGGTGACCCGCCCCCCCCGGCCCGCTCAAGGAGTTCTCATGACCACCCATGCCGTATGCCCCCGCTGTGCCTTCGATGCCGTTCGGACGCTCGCCGCCTCGCCGGTGGCGGACGTGTGGCTGGTCCGCCAGTGCGAGCGGTGCCTGTACACCTGGCGCACCACCGAGCCCGCCCGCCGCACCACGCGCGAGGCGTATCCCGAGGAGTTCAGGATGACCGCGGCGGACATCGAGAACGCGATGGAAGTACCCGTCGTCCCGCCGCTGCGCGCGCCGGGCTACCACGCCTGAGCCTCCTCTCCTCCCTGAGGTGGTGGGCATCAGGCGGTGTACCCCAGGCTGGGGGCCGGTTCACCCCGCTCGCCTCACCACTCCTCACCGCCGTCGTCCCGCCGCGCGGACAGGACCGCCCGGCGGGTGGACCAGGCGTGGACCGCGATGCGGAGGGCGTGCACGAGGTGGCGGCGGCGCGGCTCCGCCGCGAGGTCCCAGAGTTCGCCGCCCCACTCCTCGACGTAGCGCGAGCGGTCCGCGGCCGGCAGGACGCGCGCCGCGGAGCCGATGAGCCACTGGGCCGTCGGACTGACCCGGCGTCGGGCGGTGCGGGGAGCGGCGGCCTCCTCCGGGCTGTGCAGGGCGGTGGTGAACCTGTCCAGCAGCGTCATGGCCTCACCGCAGGCCCGGGCGACGCGTCGGGCCTGGGCGCTCCCTCGGGGGTCGACGCGGTCGAGTTGCAGCGCGAGTCCGCCGGCGGCCGTGGCGGCGTAGGCGAGCCCCTTGACGAGGTACGCGGTGCGCGCGGCGACGGCCCGGGGTCTGCCGATCACGGCGGGGAGCCGGACGGCGGCGACATGGAGATGGCCGACGGCCTCGGCCAGGTCGAGCGCCAGGTCGATGTCGCTGCTGATGGCGCTGGAGCGCCGAAGGCCGAGACGGTGCGCCAGGTCCTTGGCGCGGATGTCGGCGGGAGCGAGCGTACGGACGAGGTCGCCGGCCAGCCTGACCGCCTGACTGTACGGTGACTCGCCGGCGAGGCTCGGACCGCCGGGAAGGGGCTCCGCGTTCATCAGCCGGCGCCTCCGGCCAGGCCGGGACGGAGTGCGCCGAGCGCGTTCCTGCCGGCCGTGGCGCGGGCCAGCGCGGCCCTGGCCGATACGACGCCGTCCGGGCTGAGCCGGTAGTAGCGGCGCCGGGGGCGGCCCTGCTCGTGCGGATCCGCCTCCTCCCAGCGGGACACCAGCCAGCCGACGGACTCCAGCCGGGCCAGGATCGGGTGGATCGTGCCGCTGGCCAGCTGGGCTCTGGCGCAGAGCTCCAGCCCGTACAGCTCTTCGGTGGGCTCCTCCAGGAACGCGCGCAGCACCAACTGGGTCGGCAGCGTCATCCGGGGACCTGACGGCTCGTGAGGCATGCTCGAACTCTACTTAGGGCTAGGTAGAGATGGAGCACGCTTCGGCAACTGACGGGAATGCGACGTTCGTTCGACCGCCGGTGGGCCGGCCGAATGCCTGTACAGGCTCGTAACGGGCGGACGCGGGCGTCAAGGAGCCCCTCGCCGTGCAGACCCCCGGCCTCGGTGTCACCAAGGGCGACGCCACCACTCCCCTCCTCCTTTGCGCCCGCGCACAGCGTGAGCCGATCGACCGGTTCAGCCCCGTCGGCCCGGCGGCCCCCCGTTCAGATACGCGCGAGCCGCCGGCAGCAGCCCCCGGTGCGCGGCAGTGAACTCCGTCATCGCCTTGTCCCTGGCCACGTTCTGCTCCGGCGTGGCGATGGTGGCGGTGAACAAGGGCGCGGTCCGTCCCCACCGCGCGCCCAGTCGCTGCCCGCCGAGTCCCGCGGCGCTGTCCCAGATGCGGTCCGCGATCCGCGCGAGGCTCTCGGGACCCTCCAACCGCACCATGTCCGCGGCCCGTTCGAGGGCGTCCTGAGCCTCGTGCATCTCACTCACCAGTTCGCGCACGTCCGACGGCAGATCATCCGGCTCGTTCCGGGGGACCCGGTCCAGCGCCTCTTCGGCGTTCTCGAAGGCGTCGATGAACCGGCGGGCCGAGCGATACAGGTCGGCGTAGGCCTCGCGCTGGGCCGTACGACGAACGGCGTCGACGGGCCCGTGGTACGCGCCACGGCTCTGCGTACGCCCGGCGGCCCATGCCGCCGCCGCTGTGACGAGAACCGCCGGCGTGCCGATGAGTGCGGCCATCACTTCCGACTCCATGAGCGCGGAGTCTGCCAGGCCGCGTCGCAGGCCGGCAGGGCGCCGTAGGGGGTCGGAGGACCACCGGCCTCGCCGTCGGCTCCGTTACGTGCCGTCCCGGTGGTCGTCCTGGGCGGTCGGGCGGTGTTCGGTCGGCGGGGTGATGCCGTCGAACAGGTTCGTGACCAGGGCGACGACGAAGTCGTCGGTCACGGGCTCGTCCGGGATGAGCATCCGGTGGTAGACGGCGCCCCAGAGCTGGTCGACGAGGACCTGGACGTCGATGTCGTCGCGGATCTGCCCCTGCTCCCTGGCGCGCAGCAACCGCTCCCCGGCCAGTCGCCGGCGTCCGGAGGAGTACAGGGAGCGGAAGGCCGTGGCCAGGTCCTCGTCGGTCTGGGACTGGCCGATCAGCTCGGTCAGCACCCGCCCGGCCGGCGTCCGGGTCATGAGGTGCGCGAACGACCGCAGTTGACGCGTGAGGTCGGCGCGGATGTCGCCGGTGTCGTCGAACGCGAGGGTCTCCTCGACGGCGTGGAAGTAGCCGTCCAGGGCGAGGGCGCCCTTGGAGGGCCACCACTTGTACAGCGTCGTCTTGCTGACGCCGGACAGGCGGGCCACCCGTTCGAAGGTCAGGTCGGCGATTCCCTCGTTCAGGAGCACCTCCCCGACCGCGCGGAAGACGTCCGCGCGAACCTCGTCGGCGGGGCGGCGCCCGCGCCTGCGGGCCGGGCGCTCCTCGGCGCCCTCGGCCTGCTCGGTCACGATGTCTCTCCTTCGCTCGTGCCCGTCCGGGGGGTCAGGCGAGGCCGCCGTTGGCGTAGAGGACCTGGCCGTTGACCCAGCGGGCGGGGCCGGCGAGGAAGGCGACCGACTCGGCGATGTCACGCGGTTCGCCCAGCCGCTCCAGCGGGGTGGCCTGGGCGAACCGGGCGACGGTGGCCTCGTCCTTGCCTTCCAGGAAGAGCGGGGTGGCGACGGGGCCGGGGGCGACGGTGTTGACGGTGATGTCCTTGCCGCGCAGTTCGCGGGCGAGGATCAGCGTGATGCTCTGCACGGCGGCCTTGCTGGCGACGTAGGCCCCGTAGGCGGGCAGCTGGGTGCGGGTGACCGACGTGGACACGTTGATGATCGCGCCGCCGCGGCGCACCCGGCGGGCGGCCTGCTGGGCGACGACGAAGGTGCCGCGGATGTTGGTGCGGTGCATCCGGTCCAGGTCGTCCAGGTCCAGGTCGGCGATCGGCGCGAGCACCATGATCCCGGCAGTGTTGATCACCACGTCGATCCCGCCGAACGCCGTCTCGACGGCGTCGAAGGCGGCCTGCATCTCCTGCTCGTCGGCGACGTCACCGCTGACGGCGAGGGCCTGCCCGCCGGATGCGGTGACCTCCTCGACGAGGGCCTCGGCCTTGGCCTTGTTGCCGGCGTAGTGCACCGCGAGGGCGAAGCCGTCCGCGGCGAGCCGCTCGACGACGGCCCGGCCGATGCCGCCGGAGCCGCCGGCGACGAGCGCGACACGAGGGGTGCTGGTGTGGGGCGTGCTGGTCATGGTCTGCCTTCCCCGCAAGAAGTGGACGGTGAGTCCATATAAACAGAATATGAACGACCCGTCCATATAGTTGACCAGGGATGCCTCACTCCACGTCGTCGGCGCGCAGGACCAGGTCGAGCAACCCCGGGAAGCGTGCGTCGAACTCCTCGCGGCGCAGCCGGTTGACCCGCTTCGGCCCCTCATCCCGCTGCTCGACCAGGCCGGCACTCCGCAGGACGGAGAAGTGGTGGCTGAGCGCGGCCTTGCCGACCGGCACGTCGAAACTGCCGCAACTGCGCGTCCACACCGGGGAACCCGCCAGCTCGCGGATCAACTGGATGCGCACCGGGTCGGCGAGCGCGGACAGCGCGGCCAGGACGGAGACGTCCTCGGGATCCGTGTGCACCGGTGCGGCACGGTGACTGCCACCCGCCGTCTGATTCGCCATGCCCCTCTCCCCGCCCTGCGACCTCGTCGGCGCCCCGTCGGGCATCCGAGCCCCTTGCCGAGTGTTCGATGAATATCTTACAGTCCGAGTGTTCGCTTTCCATTGAACACTCAGTCGAAGGGTGCGTTCCGATGATGCGTGCGGTGGAGTTCGAGGAGTACGGCGATCCCGAGGTGCTGAAGGTCGTCGAGACCAAGGTCCCCGAGCCCGGCCCCGGCCAAGTGGCCATCGACGCCGCCTACGCCGGCGTCAACTTCGCGGACCTCAAAGCCCGCGCCGAGGGCTACCGCGTGCAGTCGCTGCCCTACCGCCCGGGTCTGGAGGTCTCCGGCCGGGTCCGGGCCGTGGGCGCCGGCGTCGAGGGGCTCCACCCCGGGCAGGACGTCGCCGCCTTCGTCGGCAGCGGCGCCTACGCGGAGGTGGTCGTCGCCGACACCGCCACCGTCTTCCCGCTCCCCGAGGGCCTGGACCTGCGGACGGCGGCCACGCTCCCCACCGTGGTGCCGACCGCGCACGCCCTGCTGCACGAGGTGGGCCGGCTGAACGCCGGGGAGAGCGTGCTGGTGCACGGCGCCGCAGGAGGCGTGGGCACGGTGGCCGGGCAGCTGGCCCGGGCGGCGGGAGCCGGCGCGGTCTACGGCGTGGTCTCCTCCGCGGCGAAGGCCGGGCACGCCCTGGAGCACGGCTACGACGAGGTGTTCACCACCGGCACCTTCGACGACGACGTCCGGCGCGCGACCGGCGGCAGGGGCGTCGACCTGGTCCTCGACCCGATCGGCGGCGAGACCCTGCGCCGGGGCCTCGGCGTCCTGGCCGAGTTCGGACGCCTGGTGTCCTTCGGCAACGCGAGCGGCGCGGAGCCGTGGCGCGTCGGACAGCCCGAGCTGTACCCGCAGGGCCGTTCCGTCGCGGGGTTCTCCATCCTGGCGCTCGCCCAGTCCGCGCCCCAGGCGCTGCGCGCGCTGGCCGAGCGGGCGTTCCGCAAGGTCACCGACGGCACGGTGCGCCTTCCGGTCACGGCGGAGTTCGCGCTGTCGGAGGCGGCCGAGGCCCATCGGCTGATGGGCGGTCGCACCTCGACGGGCAAGCTGCTGCTGCGGATCACCGACTGACCGGACGCCGAGGACCTGGCCCGCGGGCGCGACCGGCCCCCCTTCGGTCAGGCGGCGAGGCGGGCGGCGGCCCGGACGAGGTCGTCGATGTCCTGCTCCGTGGTGGCGAAGGAGGTCACGAAGCGGACCACACCCGGCGCCCAACGGTCGTGGTAGAAGGCGTAGCCCTCGGCCAGGAGCCCCTCGGTGATCTGCCGGGGCGGGCGGCAGAAGAGGATGTTGGCCTCGGCGGCGCCGAGCAGTTCCACACCGGGCACCGTCTTGAGGCCCTCCTGGAGACGGGCGGCCATGGCGTTGGCGTGCCCCGCGTTGCGCAGCCACAGGCCGCCGCGGAGGTAGGCGTCCAGCTGGGCGGCCTGGAAGCGCATCTTGGAGGTGAGCTGGCCGGCCCGCTTGGTGCGAAAGGCGAGTTCGGGTGTGAGCGAGCGGTCGAAGACGACGATCGCCTCGGCGGTCATCGTGCCGTTCTTGGTGGCACCGAAGGACAGCAGGTCGACCCCGGCCCGCCAGGTCAGCTCGGCGGGCGCGCAACCGAGGGCGGCGACGGCTCCGGCGAACCGCGCACCGTCCATGTGCAGGCGCAGCCCGGCTTCCCGGGCGATCGACCCGAGGGTGCGGATCTCGTCGAGGGTGTAGACGGCTCCGGTCTCGGTGGCCTGCGTGACGCTCACCACCGACGGTTCCACGCTGTGCACGTCTCCGGCCTTGTGCCGGGCGGCGGCCCGCAGCTCCTCCGGGTCGATCTTGGCGTCGTCGCCGCCGAGCGGGACCAGCTTGGCGCCCGCCGTGTGGAACTCGGGCGCTGCGCACTCGTCGTTGTTGATGTGGCTGTCGCGGTGGCACAGCACACTGCCCCAGGGTGGGGTCAGCGCGGCCAGGCTCAGCGCGTTCGCCGCGGTTCCCGTGGAGACCAGCACGACGTCGACGTCACGCTCGAATATCTCGCTCAGCCCCTGCCGGACCGTGGCGGTGCTGTCGTCCGCCCCGTAGGGCAGGGCGGGGCCGGCGCTGACCGCGGCCATCGCCTCGACGATCTCCGGTGAGGTGCCGGCGGCGTTGTCGCTGCTGAAGATGCGTGTCGTGGGAGTGGTCCGGGTGGTGGCGGCGGTGGTCGTGGTGAGGCTCATGGCGAAGGTCCTCGTGGTCGGTGTTCCCGTTCGGGCGTTTCCGTGGGCGGCGTCGTGCCGCCGGCGGGTCGGGCAGGTCGCGGCGCTCCGGCGGATCGCGGCGCTCCGGCGAGTCAGGCGTCGCGGCGCTCCGGCGGGAGGGGCGGTCGGGCCGGATCCGCGGCCGCGATGAGCTGGCGCAGCGCGCCGTAGTAGACCTCGTGGTCGGTCACCGCGGGCACGATCGCGGCGAGGTTGCCGCTCAGCACCGGGAACTCCTCCGGGTCGAGGGCGGCCAGGGCGGTACGGGTGGCCGTCCGCGCGGCCTTGGCGTCCCCGTGGTCGACGAAGCCCGCGCTGCCGAGGGTGAGCAGATACATGCGCCGGTAGGCCGTGATCGCCTCCTCGGGGCTCATGCCGGCGGCGAGACTGTCGGCGAGCTGCGGCTCTACCAGGCGGGCCAGCAGGTGCGGCCCGAGCCAGGGCCGCGTACCCCGCAGGGCGAGCAGCCCCGGGCGTTGTGCCAGCAGCCGGTAGAGCGCGGTGAACCTGACCTCGGTGGCGGTGGCCCAGTCGGTGCCCGGCTGTGTCTCGGGCAGCTGGGTGGCCAGGTGGTCCAGGCACAGGTCCAGCAGTCCGGCGAGATCGACGCACCGGCGCTGGAGCGAGGCGAGGGAGATCTCCAGCCGCGCCGCCAGCGCCCGGAACGTCAGGGCTTCCGGACCGCCCTCGTCGACGAGGAGCAGGGCGGTCTCGGCGATGCGGTCCGGGGTGGCGCGATCCAGGGAGGGCGAGTGACGGGGCATGCGAGTCATCGTACGGTACACCGTATCGATCGCCACGGCGGGAGCCTGCCCCGGCACATCGAGAGCGAGATCGTGGCGGAGCTGCTGCCGGCCGAGGGGCTGACCATGGCGGGACGCGCTCCGGCGTGCCGTCGCCCCGCCCGTCTGTCCGCCGGACTGATGACACTGACGGCCGGGGCATCCCGCGACCTGTACAACGTACGGAGAGATCCCCCTCTGTCCGGGAGTCCCCATGGCCCGTATCCGCCGCACACGATCCGTCGACGCCCTGGACGCCATCGAGCCCCCGGACAACATCCAGGTACTCGTCGGCGTGGTGTCGGTGACGGTTCTGGTGGAGTTCCTCGGCCTGGTCTCCGGATCCGAGGTGTGGCTCCTCGGGCTGCTGGTCTTCCTGCCGGGCACGGCGTCGGCGCTGTGCACGGTCCGGCAGACGGCCTTCGTCGCCGTGTGGACCACGCTCGTCGTCCTGTTCACCCTGCTGGTGCGGGGCGCCGAGGTGGGCCGGTGGCTCGACCGGGCCCTGCTGGTGCTGCTCACCCTCGCCCTGGGCGCGGCCTCCGTCTACGCCTGCCGCCGGCGCCTCGGACGCGAGCACGAGATGCTCCGTCTGCGCTCCACCGCCGCGGCCATGCAGCGGCACATCCTGCACCCCCTTCCCGTCCTGACCGACGACGTCCTCGTCAACGGCGTCTACGAGCCCCTGCAGGAGGACCGTCTCGTCGGCGGCGACATCTACGACGTGGTGGACTCGCCCTGGGGCAGCCGCGTGCTGATCGGGGACGTGCAGGGCAAGGGCCTGGCGGCCGTCGGCGCCGCGTTCGCCGTCATCGGGGCCTTCCGGGAGGCGGCCTACCGCGAGCCCACGCTCACCGCGCTGATCGATGCCCTCGACGCCGCGGTGGTCCGCCACAACTCCCACGCGGAACAGACCGGTGACGACGAGCGCTTCGTGACCGCGCTCGTCGTCGGCGTCGACGCCGGCCCGGAGGCGCAGATCGTCAACTGCGGGCACGTCCCGCCCCGGCTGGTGCGGGACGGCGTCGTCTCCACACCGCCGCTGGACTCCGGCGTCCCGCTCGGTCTCGCCGAGCTGGCGGACGCGCCCACGACGGTCAACTGGTGTGCGTTCCCGGAGGGTTCGACGCTGCTGCTGACCACGGACGGGCTCGACGAGACCCGGTCCGCCGACGGCACGTTCTACCCGGTCGAGGAACGGCTGACCGGGCACCTCGGCCTCTCCCCCGCCGAACTGCCCCGGGCCCTGTACGAAGACGCCCGCGCGTTCGCCGCCGACGAAGGCGGGCACGACGACGTCGCCGTCCTGACCGTCCGCCGCTCTCCCCACCGCTGACCGGCGGCTCCACGCCGACCGTCGCCCGCCGATGGCCTCGGCGGTCCGGCCCGCCGGCTCCTGGCCCCGTCAGGCCCCGGGCTCGGCGCCGATGAGGACGAAAGCCATGGTGACCGGCCGGCCGCTGTGGTTGCGCCAGGCGTGCCGGGTGCCGTTCTGGATCACGATGTCCCCGGCCGAGAGCCGGGTGCGGTGGCCGTCGTCGAGTTCGAGGAGGATCTCGCCCTGGAGCACGATGCCGTAGTCCACGGTCGGGGTGGCGTGCATGCCGTCGGGCTCGATGAGCTCGGCGAGGCCGGACGAGTCGGCGCGCTGCTCCTGGTCATGGCCGGTGACGACTCTGCGCATGCGCCTGTCCCCTGTGTCCTCCGTACGCGGAGACCCATCCTCTCTGTCCTCGCTACGCATGCGTCTCTCCTGTCTCGGGCCCGCCGGCCCCTCGGGCACTGGGGGCAGGGCACCGTCGGACTCGGCGGACTCGGCTGGGTACCAGGCGCACTCGGCGTCCAGCAGCACCGGCGCCGCCGGGCCGACGAGGATGTTCTCGGGGCTGACGTCGCCGTGCACCAGGGCCGGACGGGTCCTGGCCGTGCGGTCGGCGAGGTCCTGGAGGACGGGGCGCAGGGCAGGGTGCGCGGCGGCTGTCTCCAGCAGGTGGGGCTCGATGCGCAGCGCGTGGAAGTTGTCGTCGGTGGCGAACCGGGCGGCGAGGGCGGCGTCGCCCGCACTGGCCGCGTGCAGGCTGCCGAGCAGTTCCCCGACGGCCGCCGCGGTCGCCACCCGCACCTCGCCGTACAGGAGCTGCGCCTTCCGCACCGGGTACCGCTCGGGCGGCAGGTACGCCATGGCGAAGAGGCCGGCCTCGGGGTCGTGGGCCAGCAGTTCCGGCACGCTGTCCGGGCGGTGCCGGGAGGCGAACCGCATCCAGGCCCACTCGCCGGCCTCGCCGGGCTCGGCGAGCCGGTGGGCGGTCAGGAACGTGGTGAGGGCGGTGTCGGGCGCGGGTCCCGGGGCCGTCGGCGTGGAAGCGGAACTCATCGCGTCTCCCCCGGCCCGACGGGCAGGCCGCGGGTTCGGTGCGGTGAGGCCCACGGCTGGGAAGCCGCCTGGTTCTCCCTCTGCTGCGCGCCACTGGTCCCGTGGGGGCCGCTGCCGGCGGTGCCGGTCAGGTCGTCCCGGCGGGGCCCGGCGGCAGGTGGACCGTCATGATCAGGTGGCATGTCCCGGTACCGGCACCGCGGTAGGTGTGCGGGGTGTCTCCGTCGAACGTGGCGGTCTGGCCGGCTTCCACGGTGTGTTCGGTGCCGTCGACGACCAGGGTCATCCGGCCGGAGGTGACACTGACGGTCTCCACGACTCCGGGCTGGTGGGGATGGCTGGGGTACTCCTCGTCCGGCTCCAGGCGCCAGCGCCAGACCTCGACCGGGGCCGGGCCCGAGGTGGTCAGCAAGAGCCGGGCCTCGCCGCCTCGTTCTCCGGTCCACAGCGGTGCGACGGCGTCGGCGGCCACGACGCGGACGCGGCCTTCGGCGGGTCCCTGCATCAGGGCGGACACCGGGACACCGAGGGTGTCGGCCAGCCGGACCAGTGTGGCCAGATTGGGGTTGCCCTGGGCTTTCTCCAGCGCCACCAGGGCCCCCTTGCTGACCTGGGCGCGGCGGCCGAGTTCCTCCAGGGACAGGCCCGCGCGGGTGCGGGCGGCCCGGACGTTGTGCGCGACCGTCCGCAGGGCTGCGCCCGTCTCGACCATCTGCTCTCTCCTCGCCGACAGGTCACCGGAATGCACCGCGCTGTCGTTCGATTGACAGGGGCCGGTCGTTACGTTGTACCTTGCGGTCGTTCTGACGATACCAGGGGGGGAGAGTACCGCGCCGCCCCACCGCACACCCACCGGAACGGAAACCCCGCCATGCCCGCCTTCCGCATCGCCCCCGCCGTCGCGGACGCCTTCCCCGACACCCTCATCGCCCTGGTCACCGCCACCGGCCTGCGCGGCCACGAGCCTTGGCCCCACACCGCCACCGCCCTGGACGAACTGGAGCAGCGGCTCGCCGAGGGCATTTGGCAGCCCGCCGACGAGAACGATCCCCGCGTCGAGGCCTGGCACTCCGCCTACCGCTCCTTCGGCACCAACCCGCGCCGCGTCCGCCCCAGTGTCGACGCGCTCGGCCGCCGCCTCGCCAAGAAGGGAACGCTGCCGCGCATCAACCCGGCCGTCGACTCCTACAACGCCGTCTCCGTCCGCCACGGCCTGCCCGCCGGCGCCTTCGACCTGGACCAGGTCACCGGCGACGTGGACATCCGCCACGCGGACGGCACCGAGACCTTCACCCCGCTCGGCGAACCCGGCACCGTCGAGAACCCCAGGCCCGGCGAGATCATCTACGCGGACAGCACCGGCGTCCTGACGCGTCACTGGAACCACCGCGACGCCCACCGCACACGCGTCACCGCGGACTCCACCCATGTCGCCTTCGTCCTGGAAACGCTCCGCGCCACCTCCGACGGCCACCTCCTGAAGACCGCGGCGGAGGAACTGCGGGGCCTGCTCGCCCCGCACGCCGGCCAGACCACCGTGCACTACCTCAGCCCGGCACAGCCCCAGGCCACCCCCTGAGGCCGCGCATGGGGCCAGAGTGTCCTCCGGTGCTGTTGGTACGCTCGCCGAGTGAGGTGTACAAGCTCGTCGTGATACCCGGGATGTCGTCAGCAAAGCAGCGCTTCGGGCGTGTGCGCGGTTGGTGTGCCGTCGTCGCCGCTGTGGCGGGCGCACTGGTCCTGAGTTCGTGCGCGGGCGGGAAGGGCACGGTGGACGACGGCCCGGCCGCGTCGCTGACACCCCCGGCGAAACCCGAGCCGCTGTGGCCCGGCTACACCCCTCCCGCCACGCCCGGCCAGAATCCGCCGTACGAGGACCGGTACGCGCCGATCGTCGGCGTGCGGGTCTCGACGCCCGTGAGCCGCGCCGACGCCTGGAAACTGGTGGCGGCGGACACCAATCTGTCCTCCTACTTCCGCAGGGCCGCGGGCGCCTGCGCCGGTGCGGCGAGGGAGGAGTGCCCCCGGATGCGGCCGGTGGCGCACCGAGACCTCACGGGGGACGGCGAGGCCGAAGCGGTGGTGGCGCTGGACGATCCCGTCGACTCCCGGACCCTTCTGGAGGTCTACATGATCAACGGTCCGGCGGACGTCCGCCCCGTGCTGTCGACCTGGTTGCCGCTGGGCACCACGGCGTCCACGGTCGGCGGGGAGCTGCTGGTGACGTCGTCGGACCCCGGCACGCGCACCACCACGGTCAGCCGCTACCGCTGGAACGGAGAGATCCTGTCCCTGCGCGACGCCACCCGGTCCGACCGGACCGACCTTCCCGAGCCGGGGGCGTCGTGACGTCGCATGCCTCCGGTACGCCGGTCGAGGCCCGCCTGTTGCTGGTGGAGGACGACGAGGTGATCCGCGACATGCTCCAGGTGTCGCTGGAGCGCTACGGCTTCACCGTGTTCTCCGCCGGGGACGGGCTGACGGGGCTGGAGCTGTTCCGCGAGCTCCGGCCCGATCTTCTGCTGCTGGACGTGATGCTGCCCGAACTCGACGGGATCGGCCTGTGCCGCCGGGTCCGGGAGACGAGCACCGTGCCGATCCTGATGATGTCCGCCCGGGGCGACTCCCTCGATGTCGTCTCCGGTCTGGAGTCGGGAGCCGACGACTACGTCGTCAAGCCGTGCGAGAGCTCGGTCGTCGTCGCCCGGATCCGGTCGCTGCTGCGGCGGGTCTCCTACGCGGCCCAGGCCTCCCCCGAGCGGAACGGGCGACCGTCCCCGGCACCGGAGCAGGACGGATCCGAGCGGCTGTTGCGGTTCGGTGAGCTGTGCATCGACACCGACGGGATGGAGGTGACCCGCGCGGGCGTGCCGGTCACCCTCACCCCGACCGAGCTGCGGCTGCTGCTGGAGTTCGCCGCGCACGCGGGCACGGTGCTGGACCGGGGCACCCTGTTGCGACGGGTGTGGGAACACGAGTGGGACCACGACACCCGGGTGGTCGACCTGCATGTGCAGCGGCTGCGCGCGAAGATCGGCGGCGGGTTCATCGAGACGGTGCGTGGCTTCGGCTACAAGATGCGCCGATGAATCTCCGGTGGCGCATCGGCACGCTGGTCGTCTCCACGACGGCCGCCGCGGTGGCGTGCGTGGGCGTGTGGGTGCATGTGGACGCCTACGACCGGGAGTTGAAGCAGGCCCGGTCAGCCGTCCGCACGGATCTCGACCGGGCCGCGTCGATCTACGCCCGGACCGGCGAGGTACGCGGGACGGGTGCCCGCCTGGACGCCGAACTCCCCGAGGGACTGGCCGGGCTGGTGCGCCGCGGGCATCGCGGCACCGAACTGGTCGACGGGCCGCGGGGGCGACAGATGTGGGCGGCCCGCCCGGCCGGTGACCGGACGCTGTCGGTGACCGCGAACGTGGAGCCGACGCTGCGCGACCTGGAGGCACTGGACGCGAGCATCGCCGTGGCCGGGGCGCTGACCTCCGGAGTGCTGCTCCCGGCCGGCGCCTTCACCGCCTCCCGCCTGAGCCGGCGCCTGCGGCTCGCGGCGGCCACGGCGACGCGGATCAGCCAGGGCGAGCTCGACGCGCGGATCGGCGTACCCGAACGGCCCCGGGACGAGATCGACGAGATCTCTCACGCGGTGGACACCATGGCGGCGGCCCTGCAGTCCCGCCTGCTGACGGAGCAGAGGTTCACCGCCGACGTCGCCCACGAGCTGCGTACGCCCCTGATGGGGCTGCTGACGGCGGCCGAGAACCTGCCCGAGGGGCGGATCACCGACCACGTGCGCGAGCGGGTGCGGGCCCTGTGCTCCCTGACCGACGATCTGCTGGAGATCTCCCGGCTGGACAGCGGCGCCGAGGAACCCGACCTGTCCGCCTGGCCCTTGCGCCTGCTGGTCGAACAGGCCGTGGCACGCGCCGACTTCCCGGTCCGCATGGACCCGGTGGAGGACGAACACACGGCCACGCTGGTCCGCACCGATCCCCGTCGCTTGAACCGTATCCTCGCCAATCTGCTGGCCAACGCGCACCGGCACGGCCGGCCCCCGGTGGAGGTCGGCGTCACGGCGACCTCGGTGACCGTGCGCGACCACGGGCGGGGATACCCCGAGGAGCTTTTGACCGATGGTCCCCAGCGTTTCCGCTCGCACGCTCCGGAACGCGGCAAGGGACACGGTCTGGGGCTGACCATCGCCCTGGGGCAGGCGGAGGTGATCGGTGCCCGGCTCCGGTTCGGCAACGCGCCCGACGGCGGTGCCCAGGCCGTTCTCACCCTGCCCGCGGCCCCTGACGAGCCCTCGTGATCCTCGGCGAACTCCCGCCGGTACAGAACGGATACACAACGGAGCGGGTTTCGATCGCCCGCTGACGGCCGCCGGAGGCAGGCCGTAGACCTGCGCGATCGACCATCGGCAGCACCCACCGCGAAGCACGTTCGCGGGCTGTCCGATGGAGGAGCGCATGACCGACCCACGCCTTCCGGTCCGTGAGCCGCGCCGGCACGCCAGAGACCCCTCGACGCACCGGCGACGAACCACGGCCCGCCCGTCCTCCCGGGGCCGGTCCCGCCGCCGGACACGCCGGCTCCTGGTGACGACGACCGTCTTCGTCGCCCTCGTGGCGGCCGGCGCCGCCTTCGCCTACCAGAACCTCAACGGCAACATCGACTCCCAGGACATCGACGGGCAGTTGAACGCCGGATCCCGACCGGACCGGCAGGCACCGGGAGCGGTGAACGTGCTGCTGCTCGGCTCGGACTCCCGGTCGGGGGCGAACAGCGAGTACGGCCGCGACGAAGGCGGCGCCCGCTCCGACACCGCCATGGTCGTCCACCTCGCCGACGGCCGCAGGAGCGCCTCGGTGATCAGCCTCCCCCGGGACACCCTGATCGACCGGCCCGCCTGCGCCACCGGGTCCGGTGTGGTACCGGCCGCGCAATCCGTCATGTTCAACTCCGCCTTCTCCGTGGGCGGCACGGCCTGCTCGGTCGCCACGGTCGAGCAACTGTCCGGGCTGCGGATCGACCATGTCGTGGAGATCGACTTCACCGGATTCAAAAAGATGATCAACACGCTCGGCGGGTTCCGGGTGAACGTCCCGCAGGACATCGACGACCCCGACAGCCGCACCCACCTCCGCAAGGGATGGCAGCGCCTGAACGGCGAGCAGGCCCTCGGGCTCGTACGGACCCGGCACGGCATCGGCGACGGCAGCGACCTCGGCCGCATCAAGCTCCAGCAGACCTTCATGAAAGCCCTGATCGGCCAGATACGCTCCACCGACCTGCTGACGGACCCCGTGCGGCTCTACCGGCTGCTCGACGACCTCACCAGCGCCATCACCACGGACAAGGGCCTCGGCTCCCTCTCGTCGCTGACGTCCTTCGCCCGCTCCCTCGACGGCCTCGACGCCGACCAGGTCGAGTTCCGCACCCTGCCGGTCGCCCCCGCCCCGCACGACCCCAACCGGGTCGTCCCCGAGGAACCGAAGGCGAACGCCATATGGAAAGCGCTCATCGAGGACCGGCCGCTGCCAGGAGGTGAGCAGTCGTGAGCGACTCCGCGACCCTGATGATGCGGCGCCCCGCCGCTCCTGAGCCGCCTGAGGCCCCACGCCCGTACCGGCCCGGACTCGACGGCGTCCGCGCGGTGGCCGTGCTCCTGGTGGTCGTCTACCACGTCGCCCCCTCATGGCTGCCCGGCGGCTTTCTCGGCGTCGACGTGTTCTTCGTCCTCAGCGGCTGGCTGATCACCGACCTGCTGTGCGCCGAACGGCACCGCACCGGCCGGATCGACCTCGCGCGGTTCTGGATACGCAGAGCGCGACGGCTGCTCCCCGCGCTGGTCGTCCTCCTCGTCACCGTGACCGCCGTCGCGGCGCTGTGGCGCCCGGAGCGGATCGACGCCTCCGGGCGGGACGTGCTGTCGGCGCTGACCTTCACCAACAACTGGTGGCAGATCAGCACCCATGCCTCCTACTTCGCCTCCTTCGGGCCGCCGCCCCTTTTCCAGCACCTGTGGACCCTCGGCGTGGAGGAGCAGTTCTACCTCGCCTGGCCCCTGGTGATCCTGGGGCTGCTGCGGATGACCGGCCCCGGCCCCCGTACCCGCATCCGGGTGGCCGTCGTGCCGGCGGCGGCGATCGCGTCCCTCACCGCGATGGCAACGCTGCACCGGCCCGGCGAGGACACGTCCCGCGCCTACTTCGGCACGGACACCCACGCCTTCGGCCTCCTGCTCGGCGCGGCGCTCGCCCTCGCGGTTCCCGCGGCCGGTGCCTGGAAGCACCGTCGGGCGCCTCTCCTGTACGGAGCAGCCGGTGTCATGGGGTCGGTGGTCCTCGGAGTGCTGGCCGGGGGGATCCACTCCGACACCCCGCACCTGTACCCGTGGGGCTTCACCGCCGCCGCGTGTGCCGCCGGCGCCGTTGTCCTGGCCGCCGCGCAGAGCGGATCGGTCTTCGTCAGGTTCATGAGCACCCCGTGGCTGCGCTGGATCGGCCGCCGGTCCTACGGGATCTATCTGTGGCACATGCCGCTGATCGCGCTGGCCGTGCCGGACGGGCACGGGCCGGGCCAGGCACCTCTGCGAGGCCTGCTCGCGGCGGCTGTCTCCGTCGCCGTGGCCGCCGCTTCCTACCGCTGGGTCGAGAAGCCCGTACGCCGGCATGGCCTGCGCCGGACCGCGGCAGCGGTGCGCGAGGCACTGTCCGGAAGGCGCCAGGGGTCGTGGGAAGGCAACAGGACCGGAACCCGGCGCTCCTGGCGTCCCCGTGCGGTGGCGGTTCTCGCCGGGACGGCCGTTCTCGTCGCCGCCTGGGGCATCGCCTCGGCCCGCGGCGGCGACAGCGCCGCCGACCGGATCGCGGCCGGTGAACGCGCCGTACAGGGCGACGCCCCGGTACCGCCGGGCACGTCCGCGCGCGCCCGGGCGGGAAGGATCACGGCCGTCGGTGACTCCGTCATGCTCGCCGCGGCCCCGGCGCTGAAGGAACGCTTCCCCGGCATCAGCATCGACGCCAAGGTCAGCCGCCAACTGTCCGCAGCCCCCTCCGAGCTGCGTTCCCTCGGCGCCGAGGGCCGTCTGAACCCGGTCCTGCTCGTCGGCCTCGGCACGAACGGCGTCGGCGGCCGTACGGACCTCGAACAGGTCGTCCGGGAAGCCGGCGCCCGCCGCACGGTCGTCCTGGTCACCGTGCACGGCCCGCTCGCCTGGAAGGACCAGGTGAACACCGCCGTCCGGCAGACCGCCGCGGCACATCCGAACGTCGTGGTCGCGGACTGGGACCGTGCCGTCCGGGGCAGGGACGACCTCCTGGCGGACGACGGCGTGCACCCCGGTCCCGCGGGCGCGAGGCTGTACGCGGGAACGGTGGCGCGAGCGCTGGAACAGAAGAAGTAACCGGGTCAGCCGACCTGAGCGGCGCGGCGGGCTGCGGCGGACAGGAGCCGTTCGAACGGTCCCTGTCCCAGCAGCCGCCGCCAGACCGGGCAGACGGCGAGCAGGGCGACCGTCATGACGAGGAAGCTCTGGTTGTCGGACAGCAGGTCGGAGCCGCCGAGGTAGGAGACGGTGTACAGCAGCACGAACTGCAGCGAGTACGCCGTCAGTGCCATGGTGCCGAGCGCCGCCAAGGGCACGACCAGGCGCCGCACCCGTGGGGTGACGACCAGGCTCAGCCCCGTGACCAGCAGCGCCACTCCCGTTCCGCCCAGCATTTCGGCGACGTGGTTGGAGTGCGGCACCCGCCGGGCCTGATCGGCGAGGTCGGGAGCCTGCCACGCCGGCTTGTACGTGTCGGGGTCGAAGGCCGGGTCGACGCAGGTGACCTGGCCGGGCTCCGGCATACAGAGCAGACCGCGGGTAAGGGCGGCGTTGTCGGGCGGAGCCGTGGCGGGCCCGCCTGCGGGCGCCGGGGGAACAGCAGCAGCCGTCCCGGTACCCGCCCCTTCGGTCACCACCCAGCCACCGCCGTAGCCGACGACGACCAGGACGACCCCGCCGACGAGCATGCCGAGCACCGTCCGGGCCGACGAGATGTCGAACCGGGAGAGGGCGATGCCCAGCAGGAAGTACAGCGTCAGCGGGGCCACGGACAGCCCGTTGGGGGCGAAGAGCAGATCGAACTCCTCGAAGGACGCGTTGACCGGAAGGCGCCACTGCTTGAACGCCGCGAGGTAGGCGAGCAGGACGGGGACCACGACCATGCCGGCCACGGCGGCGAGGGCGAGCGTCCGGGGCCGGACGCGCAGCAGCGGGATCACCGCGATGTAGCACAGCGCGTACACGCAGAGGATCACGCCGACGCCGGGGCTGATGGCATTCAGCACCGCGCCGAGAAGGAAGATGACCGCCGCCCGGGCGAGGAGTTTCATCCTGGCCCGGAGGAGCTGTTGACCGTCGAGCCGGCGGGCGGCGCCGGTGATGATGCCGATCGAGATCCCGCCTATGACAGCGAACAGGATGGTCGAGCCGCCGCTGACCAGCCCGACCCAACTGCCGGGCCGGAACAGCGTCGGTGGGCTGGGGGGCAGCGAGGCGAAATGCTGGGCGAGCATGCCGATCACCGCGAGTCCGCGGGCGACATCGAGCCCGACGATACGAGGGAGCGGGGCTGCGGGCGCCTGGAGCCGTTCGGTGGCAGGCAAGGCATTCATGGCACTCCTGTGGTGCTGGATCTGTGGTGCCGTCGATGATCGACACTCCAGGTATCCGCTCCTCTTGCCCTCGGTAGCGGCCACGGCTCGATCCCCACTCAGTTGTGTATCCGTCACGTGTCGGTCGCGGGGGACCCGAGGTTCCGGCCACGCCGCCGTCGTCCGGGTCGCCGAGTCCTTCTGTTACCGCGAGCTCCTCACCGGGCAGCCCCACCGACATCAGCGCCGCCACCACCATCATCCGCAGACTCCTACGCTGACCGGCCGACCTGACGCTCGACCACGCGTGCGCTGTCGAGCCAGGCCGGATACGGACGGACCGGAAGTACCGCCATCTGCGGGCTCGGTGGCAGATCGCCGCGGCCTGCCCGGCGACGACCGCACTCGCCGATCTGCCTGGTCGGCTACGACAACATCCCCGAGGCCGCATACGTATGGCCTCCGTCGACCACGGTGCGGCAGGACTTCGGCGAGGCCGGACGTCGCGCGCGGGAACTCCTTGTCACCCAGATCGAGGGCGAGCCGAGAACAGGAACCTTGGTCGCGGGAGCCCGAACTGGTTGCACGGGGCAGCAGCGGCCCTCCTGCCTGACTGCGGAGTCGGAACGAGCGGATCTTCCGGGACTACCTGCACGCCCATCCCGGGGCGCGACCCGATACCCAGCAACTACTCAACCCGGCTCAACGCGGCGGCCGCCATTCGGCGTCGGCCGCGGCTCGGCGGTGTCTTTTGCCGATGCAGGGCAAAGCCCCACTCTCATTTCGGCGGACGGGAGATCGTAGGCCGACCGGCCTCCATCATCTCGGCGACCCGGGCCGCCGTCTCCCGCAGCCACATGTGCGCCGCGTCGTGCATGTGGACCGGATGCCACCACAAGGCCTGCTGGATCGGTACGGCGTCATAGGGCGGTTCCATGATGCGGACGGGTGCGAGTCCGTCCAGCTCGTCGGCGAGACGCCTCTGAAGGAGAGCTACCCGGCGGGTGCCCGCGACCAGGAGTGGCATCAGCTGGAAACCGTCGACGGCGACCGCCACGCGCGGCTCGATGCCGAGCATGGCGATCTGGCGGGCGGCGGAGGCGTCGTAGGCTCGTTGGTACGTCACCCACGGCAGTCGGGCCAGGTCGTCGAGGGTGAGCTGCTCGCCGACTTCGGGGTTGTCGTCCGCGACGAGGAAAACCCAGCTGTCCTGGTAGAGCTCGACCATGGGGAAGCCGCGAATGATGCCGTGGGGCAGCAGTAGCCCGTCCACGGTGCTGAGCAGAGACCCGGTGCTGTCGATGATTTCGTTCGGTACCTGCTTGAACCTGAGCCGGATGCCTGGGGCCTCGGTTTGGATGGTGCGGGCGAGTTCGACGCCGAAAACGGCAACCGCGTAGTCCGAGGCGATCAGCGTGAACTCATGTTCCTCGCGGGAGGGATCGAATTCGGCCTGACTGGCGAAGACGCGCTCCAGCAGGTCGCAAGCGGTGGTGGTTCGGTCGAGGAGGGCCTGCCCGAGGGCGGTCAGCTCGTACCCTCCGCCCACCCGGGCGAGCAGGTCGTCGTCGAAGTGGCGGCGCAGCCGGGCCAGGGCCGCGCTCATCGCGGGTTGACTGAGCCCGATGCGCTGGCCGGCCCTGGTGACGTTGCGCTCCTGCAGGAGGGCGCGCAGGGCGACGACGAGGTTGAGGTCCAGGCTGGCCAAGTTCACGAAGCATCCCAATTCCGGAGCCGGCACCATCGGTATTCACCGGCTGGATTCCTATATACAGGCAATCGATTTCCCTGATTGCAATCTGTGGGCCAGATTAGTGGCACCGCAATCGGGAGGAAATCTCCGTGACATCCGCAGCCACGTCGGCACCCTTCACCCCCTTCTCCGGACCGTTCGCCATCGGCACCCTTTCGGCACCGGGCGAGACCAGGTTCCCGAGCCTCGTGACGCCGGACGGCCGAGCGCTCGACCTGCGCACGGCACTGGACGAACCCGCGCTGACCACGCTCGCGCTCCTGGAGCGCTGGGACGAGGAGCTGCCGCGGCTGCACACCCTCGCCGGGGACCCGACGCGCGACTGGCGACCGCTGGCGGACCTGACGGTGCACGCGCCCGTCGAGCCCCGGCAGATCTTCCAGTCCGGCGCCAACTACCGGCAGCACGTGATCGACCTGGCGGTCGCACACCGCGCCCCGGACGCCCCGGGCACCGTCGAGGAGGCCCGCGCCCAGGTCGCGGCGGTCATGGACAAGCGGGCCACCGAGGACCTCCCGTACGTCTTCATCGGCCTGCCGACCACGATCAGCGGCCCCTACGACGACGTGGTACTTCCCACCTGGGCCGAGAAGCCCGACTGGGAACTGGAACTGGCCGCGGTGATCTCCCGCCCCGCCTACCGGGTCACCGTGGACGAGGCCCTGGAGTACGTCGCGGGCTACACCATCGCCAACGACCTCACCGACCGCGCGACCGTCTTCCGCCGGGACATGCCCCCGATCGGCACCGACTGGCTGCGCAGCAAGAACGCCCCCGGCTTCACCCCGCTCGGCCCGTGGATCGTCCCGGCCGGCTCCATCGCCGACACCTCCGACCTCCAGGTCACGCTGAAACTCAACGGCGAGACCATGCAGGACGAGTCCACCAGCGACATGATCTTCGGCGTCGCACGGCTGGTCTCGTACATCTCCCAGACCGCCCGGCTGCTCCCCGGCGACCTCGTCCTCACCGGCAGCCCGGCCGGCAACGGCATCCACTGGGGCCGGCTGCTGCGCGACGGCGACGTGATGGACGGCTCGGTCACCGGGCTCGGCGCCCAGCGCACCCGCTGTGTCGCGGAGAAAGAGCAATGAGCCCCGCCCATATCGACCGTACGGATCCCGAGGGGGCGATCGCCGAGGCCGCGAAGGCGTACTCGAACGTTGTCACCGGCCTTCGACATGGACGGCCCGCAGAACGGCTGGCGGCGGCGTACGAACCCGGTGCACACGATGCTCGCCACCGGCACCGACGCCGCTCTGGGCGGCCAGGGCTTTCCGCACGGTTTCGGTGGCGCCGACGACGTGATCGCCATGCCCTTGCAGTGCTCCACCCAGTGGGACGGGCTCGGGCACATCTTCGACCACGGCACGGCGTGGAACGGCCGCCCGGCGGAGAAGGTCCGTCGGTCGTGGCGACCTGGTCCTCGTGCGCACCGGGCGGCCGGCGCGCGCCCGTCACGAAGGCTGGGGCGACTACGCGGGCGGACCGGCGCCGGGACTGAGCTTCAGCACGGCCGGCTGGCTGCACCGGAGCGAGATCGCCGGGATCGCCACCGACACCGGGGCTTCGAGGTGCGGCCCAACGAGTTCGACCACGCCTTCCAGTACGAGTTCTGGCTCACCGCAGCGCCACTGCCCATCACCGGTTCCGTCGGCTCACCCGTGAATCCCATCGCCGTCATGTAACGCCCTGGTCCGCCGGGCGGGCCGCGCCCGGACGGCTACGCCACCCTCGCCCGCCCGGCCCGCAACACCCCTCTGCCGCTCGAAGTCGCGCGGCACCATCTCAGGGAGAACCCATGAACGACCCCCGTCCCCGCACCGTCCTCGTCATAGGCGGCGGCGCGTCCGGCAACGCCGTGACCGTACTGCTGCAGCGGGCGGGCATCGCCGTGGAACTGATCGAGGCCAAACCCGACTGGAACATGCTCGGCTCCGGCATCACCCTCCAGGGCAACGCGCTGCGCGTGCTGCGCGAAGTGGGCGTATGGGACAAGGTCCGGGAGAGCGGCTACGCCGTCGACGCCGTCGGCCTGGCCGCGCCCGACGGGACCGTGTTCCACGTCCAGCAGGACATCCGCACCGGTGGGGACGACCTGCCCCCGATCTTCGGCATGCAGCGGCCCCGGCTCCAGGAGATTCTGTGTGAGGCCGTCCTCGAGAGCGGCGCGACGGTACGCCTCGGCACCACCGCCGAGGAACTGGTCCAGGACGCGTCCGGCGTCACCGCCCGGTTCAGCGACGGCACCGAGGGCCGCTACGACCTGGTCATCGCCGCCGACGGTGTCGGCTCCCGCACGCGCGCGATGATCGGCATCAGCGACAAGCCCGAACCGACCGGCATGGCCATCTGGCGCGTCCCCGTGCCCCGCCCCGAGAGCGTGGAGCGCATGCAGCTGGCCTACGGCGGACCGTGCTACATCGCCGGCTACTGCCCCACCAGCAAGAACACCATCTACGCCTACCTCGTCGAGGCCAACCGCGACCGCGCCTCCATCGACCCGGCCTCGTACGCGGACGAGATGCGCCGCCTGGCCGCGCCCTACGGGGGTGCGTGGCCGGAGATCGCCGCGAGCATCACCGACCCCGCCGAGGTCAACTACACCTGGTTCGACCGGCTGCTCGTCGAGGGTTCCTGGCACCGCGGCCGGGTCGTCCTGATCGGTGACGCGGCCCACGTCTGTCCCCCCACGATCGCCCAGGGCGCGGCCATGTCGCTGGAGGACGCCTCCGTACTGGCCGAGATGCTGAGCGAGGAGCAGGACTGGAGTTCCCTCGACGCCCTGCTGACCGGCTTCTACGAACGCCGGATCGGCCGTGTCCGCATGGTGGTCGAAGCATCCGTGCAACTCGGTCAGTGGCAGCTGGACGGCGCCCGTGACGCCGACGCACCCGGGCTGATGAGCCGCACGATGTCCGCCCTGCAGGAGACCCCGTGAACGCCGTGAACCCCGTGAGTTCCCAGAACAGCACACCCACGATCGACGTCCACGCGCACGTCCTGCTCCCTCAGGTCGAGGACGCCGTCGCCGGGCACCCCGGGCTGGCCGCGGCCCGCGAGCTCGACGCCCGCCGCAACGGCCCCGAGGCCATCGCCGTCAGCGGCCCGATGTTCCGGGACCGCTTCCCGAGGCTGACCGACGTCAAGGCCCGGCTCGCCGCGATGGACGCCTCCGGGGTCGACGTCCAGCTGGTCTCGCCCTCTCCCTCGCACTACCACTACTGGGCCGACGAGGACCTGGCCCGTACGGTGTGGGAACTGGCCAACGAGGGCACCGCCGCGCACGTCGCCCAGGCCCCGCAGCGGCTGCACGGCCTCGGCCTCGTCCCGCTCCAGCACCCGGGCCTCGCCGTCGAGGCCCTCGAACACGCCCTCGGCCTGGGCCTGCGCGGTGTCGAGATCTCCAGCCACGCACCGGGACGCGAACTGTCGGACCCCGCGTACGAGCCGTTCTGGACACGGGCCGAGGAAACCGGCGCGATCCTCTTCCTGCACCCCTTCGGCTGCACGCTCGACGAGCGCCTCAACCGGTGGTACCTGTCCAACACCGTCGGCCAGCCGACCGAGAACGCCGTCGCCCTGTCCCATCTGATCTTCTCCGGGGTCCTGGACAGGCACCCGGGGTTGCGCATCGTCGCCGCCCATGGCGGCGGCTATCTGCCCACCCACATCGGCCGCTCCGACCACGCCTGGCGCGCCCGCACCGACACCCGCGGCTGCGCGCACCCGCCCAGCAGCTACCTCAGGCAGCTGTACTTCGACTCCCTCGTCCACGACCCGGACGTCCTGCGCGAGCTGATCCGGGTGGCCGGCCCCGACCGAGTCCTGCTCGGCTCCGACTTCCCCTTCGACATGGGCACCGACGACCCGCTCGGCGCGCTGCGCGACGTCACGGACCTGCCCGCCCCCCACTTCCACGCCGTACGCGGCGGCAACGCGGCAGCGCTGCTCCGCCTTGTCTGAAGCGTCCGAACCGTCCGAACCGCACAGAGGAGAACCCCACCATGAGCACACGTCTGCTCACCCACCTGCGGCACGTCGCCCTGGCCGTGCCGGACTACGACAAGCAGCTCGACTTCTACGCCGGCGTCTGGGGCCTGACCAGGGTCGCCGAGGACTCCGGCATCTCCTTCCTGGCCGCCGAGGGCTCGCCCGAGCAGTACATCGTCCGGCTCCGCAAGGCCGAGGAGAAGCGCCTCGACCTCATCTCCTACGGCGCGGCGAACCCCGCCGACGTGGACACGCTTGCCGAGCAACTCCTCGCGGGCGGAGTGCAGTTGATTTCCCAGCCGGGCAAGATCGACACTCCCGGCGGCGGCTACGGTTTCCGCTTCTTCGACATCGACGGACGCACCATCGAGGTCTCGGCCGACGTCGAGGCGCGCCGGCACCGTCGTATCGAGGAGAAGGAGTCCATCCCGGTCCGTCTCTCGCACGTCGTCCTGAACTCCCCCGACATCAACGCCACCCGCGCCTGGTACGAGCAGCACCTCGACTTCCGGCTGTCCGACACGATGGCCTTGCCGCACATGGGCGAGGTCATGCACTTCATGCGGATCAGCAGCCAGCACCACTCCATGGCCATCGCCAGCGGTCCGCACGCCTCCTTGCAGCACCTCTCCTTCGAGATGCGCGGCATCGACGAGTACATGCGCGGCTCCGGCCGCGTGATGCGCTCCGGCGCCCGCAAGATCTGGGGCCCCGGGCGGCACATGGCGGGCGACAACACCTTCACGTACTTCCTCGACCCGAACGGCAACACCGTGGAGTACACCACCGAGCTCGAAAAGCTGGACGAGGACACCTGGCACCCGCACATCTACGACCTGACCAAGCCCGAGAACGCCGACCAGTGGGGCACGTCCAACCCGATGAACGAGATGGTCGCCAAGGAAATGCTCAACGACGTCGACCGCGGCGTCTTCGTCGCTCCGCCGGTCTGACCCCTTGATCCCGGGGGCCCGGCGCACTCCCCCGCCTGCCATGCCGCCGGGCCCCCGGGCCTGTGTCAACCCACCCAGCTCCCTAGGACTGCCATGCGCTTCGCCACGTACGAACAGCACGGCCGTAGCCGTCTCGCCACCGTCGAGGACGACGGCGCCCTCTACCCCTGCCCCGGCCGAGCCTCGCTTCTCGATCTGATCCAGGCCGGTCCCGAGGCGCTGCGCGCGGCAGGCAACGCAAACCTGGACGTGCCCCGCGGCCCGCACGTCTCCCAGGTGCGACTGCTGCCGCCGCTCCAACCGCCGTCCGTACGCGACTTCGTCACGTTCGAGGAGCACGTCGAGGGTGTACGGCGCAGCATCGACGGAGTCCCGGGCGCCCCGGACGCCTGGTACGACGCGCCCACCTTCTACTTCACCAACCCCTACGCGGTCATCGGCGCGCACGACGACGTCCCCGTGCCGCCCGGCAGCCAGGTGCTGGACTTCGAACTCGAAGTCGCCGCGGTCATCGGCCGCGAGGGCCGCGACCTCACTCCCGAGCAGGCCCGCGACCACATCATCGGCTACACCATCTACAACGACTGGTCCGCCCGCGACCTCCAGTCCCGCGAGATGCAGGTCGGCCTCGGCCCCTGCAAGGGCAAGGACACCGCCACCACCCTCGGTCCCTACCTCGTCACCGCGGACGAGCTGGAGCCCTACCGCGACAGCGACGGGTTCCTGCGCCTGGCGCTGACCGCCGAGATCAACGGCGAGGTCGTCGGCAAGGACCTGCTGTCCAACATGAGCTGGACCTTCGAGGAGATGACCGCCTACGCCTCCCGCGGCACCTGGGTCCGCCCCGGTGACGTACTCGGCTCCGGCACCTGCGGCAACGGCGGCTGCCTCGCCGAACTCTGGGGCGTGCGCGGCCGCCAGGACCCGCCGCCGCTCAAGCCCGGCGACACGGTCACCCTCACCGTCGAGGGCATCGGCACCGTCTCCAACACCGTGGTACCCGGTGCCGAACCGGTGGCCGTCCCTCGCGCCCGTAGGCGCGCGCGAACGCGCCCGTGAACCGCGCGGCGGAGAGCAGGCCGGCCGACAAGGTCGTCGTCACCGGGGCCGTGCACGGGCAGGGCATGGTCGAGGCACCTGCCCGGGCGGGAGCCGACCGCCACCGATGTGACACAGGCACCCGGCCCACTGCGTCACCCCCAGAATGACCGACGCCGAGGGCCACGCGCGGCGACGTGCTCGTCGACGACCACCCCGATGCGCGCCGTCGGCCACCACATCCCACTCCGCCGGACCGGCCCTCCTGACGAGGCCTCGTACTTCACCGGCGCCAGCATCGAAGGCGGCTGGGCGACTGCGCTCTGCCCGGCTCCTCCGTTCGCCCCCCCGGCCGACCTCCGGCTGAAAGGACCCGCACGTGAACAAGGTCAGCGCGAGCGCCGCCGAGGCGGTCGCCGACATCTGCGACGGTGCCTCGCTCGCCGTTGGCGGCTTCGGCCTGTCCGGCATACCGGCCACCCTCATCGGCGCCCTGCACGTCCAGGGCGCCACCGGCCTGAAGGTCGTCTCCAACAACTGCGGCGTAGACGGCCAGGGACTCGGCCTCCTGCTGGCCGCCGGCCGTATCAGCCGTGTGACCGGCAGTTACGTCGGCGAGAACAAGGAGTTCGCCCGCCAGTACCTCAGCGGCGAGCTGGAGGTCGAACTCGTACCGCAGGGCACCCTGGCCGAGCGGCTACGGGCCGGCGGGGCCGGCATCCCGGCCTTCTACACACCGGCAGGCGTGGGCACACAGGTAGCAGACGGCGGCCTGCCCTGGCGTTACGCGGCGGACGGCGGCATCGCCCTCGCTTCCCCCGCAAAGGAGAAGCGCTCCTTCGGCGGCCACGCGCATGTCCTCGAACACGGCATCACCACCGACTTCGCGCTCGTCCGCGCCTGGCGCGGCGACACTCACGGCAACCTGGTCTTCAACAAGGCCGCCGCCAACTTCAACCCACTGGCCGCCATGGCCGGCCGCATCACGATCGCCGAGGTCGAGGAACTCGTCGAGCCCGGCGAGCTGCCCCCCGACGCGATCCATCTGCCGGGCGTCTTCGTCCAGCGGGTCCTCGCCCTCACGCCCGCGCAGTCCGCCGACAAACCGATCGAACGGCGTACGATTTCCGCGCCCGCACGAGAGACGGTGCACAGCTGATGCCCTGGACCCGCGACCAGATGGCCGCCCGCGCCGCCGCCGAACTCACCGACGGCTCCTACGTCAACCTCGGCATCGGCCTGCCCACCCTCATACCCGGACACCTCCCGCCGGGCGTCCATGTCGTCCTCCACTCCGAGAACGGCATCCTCGGCACCGGGCCCTACCCCACCGAAGGCGACGTCGACCCCGACCTCATCAACGCCGGCAAGGAAACCGTCACGGTGCTCCCGGGAGCGGCCTTCTTCGACTCCGCCCTGTCCTTCGGAATGATCCGCGGCGGCCACATCGACACCGCCGTGCTCGGTGCCATGCAGGTCTCCGCGACCGGCGACCTCGCCAACTGGATGATCCCCGGAAAGATGATCAAAGGCATGGGTGGTGCCATGGACCTCGTCCACGGCGCCCGCCGCGTCATCGTCCTCATGGATCACACCGCCAAGGACGGCAGCCCCAAGATCCTCGACGAGTGCACTCTGCCCCTCACGGGCCAGGCCTGCGTCCACCGCGTCATCACCGACCTGGGTGTCATCGACGTCACCGACGACGGCCTGCTCCTCGTCGAGACCGCCCCCGGCGTCACCCACCACGACATCACCGCCGCCACCGCCGCGAAACTGCACACCGCGGCTTGAGGCAGGTCAACGACGACCAAGGTTGAGGAACCCACCATGAAGAAACTTCCCGCCCAGCGCGGCCGCGTCGCCGTGATCGGTGCCGGACCCGGTGGCATGGCCGCCGCACTCTCCGTCCATCAGGCCGGCCACGACGTCGTGCTGTTCGAGCGCTACCCGCACGCCAGACCCGCCGGCAACATCCTCAACCTGTGGCCGCCCCCCATCAAGGCACTCGGGCTGCTCGGCGTGAACACCGAGGACCTGGGTGCGCCCTGTACGTCCGAGTTCCGCAACGCCCGCGGGCGCCGCCGGGTCCGCGCGGTCCTTCCGGAGCAGGTTGTCCGCGACTACGGCGGCGGCTTCGTCGGGCTGCTGCGCCCCGAGCTGTACGAGCGGCTGCTCGACGCGCTGCCCAAGGGAGTCCTGCGGGTCAACCACACGGTGGAGCGCGTCGAGCAGGACGAGAGCGGTGTGCGACTGCTCCTCGCGGACGGACGAGTCCACGAGGCGGACCTCGTGATCGGCGCGGACGGCATCGATTCCCTGGTCCGCCGCACTCTGTGGGGCGACAGCCCCAAGCGCGAGCACAACCTGCACATCTTCGGCGGCTACACCTTCGACGACAGCGTCGAGACCGAGCCCGGGATGTGCGTCCTCTCCCACACCCGCACGGTGCAGGGCAGTTGGACCGCCATCCGCGACAAGGGACGTGACGGCCACCAGTGGTGGGTACTCGAAGCGTTCGACGCAAGCCGGGAATTCACCGGGGATCTGCACTCGACCGCGACCAGCCTCGGTCAGGCCTTCGCCCGTCCGCTCCCCCAGCTGATCGCCGCGACCGACCCCGCGCACGTTCAGCGCTGGGTGATCCGCGACCGCAAGCCGCTGAAGCAGTGGTCCAAGGGCCGCGCCACCCTCGTCGGCGACGCCGCTCACCCCACGTCCCCGTACGCCGGGTACGGCGCCGGTATGGCCACCGAGGACGGCTATTTCATCGGCCGCCGCCTGGCAGGGGTGGACCTGAGCGACTACGCCGCCGTTCGCCAGGCACTCGACGCCTTCGAGGCCCCCCGCAAACCGCACACCGCCCGGCAGTCCCAGCACGCCTACGCCCTCGGGCAGATCTTCCATCACGCGCCGCGCGCTCTGCAACCGATCCGGGACGCGATCCTGGACCACACCCCACTGATGCAGAAGGTGGTCGGTGACTCCACCCCCACTTCGATCCTCACTCAGCTCGAGGAGATCGACCGGGCCGAAGCCCGCTTCACCGCACTCCTCCGCCTCGGCGGGACACACGACACCGCTTCCTGAACCACGTTGCTGGGGCCGCGCCCACGCCCGGCGGGGCCGGCCCCAGAACAGCAGGCCGCCAGACGCACGCCCCGGCACAGAACGCCAAGCGTTGAACGGGCAGTCGAGAACAATTTGCTGGAGCGCTTCCCCGAACTGCGGCTCGCTCGCGGCTACCGCCGTGAGCCTCCTCCGGGCCTGGTCATGGTCCGCCGCCCGGCTCGGCTCGACAATGCGCTCTGATCTGAGCAGAGCTTCTCCCGAGGACGGCACCGTGCTCATCGGCTACGGCGCGCTCGGCAAGCCGGAAGACCGTCGCTCGCCATGAGGGCGTCGGGCGGGCCGCGGAGCAGCTCGGTGCCGGACAGCCGACGCTCACCACGCGATCAGCCGGCACCGTCATCGAGGGGGTGTGCTTGTCCGCAGAACGACGCTCGTGGCGACCGGTACGATCCGCGGGGCGACTGCCGCCGTATCGCTCACCTTTTGAAGCTGCAGCCGTCGTGGAGTGCATCTCGTGTACGCGCGGGGCCCCACGTAGTTCCAGAACCTCGTTGGCGTTGCTCCTCCACTTCGCCGTAGTGGCGAGTCGTCACGAAGGGCGACGGCCAGCACCTCGTTCTCGCCCGACCCGGCGCTGAGGAACAGCACCTCGACGACCACCACAGTGACGATCACGAACGCCCGCATCGCCCAACGCACTACCGGTGTTACACACCTGGGCGCTGCCGGGGCGGCCTTCGCCTGCGCGCGGAGATCCCGCCTGGTGGAGCAATCGCGGCGGAGCTGCACCCGGCGATTCCACAACCGTTACAGTGATGCCGACCCTGTCCACCGCGCCGGAGCCGACCTTGCCGAACCTGTCCCACCTCGAGGAGATCTTCTCCGACGAGGGTGACGGTGCCGCCGGCCCCGTGCGGTCGCCCGGCTGGCAAACCGACGTATCGCCGCAGGGACTCACGGTGACATTGATCGCCGACTACACGTTCCCCGTCCGGGCGTGGTTACCGTCGGCGGCGATCGTGGCACTGCTCGGAGAGTTCAACGTGACCGTGGGTGCCGCCCGTACGACGATCAGCAGGCTGATGCGCCGAGGGGTGCTGGAGAGCAGCCGACGAGGGCGGTACAGCTCCTACCGGCTGACATCGCAGGCCGCCGTCGATCTGTGGAGCGGCGCCAGTTCGATCGCCACCTTCACCACCCAACCCGACTCATGGGACGGTCGGTGGACACTGATCGCCTTCTCCGTCCCGGAACAGGAAAGCACGCGGCGGCGCGCACTGCGCACCGCGCTGCGGTGGCGCGGATTCGTGCCGCTGTACGACGCGCTCTGGGTGTCGCCGCACCCCCTGACCCCCAAGGGGCGGATCGAGGTGGCCGACCTGGCGCGGGGAGCGGTGACCGTGTTCCGCGCGCGGCAGGAGGAACTGGACACGGAGGCCGACCGCAACCCGGTCGAGGCGTGGGACCTGCCCGGCATCGCCGAGCACTACCGGGCTTTCATCGACCGTTGGAGCGGCCTGCTTCCGCACATCGGCACCGACCGTGTCACCGGTGCCGACGCGGTGCGCGCACGGACCGAGGTCATGCACGCCTACCGGCACTTCCCCATTCTGGACCCGCTGCTCCCCATCGGGCTGCTGCCGCCCGGCTGGCCCCGGTCTCGGGCGCGGGAAGTCTGCGTCGCGGTGTACGACGGACTGCTCCAGCCGGCCCAGGACCATGTCCGCTCCGTGGTGACCAGATTCGCGCAGGGGCCGCACCCCGACATCAGGGCCCATACGATCGCCGGCATGAGTGCGGGTGTCGGCCACGGCTGACGGCAGGCCGCGAGTGTGATCGGGCGGGCTTCGAAGGCGTCACACGGTGCCTCCAGCGCCTGCGATCTGTCGAATCCGCGTCGAAGACAACAGAGTTGGGCGCCAACGATTGACAGATCGGCGCCCGATCGTGAATGTACCTGTTGCAGGACATGTGGGAACGCTCCCAGGGTTGCGGCACGCGACGAGTGGAAGGAGAGGTACCCTTGCGCCGCTTCCGCAGAATCAACACCTCCCCATCAGACAGGCGGGCAGGTGGGCGCGGAGGGCCGCTCCCACAATGAGTCACCGTTCGGCCGGTGTTCAGCGGCTCGCCGCGTCTCTGCCGGCAAGGCCACACGACGCCGATGACCACCACGGGCAGGACCGGAACGTCCTCCACCGTGCGCGATTCGCCGACCTGCCCCCCCCACGACCACTCCCCCCCACCACCTGGGTCAGCCTCACCGCCGCGGCATCACCGACGTCTCTTCCCGGCGCCTGGCCGGGCTGCGCTCCGCACACCCCCCACACCAGGAGTCTTCATGACCATGCAGCGGCGTAGCTTCCTGACCCTGAGCGGGGTCGGAGCCGCGAGCGTAGGCATGTCCCTGCTCGGCACGGGCCAGGCAGGTGCCACCGCGCGGGCGGGAGTTCCGACCCAGCGGTTCGCGGTCGGCGTGCGCCAGTACGCCTGGAGCCGCGGCAGCCGCCGGTGGACCACCTATATCTACTACCCCGCCACCGGCGCCCCCGGTGGCTCCCCGGTCACCAACGCCCCCGTCGCCCAAGGCGTCTTCCCTGTCTGTGAGTTCATGCACGGCTTGAGCAGCAGCCCGCAGAATTCCCTGGCGATCATCCGTCCCTTGGCCGAGGCCGGCTTCATCGTCCCCGCCCCCCACTTCGCCAACCTCAGTGGCCAGGATGTCTACAACGGCAACCAGTCCAAGGACGTCTCCGAGGTCATCACCCGGACCCTCGCCCTCAACACGGCGAGCGATCCGCTGGCCGGCCACATCAACACAGCGGTCGGAGTCGGTGTCTCCGGCCACTCGATGGGCGGCATGACCACCCACGGCCTGCTCACGGCCTGGCCGGACGCACGGATCACCGCCGCGATCCCCATGTCCTGTGTGGACATGGGCAACCCGAGCCCGTCGGTTCGCGCCAAGGTCCTGTTCACGCACGGCGACCGGGACGGGACGTGCCCGATCTCCTCCGCCCGCCAGGCGTACCGGGAACTGCCCGCCGGCAAGGCGTTCCTGACCTTCCGCGGCGCCGGGCACAGCAACTACTTCGGCGACTCCCGCACCGTCAACACCTCCGTGGACTGGATGCGATGGAGCCTCTATGGCGACACCGGCGCCCGCGACCGCCTTCGCGCCGACGCCGCGTCCAGCACGACCACCTGGGAATCCGCCCTGAGCTGAGGGGCAACCATGCACGGCCCGGGTGCGCACGGCTGCCGTGATCGCCGCGCATCAGGGCGATGTTCGACTGTGCTCGTTTCCGGGCCGGCGTGGACGCCACCGCACGAACAGCCGACGGCTCCGGCCGCTCCCACTCGTACAGATAGATCCACTTGGGGGTATGACGCCCTCAAGGACGCAAGAGAGGAAAGTTCATGGCTTCACTAGCAGGGAAGACAAGAGTCATTTTCCTTGCCGTCCTGTTGGCAGTTGCCGCATCGGTGTACGGCACGGCGCCGCAGGCATCGGCCGATACCACGGCACAGTCGAGCGCTTCACAGATCGTGGCCGACATGGGCGCGGGATGGAATCTGGGGAACCAACTCGAAGCCACCACCAACGGATACCCCAGTGAAACAGCGTGGGGCCAGCCGACGGTATCACAGGCCCTCATCGACAAAGTAAAGGCGGCGGGGTTCAAGACGATCCGCATCCCGGTCTCCTACCTGGGATACATAGGGCCCGGCCCGAATTACACGATCAACGCCTCGTGGCTGAACAGAGTCCAAGAAGTCGTCAATTACGCCTACAACAGGGGCCTGCATGTGCTGATCAACATGCACGGCGACGGGTACAAGACCGTCAACGGCTCCTGGCTGATTTGTGATTCACCTTCCCAGGCGACGATCAAGGCCAAGTACGAGAAGGCTTGGCAGCAGATCGCGAACAGGTTCAAGAACTACGACCAGCGCCTGATCATGGAGTCCATGAACGAGGAGTTCGACGGGCAGTACGGCCGCCCGACCCAACCGTGCTACTCGAACATCAACAGCTACAACCAGATCTTCGTGGACACCGTACGGAAAACGGGCGGAAACAACAGTTCGAGGTGGCTGCTCGTGGCCGGCTGGAACACGAACATCGATTACACCGCCGGGAACTACGGCTTCGCACTTCCGTCCGACCAGTACCGCTCCCCCTCCATTCCCGCCAATGAGCGGCGGATCATGATCTCCGTTCATCACTACGCCCCCTGGGACTTCGCCGGAGAGGAAAGCGGCACCATCACGCAATGGGGCCGAGCAGCGACCAACCCGTCGAGGACGTCGACCTGGGGACAGGAGGACTATCTGGACGCGCAGTTCAAGATGATGCGCGACGTGTTCGTCACGAAGGGGTATCCGGTTGTGGTGGGCGAATACGGCTCCATCGACAAGTCATCCTTCGATTCGTCGAACAACAGGTATCGCGCGGACTTCGCACGGGCCGTCGCAGCCACCGCCAAGAAGTACGGCGCGGCCTCCATCTACTGGGACAACGGTGCAACCGATCGGTACGGGTTCGGGCTGTTCAACCGGCGCTCCCTCACGGTCACCCAGCAGGGCATCATCAACGCCATCATGACCGGCGTCAGCGGCAGTGTCGCCGCCTCCGGCCTTCCGTCCGGCACGTAACAGGACCCGAGTCCCGGCGACGGGTACATACCTCTGGATAACTCGTGGGCGCGCAGTCGGGCCGAGTGGTGATGCCACCCGGTGTGCGATCTCGTCAACTGCGCGCCGACCGGCCGGAGAAGCAACGCCGCTCCGCATCTGGGAGCACGTTTGACAAACGGAGGACCGGGAGTGTCATACGCGTACTACGCACGCCTGGAACAGGCTACGGCGAAACCATGTCGACCGAGGTGATGGCCGCCGTGGCCCACGCACTGCGTCTGGCCGAGGAGGAACGGGACCCGCTGACACACCGCTGTCCAGCTCAGTGACTGTTCGGCAGCGCGACGGTGGGGCGGGGTGGCGTAGGCATGTTGCCGCCGATGAAGGAGCTGGGGTGCCCGGGGGCTGGTTGTAGGCAGTGTTCTGCCAGGCCAGGGCCGTGCGGTACTGGGTGTCGTGGAGGATGGTCGTGATCCGCGTCTTGGTCTGGTACGGCGTGGAGTAGATCCGCCGGGCCGTGTTGTCGGACGTCGGCCAGATGACTTCCTCGCGCCGGTCGCCGAGGATGTCGCCGGACAAGGACGGCGTCGACGGTGCCGTTGTTGGAGTGGACCCCGGCGCCGGTGAGCAGGCGGGTGTCGCCCGGAGGCGCCGTACTTGTCGATGTCGGTGCCGTCGAGGAGTTCGCGCGTAGTGTCGCCGTCCCACCACGCCAGGCAGTTGCCGGGCCGTACTTACGACTGGCGACCACCGCGCCCTTGGGGTTGCGGACGCCACTCACGAGCGACGACCACGACTCGGCGCCCGCGCTGCCGGACCAGATGTCACCGGACACGCCCGGCCGTTGTCACCGCCGGCCGGGGCGGACCAGAGGACTTGGCCGGTCCTCGCGTCCGCCATCCAGAAGGCCGGCTTGGAGCTGTCCTCGTCGACCTTGAACTCCTCCAGACCCGGCCGGGGCAGGTCGAGGTCGCCCACGTGTATCGCGTCCGGCCCCGGTCGAGGCGTTCCACCTGCCGCGCGGTCGCGGCGTGCGCGGTCTGCGGTATGCCAGTGAGTGCGGAGAGGGTCAGAGCGGTGGCGGCCGCCAGGCCGCCGAACAGCCAATTGTTTGACCTGCCTTGGAATCGCCATGGGCGCAATGCGGTGCGCGGACGCCGGTGCGGGACGGTCACTACGACCTCCGGTGTGGGGGGTATGAAGATCGCGGAGAAGGCGGTCCACCCAACAGATGTGGGAACGTTCCCAATCGCTGGGAAGATAGATGTTCACTGACAGTCCGTCAAGCATTTTGTTGGGCTTTTCTGTTCACGCATGTTCGGATGCGAGTTAACGAGATGCTCCGTGCGCAGCCTCGCCCCGTCGCCGCATTCCTTCTAAAGGGCACTTGAACTGCGCCGACTCCCGCTGTTTCAGACAGCTCACGGCCGAGGCGCGGCGCACCCCTCCCCACAGGATCGCACTGCTTCTTCCATGGATTGGTGAGCAATGGTTGACAGCTTCGTGCCCGATCGAGAAGCTGCGTGATGCACCTCAAGTTCGTTGTGATGCGATTACGCACATACGTCGCCCGCACCTCTGTGATCGCTCACAGTTCAGACTTGGAGGAGCGTCCCTGGCCTGCCACGACCGCGCCCTTCGACACGTGCCACTCGTAAGCACTCCTGCCTTAGTTGCTGCGACACCGAGGGGAGGCTCATCGGCTGGATCGCACGCGGCCACACCAACTCCTCGGGCGTGAGAGCCAGTTGCCCCACTCACCCGGCGGCCGACGCAAGGAAAGGACCGACCATGTCCCTGCAACCCCCACACCAGTTGCCGGGCGCATCAGCCGGCGAACCCTGCTCAAGGCCACCACCGCCACCGCCGGGGCGCTCGCCACCGCTGTCGCCACCCAGGCCGCACTGGTCGCCTACACCAACGCCCTCAAGGCCGACGACGGGTAGGGCATCTTCTACTGGGAGCCGGAGTGCACGTCCCCGTTCACCGGCTGCACCATGGGCGCCTGGGACTTCTCCAGCAAGCGCCCCACCTCCATCATGAGCGGCTTCACCCAGGCCTGAGCAACGGGCCATGGACCTCAACCCGGGCAACTCTCCGGTCGACAAATGGGATTGGTGATTGTAATGGGCATGACATTGGGTCTCGAAGGGCACGGGGTCAGGCCGGGAGCAGTGGGTCTGCTGACCCTCGCGATGCTGGTCGGCACCGGTGCGGCGCATGCCGATGCCGCCACGCGGGCGCTGCCGGCCGGTTGTTCCGGCACCGCGCCGATCAAGTGTCACTACACGGTCTCACCCGGCAACTACGACGTGACGGTCTCCATCGGCGGTGCCGGTGCCGCCGAGACGGACATGTGGGTGGAGGCCCGGCGCCTGGCGCTTCCGGCGACGAAGACGGCGGCCGGTGCCGCTGCCACGTACTCGTTCACGGTCAACGTGCGGCAGCCGGAGGGGCAGCCCACCGGCCAGGGCGGCACCGGAAACCCCGGTCTGGACATCCGGTTCTCGGGGGCCAACCCGCAGGTGTCGGCCGTCTCCGTGAAACCGGCGAACCAGCCGATGGTCGCCTACCTGGCCGGCGACTCGACCGTGTGCGACCAGCCCGTGGCCCCGTACACGGGATGGGGCCAGATGATCACGCCGGCAGTGGGTCCCGGAGCGTCCGTCGCCAACTACGCCGACTCGGGGGAGAGTTCGGGCAGCTTCCTGAGGAACTCGGCGCTCTTCCCGGCGTTGCTGCCGAAGGTCAAGGCAAACGACGCGGTCTTCATCCAGTTCGGCCACAACGACAAGCAGACCAGCGCGTCGGCCTTCCGGAGCAACCTCACCTCCATGATCACGCAGGTCCGTGCGAAGGGCGGCGTCCCGGTTCTGGTCACGCCGCCGGTCCGCCGCCAGTTCAACGGCAGTCGTCTCACGCCCACAGCACTGCACGTCAACGGCCTCGGAGTGAACCTGCCCGCCGAGATGCGCTCGGTCGGTACGGCGCAGAACGTGCCGGTGATCGATCTGACCACCAAGAGCAAGACGCTGGTCGAGTCCCTCGGCCCGTCCGCCTCCGCACAGCTCTTCCTGCGCTCCTCCGTGGACGGTGTCACGGACAACACCCACTTCTCGCAGTACGGCGCGAGCCAGATGGGCGGGCTGGTGCTCCAGAGCATCCGCGAGCAGCGCCTGCCCCTGGCCGCGTACCTGCGCTGACCGAACGCCCGGCGCCAGTCCCAAGGAGGGACCCGTTGAGGAACTTGCGGATTCTCATCACGACCGCGCTCATGCTCGCCTTGTCGAGCCTCGGTGTCAGCGCCGCATCCGGGGCGGACCGCGTCGCCACGGACTGCACCAGTGCCTCCCGCGCCCAGGCCCCGGCCGCACAGGCGGCCGCCGCGCCGGTCACCGTGTGGCTGGCCGGCGACTCCACCATGGCCAACCCGAGCTCCGGCCGGTGCCCGGTCGGCTGGGGCAGCCAGTTCGACGCCCTGTTCAACAGCGACGTGACCGTCAAGAACCATGCGGTCGGAGGCCGCAGCATCCAGACCTGGCTGTACGAGGGGAACGTGAGCGGTACCAAGGGCTCGGACGGTGAGTGCCGCCTCACGTCCACCACGTACTCGTCCCGCTGGCAGGCGATGCTGAATTCGAGCACCGGAATGAAGGCCGGTGACTACCTGTTCATCCAGTTCGGCATCAACGACTCCTCTTCGACCTGCCCACGACACGTCGGCCCGGCCCGGTACCAGCAGCTGATGACCATGATGGCGCAGGCCGCCCTGGCCCGGGGCGCGCACCCGGTGCTGCTCACCCCGGTGGCCGCCATCACCTGCTCCGGCGGCACAGCGACCAAGAACCGCGGCTTCGTCAACGAGACCTTCGCCGCCGGATCCGCCACGAGGGCCCCCGTCATCGACCTGCAGACGCTCAGCGTCTCGCTCTACAACAGTCTGCGCTTCTGCCCGAACAACGGCGACTACGGAGGCAGCGGTCCCCTGGGCACCTTCTTCTGCAACGACCACACCCACTTCGACACCCACGGCGCCCAGCGGGTCGCAGGGCTCGTCGCCGGTGACGTGCGCCGCCAGAACCTCCCGCTCGCCGCGTATCTCAGGTAGCGCGCGGCGGTGGGCGCGAACCGAGGCCGGCCGGTTCGCGGGTGGCCTCAACGACGGCGGCGCAGCAGACCGAGGACGCAGTCGTCCCTACCTGAACCTGACGATGGCGTACGGAAACGGCTTGGCTCCGACCAGGCCGCGGCGTGCGACGAAGAAGGAGGCCGGGGCGAGGGTGCGACCGGGCACACGCAGGACGCCCGCCAGTTCGCCGCTTCGGGCCTGGGCTGCCTCACGTACGACTGGTGCTCGCCCAAGGCCATCATCGGCGACCACAGTGGCCGCGTTCGCGTGGATCACCGAAATCAACGGCCGGGGCATGCCGGAGGTCGGCCGCCCGGGCTTACGGACACGGAGCTGCGCGGCCACTTCGTCCTGTGGGCCATGAGGTCCGCACCGGCGCTCGTGAGCAGCGATGTGTGCAGCGTGTCGGCGGCGGTGCCGAGCCTCCTCAAGCACGTCGCCCCCCGTTCAACCAGAGCAGCCGTTCGCGATGTCTGTTCGGCCACCGCCTGAGCGATCAGGGGGTGGGCCGCTCGCTCGGAAGGTGGTACACGCGTCCATGGCAGTGTCACGAAGACGGTTTCTGGCGCTGGGCGCCGGATCGGCCGCCGGAGGGTTCGGGCCGGCCGGCTGCGGGTCGCAGCGCTCGCTCGGCGACCCGGATGAGATCACTCTGTGGACCTGGGACCGGTCGGTGAGCGACGAGCTGGTCGCCCGGGCGGAGACGAAGGGCATTCCCGGGGCCCAGGGGTTCAGACTCAGCCGCACCAACATCGGGGGCCATTTCAACACCAAGGTGCGTACCGCGCTCGCCGGCAAGTCCCTGGTGCCGGACATCATCGGCATCAACTCCGACGTGGCCACCTACTTCCCCAACCAGGACGTGTTCGTCGACCTCAACGCCTTCGGCGCGGGCGAGCTGAAGAGCCGGTACCTGGACTGGAAGTGGAGCGAGTGCATCACGCCCGAGGGCCGGATGATCGCGTTCCCCATGGACACCGGCCCCACCGGGCTGTTCTACCGCGCCGACCTGCTTCAGGAAGCCGGGATCACCACCGACCCGAAGGAGCTCGCCGCCCGGGCCCCGGACTGGGACGGCTTCATCGCCCTGGGCAAGGAATTGCGGAGGTCCCAGGAGCGCGCGGTGATCTGCCCCAACATCCGCCACGTCTGGAGCATCCGGCTGGGCCAGCTGGGCAGCAAGTTCATGACCGAGGACGGCCGGTACATCGGTGACAGAGACGAACTGCGCGAGGCGTTCGAACTGGCCTACCGGATCGGCAGGGAGGGCCTGTCGGCCGGCGCCCCGGAGGGCTCCCCCGACTTGTACGGAGTGATCACCAGTGGCCGCCAGCCGGTCGGTATCGGCGCGGTGTGGTGGGGCCTCGCCTTCCCGGAGTCGGCCGCGCCGAAGACCAAGGGCCAGTGGCGGGTGGCCGACCCGCCCGGCGGCGCCGGCAACGTCGGCGGCTCCTTCCTGGCGATCACCAAGTACTCCAAGAACCCCGAGGCGGCCTACAAGTTCATCACCTGGCTGCAGTCTCCGGAGAACCAGGTCAAGGCGTTCACGGAGATGTCGCTGTTCCCGTCCTCCCCGCACTCCTTCACGAGGCCGGAGATGCGTGAGCCCCGGCCCTTCTACGGCGGGCAGCGCACCATCGAGGTGTTCGGACCGTCGGCGCGGCAGGTCAGGACCGTCTACAAGAGCCCGTACGACCGGGTAATGGACCCCGTCTTCGCCGCCGAGCTCGCCAACGTGGAGTTGGGCAAGAACGTCGACAGGGCATGGAGGGACGCCCAGGACACCATCGAGCGCGAGCTGACCCGCGAGGGGGCGATCTGAATGGGCCTCGCCGATGCGCCGCGCGGGAAGGCCGTCAAGCCGCGAGGGAGCGCCGCCAAGCCGCCGCCGGACGGGTCCAGGCCGCTGCCCGGCTGGCGCCGCTACTGGCCGATGTACACGGCGGTCTCCCCGTTCTTCCTCCTCTTCGCCGTCTTCGGCGTCTTCCCGGTCGGCTTCTCCATCTACCTGTCGTTCATGTCGTGGGACGGCATCGGAGAGATGCGGTCGATCGGCTGGGAGAACTACGCGTACCTGGTGACCGACTCCGACTTCTGGCAGTCGATCGGCAACACCCTGATCATCTGGATCCTGTCCACCGTCCCGATGATCTTTCTGGCGCTGGGCATCGCCTACGCGCTGCACACCGCAGTGCGGTTCAAGGCGTTCTACCGGGTGGCCTACTTCGTCCCGAACGTCACCTCGATCGTGGCGATGACCCTGGTGCTCGGCTCGGTCTTCAGCGACAGCTCCGGGCTGCTCAACAGCGCGCTGCGGGCGATCAACGCCGGCGAGGTCGGCTGGCTGTCCGACCCGTGGGCGATGAAGGTCTCCGTGGCGGCGATCACCATCTGGCGGTGGGTCGGCTACAACGCCATCATCTGCCTGGCCGGCCTGCAGGCCATCTCCAGCGACGTGTTCGAGGCGGCCAAGGTCGACGGCGCCGACAATCGCCAGACCTTCTTCCGGATCACCATCCCGATGCTCCGCCCGGTGATCCTGTTCGTCGCCGTCACCTCCACCATCGGCGGGCTGCAACTGTTCACCGAGCCGCAGGTGCTGTTCCCGGTGGACGACAACGGGAACGTCGGCGGGCCCGGCGGAGAGGCCACCACCATCGTGCTCTACCTCTACCAGCAGGCGTTCATCTTCAACCGGTTCGGCTACGGCGCGGCCGTCGGCTGGGCGCTGTTTCTCCTGATCGCGGTGTTCTCCGTCATCAACTGGCGGCTGATCGGCGGCCGGGACGAGGACGCGATCGGCACCGGCAAGCGGAAGGGGAAGTCCCGTGCGCGCTGAGACGGCCGCCAGGGCGCGGACGATCGTGGGCCACGCCGTGCTCCTGCTGGGCGTGCTGATCACGATCTTCCCGTTCTACTGGATGTTCGTGATGGCCTCGAACACCACCGGGGACATCTTCGCCTACCCGCCCAAGCTGATCCCCGGCTCCCACCTGTGGGAGAACATGAACAAGGTGTTCGACGGCATCGACTTCTGGGGGTCGATGGGCATCACCGTCGTGGCCGCCACATCCGTGACGTTCCTGGTGTTGCTCTTCGACTCGCTGGCCGCCTTCGCCTTCGCCAAATACGACTTCCCAGGGCGCAACGTGCTGTTCTGGATCGTGCTGGCCACCTTCATGATTCCGATGCAGCTGGCGCTGGTGCCACAGTTCGTCACCCTGGCCTGGCTCGGCTGGGTCGGCTCGCTCAAGGCACTGATCATCCCCGGTGCGGCCAACGCGTTCGGGATCTTCTGGATGCGCCAGTACGCGCAAGGGGCGATCGCCGACGAGCTGATCCATGCCTCGAGGGTCGACGGGGCCGGGTTCTTCCGCCAGTGGTGGACGGTGGGACTGCCGGTGCTCCGCCCGGGGCTGGCGTTCCTGGGGATCTTCACCTTCTTCCACATCTGGAACGACTACCTGTGGCCACTGATCGTGATGACCGACCCGGACAAGGTGACACTGCAGGTGGCCGTGCAGCAGCTGAACGGCGTCTACACCACCGACCAGTCGATGGTCATCGCCGGAGCACTCATGTCAGTGATCCCGCTGATCGGGGTCTTCCTGATCGGCTCGCGCCACTTCATCGCCAACCTGGCCGCCGGCGCCATGAAGTTCTGAAGAAACACGCGCGTGGTCCCACCCCTCGAAAAGCAGCTTGCGCCTGCGCCGAGTTCTTCAGGCAGGCACGAGCCCTACTGCCGCACGGGAAATCACCTGACTCCGGAGATGACGCTGTGAGAACCGCGAAGTTCGGCACCCCTGCCCTCCTGCTCTCGGTGGTCACGGCGAGTTCCCTCGCCATGGCCCCCGGCTCGGCGTCCGCGAACGCCACGGCGGCCGGAAACACCTACTACGTCGCCCCGAACGGGAACGACGGTGCGGCAGGCACGCAGGCCGCCCCGTGGGCATCGATCGCCCGTGCACAGGCCGTCGCCGAGGCGGGCGACACGGTCTACTTCCGGGGCGGCACCTACGCCTACACCCGCGCGAACAGCGCCTGTTCGAGCCAGACCGCCAGGGTCGACGCGATCACCCTCAACAAGAGCGGCAGCTCGGGCAACCCGATCCGGTACTGGGCCCATCCGGGCGAGAAACCGGTCTTCGACTTCTCGCGGATGACGGACGACTGCCGCATCAAGGGCTTCAACGTCACCGGCAGCTGGATCCACCTCAAAGGACTGGAAGTCAAGGGGGTTCCCCAGAACAACAACCGCAACGCCGAGTCCTGGGGGATCTGGGTCTCCGGCAGCAACAACGTCTTCGAGCAGATCAACACCCACCACCACATGGGCACCGGCCTGTTCATCAGCGGCGGGGGCGGCAACCTCGTCCTCAACTCGGACGCGCATGACAACTACGACCTGCGCAGCAGTGACGGGCCCGGCGAGAACGCCGACGGGTTCGGTGCGCACTACACGCCTTCCGGCCGCGCGGCGAATGTGTTCCGGGGGTGCCGCGCATGGTGGAACGCCGATGACGGGTTCGACCTCATCTCCACCTACTCGCCCGTGACCATCGAGAACTCGTGGGCCTGGCGCAACGGATACGTGCCGGGGACGACGACGCCCTCCGGCAACGGAGCCGGCTTCAAGTCGGGCGGCTACGGGGGCGACTACCAGGCCAACGCGCCGAAGCACACCGTCCGCACCTCGGTCGCGTTCCTCAACAAGGCGGCCGGCTTCTACGCCAACCACCACCCGGTGGCCAACGACTACTTCAACAACACCGGCTACGGAAACCACCCCAACTTCAGCATGCGGGGAATCGACTCGAGCGGTGCCGCCGTCGGCCGGGGCAACCTGCGCAACAACATCGCCTACACCGGAACGGCGACGTCGTACATGAGCGGCACGAACGCCGCGTACAACACCTGGAACCTCGGCATCCCCCTGTCGGACTCCCAGTTCCGGAGTGTGTCGACGTCCGGCTGGGACGCGCCCCGCCAGAGCGACGGGAGCCTGCCCGTGCTGCCCCACCTCCGCCTCGCGGCGAACAGTGCCCTGATCGACAAGGGCACCAACGTGGGACTGCCCTTCAGCGGAAGTGCGCCGGACCTCGGCGCCTTCGAGAATGATGGAAGGTGACATCTTGAGATACCGAATGCGTGCCGTCTCGAAGCACTGGAAATTGGCCGCGGCCGCCTTGTTGTCCGTGTCGTTAGCAGCGCCCGTCTGGGCCGGCACCGCGTCGGCGCAGGCCCCGGCACAACAGACATCGACGGCGCAGACATCGACACAGGAGCTCCCAGCCCAGGACGCCGCTGCCGGACCGGTGGCGGATCGTGGCCTGAAGTACCTGGTGTCCGAGTACAAGACCCGCGCTCCGTCGAAGTACACGGCCGGCTCCTGGAAGCCCTTCGCCAAGGCGTTGCGTTCCGCGGACGCGGTAGCCGACGACACATCGGCCACCAAGTCGGAGGTCGCCGAGGCGAAGACGGCCCTGATGAACGCCGCCGGAGATCTGCAGGCTGCCGACGAGGGCACGTTCCAGACGATCACGAACAACACCTTCTGGAACGACACCAGCGGCAATCCCATCTATTCGCAGGGCGGTGGGGTCTTCAAGTTCGGTGACACCTACTACTGGTACGGCGTGCACTACCTCGGCGCCGAGTCCTACCGGGCCAATCCGACGCGGAAGTACGACGGCGAGGTCAGCTTCAGGTCCATTCCGGTGTACTCGTCCAAGGACCTGGTGAACTGGAAGTTCGAGAACCGGGTCGCGACGCGGACGACACCGATCCAAGGCGGCGCCACCCTCGCTCAGGCAGGGTGGGTCGGGCGGCTCGGGGTCTCGTACAACGAGAACACCGGCAAGTACGTGCTCGCCGTCCAGGCCTACGTCGGAGGCGGGCACGGTGTCCTGCTGCTGCAGGGCGACTCACCCACCGACACCTTCGACTACGGCTACTTCCAGACCCAGATCACCAACTCGCCGACGACCGGCACCGGAGACCAGACCGTCTTCACCGACGAGGACGGCAAGGACTACCTGATCTTCTCCAACCGCGAAGGACGGTCGCGCGGCTTCGTGGCCAAGTTCCGGGAGTCCGACTCGCTGCGGATCGAGCCGGGCGTGGAGATCCGCCGCGGCGCCGGTCGCGAGGGCAACGCCATGTTCAAGCTCGACGGCAAGTACTACCACGCGGCGTCGGACCTGCACGGCTGGAACACCTCGGTCAACTACGTCAATGAGTCGACCAGCAGCAACGTCCAGGGCTCCTACAGCAGCGAGTACGTCCTTGCCGGCACCGAGATGGACTACAGCCACGTGACCCAGACCGGGTTCTTCGTGACGGTCAAGGGCACCAAGCAGAACACGGTGATCTACGCCGGCGACCGCTGGGCAGACTTCGCCTGGAACGGTATCGGATACAACCAGTGGGTGCCGATCACCAAGACCGGCGCGCGGCCGCAGTTCCACTCGGTGAGCCAGTGGCAGTTCAACGCCACGACCGGCGAGTGGCGCGTCGGGCCGGCGAACAACTACATCCTCAACCCCGACATCCAGGCCGACCGCATCATCGTCTCCAGTGTGCGCGGATGGCGGAACCTCGGCGGTTCGGTGACCAACGTCAACGGTGGTGCGAACGGATCTCGCTTCGCCCTCCAGGTGAGCAACAGCGGCGGCGTCGAGCAGCGGATCGCATCGGTGCCCGCAGGCACGTACACCCTGTCCCTGCACGCTCGGGGCAGCGCCGGACAGGTCGTGATCACCGGCTCCAACGGCAGCCAACGCACCCTCGGCATCCCGTCGTCGAGCGGCTGGGCCAAGCGCGAGCTCACCGGCATCGCGCTGCCCGGCGGGGCCGCCACCGTCACCGTGCGGGCGTCGGGTTCGGGCGGCGTCACCGTCGACCAGCTCTCACTCGTCAAGACCTCTGCCGACACACCAGCGCCTCCGGGGCGTTACGAGGCAGAGACCGCTCCGGCACAGTGCCGGGGCACGATCGACGCGAATCAGGCCGGCTATTCCGGCAGCGGGTTCTGCAACGGCGACAGCGCTGTGGGGGCCTTCGCGGAGTTCACCGTGAACTCCGCGACCGCCCGTACGGCGACGTTGGGGATCCGGTTCGCCAATGGCGCCACCACCGGTGCCAGGCCCGCGAACCTCGTCGTCAACGGAGCCACGGCAGGGGCGCTTTCGTTCGAGTCCACCGGCGCGTGGACGACGTGGACGACCAAGACCGTGACGGTCCCGCTGAACGCCGGCAGCAACACCATCCGGCTGGATCCGACCACGGCAACAGGACTGCCCAACGTCGACTACCTCGATGTCGGCTGACTGACGTCCCGTGCTCTGCCGGTCTTTGCGACCGGCAGAGCGTAGGTAACAGCCCATGCCGCCCGTGCGTGACATCGTCAGGAGAAGGACATGAGCAGAACGCGTCTGCCCCGCGCCATCGCGGTCGCGACGACGTTGGTCACCATGGTGTCCGCGAACCTACTCATGGTGCCCGAGTCGGCCCACGCGACCTTCGGAACCGCGGACATCAAGCCGATCGAGAGCAATATCGCTGCCAAGCCCTGGGCTTCGGCGACGGCCGCCTCCGGCTCGTCCAGCACCCGTCTGGCCATCGACGGCGATCCGACGACGTCCTGGCAACCCGGTAGTGCCGGCGCCCGGCAGTGGCTCACCGTCGACCTCGGTGGAACCTACGACAACCTGCGCAAGGTCAAGGTGCTTTTCCCGGACCGTGGCGTGGCCCACCGGTACGTCGTCGAGGCTTCATCCGACGGTCGCCGGTGGAAGGCCATCGCCGACAGGTCCCACAACCGAGCCGTGTCGCGAGGGGAAGTGCACCTGTTCACCCGGCCGGGAACGCGCTTCGTCCGGCTGACGTTCACAGGTGGGCCGGGCCGGGCCCGGGCAGGTGTCAGCGAGCTCCAGGTCTTCAACTACCTGCGCGACGACCTCACCCTCGGCGCCGATCTGTCCTGGATGGACGACGTCCAGAACCAGCAGTACTGGGTCGACCCCCTGGCCGAAGACCGCGGCGCCGGGCCACACCTGCTCGACGTGGCCAAGGACCGTGGCATCGAGTACAGCCGGCTGCGGATATTCAACGAGCCGCGCAGCGAGAGCACCGGTCAACCGACGCCGATACCGCGCCAGGGCCCGGAGCGCTCACTGGCCTCAGCCAAGTGGATCGAGCGGCGGGGCATGGGCCTGGGGATCGACTTCCACTACGCGGACTCCTGGGCGGACCCGAGCAAGCAACCCAAACCACGCGCCTGGGCCGAGCTGGAGTTCGCGGACCTGTCCAATGCCGTGTACGACTTCACCGCCGACTATCTGAAGCGGCTGATCCGGCAGGGCACCACGCCGGAGAAGGTCGCCGTCGGCAACGAGATCATCAATGGGTTCATGTACGGCAGCGAGGCGGCCCACATCGGCACCACGAATCCGCCGTACTTCGTCGACCAGGCCGATATCTACCAGTCCAAGCCCGGCGGCGGCCTGCTGTGGAAGTACTGGAGGTCAACCGACCCTGCGGAGCAGAAGCTCTACGACCAGGCGTGGGACCGGTTCACCACCCTGGCCGCGGCCGGGATCAAAGCCGTCCGCGACGCGTCACCGACATCCAAGGTCGAGATACACGTGATCGTCGACAAGGACAAGCTCGCCAAAACCATGGAGTTCTGGCACCAGTTCCTCACCCGGGTGAAGGCGAAGGGCCAGAACCCCGATGTGCTGGCCCTCTCGTACTACCCGGAGTGGCACGGTACGCCCGAGGCGCTGGATCTCAACCTGAACACCATGGCCACCACCTACCCCGGCTACGAGATCGACATCGCCGAAACCGCCTACCCCGCGTCGGGCGGCGACGGCTCGCCGTTGCCCAACTCGCCGTACCCGCGAACCATTCAGGGGCAGGCGGACGCGATCCGCAGGGTGTTCCAGGCCGCCAACGACGTGGTCGACAACCGAGGTTCAGGGGCACTGGTGTGGGAACCGGCCGGCTACCAGCCCATGTTCCGGGCCGTGCCCGGACTGGCGAACACGTGGGAGCCGCACGCGTCCATCAACGTCTTCAACGCCAGCCGCGCCAAGCACATCCTCCAGGACATGGTCTACACCGCCATCCCGGTGGGAGCCGCCCCGAAGCTGCCCTCCTCCATCCGCATGCTCACCACCGCCAACAACACGATCACCGGTGTCCCGGTCCGCTGGCAGCCGTTGCCACCCGGCGCGACCGACAGGCCGGGTGAAGTGACAGTCACCGGGACGACCCGCACAGGCCCGGTCACGGCGGTCATCGACGTCGTTCCCGGACGCGGCGGACACGACGTGACCACCTCATAGCCCCCATCGCCGAGCGAAGGATCAGAAGGCGGCGTGCGCCAAGACCGCGTACCCGTACACCACGGGCCTTCTTCCGGTCGCGCCGCCTCTCGCGGGTGGCACGTCCCGCCGCGCGTCCAGGCGATCCGCCGCCGACCGGACGCACCCGGCAACAGGCCCAGCCGAACGTCAATCGCTGCACCTATCCCTGCACTTGTCCCTGCACCCAAGGAGACTTCCATGACCGTGCGACGACGGACATTCCTCAGCATGAGCGCGGCCGGAGCGGCAGGCATGGGCCTGTCCCTGCTCGGCGCGGGGCAGGCACCCGCCGCCGTCGGGCCGTTGGACACGGCGCCGACCACACCGTTCGCGGTCGGCGTACGCCGGTACAACTGGACCCGCGGCAGCCGCCCGTGCACCACGTACGTCTACTACCCGGCCACCGGCACCGCCGGCGGCAACCCGGTGACGGACGCCCCGGTCGCCAACGGTGTCTTCCCCGTCTACAACTTCACCCACGGCTACGGGAGCAGCCCGCAGAACTCCCTGTTCATCATCCGGGCCCTGGCCTCGGCGGGCTTCATCGTCCCCGCCCCGCACTTCAACCACAACTTCAACGACGTCAACAACGGCAACACCTCCAAGGACGTCTCGCAGATCCTCACCAACACCCTCGCGCTCAACGCGAGCGGACCGCTGGCCGGACACATCAACACCGGCATCGGCGTCGGCGTCTCGGGCCACTCCATGGGCGGCATGGTCACCCACGGTCTGCTGACCTCCTGGCCCGACAGCCGGATCAAGTCCGCCAACCCCCAGTCCTGCGTGGACATGGGCAACCCGTCCGGTTCGGTCTCGGCCAAGGTCCTGTTCGTCCACGGCGACCGGGACTCGACCACGCAGTACTCCTCGGCCCGCCAGGCGTACACGGAGATCACCTGGCCCAAGGCGTTCCTCACCTTCGTCGGCGGCAGCCACACCAGCTTCTGGAGCGACCAGCGCTTCCCGAGGACCGTCGTCGACTGGGCCCGCTGGACCATGTACGGCGACAACGCCGCACGGGACCGCCTCCCGGCCGACGCGTCCGGGTCCAACACCAGGTGGGAAGCCCAACTGGGCGACTCGCCCGGCGGTCCGGGCCCCTACACCCTGCTGGCCCAGCACAGCGGCAAGGCCGCCGAGATCAACGCGGCTTCCACCGCCGCCGGCGCACAGCTCGTCCAGCGGACCCCCAACAGCCGCCCCAACCAGCAGTTCGAGTTCATCGACGCCGGTAACGGCCACGTCCGCGTCAAAGCACTGCACAGTGGCCTGTTCCTCCAGCCCACGGGCACCGCGACCGGCGCGGACGTCGTCCAACAGGCCGGCACCAGTGCCACCAGTCAGCAGTGGCGCGTGGTCGACCACGGCGGTGACGTGATCAGCCTCGTCAACCGGGAGTCCGGCCTGGCGATGGATGTCTGGGAGTACTTGACCGCCGACGGCGCCCGAATCGCCCAGTACACCTACAGCGGCAACCCCAACCAGCGGTTCACCCGCCGCCGCGTCTGACCGGGACCTGTCGGGGCACCGCTCGGGCGGTGCCCCGACAGCGTGCCGACAATCCTTCGCGCACCCATCGGAAAACCCGGGCGACGGAGTTGTCGACGAACAACACCCGGATCAGCAGGACACCGACTCCGGCGGATGCGGCCGGCTGACCCGGACGTAGCCCCGCATCCCGCGCCGCGCCGACCCGAATCTTCCGGCCACTCACAGGAACAGGTCCTCGAGCTCGGCGCTCCAGCGTCCTCGGACGAAGTCCGCCAACAGGCCGCGACCGTGCGCGTCTCGGCCCGCCGTCCACCGCGGTTTCCCTGAACCGTCCCTGAGACACCGTCAGCCCTGCACGAACGTGGCACCCACCACCGCGGCCAGGCCCGCCGACTCCACGCTCTGCCCTGGAAGAGCGAAGAAGTGGTCCGGCGAGACCGTCCACGCCATCACCGACCTGCCCGCCGAGCAGGCAAGAGCAGCCGAGATCGCCTCCTGAGCCCGCGGACACCGGACTGTGGGAAACACCCCCCACCGGGTGCGAGATGCCGTCTCCGGAGAAGACAAACCCCAGGCCAGAACCCGTAACACGCCTGCCGTGCCCGCCGCACGGCATCACCTGATCAAACCGGACGACCCGGATAAACGCCACGGCCGTGCCCCAATTCCGGAGCCGGCGCCACCAGTATTCAGCGGCTGGATTCCCGTATACAGGAAATCGATTTCCCTGATTGCAATCCAGGGGCCAGATTAGTGGGACCGCAATCGGGAGGACGTCTCCGTGCCATCTGCAGCCGCGTCGTCGGCACCCTTCATCCCTTCTCCGGACCGTTCGCCATCGGCACCTTTTCGGCAGCGGGCGAGACCAGGTTCCCGGGCCTCATGGCCCCGGACGGCCAAGGAAATGCTCAACGACGTCGACCGCGGTGTCTTCGTCGCTCCGCCGGTCTGACCCCATGACACCGGGGGCCCGGCGCACTCCCCCACCCTGCCATGGCGCCGAGCCCCCGGCCCGCGTCAACCCACCCAGCTCCCAAGGAATGCCATGCGCTTCGCCACGTACGAACAGCACGGCCGCAGCCGCGTCGCCACCGTGACGGACGACGGACAGGACGGGTCATGACCGACACCCCGGACACGAACTCCGCTCCTCCTCCCACAGCGGACGCGGCGGAACTCCAGGAGTTGCTTCCCGGGATCCACGCCTGGGTGCAGCCGGACGGGACCTGGTGGGTCAACAACGCCGGCGCGGTGGCCGGCGACGACGGGGTCCTGGTGATCGACACCTGTGCCACCGCGGCTCGCACCCGCCGGTTTCTCGACGCCGTGGACACGGCCACCGGCGGGGCGCCCGTCCGGCTGGCGGTGAACACCCATCAGCACGGTGACCACACCTACGGCAACAGCCTCCTCCCCTCCACGACAGTGGTCGTCGGGCACAGCCGGATGCGGGAAGGGCTTCAGGCCGACCCGGTCATCGACGGCTGCCCACCGCTGTGGAGCCCGGTCCCGGACTGGGGGCCGGTGACCCGCAGGCTTCCCGACATCTCGGCCGGCTCCGCACTCACCCTGCACGTGGCAGGTCGGCGGATCGAGCTGCTGCACCCCGGCCGCCCGGCGCACACCACCGGAGATCTGATCGCCTGGCTGCCCGAAGAACGCGTGCTGTTCTCCGGCGATCTGGTGTTCGCCGGACTCACCCCGCTCGTCTTCATGGGCTCCGTGGACGGGGCCCTCGCCGCGGTCGACTGGCTGGAGTCCCTGCAGCCCGACGTCATCGTCCCCGGCCACGGCCCGGTCCTCACCGGCACCGGCATCACCCGGGTCCTGGACGAGCACCGCCGCTATTACCGGCTCATCCTCGACACCGCCCAGGACGGGCTCTCCCGGGATCTGACGCCCCTGCAGGCCGCCCGCCAGGTCGACCTGGGCGAGTTCACGGACTGGGGCGACGCCGAACGGATCGTGCTCAACCTGCACCGCGCCTACGCCGACCATGCCGGCCGGGACCTCGACGTGATCGCCGCCTTCGGGGACGCGGTCGCCTGGCTCGGCCGCCCGATGCACACCTCCGTCTGAAGGGAAGCGCGACTGTGCGGTTCGTGACCTACGCCGACGACGACGGTGATCGGGTCGGCGTCCTCCACGACGACCAGGTCCATCCCCTGGGTCGCGGCGTCACGATGCTCGGCCTCCTGCGCGACGGCACCCTGCGGTCGGCCGGGGAGCAGGCCCTTGTCGCGCCTGCCGCGACTCGGGCGGTCGGCGCCGCACCGCCACCTCGTTCGACCTGACGATGACCGTCGACATCAACGGCGAACGGCTGGGGCAGGACCGCTGGTCGTCCATGGCGTTCTCCTACGCCGACATGATCTCCTACGCCTCCCGCGGCACCGAGATCCGCCCCGGCGACATCCTCGGCTCCGGCACCTGCGGCGGCGGCTGCCTCGCCGAACGGTGGGGTCGCGAAGGCCTGAACGCCCACCGCCCCCTGCACCCCGGCGACGTCGTCACCGTCACCGTCGAACAACTCGGCACCCTGACCACCCGCGTCGTGCCAGGAGTCGAGCCGATTCCCCTCCCACCCGCACGACAGGGCCGGTAGGCCCGGTCTGTGCGGAACGGCGACCCCCGTGGGGTCGCCGTCGCCCGCCTGGCCGAACAGACGGTCGCCACGCCCCCGGACACCCTTCGGCTGTCATCGTGCCGGTCCGGCAGACGTCGTAGCCGTGAAGCCCGAACCAGTACATGTCCAGCATTGCGAGGAGAGTCCCATGAACGAGTTCGTCATCGTCGGTGCGAAGGTGTTCGACGGTGAGAAGAACCTGGGCCAGGTAGACGTGCACGTCGCCGACGGCGTCATCGTCTCGGTGGGCGGGCCGCGTGTCACCGGGGTGGAAGTCGTCGACGCCACCGGCGCAACCCTGCTGCCGGGCCTGATCGACGCACACACCCACACAGACGCCGCGATGCTGCGCCAGGCACTGACCTTCGGTGTCACCACCGAACTCGACATGGGCTCGGTCCCCGCCACCATGATTCCGCTGCGCGCCGAGGTCGAGGCCGACCGGACTTTCGCGGACGTGCGGAGCGCCTCGTTTTCGCTCACCCACCTCGACGGCCACCCTCATCAGTTCCGGAAGGGCCTCAACGATCCGGTCTGGCCGACCGCGACCACCGTGGCGGAGGCGGCCGGGTTCGTCGAGGATCGGATCAGCGAGGGCGCCGACTACATCAAGCTGATAGCCGAGAGTGGCGCGGCGTTCGGCTTCCAGATGCCGCACGTCCCATTGGAGATTCACGCCGCCGTGATCGCCGAGGCGCACGCTCGCGGGAAGATGGTGATGGCGCACGCCATGACGCTGCACGAGACCGAGCAGATGGTCGACGCCGGCGCCGACGGCCTCGCCCATCTGTTCGCCGACACGGCCCACACCCCGGAGATCGTCGACCGCATCGCGAGCGCGAACGTGTTCGTGGTGCCGACTCTGACTCCCCTGGCCTCCATCGTCGGGCTGTCGCACAGCACGGACCTGGCGCAAGATCCCCGTGTTGCGGGAAAGCTCGCGCCGGAATTGCGGGCGCACCTCTCCGACACGTTCGGCGGCTTGCCCGCCTCGCACTTCGACATGGCACTGGCCACGATCGCAGCCCTGCGCGAGGCTGGGGTCGACGTGATCGCAGGCACCGACGCCGCGGCTCTGGTCGTGCGCGGCGTGACCCACGGAGCAAGTCTGCACGGCGAGCTGCAACTGCTCGTACAGGCCGGTTTCAGCCCCACCGAAGCCCTGCGCTCGGCGACTTCACTGGCGGCACGACGGTTCGGCCTCCACGACCGGGGTCGTGTCGAGCAAGGGCTGCGGGCAGATCTCGTCCTGGTCGACGGTGATCCCACCACGACCATCAACGACAGCCTGTCGATTCGCGCTGTCTGGCGACAGGGCACCCGCCTCGCGGCCGCATCCACGCACGGCTCCCGGTGAACCCGCCAGGAGCGACGAGGGCGCAGGGCCATGGAGCTCAGGAGGCGATCTCGGCTGCTCTTGCCTGCTCGGCGGGCAGGTCGGTGATGGCGTGGACGGTCTCGCCGGACCACTTCTTCGCTCCATAGAGACGGCGGCGCTGGATGCGCAGGACTTGGGCGGCGCGCGGGCAGAGCAGGCCGTCGGCGGTGACGATCTGCGCGAGTCGTTGTTCGTGGCGGCCGTGGCCCCGGTCGTCGTCGCGGTGAATCTCGGGGCTCTTCTTCCAGGGCAGAGCGCGGGGTCGGCGGGCCTGGCCGCGCTGGTTGTTCTTGAGGTCAGCAGGTAGTGGGTGCCACGTTCGTGCAGGTAGGTGGCGTGGTCGCGTGGGGCGGGCGGGGCATCGGCGGTGACAACCGTCCCGGCGAGGTCGGCGTCGTCGATCTGATCGAGCAAGGGCGCGAACTCGTGAATGTCGTTGGTCTTCGCGCTGATCTCGCGTGAGGCGAGGGTGATGCCGACGGCCGTGACGGACGGCGGACGGCGGACGGCGGACAGCGGACAGCGGACAGCGGACAGCACGAAAACCCGGCTGCCGTCCGGTCGGCGTGCGCCGCGCAGGCACGTGCCGTCCACCGCGACCGCCCGGCGCCGGCCGTCGACACCTGCGTATACGTACCGGCCCCCGGCGGGCTGCCCGGAAAGCGGCGATCCACCTCGCCATCAAGCTGGAGTTCGCAGGTCAGGGGCTGCCCCGGTGCTACGGTCGGGAAATACCGAGATGGAGCATGAATGACAAAGACAGCGATCGTCACCGGCGGAGCAGGGGGCATGGGGCTCGCGACCGCGAAGATCCTCGGCCGCGATCACCGCGTGGTCATCACCGACGTCAACCGGCAACGCCTCGACGCTGCGGCGGCGGAACTGCGCGACCACGGCGTCGATGCGGCGGCGGTCGCCTGCGACATCACCAGCCGGGCCTCGGTCGAGGCCTTGTTCCAGCAGGCCGACCGCGAAGGCTCCGTGCGGGCGGTCGTGCACACCGCGGGCATCAGCCCGCAGATGGGCACCGCGGACAAGATGATCCGGATCAACGCGCTCGGCACCGTCAACATCACCGAAGCCGCCCTCGCGGTCGCCACCGAGGGATTCGCCCTGGTCAACCTCGCTTCCATCGCCGGGCACATGACGCCGCGGCTGGTCATCCCCAAGCGGATCTTCCGTCTTGCTCTGACCGATCGCGACCGCTTCACGGCGAAGCTCGCCGCTGTCACGAGCCGGGCACCGAAAGGTATGCGACCCGGTCTGGCGTACTCGCTCAGCAAGAACTTCGTCATCTGGTACTCGCAGCAGATCGCCGCCCCGTTCGGCGCGAAAGGCGCCCGCGTGCTGTCCGTCTCGCCCGGCAGCTTCGACACCGCGATGGGGCGGCTCGAGGAGAAGAGCGGCTCGGGCAAGCTCACCGGCTACGCCGCGCTCAAGCGCTACGGTCGCCCCGAAGAGATCGCCGAGCTCCTGGCGTTCTGCGTGGGCGACAAGCCCGGCTACCTCACCGGCGTGGACATCCTCTGTGACGGCGGCACGAAAGCCGGACTCGACCTCAGAGGAATGATCGCCCTGGCACGCGGCGACTGACCGGTCCGGACCAGATGTGAACCTGGCGGGAACCGGTTGAGACAGGTCGCCTTCGACAACCGCCTGCCGAAACCGGACGCCTACGAGCTTTTCGTGCCCGTAGCGTGCCCTTCAGGGCGGACAACCCGATCAACAGCGGTTTCATCAGACCGCCATGTCTGCGGCAGTACAGCGAATCGGCGCAGGTCGGAGCTCAGCGGTGTACCGCCCGCCGGCGTCCACCTCGAAGCCACCGAAGCGCGTACCTTCCTCGCCGGTCTTGCGGCGGCTGCCGGCGGTAGCAACAGCCGCCCCCGGCCACGCGGCGTTTCACAGTTGAACGTTTGACCATCATCCTCGGGTATGACACGGAGCCCTCGGGATCAGTCCGGAGTCGTCCTCCCAGATCGGAACAGCGGCTGACTCCAGGGCGGTTCGGGACCCGGACGATGAATCTCGCCTTCCGCATACCACCGTCGTCCCGACAGGAGCGTCATCCGTGACCACTGCCCCCTTCGCCGACCGAACCACCACCGTGGCCGCGCGCGCCACGGATCTGTCGAAGATCTACGGACAGGGTGAGACCCAGGTGGTCGCCCTGGACCGGGTCTCCGTCGACTTCCGGCAGGCCGAGTTCACCGCGATCATGGGCCCCTCCGGCTCCGGCAAGTCCACGCTGATGCACTGCGTCGCCGGTCTGGACACCTTCTCCTCCGGGTCCGTGCGCATCGGCGAGACCGAGCTGGGCTCCCTGAAGGACAAGCAGCTGACCAAGCTGCGCCGGGACAAGATCGGCTTCATCTTCCAGGCGTTCAACCTGCTGCCGACCCTGACGGCCCTGGAGAACATCACGCTCCCGATGGACATCGCGGGTCGCAAGCCGGACCAGCAGTGGCTGGACACCGTGATCCGGATGGTGGGCCTGGCCGACCGGCTCGGCCACCGGCCCTCCCAGCTCTCCGGCGGCCAGCAGCAGCGCGTCGCCGTGGCCCGCGCCCTGGCCTCCCGGCCCGACATCATCTTCGGCGACGAGCCCACCGGAAACCTCGACTCGCGCTCGGGCGCCGAGGTGCTGGGCTTCCTGCGTAACTCCGTGCGGGAGCTGGGCCAGACGGTGGTGATGGTGACGCACGACCCGGTGGCGGCGGCGTACGCGGACCGGGTGCTGTTCCTGGCGGACGGGCGGCTCGTCGACGAGATGTACGGGCCGACGGCCGCGTCGGTCCTGGACTTCATGAAGCAGTTCGACGGCCAGGCCCGCACCAGCTGACGTTCCCTCACCTCACCGCACCCCGCCCGACTGGACTGAGACATCCCCATGTTCCGTACCGCTGTGCGCAACGTACTCGCGCACAAGACCCGGCTTTTGATGACCGTGCTCGCCGTGATGCTCGGCGTGGCGTTCGTGTCGGGGACCCTGGTCTTCACCAACACCATCTCCGCCGCCTACGAGAAGAGTTCCGCCAAGAGCCTCGACCACGTCGACGTGGCCGTGACGGCCGCGTATTCCGAACTGACCGACGGGCTGCTGGACAAGAGCGCGAAGGTGCCGGGGGCCGCCGGCGCGATCGGCGTCGTCAGCGGCTACACCGTCATGGCCGACAAGGACGGCAGGCCCGTCAGCTCGGCATGGGAGCAACGGGGCGGGAACTACTGGGGCGACAAGGACCCCCGTTACCCGCTGACGGCCGGCACCGCGCCGCACGGCAAGAACGAGGTCGCCATCGACGCCGAGACCGCACGGCGCACCGGTTACCAGGTGGGCGACACCGTCCGTGTCTCGATCGGCGGACCGGTCATGACGCCGAAGATCGCCGGCATCTTCACCACCAACGACGGCGATGTCACGGCCGGGGGCAGCCTGGTGCTCTTCGACACGCCGACCGCGCAGAAGCTGTTCTTCATGACGGGCACGTACAACCGGATCGATGTGCAGGCCGCCCCCGGCACCTCGCAGCACGCGCTGCTGGCCGCGCTGGAAGAGGCGCTCCCGAAGAACCGCGTGGAGTTCAGCACCGGCAAGGCACTTGCCGACGCCCAGGCGCGGCAGGTCGACGGCCGGATGAGCAAGCTGCGTCAGGGGCTGCTGGCCTTCGCCGGCATCTCGCTGTTCGTGGGGACGTTCATCATCGCCAACACCTTCACCATGCTGGTCTCCCAGCGCACCAGGGAACTGGCGCTGTTGCGGGCGGTCGGCGCCTCGCGCGGGCAGGTCACCCGGTCGGTGCTGATCGAGGCGTTCGTGGTCGGCGCGGTCGCCGGCGTCGCCGGTCTGGTCGTCGGTATCGGCATCGGGGCCGTGCTGCGGTCGCTGCTGGGCATGCTGGGCGCGACCGTGCCCGACGGCCCGCTGGTGATCACCCCCGGCACCATCGTCACCGCCCTCGCGGTCGGCATCGTCGTCACCATGGTGGCGGCGTGGCTGCCCGGCCGCCGGGCCGCGAAGATCCCGCCGGTCGCGGCGATGAGCAGCGTGCACGCCAAGGCGACCGTCAAGTCGCTGGTGCTGCGCAACACCCTCGGCGCGCTGTGCACCGGCGCGGGCATCGCCCTGACCGTCGCCGCCACGTCGATGAGCACCAAGAAGGCCCAGAATCCGATGATCCTCGGCGCGGTCCTGCTGATCGTCGGCGTGTTCGTCCTGACCCCGCTGCTGTCCCGCCCGCTGATCGCGGCCGCGGCCCCGGTCCTGCGGGGCTTCGGGGTCGCGGGCAAGCTGGCCCGGCAGAACGCGCTGCGCAATCCGCGCCGTACGGCCGCCACCGCCTCCGCGCTGATGATCGGCCTCACCCTGATCACCGGCATGACGGTGGTGGCGAGCAGCCTGCAGAAGGCGACCCAGGAGAAGGTGACGGCGTCGCTGCGCGCGGACTTCGTCGTGTCGACGTCCGGCAAACTCTCCCCTGACGCCCAGAAGCGACTCGCCCGGGTCGACGGCGTCACCGACCTCAGCCCCCTGCGCGATGCCGATGTGCGCATCGACGGCGAGAGCGGCTCCCTCACCGGCGTCAACGGGGCCTCGCTGCAACACCTCATCGACCTGAAGGTGACCGACGGCACCTTCGAAGTGACCGGTGCGCAGGTCGCCGTGGACACCTCAAGCGCCGAGCAGTACGGCTGGAAGGCCGGTTCGAGCTTCACGGTCGCCTACGAGGACGGCAAGAAGCAGAAGCTGACGGTCGCCGGGATCTACGAGGACACCGACCAGGTCAGCGGCATCCTCGTCGACAACGCCACCCTCACCCCGCACCTGTCCAACCCGACCGCTTCGAGTGTCCTGCTGAAGACGTCCGACAGCGCGTCGAGCGCCATGAAGGACAAGCTGATCAAGGCCCTCGGCACCAACCCGGCGATCGATGTCCAGAGCAGGCAGGACATCGCCGACGTGGACGCGAAGCTGCTCACGCTGATGCTGAACATGCTCTACGGCCTGCTGGCCATGGCGGTGATCGTCGCGGTCCTCGGTGTCGTCAACACGCTGGCCATGTCGGTCGTCGAACGGTCCCAGGAGATCGGCATGCTGCGGGCGGTCGGCCTGGACCGCACGGGCATCAAGCGGATGGTCCGCCTGGAGTCCCTGGTCATCTCTGTCTTCGGCGGAGTGCTGGGCATCGGCCTGGGTGTGTTCTTCGGCTGGGCCGCGGGCGAATTGGGGAAGCAGGACGTGGCAACGTTCGAACTGGTCCTGCCGTGGGGCCGGTTGGCGCTCTTCCTGGCGCTGGCGGCGACGGTCGGCGTCCTGGCGGCGCTGTGGCCGGCCCGGCGGGCGGCCCGGCTGAACATGCTGGAGGCGATCAAGGCCGAGTAGCCGGACAACACCGGACCAGCCGCACTGGACCAGCCGCACGACGCAAGGGCCCCGTTCCCGGGCAGGGAACGGGGCCCTTGTGCCGTTCAGGCGTGCCGGGTACGTCAGGTAGGGACGGCAGGGGCATCCGCACGTGCGGACTCGGGGATCTTCACAGCCAGTACGTGGTCCACGCCGATGCGGTCGCGTCCGCCACGTCCGAAGCCCCGGCCACCCAACGCGCGGGTCAGGCGCCACAACCGGGTTCTCCCGCGCCGGGCACAGGACCCACGCCCCCGCGGGGCCGCACCGTGCGTGCGCGGTCGGCCCGGACGCTCAGGACCAGCTGTGCCCCGGGTCGGCGCGACCGGCAGGAGGGAACCGCACTCTCTGCGAGTCCGGTTGCCGCTGCAAGCACCGATGTGGTGACGAGCGAGGGACCGGTCCCCGCTCTCGGCAGGACGTGGCGGGCGACCCGCGTCGGCCTGACGTCAACGTCGACATCACCTTCGCCGGCGACTCCGACCGGCTCGAACTCGTAGTGAGTCACCGAGCCGGACACACTCGCCCCGGCGACGCGGACAAGCCCCTGACCGACGAGGAATCCCTCGCGGAGTCGGACCACTTGAGCAAGACGTCGCCGAGCCGGCCGCGGCTGTGCGACCGAAGGATGATCTGGCATCCCCGCCCGTCAGCTCACAGGCGTACGGACTTTGCCCGCTCGATGGATTCGCCCAACTCCTGTCCACGAGAAGGTAAATGCGTCCCACATGCACCAACCCTTGAGGACCTTCCCCAGTGCGAAGCAGTCGAATAGCCCCCTTCCTGGCAGTCAGTGCCCTCGCCGCGCTGGTTCCCGGACTCCCGGCTACGGCATCCGCCGCAGGCAATCCCCTCGGCCAGTACCTCCAGCAGAAGCCGGCCTGGCACCGTTGCGACAGTTCGAAGCCGGCGGCCTACCAGTGCGCCACGATCAAGGTGCCGCTCGACTACAGCCGCCCCGGCGGCAAGAAGATCGATCTCGCGATTTCGAGGTGGAAGACGAGCGGCAGGAGCGAGCGTCGCGGTGTGCTCCTGCTCAACCCGGGCGGCCCGGGCACTCCGGGCCTGGACATGCCGGAGGTGCTGGCGAGCGAGTTGCTGCCGAACTCCGTGAAGCGCATGTACGACCTCGTAGGCTTCGACCCGCGCGGCATCGGCCAGAGCTCTCCCGTCGACTGCGGTCTGACGACGGGGGAACAGAACTGGGAACGGGCATACAAGGCCGCAACGTTCGCCAAGGACGTGAAGTGGGCCCGCACCTTCGCCGAGAAGTGCTACGCCAAGCAGGGCGACACGCTGCGCCACATCACCACCCGCAACACCGCCCGGGACATGGACGTGATCCGCGCCGTGCTCGGCGAGAAGAAGATCTCCTACCTCGGGCTCTCGTACGGCACCTACCTGGGCGCGGTCTACACGCAGATGTTCCCCCAGCACGCCGACCGCTTCGTGCTGGACAGCGCCGTCGACCCGGCCCGGCTCTGGCGCGGCGTGATCCAGCTCTGGGCGCAGGACAGCGAGCCCGCCTTCACCAGGTGGACCGAGTGGACCGCCAAGCGGAACTCCACGTACAAGCTGGGGAAGACCCCCCAGGCGGTCCGCAAGACCTTCTACGACCTGGTCGCCCGCGCCGACCGCGAGCCGGTCGACTTCGACGGGACCGAGCTGACCGGTGCCGGCATCCGCGCCGAGAGCCGCAGCGCGTTCTACAGCCCGCGCGAAGCCGCCGAGTTGGTCGTCGAGATGAAGAAGGCCGCCGAGGGCAAGAGCCCGTCCGGTGACCGCGAGACCAGGACGCTCACGTCGCCTGCGCCGTCACTCGGCGGCACCGTGCCCGAGGACAACGAGGTCACCGGCTTCTGGAGCGTCGCCTGTGCCGACGCCCGCAACTGGCCGCGCGATCCCGAGCGGTACCGCAGCGACGCGATCCGGGACAAGGGCAAGTACCCGCTGTACGGGGACATCGCGTCCAACATCAAGCCGTGCGCGTTCTGGAAGACGACCGGCAGCGAGCCCCCCACCAAGATCGACAACAAGGTCGGCGCGCTGATCCTGCAGAACCAGTGGGATTCCCAGACTCCGTTGGCCGGCGCTCAGGGCCTGCGCCGCGTGATGAAGGGGTCCAAGATGGTGACGGTCACCGGAGGCGTCGGACACGGCGTCTACGGTTTCAAGTCGTGCGCGGACAAGACGGCCACGGCCTACCTGACCACCGGCAAGCTGCCGGCGAAGGACGTGACCTGCAAGACCACTCCGTAACGCGCGGGTGGGGCGCGCGACTCGGCGCCGTGCCACCGGCAACGCGGCTGGCAAGGGCCGGCCACGAGCGGCTGAACCCTTTGGACGTCGGAATCAGGATGGCACCAGAACCAGCTCGGTCGACCGCCGTGCGCGGTGCCATCCTGGTGAACCGAACAGGTGGGCCGAGCCGTGGGCGCGTTTGAAGTAGCGGTGGGCATCGTGCTCCCAGTGATGCCGATACCGCCGTGCAGCTAGATCATTTCGCCCGCCACCGCCGAGAATGCCTCCGAGCAGGCGGACTTGGCTCCGGCCGCGCGACAGCTCAGTTCCGGCGAGCTCTCTGCGGCCGGGAAGGCGGCGCCCAAAGCCGCCGAGCGCGCCGCCTCCACCAGGACGTGCGCGCCTGCCATGCGGTGCCGAGACGTGGATCAGGGTGACGGTGAAGTGCTCGACGCGCTCGTCGACGAACACCGGCCGGAAGACCAGCAGGTCGTTGGTGTGGATGCCGCCGCTGTAGGCGTCGTCGGTCATGAAGACGTCGCCCGGGCGCATGGAGGTCGGTGGGAAGTCCTCAAGGACGTACGCAGGGCCACCGACAGGGCCAAGGCAGACGGCGACCGCGTCGACTCCGGCGGCGCCGATCCGCTCGGCGACCTGCCGCACGCCACTCTCGTCGAGGGGGACGAGCGAACCGCCTTGGTGGTCGATCCGCTCCGCTACGTCGAAGCAGTCGGCCGACGCGTACCGGCCGAGCGGCAGCATGCTGCGGAACCCGCGGGTCGTCACATGGGCGACGCGGACGCCCTTGCGCTCCGGGATGGCGTTGGTGGCGAGGGTGGTGGCGTGCACGACCCTGGTGACCGCGCCGGGCGCCACCCCGGCGTCGGACAGCGCCGACCGGACACCGCGGAGCTTGCCCTCCATGGGGTCGCCACCCGTATGGGAAGACGTGCGACCCCGATCTCTCCGGTGGGCTCGGGCGGCTGCATCGGCCGAACAGCCAGGCTTCACGGCGGCCGAGCCCCCTTCTTGGCCATTCGGCTGATACCGGTAGCAGCGCGGCTGCTTACTGTGATCCGCGTGAACCTCACGACGAACGTCAAGGACTCCGCAAGTGGCGGCACCGGACGGCCGGTGCGTCCGGCGAAGCCCGGCTGCGTACGCACCGGTGCCGTCGTGGTCCTCTCCCTGGCATGCGGGGCCGATTTCCCCGTGCTGGCTGCTGGGGAGCAAGCCGGTAACCTCTGGCCGCACCTGTTCGCTCTGCTGGTCGGGCTCGCGGCATTGCTGTGGCCCCAGCGCCGCCGACCGGCCTGGCTCACGCCGCAGGTACGAACCGGCGTACCCGCCCTCGTCGCCGGCGCGAACGTTCTGTTCCTGACCGTGGCCGGACAGACGGGCGGCTTCGGTCCCGGCCAGGCCACCGTGCTGCTGTGCCTGCTGATGACCGCGGTCCGCACCTGTCCGCCCGTTTGGGCGCTGGTCTGCGGCCTGCTCGACGGCGTCGTGCTGCTCGCGCTCCCGGTGCCGTACTACACCGTCGATCCGGACGCCGGCGGCCCCGTCCTCGGCTCAATCGCTGTGCTTCTGCTGCTGGCCGGCTGCACGGCGGGCACGGCCGCCTACCTCCGCACCATGGACCACCGCCGCGCCCAGGCCATCACCGACACCCGCCGCGCCGAGCGGCTCGCCATGGCCGCCGACCTGCACGACTTCGTGGCCCACCACGTCACCGGGATCCTGGTGCAGACGCGGGTCGCACGAATGATGGCCACCACCGAACCCGAGAGCCTCGACCCGGTGCTCGCGAGCATCGAGGACGCCGCGACCCACGCGCTGGCGTCGATGCGTCGCACGGTCGGCGTACTGCGCGACCACGACGACCCGGCCGAGTTCACCGACCAGCGCCCGCCCAGTGACCTGGCGGCTCTCACCGACCTGGTCGACCAATTCGACGGAATCGGCGGCGCCGACGGACACCGGGCCGTGCTGCACCGCGACCCCTCGGTCCCGGACAACCTGCCGCACGACATCGAGGCCGCCGCCTTCCGCGTCGTACAGGAGGCCCTGACCAACGTCCGCCGACACGCCGCCGACGCCACCGAGGTCACCGTCGCCCTGCGCCACGCCGACGGCGAGTTGGAAGTCTCCGTACGCGACAACGGCCGCGGCGGCGCCAGCCTCCCCGAGGCGGCCCGGGGCGGTGGCTTCGGACTCGTCGGCCTCAACGAACGCGTCACCGCGCTCGGCGGCCGTATCCAGGCCCGCCCACGCGAGAACGTCCACGGCTGGGAGGTCGTCGCCGTACTCCCGGCCGCCCGCGCCGACACCGGGCAGAACCTCCGGCCCGTGTCGCGGGCGCGACATGATCAGTGAAGCCCTCAGCGGGGTCAGGCCGAGAGCTTGCAGTGAACACCGGTCTCGCCGAACAGTGAGTGCCCTGTGCGGCGGCAGATGACGGCACTCAGCAGTCACTCGGAAACCCGATCCCACCTGCGGCGATGCCCCACGCGTTCCCGAATTCAGGGAAGGGCGTTCCCAGGGCTGACCGAGCGGAGCCGCTGACCTGTGGCTGAGCAGGCATCCGCAAGACCCGTCGACGGCGGGGCAACGGCCGTGTGACGAGAGCTCGGCGGGGGCGTTCACCCGCGTCCGGGCGCGCGCAGGAGGACGGCGTCCCCCTGCCCGCCGCCTCCCGAGAGGGTGGCCACACCGATGCCTCCGCCGCGTCGGCGCAGCTCCAGGGCGAGCGTCAGGACCATGCGGGCACCGGTCATGCCGATGGGGAGCCCGAGGGCGAGGCCACCGCCGGTGACGTTGACCCGGTCGGGTCCGACCGCAAGCTCGCTCATGGACGCGAGGACCACACCGGCGAACGCCGGTGACCCTGTAGGCCCCTGACTCGGCGAGCCAGTCGGGTCCGAGGACCGGTGCCCTGACGGATGCCGAGCTCGCGGCCGTCGCCGACACCTACGCGATGTTCGAGTCCGTGGCGGTGGCGCCCGGGACCGACGTCCCGGTGGCCGTCGGCGTCCCCCGCAGCAACCCTGACTCCGCCGCAACCCTGCGCATGCCTTCGGCGGCGCCCTCGTCGAGCCGAGTCAGCCATGGGGCCAGGCGGAAGGTGGACCCACGGGCGACGAGGGTGAAGTGTTCCACCGGGATGGCCGAGGCCAGGTTCGGCTTGGGTGGTGAGGATGACCTGGACCGGCGGTGTCCCCAGCCGTTGTGGCGGTCTCGGCGCGTTCCCGCAGAAGGTCCGTGATGCGGGTCTGCAGCTGCGGGTGGAGGTGGGCTTCGGGTTCCTCGATCAGCAGCAGGGGCGCGAAGGCGCTGTTGCCGAGCAGGAGCAGTTCGGCCGCCATGAACAGGGCACTGTTGTAGCCCCCGATCTCGGCCCCGAGGGAAGCATCCCGCCCGTCGAACGCCCACTGCGCACGTAGGCGTGCTCGGCGAGGAGAGCGCGGTCCGGTCTCCACCACCGACGGGCTGATCAGTGCGGAGCCGGGCACGGGCCGCTGGAACCAGCCCACCAACATTCCAAAATTCAGAGGGCCGTCTCAGCTCCGATGAGACAATGACCGCCCGCGTCATGGAGCCTGGGCATCAGCCAGCTGCGCCAGTCAGGCACGTCACCGCCACAGGGCCAGACCCCGAGCGCTTGAGCGCCCCGGAAGGACGTGACTATCGTTTTGTCAGAGTTGAGACGACGCTCTCTCTGACCACGCATCCCGGGAGGCTCCCCCTGACGGTCAAGAACGAGGAACAGGGTGCTGGGCGCAGTCCGCGCCGCGACGCCGTCCGCAACCGGCGCAAGCTCCTGGAGGCCGCCGGCGAAACTCTCAGGACAGAGCCCAGTGCGGCGACGATGGCAGCCATCGCGGAGCGAGCCAACCTGTCGCTGGCCACGGCCTACCGGTACTTCCCCTCAGTCGAAGAGCTCCTCAAGGCCTATCTGCTGGGCGTTATCGTCCAGCTGCGCAACTACAGCCATGATTGCCCCAAGACCGGACCGGACCTGTTCGAGGAGGTGGTCCAGGAATGGGCTCGCCTGGTCCGCAGCTACGGCCCCGCCATGGTCCAGATCCGGTCGCGCACGGGGTTCCTCACCCGCCTGCGCAACAACGACGAGGTGATCACTCCGGTCCGGGACGCCTGGGAACGCCCCATCCGCAGCGTGATGCGGCACCTGGACGTACCGGATCAACATTTCGATCATGCGCTCTTTCTGTACAACGCGATGTTCGACCCGCGGGAGATCTTGGACCTGGTCAGCACCGGCCTCACGGAGGAGACGGCGATCCGCCGCATGACGGCGGCCTACTACGGCGCTCTCCAGGGCTGGGCCCGCGCCTGAAGCAGGCAGTCGGCAGCTGATGAGCGGCGGCTCCGGACGGCGGGGCCGCCGCTCGAGCATTCCAGAGACCAACCGCCACCTGACGACCTTCCGGTGCTCTTCGAGCGTGCCCTCGAACGACGTCGCTCGCGCACGTGCGGCCACCCACGCGCGCCACATCCGCCGCGCCTCGACCCTTGAACCGCTCATCGCGATGTGAGAATCTCATCGCACTTTATTTCCTTCGTGACGCCATGGAGATCGGATGAGCGCCCTCCCTCGCCCAACGGCCGCCCCCCTTCCGGAACGCATCAGGGCAGCGTCGAGGCGGCCGAAGTCGCTAGGCGGCGCGGTGCCGGGTGCCATCTCCCTGGCCATGGGCGAACCCGACAGCGACACCCCGACGCCAGTGGTGGAGGCGGCTGTCCGGGCATTGCGCGCCGGCCGCACTCGCTACTCGCGGATCACCGGGTCACCGGATCTCCGTCAGCAGGTCGCCTCCCACCTGGCACAATCCCACGACCACGCGCTCGATCCCACGAATGTCGTCATCACTCACGGCGGCAGCGCCGGACTCGCGGCCACCATCCTCACTCTGCTGAACCCCGGTGATCGGGCGGTGCTCCCCGAGCCGACCTACTCCTTGTACGCCGACCATGTGGCGATGGCAGGGGCCGAGGCCGAGTGGATCTCCACTCGACCCGACGGCTCCCTCGACCTTCAGGCACTCGCGGAGGCCGCCTCGGGGGCCCGCATGCTCATCCTGTGCAATCCCGTGAACCCGACCGGAATGGTGTTCTCGAGGTCCGACATCGAAGGAATCGGTGACATCCTCCGCGATCACCCCGACCTCTACCTGTTGTCGGACGAGGCTTACAGCGACATCGTCTTCGACGGCATCGCGTTCACGTCGGCATTGACACTGGCCTCCGTACGCGACCGCGTAGTACTTGTCGGCACGTTCTCCAAGTCGTACGCGATGACGGGCTGGCGAATCGGTTTCGTCTGCGCCGCCGCCGATGTCGCCGAGAGAATCAACCTTGTTCACCGCACCATAAACGGGCCCCTGAACACCTTCGTCCAGGACGCAGCCGTCGAGGCACTACGCGTCTCCGACAGTGAACTGTGCGCGCTCTCGGCGAGTTACCAGTGCCGCCGCGATCTGGTGATGCGACACCTCGACAGTCTCGACACCGTAAGCGTCGTGCGGCCCCTCGGAGCGTTCTACGCCTTCCCACGTGTCGACAGCGCACTGTCTTCGGCCGAGCTCGTACAGCGCCTCGCCGACGGGGGCGTGCTCGTACGCGCCGGATCCGAGTTCGGCCCTTCAGGCGAAGGTCACATTCGCCTGTCCTTCGCCACGGACGAAGCCTCTCTCGAAGAGGGACTGCGCCGCTTCGGGCGCGTCATCAAGGCGCTTTAGCTCCGGTGCGCCGCAACGATCGAACAGCACATGAAATGCGCGGACAATATCCCGTAACCTGTCGGCAAAATTTCACAGAGCCCGGAATCCGTCAGGCTGTCAGCACGGTGCTGCGCGGCCTGATACCTGCAGTCATGCATCGACTCGGCCGGTAGCCGCGACACATATGCGACCTTGAAGTCTCGAACACGTCACAGAGGCTTCGACAGGCTTGACACCGGCACCTCCGTCTCCCGATGGCGCGCCCCTTGTCATAAGCCATCGAGAAGGTATTGACAGGCGACTCACGGAGCCCCATAGTCGACGCAACTGAGATGAGCTTCGCATTTCAAGCGAACCGCTCGGTCGAACCCAAGCGCTCTCCACCTCGGACCCCGCCCCACACGGCCACCGCATCGCGCCAGCCATAGTGGGCCGACGAGAGGTCGGCGCACACATCAACTGAGATTTGAATCGCACATACACGTGGCGGTGTCGTGCGCAGGAGCGCCCGATGGCGGGTGCTCTCAACGGCTCCGTGCACGACACGCCGCTCACAGATCAACCGGCAGGCTCCGCAGGGCGGACGGCCGGCGGAAGGAGTTTCCATGGCTTCACGGTGGGTGAAGGGGACTGGGGTCATACTGGCCGTTGCCTCGCTCGTCACGCTCAGTGCCTGTAGCGGTTCCGGCGACTCGGGCGAGTCGGGCGCCGACGGCAAGCCGGTGACGCTGGAGTTCTGGGGATCGGCGGTCGGCTACGACAAGCCCGTAGCGCTGTGGAACAAGTCGCACCCTGACATCAAGGTCAAGTACACCCAGATCCCCGCGGGCAGCATCGGCGGCTACGCCAAGATGCAGAACGCCGTGAAGGCCGGCAACGCACCCTGTCTCGGGCAGGTGGGGTACGACACCCTGTCGAACTTCATCGCCACCGGCGCGCTGGAGGACATCTCCAAGTACGCCGAGGCCAGCAAGGGCAAGTTCGTGCCGTGGACCTGGCAGATGTCCAGCGTCGGCGACCGCGTGTTCGGTGTCCCGGTCGACGCCGGCCCGATGGCGCTGTTCTACCGGTCCGATCTCTTCAAGAAGTACAAGATCTCGCCGCCGAAGACCTGGGACGACTTCGCTTCGGCCGCGCAGAAGGTGCACGCCGCCAACCCCTCGGCCTACCTGACGACCACGCCGCAGGACGCCTATGACCTGGGGGCGCTGACCTGGCAGGCCGGAGGCAAGTGGTTCGGTACGGCGAACGACCGGTGGCAGGTGACCATCGACAACCCGCAGACGAGGAAGGTGGCGCAGTACTGGCAGGGCCTGCTGGACAAGAAGCTGGTCACCAGCGAGCCGATGCTGGACACCGCCTGGTTCAAGAAGGTGCAGGACGGGCAGCTGCTGTCGCTGGTCAGCGCCGTGTGGGCGGCACCGCTGGTCTCCCAGAACCTGCCTGAGCTGTCCGGCAAGTGGGCCGTGGCGCCGATGCCGCAGTGGATCGAGGGACAGAACGCGGCCGGCAACCGCGGCGGCTCGGCGACCGTAGTGCTCAAGGGATGCGAGCACCCGAAGGAAGCCACAGAATTCGCCACCTGGATGAGCACCGACACCGACAGCGTCACGAGCCTGATCAAGAACACGGGTATCTACCCGGCCGCGACGAGCGGACAGCAGCTGCCCGCCGTGAACCAGCCGTCGGCCTACTTCGGCGGGCAGAACATCTATGACGTCTTCAAGACGGCGGCCGCGAACACGAGCACCGGCTGGGTCTGGGGCCCGACGATGACCCAGGTCCAGTCCGACATGAAGGACGGGCTCAAGAAGGCCGGAGCCGGGCAGGGCACGATCCCGAAGGCCGTGACCTCGGTCCAGGCCAGCACCGTCGCCGCCATGAAGAACCAGGGGCTGAGCGTCGGGAACTGATGCGGGCGGTGAACGACGGCGGGGCGCCCGGCACCCTTCCTGACCTGCTGGGTGCCGACGCCGCGGCTTCACACTCGCGGCCCTGACATGCGGGTGGTCCTTCCTGGCCGATGCCCCTACCGCCCGCGCCCCCACCGGGCGACGACCAGCCCGACCAGCACCAATGACAACGGGTCCCTGACCTGACGGGACCACTTCACGATTAGGGAGCAGGCATGGCGACAAGAACGCCTGGCGACGCGCTCGCCCGCCCCATCGCCGGCTCGACAGCGAAACGTACCCCCGGCCGTGGGCACTCTCGTTCCGCGGTGCTCTTCCTGGCACCGTTCGGGCTGCTGTTCACGGCGATGTTGCTCGCACCGATCGGCTACGCGGTGTATCAGAGCTTCTTCAAGACGAACCGCAGCGGCCTCGGACTGGGACCGTCGACGACTGCCTTCGCCGGGCTCGACAACTACGTGACGGCGCTGCACGACAGCCGGTTCATGTCGTCGTTCCTGCGGGTGTTCGCCCTCGGCATCGTGCAGGTGCCGGTGATGCTGGGCCTGGCGCTTCTTCTGGCACTGCTGCTGGACTCGCGTGCCGCCGTGTTCAAGAAGGTCTTCCGGCAGATCTACTTCATGCCTTACGCGCTGCCGGGTGTGATCGCGGCGATCATGTGGTCGTTCCTGTACGCGCCGAGCGTCAGCCCGTTCACCGCGGCGCTGCGGCACGTCGGGCTCGAGGTGAACTTCCTGTCCGGCGACCTGGTGCTCGCTTCGATCGGCAACATGATGACGTGGGCATGGACCGGCTTCAACATGCTGATCATCTACTCGGCGTTGCAGGCGATCCCCGGCGAACTCACCGAAGCCGCGGTGATGGACGGCTGCTCCGGGTGGCGGGTGGCCTGGCACGTGAAGATCCCCGCGGTACGTCCGGCGCTGATTCTCACCACGGTGTTCTCCATCATCGGCACCGCTCAGCTGTACAACGAGCCGGCGATTCTGAGTCAGGTCGCCCCGACCGTGTCCCCCACCTACACGCCGATCCTGGCGACTCAGCAGTCGGCTGACGTCAACAACTACAACTACGCGGCCACCCAGTCGGTCATCCTCGCCCTGCTGACCTTCGTGCTGTCGTTCGGCTTCCTCAAGTTCACCCAGCGGAAGGGCACCTTCGCATGACGACCGTCACCCCCGCACCAGCCAGTGCCGCCACCGCTGTGGCGGTCCGGCGAGCGCGTAGAACACCGCTGGCCGGCCGGGCAGGCGTGTTCGCGGTCATGTCGCTCTTCGCGGTGTACACGCTGGTCCCGGTCTGGTGGCTGCTGGTCACCGCGACGAAGAACCAGGGCTATCTGTTCACCACGAACGGGTTGTGGTTCTCCCACTTCGACCTGTGGACCAACATCCGTGACGTCTTCCACGAACAGGACGGCATCTTCACGCGGTGGCTCCTGAACAGCGCCCTCTACAGCATCGGCGGGGCCGCGGTGAGCACGACGCTGTCCGCCATGGCCGGGTACGCGCTGGCGAAGTACTCCTTCCGCGGCCGCGATCTGACCTTCAACATCATCCTTGGTGCGGTCCTGATCCCGGACGTCATGTTCGCGCTGCCGCTCTACCTGATGTTCAGCGAGGTCCACCTCGTCAACACCTACTGGGCGGTGTTCCTGCCCAGCGTCGTCAGCCCGTTCGGGGTCTATCTGTCGCGCATCTACGCCGCGGCGTCGGTGCCGGACGAACTGCTCGAGGCCGGCCGGCTCGACGGTGCCGGCGAGGCCCGGATCTTCTGGCGGGTCGCCATACCGATCATGTCGCCCGCCCTGGTCACCATCTTCCTCTTCCAGTTCGTCAGCATCTGGAACAACTACCTGCTGCCACTGCTCATGATCAACAGCGACGAGCTCCAGCCGGTCACCGTCGGCCTGGCCAACTGGCGGGAAGGGGTGAACCAGGGCATCCCCTACAACGTCACCATCACGGGCGCGTTCCTCTCGGTGATCCCGCTGATCATCGCGTTTCTCGTCCTCCAGCGGTTCTGGCGCTCCGGGCTGGCCGCCGGGAGCGTGAAGTAGGCGCCGACCGCCGCAGCGTCCCCCGCACTCTCTGGAGCCCTGACTACATGCCCCTGCGCCCCTGCATCTCCGCCCGGCTCAGCCGGATCAAGGACCTGCCATCCTGGCCCGAGGCCCTCGCCGATCCCGCCGTGCGGCTTCGTCTGCGGGAGCACCGGACCTGGGAGCCCGCACCGGCCCTGCCCTCGGTCGGCATCACCGACCAGAGCGTTCCCGGTCCGCACGGCCCGGTGCCCGCAGCGGTGCTCGGGACCGATCCGGCCCGGATCACCGTCGGCGGGGCGAGCGCGGGCGCGAACCTCGCCGCCGGAGCCGTACTGCGCCTGCGCAACGACGACGGCTGGCTGCCCGCCACCCTGGTACCGGCCTGCTCGGTCATGCACTCCGTCCTGCCGGCCCTCTCGCCGCCGCTGGCCGAGGCATTCGCGAAGCTGCCGCGCATGGTCCGGATCCTGCCCGAGGACATGGCCGCGACGACCGGCAACTACCAGGGCGGCGCCACAGATCCTCACGGCTACGCCCTGCTCGCCCATGGCGTCCTGGACGGGCTGTGCCCCACCCTGCTGCTCGACGCCGAGTACGACGACCTGCGCGCCTCCAGCGAGGCCTTCGCAGCCGCTCGACAGGAACGTCCTGCGAAGGGCCAAGGACCAGGGGAAGGCGAATGACCGAGCACGTGTACTCAGTTCAGCTCTACACGCTGCGGGACGGCATCAAGACGGATCTCCCGGGGACGCTGGAGCGCGTCGCCGCGATGGGATTCGAGAACGTGGAGTTGTGGAGGTTCGAGCAGTACCGGGACGAGTACCGGCACGCGCTGGCCGAGACAGGGCTGCGCCCGCTCAGCGCACACGCCGGCCTTGTCGGCGACGACGCAGACGCCTCCGCGGTCGTCCGCGCGGCGGCCGAGTTCGGGATCGGCACGCTCGTCGAACCGCGGATCGGCGCCGAGCGATGGACCACGCGCGGGGACATCGAAGCGGCCGCCGCTGATCTGAACGCCGTCGCGAGGCGTGCCCGGGACGAGGGCGTCACCATCGGATACCACAACCACGACCACGAGGTCCGTCAGGACTTCGACGGCCGGACCGGCCTCGAAGTCTTCGCGGAGGCGCTCGACGACGACGTCGTCCTGGAACTCGACACCTTCTGGGCGGAGGTCGGCGGTGCCTCCGCCGTGCAGTTGATCTCCCGGCTCGGGACGCGCGTCCAGTTCCTGCACGTCAAGGACGGCCCGTACACCACGACGCTCACGGAGCAGCAGCCGGTCGGCCAGGGTGCGATGCCGGTGACGGACATTCTGCGGGGAGCACCGGAAGCGGTCCGCATCGTGGAACTGGACGACTACGCGGGCGACCCGTTCGAAGCCGTGCGGCAGAGTCTGCGTCACCTCCTGGAGACCGACCGATGAGCGCGAAGCGGGTGGGCGTCGGTGTCATCGGCGCCGGCGTCATCAGCCGGTACTACCTCGAGAACATGACGCGGTTCCCCGATCTGAACGTGGTGGCGATAGCGGACCTCGACCAGGACCGCGCCGGTGCTGTCGCGCGGGAGTTCGGGCTGCGGGCCCTGCTCGTCCAGGAGCTCCTGACGTGCGACGACATCGAGATCGTGCTGAACCTCACCATTCCCGCCGCTCACTTCGATGTGTCGGCCCGGATCCTCGCGAGCGGCAAGCACGTCTGGAGCGAGAAGCCCCTGGCCACCAGCCGCCGCGACGCACGGACGCTGCTGGACGAGGCCGGTCGACGAGGACTTCGCGTGGCCTGCGCGCCCGACACGTTCCTCGGTGGTGCGCTGCAGACGGTACAACGAGCGGTCCTCGCAGGCCGTATCGGTGAGCCCAAGAGCGCATTGGCGATCATGCAGTCGCCGGGACCGGAAGGCTCGCACCCGAATCCCGCCTTCTACTACGACAAGGGCGCCGGCCCGCTGTTGGACATGGGCCCGTACCACGTCACGGCGCTCGTGCAGACCCTGGGTGCCGTGCGGCGCGTGAGCGCGGTTTCCTCGACCGCACGGGCCGTCAGGCGAGTCCTGTTCGGTGCGGACGCGGGGACCGAGTTCGAGGTGCGCGTACCCAGTCAGCACATGGCCCTGCTCGAGTTCGCCTCCGGCGCTCGGGCCGTGCTCGTCACGAGCTTCGATTCGGGAATCCGCCGCGACCTGCTCGAACTCCACGGCATGGAGGCGTCACTGGAGGTGCCGAACCCCAACCGCTTCGAGGGGACGGGCAGGCTCGTCCCCTTTCACGCGGAGCCAGAAGACGTACCCGCAATCGGGTCCACCTGGGGCCGAGGAGTGGGCGTCCTGGATCTCGCTTGCTCGATTCGCGACGACGTACCGGAACGCGCCTCCGGCGCACTCGCCTGCCACGTGCTCGATGTGCTCCTCGCCATCGAGGAATCGGCGCGGGCCGGGACATCGCTGCCCCTCGAATCCACCGTGGCATCGCCGGACCCGCTGCATGAGAACTGGGACCCCACGGCCGCGACCCTCTGACACGCTCGAACAAGGAACTTCGATGATCCGCATCCCGTTCAACGACGCCTGGCGCGTCGGCCCTCTCGTGTCCGTTCACGAGGCGATCGTGGTCGCCGGTGCCGGCGAGGAAGAAGTCACCCTGCCGCACGACGCGATGCTGAGAGGAGGACGGTCCGCAGAGAACTCCGGCGGACCGCAGACAGGCTACTTCCGCGACGGAAAGTGGACCTACGAGAAGCAGTTCGACGTTCCGGCGGAATGGGCGGCGAAGCGAGTGGCCTTCGAGTTCGAAGGTGTCTACCGCGATGCGATGGTCTATCTCAACGGTGCTCTCGCCGGCCAGTGGGCAGGCGGCTACTCCCGCTTCCACGTCAGCGCGGACCCCTTTCTGAAGTACGGCCAGGTCAACACGGTCCGGGTGGACGCCCAGGCGCACCAGGACTCCCGTTGGTACTCCGGCGGCGGCATCCATCGTCCCGTCAGCCTCCTCGTCGGTGGCCTCGTCCACGTCACTCCGACGGGCCTGCGACTGACCACCCCGGACGTCGACTCCGATCTCGCCACCGTGGTCGCGTCGACCGAGATCGTCAACGAGGACGTATCGACCCGCGTGGTAGAGGTGCTACTCGAGATCCGGGACACCGCGGGCACGGTCGTGGCCTCGGACCGGTCCCGGGTCACGCTGCTGGCCGGCGACACGATCAGCACCTGTCAACGGGCCTACGTCCGGCAGCCGTCGCTGTGGAGCGTCGACTCACCGCACCTCTACCACGCGTCCGTGCGCCTCTCCGACGACAACGGCCCGCTCGACGAGGCATCCACGCACTTCGGTATCCGTACCGTCACCGCCGACCCGATCCGCGGCCTGCGCGTCAACGGCGAGACGGTCAAGCTCCGCGGCGGTGCGATCCACCACGACAACGGCATCCTCGGCGCCGCGGATTTCGCCGACGCCGCCGAGCGGCGGGTGCGGATGCTCAAGGCCGCGGGCTTCAACGCCCTGCGCTCCGCTCACAACCCGATGAGCGTCGCCCTGCTCGATGCCTGCGACCGGCTCGGCATGCTCGTCATGGACGAGCTGTTCGACGTGTGGACGGTCCCGAAGTCCGGCGACGACTACTCGCGGAGGTTCCCGCAGTGGTGGGAGCGCGACGTCGACGCGATGGTGGCGAAGGATGTCAACCATCCCAGCGTGATCATGTACTCGATCGGCAACGAGATCATCGAGGCCGGAACCCCGCACGGTGCCCGGTGGGGCCGCCGCATCGCCGACAGGGTCCGCGCGCAGGATCCCACCCGCCTGGTCACCCACGCTCTGCAGGGCATGTACATCGCCCGTGACAAGATCCCCGCGCTGAAGGCGGAGCTGCAGCTGGGCACCGCTCCCCGCGGGCTGAACGACTACCTGGGCCAGGCCATGCACCTGCTCGACGCCCTCATGGCCTCCCCTGTCGTCGGAGAGCGGCTCGCCGAGCCCGCCTCCGTCCTCGACGTCGTGGGGCTCAACTACGGCGAGAGCCGGTACGTGCTGGACAAGGAGACCCATCCCAACCGCGTGGTCGTGGGCTCGGAGACGTTCCCGACGAAGATCGACCAACTGTGGCAGCTCGTCACCGAGAACCCCCACGTCATCGGCGACTTCACCTGGACCGCATGGGACTTCCTCGGTGAGGTCGGAACCGGACGCCATGTCTATCCCGAGGATCAGCAGGTGCACCGCGCCCCCTACCCCTGGCTCACCGCCGAGTGCGGGGACATCGACATCACCGGACAGCGCCACCCGATCTCGTACTACCGCGAGATCGTCTACGGGCTCACCAGCAAGCCCTACCTCGCCGTGCGACGCCCCCGCGAGGACGGCTACGTCATCAAGCCCAGGGCGTGGACCTGGACCGACGTCTCGCCCAGCTGGACATTCGACGTTCCCGTCGGCTCGCCGCTGCACGTCGAGGCCTACGCGGCGGCAGACGAGGTCGAGTTCCGGCTCAACGGCACCACCGTCGCGACCGTGCCCGTCGGTACCGAGCGGAACTTCGTCGCCGAGGCCGACGTTCCCTACGAGCCCGGCGTTCTGGAGGTCGTGGCGTACCGCAACGGAGCAGAGGTGGGACGCTCGGCGCTGCGCACCGCCGGCGAACCCACACACCTGAGCCTCGAGACGGACCGCACCGTACTCCCCGCCGATCCCCAGCGGTTGGCTCACATCGACATCGCCCTGGTCGACGACAACGGCGTGCTCAACCCGAACCGGGACACGGAGATCACGATCGAAGTCGACGGCCCCGGAGTCCTTCAAGGGTTCGGTACGGGAGCCCCGGCCACCGAGGAGAGCTTCCTCGACGCCTGCGCCACATCGTTCCGGGGGCGCGCCCTGGCGATCGTCCGGGCCACCGGGGAACCGGGGCGAATCACCGTCACAGCCCGGGCGCACGGACTCCCGGACACCTCCATCGAGATCGACGCCGTCCAGGCACCCACGCAGCACAGGACAGGAGAACCGCAGAAATGACCTACGCGCCGACAGCGGCCGGCTCGCCCAACATCGAGGTCGGCCCGAAGTGGCAGCGTCCCGACAGGGAGCTGCTGGAGGAGTTCCAGCGGCACTCGGTCGCGAACATCGGTGACGCCCTCGGGCGTCTCGGCATGCCCGACGGCGGCATCACCCCCATCTGGGACGGCTGCCGTGCCGTGGGCAGCGCCCTGACGGTCCTCACGGTCGCCGGAGACGATCTGGCCGTGATCGACGCCGTCGCGCACATCGAACCCGGCGACTTCCTCGTCATCAACGGATTCGGCTACGCGGGCCGGGCGGTGATGGGCGACATCCTCGCCCAGTACTTCTCCTCACGGGGTGCCGTAGGAGCGATCGTCGACGGAGCGGTCAGGGACCGCGACGAAATCCGGCAGCAGCGATTCCCCGTATGGGCGCGTACGGTCACGCCGGCGGGTCCGTGGAAGAACGGTCCGGGAGCCGTCGGAACACCCGTCGCCATCGGGGGCGTCGTCATCAACCCTGGCGACATCGTCGTTGCGGATTCCGACGGCGTCGTCGCCGTGCCCCTGAGGAAGGCACGGGACATCGTCGCCGAACTGGCGCGGATCGCGGATTCCGAGCAGAGCATGCGCGCGCAGGCCAAAGCACCCGCGAAATGAGCCGTGTAGTGCGCAAGGACCAACGAGAGAACAACACCAAGCTGATCCAGGCCGCTGCGGAGCTCTTCGAGCGTTGCCGGCAGCCGATCAGTCTCGCCGACATCGCCCGGCAGGCGAACGTTTCGGTCGCGACGGCCTACCGGCACTTCGAGTCCGCGGACGACGCGCTCAGCGCCTACCGACGGGGTATCGGGGGCAAGTTCCGCGACTACAGTCTCGAACAGCCGGGCAACGGTCTCCTCCTGCTCGAGCGTGTCTGCGGCTACTGGGTGGAACTCATCCTCGCCGAAGGCGCCGCGCTGGTGCACCGACGATCATCGGAAGGGTTCCTCGCGCGCCACAAGGCCGATGAGCCGTACCTGAAAGGGCAGGCGGAGGCACTCGCCCGCCCCATCCGCGAACTCGTGGCGATTCTCGGAGTCAGCGAGCTCGCCGGAGTCGAGGAGGAGGCGGCCTTCCTGTGGAACGTCCTCTTCGACCCCCGGGAGATCTTCGACCTCCGGGAGACGCTCGCGCTGTCGCCCGCGCAGATCACGCACCGACTGGTATCGGCGTTCCGCGGCGCACTGCTCGGCTGGGCGACTGCACGGCTGACTGAACCCGGATGACCGTGAGCAACCTGGCCCGTGGTCGATGTCGTGTCACAGATTCTTGGTGAGGAAGAGGACGATGACTGCATCCATCCCCGAGGCCGGGCAGCCGGCCGGCAGGCGCTTCCGTCTGGACGATCGCTACGGGCGCGAAGAAGGCGTCGTGCACCTCTCCGGGATCCAGGCTCTCGTCCGCGTTCTGCTGGACCGCTCCAGGCGTGACAGCCTGAACGGACTGCATACCGCGACATTTGTATCGGGGTACGAGGGATCGCCTCTGGCCGGATACGACATCGAGTTGGCGCGCCGCGGGTCACTGCTGCACGAGTACGACGTCGTCCACAAGCCAGGGCTGAACGAGGAGCTCGCCGCGACCGCCGTCATGGGCAGCCAGTTGGCCGGGCAGATCGGCAGTTCCCACGTCGACGGCGTCGTGGGCATCTGGTACGGCAAGTCCCCCGGTCTCGACCGCGCCTCCGACGCCCTCCGCCACGCGAACCTGGTGGGCACCGGCCCCTCCGGTGGTGCTGTCGCGCTGGTCGGCGACGATCCGGGGGCCAAGTCGTCCAGCGTGCCCTGTGCCAGCGAGGCCACACTCGCGGACCTGGTGATCCCGACGATGTACCCGGCCGATGCGCAGGACGTCCTCGACTTCGGGCTCCACGCGCAGTTCCTCTCCCGCTTCAGCGGCCTGTGGACGGGCCTGAAGATCACCACCGCAGTGGCGGACGCGGCGTCCACGGCCGTCGTGGCGCGCGATCGGATCACCGTCCACGAGGGCGACGCGGGCCCCAGCCCGCACAAGCCGAGCTCGATGCTCCTGGGCGCCAACCTCATGGCCCTCGAGCGCAGCCTGCACGACGTCCGGCTCCCCCGCGCCGTGGAGTACGCCCGGCTCAACGGCCTCAACCGCGTGGTCCAGCGCGGGCCGTCGGACAACATTGGCATCCTGACGTCCGGCAAGACCTATCTCGACGTCCGCGAGGCCCTCCGCCTCATCGGCCTCACCGACAAGGACCTCGCACGGTACGGCATCAGGATCCTCAAGCTCGGCATGGTCTTCCCCCTCGAACGCGACGCCGTCATCGACTTCGCCGACGGCCTCGACCAGGTGGTCGTCGTCGAGGAGAAGCGGCCGTTCCTCGAAGCCGCCGTCAAGGAGATCCTCTACGGCCGCCCCGACGCCCCGGCCATCCACGGCAAGCAGGACAAGGACGGGCGGTCGCTGTTCAGCCGCTCAGGAGAGCTCGACGCGGTCAGCATCGCCACCGGCCTGTCCAGGGTGCTCGCTCCGCTCGGCATCGAAGCGGCCCGCGCCTGGCGTCAACGGCCCAGGGCCCGCACAGCGTTGTCGCTGCCGCTCCTGGCCCGCAGCCCCTACTACTGCTCGGGGTGCCCGCACAACACCTCGACCACCGCCGGCGGGGACTCACTGGTCGGCGCTGGGATCGGCTGTCACTCCATGGTCGTGTTCATGGATCCCGAACAGGTCGGCTCGGTCGTCGGCATGACCCAGATGGGCGGGGAAGGGGCTCAGTGGATCGGCATGGAGCCGTTCATCGACCATGACCACTTCGTGCAGAACATCGGTGACGGCACCTTCATGCATTCGGGCAGCCTGGCCGTCCGGGCGGCGATCGCCGCGGGAGTGAACGTCACGTTCAAGCTGCTCTACAACGGAACGGTCGCCATGACCGGCGGCCAGGACGCCGTCGGCGCCCTGCCGGTCGACCGGCTCGCCGCCACGCTCCTCGACGAAGGCGTCGCCAAGGTGATCATCACGACCGAGGACAGGGCCCGCATCCCCCGGGCCCGGCTTCCGAAGTCGGTGAAGGTTCTGGACCGGGCCGAGATCGAGGACGCGCTGGCAGAACTGAAGGCCACTGCCGGTGTCACCGTCCTCATCCACGACCAGGAATGCGCCGCCGAGAAACGGCGTGCGCGCCGGCGTGGCAAGGCCGAGGCGCCGACGACGCGCGTGTGGATCAACGAGCGCATCTGCGAGGGCTGCGGCGACTGCGGCCGCAAGTCGAACTGTCTCTCGGTCCACCCGGTCACGACCGAGTTCGGCCGCAAGACCCGCATCGACCAGTCCTCGTGCAACCTGGACTACTCGTGCCTCGACGGCGACTGCCCGGCCTTCATGACCATCACACCCGCAGGCAAGCCGAAGCGCGCCGAACTTCCCGCCCTGGGTGCCACCGACGTCGCCGAGCCGGCCCGCACGGCCGGTACCGACTCCTTCTGCATGCGGATCACCGGGATCGGGGGAACCGGCATCGTCACCATCTCGCAGGTGCTGGCGACCGCGGCCGTCATCGACGGCCGCCACGCCCGTAGCCTCGACCAGACCGGACTGGCGCAGAAGGGTGGCGCGGTCGTCTCCGACATCAAGATCACTGCCGACGTCGTGGAACAAGGGGCGAAGCTCTCCGAAGGGCAGTGCGACCTCTGCCTCGCCTGCGATCCGCTGGTCGCGACCGACCCGAAGTACCTCTCCGTCGCCTCCGTCGACCGCACGGTCGCCGTCATGGCCACGACCGAGATACCCACCGGGCGGATGGTGGTCGACACGGCCGTCAGCTTCCCCGCTCCCGCTGTCGTGCGCCGTGCCGTCGACGACGCGACGCGCCGACTCGTCGCGCTGGACTCCGGCGCACTGGCCACGCAGCTCTTCGACGACGAGCAGTACGCCAACATGCTGCTGGTGGGCGCCGCGTACCAGACCGGTCTGCTACCGATGTCGGCATCGGCCGTCGAAGAGGCCATCGCCCTGAACGGAGTCGCCGTCGAGCGCAACGTGCAGGCCTTCCGGCGAGGCCGCCAGGCGGTCGCCGACCCCGAGGCGTTGCGCGCCGCGCAGGCCGGCTCGATGCCAACGGAGGCGTTGCCACGGCTCCCCGCCGGAACCACCGAGCTCGTGGCCTCGGTCACCGATGATGTGGAATCGGAGCTGTATCGCCTCCTCACCGTGCGCGTGGCCGACCTCATCGACTACCAGGACAGGCGCTACGCCCGCACGTACGTCGACTTTCTCAAGACGGTGGCGGCCGCGGAGCGCGCTGCCGCCGGCGGCTCCACCGGGCTGACCGAGGCCGTCGCCCGCTATCTCCACAAGCTCATGGCGTATAAGGACGAGTACGAGGTCGCTCGGCTCGCCCTCGATCCCGTCGTGGACGACCACATCACCGCGGTATTCGGAAACGCGAGCCGGCGCACCTACCGGCTGCATCCGCCCGTCCTGCGCGCCGCAGGCATGCAGAGGAAGGTCGCTCTCGGGAGCTGGTTCCGCCCAGTGTTCAGACTGCTGCGTGCGCTGCGACCCATTCGAGGAACCTGCCTCGATGTGTTCGGACTCCAGCGCATGAGACGCATCGAGCGTGAACTCGTCGACGAGTACCGCGAATCGATCAACGCCTCGCTCGTGCTCCTGAACGAGGAGAACCTGGCCGAAGTCCGCCGGCTCGCGGAACTGCCCGATGCCGTTCGCGGATACGAAGGCGTCAAACTGGCCGCCATCGAACGCTACCGGGCCGAGCAGGCGCGCATACTCGGCGAGCTACGGAGGAACACGCGCCCTGTCTCGACGTAGGCCGGACAGGGCCGTTGAACCCGGTGGCGTAGCGAATGCGGTGCCAGGCGCGCCTGTGACGCCGGGTGCTGGGGGCGCCCGCTGCACCGGACGCCGGCCATGGTGCCGCTGACCGCGGGGGTGGGGAATTGACTGACGTTGATCATGCAGAGCGCGGGGAATTATTTGACCGTCGACACTCGCAGGTCAGCACGGAAACGAAAAAGGGGCCTGCCTCGAAAGAAAATTAGCGGAGGCGTGCTGCTGGCGGCTTTCCGGCGGCAGCCCTATGCGGCCGATGGTCGTCGGTGATCCGTTGCGTGGACCACTTGTGCTCCCGGCGCCAGGACTCGATCTGCTCTATGACCCATGGTGGTGTCGCGTTCGGACTCCGGTGCGGGCTCGACGGTCGGTCTTGCAGTCCCGCATCACCTTGTAACCGCCAGCGATTAACCCACTTGCTGGCGCATGCGCGGGAGACGCCCATCTCAGCGGCGACGTAGGCGGCCCTCTACGCTCAGGGGCGCGTTCGCGTGGGGCCCTCGTCATCCACTCGAAGTCGGACGACGGCAGGCGCGACACCCCCATCGTGTGCGCCTGCCGCGTGGCGGCCTTTCAGTCCATCGGTGCGACGCGGATACGGTTCCCGTCAGGATCGGCTGCGAGGAAGGTCAGCCCGAACCCGGCGTCATGAGGCTCGTGCAGGATCGTGACGCCCTTGGACTGCCACCGCTGGAAGATCGCGTTGAGCTCGTCGGGTCCACCGTCGATGGCCAGGCAAACCTCACTGGTACGCGGGACATCCGGTGACAGATCCTCGAACTGGCCAGACCACAGAGCGAGGTCAGCGCCTGGCCCGAGGTCGAAGGTGATGTATCCCGGAGTCTCGAACGAGGGGCTCATGTCGAGGAGGTCGCCGTAGAAACGAGCTGCGGCGGGAGCGTCGTTCACATAGACGATGGACACGACGGACGTGGTCATGGTTGTCCTTCCCACAGGTGGTAGGTACGCATCCACCAGCCTGATCGGAATATGCGCCGTATCGTGTCGCAATTCCTGAAAAACTTGGTGTGTGACGCCAGACCGCTTCTTCTCCCTGATGCTGCTCCTCGCATCGAGGGATGCCCTGACCACACAGGAACTTGCCTCGGCGCTCGGGGTGTCCCTGCGAACCATCACCCGGGACCTGAACTGGCTTCGCGACGCCGGTCTGCCGGTGACCGCACAACGGGGCCGCCTCGGAGGCGTGACCATGCTGCCCGGGTCCGGGCTCGACCTCACGCGACTCACGCCGGGCGAGCGTGATCATCTCTCGCTCACCGGGCTGGACGAGAAGCAACGTGCGGAGCTCAACGCATCGGTCGAAAGCCGGCGCGCGCTCTCCAAGCTCGCCGCTACACAGTCACGTCGAGTCCATGAGCTGCTGCCGCTCACCGACGTAGTGCACGTGGACAGCCGTCCCTGGCTCCAGTCACGGGCTTCCGGCACGACTCCGGCCTCGCTGATCGGCCCAGTGCGGCGAGGTCGCCGGCTGCGGATCGAGTACGACAGCCCACGCGAGTCATGCCCACGCGACCTGGTCGTGGATCCCTACGGGCTGTTCGCCAAGGCCGGCATCTGGTATCTCGTCGCCGACTGTGCTCGCGTGCCACGGATGTACCGACTCGAACGGATCACGGCGTGGAAAGAAGTCGACCAGCCACGACGGATCCGCGAGAACCAGACCCTGGCCACCGTCGCTGCAGCACTCGTCGATCAGTGGGAACACAACCACGCGATAGAGGTCAGCGCCACCATCGACCAGACCCAGATCGAGCGAGCGCGACGGATCTTTGGCCAACGACTCGTCCGGGACGACCATGACGAATCCGCCACCGGCCACAAGGTGACGATCCGCTTCCTGCATCTGGAGGACGTGCGAGCACTACTGCCGTTCGGGAGCACCATCACGGTGCACGGCCCCACCGAAGCCAGGACTCACCTCCGCGACCTCGCCACCAGCCTTGCCCGCCACTATGCGCCGTCACCAACGTCCTGACCCGCAATACCAGTACGTCAAGCGAACGCGCTCCGGCTGCTGGCACAGACCGACTGCGGAGGGCTCGCCGGCCGCCTGCCCCGGACCTGTTGCAGATCTTCTCCGACTACACCAGGTGGGCGTTCGCCTGCAACGACGAGTGCTGCGACGAGGGCACCGCTGAACTGGCCGACGTGTACGTGCGGTCCTGCGCTGCGCCGAGGTCCCCGAGGCGCCGATCTACGTCGGCGACCGGTACGGGATCGTCCTGCGGGACCTGCACTGGACGCCACATCCTCCCCCTACAGGGGGCACGGTCGTGAGCCTCCTGTACGGCTACCTCCTCACCGAAGTCCGCCAGGCTGGCTTCGTGGCTGCGGACAGCGGCCGCTCGATGATCTTCGTCGAGCCGTCAGGGTCGAGACGGTATTCGAGCCGATATGGCGGAGGTAGCAGTGTCCGTCGTCAACATAGAACGCCTCGAATCCCTACCGGAGCGGTACTTGGTTGAGCTGACGAAGGGCATGAGGGCGGTCACCCCCTCGTTGAGGGCGTCAGCAGGGCTCATCAGATAGCCGATGAGCCGGCAGAAGGACTCGGGAGGCTGATCCGGGCCGCCGTGCGGCTCAGCCAGCATCGCTTCCAGCACGTCGGCAACCCAGCGATGCCGGGTCGACCCGTCGTGCTCCCAGTCAGTGCCGAGATCCGCGAAAAACTCATGACCGACCCCACCCCCTGCGCCACGCCAAGTCAACCGCACGCTCGTCTCGCCCATCATCATGTCCCGCGCAAGGTCAGGCCAGTACGCCGACACTGAGCAGTTGGGCACGCCCAAGAGCACGACGCCGTGACGTTCACTGCCGCAAGGTTGATACTTTCCGGCAGCAGCGCTCCGACCGGCCGCCACCGACCGACAACAGGGAACTGACACCCCGTCACCAAAGTCAGCATTAAGTCAGCATCAGTACCGCCAAGGACCGCCCCCGACCGCCAGGAACCGCCAAGATCGAAAACTGGCCTGCCGCACCCTGACCTGCAAAAATGAAGGTCAGAGGTACATCTGCTAGTCTCACCAGGAGGTACCCGTGAAGATGCTGATCAACGTCCCGGAGACCGTGGTCGCGGACGCGCTGCGCGGTATGGCGGCTGCCCACCCGGAGCTGACCGTGGACGTGGAGAACCGGGTGATCGTGCGGCGGGACGCTCCCGTGGCCGGAAAGGTCGCGCTGGTCTCGGGCGGAGGCTCGGGGCACGAGCCGTTGCACGGTGGATTCGTAGGTCCCGGAATGCTGTCGGCGGCCTGTCCCGGCGAGGTGTTCACCTCCCCGGTGCCCGACCAGATGCTGCGCGCGGCCGCCGCCGTGGACAGCGGCGCAGGTGTGCTGTTCATCGTGAAGAACTACACCGGTGACGTGCTCAACTTCGACATGGCCGCCGAGCTGGCCGAGGACGAGGGCATCCAGATCGCGAAGGTGCTGGTCAACGACGACGTGGCGGTGACCGACAGCCTCTACACGGCGGGGCGGCGCGGTACGGGCGCCACCCTGTTCGTGGAGAAGATCGCGGGTGCCGCCGCCGACGAGGGCATGCCGCTGGAGCGGGTGGAGGCCATCGCCCGGCAGGTCAACGAGAACTCCCGCAGTTTCGGTGTCGCGCTGAGCGCCTGCAGCACGCCCGCCAAGGGCAGCCCCACCTTCGATCTGCCGCCCGGCGAGCTGGAGTTGGGCATCGGCATCCACGGCGAACCCGGCCGGGAGCGGCGGGCGATGATGACCTCCGGCGAGATCGCCGAGGTCGCCGTCGAGGCGGTGGTGTCCGACCTCCGGCCGCGCAATCCGGTGCTGGTCCTGGTCAACGGCATGGGCGCGACGCCGCTGCTCGAGCTGTACGGCTTCAACGCCGAGGTGCACCGGGTGCTCGCCGAGCGCGGTGTCGCGGTGGCCCGGGTCCTGGTGGGCAACTACGTCACCTCCTTGGACATGGCGGGCGCCTCGCTCACCCTGTGCCAGGTCGACGAGGAACTGCTGCGGCTGTGGGACGCGCCGGTGAAGACGCCGGGGCTGCGCTGGGGCGTGTGAGACACAAGGGGTAGAGGATCACCACGTACCTACCAGGCAAGGAGATCCAGTGCTCGACGCCGATTTCTTCCGCCGTTGGATGACGGCGACCGCCGCGTCCGTCGACCGCGAGGCGGAACGGCTCACCGCCCTCGACTCCCCCATCGGGGACGCCGATCACGGCAGCAATCTCCAGCGCGGGTTCACGGCCGTGGCGGCCGCCCTGGAGAAGGAGGCCCCCGGCACGCCCGGCGGGGTCCTCACCCTGGCCGGGCGCCAGCTGATCTCGACGGTCGGCGGCGCCTCGGGGCCGCTGTACGGGACGCTGCTGCGCCGCACCGGCAAAGCGCTCGGGGACGCCGCCGAGGTCAGCGCGGAGCAGCTGACCGAGGCGCTGCGGGCCGGGGTGGACGCGGTCATGACGCTCGGCGGTGCCGCACCGGGCGACAAGACCATGATCGACGCGCTGGTGCCCGCGGTGGACGCGCTCGGCGAGTCGTTCGCGGCGGCGCGGGCCGCGGCGGAGGAGGGCGCCGTGGCGACGACGCCCCTGCAGGCGCGCAAGGGCCGGGCGAGCTACGTGGGCGAGCGCAGCATCGGGCACCAGGATCCGGGGGCCACGTCCTCGGCGCTGCTGATCGCCGGACTCGCGGAGGCCGCCGGTGAGTGACGTGAGTGACGGGAGTGACGAGCGGCTCGTGGGGATCGTGCTGGTGTCGCACAGCGCGGAGGTGGCCGCGTCGGTCGCCGCGCTGGCGAAGGGGCTGGCGGGCGGCGGAACGGCGGTGCCGGTCGCCCCGGCGGGCGGCACCGAGGGCGGCGGGCTCGGCACGAGCGCCGAACTGATCGCCGCGGCGGCCGCGTCCGTCGACCGCGGTGCCGGGGTCGCCGTCCTGACCGACCTGGGCAGCGCGGTGCTCACCGTGAAGGCGCTGCTCGCCGAGGGCGACGAACTCCCGGAGGAGACGCGGCTGGTGGACGCCCCGTTCGTGGAGGGCGCCGTGGCCGCGGTCGTCACGGCGGCCACCGGGGCGGATCTGGCGGCGGTGGAGTCGGCCGCCGCGGAGGCGTACACGTACCGGAAGGTGTGAGACACGGATGCGGCCGGGCCCGCCACAGCGGCGGTGCGCCCGGCCGCAGATATGCCCGACCGCAGGCGTGTCCGGCCGCAGGCGTATCCGACCGCAGGCGTGTCCGACCGCAGGTGTGCCCGTGACGGGCCGTCAGCCGCTCAGTCCCTGCCCACGAACCGTCTGACCAGGCGCTCTCCCGCCGCCACGGCCGCCGCGTGGTCCTCGATGGGGGACACCCGGCTGTTCTTGAAGACGATGTAGGTGACGCCGGAGGGCGCGCCGCCGCCATGCGGGTCGGGGCGGATGCCGATCGCCTTGGCGGCCGCGTAGGACGCTTCCCCGATGATGCCCTGCGGGCCCGTGTCGCCGACGACCGCGTACCGCACTCGGTCGCGGTACACGACGGCGACGACCGAGCCGCCGGTCACGCCGTGCTTCCGGTAGTCCCAGATGCGGCTCGGTGCCGGTACGACGATGAAGGGCAGGTTCTCGGCGCTCAACGGCCGCCCGTCGGACTGGGCGTAGGCCGTGCTCGCGGCGAAGTACGGGTCGGTACGGCGGTTGCAGCGGGGTCCCGGACGGCCGTCGCAGTCGATGTCCATGTCGGCCTTCCAGAACACGGCGTCGCGTGTGCCGCAGACCGGGATGTCGGCGGGTGCGCCCTGGTCGCTGCGGTACCGGCCGCGGGAGACGGGAGCGCAGTCTGTCAGCCGGGCGAGCAGGTCGGCGGCGCGGACGGGGTTGTCGCGCCAGGCCACCGACTGGGACGCGGTGGCGGGCGGTGTCGTCGGGGCGAGCAGGGCGGCGCTGGCAGCGGCCAGTGTGAGGGACCGGACACGCACGATACGGGAGCCTCTCCTAGGAACCTGACGGGCACTCAGCCCAATCTGGCCCCGGGCCAGTCACGCGGCCACCGCTGGAGGGCCGGACGGTGCACGGCCCCAACCTCCGACAGGGGCCGGGCGCCTGAGTCCGTGTGAGACCCGGGCCGCCCGGCCACCCGCGCCGGCGCGGGATCTGCGACGACAGCGGTCCGCGCGACAGGCCCGAACTCCCTGGTGTCCGCCAGGTGTTCGGCCGTGAGGAACTTCAGCATACGTAACTCTCCCGAGTGGTCACGCACGGCGGGGTGACGCATGCGCGGGCCGCTCCCTCGCCGCGCGCCCGGGGCGTCCCTCCTCCGTCGAACTCCTCCCGCACCGCCCTCTTGATGTGGTCGCGTCAGTCGCGCCATATTGGTCCGGACCATTCCCGAGCGCCGCTCCCGGGAGGCAGTGCCGTGCGAGGCCGTTCCGCTCCGCTCTCTCTCCTTCGCCGTGTCGCGCTCTGCGGGTGTCTCGCGCTGGTGGCCTCCTGCGGCTGGGCCGGTGCGGACGACGGGCACGGCGGTGCTCCGCCCGGTGCGCCGACGGGGGTGACCGCCACCGCGGGCAGCGCGACGAGCGTGCACGTCATGTGGAACGCCATCCCTGAGGCCGACGGCTACGAGGTGTATCGCGGCACCACGAAGGTCAGGGAAGTGCCGGGTTCGGAGCACATGGTGGATGTCACCAGGCTCCGCCCCTCCACGCGGTATGCCTTCACGGTGCGGGCGCGGGACGCCGACGGGCGGCTCGGGCCGCGCAGCCGGGAGGTCCGGGCGAGGACACCGGCGGCCGTCGCGGACGACCGCTCCGCACCGGCGCGCCCCTCGGCGCTCAGCGGGCGGCCCGCCGGAAGCCGGGCGGTGCAGCTGTCCTGGTCCGCCTCGGCGAACGCCCGGGACGTGGTGTCGTACGACATCCACCAGGGGGACACGAAGATCCACAGCGTGGGTGGCGGCCAGACGGTCACCGTCGTCACGGGGCTGCGCCCCGGCACGTCCTACTCGTTCACCGTCCGGGCCCGGGACGCGGCGGGCAACGTCTCCCCCGCCACCCCCGCCGTCCGCCTCACCACCCCGGGCAGCGGCGACGGACGTGCCACGGCCCCCACCGGCTTCCGGGCGACGAGCCACCGTGAGGGCGGGGCGTACTACGTCGATCTGAGCTGGGTGCCGCCGCGCGTGGACGGCGAGGTCGCCGAGTACCAGCTCCACCTGGACGGCCGCCCCGTCACGTCCCTGGTGTTCGGCGGGCGTGCCCCGCGTGACCGGGCGACGTACAGCTTCTACGTGGGGCGTGAGGCCGGTGTCAGCCATCGTGTCCGGATCCGGGCGATGCTGCCGGACGGCAGTTGGGGCGGCTTCTCCGCGGAGCGGACGGTGACGACGCGCCCGCGGTGACCGCCCGCGGTGATCGCCCACGCTGATCGCCCGCGATGATCGCCCGCGGTGATGACGTGCCGGTCCGGCGTCGGCCGGGCGGTGGACGTCGTCACCTGCACGGTGGCGCCCGGCGTGCGGCCCGGGCCCGGGGCGCCTTGGCTGACCCTGAGGCAGCACGGGCGTTCCCGATCCTCGGCGGCGCTAGGGATGTACCGCCAACCGTGCCGCCGGAGGGCAGTCACATGCGCAACTCATCGTCAGTTCTCCGCTCCGGCCTGACCGTGGCCGCCGCCGCGCTGCCCCTCGCCCTGGCGGCGGTGCCCGCTGCCGCGGGCCCGGGCATCTCCGTGAGCACCACGGGCTCCACGGTCTCGGTCACGACCAGTACATGCACCCAGGTCAACGGCAGCTGGGGCACCGCCTCGCTTCTCACCAGCAGCCAGGGCAGCTTCGCCCAAGGGCGGCAGGTGACCCTGTCGGGGACGTCCACCAGTCAGTCCGCCGCCTGGTCGAACGTCACCCCGGGCACGTACACCGTCATCGTCATCTGCTCCGACGGCACCACCGCGGGCACCCAGTCCGTCGTCGTCTCCCCCGCCCCCTCCCCCACGCGGTCCCCGTCCCCGACCGCCTCGCCGTCCCGCGGCGTCATGGGCGGGGTCGGCGGTTCGTCGACGGACTACGGCACCGTCACCCTGGTGGCGGGCGGCACGCTGGTCGGCACGGGCCTCCTCGCGACGGCCTGGTACCTGCGCCGGCGCAACAAGCCGTACCGGCTCTGATCCGGTACGGACGGCGGTCCGCCCTGCCGAAGCGCTCCGGCCGGGCGGGCCGCTGTCACGTCGTCGTCCGGCCGGACGGGCGTAGGCACACCCTCGTCAGGCCGGACCGGCCGGCCCGCCGTCCGGGAGCTCGGCGAAGTCCGCCAGAGCGCGCCTGAGCCACTGGGTCCAGAACGTCTCCAGGTCGATGCCGGCCCGCAGCACCAGGTGCCGCAGCCGGTCCTCGGCGCTGTCCCGGCCGGGCGGGAAGTCGCGCTGCTCGATCTCCTCGTACTCGGCCAACTGCCTCTCGTGCAGCTCCAGATGGCGGCGCAGATCGGCCTCCAGGCCCGCGGTGCCGACCACGGCCGCCGCCCTCAGCCGCAGCAGCAGCGGGTCGCGGTGCGGCTTGGGGTCCTGGGAGGCGGCGGTCCAGCGGGCCAGTTCGGCGCGGCCCGCGGGCAGGACTTCGTAGCTCTTCTTCTGCCCGCGGGCCGGCTGCTCGGACGGCAGGGCCCTGATGAGGCCGTCGGCCTCCAGTTTTCCCAGCTCGCGATAGATCTGCTGGTGCGTCGCCGACCAGAAGTAGCCGATGGACCGGTCGAACCGGCGGGTCAGCTCGAGCCCGGACGACGGCTTCTCCAGGAGGGCGGTGAGGATCGCGTGCGGGAGTGACATGGAGTCATCCTAGGGACGGGCCGCCCGCCCCCTACAGGGCCGCCGCCAGCTCGGTGCCCTGCTTGATGGCGCGCTTGGCGTCCAGTTCGGCGGCCACGTCCGCTCCGCCGATGAGGTGGGCGCTGCGCCCGGCGGCGAGCAGTTCCTCGTACAGGCCCCGGCGCGGTTCCTGGCCCGTGCACAGCACGATGGTGTCGACCTCCAGCACCGTGCTCTCCTCGCCGACCGTGACGTGGAGCCCGGCGTCGTCGATCCGGTCGTAGCGCACGCCCGGGACCATGGTGACGCCGCGGTGCTTGAGTTCGGTGCGGTGGATCCAGCCGGTGGTCTTGCCGAGGCCGGCGCCGACCTTGGACGTCTTGCGCTGGAGCAGGTGGACGGTGCGCGGCGGGGCGGGCCGCTCGGGCGCGGCGAGGCCGCCGGGGGCGCGGTAGTCGAGGTCGACGCCCCACTGGCGGAAGTACGTCTGCGGGTTCTCGTGGGCCTTGTCGCCGCTGTCGGTGAGGTACTCGGCGACGTCGAAGCCGATGCCGCCCGCGCCGAGGATCGCGACCCGGTCGCCGACGGGGGCGCCGTCGCGCAGGACGTCGAGGTAGCCGAGGACGCTCGGGTGGTCCACGCCGGGGATGTCGGGGGTGCGCGGGGTGACGCCGGTGGCGACGACGACCTCGTCGTAGCCGTCGACGTCCGCGACCGTGACGAGCGTGTTCAGCCGGACGTCGACGCCGTGCCAGTCAAGCTGGGTGCGGAAGTAGCGGAGCGTCTCGTCGAACTCCTGCTTGCCGGGGACCTTGCGGGCGACGTTCAGCTGGCCGCCGATCTCGCTCGCCGCGTCGAAGAGGGTCACGTCGTGCCCGCGCTCGGCGGCGGAGACCGCGCAGGCCAGCCCCGCCGGTCCGGCGCCGACGACCGCGACGCGCTTGCGCAGGCGGGTCGGGGAGAGCACGAGTTCGGTCTCGTGGCAGGCCCGCGGGTTGACCAGGCAGGAGGTGATCTTGCCGCTGAAGGTGTGGTCGAGGCAGGCCTGGTTGCAGCCGATGCAGGTGTTGATGGCCTCCGGCTTGCCGGCGGCGGCCTTGGCGACGAAGTCCGGGTCGGCGAGCATCGGCCGGGCCATGGAGACCATGTCGGCCGCGCCCTCGGCGAGCAGTTCCTCGGCGAGGGCGGGGGTGTTGATGCGGTTGGTGGTGACGAGCGGCACGGACACCTCGCCCATCAGCCGCTTGGTCACCCAGGTGTAGGCGCCGCGCGGCACGGAGGTCGCGATGGTGGGGATGCGGGCCTCGTGCCAGCCGATGCCGGTGTTGATGATCGTCGCCCCGGCCGTCTCGACGGCCTTGGCGAGGGTGATCACCTCGTCGAGCGTCGAGCCGCCCGGGACGAGGTCGAGCATGGACAGCCGGTAGACGATGATGAAGTCCTCGCCGACCGCCTCGCGCACCCGGCGCACGATCTCCAGGGGGAACCGCATGCGGTTCTCGTACGAACCGCCCCAGCGGTCGGTGCGCCGGTTGGTCTGCGGCGCGGTGAACTCGTTGATGAGGTAGCCCTCGGAGCCCATGATCTCGACACCGTCGTAGCCGGCCTGCCGGGCGAGGCGGGCGGCACGGACGTAGTCCTCGATCGTCCGCTCGATGTCGGCGTCGGTGAGCTCGCGGGGCGGGAAGGGGCTGATCGGCGCCTGGAGCGGGCTCGGGGCGACCAGGTCACGGTGGTAGGCGTAGCGGCCGAAGTGCAGGATCTGCATCGCGATCCGCCCGCCCTCGCGGTGCACGGCCTCGGTGATGACCCGGTGCTGCTCGGCCTCCGCCTCGGTGGTGAGCTTGGCGCCGCCCTCGTAGGGCCGGCCCTCCTCGTTGGGGGCGATGCCGCCGGTGACGATCAGGCCCACTCCCCCGCGGGCGCGGGCGGCGTAGAAGGCGGCCATGCGCGCGAAGCCGCCCTCGGCCTCCTCCAGGCCGACGTGCATGGAACCCATCAGGACGCGGTTGGGCAGCGTCGTGAAGCCCAGGTCGAGGGGGGTCAGCAGGTGCGGGTAACGGCTCATCGGGCCCTCCGTGCGCGGTGTCGTACCCGCAGTTGTAGAGGACTACCGACGGTTTATGCAACTAGTTGCATAAGGTGATGGAGGGCACAGTGACCCAGGGCACAGCGGGGCACAGGCGCTCAGCGACTCTGCAGGCGCACGTGCAGTTCCTTCTCCTGGTCGCCGGAGACCGTGCTCAGGTCGTGCACGTCGAACAGCGAGTCCAGCGTGGTGCGGAACCGCTCGATCGCCCAGTAGCCGCCGTGCAGGTCGGCCTCGACGGAGGACGACAGCCGGGCCGGCCGCGCGCCCTCGTGCTCGTCGGCGACGTCGAAGGTGCCGAGCCACACGGTCGGGCGCGTCTCGTGCAGTTCCTCGGGGACGTCGTCGGCGCACCGGTCGGACTCGAAGCAGGCGCACAGCGTGTCGAACACGATCCGGGCGTCGTCCTTGCTGCACCCGCTGATCTCCACCGAGACGGAGTGGGGGTGCGGTCGCTCGTGGTTCATCGCCATCGTGATCGCTCCTCTCGCGGCCACCACATGCCGTATCCGCCCCTACCCCAGCAAAGCACCACCTTCCGGCGAGCACTACCGGCAGTGCCCCTGCCGTGGTGGCGGTTCTTGCGGGGCGGCCCGCGCCGGGTTGGGAGATGGTGGTAGGTGACGGAAGGGGCCTCGGAGGGACGGCTCCGCGCGGTAGAACATGGGGTGTCGGCACCGTGACGGCGTGCCGCGAGGATCGGCGATTGCGGGGCGTGGGATGAGTGCAGCCGAGTATCCCGAGTCCGAGGGCGTCGAGCCGGTGCGCGGGTCCGCGCGGCCGAGCGGCCTGCTCGACGTCCTGCGCGTGGCCTCGGTGGTGCTGGACGCCGAGGGCCGGATCGTGCTGTGGAGCCCACAGGCCGAGGAGCTGTTCGGGTACGAGGCGAGGGAGGCGCTCGGGCAGTACGCCGCCCGGATCATGGTCCACGAGCAGCACATCGACCTGGTGGTCAAGCTGTTCGCCGATGTCATGGGCACCGGGCAGAGCTGGGCGGGTGCCTTCCCCGTCCGGTGCAAGGACGGCAGTACGCGGCTCGTGGAGTTCCGCAACATGCGCCTGCTGGACGACCAGGGCGACGTGTACGCGCTGGGGCTGTGCGCCGACCAGTCGACCGTGCACCGGCTGGAGCGGGACGTGGCGCTGTCGACGCGGATGATCGCGCAGTCCCCGATCGGGCTGGCCGTCCTCGACACGGAGCTGCGGTACGTCTCGGTCAACCCCGCCCTGGAGGAGATCAACGGCGTGCCGGCCGAGGAGCACCTGGGCCGCACGGCCCGCGAGGTGGTGCCGCTGATGGACGTCGACGCCCTGGAGAGCGCGGCGCGCCGGGTGCTGGACACCGGCCGGCCCGTCGTCGACCAGTCCACGATCGGCCGCACCCCGGCCGATCCCCACCAGGACCACGCCTGGTCGATCTCGCTGTACCGGCTGGAGAACGCCTTCGGGACGGTGCTGGGCGTGGCCGTCTCGATCGTCGACGTCACCGAGCAGTACCGGGCGGGCATCGAGGCCGAGGCCGCCCGGCGGCGCCTGGCCCTGATCGCCGACGCCTCGGGGCGGATCGGCACGTCCCTGGACCTGGACCGCACGGCCCGCGAACTCGCCGACGTGGCCGTACCGGAGCTCGCCGACATCGCGGCCGTCGACCTGCTGGACGCGGTGGTGCAGGGCCGGCGCACCAGCCTCGGCCCCACCGAGGCGGCCGTGATCCGAGCGCTGGCCGTCCAGGGGTACGACTCCGCCGAGGCGCTGGAGGCGGCCGACCCTCCCGGGCAGGCGGCCCGGTACGCGCCCGACCGGCTCGTCACCGAGTGCGTGCGCACCGGCAGACCGGTGATGCTGCCGGAGGTCGAGGACGAGGACCTGGTGCGCATCGCGCGGTCCCCGGAGGCGGCCGAGCTGCTGGGGCGGGCCGGGGTGCACTCCTATCTGGCGGTGCCGCTGATCGCGCGCGGCGAGGTGCTGGGTGCCCTGGACCTCAAGCGCACCCGCAATCCGCTGCCGTTCACCGAGGACGACCTGCTGCTGGCCCGCGAGCTGGCCGCCCGGGCCGCCGTGCAGATCGACAACGCCCGCTGGTACCAGGGCGCCCGCGACACCGCGCTCACCCTCCAGCGCAGCCTGCTGCCCAGCCATCCGCCGGTGACGGGCGGGCTGGAGGTCGCCTCCCGCTACCAGCCGGCCGGGGCCACGAGCGAGGTGGGCGGCGACTGGTTCGACGTGATCCCGTTGGACGGCGGCAAGACGGCGCTGGTCGTGGGCGATGTGATGGGCAGCGGCATCCCCGCGGCGGCGGCCATGGGCCGGCTGCGCACGGCGACCAACACCCTCGCTTCCCTGGACCTCGATCCGGCCGTGCTGCTGGAGCACCTCGACAGGATCACCACGGGGCTGGAGCAGGCCATCGCCACCTGCGTGTACGCCGTCCACGACCCGCACCTGCGGCAGTGCCGGATCGCCAACGCCGGGCATCTGCCGCCGGTGCGCGTGCGGGCCGGCCGGCCGCCGGAGCTGCTCGACCTGCCGACCGGTGTGCCGCTCGGCGTGGGCGGCGTCGCCTTCTCCACGACCACCGTCGACCTCGAACCCGGCGACCGGCTGGTGTTCTACACCGACGGACTCGTCGAGACCCGCCGCGACCCGCTCGACGAACGGCTCGACACCCTGCTGTCCCTGCTCGACGGCCCCGACCGGCCGCTGGAGGAGGTCTGCGACCTGCTGCTGCGCACGCTGCACGAGCCGGACAACTTCGACGACGTGGCGCTGCTCATCGCGCGGGCGACCGCTCCGGACTGACCGACGCTACGGTCTGACGCCGATCACCACATGGGCGTGCCGTTCCTCCGAGACGGCCACGGAGGCCGTCAGACCGTTGCGCTCGAAGGCGGTGACGGCGGCCGGGGCCTGGTGCCGGCTCGTCTCGACCAGGACACAGCCGCCGGGCGCGAGCCAGTGAGGGGCCTCGGCGGCGACGCGGCGCAGGACGTCGAGGCCGTCCGCGCCGCCGTCCAGGGCGACCAGCGGCTCGTGGTCGCGGGCCTCCAGGGGCAGCAGCCCGATCTCGCCGCTGGGGACGTACGGCACGTTGGCCGCGAGGATGCCGACCCGGCCACGCAGCTCGCCGGGCAGGGCCTCGAACAGGTCGCCCTGGTGGACGTGGCCGCCGGCGGCGGCGACATTGCCCCGGGCGCAGCGCACGGCGGCCGGGTCTATGTCGGCGGCGTGCAGTTCGACGGGGCCCAGTCCGGCGGCCAGCGCCGCGCCCACGGCGCCCGAGCCGCAGCACAGGTCCACGACGACGGTCGAGCCGGGCGCCCGGTCCAGGGCCTGCTCCACCAGGAACTCGGTGCGGCGGCGCGGCACGAAGACGCCGGGTTCGATCGTGATGCGCAGACCCGCGAACTCGGCCCAGCCGACGACGAGTTCGAGGGGTTCGCCCGCGACGCGGCGCGCGGTCATGGCGGCGGCCTCGGCGGGCGTGCGCGCGGTGGTGAGGATCAACTCGGCCTCGTCCTCGGCGAAGACGCAGCCCGCGGAGCGCAGGGCGTCGACGACGGAGTCACGGGACGGCGGCGTGGACGGTGGTACGGGAGAAACGGACGGCATGGAAGCCCAGAGCCTTTCGGGAACCGAAGGGCGCTCCGGCGGACGCCTACGGTCGGCGATCCGCGCGACATCGAGAGGAGAGCACCCGAGCTGACACAGCGGTAATGGGTCTCACCTCCCCGGCTTCGCACGGCTGGGTCCGTCCACAGCCGGCGGCCACACTACCCGACGGGCCGGTCGCCCGGCACGGCACGGTGCTCGCCGGGGCAACTGGTTGGATCATGCAACCATGGGAGGGGACGCAGCAGCGCCGTGAGGGAGGTCCCGTGCACACAGCCGACGCCGTGGAGACCATCCAGCGGGAGATGACGGTCTTCGCCCGCCGCGCCCGTGCCGCGGCCGGGCGGATGCACCCCGAGCTGTCGCTGGTGTCGTACACGCTGCTCGGGCACCTGGAGGAGAGCGGCGGGTGCCGCGCCACCGACCTGGCCGCCCACTACGCCCTGGACAAGTCCACGGTCAGCCGCCAGGTGGCCGCGCTGGAGCGTGCCGGCCTCATCGAGCGCCGCCCCGACGCGCAGGACCAGCGGGTCCAGGTGCTGCACCTGACGCGGGCCGGGCGGCGCATCCTGGCCCAGGTCACCGAGAGCCGCCGGGCGGCCTTCCGGGAGCGGCTGGCGCACTGGCCGGCGGCGGATCTGGCGCGGTTCGCCGACTACCTCGTGCGGTACAACGCGTGGCCCGAGGGGCAGGGCCAGGACGCACGGCCGCACGGCACGTACGGTTGAATACGCAATCACTGAGTTCGCCGGCCGGCGGGGCACCGCCGGCCCGGCCCCGGAGGCACCACCCCATGCACATCACCCGAGGCTTCACCGGGCGACCGCGCGTCGACGACCCCGGTCTGCCGCCCGGCCAGTACGACGCCGGTGACGACTGGCCGGTCCTGTCCGCCGAGGTCACGCCCGATCTCGCACCCGCCGACTGGACGTTCCGCGTCGACGGTCTGGTGGCCGAGCCCCGCACCTGGGACTGGGAGGAGGCGCACCGGCTGCCGTCGTCGGCGTACGAGGGCGCCATCCACTGCGTGACGAGCTGGTCGAAGTTCGGTGTGCGGTTCGCGGGCGTGTCCCTGGACGCCTTCCTGGATGTGGTCCGGCCCCATGGGTCGGCGACCCATGCCGTCGCCTACTCCCACACCGGCTACACGACGAACCTCCCGCTCGCCGACCTGACCGGCGGGCGCGCCTGGATCGCGTGGGAGTACGACGGCCGGCCGCTCGCCCCCGAACACGGCGGCCCGGCGCGGCTGCTGGTGCCGCACTTGTACTTCTGGAAGAGCGCCAAGTGGATCGCGGGTCTGCGGATCCTCGACCACGACGAGCCGGGCTTCTGGGAGCGGAACGGCTACCACGAGCGGGGCAACCCCTGGGAGGAGCAGAGGTACTCCGGTGACTGAGACCTTCGTTCCGCCCACGCGGTTCGCCGTGCCCGGGCGCATCGCCGTGAGCGAGCAGGCCGCCTCCGTGTGGCAGACCGCGACGCTGACCGAGATCCGCCGGGAGACCCCGCGGGCCTCCACGTTCCGGTTCGCCGTGCCCGGTTGGCCGGGTCATGTGCCCGGCCAGCACCTGATGGTGCGGCTGACCGCCGAGGACGGTTACACGGCCCAGCGCCACTACTCGATCGCCTCCGCGCCGGACGCCTCCGGGCACGTCGAGCTGACCCTGGATCACGTCGAGGGCGGTGAGGTCTCGGGCTGGTTCCACACCGTGGCCCGGGTCGGCGACCGGGTCGAGGTACGGGGCCCGGTGAGCGGCTTCTTCGCCTGGCCGGGCGACCGGCCCGCGCTGCTGATCGGCGCCGGCTCCGGCGTCGTGCCGCTGATGTCGATGGTCCGCCACCACCGGGCGCGGAACCTGGCCGTGCCGCTGCGGATGCTGGTGTCCGCGCGCAGCCCGGAGGAGCTCATCTATGCCCGGGAGTTGGGGGCGGAGACGACACCCGTCTTCACGCGGCGGGCACCGGAGGGTGTGCCGGTGGGACGTATGGCGGCCGCCCATGTGGCGCCGCTCCTGGCCGAGCAGCCTCCTGGTGGGTGGGAGGCCTATGTGTGCGGCTCCAACTCCTTCGCAGAGCACGCTTCCCGCCTGCTCGTGACGGCCGGTCAGCCGGTGGACCGCATCCGGATCGAGCGCTTCGGCTGACCCCGACGGGGGCTGCTGCTCCCGGTGTTGCCGCGGCCCGTGGCGTGTCCCCTGCCACAGGGCGGAGCCCGGTGTTTCGCCCCGGCCGGTCCGGGCACCCCGGCCGCAGGGCTTCGCCCTCCCGTGCGGCGTTGCGCCTCCGTACGGCGTGGGCCGAGCCGGCCCGTCAGGCGGCGACGAGGCCGTGAGCGATCGATGTGCGTCGGAGGGGGTACCAGATCCGTGTGGACACTCGCACGTGTGGCGTGACGCGAAGGGAGCGGCGGCGCCGCCACCGCACCACCGGTCCGGCCCTCCGGCAGCGGTGACGGCGAGGAGGTCGACATGCGAACCCGGGTGCCCGGCTGGCGATGGCGGCGCAGTCCGCTGCGGCGCCGGTCGGACGTCGTCGAGGCGTGGACGGTGCTGGTGGTCGCCGTCCTGGTTTCGGTGGTCGCGCCGCTGGTGGGAGTGGCGGCCGCCGTGTGGGCCCACGGCGAGGCGCGGTCGGTCTCGGCGGAGCAGCGCGCCGAGCGGCATCGCGTACGCGCCGAGGTGGTCGACCGGAACGGCGGCCCACTGCCGTCGGTGCAGGCCGGCGGGCAGCAGGCCTACCGGGCGACCGTGCGCTGGACGGAGCCCGGCGAGGGCACGCGCACGGCGACGGCACGGGTCTCCGCGGGCACCCGGCCGGGCGAGGCCGTCGATGTCTGGTTCGACTCCCGGGGGCGGAACGTGAATCCGCCGGTGGACGGCACCGCGGTCTGGCAGCACACCCTCTCGATCGGCACGTGCGCCACGGGCGGTGCGGTGCTCGTGGTGCTGCTCGGCCACGGCCTCGTCCGCCGGGTGGCCATGCGCCGGCGGCTGGCCGAGTGGGAGCGGGCCTGGGCCCGTACGGAGCCGGAGTGGACGCATCGCGACGCGTGAGGCGACCGTGCCCGCAGACGCACCCGCCCCCGGTGCTCCGTGCCAGTGTTCTGCCCTCCCTGCGCAGGCGCCGTCGAAGGGCGCAGACCGCTGGAAAGCCCTGCCGTTCCTCCGGCCGCCCCCGTAATGTGATCATCTGCACCGTCTTCGCAGCCGCTCCTCACCCAAGGTGGTCCTGCATGGCACTGTTCGACCTTCCTCTCGACGAACTCCGTGAGTACCGCAGCGCGTCCGCCGAGCCCGAGGACTTCGACGCGTTCTGGTCCAAGACCCTGCAGGAGGCGCGCGAGCACGACCTGGACGCCCGCTTCGAACCGGTCGACACCGGCCTGTCCACCGTGCAGGTGCTCGACGTGACGTTCGCCGGTTTCGGCGGCCATCCGGTCAAGGGCTGGCTGACCCTGCCGGCCGGGGCGGAGGGCCCGCTGCCGCTGGTCGTGGAGTTCATCGGTTACGGCGGAGGGCGCGGGCTGCCGCACGAGCACCTGCTGTGGGCATCCTCGGGCCGGGCGCACTTCGTGATGGACACCCGCGGGCAGGGCAGCGCCTGGGGCGCGGGCGGCGGCACGGCGGACCCGGTGGGCGGCGCGCCCGCCTACCCCGGTTTCATGACGCGCGGCATCGACGCGCCGGAGCACTACTACTACCGCCGGGTGTTCACGGACGCGGTGCGTGCCGTGGAGGCGGCCCGTTCGCACCCCCTCACCGACCCGGCGCGCACGGTGGCCGTCGGTTCGAGCCAGGGCGGCGGCATCACGATCGCGGTCGGCGGCCTGGTCCCGGACCTCGCGGGCATCGCCCCGGACGTGCCGTTCCTGTGCGACTTCCCGCGCGCGGCGACGCTCACGGACCGCCACCCCTACCGGGAGATCGGCCTCTACCTCAAGACGCACCGCGGCCGCACCGATGAGGCCCTGCGCACCCTGTCCTACTTCGACGGCGTCCACTTCGCCGCCCGCGGCCGGGCCCCCGCGCTCTTCTCGGCCGCCCTGGAGGACCAGACCTGCCCGCCCTCCACCGTTTTCGCGGCCTTCAACGCCTGGAGCCACGAGGACAAGGCGATCGAGGTGTACGACTTCAACGACCACGAGGGCGGCGGTCCCTTCCAGGAGGCGGCCAAGCTGCGCTGGATGCGCTCGTACATCTGATCCGGCCGTTCCCCGCCGACGGGCTTCCACCTTGGTCCGACCAGTCGGTACGTTCTTGGCGCCCGGGCCGCGAGAGGGCGGCCCGGGCCCGAGACGACCGGCGGAGGGGTGGGGCCCATGCCCGAGCACGAGGTAGCCGAGCACAAGACATCCGAGCCCGAAGCATCCGAGCCTGGGACGCCCGAGAACGCGGCGCCCGAGCGCGAGGCGCGGGTGCACGGTCACTGCGACGAGCGCTTCGCGGCGGTGCGCGAGGCCTTCGAGGAGAACTTCCGGGAGCGGGGCGAGCTGGGCGCGGCGGTGACCGTCATCGTCGGCGGCCGGACCGTGGTGGACCTGTGGGGCGGCTGGGCCGACGCGGCACGCTCCCGGCCGTGGGAGCGGGACACGCTGGTCAACGTGTGGTCCACGACCAAGGGCCCGGTGGCGCTGTGCGCGCACGTCCTCGTCGACCGGGGGCTGCTCGACCTCGACGCGCCGGTGGCCGCGTACTGGCCCGAGTTCGCCGCGGCGGGCAAGGAGAAGGTCCTCGTACGGCACCTGCTGTCCCACCGCGCCGGCCTGGCCGGGCTGCGGGAACCGCACTCCCTGGAGCAGCTCTGCGACTGGGAGCTGACCACGCAGCGGCTCGCGGCTACAGAGCCCTGGTGGGAGCCGGGCACACGCTCCGGCTACCACGCGCTCACCTACGGCCACTTGGTCGGCGAGGTCGTCAGGCGTGTGTCGGGACTGCGGCCGGGGGCGTTCCTCGAGCGGGAGGTGACCGGGCCGCTCGGCATCGACTTCACCATCGGCCTGCCGGGGAAGGACTACGGCCGGGCGGCCGAGCTGGTCCAGCCGCCGGTCGCGACGACCAGTGAACAGGCCGCGGTCTTCGCGCAGTTGACTCCGGCGGCGATCGCCGCGGTGACCAACCCGGCGGTGTCGGCCGCCGCGGCCGGCACACCCGGCTGGCGGGCCGCCGAGATCCCCGCGGCGAACGGGCACGGCACCGCCCGCGCGGTCGCCGAGCTGTACGCCGTCTTCGCGGGGCGCGGCGTCTACGGCGGTCACCGCGTTCTCTCCTCCGAGGCTGCCGAGCGGGTGCGCGAGAGTCAGGGCAGGTGCCTGGACCTGGTGCTCGGCGCCGGGCTCGCCGCCGAGACGGAGGCGGGGCTCGGACTCTGGCTCAGCGGGACCAACGGCTCCTACGGACCCAACCCGCGCGCTTTCGGACACGACGGCTTCGGCGGCTCCTGCGGGCTCGCCGACCCGGAGGCGGAGGTGTCCCTGGGCTATGTGATGAACCGGATGGGGCCTCATATCGCGGACGACCCACGGAAGATGGCGCTGGTGGACGCCCTGTACGGCGCGCTGTGACGGTGAGCGCGGGCGGTCCGGTTCCGGCCGAACCGCCCGGCCGCCCTTCCCTGCTGGTTTAGACCAATGCTAGACCTGGTGGCGCACCGAGCCCGCACGGCTACCGCACGTCACCGACAGGAGGCGCGGCATGGCCCGCACCACCCCGCCCGACCACCCGCTGACCGAAGAGGAGCCCCTGTACCGACGGATCGCGTCGGAGCTGCTCGGCGAACTGCGCGACGGCACCGTCCCACCGGGTGAACGCCTGCCGGGGGAACGGCGGTTGGCCGGGCACTTCGGGGTCAGCCGGGAGACCGTGCGGCAGGCCCTGGAGCTGCTGCGCCGGGACGGCCTCGTCGCCACCGACCGGCGCGGCAGCCACGCGACCCTGCCCGGCCCGCCCGTCGAGAGCCCTGCCTCGCTCACCTTCCCGGTCGGTGCCCGCGCCGCGACACCGGGCACCGTCTCCCGCGCCACCGTCGTCTGGGAGCCGCCCTCGCCGGACCACGCAGAGGCGCTGGGGCTGGCCCCGGGACGTCCGACGCTGATCCACCGCTACCGGTACGCGACCGCCGACGGGCGCGGGCTGCGGACCGCCGTGACATCCTTCTCCGCCGTGGCGCTGGCGGAGGTCGAGGAACTGGCCCGCTATCGCGACCGCGCCGACGGCACGGCGGCCGCGCAGCTGCGGCGGGCCTACGACTGGATGCGCCGGGCCGGCCTGACCCTGCACCACCGCGACACCATCACCCGGTCCGCGAGCACGCCGTCGGTGCGGGTCACCCGCCGGGTGCACGACCAGTACGCGCGTCCGCTGGAGATCACCGACCTCGTCGTGGACGCCCGGCAGGACGCGCTCGTCTACGAGTTCACTCTGCCGGGCCGGACTGCGCGGCCCGCCACCGCCGGGGCGTCACGCCGTACGCCGCCTTGAAGCGGCGCGTGAAGTGGCTCGGGTCGGTGAACCCCCAGGCGCGGGCGACCGACGCGACGGTCCGGGTGCGCCCTGCCGGGGAGACCAAGCTGGCCCGGGCGCCCTCCAGCCGCTGCTCGATGATCCACTGCTCCAGGCTCAGCCCGGCACGCGCGCACAGGCGGTACAGGGCGCGCACGGAGATGCTGTGGGCGTGTGCGATACGGGCGGGCGTGAGGTCCGGCTCCGTCAGATGCGTGCGCGCGTAGGCGAGGACGCGCTGGAGCAGCGACTCGGCCAGCGCGGGCCGGGCGTAGGCGTCCACGCCGGCGGCCGAGGTGAGCAGCGCGCGCACGAGTTCCACGGTGGCCGAGCCGAGGGCGGCGGCGCCCGGGTCGCCGGCGAGGGTGTCGGCGTCGGCCTGGAGGCGGCCGATGTGCGCGCGGACCAGGTCGTACAGCGGACTGGCCCGCAGCCGTTCGGCGCCCCGGCGGACGATGCGCGGCGGCACGCCGAGGGCGTCGTACGGCACCTGGAGCGCCTGTGCGCCGCCGCGGCCGGACCAGGCGAAGTCGTAGGGGATCGTCAGGTCGTTGAGCATCAGCTCGCCGGGCGCCACCCGTTCCTGCCGGCCCGACTGGCCGAACCGGCCCGTGCCGCGGACCTGGAGGGACAGGGAGACCATCGGCGCGCCTTCGAGGCGCAGGTAGCGGGGGCTCCGGCTGACGGCCCAGCCGGACGAGCCGCTGGTGAAGAGCGCCAGCTCGCCGAAGTGCCACCGCTCCATGCGTGCGAACGCCCGCTCCCCGCCCTCCTCCATCCTGACCAGCGACGGCACGGACGCGGTGAGCAGGGCGGCCCGGAACGCCTCCACCCGCTCGTCCACCGGTAACTCGCTTGTGTCCAGAAGGATCATCCCCAGTCCTCTCCGCCCCCGGCACGGTGAGTCGAGGACCGGGCACCCAGGGCCGATCCGCCGACCGTCTCCGCTGCCAGTATCGGCCAGAGGTGAACGCCCTGTGCACGTTTACCAGGGTGGCCGTGACCGACCACGGGTCTCCGTGACCGACACCGAGTCCAGGGGGAACGACCGTATGACCACGCATGACGAGGAGCTGATCGAGCGGGCCGACGCCGCCGGCCGCACGCCCGTCGTCTTCGTCCACGGACTGTGGCTGCTGCCCAGCAGCTGGGACCGCTGGGCGGACCACTTCGAACGGGCCGGGTACGCCCCGGTCTCGCTGTCCTGGCCGGACGACCCGGACACCGTCGAGGAGGCCAACCGGCACCCCGAGGTCCTCGCCGGCAAGACGGTCGGGCAGGTCGCCGACCATCTGGCGGCACTGATCGGCGGCCTCAAGCGCAGGCCGGCGGTCATCGGTCACTCGTTCGGCGGACTGCTCACGCAGATTCTCGCCGGGCGGGGCCTGTCCGCCGCGTCGGTCGCCATCGACCCGGCGCCGTTCCGGGGCGTGCTGCCGCTGCCCGTGTCGTCGCTGCGCGCGGCGGCGCCGGTGCTCACCAACCCGGCGAACCGCAACCGTGCCGTGCCGCTCACGTTCGACCAGTTCCGGTACTCCTTCGCCAACGCGGTCAGCGACGAGGAGGCGCGGCAGCTGTACGAGACGTTCGCCGTACCTGCGCCGGGCGCGCCGCTGTTCCAGGCGGCCACGGCGAACCTCGACCCGTGGACCGAGGCGAAGGTCGACACCGAGAACCCGGAGCGCGGTCCGCTGCTGATCATCTCCGGAGAGAAGGACCACACCGTGCCCTGGGCGCTGTCGAACGCCTCCTACAAACGCCAGCGGCGCAATCCCGGAATCACGGAGATCATCGAGATCAAGGGCAGGGGCCACGCCCTGACCATCGACCACGGCTGGCAGGAGGTCGCGGACACCGCGCTGACGTTCGTACGGCGTTTCGTCTGATCGTCTGCCGCCGCCCCCGCCGACCCCCGCCGAGAGGATGCACATGAGTACGTTCACCACGTCCGACGGGACCGAGATCTACTACAAGGACTGGGGCGAGGGGCCAGCCGTGGTGTTCAGCCACGGCTGGCCCCTCAACGCCGACGCGTGGGACGGGCAGGCCCGCCTGGTCGCCGAGCACGGCTTCCGCGCGATCGCGCACGACCGCCGGGGGCACGGCCGCTCGGGCCAGCCGTGGCAGGGCAACCACATGGACCGGTACGCCGACGACCTGGCCGAGCTGATCGAGTCGCTGAACCTGAACGACGCGGTCCTGGTGGGCCATTCGACCGGCGGCGGCGAGGTGGCCCGCTACATCGGGCGGCACGGGACCGCGCGGGTCGCCAAGGCCGTGCTGCTGGGCGCGGTGCCGCCGCTGATGCTGCGGACGGAGACCAACCCGGAGGGCACCGCGAAGGACGTCTTCGACGGGATCCGCGCGGCCGTGGCGGCGGACCGCTCGCAGTTCTACTGGGAGCTGAGCGAGAGTTTCTACGGCTTCAACCGGCCCGGGGCCGCCGTCTCGGAAGGCGTGCGGCGCGCGTTCTGGCTGTGGAGCATGCAGGCCGGGCTGAAGGGCGCCTACGACTGCGTCGCCCAGTTCTCGGAGACCGACTTCACCGAGGACCTGGGGCGGATCGATGTGCCGACGCTGGTGGCGCACGGCGACGACGACCAGATCGTGCCGATCGCCGCCTCGGCCCAGCGCACCGCCCAGCTGGTCAAGGACGCGACGCTGAAGGTGTACCCGGGCGCCCCGCACGGCCTGGTGGGCGACTTCGAGAAGGCGTTCAACGACGATCTGCTGAACTTCCTGCGCGGCTGACTAGCCCGGGGGCCGGGCGGCGACGAGACGCACCCGCGGGCTGCCGTCCCGGCGCCGCCCGAACTCCGGCAGCGCGTACAGCTCCACCCGGAAACCGGCCTCCGCGAGCGCGCGCAGGACGTCCCCGAAGCGGACCGCGCGGTAGTACATGACGAACGGCGGCCGCCACAGGGCGTTGCGCACCCGCATCACCGTGTCGAAGCCGAGCAGCATCCCGTGGCCGAGCGAGCCCGGGCGGGGCGGGGCGACCAGCGGGAAGGCGAAGCAGCCGCCCGGCCGCAGCACGGAGCGGACCTGCGCGAACAGCCCGGGCACCTCGCGCGGCAGGAAGTGCCCGAAGGCCCCGAAGCTGACCACCAGGTCGAAGGCGGGTGCGAAGGGCAGGGCGCGGGCGTCGGCGCGGACGAAGGAGACCGGCGGCCCCGCCGGCCGGGCCCGCTGCCGGGCCACGTCGAGCATGCCCGCGCTGAAGTCGACGCCGGTGACGCGCTCCCGGCACACCCCGGCCAGCACGCCGATGCCCGCGCCGGTGCCGCAGCACAGGTCGAGCCCGGCGTCGAAGGGCCCCATGCGCCGCAGTGCCGAGCCGACGGCGTCGAGCACGGCGTCGGGCGTCCGGAAGGGCGTGTGGTCGAACTTCGGCGCGAGGAGGTCGTAGCCGCGTTCGACGGACGACAGCGCCTGGACGGCGAGTTCGCGCAGACTGGGGCCTTCGGGGCTGAACATCGACTCAGCCTAGGCCAGTGCGCTGTGTTTGGATGTCTGCCATGACGTCCGCCGAGCACGACCGGCTGATGCGGGTCAACCAGGCCAACTGGGACGCCCGTACGCCCGTCCACCTCGCCAGCCGGTTCTACGGTCTCGACCAGGACCTCGATCCCGAGCGCTGGTTCGCGCCCTTCGAGTGGGAGGACCTCGGCGATCTGGCCGGCCGTGACGTGCTGCACCTGCAGTGCCATCTCGGCACGGAGGCGATCGCGTTCGCCCGGCGCGGGGCCCGGGCCGTCGGCCTCGACTTCTCCGCGGCGTCCGTGGCCGCCGCGAGCGGCATCGCGGAGCGGGCCGGAGCCGACGTGACATACGTCCGGGCGAACGTGTACGACGCCGTGGAGGCCCTGGACGGGCGGCGGTTCGACGTCGTGTACACCGGCAAGGGCGCGCTGTGCTACCTGCCCGACCTGGAGCGGTGGGCGCGGACCGTCGGGCGACTGCTGCGGCCGGGCGGCCGGTTGTACGTCGTCGAGTTCCACCCCCTGCTCAACTCCCTCGGCCCGAAACCCGCTCCGGGCGAGGGTCCCGAACTGCTGCTGCGCCACGACTACCTGGGCGGCGGTGGTCCGGTGCACCGGGACGCGACCCACACGTACACGGACGGCCCGGCCGTCGAGGGCGCCACGGACAGTTACGAGTGGATGCACGGAATCGGAGAGGTCGTCAACGCGTTGACCGGAGCGGGACTGGCCGTGCGGCGACTGCGCGAGAGCGACGAACTTCCCTGGCCGCGCTGGCCCCGGATGGTCCGTACGGAGTACGGCTGGTGGCGGCTGCCCGAGCCGCGGATCCCCCTGCTGTACGGGCTCCTGGCCACGCGCTGAAACCCGTTCCCCTCGCCCGGCGCGTCGTCGGGTGATAGCCTGGAGACAGCACTCGTGCACGCCCCTGTCTGTGGGCGCCGGTGCGGTTCTGCATTTCGCTCTCTCTCTCCTTTCCAGCATCCTGATGTGCTCTGTCGTAGCCGAGGTGCTGTTCCCCGCCGCCAGAGGCGTGCCCCAGGCCCCTCCCCTCGCGGCCCTCTCCCCTTCCCTTCCCTTCGCATGTCCCAGGCCTGCCGTCCGTGAAAGGACACCCCACCATGACCACCACACTCGACACCCCGCCCGTCCAGCAGCACACCGAGCCCCGGACCGCCGCCGGCGTCCTCGACATCGACCCGGGCGGGAAGGGGCACCTGCGCGCCGAGGACGGTCTGCCCACGCCCGCCGACCCGGCCGTCTCCCCCGCCCTGATCCGCCGTCACGGCCTGCGCAAGGGCGACCTCGTCGAGGGCCCCCTCGGCGACCGGCGCGGCCTCACCGACGTCGTACGGGTCGACGGCCGTGCGCCCGCGGACCTGCGCGGCCGCCGGCACTTCCAGGACCTGACGCCGCTGCACCCGCACGAGCGGCTGCGCCTGGAGCACCCGGCCGCCGGGCTCGCCGGGCGGGTCGTCGACCTGATCGCGCCGGTCGGCAAGGGCCAGCGCGGGCTCCTCGTGGCCCCGCCCAAGACCGGCAAGACCGTCCTCCTCCAGCAGCTCGCGGCGGCCGTCACCGGCAACCACCCCGAGTGCCGGCTGATGATGCTGCTGCTCGACGAGCGGCCCGAGGAGGTCACCGACATGCTGCGCTGTGTGCGGGGCGAGGTGTACGCCTCGACCTTCGACCGCAGCGCCAAGCAGCACATCGCGCTCGCCGACCTCGTGATCGAGCGGGCCAAGCGGCGCGTCGAGGCCGGCGAGGACGTCGTCCTGCTCCTCGACTCGCTGACCCGGCTGTGCCGGGCGCACAACAACGCGGCCGCTTCCGGGGGCCGCATCCTCACCGGAGGCGTCGACGCGTCCGCGCTGACCGGCCCCAAGCGGTTCTTCGGCGCCGCCCGGTCGGCCGAGGAGGGCGGTTCCCTCACCATCCTCGCCACCGCCCTGGTGGAGACCGGCTCCCGGGCCGACGACTTCTACTTCGAGGAGCTGAAGAGCACCGGCAACATGGAACTCCGCCTGAGCCGCGAACCGGCCTCCCGCCGCCTGTTCCCCGCCGTCGACATCACGCCCTCCGGCACCCGGCGCGAGGAACTCCTGCTGCCGCGAGGCGAGTTGGCCGCCATGCACGGTCTGCGGCGCGTGCTGCAGGGCCGGGACGGGCAGGGCGGTCTGGAGACCCTCCTGGATCGGATGCGCGAGACACCGGACAACGCGACGTTCCTGCGGCGCATCCAGCCGACACTGCCCGCGGACTGACGGACGCACCCGAGCCGAGTGCGAGGCCGTCCGTGCGGCATCCGGGTGCTCGCGCGCCGTCTGCGGCCCGGTCGTCGCCGTACGGAGCACAACCGTTTCTACGTTGATCATATGATCATCGGATTCTCTTCCCGGGCTGTCGTGTCAGCCGGTGCGCTCTGCGCGGCGTGCCTCCTGGCCCTGGTGCCCGCCGCTGCGGCCGACCCCGGCGGGGCGGAGCCCAGTGCCCCGGCCGGGCCCAGGGCGGCGGCCCCGCACCCCTCGCTGCTGCACCGCCCCGGCGTCCAGGTCCGCCCGCGCGCCGGGGCGCCCCGCGTCCCGGCGGTCTCCGCCCTGTCCTGGCTGGTCGCCGACGCCCGCACCGGCGAGGTGCTCGCCGCCCGCGACGCCCACCGCAGGCTGCCTCCGGCCAGCACCCTGAAGACCCTGTTCGCCCTCACGGTGCTGCCGTCGCTGCCGGCGGGCATCCGGCACACGGTCCGCGCGGAGGAACTCCGGGGCATCGGCGCGGGCAGCAGCCTGGTCGGAGTCACCGAGGGCCGTACGTACCGGGTCGCCGACCTGTGGCGCGGGGTCTTCCTCAACTCGGGCAACGACGCCGTGCGCGTCCTGGCCGAACTCAACGGCGGCTGGCGGGCCACCGCCGAGCGGATGCAGGCCAAGGCCCGGTCGCTGGGCGCCCTCGACACCCGCGTGGTGTCACCGGACGGCTACGACGCCCCGGGCCAGGTGTCGTCGGCCTTCGACCTGGCCGTCTTCGGCGCCGTGGGGCTGCGCAACCCCGACTTCGCCCGGTACTGCGCCACGGTCGAGGCCAGGTTCCCGGGCGGCGGCGACTGGTCGTACCCGATCCGCAACACCAACCGGCTGCTGAGCGGCGCCCGGGGCGTGGAGCCGTACCCGGGGCTGATCGGCATCAAGAACGGCTATACCAGCAAGGCGGGCAGCACGCTCGTCGCGGCGGCGCGCCGGGACGGGCGCACCCTGGTCGTGACGGTGATGAACCCTCAGGAGGGCGGCGGCTCGGCCGTGTACGAGGAGGCTCGTTCCCTGCTCGACTGGGGGTTCAGGTCGGCCGGGCGGGTCGAGGCGGTGGGCTCGCTCGCGGCGTCGCGCGCTCCCGAGCGGCCGGAGACGACGACGCCCCCGGCGGTCGCCGCGGCCGTCCCCGAGGAGCCCGGGTCCGTCTGGACGGAGGCGGGGCTGATCGCGGGTGCGGCCGGGCTGGGTGCGTCGGTCGTGGTGCTGGTGCTGCGGCTTCCGGTCCGCAGGCCAGGGCGGAGCTGACCGGCCGGCAGCCACAGCAGCAGGCCCAGGGTGATCCAGGCGTACGTGTTGCTGCCCAGGAACCCGTCGACGCCGGACGCGTCGTCGAACCACAGCCACACCACGCTGGTGCACAGCACGGCGTACAGGGCCCCCGCGATCCGGAGGTGCCCCGTGCGGAGCAGGACGGCGAAGGACGGCAGCAGCCACACCAGATGGTGGACCCAGGTGATCGGGCTGACGAGGCAGGCGGCGAGCCCGGTCAGGGCGAACGCGGCCGTCCAGTCCCCCGCCACGGCCGCCCGGCGGGCCCGCACGGCCCACACCCCGAGGATCAGCAGGACCGCCGCCGCCCACACCGCCCGGTCCGGTTCGCCCAGCCGGGCCAGGATGCCCTGGACCGACTGGTTCGAGACATAGCCGAGGCGGCCCACACGGTCGGTGTCCCACAGCGCCTCGGTCCAGTAGAAGCGCGAGGCGTCCGGGTCCACCCAGGCGGCGAGGGCGGTGGCCCCGAGGGCGACGGCCGTGGCGACCGCCGCCGCGCGGCGGCGTCCGGCCACCAGCAGCAGTCCGATGAACAGCGCCGGAGTGAGCTTGATCGCGGCGGCGAGCCCGATGCCGACGCCGGCCAGACGTCCGCGCCCGGTGGCGAGCAGCGCCGCGTCGGTGAGGACGAGGGCGAGGAGCAGCAGGTTCACCTGGCCGAAGCTGAAGGTGTCGCGGAGCGGCTCGAACAGGGCGAGCAGGCAGGCGGTCAGGGCCCAGCCGTACCAGCCGAGGCGATGCCGGTCCGGCCCGGCGAGCAGGCGCAGGACCACGGCCAGGGCCGCCAGGTTGAGCAGCAGGGCGGCGGCGATCGCGGTCCGCAGGTCCAGCAGGGCCATCGGCAGCATGGCGACCGCGGCGAACGGCGGATAGGTGAAGCCGTAGGTCGTGCCCGGCACGCGGTAGTCGTAGATCCGGCCGCCGTGGTGGACCCAGGTGTCGATGCTGCCGTAGTAGACGCGCAGGTCGAACCAGTCGCGCAGCAGCGGGACGGTCGCGGTGAAGACGGTCACCGCCGTGGCGAGACCGAGCACCAGCAGCAGCCGCCCCCGGTCGGTGCGCGGCAGGGCCGGGGTCATGCCGCGCGTCCCAGGGCCGGGGCGAGTTCCGCCTGGTGGGCCTGCCACAGCACGACGACCGCGAGGGCGCCGCCGGAGACGGCCAGCACGAGTTGGCCGGTGTCCGCGGGCCCGCCGCTGGGCAGGACGCACAGCGCGAGCACGCCGGTCACGGCGGCCATGCGGTGGCGTACGGAGGTGCTGGGCGCGGCGGCGGCGATGAGGAACAGGCCCCACAGGGCGTACCAGGGGCGGATCGCCGGGCCGAGGGCGGCCACCGCCGCGAGGCTCAGGCCCAGCGCGTACACCGGCCATGGGCGCAGCCGCAGCCAGATCAGCGCGATGGCGACCACGGCCGCGAGGATGCCCAGCGCGTGCCAGGCGGGGACCGCGAGCGGCGCGAGGTCGCTGCCGAGGTGTTCCAGCAGGGCGCGGGTGGCGCGGCCGAGCAGGGTGGTCAGGGCCCAGTTCTGGGGTGACACGGGGGTGTTGAGGGCGCTTATCCAGCCGTAGCCGGTGCCGGCCGCGGCCGTGGCGGCGACGGTCGTCCCGGCGGCCGCGACGGTGGTGGTCACGAGGGCCTTCGCCGGGCTGCGGCCCGCGCGGACCTGGAGGACGACGACGGCGGCCAGCCCGAGGGCGGCGGGCGCCTTGACCAGGGCGGCCAGCGTGACGAGGACGGCGCCGAGGACCGGCCACCGGCCGAGCGCCGCCACCAGGCCGACGCCGAGCAGGCCCAGCATGACGGCGTCGTTGTGGGCGCCCGCGACCAGGTGCAGCAGGACGAGCGGGTTGAGGGCGCCCAGCCAGAGGGCGGCGGACGGGTCGGCGCCGCTGTGCCGGGCGAGGCGGGGCAGCGCGGCCGCCATGAGTCCGACGCCGGCGAGCGCGACGAGCCGCATCCCGAGGAGTCCGGCGGGCAGTTCACCGCGTGTCAGTCCGGACAGGGCCGCCGCGACGGCGAGGAACACCGGGCCGTACGGGGCGCCGGTGTGCCGCCACAGCGGGGCGACCTCGTCGGCGAGCGGGCCGCCGAGCCGGGACGGCCCGTGCGCGTACACGTCCATGTGCGCCTCGACCATCGCCCCCTGGGCGAGGTAGCTGTAGACGTCCCGGCTGAACAGCGGCGGGGCCAGCAGCAGCGGCGCGGCCCAGACGGCGAGGACGAGCAGCAGGGCGCGGGGAGCGGGTGGCCTCGGGCCGCGCACCAGCCGGCCGAGCAGCGCCCAGGCCGCGATCAGCAGGACGACGCCGAAGTAGACGCCGACCAGGCCGAGGGCGGCGCGAGCGGAGGCCGGGTGGAGGAGGTCCCGTACGGGGAGTGCTCCGGCCGTCTCACCGCCCAGGGCGAGGCAGGCGGTGCCGGCCAGACCGAGTATCTGGCAGCGGCGGAGATCGACGGGGAAAGCCATGGCCAACACTCGGGCAGAGTGTCAACGTGGGGTGGCGGGGAGTTGACGCGGTGCCCTCCGGGGGGAGGCAGAGGTGTGACCGGCCGGTGATCAGGCTGCGTGCCGTGTGCCGGGTGCGGTGGTACGCAGGGTGCGGGCGCGTCGTGGCCGGTCGCGCGGTTCGCCGCTCCCCTTGGGGCGTTCAGAACACCGAGAGACCCGTCAGCGTCGTGAATCTGTCCAGGGCCGCCACACCCGCCACCGAATTGCCCCGTTCGTCCAGGCCCGGGCTCCACACGCAGAGCGTGCAGCGGCCCGGGACGACCGCGATGATGCCGCCGCCCACCCCGCTCTTGCCGGGCAGGCCCACGCGGTAGGCGAAGTCCCCTGCCGCGTCGTACGTACCGCAGGTCAGCATGATCGCGTTGATCTGCTTGGCCTGGCTGCGGGTGAGGAGGCGGGTGCCGTCGGCGCGTATGCCGTGCCGGGCGAGGAAGGTCGTGGCGAGGGCGAGGTCGGCGCAGGACGCTGTGACGGAGCACTGGCGGAAGTACTGGTCGAGCAGGACCGGCACCGGGTTGTCGATGTTGCCGTACGACGCCATGAAGTGGCCGAGCGCGGCGTTCCTGTCGCCGTGGGCGGACTCGGAGGCGGCGACCTCCTTGTCGAAGGTCAGCTCCGTGTTGCCGCTCTCCGCGCGCAGGAATCCCAGCAGTTCCCCCGACGCGTCGCCGGTCCGGGTGTGCAGCCGGTCGGTGACGACGAGGGCGCCCGCGTTGATGAACGGGTTGCGCGGGATGCCGTTCTCGTACTCCAGCTGGACCAGGGAGTTGAAGGGGTTGCCGGAGGGCTCGCGGCCCACGTGTTCCCACAGGGCGTCGCCCTCGCGGGCGAGGTCCAGGGCGAGGGTGAAGACCTTGGTGATGGACTGGGCGGAGAACGGCTGCCGCCAGTCCCCCACCCCGTACACGGTGCCGTCGGGTTCGGCGACGGCCATGCCGAAGCTGCGCGGGTCGCAGGCCGCGAGCGCCGGGATGTAGTCGGCGGGCCGGCCGCGGCCGGGCGTCCGCTCGATCTCCTCCGCGATGCGCTCCAGGACCGGCTGGAAGCTCGTCGACGACGTCATGATCCCGATTGTCCCTCCGTGCCGGTCCCGGTGCGCGTGTGTACGTCAGGCCGCCGGGGCCGGGCCGCTGCCCGCCAGGACCTCGGGGCGCAGGAGGCCGGCGAGGGTCTCGGCGGGGAGCAGGCCCTTCTCCAGGACGAGTTCGGCCACACCCCGGCCGGTGGCGAGGGCCTCCTTGGCGATGTCGGTGGCGGCCGTGTAGCCGATGTGCGGGTTGAGGGCGGTGACCAGGCCGATCGAGTTCTCCACCGTCGCGCGCAGGGCCTCGGTGTTGGCGGTGATGCCGGAGACGCAGCGCTCGGCGAGCGTGAGGCAGGCGGCGCGCAGGTGCGTGATCGACTCCGACAGGGAGTGCAGGATGATCGGCTCGAACGCGTTCAGCTGGAGCTGTCCGGCCTCGGCGGCCATGGTGATGGTGACGTCGTTGCCGATCACCTCGAAGGCGACCTGGTTGACGACCTCCGGGATCACCGGGTTGACCTTGCCGGGCATGATGGACGAACCCGCCTGTACGGGCGGCAGGTTGATCTCGCCCAGGCCGGCACGCGGGCCGGAGGACAGCAGCCGCAGGTCGTTGCAGCTCTTGGAGAGCTTGACCGCGATGCGCTTGAGCACGCCGGACATCTGGACGAAGGCGCCGCAGTCCTGGGTCGCCTCGACCAGGTTGGCCGCGGTCACCAGGGGCAGGCCGGTGATGGCCGCGAGGTGGCGGCGGGCCGACTCGGCGTAGCCGGCGGGGGCGTTGAGCCCGGTGCCGATGGCCGTGGCGCCGAGGTTGATCTCATGGATCAACTCGACGGCCTCGGCAAGACGGGACCGGTCCTCGTCCAGCATGACGGCGTACGCGGAGAACTCCTGACCGAGCGTCATCGGCACCGCGTCCTGCAACTGTGTACGGCCCATCTTGAGCACGTCACGGAACTCGACGGCCTTCCGGGCGAACGCGTCCTGGAGCACGGACATCGCGGTGAGCAACCCGCGGACCGCGAACACCGTCGCGATCTTGACGGCGGTGGGGTAGACGTCGTTGGTGGACTGGCCGAGGTTGACGTCCTCGTTGGGGTGCAGGTACCGGTACTCGCCCTTGGCGTGGCCCAGCAGTTCCAGCGCCCGGTTCGCCACGACCTCGTTGGCGTTCATGTTGGTGGACGTGCCCGCCCCGCCCTGGACGACGTCGACGACGAACTGGTCGTGCAGCTTGCCGTCGCGGATCTCCCGGCAGGCCGCGACGATGGCGGCGGCCTTCTTCGGATCGAGCAGCCCGAGTTCCTCGTTGGCGAGGGCGGCGGCCTCCTTGACGGCCGCCAGGGCGTCGATCAGGTGCGGATAGGCGGAGATGGGCATACCCGTGATCGGGAAGTTCTCCGTGGCCCGCAGGGTGTGCACACCCCAGTAGGCGTCGGCGGGAACATCACGGTCACCGAGCAGATCGTGTTCGGAGCGGGTGGCGGCGGTCATGAGGGTGAGGGATCCCTTTTCTGAGAACTGAGAGTGGACGAGCGCCCCGTCAGGGGCGCGGGGAACTGCGCGATCAGCCACAACAGAGCCGCAGCCGCCGAACGGGAGTACCCGGCACGTGGTCAGGCGCAGGCGGCATCAGCGACCGGCTCCAGCGAGCGAACGGGCCGCACCCGCCCGACCTCCCGCCCGCCCCCGAGCAGCGGCTCGCCCGCGAACTCGGTGAGCAGCTCCGGGTCCACGCCCGCCCGGGCCAACGCGGCGGCAGCCACCGGCACCCGCGCCCGGTTCGCCCCGTCCGCGATCTTCACCGCGACGGCCCGCCCGTCCGGCAGCGCGGCGACCTGCACGCCCTCGAACCCGTCCTTGGTGAGCAGCCCCGGCACGGCCCGCATCAGCGCGGCCACGTCCCGCCCGGAGCCGGAGGCCATCTCCGCGTGCTCGCGCATCGCGTCGGCGACCCGGGCCTCGGGCGTGCCCGGCGCGGCGGTGGTGATCCGGGCGGCGGCGCGGGCGAGGCCGTGCAGGGAGATGGAGAACAGGGGCGCGCCGCAGCCGTCGACGGTCACGCCGGCGATGCGCTGCCCGGTGAGGTCCTCGACGATCTCGGCGATCGCCTGCTGGAGCGGGTGGGCGGGGTCGAGGTAGTTCTCCAGGGGCCAGCCGTTGAGGGTGCAGGTGTAGAGCATGGCCGCGTGCTTGCCGGAGCAGTTCTGGGCGAGCCGGGAGGGCAGCCGGTTCTCGCGCACCCAGGCGTCCCGGACGACCGGGTCGAACGGCAGGTCGGGGACGTTGCGCAGGTGGTCCTCGGTGAGTCCGGCGAGTTCGAGGATGCGCCGGGTGCCGGCGAGGTGGCATTCCTCGCCGGAGTGGCTGGCCGCGGTCAGTGACAGCAGTTCGCCGTGGAGCGGGAGTCCGGCCCGGGCCATGGCCACGGCCTGGACGGGCTTGAGCGCGGAGCGCGGGTAGAAGGCGGCCTCGATGTCTCCGATCTGGAGCTGGACCGCTCCGTCGGCGCCGAGGACGACGACGGAGCCGTAGTGGATGCCTTCGACGATTCCGCCGCGTATGAGGTGGGCGACGGGGGCGTGGACGGGTTCACGGACCAGGGGTGCGTCCGCGAGGGAACTGCTGTACATCACTGCCTGCTTCTGGAGCGGCGCGTCGGTCACGCGTCGGCTCCGGTCGTGGACTTGCGGGCGATACGGCCGCGGATGGCGAACCATCCGGCGACCAGGGCCCCGACGATCAGCGGCAGGCACAGCACGGTGGTGCGTCCCGCGCCGCCGTCGGCGTACATGAGGACCAGGACGGAGGCGAGGAACGCCAGCGTCACGATCTCGGTCCAGGGGGAGCCCGGCAGTCGGTAGCCGGGGCGGGTCAGCTCGCCCTTCTGGGTCTTCTGCCAGAAGAGGAGGTGACAGATCATGATCATGCCCCAGGTGGCGAGGATGCCGATCGCGGCGAAGTTCAGCACGATCTCGAACGCCTCGGCGGGCACGACGAAGTTGAGGCCGACGCCCAGCACGCAGACGCCGCTGGTGAGCAGGATGCCGCCGTAGGGGACCTGGCTGCGGCTCATCACGGAGGTGAACCTGGGCGCGGACCCGGCCATGGCCATGGAGCGCAGGATGCGGCCGGTGGAGTAGAGGCCGGAGTTGAGGGAGGACATGGCGGCGGTGAGGACGACGAGGTTCATCACGCCGCCCGCTGCCGGGACGCCGATGTTGGACAGCACCGTGACGAAGGGGCTCTCCCCCGCCGTGTACTTGTTCCAGGGCAGCAGCATCGACAGCAGGACGACCGAGCCGACGTAGAACAGGCCGACGCGCCACATGATCGAGTTGATCGCCTTCGGCATGATCTTCTCGGGGTTCTCGGTCTCGCCGGCCGCGACGCCGACCAGCTCGACGGAGGCGTAGGCGAAGACGACGCCCTGGATGATCAGCAGCATGGGCAGCAGGCCGTGCGGGAAGACGCCGCCGTTGTCACTGATCAGGGACGGGCCGGGGCTGTGGCCGTCGACGGGGTGCTGGGTGACCAGCAGGAAGATGCCGATGCACATGAAGACGACGAGCGCGCCGACCTTGATGATCGCGAACCAGAACTCCAGCTCGCCGAAGATCTTCACCGAGATCAGGTTCACGGTGAGCACGACCGCCAGCGCGATCAGCGCGATCACCCACTGCGGGATGTCGGAGAACATGCCCCAGTAGTGGGTGTAGGTGGCCACCGCGGTGATGTCGGCGATGCCGGTGGTCGCCCAGTTGAGGAAGTACATCCAGCCGGCGGTGTAGGCGCCCTTCTCGCCCATGAACTCGCGGGCGTACGACACGAAGGCGCCGGAGGAGGGCCGGTAGAGCACGAGTTCGCCGAGGGCGCGGACGACGAGGAAGGCGAAGAGGCCGCAGACCGCGTAGGCGATGAAGAGGGAGGGGCCGGCGTCGGCGAGGCGGCCGCCGGCGCCGAGGAAGAGGCCGGTGCCGATGGCGCCGCCGATGGCGATCATGTTGACGTGCCGGGACTTCAGGGACTTGCTGTAGCCCGCGTCTCCGGCGTCGACATGGCCGGAACGTTTCTGCACGCCGTCGTGCAGGGACTGCTCACTCACGCCTCGGGTCCGCCTTCCATGGGGGTTTCCGTGCTGGTGTCCGTGCGCGGGGAGCGCACGATGTCGGTGAGGGTCGTCTCGACGCGGTCGAGATGGTGGGCCATGGCCTCCACCGCGTCGTTCTCGGAACCGTCGATCAGGGCCTCGACGATCGCCCGGTGCTCGCGGTTGGACTGCTCGCGGCGGCCGCCGAGCTCGTTGAGGAAGGCCGACTGGCGGGCCAGCGCGTCCCGGATCTCCTCGATGACCCGGCGGAACACCGGGTTCTGGGCGGCTTCGGCCACGGCGAGGTGGAACAGCGTGTCCATCGCGACCCACGCGGTGGTGTCCGTCTCCCGCTCCATCCGGTCCAGCAGATGGGCCAGGTGGTCGAGGTTCTCAGGGGTGCGGCGCCGGGCCGCGTACCCGGCGACCGGGATCTCGACGTGGCGGCGCACCTCCAGCAGGTCGCTGGCCGCGTAGTCGCCGAAGGTGGGGTCCTCGACGGTGCTGGCGACGACGAAGGTGCCCTTGCCGGTCCTGGAGACGGTCAGGCCCATGGTCTGCAGGGCCCGCAGCGCCTCGCGCAGCACGGGCCGGGAGACCTCCAGGGTGCGGCACAGCTCCGCCTCGGAGGGGAGCTTGTCGCCGATGGCGTACTCGCCCCGTTCGATGGCACCGCGCAGGTGCGCCAGCACCGCTTCCATGGCACTGACGCGCCGCACGGGCTGTCCGGCTGTCCGGCTGTCTGACAGGTTCACGGGAGAGATACTCCGGGCGACGGGAGGCGGCTGTCAAGGGGTCGCCCCCAAGGGGCGCGGGGAACCGCGCGACGAGCCACGATGGCGCCGCAGACAGCCGGCGGCGCCTCCCGGCAGACCACTCAACTGTGCAGCACACCCGCTCCGAGCAGCCCGAACAGCAGCACTCCCACCACGATCCGGTAGATCACGAACGCGTTGAAGGAGTGCTTGGCGACGAACTTCAGCAGCCAGGCGATGGAGGCGTACGCCACGACGAACGAGACGACCGTGCCCACGGCGAGCGGGGCGGCGCCCACCCCCGTGCCCAGGGCGTCCTTGAGCTCGTAGAGGCCGGCACCGGTGAGCGCGGGGATGCCGAGGAAGAAGGAGAGCCGGGTGGCGGCGACGCGGTCGAGGTCGAGGATGAGCGCCGTGGACATCGTGGCGCCGGAGCGGGAGAAGCCGGGGAAGAGCAGGGCGAGGATCTGGGAGCTGCCGACGAGCATCGCGTCCTTGAACGAGGTGTCGTCCTCACCGCGCTTGTGCCGGCCCATCTGGTCCGCCGCCCACATCACGCCGCTGCCGACGATCAGGGAGCCGGCCACCACCCACAGCGAGGCGAGCGGGCCCTCGATGAGCGGCTTGGCGGCGAGTCCCACGGCGACGATCGGGATCGTCGCGCAGATGACCCACCAGGCGAACTTGTAGTCGTGGTGGTAGCGCTCCTCGCGGTGGCGCAGGCCGCGCCCCCAGGCCGAGACGATCCGCACGATGTCCTTGAAGAAGTACACGAGCACCGCGGCGATCGCGCCGACCTGGATGACGGCCGAGAACCCGACCACGGCGCTGTCGTCGACCGGGATGCCCATGAGCCCCTCGGCGATCTTCAGATGGCCGGTGGAGGAGACGGGCAGGAACTCGGTCACCCCCTCGACGGCTCCGAGGACGACGGCCTGACCGATGCTGATGACGCTCATGGGATCCAGTTCTGATCGGGGGCTGGAGCGGAGGGGACCGTCTTACTACACCCGGACGAGAACGGATCTCATGGACGCGTCTCACCTACCCGCCAGCGCCGCCCCCGCGAAGGCCGCGGCCAGACCGGCCGTCACGCTGACCGCGACGTTGAGGGCGGCCTGGAGACGTGCCCCGGTCTCCGTCAGCCGCAGCGTCTCGTAGGAGAACGTCGAGTACGTCGTCAGGGCCCCGCACAGGCCGGTGCCGAGCAGCAGCTGGACCTGGGTGGCGGCGCCGGTGAGCAGCCCGAGGACCAGGCAGCCGGTGACGTTCACCGTGAAGGTGCCCCAGGGGAAGACCGAGTCGTGCCGGGACTGGACCGCCCGGTCGGTGAGGTAGCGGAGCGGGGCGCCGACCATCGCGCCGCCGATGACCAGCAGCCAGTTCACAACGACTTCTTACCCTTCCTGCCCGTTTCGCCGGGATCGTCGTCCCGGCCGGTGTACCTGATGACCTCGCACTCGTCGAGGGTCACCAGCCCCTCGGTCACCAGCTCGTCGAGCTGCGGGAGGAACGCCCGGACGCGCGGCTCGGTGTCGACGATCACGACGGCGACCGGCAGGTCCTCGCTCAGCGACAGCAGCCGCGAGGTGTGGATCAGGGAGGAGGCGCCGAAGCCCTCGACGCCCCGGAAGACGCTGGCGCCCGCGAGGCCCGCCGTGTGGGCCCGGTGGACGATCTCCGCGGAGAGCGGCTTGTGGTGCCAGGTGTCGTTCTCGCCGACGAGGACGGTCAGGCGCAGGGCCCTGCCGGTCAGCCGTGTCATGGCTGCCTCCACTTCAGGACGCGGCGGGTCGACCAGGCCGCGAGCCACACCGCCGTGAGTGCCGCGAGCGGGGTCACGGCGAGGTAGGTCAGGCCGGTGCGGACGTGGCCGCCGCCGGCCAGCTTCTGGATGTCGACGGCGTAGGTCGAGAAGGTCGTGAAGCCCCCGAGGACTCCGGTGCCGAAGAACGGGCGGACCAGGCGGTGCGCGGCCCTGAACTCGGTGATGACCACCATGAAGACGCCGATCACGGCGCAGCCGACGACGTTGACCCAGAGGGTCGTCCAGGGGAAGCCGCCCGGGTGCGGGGGCCACCACAGGGACGCCGCGTAGCGGGCCGCGGCCCCCACTCCCCCGCCGAGCGCCACGACCGTGACGACGGGGCCCTGGGCGTGCCAGAAGGGCGGACGCGGAGGGGAGTCCGGAACGCGGAGGCTCTCGGGGGTGGTCATGGTGGTGCGTCTCCTACTCGCCGGCGCCCGGGATCGTGCGGGCGCGTGCCGTCGCAAGTAGGGACCGTTGGCGGCGTCCTTGCCGCGGTTCGGGTACGGCGGGCCCCACCGCCGCGCCGCGAGCGTCGTCGCGGCCAGGCGTTCAGGTTAACCCCCGGGGCGGGCCGGGGTCATGTCGGGGAGGGCGGCTCGCAGACCGCCACGCCCGGCTCCCACAGGCTGCCCAGGACGAGGTGCCCGGCCGCCTCGCAGACGCTGGTCACCATGCGGTAGCCGGAGTGGCGGCGGGCGAGGTGGTGGACGACGCGGCCCTCGTCGTCGAAGGCCATGACGGCGATCGTGCCGGTGGGGCGGAACGGGGCGCGCACGGCCACGCGGGCGGCGGCGCGGCGCACCGCGGGGCCGGTGCGGTGGAGCAGGTCGAGGGGCGGGACGCGGGGCCCGGCCAGCGCGACCCAGACCGGTCCGTCGGGGCCGCCGCGCCAGAGGTTGTCGGGCATGCCCGGCAGGTTCTCGGCGAAGGGCTCGCTCCGCCCGGCCCCGGGCCCGGTGAGCCGGAGACGGGTGAGCCGGCGGGCGCCGGTCTCGGCGACGACGAGGAAGGACTCGTCGGCCCCGGCGGCGAGCCCGTTGGCGAACTGCAGTCCGTCCAGCACCACCTCGGGGGTGTCGGTGCCGGGGGCCAGACGCAGCAGCCGTCCCGAGCCGGTGTGCTCGACGATGTCGCCGATCCAGTGCTCCAGGGGGTGGTGGCGGCTGGAGACGGTGAAGTAGACGCTGCCGTCGGAGAGGGCGACCGCGTTGCTGCAGAACCGCAGCCGCTCCCCCGCCACCGAGTCGGCGAGGACGCGGACCGTGCCGTCGCCGGTGTCGACGCGCAGCAGTCCGCGTTCGGCGTCGCAGACCAACAGGTCGCCGTCCGGGAGGAGTTCGAGGCCGAGCGGCCTGCCGCCGGTCTCGGCGACCGGCTCGGCACGGGCGGTGACCGGATCGGCCAGGCCGTCCAGCCGCAGGATGCGGCCGTCCGCCAGGCCGGTCAGTACGCGTCCGTGCGGGTCGGCGACCACGTCCTCGGGGCCGTGGCCCACCGCGACGTAGTGGCGTGGGACGAGTGCCGTGGGACGGTCGAGTGCCGTGGGACGGTCGAGTGCCGTGGGACGGTCCATTGCGCGCGTGTCCTTCACCGTGGGGGAGATTCCGCCGTACCGGGTCGCCTACCAGCCCTTCTCAAACATCCGGGCGACCTCGGCGATCCGCATCTCGTCGCGGTGGTAGCGCACGCGGCCGGCGGACCGGCTGGTGCGCACCATGCCGGTGGCTTCGAGCAGCCGGAGGTGGGTGATCGCGACCGGGCGCGGCAGCGTGAACCGCTCGGCGACGGCGTCCGCGGTGACCCCGTCGGCGGCGGGGCCGGGTTCCTTCAGCCAGGCCAGGATGCGCAGGCGCGTCTCGTCCGTGGGAGTCCTCAGCATGTCGTGCCCCTGCCTCGCGGCTTCGTCCTCTCACCGCGTCTTCCCACTGTGGCGCAGTCGAAGCCGCCGCGTACGGCAGTTCCGTATCGTTGACCGATACGGAACTGCCGTACGCCACAAAGGAGTTCGACCAGGAGCGGGTCAGCGGTGGCGGAACCAGGACATCGATGACAGGGCCCGGTCGTCGTAGCCGAACAGCGCCTGGTTCTCCCAGGCGTTGCCGGAGGAGGCGTCGGTCGGGTCCCAGCCGTTGCCGTTCACCGCGGTCCAGGTCGCCTCCCAGTAGAAGATGCCGAGGCCGCGGCCGTTCGGGACGGCCTCCACGATGCTCATCATGTCGTTCATCCACCGGGTCTGGCCGGACACGCTCGCCGGGTAGCCGGAGACCAGCTCGTCACTGGTGTTGATGATGTTCTCGTGGGAGTCCTCGCCGTCGAGGCGGAACGGGTAGGCGGTCTCGGCGACGAAGACCGGCTTGCCGTAGCGGGAGGCCGCGTCGTCGAGGGTCGTCTGGAACTCGGCCAGGGTGCCGTGCCAGTAGCCGTAGAACGACAGGCCGATCGCGTCGAACTTCACGCCGTTGGTGCGGGCGCTGTCGAACCACCAGCGGGTGCCGGCCAGGTCACCGCCCTCGGCGAGGTGCAGGGCGACGGTGGTGGAGGAGTTGACCGCCTTGACGGCGTCGTAGCCCGAGTTGAGCAGGCCGGCCAGCTGCGTCCAGTTGGAGGTGGATCCCTCGTTCCACAGCATGCCGCCGTTGATCTCGTTGCCGACCTGGACCATGTCGGCGGTGGTGCCCTGCGCCTTCAAGGCGTTCAACACGTCGTACGTGTGGTTGTACACGTCCGTCCTGAGCCGGCTGTACGAGTGTCCGGCCCAGGCGGCGGGCTTGTCCTGGCGGCCGGGGTCGGCCCAGAAGTCCGAGTAGTGGAAGTCGACCAGCAGCTTCATGCCCTGCGCCTTGACGCGCTTGGCCGTGGCCAGGACGCGGGCCTTGTTGTTGTAGCCGTCGGCCGGGTCGACCCACACCTTGAGGCGGGCGTAGTTCATGCCGGACGACTTGAGGATCGCGAGGGCGTCGCCGGCCGTGCCGGAGCTGTTGCGGTAGACGCCGCCCTTGGCCTCGCTCTTGGCCAGGGACGAGACGTCGGCGCCCTTGATCGACGTACCGGACGTACCCGATGCGAAGGTCAGGTCGTCAACATTGATCCAGTTGCCCGCGTTCGCGTCACTGTTGATGCTGATCGTGCACTGGTTGTTGGTCACATTGACCGGCACGACGATCCGGATCCACCCGCCGGCCGAGACCGGCAGGTCGGTGCGCTGTTCGGCGCCGCCGCAGTTCTTCAGCGCTATGTAGGCGGACCTCTGTCCGCCGCCGGAGCGCACCCAGGCGGTGAGCTTGTAGTTCCCGTTGGTGAGCCCCGACAGGTGCTGGTACGTCTCGACCTTGTAGGCGGTGGAGGCCCAGTGGCTCAGGCGGTAGCTCCCGCCGTGGCCGCCGGACTCGGTGAACGAGGCGCCGGTGTCGCCGTACTCGGACCAGCCGCCCGGTGTGGCCGCGCCGGCACCGTCGGCCTCGAAGCCGCCGTTGGTCAGCGTGCTCGCGGCGTGGGCGGTGGTGGCTGGCAGGGCGGTGAGGGCGAGCCCGGCGGCGAGCGGGAGCAGCAGGGCCCGGAGGGTGCGTCTGGGATGGAACATCGTCGTCCGTCGTCCCTTCGACGTGGGGGTGGGGGTGCCTCCCGCCCGCAGCCGGGGCGGAAGAGCCCCTCCGCCCGCGGCTCGTGGCTCGCGCGGGCGGAGGGAGTCGGTTCAGCCGTCGAGCCGGACGACCCGGACGGCTCCGGCCGGGACCGCCAGGCGGCCTGCGGCGCGTTCGCCGGTCAGCAGCTCGGTGCCGGGGGCCTCCAGCGGCACCTTGGCGTCCGAGCCGGCGTGGTTGACGGCGAAGAGGTAGGTGCCCGACTCGCCGGTGCGGCGGACCACTTCGACGTCCCGGGGCAGGTCGGCGCGGGGGGCGAGCCCGGCGTCCTCGCCCGCCATGCCGAGCAGCGTGTCGAGGCCGTCGGCGCCGAGCCGGGTGGAGACGTACCAGGCGGTGCCCTCACCGAGTCGGTGCCGGGTGACGGCGGGCCGCCCGGCGGTCAGGCCGTCGGCGTACGTCAGGACGGTCTCGGCGCCGCGGGGCACGACGAACTCCGTCCACACGTCGGCGTCCAGCTCGGTGCCCTCGGGGCCGGTGACCCGCACCCGTTCGCCGGGCAGCAGCGGGGAGAACTCCTCGACCGTGAGGCCGAGGACGTCCCGCAGGGCGCCCGGGTAGGCGCCCTCGTGGACGGCGTCGTGCTCGTCGACGATGCCGGAGAAGTACGAGACGACCAGGGTGCCTCCGCTCTCGACGTACGCCTTCAGGTTGCGCCCGGCCGTCTCGGTCATCAAGTACAGCGCCGGTACGACGACAAGGGGATACCTCGACACGTCGGCTTCCGGGTGGGCGAAGTCGACGGTGAGGTGGCGGTCGTAGAGGGCTTCGTAGAAGGCGTCGGCGCGCTCGCGGGCGTCGTGGTCCTCGCTGGGGCGCCACTCGAGGTTCTGCGCCCACCAGGAGTGCCAGTCCCAGAGCACGGCCACGTCGGCCTCGGTGCGGGTGCCGCGGATCTCGCTCAAGGTGTCGAGGGACGTGCCGAGTTCGACGACCTCGCGCCACACGCGGGTGTCGGTGCCGCCGTGCGGGAGCATCGCCGAGTGGAACTTCTCGGCGCCGCGCCGGGACTGGCGCCACTGGAAGAACAGGGCGCCCTCGGAGCCGCGGGCCACGTGCGTGAGGGAGTTGCGGGCCATCTGGCCGGGGGCCTTGGCGGGGTTGCGGCGCTGCCAGTTGACGCCGGAGGTGGAGTGCTCCAGCAGCAGCCAGGGGGCGCCGCCCGCGACGGAGCGGGTGAGGTCGGCGGCCATGGCGAGGTTGACGTGGGTACGGCGGCCGTCGGTGATCAGGTAGTGGTCGTTGGTGACGAGGTCGACCTCGCGGCCCCAGGCCCAGTAGTCGACGGAGTCGCACTGGCTCAGCGCCGTCATGAAGTTCGTGGTGACCGGGACGCCCGGTGAGAGGCGGTGCAGGATGTCCCGCTCCATACGGAAGTTCTCGCGCATGGTGGCGTCGGCGAACCGCTTGTAGTCCAGCGCCTGGCTCGGGTTGACGGCCGTCGGTGTGCGGCGGGGCGGGTTGATCTGGTCGAGGTCCGCGTAGCGCTGGCCCCAGAAGGCGGTGCCCCATGCCTCGTTGACGGCGTCGACCGTGCCGTACGTGGTCGCCAGCCAGCGGCGGAAGTGCGCGGCGCACCCGTCGCAGTAGCAGGCCGAGACGGGGACGCCGTACTCGTTGTGCACGTGCCACAGGGCCAGGGCCGGGTGGTCGCCGTAGCGCTCGGCGAGTTTCGTGGTGATGCCGGCCGCGGCCGTGCGGTAGTCGGCGTTGCTGTGGCAGATAGCCGCGCGGGAGCCGAACTCGTGGCGCACGCCGTCGGCCGTCACGGGCAGGGCCTCGGGGTGGGCGCGGTAGAACCACACCGGCGGGCACACCGTGGGGGTGCCGAGGTCGACGCGGACGCCGTTCTCGTGCAGCAGGTCGAGCAGCCGGTCGAGCCAGCCGAAGTCGTACACGCCGGGTGAGGGCTCCAGCAGCGCCCAGGAGAAGATTCCGACGCTCACCAGCGTGACGCCGGCCTCCCGCATCAGCCGGACGTCCTCCTGCCAGACGCTTTCCGGCCACTGCTCGGGGTTGTAGTCCCCACCGAAGGCGAGCCCGGTGAGGCCCGTGGGGGTGGTCTCCGGCATGGATGGTCTCCCGGTCGATCGATCAATTGGGAACGTACACACACAGCGAGGCAGTGCGGAGCCCAACATAACCGCACAGCAACAAGCATTGACAAGTGTCCGGGATGTTTCTCTACTGTGAACGCTCACAGAAGCATGGCAGGTCCTCGCAGCAGGCGGGGACCCCAGGTCAGGGGAGAGATCCATGCCGTACGCGAAGCGCCGCCGCCTCGTGACATCCGCCGTCGCCCTCACGCTCGGCGCCACCACCCTCGCCGCCTGCAGCTCGGGGTCCGGGGACAGCGAGACCGAGTCGGGCCCGGTCTCGCTGACGTACTGGACCTGGACGCCCGGCATGGACAAGGTCGTGGACCTGTGGAACAAGGGGCCGGGCAAGAAGGAGCAGATCACCGTCACGGTGAAGAAGCAGGCGTCCGGCGACACGCTGGTCACCAAGATCCTCACCGCGCACAAGGCGGGCAAGGCCCCCGACCTGGTGCAGGCCGAGTACCAGGCGCTGCCCACGCTGGTCAGCAACGACGCCCTCGCGGACATCTCGGAGCACGTGGACGGGGCGAAGGACAGGTTCGCCGACGGGGTGTGGCAGCAGACCACGCTCGGCACGGACGCCGTGTACGCCGTCCCGCAGGACATCGGGCCGATGATGTTCTACTACCGCGAGGACCTGTTCAAGGAGTACGGCCTGACGGTGCCGACGACCTGGGACGAGTTCGCCGAGACCGCCCGTGAGCTGAAGAAGAAGGCTCCCGACAAGGACCTCACGACCTTCTCCGCCAACGACTCCGGTCTCTTCGCGGGCCTCGCCCAGCAGGCCGGCGCGAAGTGGTGGACGACCTCCGGCGACCAGTGGAAGGTCTCCATCGACGACACGGCCACGCAGAAGGTCGCGAAGTTCTGGGGCGGCCTGGTCGAGGAGGGCGCCATCGGCAACCAGCCGATGTACACCCCGGCCTGGAACAAGGCGCTCAACACCGGCAAGCAGATCGCCTGGGTCAGCGCCGTGTGGGCGCCGGGCACACTGACCACGGCGGCTCCCGAGACCAAGGGCAAGTGGGCGATGGCCCCGCTCCCCCAGTGGTCCGCGAGCGAGAACCGCACCGGCAGCTGGGGCGGCTCCTCCACCGCCGTCACCACCGACTCCAAGCACCAGCAGGCCGCCGCGAAGTTCGCCGCCTGGCTGAACACCGACGGCGACGCCCTCAACGCGCTGGCCAAGGAGAGCGGCATCTACCCGGCCGCCAAGAACGCCCAGACCAGCGGCGCCTTCCTCAAGCCGCCGGCCTACTTCTCCCACCAGGCCGACTTCTACAGCAAGGCCGCCGACATCGCCGAGACCACCGCGCCCTCGGCCTGGGGCCCGAACGTGAACGTCGCCTACACCACGTTCAAGGACGCCTTCGGCGCCGCCGCGAAGAACAAGTCGGACTTCGGCGCCGCGCTGAAGAAGATGCAGGCCGACACGGTCGCCGACATGAAGAAGCAGGGCTTCGAGGTCGCGGAGTGAAAAGCACGGCACGCCGGCAGTCGTACGGGGTCAAGGGAGCCCCGTACGCCTTCCTCCTCCCCGCGGCGATCCTGTTCGCCCTGTTCTTCGCGCTGCCCATCGGCTACGCGGTCTGGCTCAGCCTCCGCAAGGTGAAGGTCTCGGGCCTGGGCCTGGGCTCCGGCGCCCGCAAGGAGGTCTGGGCCGGCCTGGAGAACTACACCGACGCCCTCTCCGACAGCGAGCTGGTGAACGGCACCCTGCGGGTGCTGGGCTACGGCTGCATCGTCGTCCCGGTGATGCTGGGCCTGGCCCTGCTGTTCGCGCTGATGCTGGACTCCGAGAAGGTGCGGCTCGCCCCCTTCACCCGGCTCGCGATCTTCCTGCCGTACGCCATCCCCGGTGTCGTGGCGGCCCTGCTGTGGGGCTTCCTGTACCTGCCGGACGTGAGCCCCTTCTACTTCGTGCTCGACAGACTGGGGCTGCCGCAGCCGGACCTGCTGGACGGCGGGCCGCTCTACCTGGCCCTGTCGAACATCGCCGTGTGGGGCGGCACCGGCTTCAACATGATCGTCATCTACACCTCGCTCCAGGCGATCCCCGCCGAGGTGTACGAGGCGGCGAAGCTGGACGGCGCCACCCCGCTGCAGATCGCCCTGCGGATCAAGATCCCGATGGTGGCTCCGTCGCTGGTGCTGACGTTCTTCTTCTCGATCATCGCCACGGTCCAGGTGTTCAACGAGCCCACCACCCTCAAGCCGCTCACCAACTCCGTGTCCACGACGTGGAGTCCGCTGATGAAGGTGTACCGGGACGCCTTCGGCGAGGGCGACATCCACGGGGCCGCCGCGCAGGCCGTGATCATCGCCTTCGCCACGCTCGTGCTGTCCTTCGGCTTCCTGCGAGCCGCGAACCGTCGTCAGAAGCAGGAGGCAGCTCGATGAGTTCCCTTGCCGTCCCCCAGGCCGAGCCGGTGGCGGGCAGCACCCCCGGCACCGCCCAGGACCGCCCGCCGCTGCGCCGCCGGATCGCCCTGGTCCCGACCGCCACGCTGCTCCTGGGCGCCCTCTACTGCCTGCTGCCGGTGGCCTGGGTGGTCATCGCGGCCACCAAGTCCGGCAGTGAGCTGTTCTCCACCTTCACCTTCCTGCCCGGCACGGGCTTCGTCGACAACGTCCAGGACCTGAGCGCCTACCGCGACGGCGTCTACTGGGAGTGGATGGTCAACTCCGCGCTGTACGCCGGGCTCGGCGCGCTGCTGTCGACGTGCGTCTCGGCGATCAGCGGGTACGCGCTGGCGACCTACCGCTTCCGCGGCCGCGAGGCGATCTTCAACGTGCTGCTCGCGGGTGTGCTGATGCCGCCGGTGATCCTGGCCATCCCGCAGTACCTGCTGCTGGCGAAGGCCGACCTCACCGACTCCTACCTGTCGGTGCTGCTGCCGCAGATCCTCTTCCCGTACGGCGTCTACCTCGCGCGGATCTACGCCGCCGCCGCGGTGCCCGCCGACGTGATCGAGGCCGGGCGCATGGACGGGGCGAGCGAGTGGCGGATCTTCACGCGGATCGCGCTGCCGATGATGATCCCCGGCATGGTGACGGTGTTCCTCTTCCAGTTCGTGGCGATCTGGAACAACTTCCTGCTGCCGTACATCATGCTCAGCGACGACGAGAAGTTCCCGATCACCCTCGGCCTGTTCACGTTGCTGGAGCAGGGCGCCAACACCCCGGCGCTGTACACCCTGGTGATCACGGGCGCGTTCCTCGCGGTGCTGCCGCTGATCGCCCTCTTCCTGGTCATCCAGCGGTTCTGGAGTCTGGATCTGCTCTCCGGAGCCGTAAAGTCATGACCATGAACGCTGCGGGGGGCAGGCGCAGGCCGCCCACGATCCACGACGTGGCGCGCGAGGCGGGAGTCTCGCGCGGCACCGTCTCGCGCGTCCTCAACGGCGGCCACTACGTCAGCCCGGCCGCCCAGGAGGCGGTCAACGCGGCGATCCGCAAGACGGGCTACGTCGTCAACCGGCACGCCCGCTCCCTGATCACCGGGCGGTCCGACTCGATCGGCTTCCTGCTCACCGAGCCGCAGGAGCGGTTCTTCGAGGACCCGAACTTCAACGTCCTGCTGCGCGGCTGCACCCAGGCGCTCGCCGCGCACGACATCCCGCTGCTGCTGATGCTGGCGGGCACGGAGGACGAACGGCGGCGCATCACGCGGTACATCACCGCCGGGCACGTGGACGGGGTGCTGCTGGTCTCCAGCCACTCCGGCGACCCGGTCGCCGAGCAGCTGCGCGGGGCCGGTGTGCCGTTGGTCGCGTGCGGCAAGCCGATCGGGCTGGGCTCGAAGGTGAGTTACGTGGCCGCCGACGACCGCGACGGCGCCCGGGACATGGTGCGCCACCTGCTGTCGCTCGGGCGGCGCCGGGTGGGCATGGTGACCGGTCCGCTGGACACGCCCGGCGGTGTCGAGCGGCTCGCCGGCTACAAGGAGGTGCTCGCGGAGGCGGGCCTGGAGTTCGACGAGCGGCTCGTCGTCTCCGGCGACTACAGCCGGGCCAGCGGTGAGGCGGGCGCCGAGCGCCTGCTGGCGCAGGCCCCGGACATGGACGCGGTGTTCGTCGCCTCCGACCTGATGGCGCAAGGGGTGCTGGCGGCGCTCCAGCGGGCCGGGCGGCGCGTGCCGCAGGACGTCGCGGTCGGCGGCTTCGACGACTCCCCGGCCGCGCTCGACTCCCGCCCCGAGCTCACGACCATCCGACAGCCCTGGGACCGCATCAGCGCCGAGATGGTCCGGGTGCTGCTGGCGCAGATCGGGGGCGAGGACCCGGCGGCGGTGATCCTGCCGACGGAGCTGGTGAAGCGGGAGTCGACGTAGGGGCGGCGGGTCCGGGTGGGCCTGCCGCCGCGGGCACTGCATGCACACTCATGGAGCCCCGTGACCGGTGTTACCGTGCACATATGGCAGCGAAAACGGCTGGTGCGCGGCTCGAGGAACGGTGGCGGGACATCCTGTCGGCGCACGCGCGCACGATGTGCGAGATCGACCGGGCGCTGCATCCGCACGGCCTCGGCGCGTCCGATTTCGAGGTCCTGGACATCCTCGCGACCGCGGCGCCCGAGGAGGGCGAGCAGTGCCGGGTGCAGAACCTGGTGGGGCGGGTGCACCTCAGCCAGAGCGCGCTGTCGCGGTTGATCGCCCGGCTGGAGAAGGACGGGCTGGTGACGCGCTCGGTGTGTGCGGAGGACCGGCGCGGAGTGTGGGTGGCCCTGACGTCCAAGGGCCGTGACCTGCACGCCGAGGTGCTGCCGCTGCAGCGGGCCGCGCTGGCCCGGACCCTGGGCGAGTAGACCGCCCGGGCCCGGACGGAGCCGGTCGCCCTACGGGCGTGCCAGCAGGGTGCGCACTCCCTCCGAGGTGAGCGTCAGGCGGTGCTCGGAGCTGCCGTCGATGGTGAGCGACAGGTCGTCGGCCGGCCACTGCGCTGCGAGCGCGCCGAGCGGTACCAGACGGTAGCGGGACACGAACGGCAGCAGCCCGGCCATCTCCATCTCGGAGGTGAACACGGGCACCACCGGATCGCCGCCCGGCTGCTCCAGCACCGGCAGGGCCACCGCCGAGGGGTTGGCGACGTCGGCGTCGTTCGCGTCGTCGGGCACGGGGATGAGCACGTCGCTGTTGGCGAGCGCGTCCAGAGCCGCCGCGTCCTCCGTGTTCTCGGCGAGGACGTCCAGAGCCCGCTGGGCGGGCGTGGGCGTGGGGTCGTTTGCGGGTGTCTCCATGGCAGATTCCCTGGTAGCGGCGGTCGTGCGGCCTGCCCGGGGCCAGATTCCCCCCGGACGCGGTCCTGCTCGCGTACCCGATCGACACCGGCGCAATCCTGTGGATCTCCGGGTTTCGCGGGGCCGTGGCCAAGGCTCCGGAGGGGGCGGGTGGGGGGACGCCTTGCCGGCACCTACCGGGGCAGCGCCGGGGAAGCCCCGAGGAACCGGCAGGACAGAGCGTCCTCCCTCCCTCGCTCCCCCGGCCCCGTCCGGTTCCACGCGGACACGGGGCGGGCTCCCCATCGGACAAGCGGTCCGTCACGCCCGAGCCCGGCCGTCCGCGGCCGTCGGCCGACAGCCCCGGCCACTGTCAGTGCCATGCGTCATGATGTGCCGTACGACGTCCTGTGGGGGGCAGGTTTTTTGATGAGTCGCGTGTGCGCGTGGGTCGTGTCGGTCGTGATGTGCCTGGTGTACGTGCTGGCCGGGGCCTTCGCCGCCCGGGCGGTGGAGTCGTCGGCGGGTGACCGGTGCGAGAGTGCCGGACTCACCGGGGCCGAGGTCACGACCTCGGTGCGGCTGGAGCATGAAGACCACACGTACACGAAGGTCGTCACCGAACTCACGGTCGACGTCCCCGGCACCTGGCCGCTCGCGCACGATCTGCTGCTCAGCGAGGACAGCAGCCGCTACGTCAGGGCCATGTCCTGCCTCAGCAGGGGCACACCGGAGGAACCCGCCCACGAGTCCGACTCCGAGCGCTGGTCCGAGTGGCGTTCCGGTCATCCGTCGGTGACGTCGACGGGCGGCAGGATCAAGGTCGACTACGAGGCGTACGGCTGGGTCGACCTCAGCTCCGCCACCGAGGTGGGCGTGTGGCGGGTCCAGCCGGCCGCCGACGGGGAATGGTCCCTGGAGCTCATGGCGCCGCCCGCCCTGCGGAGCGCCTGGTGGGACGAGATCACCGTGGATCCGGGACGCCCCGGAGCCCTGCGGGCGGAGCCCGAACCGAGAGCGGGCGACGGCGCCACCGCCTTGGTGTGGCGTCCCGGCCGGGTGGGGCAGGCGACGGACCGGGCGGACGCGGAGATGCCCGAGGAGTTGCGCGTGACCGTCACGACGCGGCCGTCATGGCAGCGCTCCTGGGCCGCCCGGGGAGATCAGCCGACGGCCATGGGGCTGGACCTCCTGGGTTCCATGCTCTGGGTCGGTCTGACATCCGCCCTGCTGCTGACGGCGCTTCGGCGCTACCGCGACCGTCCCGGCCTGCCGACCGACGCCCAGCGGCGCAGCGCGGGCAACCTGCGGCGATGGGCCCTGGCGGCGCTCCCCCTCTACCTGCTGGCTCAGTCGGAGAGTCTGATCGACCGGCTTCTGCAGGACAGAGTCCCGCTTCTCTTCGACCTCCAACTCACCGTCAAGCACGGTCTCGCCCTGGCCTGCGTCGCGCTGCTGCTCCTCTTCGCCCGGCCGCCGGCGCGCATCCGCCGGGCGGTCGTCGCCGTGGCGCTCGTGCCGGTCGCGACCACCGCCCTGATGTGGACGGTGGTCGAGCCCCCGACGAGCTATCTCGTGTCGGAGAAGGAGTACGGGCCGCTGGAGACGGGCCTCGCCCTGCAGACCGCCGGCTCCGTCAGCGTCGTGGCGCTGCTCCTGCTCGCCTTCACGGCCGCCGCCTGGCGCATGGCCGACGACGGGCTGATGCTGCCCAGGAGCCGCCGCCACCCAGGGCAGGACCGGCAACTGCTGCTGGGCACGGCCCTGTCGGCGGTCCTCGTGGCCGCCGCGCTCATGGCGGTGGGCTTCGCCGTGGCGGAGGAGCGCAACTGGCAGCGGATCGCCTGGCTGGCCGATCCGGTGAATCCCGAGTACGGGGCGGATCACCGGGCGGACTTCCTCTGGCAGGCGATGTGGTCGGTGACCTACGTCGACAGCTGGCTCATCGGCCACCACGCCTGGCTGCTCACGAGCCTGGCCGCGGTGGCGGTCCTCCGCACCTGGCACGACACCGCCTCGCTGTCGCCGCTGGACGATCCGGCGGACCGTCTGCTGCTGCTCGCGTTCTTCCCGATCGCGACCGGTCTGGATGTCCAGAACCACCTCGGCAGTGCCCTGCTCGAATCCCTCTGGATACCGCTCTACATGCTCGCGCTGTACGGAGTGGCGACGCTCCTGGCCCACCGGTCCGTCCTGGCCCGGCCTTTCGAGACGTCGGGGCGGCCCCTGGCGACGGTGGTGGGTCCGACGGCCCGCGGCAAGCTGCTGGCCAAGGCCCGCTCCTACCGGGAGATCCATGCCGAGCTGCGCCGCCTGGACCAGGGGCTCTTCGGAGACGTACCGCCCGAACGGGCCGCTCTGGAGCGGAAGTTGGAGGACCTGCACGACTGGGTCGTGATCAGTGTCCCCGGAACGGCCCCCGAGCGGCTGCCGGCCGACGTGTCCGTGGTGGACGCGGCGCTGGCGCTCGGGCCCCGGGACGACTGGTGGGGCAACGGCGTGCGAGGTGCCCGCCTCGCGCTGCTGCCGGGGCTCCTGGCCGCCGTCGTCAACACCTGGGCCGACTGGATTCGAGGGGAAGCCTGGCAGAACACGCTCTCCGACCTGATCGGCCTGCCCGGCCTGACAGCCACGCTCGCCTCCTGGACGGCCTCGTTCGCCGCGGCCGGCTTCGTCCTGGGCGCGTTGTGGCGGGTGCTGCCGGGGCGCCGGGGAGCGAGCAAGGCCATCCCGGTCGCGTGCGCGTTCGCCGTGCCCGCCGCGCTCGACGGACTGGTCGGCTGGTTCACCCGCGAGGGCGCCACCAACCTGGCGCTGCAGATCTCGACCATGCTGTTCGTCCTCACGGTCACCGCGATCGCGCTCGACCTGGACACGTTCCGGGGCGAGCGGCGCTACTGGCAGAGCCGCCTGGGGTTGCTCCTGTCCGTCTACCAGATGCGCTACTACTCCCTTCAAGTCGCGTATCTCATCGGCCAGATCATCGCCATCATCACGATCTGGCAGTTCTTCGCGGAACCCGACGCCGTCCCGTCCCAGAACGAGGCGCCGCCCGACCGTTCCTAGCTTCCGGCAGGAGCCGCGCAGCATCTCGCCCGCCCCGTCACAAACATGTTGACGCCCCGTATGTTACCGGTAACATCACCTGTGCTCCAGCGTCCGCGCCTGTCCCCCACCCGCCCCGGTGGGCCGTCCCCCGGAGTCCGTGTGAGCGAACAGCAGACCGCGCGGCGTGCCGCGCCGCTCTCCCCGGCTGCCGCCGCCCCGGTCTTCAGCCGGGCCGCCGTGGTCGCCTCCTGCGTGGGCTTCGTGCTCATCGGTGCGCTGCAGGCCCTGTACGGACCCGCCGTGCCCGCGTTCCGGAAGGAGTTCGGGCTCTCCCCCTCCGCCGCGGGGCTCGCGCTCAGTGCCCACTTCGTGGGCGGCGTGGCCGGAGTGCTGCTGTTCGACCGGTTCTACGGCCGGATCGGCAACCGGACCCTCCTGGGCTGCTCCTACCTGCTGATGGCCGTGGGCGCGGCGGGCTTCGCACTCGTGCCGCACTGGCCCACCGCGCTGGCGGCGGCCCTGCTCGCCGGGCTCGGCTTCGGCGGCATCGACTACGGGCTCAACCAGCTGTTCGCCGTGGGCTTCGGCCACCGTTCGACCGCGATGCTGAACATCCTCAACGCCCACTTCGGCATCGGCGCCGTGCTCGGCCCCGCCCTGATCGGCGCGGTCGGCTCGCAGCACTACCCGGCCGTCTTCCTCGGCTTCGCCCTCGCCAACCTGCCGTTGCTGCTGTGCCTGCGGGGCGTGCGGAACGACCCGCCGCTCCCGGCCGGCACCGAGACCGGCGGCGGCTCGGTCCTCGGCCGGAGCCTCGGCTCGGTGCTCGCCGTCTTCGTCGCGCTCTACGTGCTGCACGTCGGCGTCGAGGCCGGTGTCGGCGGCTGGGAGCCCACGCATCTGGAGACCGTCGGCTACAGCGCGGGCGTCGCGGCCACCGCCACCTCCGTGTACTGGCTGATGATGACCGTCGGCCGCTTCCTGGTCGCCCCGCTCGCGCTGCGCTTCTCCGCCCAGGCCATCATCACCGTGTCGTGCGCCGGCATGACGGTGTGTCTGCTGGCCGCGACCGTGCCGGCGCTGGCGCCGTACGCGTACGCCGGTGTCGGCATGTTCATCGCGCCGATCTTCCCCACCGGCCTGCCCTGGCTGAACCGGGCCGCCCCGCGGGCCCGCCGCGCCGGTGCCCTGGTCATCGCGGCCTCCATGGCCGGAGGTGTCGTCGCCGGGCCCGCGCTCGGCAAGGCCATCGAGTGGTCCGGGATCCGCGCGGTACCGCTGCTGCTGTGCGGGGTCTCCGCACTCTGCCTGGCCGCCACGCTCTGGCTGGTCCGCGGCACCCGTTCCCACTGACTCCCTCCCCCGTCTCCCGAAGGGAAGCTCCGCATGCCCGCTCTGACGACGACGTCCGACGGATTCCTGCTGCACGGCGAGCCGTTCCGGATCCTCTCCGGCGCGCTGCACTACTTCCGTGTCCATCCCGACCTGTGGTCCGACCGGTTGCGCAAGGCGCGGCTGATGGGCCTCAACACGGTGGAGACGTACATCCCGTGGAACCACCACCAGCCCGACCCGGACGGCCCCCTGGTCCTCGACGGCCTCCTCGACCTGCCGCGGTTCCTCTCGCTCGCCCGGGACGAGGGCCTGCACGTGCTGCTGCGTCCCGGGCCGTTCATCTGCGCCGAGTGGGACGGCGGGGGCCTGCCCGACTGGCTGACCGGCGACCCGGACATCCGGCTGCGCACCAGCGATCCCCGCTTCACCGGGGCCGTCGACCGCTACCTCGACCTGCTGCTGCCCGCGCTCCGGCCGCACCTGGCGGCGGCGGGCGGCCCGGTCATCGCCGTGCAGGTCGAGAACGAGTACGGGGCCTACGGCGACGACTCCGCGTACCTGAAGCACCTGGCCGACGCGTTCCGCTCGCGGGGCGTCGAGGAGCTGCTGTTCACCTGCGACCAGGCCGATCCCGAGCACCTGGCCGCGGGCACCCTGCCCGGCGTCCTCGCGGCCAGCACCTTCGGCAGCCGCGTCGAGCAGAGCCTGGCACGGCTGCGCGAGCACCAGAGTGAAGGCCCGCTGTTCTGCGCGGAGTTCTGGATCGGCTGGTTCGACCACTGGGGCGGGCCGCACCACGTCCGGGACGCGGCCGACGCCGCCGCCGACCTGGACCGGCTGCTGTCCGCCGGGGCGTCCGTGAACATCTACATGTTCCACGGCGGCACCAACTTCGGCTTCACCAACGGCGCCAACCACAAGCACGCCTACGAGCCCACGATCACGTCGTACGACTACGACGCCGCGCTCACCGAGTGCGGTGATCCGGGCCCGAAGTACCACGCCTTCCGCGAGGTCATCGCCCGCCATGCCGCCGTGCCGGACGAGCCCGTACCGGCGCCGGGCCCGAAACTCCCGCCCACCGAGGTCGAGTTGAGCGGCCGGGCGGCCCTGATGCCGCTGGCCGGGGCGCCCGTGCGCGCCGACGTGCCGGTCACCATGGACGCGCTCGGGCAGCGCACCGGCTACGCGCTCTACCGCACCATGCTCCCGGCCGGTGGCGACGGCCTGCTGCACTTCGCCGGTGGTGTCGGCGACCGCGCCCTGGTCTTCGTCGACGGCGCCCCCGCCGGTGTGCTGGAGCGCGAACGGCACGACGAGACGCTGCCCGTGCGGGTGCCGCGTGCCGGGGCGACGCTGGAGGTCCTCGTCGAGAACATGGGCGGCGTCAACTACGGTCCCCGCATCGGCGCTCCCAAGGGCCTGCTCGGACCGGTCTCCTTCGACGGCACGGCCCTGCGGGGCTGGGACTGCCACCCGCTGCCGCTGGACGACCTGGACGGCGTGCCGTTCGCCCCGGCCGACGGGACGGCGGTCACCGTACCGGCCTTCCACCGCGGCACCTTCGAGATCGGCACACCCGCCGACGCCTTCCTCTCCCTGCCCGGCTGGACGAAGGGCCAGGCCTGGGTCAACGGCTTCCACCTCGGCCGCTACTGGAACCGGGGCCCGCAGCACACGCTGTACGTCCCCGGCCCCGTGCTGCGCCCGGGCACCAACGAGCTGGTCCTGCTGGAGCTGCACGGCACCACCGCCGCCCGCGCCCAGCTCACCGACACCCCCGACCTCGGACCGGAGAACACCTGGTGACACACGTCCTGCGCGTTCCCGCGCCCGCCGCTCCCCCGCTGACCGGGCACCTGCCCTTCACGGACGCGCCCGGCGTCCCCGACCCGATCGGCGTCACCAGCCGCTGGCTCACCCGTGGCGGCCGCCCCTGGTTCCCGGTCTCCGGCGAGTTCCACTACTCCCGCTACCCGCACCGGCAGTGGGAGGAGGAACTGCTGAAGATGAAGGCGGGCGGGGTGACCGCCGTCGCCTCCTACGTCATCTGGATCCACCACGAGGAGACCGAGGGCCGGGTCCGCTTCGACGGCGACCGCGACCTCCGGCGGTTCGCCGAGCTGTGCGCCCGCCACGGCCTGGACTTCATCCCCCGCATCGGCCCCTGGTCGCACGCCGAGGTCCGCAACGGCGGCCTGCCCGACTGGCTCCTGGCCCGCGCCTGCACGCCCCGCACCGACGACCCGGCCTATCTGGAGCCGGTCCGCGCCTGGTTCACCGCGATCGCCGGGCAGTTGCGCGGTCTGGACCGGGCGGGCGGCGGCCCGATCGTCGCGATCCAGATCGAGAACGAGCTGTACGACCAGCCGGGCCACCTGCGCACGCTGAAGCGCCTGGCCCAGGAGGCGGGGCTGAGCGCGCCGCTGTGGACGTCGACCGCCTGGGGCGGCGTGCAGCTCCCCGGCGACGAGCTGCTTCCCCTGTTCGGCGGGTATCCCGAGGCGTTCTGGACGGAGGCGGACGGCGGCTGGCCCGACACCTGCCGCAAGCACTTCTTCTTCACCCACGAACGCGACGACGAGGGCATCGGCGCCGACCTGCGGCCCACGACCGTGCGCGGCGCCGCTCCGGCACCGACGGACCTGTTCCCCTGGGCCACCTGCGAGTTGGGCGGCGGAATGGCCGTGGCGTACCACCGGCGGCCCCGGGTGGAGGCCGCCGACATCGCCGCGCTCGGCCTCACGAAGATCGGCTGCGGTTCGGTGTGGCAGGGCTACTACATGTTCCACGGCGGCACGAACCCGGCCGGCGAGGCGACGACCCTCCAGGAGTCGCACGCCACCGGCTACCCCAACGACCTGCCGGTCCTGACGTACGACTTCCAGGCCCCGCTCGGCGAGTACGGCCAGGTGCGGCCCTCCTACCACGAACTGCGCCTGCAGCACCTGATGCTGGCGGACTTCGGGCACCTGATCGCCCCCATGGGGTCCGTGCTGCCCGAGCGGCGGCCGACCGGGCAGCACGACCGGGACACCCTGCGCTGGGCCGTCCGCAGCGACGGCGGCGCGGGCTTCCTCTTCGTGACCAACCACCAGCCGCACGAGCCGCTGCCGGACCACCCGGACACCACCTTCACGGTCGAATTCCCCGAGGCGTCCGCGCTGACGCTGCCGAGCACCCCCGTCACCGTGCCGTCAGGTGCCTCCTTCTGCTGGCCGCTGCGGCTGGACCTGGCCGGTGTGCGGCTGGAGTGGGCCACCGCGCAGCCGGTGTGCACGGTCGAGGCGGACGGCCGTACCGTCCTGGTGCTGGCCGCGACGGACGGCATCGCGCCCGAACTCGCCCTGGACGCCGACACGGTGGCGTCCGTCGCCACGCCGTCCGGGGAGGTCACGCCGGTCAACGGCCGGATCCTGGTCGGCGGGCTGCGGCCGGGCACCGACGCGCTGGTCGAGGTGGACGCGGCCGACGGTTCCCGGGTCGGGCTGCTGGTCCTGGACGCGGCGACGGCCCGGACCGTCTACCGGGGACCGGCCTGGGGAGCCGAGCGGCTGGTGCTGTGCGGGGACGGCGTCGTCTTCGACGGGGACGAGGTACGGCTGCACAGCCCGGCCGCCCAGCCCTCGTTCGCGGTGCTGCCCGCACCGGACGCGCCCCTGGTGGTGGAGGGGGCGCGGGTGCGAGAGGCACCGGACGGCGTGTTCCGCCGCTGCACGGTCGAGGCCGGGCCGGTCGCGCACACCGCCGCGACCGTCACGGCCGTCAGGCCCGCCGGTCCGGCGCCCGAGCCCGTGACCGGCGTGCTGGGCCGGGCCAGCGTCCCCGCGGACAAGCAGGTGGAGGCGCTGGCCGCCGAGTACCGCGTCGACGTACCGGAGGACCTGCTGCGCGAGCCCGCCGGTGTACTGCTGCGGCTGCGCTGGACGGGTGACCTGGCCCGGGCCCACGTGGGGCAGGTCCTGGTCGCCGACCAGTTCTACTCGGGCCGGGTCTGGGACATCGGCCTGGACCGGCTGCCCGCCGGGGAACTGCGGGCGCGGGGTCTGCGGCTGACAGTGCTGCCGTTGGCCGCGGACGCGCCGGTGCATGTGCCGGGGCAGGTGGGGGACGCGTGGCGGGCGGCCGGGGTGCAGGGCGCCGAGTGGGTGCTCACCCGTACGTGGGCGGTGCGGACGGGCTGAGTTCCGGTGGCTTTCGAGGGCCTTAGGGCACCCGCCCGCCTATGCTGTGCTCCTGCCGGGCGGGTCAGCACCGCCGTACCGACATCGAGGACTCACCCGCCATGACACCGAGCGTCACCGACGGCCCCGTCCCCAAGGGCCGCAGCAGGCGCAACTTCGCGGGGGCACGGCCGGTGATGGCCGACGTGGCCCGGCTGGCCGGCGTCTCCAAGCAGACCGTCTCCCGGGTGCTCAACGACCACCCGGCCGTCCGCCCCGAGACGCGCGAGGCGGTCCTGGACGCCATGCGCACGCTCGGCTACCGGCCCAGCCGCAGTGCGCGGTCTCTGGCCAGCGGCCGGACGCGGATGCTCGGCGTCCTCTCCTTCGACGCCGCCCGGTACGGGCCCGCCTCCATCCTCACCGCGATCAACACCGCGGCCCAGGACGCCGGTTACCTGGTCAGCTCCATCGCCCTTGACACGGCCGACCACGCCACCGTCGTCGAGGCCGTGAACCGGCTGTCGGCCGAGGGCGCGGACGGTGTCATCGCGATCGCCCCGCAGCAGTGGGTGGGCCGGGCCCTGGCGGAGACCGACCTCGGCACTCCCCTGGTGGTGCTGGAGAACGCCCTCGACGACGCCACGCCCCTGGTCACCGGTGACTCGCGCACCGGCGCCCGCAAGGCCACCGAGCACCTCCTCGGCCTGGGGCACGCCACCGTCTGGCACATCGCCGGCCCGACCGGCTGGACCTCCGCCGAACACCGGCTGGCGAGCTGGCAGGCGACGCTCCAGGCGGCCGGTGCCGACATCCCGGCGCCCCTCGTCGGCGACTGGGGCGCCGACTCGGGATACGAGCTGGGCCGCCGGCTGGCCCGCCGCCCGGAGGTGACGGCGGTCTTCGCCTCCAACGACCAGATGGCCCTGGGCCTGCTGCACGCCCTGCACGAGTCCGGCCGGTCCGTCCCCGGGGAGGTCAGTGTCGTCGGCTACGACGACATCCCCGAGGCGGCGCATCTGCTGCCCCCGCTGACCACCGTCCGTGCCGACTTCGCCGAGATCGGCACGCGGTCCCTGCGCCTGCTCCTGGACCGCATCGACGGTCCCGGTGAGCTGCCCGGCGTCGACACGCTCGTCCCCGTGGACCTGGTGGTGCGGGCCAGCAGCGGCCCGCCACCGGAGCGCTGAGAGGACTCAGCCGGTGCCCTCGGCGGCGGCCCGCCGCCAGGCCGTCTCCCGCAGCAGCCGCAGGCCGTTGAGGCCGACGAGGACCGTGGAGCCCTCGTGGCCCGCGACGCCCAGCGGCAGCGGCAGGTGCCCGGCCAGGTCCCAGATGACGAGGCCGGTGATGAACACCCCGGCGATGACGAGGTTCTGGACGACCAGCCGGCGGGCGCGGCGGGAGAGGGCGACGGTGGTGGGGACGGCCGCGAGTTCGTCGCGCACGATCACGGCGTCGGCGGTCTCCAGGGCGAGGTCGGAGCCCGCGCGGCCCATGGCGATGCCGGTGTGGGCGGCGGCCAGGGCCGGTGCGTCGTTGACGCCGTCCCCGACGACCAGCACCTTGCGGCCCGCGCTCTCCAACTCCTGCACGGCGGCCATCTTGTCCTGCGGCAGCAGCCCGGCGCGGACGTCGGTGATGCCCGCCTCGGCGGCGAGGTGCGCGGCGGCCCGGGGGTTGTCGCCGGTGAGGAGCGCCGGGGCGCTGCCGGTGAGCGTGGTGAGCGCGGCGACGGTGGCGGCGGCGTCCGGGCGCAGCCGGTCGGCGATGCCGAGCAGTCCGGCGGGGGCGCCGTCGACGACGACCAGGACGGCGGTACGGCCGGACTCCTCCAGTTCGGCCGCCGCCCGGGCGGCCTCGCCGTCGGCGTCGTCCAGCAGCCGGGCCGGTGCGCCGACCGCGACCGAACGGCCGCTGACGACGGCGGTCACGCCCACTCCGGGCGCGGAGGTGAAGTCCCGCGCGTCCGGCAGGTCCAGGCCGCGTGCGCGGGCGGCGTCCACGACCGCCCGGGCCAGCGGATGCTCGCTGGGCCGCTCGGCGGCCGCCGCGAGGACCAGCAACTCCTGCTCTTCCAGGGCGGATCCGGGCAGTGGCCGTACGTCGGTGACGCGCGGGCTGCCCTCGGTCAGCGTGCCGGTCTTGTCCAGCGCGACCGCGTCCACCTGGCCGAGCCGCTCCATCACCACGGCGGACTTCACCAGCACGCCGTGCCGTCCGGCGTTGGCGATGGCCGACAGCAGGGGCGGCATGGTGGCCAGCACGACCGCGCACGGCGAGGCCACGATCATGAACGTCATGGCGCGCAGCAGCGCGTCGGTGAGCTGTTCGCCGAAGGCCAGCGGCACCAGGAAGACGGCCAGGGTCGCGGCCACCATGCCCAGCGAGTAGCGCTGTTCGACCTTCTCGATGAACAGTTGCGTGGGCGCCTTGGTCTCGGACGCCTCCTCCACCATGCGGACGATGCGGGCGATCACCGAGTCGGAGGCGTCGCGCTCGACCCGGATCCGCAGGGCGCCGGTGCCGTTGAGGGTGCCCGCGAAGACCTCGTCGCCCTGCTCCTTGGCGACGGGGAGCGGCTCGCCGGTGATGGTCGCCTGGTCCACCTCGCTCGCCCCTTCCAGGACCCGGCCGTCGGCGCCGACGCGCTCTCCGGGGCGGACGAGGACGGTGTCGCCGACCGACAACTCCTCCACGGGCACGGTCTGTTCGCCGCCGTCCGGGGTGAGCCGGGTGGCGGTGGCGGGGGCCAGGTCGAGCAGGCCGCGGACGGAGTCGGCGGTGCGGGCCGTGGCCAGGGCCTCCAGGGCGCCGGAGGTGGCGAAGATGACGATGAGCAGGGCACCGTCCATCACCTGCCCGATGGAGGCCGCGCCCAGGGCGGCGACGACCATCAGCAGGTCGACGTCGAGGGTGCGGTCCTTCAGCGCCTTGATGCCTTCCCAGCCCGGCTCCCAGCCGCCCGTGGCGTAGGACAGCGCGTACAGCGGGCCCCACGTCCAGGCGGGGGCGCCGGTCAGCTGGAGGGGCAGCGCGAGCAGGAAGAAGACGGTGGCCGCCGCGGCCCAGCGCGCCTCGGGCAGCGCGAGCACACGGGTACGCCGCCGGGGGACGGCACCGGTCCGAGCGGGCTTCGCCCGGTCGACCGGCTGCGGCGTGAGGGTGGAGGTCATCAGGGGTCCTTCAGGCGGGGACGCGGGGACTCCTCACCATACAGGAACACATGAAGACTGATTCATGTCTTCATTCTGACGCCGGGGGCCTTTGCGGGGACCGGGACCTTCGGGAAGCCAAGGCCGCGCAGCGGGTTGGCCTCGGGGCGGCCGTCACCGCACGGGCACCGCGACGTACTGGTACTCCAGGAACTCGTCGATCCCGACCCGTCCGCCCTCACGGCCGAGACCGGACTGCTTGACGCCGCCGAAGGGTGCGGCCGGGTTGGAGACGAGGCCGGTGTTCAGGCCCACCATGCCCACCTCCAGACCTTCGCTGACGCGCAGTCCCCGGTCCAGCCCCTGGGTGAAGACGTAACCGACGAGGCCCCAGGGCGTGTCGTTGGCGCGGCGCAGGACCTCGTCCTCGTCGTCGAAGGTGAGGATCGCCGCGACCGGGCCGAAGATCTCGGTGTCCATCAGGCGGCTGCCCGGGTCGACGTCGGCGAGCACGGTCGGCGGGTAGAAGCAGCCGGGCCCCTCGGGCGTACGGCCGCCGACGAGCACGCGCGCGCCGCGCTCCACCGCGTCGGTGACGAGTTCCTGCACCTTGGCGCGTCCGGCGGTGTCGATGAGCGGGCCGACGTCGACGCCGTCCCGGGTGCCGGGGCCCACCACGAGCGCGCCCATGCGCTCGGCGAGGCGGCGTGCGAACTCGTCGGCCACCGACCGGTGCACGAAGAAGCGGTTGGCGGCGGTGCAGGCCTCGCCCATGTTGCGCATCTTGGCGACCATCGCGCCGTCCACGGCCACGTCCAGGTCGGCGTCGTCGAAGACGATGAACGGCGCGTTGCCGCCCAGCTCCATAGACGTGCGGACGACGGTGTCGGCGCACTGGGCGAGCAGCAGCCGGCCGACGGCCGTGGAACCGGTGAAGGAGAGCTTGCGGATCCGGCCGCCGCGCAGCAGCGGCTCGCACACCTCTCCGGCGCGGGAGGTGGTGACGACGTTCAGCACGCCGTCCGGCAGACCGGCCTCCTTCAGGATCCCGGCCAGCGCGAGGCTGGACAGCGGGGTCTGCGGGGCCGGCTTGAGCACCATCGTGCAGCCCGCGGCGATGGCCGGGCCGATCTTGCGGGTGCCCATGGCCAGGGGGAAGTTCCACGGCGTGATGAGCAGGCAGGGGCCGACCGGGCGGCGGGAGAGCAGCATGCGGTTGCGGCCGTCGGGCAGGGTGCCGCAGCCGCCGTCGATGCGGACGGCCTCCTCGGAGAACCAGCGGAAGAACTCGGCGGCGTACGCCACCTCTCCCCTGGCCTCGGCGAGCGGCTTGCCCATCTCGGACGTCATCAGGTGGGCGAGTTGGTCGGTGCGCTCGAGGATGAGTTCGTGGGCGCGGCGCAGGATCTCGCTGCGGGCCCGGGGCGCCGTACGCGCCCACTCGGCCTGGGCCTGGACGGCGGCTTCCTCGGCGAGCTTGGCGTCCTTGAGACCGGCGTCGGCGACGTGGCAGAGGATCTCGCCGGTCGCGGGGTCGTCGACGGGCATGGTGGCGCCGTCCGCGGCGTCCACCCAGGCTCCGCCGATGAACAACTGGTTCAGTACGTCGGTCATGATGTCTCTCCTGTGTGATCGGCGGCGGGGTCGAGGAGCTCCGCGAGGTGCAGTGCGCGGATGTCCCGGCCGTCGGCGAGGTGGTCGATCTGGGTGGCGCAGCTGAAGCCGTCGGCGACGACGGGGCGTCCGTCGAGGTGGTCGATGCGGGGTTTGAGGGCCAGTTCGGCGACGGCGATGGAGGTGTCGTAGTGCTCTGCCTCGAAGCCGAAGTTCCCTGCGAGTCCGCAGCAGCCCTCGGCCTCGTCGACGCCGCGTACGCCGAGTCGGCGCAGCAGGTCGGCGGGGCGGCGGCCCTTGAAGGTGGCGTATTCGTGGCAGTGAGTCTGGAGGACGACGTTCTCGGGCAGCGGCGGCGGGCTCCAGCCCTGATCGGCGAGGTCGGTCAGGGCCCCGGCGAAGGTGTGGACCCGGTCGGCGACGCGCCGGGCGGCCTCGGTGCCGAGGAGTTCGGGCACGTCACGCTTCAACGCGGCGGCGCAGCTGGGTTCGGCCACGATGATGGGCCGGTCGTCACCGTTGTCGAGGGCGTCGACGGTGCGGGTCATGATCTTGCGGGCGATGTTCAGCTGTCCGGTGCTGACCCAGGTCAGTCCGCAGCACAGGCCGTCCTGCGGCGTGCAGGGGACGCCCGCGTCGGCCAGCACGCGGCTCGCGGCTCCGGCGATCTCGGGGCGGAAGGCGCGGGTGAAGCTGTCCACGAACAGCACGGCCTTCGCCGCCTCTACTGCCTTGGCCGCGCGCAGGGTCTTGCGCAGGGCGCGGCGGGAGGCGAAGGCGGGGATCCTGCGCTTGGTGGTAACGCCGCCGAGGCGGGCGAGGAGCTTGCCGAGCGGTCCGCGCAACAGGGCGTTGACGGGTCGGGCGGCGTATCCGGCCAGGGCGGAGGTCCGGGGCAGCCAGCCCAGTGAGTAGTGGGAGCGGGGCCGGAGTCTGCCCTTGTAGTGGTGGTGGAGGAACTCCGCCTTGTAGGTGGCCATGTCGACACCGACCGGGCAGTCGCTGGAGCAGGCCTTGCACGACAGACACAGATCGAGGGCGTCCTTGACCTCGGTCGAACGCCAGCCGTCCTGCACGGCCTCACCGCGGACCATCTCCTGGAGCATGCGGGCCCGGCCGCGGGTGGAGTCGTTCTCCTCGCCCGTGGCCCGGTAGCTCGGGCACATCACCCCGCCCGCGTCACTGCGGCAACGACCGACACCCACGCAGCGGCGCACGGCGCCCGCGAAACCGTCCTCATCATGGGGGAAGCCGAAGGTCGTGTCCAGCAGCGGGAGTTCCCGCAGCGCGAGGTCCGCGTCGAGCGGTGTGGGGTCGACGATCACACCGGGATTCAGCAGCCCCTCGGGGTCGAAGGTCTTCTTGAACGCGGCGAACGCGGCGATCATGCGGTGGCTGTACATGACCTCCAGCAGTTCGCTGCGGGCGCGTCCGTCACCGTGCTCGCCCGACAGCGTGCCGCCGTGCTCGACGACCAGCGCGGCGGCTTCGGTGAGGAAGCGCCGCATGACCGTCCGGCCGGCCTCGGTCGCCGGGTCGAAGTCGATCCGCACATGCACGCATCCCGCGCCGAAGTGCCCGTACAGCACGCCCGTCAGCTGGTGCGATGCCAGCAGCTTGCGGAAGTCGCGCAGGTAGGCGGCGAGGTTCTCCGGGGCGACGGCCGCGTCCTCCCAGCCGGGCCAGGACTCGCCGCCGTCCACGAGCCGGGCGGCCAGCCCGGCCCCGTCCTCACGCACCCGCCACAGCGAACGCCGCTCGGCCGGGGTCTCGACGACCCGGCCGCCGGTCATTCGTCCCCGGGCCTTGAGAGCGTCGAGCAGTTCAGCGGCGCGGGCGTTCACCGCGTCCTGGTCGTCGCCTTCGAGCTCGACGTACAGCCAGGCCCGCCCCTCGGGCAGGCCGGTGACGGAGTCCGGGCCGCGGCGGGCACGCATGGTGGCGACGATCGCCTCGTCCATGCCCTCCACGGCGCTGGGCGACCAGCGCAGGATCTCCGGCACGTCCTCGGCCGCCTCGACCACGTCCTCGTAGCCGAGCGTCAGCAGTGTGGATGCCTGTGCGGTCGCCACCAGGCGGACCGTCGCGGCGGTGACGACCGCACAGGTGCCTTCCGTGCCCACGAGCGCGCGGGCCATGTCGAAGCCGTTCTCGGGCAGCAGGTGCTGCAGCTGGAAGCCGGAGACCTGACGCGGGATCCGGCCCAGCTCGGTGCGGATCAGCGCCAGGTTGTCCTCGACCAGCCTCCTGAGGTCGGATTCGAGCCGGGCGACGCGCCGTACGGCCTCCGCGTCGCCCGGCTCTGCGGCACGCAGCCCGGAGCGGTCGGCGACGGCCCGCACGCCGTCGGCCGTCACGATCTCCAGGGCCTCGACGTGGCCGCTGGTCCGCCCGTCGCGCACCGACCGGTTGCCGCACGCGTCGTTGCCGATCATGCCGCCGAGGGTGCAGCGGCTGTGCGAGGACGGATCCGGCCCGAAGTCGAGCCCGTGCAGGGCGGTCGCGCCGCGCAGCGCGTCGAGGACGACACCGGCCTCGACCCGCGCGGTGCGCGCCTCCTCGTCGATGTCCAGGATCCGGTTCATGTACCGGGAGAAGTCCAGGACGACTCCCAGCCCGACCGCGTTGCCGGCCATGCTGGTGCCGCCGCCCCGGGCGGTGACCGGGACGCCCGCCTCACGGCAGGCCCGCAGCACCGCGACCACGTCGTCGGCGGTGCGCGGGAAGGCCACCGCCCGCGGCAGCACACGGTAGTTGGAGGCGTCGTAGGCGTAGGGGCCCGTCGCTCCCGGGCCGGTCTCCACCCGCAGACCGGGCGCGATCTCGGCGATCCGGGCCGTCAGACCCGCCAGGTCGCGGGTGGCGGTGCTCATCGGCCCGCTGCTCCCGCGGTGCCGGCCTCGACGGCGTTCGCCCAGGCCTGGAGACCCTCGTCCACGCCCGCCTCGTCGATGACGAGCGCCGGGATCATGCGGACCACCTGGTTCCAGGCGCCGCACAGCAGCAGGAGCAGGCCTTCGTCGACAGCGGCGCGCTGCACGCGGGCGGCGGTCTCGGGGTCGGGGCTGCCGTCCTCGGTGACGAACTCGGTGGCGAGCATGAGGCCGAGGCCGCGGACGTCGCCGATGCCCGGGGTGCGGTCGGCGACGGCTTCCAGGCCCTGGCGCAGCCGCTTGCCCATCGCCTCGGCGTTGTCGACGAGCTTCTCGTCGCGGACGACGTCCAGGGTCGCGCAGGCGGCGGCGCAGGCGACGGCGTTGGCGCCGTACGTGCCGCCCTGCGAGCCGGGCCAGGCCTTGCTCATCAGTTCCTCGGAGGCGGCGATGCCGGAGAGGGGGAAGCCGCTGGCCAGGCCCTTGGCGGTGACGAGGATGTCCGGGGTGACGCCGAAGTGGTCGTGGCCCCAGAAGCGGCCCGTGCGGCCGACGCCGGTCTGCACCTCGTCGAGGATCAGCAGGAAGCCGTGCCGGTCCGCCCGCTCGCGCAGCCCCTCCATGAAGGCGCGGTTCGCGGGCACGTAACCGCCCTCGCCGAGCACCGGCTCGACGATGATCGCGGCGGTGTCGGCGGGCGAGGAGATCGTCTGGAGGGTGTAGTCCAGCTCCTTGAGGGCGAAGCGGGTCGCGGTCTCCTCGTCCCAGCCGTAGCGGAAGGCCGTCGGGAACGGGGTGACGACGACGCCGCTCATCAGCGGGGAGAAGCCGGACCGGAAGCGGATGCCGGAGGTCGTCATGGAGGCGGCGGCGACGGTCCGGCCGTGGAAGCCGCCGTGGCAGACGATGACGTTGGGGCGGCCGGTGGCCTGGCGGGCCAGGCGCAGCGCCGCCTCGACGGCCTCGCTGCCGGAGTTGGTGAAGAACAGGCTGTCCAGGCCGGCCGGCAGCACCTCGCCGAGCTTCTCGACGAGGCGGCGCAGCGGCTGGTGCATGACGGTCGTGTACTGGCCGTGCACCAGCGTGCCGACCTGCTCCTGCGCCGCCGCCACGACCCTGGGGTGGCAGTGCCCGGTGCTGGTGACGCCGATGCCGGCGGTGAAGTCGAGGTAGCGGCGGCCGTCCTCACCGTAGAGGTGGACGCCTTCGCCCCGGGCCGCCACGACGGGCGTGGCCTGGCGAAGGTGCGGCGACAGTGCGGTCATGTGGGCTCCCGGCCGTACGTCGAGGTCTGGTTGCGTGGCTCTTCTCCGGTCACCGAGCATCCAGGCCGCCGCGAAGGGCGACAACGCGTGATCTGTCCAGCCGGAACGCGTTGTTCGGACGTTGTGTCAACCGCCGGACCCCTCGGGCACCGCCCGCCCCTCGCGTGGACAGCTCTTGCGCAGGTCAGTGCCGCTTGTCAGAGTGACCGGGCACTCCCCCATGGAGACATCGTGAACGAACACCCCCCGACGTCCGGCCGGGACTCCGCCCCGGCCGGTCGCGCGCCCACCGTCGCCGACGTCCTGGCGCTGCCCGTCCTGGCCGCCGGGCAGCCCCAGGTCGTCACCGGGCTGAGGCAGCTGGACCGGCCGGTGCGCTGGGTGCACATCACCGAGCTGACCGACCCGGCCTCCTTCCTCAAGGGCGGCGAGCTGGTCCTGACCACGGGCATGCCCCTGCCCGACGACGCCGCGGGAGTCCGCCGGTACGTGGACGAGCTGACCGAGGTGGGGGCGGCCGCCCTGGTCATCGAACTGGTGCGGCGCTACCACCGCCCGCCCGACGCCCTCGTCCGGGCGTGCCGCGCCCGGGGCCTGCCCCTGGTGACGCTCGCCCGGGACGTCAACTTCCTGGAGGTCACCCAGGTCGTCCACGCGCTCATCCTCGGCAGCCAGGCCGAGGCGATGCGCCGGACGCAGCGGATCCACGAGGCGTTCACCGCCCTGACCCTGCGCGGCGCGGGACCGGAGGACGTGGTGCGCGCGGCGGCGGAGATGAGCGGCCGTACGGTCGTCCTGGAGAACCTGATGCACCAGGCGCTGATCTGCGAGCCGTCGGGAAGCACGGTGCGGGAGGCGCTCTCCGGCTGGGAGCGGCGCTCCCGGGCCACCGAGCCCGGCGACCGCACGGAGGTGGGCGGACCGGAGGGCTGGCTCACCGCGCCCGTGTCCTACCAGGGCGAACGCTGGGGCCGGCTGGCGATGCTGCCCGCCGAGGGGCAGCCCTTCGGGCCGGAGCACCGCACCGTCCTGGAGAGGACGGCGATGGCGCTGACGGTCGCCCGTCTCATCCACGCCACGCCGTGGGAGCACACGGCCCACCGCAACGCCCTGCGGGACCTGGCGGAACAGCGCCACCACTCCTCCGAGGACGCCCGGGCCCGCTGCGCCGCGCTGGGCCTGCCGACGGAGGGCGGTGTCTTCCTGGCGGTCCTCGTGGACCTGGGCCCGGGCGGCGAGGGCGCCGAGATGGAGACGCGGCTGCACCGGGAGCTGGCATCGGCGGGGGTCCCGGCGCTCGTCGGCGAGCTCTCCCCCGGCCGTCTCGGCATCCTGCTGGCCCTGCGGCCCGCCCAGTCCTGGCGTCCCGTGGCCGAACGCCTGAGCCGCGCCGTGCTGGGCCTGGCTCCGGCAGCGACCGTCGGCGCCGGCTCCGAGGTGGCCGACCTCGCCGACACGGCCCGTTCCTTCCGGGAGGCGGCCCGGGTCCTGGAGGCCACCCCGCCCGGCCAGCCCCTCCCCGCCGACCGCTCCTTCCACGAACTGCCGGACATCGACCTGCGCCGCCTGCTGTACGCCCTGCGCGAGGACACCCGGATCCAGGGCTACACCGAGCGCCGCCTCGGCCGGCTCGTCGACCACGACACCCGGCACGGCACCGAGCTGCTGACGACCCTGGGCCACTACCTGGACGCCGCCGGCAACAAGACCACCGCGGCGCGCCGCGGCGGGCTGTCCAGGGAGACCATGTACCAGCGGCTGCGCACCATCGAACGCCTCCTGGACACCGACCTGGAGTCCGGCGAACGCCGCACCGAACTCCACGTGGCCCTCACGGCGTTGCGCGTGCTGCGGGGCGACTGACCGGCAGGGACCTCCGGTGGGCTCCGGTCAGGTGTCGAAGTCCACCGTCAGCGCCTCCGACACCGGGAACGACTGGCACGTGAGGACGTAGCCCGCGTCCACCTCGGCCGGTTCGAGGGCGAAGTTGCGGCGCATGTCGGCCTTGCCGTCGGTGACCAGGGCGCGGCAGGTGCCGCAGACACCGCCCTTGCAGGCGAACGGCAGGTCCGGGCGGGTCTGCTGGGCGCCTTCGAGGATGGTCCGCTCGCGGGGCAGGGCGGAAGTGGTGGAGCGGCCGTCGAGGGTGACGGTGACCTGGCTGACCGGGCCGGTGGGGCCGGTCTCGGTGTGCCGGACCTCGCGGACGGGCTCGTCGTCGGCGTAGAACAGCTCCTGGTGGACGCGGTCGGCGGGCACGCCGAGGCCGGCCAGGATCTGCTGGGCGGCGCGGACCATGCCGTGCGGGCCGCACAGCCACCAGTGGTCGGCGGACTCCACGTCGACCAGCGCGTCGACCAGCGCGGACAGCCGCTCGGCGTCGAGGCGGCCGGAGAGCACCTCGGCCTCGCGGGGCTCGCGGGACAGGACGTGGGCGAGCTGGAACCGCGTCGGGTAGAGGTCCTTCAGGTCGGCCAGTTCGTCGGCGAACATCACCGTGCCGGTGCGGCGGTTGCCGTAGAGGAGGGTGACCGTCGAGCGGGAGTCGGCTGCCAGGACGGACTCGGCGATGGAGACCATGGGCGTGATGCCGGAGCCGGCCGCGACGAGGACGTGGTGGCCGGGGGTGGTGAGGTCGGGGGTGAAGGCGCCGGTGGGGGCCATCACCTCGACGGTGTCGCCGGGGCGCACCTCGTGCACCAGCCAGGAGGAGAAGAGGCCGCCGGGCACCACGCGCACGCCGATGCGGGGTGCCGTGCCGGCGGGTGAGCAGATGGAGTAGGAGCGGCGCTCGTCGCGGCCGTCGATCTCGCGCCGCAGGGTGAGCGACTGGCCGGGCGCGAAGGCGAACTCCTCGGCGAGTTCGGCGGGGATGTCGAAGCTGACGGCCACCGCGTCCTCGCACAGCGGCTGCACGGCGGCGACCCGCAGGGCGTGGAAGACCGGACGGCGGCGGGCACGCGCGGGTGCCGCCGGGGCGGGGGCCGGCTCCATCAGGTCCTCCATCAGATCTCCTTGACGTACTCGAAGGGCTCGCGGCAGGCGAGGCAGCGCCACAGGGCCTTGCAGGACGTGGCGCCGAAGCGGGAGGTCTCCTCGGTGTCGGGGTGGCCGCAGCGGGGGCAGGGCACCGAGCGGCGGGTCGGCGACAGCACGAGCGGCACCGGTCCGGCGGCGCGCGCGGGCGCGTCCCCGGGCGGGGCGATGCCGTGCTCGGCGAGCTTGCGGCGGCCCTCCGCCGTGATCCAGTCGCTGGTCCAGGGCGGGTCGAGGACGGTGCGGATCTCCACGCGCGCGTACCCGGCGTCGCGCAGCCGGGCGGCCACGCCGGCGCGCATCTCCGCCATGGCCGGGCAGCCCGAGTAGGTGGGGGTCAGGCTCGCGACGACCGTTCCGTCCTCGGTGAGCGACACCTCGCGCAGCACGCCCAGGTCGGCCAGGGTCAGCATGGGCAGCTCGGGGTCGGGCACCTGCTCGGCGATCCGCCGGGCCCGCCGCGCGTCCAGCACTGTCGTCACCATGCCGCCTCCGGGTGGGCGCGGGCCACGCCCTGCAGCTCGGCCAGCAGCGGGGCGAGATGCCCGGTGTGTTCCCCGGCGCGGCCCGAGCCGGGCAGCGGGCGGAAGACGGGCATGGGCAGTCCGGCGGCCTCGGTGACCTGCCGCAGGACGGCGACGACCTCGTCGCGGACGTCGTACGCCGTGAACAGCTCGCCCAGGTAGGGCGCCACCTGCTCCTGTGCCCGGCGCATCCGGCGGTGCGACTCGTCGGTGCCGTCGCCCAGGCGCACGGCCCACTCGGCCGCGTACTGCCGGTGGTACGCCAGCTCCTTCACGCCCTTGGCGGCGATCGCCGCGAGCACCGGGTCGCCATGGGCGGTGAGCCGCTCGAAGTGCGCGAGGCGCCAGCTGGAGAGCACCAGCAGCCGGACGATCGAGAACGCGAAGTCGCCGTTGGGCAGTTCGGCCAGGCGTACGTTGCGGAAGTCGCCCGCGTCGCGGAAGTAGGCGAAGGCGTCCTCGTCGCGGCCGGTGCCGTCGACCTGGCCGGCGCGGGAGTAGAGCAGGCGGGCCTGGCCGAGCAGGTCGAGCCCGATGTTGGCCAGCGCCACCTCCTCCTCCAGCTCGGGCGCGCGGGTGGTCCACTCGGCGAGCCGCTGGGCGGAGACCAGGGCGTCGTCGGCCAGGGGGACGCAGAGGTCCGCCAGCCCACCGGCGTCGACGCCGTCCGGCACGGTGGTGTCGACGCCGTGCAGGGGGTCCTCGAAGCCGGTGCCGTAGGCCCAGCGGGTGTCGTCGTCGTGTCCCTCGGCGAGGGTCAGGTAGACGTGGTCGTCGCTCATGCCCTCTCCTTCAGATGTGCGGGACGTCGTCGGGGATGTCGTAGAAGGTCGGGTGGCGGTAGACCTTGTCGGCGCTGGGCGCGAAGAAGGGGTCCTTCTCGTCGCGGGTGGAGGCGGCGATGTGCTCGGAGCGCACCACCCAGATGCTCACGCCCTCGTTGCGGCGCGTGTACAGGTCGCGGGCGTGGGTGAGGGCCATCCGGTCGTCGGCGGCGTGCAGCGAGCCCACGTGGACGTGGTTCAGGCCGCGCTTGCCCCGTACGAACACCTCGTACAGCGGCCAGTTCTGCTTCTCGGCGGTCATGCCACCGCTCCCTTCCGCGTCCGGGACGCCTGCTTGGCCGCGTGGGCGGTGGCCGCCTCGCGCACCCAGGCGCCCTCCTCGTGGGCGCTGCGGCGCCGCTCCATCCGCTGGGCGTTGCACGGGCCGTCGCCCTTGATGACCCGCATCAGCTCGTCCCAGTCGGGCGTGCCGAAGTCGTGGTGGCCCCGCTCCTCGTTCCAGCGCAGCTCCGGGTCGGGGAGCGTCACGCCGAGCTTCTCGGCCTGCGGGACGGTCATGTCGACGAAGCGCTGGCGCAGTTCGTCGTTGCTGTGCCGCTTGATCTTCCAGGCCATGGACTGCGCGGAGTTGGGCGAGGCGTCGTCGGGCGGGCCGAACATCATCAACGATGGCCACCACCAGCGGTTCACGGCGTCCTGCACCATCTCGCGCTGCTCCGGCGTGCCCCGCATCATCGTCATCAGCAGTTCGTAGCCCTGCCGCTGGTGGAAGGACTCCTCCTTGCAGATCCGCACCATGGCGCGCGCGTACGGCCCGTACGAGGACCGGCACAGCGGCACCTGGTTGCAGATCGCGGCGCCGTCGACGAACCAGCCGATCACGCCGACGTCGGCGAAGCTCAGCGTCGGGTAGTTGAAGATCGAGGAGTACTTCTGGCGGCCCTCGATGAGCCGCTCGGTCAGCTCGGCGCGGTCGGCGCCCAGCGTCTCCGCCGCCGAGTACAGGTACAGCCCGTGTCCCGCCTCGTCCTGGACCTTCGCGAACAGAATGGCCTTGCGGCGCAGCGACGGCGCGCGGGTGATCCACTCGCCCTCCGGCTGCATGCCGATGATCTCCGAGTGCGCGTGCTGCGCGATCTGGCGGATCAGTGTCTTCCGGTAGCCCTCCGGCATCCAGTCGCGCGGCTCGATCCGCTGGTCCCGCGCGATCGTCGCGTCGAAGTGCTGCTGGAGAACCGGCTCGGTGCCGTCCGCCCCCGGGGGGCTGGAGTGTGTCGTGTCCATCCGTCCCACTTCCCAACCGACCATTCGTTCGGTCCATGGTATGACAACCCGGCGCGCCTTGGTAAGCCCCCGACCCCTTGACAGGCACCCTGGCGACTTGGTTACTTGGCGACGCCGAAGCTAACCGAATGGTCGGTCGGGTTACAAGATGGTGCGACAAGTGACCCCTGGTCGCAGCATCCGGAGCACGATGGCGGAGGAGCCGGGATGACGAGCGAGGCGACGGCCCCCCGGGCCACGGGCGCGACCGGGCGGCGGGGCGAGCCCCTCCCCCACGAGCTGCTGGACGACGCCGAGCGCCTGACACGCGAGCGGCTGCGCGCGCTCCAGCTCGACCGACTGCGCCGGAGCCTGCGGCACGCCTACGACAACGTGGAGACGTACCGGGCGAAGTTCGACGCGGCCGGGGTCACGCCCGACGACTGCCGCTCCCTGGAGGACCTGGCCCGCTTCCCCTTCACGACGAAGGCCGACCTCAGGGACACCTACCCCTTCGGCATGTTCGCCGTCCCCATGGACCAGGTGCGCCGGGTCCACGCCTCCAGCGGCACCACCGGTCGCCCCACGGTCGTCGGCTACACGGAGAACGACCTGTCGATGTGGGCGGACCTGGTGGCCCGCTCGATCCGCGCCGCCGGCGGCCGCCCGGGCCACAAGGTGCACATCTCCTACGGGTACGGGCTTTTCACCGGCGGCCTCGGCGCGCACTACGGCGCCGAGCGGGCCGGGTGCACGGTGATCCCCGCCTCGGGCGGCATGACGGCCCGGCAGGTGCAGATCATCCAGGACTTCCGGCCCGAGATCATCATGGTCACCCCGTCCTACATGCTCACCCTGCTCGACGAGTTCGAGCGGCAGGGCGTCGACCCGCGCACGAGCGGCCTGCGTGTGGGCATCTTCGGGGCCGAGCCGTGGACGGAGGAGATGCGCCGCGAGATCGAGGAGCGGACGGACCTCCACGCCGTCGACATATACGGCCTGTCGGAGGTGATCGGCCCGGGCGTCGCGCAGGAGTGCGTGGAGACCAAGGACGGGCTGCACGTGTGGGAGGACCACTTCTACCCCGAGATCGTCGACCCGATCACGGGCGAGGTGCTGCCCGAGGGCGAGGAGGGCGAGCTGGTCTTCACGTCCCTCACCAAGGAGGCCCTGCCGGTCGTCCGGTACCGCACCCGCGATCTGACCCGGCTGCTGCCCGGGACGGCCCGGCCCGCGTTCCGCCGCATCCAGAAGATCACCGGCCGCTGCGACGACATGATCATCCTGCGCGGGGTGAACGTCTTCCCGAGCCAGATCGAGGAGATCGTGCTGCGCACCCCGGGCGTCGCCCCGCACTTCCAGATCGAGCTGTCCCGGCGCGGCCGTCTGGACCATATGGCGGTCCGCGTCGAGACCCGCCCCGGCACCGGCCCCGAGCAGCGGGAATCCGCTGCCCGGGCGATCGCGAAGGCCGTCAAGGACGGCATCGGCATCACCGCCGACGTGTCGATCGTCGAACCGGAGACCCTGGAGCGCTCACTGGGCAAGCTCCGCCGGGTCAGGGACCTGCGCCCGGAGTGACTGCTCGCGCACGGCCGCGGTGAACGCGTCCCGGGCCTCGTCGTAGCCGGTGCGCGGCCGCAGCCACCGGGGACCGGCCGCCAGCAGCTCCCAGCACACGGGGGAACGCGCCACAGCGAGAAGCCGCGCGAGGTCGGCGCCGTCGAGCGCCCCGCTCTGTCTGATCAGGTACTCCAGATGGCCGAGATCGTCAGGGCGCTCGTCGTCCTCGCGGTCCCCCCAGCTCTCGAGCATGTCGTGGGCCAGCCACGCACAGGTGTGCGCGTCGGACGCGCAGTGTTCCGCGTTCCCCGGACACCACTTCCCCAGCAGCGCCTGGAGCGCGGAGCGCACCACCGCCCGCTCGACCGCGTACTGCTCCATCCGCGCGCACCGCTCACGCATCGCCTCGGCGTGCCGCACCACATGGTCCGGCCCCGGCATCCTCAGTGCCGAGCACGCCGTGGTGAGGGCTTCGCTCCGGAGGCGGAGTTCCTCCGCCCGGCGCTCGGGCGCCACGTCCGCGAGGGTCCACACCGCGCCGACGAACGCGTCCGCGGCACACAGGAAGGCGGTCCACGCCTCGCTGCGCCGCGCCTCCAGCCGCAGTTCCCGCTCCACCTCGCGCTGCGCGTGCGCCGTCTCCAGGGCGACGCGCCGCGCGAACCCGCTCTGCCACCGCGCCACCAGCACCGCCGCGACCGCGGCCGCCCCCGACAACGCCGCCCCCGCGGCCGAGAAGGCGGCGTACACCTGTTCCGTGTCCACGCGGGCAGGATGCCGCCCGGCCGGCCACCGGCGGGGCGCATGACGGCAACCGTTCGCAAGGTGTCGCTCCCTGCCCGGCACCGACCGAATGGGAGCCGGCGGCTCACGAACAGCTCGCCTGAGACGCCGCGGCGAGGGGGCCCGGAGCGGCCGCCCGGGGACGTTCCGCTTCGTGGGCGGCCGGCTTGCGGATCAGGAGCAGGGCCGCGTCGTCGTGCAGCCGGCCGCCCACGTGGGCCAGCAGTTCGTCGTGCAGGGCGTCGAGGGTCCGGCCCGGCTCGTGGGAGACGTGCCGTTCCAGGCCTTCGGCGAGCGGGTAGAAGGCGCGGCCGCCGTCGCGGGCCTCGGTGACCCCGTCGGTGTAGAGCAGCAGCTGGTCGCCGTCGGCGAAGGGCAGCGCCTGGAGGCGCGGCGTGTGCCCGGTGAGGGCGCGCAGTCCGAGGGGCGGGGCGGGATGCGCCGGCTCCACCGCTGTCACGCTCCCGGAGGCGTCCACGAGCAGCGGGGGCGTGTGCCCGCAGTTCACCACCTCCAGCTGCCCTGCCCGCGGGTATCCGGCGACGATGGCGGTGACGAAGTCGTCGTGGCCGAGGTTGCGTGCCAGGCTCCGCTCGATCCGGTCGACCACGGCGAGGAGGTCGACCTCGTCGTGGGCCGCCTCGCGGAAGACGCCCAGCACCAGCGCGGCGGTCCCCACGGCGGGCAGCCCCTTGCCGCGCACGTCGCCGACGATCAGCCGCACCCCGTGCGGGGTGGGTATCAGGGCGTAGAGGTCTCCGCCGATCCGGGCCTCGGCCGCGGCGGCGCTGTAGCGGACGGCCGCCTGGAACGGTCCGACGGTCGCCGGCACGGGCCTGAGCAGTGCGTGCTGGGCGGTCTCGGCGACCGAGCGGACGGCGGCGAGCACCCGTTCACGGCGCCCGCGCAGGACACCGGCCAGGCCGCTTGCGAGGGTGACGGCCACGAGGGCGGCCAGCAGGGCGGCCAGTTCACGGCCGGGCACACCGTCGTGGGTGCCGAGGGTCGCGCCGAGCGCCACGGTGAGGCCGCCGACGCAGAGGACTCCGCGCGGCCCGTTGGTCGTGGCCGCCAGGGCGGGTCCGGCCGCGAGCAGGGGCAGCCAGATCATCCCCGCTCCGTCGGCGAGGTCGGCGAGCACCACGGCGGAGACGACCAGGACGGGCAGGAGGGGCAGGACGGGCGCGCCCGCCGTCAGCCGCGCGACGGCGCGTCTGCGGGCCGAAGCCCTGGTACCGGACGTTCGATTGCCGGACGGCCCTCCAGGCCGGTGGTCGCCACCACGGTCTCGGGCTTGGCTCATGTTCGCTTCCGCAGTCCTCACCTGCGCGCCGGGCGCGCACTACTGAAATGCCTGTTTCATCCAGAAAACGGGGTGAGGTCGGACACGGGCAAGGAGAGGATTTTCAGATAGTGAGCGAGAGGCTCCGGGTCACGCGGCTCGCGGTCGGGAGCAGCCGCTCCCGGATCTCCGGCAGCCGGGAGAGCCGGTTCGCCGGCAGGGAGACGCCGAGGGAGCCGAGCGTGTCGCCGCTGTAGACCGGGACGGCGACGCAGACGGTGCCCAGGGTGTACTCCTCCAGGTCCGTGACGGCCGGGGCGAGGGGCGGGGTCTCCAGCCGCCGGAGCAGTTCGGGCAGGCTGGTGATCGTCCGCGGGGTGAGGTCGGCGAGGTGGTGGCGGGAGAGGTAGTCCTTGCGGGCCTCCTCGTCCAGTTCGCGCAGCACGGTCTTGCCGAGTGCGGTGGCGTGCCCCGCGTCCTCGAAGCCGACCCAGAGGTCGACGCGGGGCGTTCCCGGACTGTCGACGATCTCGGCGACCCGGATCTCGCCGTCCTCGTAGAAGGTGAGGTAGGCGGCGGTCGCGAGTTCGTCCCGCAGGGCGGCGAGCGTGGGCCGGACGCGGCTGAGCAGTGCCTGCGCGCGGCCCGTGGTCCGCAGTGTCTGCAGCTTGTCGCCGAGGATGTACCCGCCGTCGTCCAGTTTCCGCACGTACCCGTCGTGCGTCAGGGTCCGCAGCAGGTGATAGGCGGTGGCCAGGGGCAGGCCCGTCTCCCGCGCCAGCTGCTTCGCCTGCGCGCCGTTCTCGTGCGCGCTCACCGCCTCCAGCAGCCGCATCGCCCGCTGGACGGAGGTGATGAGCGTAGGGCCGTCTCGCGCACCCATACGACCAGCGTGCGCCAGGCACACGGCGCGGGCAAGGCAGACCGGCGGCAGCCCCGGAGAGTAGGCCGGAAGCGGACGTGGGCCGCGAAACGCCGCTGTGGTCCTTCTCGGCCCTCCCGTCACCGGCGACCATGCCATGTCATGGACATCTTGCTCGTCGCCAGCGCGTTCAACAGCCTGTCCCAGCGCGTGTACGCGGAACTGTCGGACCAGGGGCACCGGGTGGACGTCGTCCTCGCCTCGCACGGCGCCGACGCGGTCCGCGCCGCCGTACGCGAGGTGGGACCGGAGCTGATCGTCGCCCCGATGCTGAAGTCGGCCCTGCCGGAGGACGTGTGGCGGGAGCACACCTGCCTGATCGTGCACCCGGGGCCGCCCGGCGACCGCGGCCCGTCCGCCCTGGACTGGGCGATCGCCGAGGAGGCGTCCGAGTGGGGCGTGACGGTGCTCCAGGCCGAGGCGGCGATGGACGCGGGCGACATCTGGGCGGACGGGACGTTCCCGGTGCCGCCGGCCGGCAAGAGCGACCTGTACCGCAACGAGGTGTCCGACGCGGCCGCGGCCGCCGTCCTGCTGGCCGTGCGGCGGTTCGCCGAGGGGTCCTTCAAGCCGCGCCCGCAGAGCGATCCGGGGATCCGTGTGATGTGGCGGGACTACTTCCGCCAGGAGCAGCGGCGGATCGACTGGGAGCACGACGACACCTCGACGGTGCTGCGCAAGCTCCGCGGGGCCGATTCGCAGCCGGGCGTCCTGGACGAGCTCTGCGGCCGGGAGGTGTTCCTGCACGGCGGGCACCCCGAGGACCGGCTGCGCGGGCGGCCCGGGGAACTGCTCGCGACCCGGTCCGGCGCGGTCTGCCGGGCCACCCGGGACGGCGCGGTGTGGATCCCGGAGCTGCGCCCGCGCAAGACCTCCGGCGACCCGGCGCCGTTCCGCCGCCCGGCCGCCTCGGTGCTCGCCGGTTTCCCGGCGCCGCCCGGCAGCGGCCCGGGCATGCCGGGTTCGAACGGCCGCCCGTACTGGCTGCCGGAGATCGCCGTCCCGCTCGAACTGCCCCCGGAGCGCACCACCTGGACGGACATCCGCTACCGGCAGCGGGGGGATGTCGGCTTCCTGTCGTTCTCGTTCCCGGGCGGGGCGATGAGCACCGTCCACTGCCGCAGGCTGCTCGCCGCCTACCGGTACGCGCTCACCCGCCGCACCTCGGTGCTGGTGCTCGGCGGTGCCCGAGACTTCTTCTCCAACGGCATCCACCTCAACGTCATCGAGGCGGCGGGCGACCCGGCGGAGGAGTCCTGGTCCAACCTCGTCGCCATGAACGACCTGGTCGAGGCCGTGCTGCGGACCACCGACCGGGTGGTGGTGGCGGCCCTCGGCGGCAACGCGGCGGCCGGCGGCGTGATGCTCGCCCTGGCCGCCGACGAGGTGTGGTGCCGCACGGGCAGCGTCCTCAACCCGCACTACCGGAACATGGGCCTGTACGGCTCGGAGTACTGGACGTACTCGCTGCCGCGCCGCGTCGGAGCCGAGGCGGCGGAGCGGCTGACGAGCGAGGCGCTGCCGGTGAGCGCGGCGAGTGCCGAGCGGATCGGGCTGGTGGACCGTCTGGTGCCGGTGCCCGCCGCGGGGTTCGCCACGGAGGTCGAGCGCCTGGCCGCCGAGGTGGCCGCCGACCCGGACCTCGCCCGCCGGATCACCACCAAGGCCACGGCACGGCACGCGGACGAACTCCAGCGGCCCCTCGCGGAGTACCGGCGCACCGAGCTCGCCCGCATGCGTGCCGTCTTCTTCGACCCGCAGGCCCCGTACCACGCGCTGCGCTCCGCGTTCGTCCGCAAGCTCCCGCACGGCTCCGCCCGGCCGCTGGTCCGGGAGGGTGCGCGGTGAGCGCGCGGCTGCTCGTGGCGGGCGTCGGCAACATCTTCCTCGCGGACGACGCCTTCGGCCCCGAGGTGATCCGCGCCCTGGACCGGCACCCGCTGCCGCCCGGGGTGCGGGTGCGGGACTTCGGCATCCGCGGCATGGACCTGGCGTACGAACTGCTCGACGGCTACGACACGGCCGTCCTGGTCGACGCGTCCGTCCGGGGACACGCGCCGGGCACCCTGTCGCTGATCGAGCCGGACCTGCCCGGCGATTCCGCGACGGCCGCTCCTCCCGAGGCGCACGGCATGGACCCGGCGAAGGTCCTCGCCCTCGCCGCCCACCTGGGCGACGAGCCGCTCCCCCGCGTCCTGGTCCTGGCCTGCGAACCCGAGCTGCGGGCGCCCGCCGACGAGGACATCGCCCCGGGCGTCAGCGCGACCGTGCGCGAGGCGGTCGATCGGGCCGTCGCGGCGCTGCACACCATGGTCCCGGTGCTGCTCGCCGACCCGGCGGCCACGCCCCCGTTGAGCCGCCCGGACGAATCCGCCGCCCTGTCCCCGGCCGGGCTGCGGGGATCGGTGAGCGGGGGCGCCCAGGATCGGTAGCGGAACGATTTCCCTACCGATTCCCTACCGAGCGCGAGGAGCGGCGCCCATGTGCGATTCCATGGACGAGGTCACCCGGGCCGTCCTGGCGAGGAACGACGGTCTGGCGGCGGGCCTGCGCGAGGAACTGGCCCGGCGGGCGGTGAGCGTGGTCAACCTGCTGTCCAGCCCGGGCAGCGGCAAGACGGAACTACTCGGCCGGGTGCTGGCCCGGGCGGTGGAGCGGGGCCTTCCGGTGGCCGCGCTCACCGCCGACCTGGCGACCGAGAACGACGCCGACCGGCTGGCCCGTTCCGGGGCCCCGGTGAAGCAGCTGCTGACCGACGGGCTGTGCCATCTGGAGGCGCGGCAGCTGCGCGGCCACGTGGAGGGCTGGCTGCCCAAGGGCACCTCGCTGCTGTTCGTGGAGAACGTCGGCAACCTCGTGTGCCCGGCCTCCTACGACCTCGGCGAGAGTCTGCGGATCGTCCTCATGGCGGTGACGGAGGGCGAGGACAAGCCGCTCAAGTACCCCACGGCCTTCGGGTCCGCCCACCTCGTGGTGCTGACCAAGACGGATCTGGCGGGACCGGCCGGGTTCGACGAGGCCGCCTTCGACGCCCACGTGCAGCGGGTCAACCCCGGGGTGGAGGTGCTGCGGTCGTGCGCGCGCACCGGGGTCGGTGTGGACGCCCTGCTGGAGCGGGTGCTCGCCGTACGGGACGGGGCGCCGGTGCACCGGCCTCCGCTGGCGCCCCGCCCGCACACGCACGCCCATGAGGACGCCGAAGCCGGCCTCGTCCCGTGACCGCGCCGGTCGCACAGGCGGTGCGCCGCCGCGTCACCGTGCGCGGCACCGTGCAGGGCGTGGGCTTCCGCCCCTTCGTGCACCGCCTGGCCACCGATCTCGCCCTCGCGGGGTTCGTGAGCAACACCGCGAGCGGTGTCGTCATCGAGGTGGAGGGCCCGCCGGAGGGCGTCGCCGACTTCTGCGACCGGCTGGCCGCGGAGCCACCGCCGCTGGCGACCGTCACCGGTGTCGGGGTCGAGGACCTGCCCGTCATGGGCGCCGACGGCACCTTCAGCATCCGCTCCACGGACCGCTCCCCGGGCCGCACCCACCTCCCGCCCGACACGGCGACCTGCGGCGACTGCCTGCGGGAGCTGACCGATCCGGCCGACCGCCGGCACCGGCACCCGTTCGTCACCTGCACCCACTGCGGGCCCCGCTTCACCATCGCCACCGGCATGCCGTACGACCGGGCGGTGACGACCATGGCCGGCTTCCCGATGTGCGCCGGCTGCGCACGGGAGTACGGCGATCCCCTCGACCGGCGCTTCCACGCCCAGCCCGTGGCCTGCCCCGAGTGCGGTCCCCGGCTGCGTCTGGTGCCCGCCGCCGGGAGCGGGGTCCGCCCGGCGCGGGACGCCGACGCCCTCGCGGCGGCGCGGGCGCTGCTGGCCGCCGGGCGGATCGTCGCCGTCAAGGGCCTCGGCGGCTACCACCTGGCGTGTGACGCCACCGACGCGCGGGCCGTCGAGACGCTGCGCACCCGCAAGGCGCGCGGCGGCAAGCCGTTCGCGGTGATGTGCGCGGACCTGGACGCCGTCCGGCGGATCGCCGAGCCCTCCCCCGCCGAGACGGCGGCCCTCACCGGCCCCCGGCACCCCATCGTCCTGCTGCGCCGGCGCCCGGGGCCGGCCGGTCTCGCGCCCGGCGTCTGCCCCGGCAGCCCGCACCTGGGCGTGCTGCTGCCCTACACCCCCGTGCACACCCTGCTGTTCGGACTGCCCGGTGATCCGCCGGGTCCGCGGGTGCTGGTCATGACGAGCGGCAACCGCTCCGGGGAGCCGATCGTCACGGACGACGACGAGGCGCTGACCCGGCTGGCCGGTCTGGCCGACGCCTGGCTCGCCCACGACCGGCCCATCGCCTCGCCCTGCGACGACTCCCTGCTGCGGGTGCGGCCCGACGGCACCGAGCAGGTGCTGCGCCGCTCCCGCGGGTACGTTCCCCGCCCGCTGCGCCTGCCGGTGCCGGTGCGGCCCGCGCTCGCCGTGGGCGGCGACCTGAAGAACGCCCTGTGCCTCGGCGCGGACGACCAGGCCTGGTTCGGCCCGCACATCGGCGACATGGGCGACCTCGCAGGCCTGGAGGCGGCCCGCCGGGCGGAGGCGCACCTGCGGTGCCTGACCGGCGTCACCCCCGAACTCGTCGCCGCCGACCGGCACCCGGGATACCACTCGACACAGTGGGCCGCCCGGCTGGCCGGGAGCGCCCCCGTGCTCGTCCAGCACCACCACGCGCACCTCGCCTCGGCGATGGCCGAGCACGGCCTCGACGGCACGACGCCGGTGATCGGCGTCGCCTTCGACGGCACGGGCTACGGCGGCGACGGCACCGTCTGGGGCGGCGAGATCCTGCTCGCCGACTACCGCGGCTTCCGGCGCTACGCCCACCTCGCCCCCGCCCCGCTCCCCGGCGGGGACGCGGGCGTGGCCAACCCCTGCCGCCTGGCGCTCGCCCGGCTGTGGGCGGCGGGGCTGCCGTGGGACCCGGACCTGCCCTGTGTGGACGCCTGCGCGCCCGGCGAACTGGCCGTGCTGGAGAGGCAGTTGGCCGGCGGGCTGGCCTGTGTGGCGACCTCGGGCATGGGCCGGCTGTTCGACGCCGTGTCGTCCCTGGTGGGCGTGTGCCATCGCGCGGGGTACGAGGCCCAGGCCGCCCTGGAGCTGGAGGCGGCGGCCGCCTCGGCGTGGGACACCGAGACCTCGGCGTACGCCTTCACCGGCGATCTCGACCCGGCGCCCGTGCTGCGGGCGCTGGTCACCGATCTGCGGCGCGGTACCCCGGCCCCCGTGCTCGCCGCCCGCTTCCACCGCGCGGTGGCGCGGGCCGTCGCGGGGATCTGCGGGCGTGCGCGCCGGGACACGGGCCTGGCCACCGTCGCGCTCAGCGGCGGGGTGTTCGCCAACGCGCTGCTGGAGGAGGAGTGCACCCGGCTGCTGGTCACGGACGGCTTCACGGTGCTCCGCCACGGCGAAGTCCCGCCGAACGACGGCGGGCTGGCCCTCGGCCAGCTGGTGGTCGCGGCGCACCTACGACAGGAGGAGTGACCCATGTGTTTGGCAGTGCCCGGCAAGGTCGTGTCCATCGACGACAGTGCCGATCCGCTCACCGGGCTGATCGACTTCGGCGGCGTGCGGAAGCAGGCGTGCCTGGAGTACGTGTCCGACGTGAAGGTCGGTGAGTACGTCATCGTGCACGTCGGCTTCGCGCTCCAGCGCCTGGACGAGGAGTCGGCCCTGGCCTCCCTGAAGCTGTTCGAGGAACTGGGGCTCCTGGAGGAGGAGTTCGGCGACGCCTGGGAGCAGGCGGCGAAGGAGGCGGGAACGGCGTGAAGTACATCGACGAGTTCAACGACCCCGAGCTGGCCCGGCGCCTGCTGGACGAGATCCGCGCCACGGCGACCCGGCCGTGGGCCCTGATGGAGGTGTGCGGCGGCCAGACCCACTCGATCATCCGGCACGGCATCGACCAACTGCTGCCCGAACAGGTCGAGTTGATCCACGGACCGGGCTGCCCGGTCTGTGTCACGCCGCTGGAGGTCATCGACAAGGCGCTGGAGATCGCCGCCCGCCCCGGCGTGATCTTCTGCTCCTTCGGCGACATGCTCCGGGTACCGGGCACCGACCGGGACCTGTTCCGGGTCAAGGGCGAGGGCGGCGACGTCCGCGTGGTCTACTCACCGCTCGACGCCCTGGAGCTGGCCCGCCGCCACCCGGACCGGGAGGTGGTGTTCTTCGCCATCGGCTTCGAGACCACCGCCCCCGCCAACGCCATGGCCGTGCACCAGGCACGCCGTCTGGGGCTGACCAACTTCAGCCTGCTGGTGTCGCACGTGCGGGTGCCCCCGGCCATCGAGGCGATCATGACGGCCCCGGCCTGCCGGGTGCAGGGCTTCCTGGCCGCCGGGCACGTGTGCAGTGTGATGGGCACGGCCGAGTACCCGCAGCTCGCCGAACGGTTCGGCGTTCCCATGGTCGTGACGGGCTTCGAGCCGCTGGACATCCTGGAGGGCATCCGCCGGGCGGTCCGCCAGCTGGAGCGCGGTGAGCACCGGGTGGAGAACGCCTACCCGCGGGCCGTGCGCGAGGACGGCAACCCCGCCGCCGTGCGCATGATCGAGGAGGTGTTCGAGGTCACCGACCGCAACTGGCGCGGCATCGGGCCCATCCCCGCGAGCGGCTGGCGGCTGACCGACGCCTTCCGCGTGTACGACGCCGAGCACCGCTTCGACGTCACCGGGATCCGGACCGAGGAGCCCGCCGAATGCCGGGCCGGCGAGGTGCTGCAGGGCCTGATCAAGCCCACCGAGTGCGCCGCGTTCGGCACCAGCTGCACCCCGCGCACCCCGCTCGGCGCCACCATGGTCTCCAGCGAGGGCGCCTGCGCGGCCTACTACCTGTACCGCCGGATGAACGCCCCGACGCCGCCGGCCGGCGGGGCCTCGCAGGAGGAGGTGGCTCCCGTTGCCTGAGCGACTCGCCGAGGTGGTGGACCCGGCCGGCTGGACGTGTCCCGCCCCGCTGCGCGACCAGGGAGTGGTGGTGATGGGGCACGGCGGAGGCGGCGCCCTGTCGGCCGAACTGGTGGAGCGGGTCTTCACCCCCGCCTACGGCAACGCCGTCCTAGCCGGTCTCGCGGACTCCGCCGTCCTCGAGCTGGGCGGCGCGCGGCTGGCGTTCTCCACCGACTCCTATGTCGTCAGGCCGCTGTTCTTCCCGGGCGGCAGCCTGGGCGACCTCGCGGTGAACGGCACCGTCAACGACCTGGCGATGAGCGGTGCCCGGCCCGCGTACCTGTCGGCCGCCTTCGTGCTGGAGGAGGGCGTGGAGCTGTCGGTCGTCGAACGGATCGCGCGGGCGATGGGCGCGGCGGCCGGGACGGCCGGGGTGACCATCGCCACGGGTGACACCAAGGTGGTGGAGTCCGGGCACGGCGACGGGGTGTACGTCACCACCGCCGGGGTGGGGCTCGTGCCCGACGGGGTGGACATCCGGCCGCAGCGGGCGCGACCCGGGGACGCCGTCATCGTCAGCGGGCCGATCGGCCTGCACGGAGTGGCGATCATGAGCGTCCGGGAGGGCCTGGAGTTCGGGGTGGAGGTCGCCAGCGACACCGCGCCGCTGGCGGATCTGGTGGCGGCCATGCTGGCCGTCACCCCGGACATCCATGTGCTGCGCGATCCCACCAGGGGCGGCCTGGGGGCGTCCCTGAACGAGATCGCCCGGGCGTCCGGGACCGGTGTCCGGTTGCAGGAGCGGGCGGTCCCGGTGCCGGACGCCGTGGCGAACGCCTGCGGTTTCCTCGGGCTCGATCCCCTGTACGTCGCCAACGAGGGGCGACTGGTCGCCTTCGTCCCACCGGCGGAGGCGGAGGAGGTGCTCGCCGCGATGCGGGCGCATCCGCAGGGCGCCGGGGCCACGCGGATCGGCGAGTGCGTCGCCGAGCACCCGGGGATGGTGGTGGTCGCCACCGGTCTCGGCGGGACCCGGGTGGTGGACCTGCCGCTCGGCGAGCAGCTGCCGCGCATCTGCTGACCCGCGCGAAGGGCCCCGCCGGCCGGGCCGGCGGGGCCCTTCGCTAGGTCGTGACCGGTTCGATCCCGGTGATCTCCAGTTCCCGGCCGCTGCGCAGGTCGTTGGAGGGCCGGTCGCAGCGCGGGCACCAGAAGAACGGGGGGATGCCCACCGCGAACTCCTCGGCGCACGGGCCGCACCAGGCCTGCGCGGGCACCTGCTCGACCACGAGCCGCGCCCCGGCGAGGGCGGTGCCGTCGCGGGCCACTTCGAAGGCGAAGTCCAGGGCGTCGGGGACGACGCCCGCCAGCTCGCCGACCCGGACGGTCACTGCCGAGACGGCGTCCGTCCCGTCCGCCCGGGCCAGCTCACCGGCCCGCTCGATGATCGCGGTAGCGATCGACAGTTCGTGCACGGCGGGCTCACGGGTAGCGGTGTCCGGCGCGGAAACCGCCGGCCATCCGCCAGATCCGCATCTCCCGCCTCAGGCTGGGGAACTCCCAGCACAGCAGGCCCAGGGCCAGACCGCCCACCAGGACGGCCTCGGCCTTCAGCACCCGCTGCCCGCTCATCCCGCCCCGCCCGCGCGCGACGGGTCCGCGTGCCATGGATCTGCGTGACATGGGTCTGTGTGACATGGGTCTGTGTGACATGGATCTGTGTGACATGGATCTGTGTGCTCGTCGGACCTTCATCGCGGCGGCTCCCTGCTCTCTGATCACGGCTGTCATCCCGGCGAGATGTTCGGCATGGTCTCGGCGAGGGCGTCATGCCGCTTCCAGTGGATTCCCGTGGAGCGGCGCGCGTCGGCGGTGCCGTCCTCGTTGTGACCCTTCTGCTGGTCGTACCGTCCCTTGTTGCCCTGGTGCAGGCCGGCGACGTGCCGGGGCGTGTCCGGCTTCGCCTGGGGCCGGCCCACTCTGATGCTGCCCATGGGTGTTCTCCTTCCTCGCCTCCGACGTGCGGAGTGCGTGCTCATGGCCGCTCGGTGAGGTCCTCGAAGAACCGCTCGACGGCCGGCCAGATCCGGCCGCCGCCGGACAGGCCGCGCCACTCCCGGCGGACGACGGCGACCATCCGGTAGCAGTCGTCGATCGGCACGATCCAGTGGTGGTCCAGGCCGTGGACGGTGTTCACCAGCAGGGCCTCCACCTCGGGTTCCACGGTCGCGAGCTGCGGACACGTGCGGGCCAGTTCCTGCCAGGCCGCCGCGTCCACCTCCCAGCGCATGGCCCCGGCCGGACTCGGTCCCTGGGCGGTGACGGTGCCGTCCGCCCGGGGCACGAAGAACACCAGGCCGACGGGTACGCCGAGCACGGCCGTGTCGACCTCGGGCAGCCGGATCCGGCGCCGGGGCACCAGCCGGTACTGCCCGTCACCCGCCCCGGCCTCGGCGAACAGCACCGAGCAGGGGCCGCAGGCGCAGCGCACCTCCTCCTGCCCGGTGTCGTACAGGTGGGCGTGTTCCTCGGCGACCGGCGCGGCGCACAGGTCGCACACCTCCGTCCGGGCCGCCGCCGTGCGCTCGGCGGCGGAGCGGATGAGGCGGGCCAGCGCCCCGTCGGTGGTCACGGCGTGCCCCGGTGGGTGAGCGTGGCCAGCGGCACGAAGGCGGGGGCGGGGGCGGTGTCGGTCAGCGGCTCGACGGCCGTCAGCTCGGGGGCCGCGGCGAGCACCGCCGCCCGGACCGCCTCGGTGACCTCGGAGGTGCCGCCACCGCCGCCGCAGCCGGAGCCGCAGCCACCGCCCGTCGTCAGCCGCACTCGGGCGACCTCGCCCTCCACGCCGGCCCACTCCACGTCCCCGCCCCGCTCCCGGACGGCCGGGCGCAGCCGTTCGACCGCGCGGGCCGCCCGGCGCTCGGCGGGCTCGGGGTGGATGTCGTGCAGGACGAGCAGGTGCTCCAGCAGCTCGTCCTCGGCGAGGCGTGCGGCCAGTTCCTCGTCGGCCCGGTCCAGGACGCGGGCCAGGGCCTCGCCGTAGACCTCGGTCAGCAGCCGGACCGCCTCGGTGGCGGGGCCGGGGAGGGATGCGAGGGCTTCCAGGACCTCGTCGAGCCGGGCGAGCCGGGCCTCGACGTCCGGGTCGGCCAGCCGTGCGGCGGCGGGCTCAGCCATGGTTCGCTCCGTAGGTCGGCGAGTGCAGGGTGGTGAGGGTCTTGCCCTTGCCGACGTACATGTGCACACCGCACGGCAGACAGGGGTCGAAGCTGCGGACCGTGCGCATGATGTCGACGCCCTTGAAGTCGTCCGGTCCGTTCTCCTCGAAGATCGGCTGGCCCTGGACGGCGTCCTCGTACGGGCCCGGCGTGCCGTACATGTCGCGGGGGCTGGCGTTCCACGGGGTCGGCGGGTACGGGTGGTAGTTGGCGATCTTCTTGTCCTTGATCACCAGGTGGTGGGAGAGGACACCGCGCACGGCCTCGTGGAAGCCGCAGCCGATCGCCTCGTCGGGCACCTCGTAGTTCTCGAACACCTTGGTCTCGCCGGCGCGCACCATGCCCATGGCCTCTTCGAGGAACTGCAGGGCCATGGCGGCGGCGTAGGCCACGAAGTACGGCCGGGCGCGGTCGCGTTCGATGGTGTTGCTCCAGCGCGGGATGCGCCACTCCAGGGTGGTCTCCGGCAGGGACTCGCCCTTGGGCAGGGAGATGCGCACGCTGTGGCCGGTGGACTTGACGTACGGGGTGTCGACCAGGCCGCTCAGCGCGGTGGACCACAGGCGGGCGAGCGGGCCGCCGCCGGTGTCCAGGGCGAGGTGGTCGCCGGTGCGCTGGTCGAACCAGCGGGGGCTCATGACCCAGCTGTACTTGTCGTCGAAGTCGCGCTTCTGCGGCACCGGGACGGTGGTCTGGTTCCAGGGGTGGCGCATGTCGACCGGGTTGCCGAGCGGGTCGTGGGTGACGAAGGGCGTCTCGTTGACCCAGTCCTCGTAGTAGGAGCTGCCGAGCATGATGCGCAGGCCGAGATTGATGTCGACGAGGTTGTTGGTGACCAGTTCGCCGTCGACGATGATGCCCGGGGTGACGTACATGGCCTTGCCCCAGGTGTTCATCGACTCGTAGCGGTAGTCGACGACCTTGGGGTCCTGGAAGGCTCCCCAGCAGCCCAGCAGGACGCGGCGGCGGCCGACCTCCTCGTAGCCGGGCAGTGCCTCGTAGAAGAAGTCGAAGACGTCGTCGTTCATGGCGACGGCCTTCTTCACGAAGTCGATGACCCGCATCAGGCGGCTGAGGTAGTCGGTGAACGCGGTGGGCTGCGGCATCGTGCCGACGCCGCCCGGGTAGAGCGTGGAGGGGTGGACGTGCCGCCCCTCCATCAGGCAGAACATCTCCCGGGTGACCCGGCTGACCTTCAGGGCCTCCTTGTAGACCTCGCCCTCGAAGGGGTTGAAGGCCTTCATGATGTCGGCGATCGTGCGGTAGCCGTGGATGTCGCCGCGGGGCGCGTCGGTGCGTTCGGCGCGGGCCAGCACGCCGGGGTTGGTGGCCTTGACCATCGCCTCGCAGAAGTCCACGAAGACCAGGTTGTCCTGGAAGATCGTGTGGTCGAACATGTACTCGGCGGCCTCGCCGAGGTTGACGATGTGCTCGGCCAGCGGGGGCGGCTTGACGCCGTAGGCCATCTGCTGGGCGTAGTCGGAGCAGGTGGTGTGGTTGTCGCCGCAGATGCCGCAGATCCGGGACGTGATGAAGCCCGCGTCGCGCGGGTCCTTGCCCTTCATGAACACCGAGTAGCCGCGGAACAGCGACGAGGTGCTGTGGCATTCGACGACTTCCCGGTTGGCGAAGTCGATCTTCGTGTAGATGCCCAGGTTCCCGATGATCCGGGTGATCGGGTCCCAGGACATGTCCACGAGCTGTGGCGGTTTGCGCTCGGTGGGCCGGGCCTCGGTGGTGGTCATCTGCGGTACTGCCCCTCGTGGTCGGTGGTGGGGTGGGTCGCGGGTCGCATCAGGGCCGCCAGCGCGGGTCGTAGCCGCTGGTCAGCTTGCGTTTGTTGTGGCGCCACTTGGGCTCGTGGTTGACCAGTTCGTTGGTCATGCCGCGCAGCCGGCGGATGACGGCGCCGTACGGCTTGATCGCCAGGGACGACAGGGTGCCGCCCGGGGGTTCGTCCATGAACGGCATGAACGCGTCGGGGAAGCCGGGCATCGTGCAGCCGATGCAGATGCCGCCGACGTTCGGGCAGCCGCCGAGGCCGCCCATCCAGCCGCGCTTGGGCACGTTGCAGTTGACGACCGGTCCCCAGCAGCCCGTCTTGACCAGGCACTTGGGCGAGTTGTAGTCCTTCGCGAAGCTGGCCTGCTCGTAGTAGGAGCCCCGGTCGCAGCCCTCGTGGACGGTCTTCCCGAACAGCCACTGGGGGCGCAGCATGTGGTCGAGCGGGGGCGGGGGTGCGGAGCCGGCCGCGTGGTAGAGGACCCAGATCAAGGTCTCCATGAAGTTCTCGGGCTGGATCGGGCAGCCCGGCACGTTGACGACCGGCAGTCCGGCCTGGGAGGTGTAGTCCCAGCCGAGGTAGTCGGCGAGGCCCATGCAGCCGGTGGGGTTGCCGGACATGGCGTGGATGCCGCCGAAGGTGGCGCAGGTGCCGGCGGCGACCACCGCCCAGGCCTTGGGGGCGAGTTGGTCGATCCACCAGTTGAGGGTCTGCGGCTCGCCGGTCTCCGGGTCGTTGCCGAAGGAGGTCCAGTAGCCGTCGCCCTCGATGATGTTCTGGTTGGGGATCGAGCCCTCGATCACCAGGATGAACGGGGCGAGTTCGCCCCGTACGGCCGCCCGGTAGGGGGCGAGGAAGTCCTCGCCGCCCAGGCTCGGGGAGAGCACCTTGTTGACCAGGTTGACCTTGGGCAGGCCGGGGATCAGGCCGAGCACCAGGTCCTCGATGGAGGGCTGGTCGGCGGCGGTGAGCGAGACGGTGTCGCCGTCGCAGCTCATGCCCTCGGAGATCCAGAGGATGGTGATCTCGTCTATGCCCTGGCGGTCCTCGGCCCGTTCGGGCTCCTTGCTGACTTCGGTGGTGCTGCTGTGGGTTGTCATGTCACTCGGCCTCCGCTGCGGGGGTCTCGGAGTCGGTCGTGTGCCGCGAGGGGGCCGCGGCGGGAGCCGGTGCCGACGGCTCGTCCGGGGATCCGGCGGGCCCGAGGGGTTCGAGCTCGTCGGGCCGGAAGTAGTGGAAGCGGCCGTACCAGGAGTGCAGTTCGGCCGCGGGGTCGTCGTCGAGGGTGACGGCGAGGTGCACGCTGCCGTCGACGTCGTGGAAGACGGCGGCGACCTCGGCGGTCCGCCCGGCCAGGAACATGTCCTGGGCGTCGGCGCCGCGGCCGCGGGGGCGCAGCCGTACCCGGCTGCCGCCGCCGAGCCGGACGCCGTCGACGAGCACGGTGTCGGTGGACGGCGAGAGTCCGTCGTCGGCGCCCTCCTGCCACCAGGAGGGGCGGTCGGCGGGTGCCGGAGCGGGCGGGGCGGACGGCGCCAGGGAGCGGACGGCGCCGTGCAGTCGTTCGAAGACCTCCTGCGGCATGGTGTCGACGCGGTCCAGGATCGCCGCCGCCCGGGGGTCGGTGGCCCGGGCCTCGCGCTTCTCCTCGTCGGTCAGCAGCATCGTGCGCAGCGTGAGGATCTCGTCGATCTCGGCGGCGTCGTGCAGGTCGCCCGGGCTCTCGGGGGCCACCTGGGGGTGGTCGGGCAGGATGATCGGGGCGGACAGCACAACGCGTGCGGTGTCCTCGGCCGTACCGCCGAGGACGGGAAAGGTGAACTCGTTCCGGCAGGCGCGCGTGGGCGCTTCGAGGTCCGTGGGCGGGTCGATGAGCGAGACGAACTCCACGCCCTCGCCGCCGATGAGGGTGTGGGTGGCGATGAGGGCCCGGCGCAGAGCCTCCTCACGCGAGGTCCGCGGTGCCGGCCCGGGCGCGGTGTTCGCGGTCCGCACGCGCAGCCGGCACAGGTCGTCCGAGAGCCGCTCGGCGGTGACGGTGGTCTCGGCCCGTACCTCTTCGCGTCGCCGCACCACCCGCCCGGCGCCTCCGGGCAGCGGCTCGATGTCCTCGCCGGCCGCGGCGCCCACCGCGACGGTGCGTCCGCCGCGCAGGAGCTCGTCGAGGGGGACCTCGATGCCGGCTTCACGCGGTACGGCCTCGTCGAAGGTCAGGTGCGCGGTGCCGTCGTCGGTGCGCAGCGACTCGACGGGGCGCTGGCCGGTGTCCTCCACCTGCTTGCGCTGCATCTGGAGGTAGCGGATCCGCACGCGTACGCGGGCGCTGTCGGGCCGCCGGACCCGCAGCAGGCACTCGGTCTGCTGGTACCAGGAGTCGGCGGAGCCGGAGACGCCGGGGACGACCGGGCCGTCCGACTCCACCCAGTCCCGGGGGAACAGCACGCCGAACTGCCAGCGGACGCGGTTCTTGGCCGAGGAACGGCGGTAGGGGTAGAGGAGGTAGCCCTCGTAGAGGACGGCGTCGGCGACGGCGCTGAGCTGCTCGAACACGGGCAGGTCCGCACCGCCCCGTGTGGCGGCGCTCTCCGCGCCCGTCTCGACCACTGCCTCCGCCATCGCGCCTCCTCGTCCCGGTCTGCACGCGCATCCCTTCCACCACGTTCACACCGGTCATCCACCGTCGCCTCCTCCGGCGCAGTGGCGCTGGGCTGTTCGGGTTGTCCACGGGGGGGTGCCTCCGCGGGCGGCGGTGTGCGGGGCGACGGCCGTACCGGCGATACGGGGCGTGCGGGGAGAATGCCCTCGGTGGATGGCGCAGCTCACCCGCAAGATCCAGCCATTCGCGGGAACACGTCACCCCATGGACCAGCCGATGAACCTCCCCCGCCCCACCACGAGCCCCGCCGTCACGACCCTGGCCGACCCGCTGGTCAACAAGGGCACCGCCTTCAGCCGCGGCGAACGCGAGGCACTCGGTCTCGACGGACTCCTCCCGCCCGCCGTCGAGACCCTGGACGAACAGGTCGCCCGGGCCTACGAGGCGTTCCGCGGTTACGACAAGCCCCTCAACCGGCACATCTACCTGCGGCAGCTGCAGGACACCAACGAGGTGCTCTTCTACCGTCTGGTCACCGAGCGCCTGGAGGAGCTGCTGCCCGTCGTCTACACCCCGACGGTGGGTGAGGCCTGCCAGCGGTTCAGCGAGATCTACCGGCGGCCCCGGGGTCTGTTCCTGACCTGGGAGGACCGGCACCGCTTCCGGGACATCCTGCGCAACCGCCCGCACCCGGACCAGGACGTGGACGTCATCGTCGTCACCGACGGTCAGCGCATCCTCGGCCTGGGCGACCAGGGCGTCGGCGGCATGGGCATCCCGATCGGCAAGCTCAGCCTCTACACGGCGATCGGCGGCATCCACCCCGCCCGCACCCTGCCGATCCTGCTCGACGTCGGCACGGACAACGAGGAACTGCTCGACAACCCGCGCTACCTGGGCCGCCGCGCCCGCAGGCTGACCGGCGCCGAGTACGACGAGATGATCGAGGCGTTCGTGTCGGCGGTCGAGGCGGAGCTGCCGGGGACGCTGCTGCAGTGGGAGGACTTCGCCACCGCCCACGCGTATCCGATCCTGGAGCACTACCGTGACCGGCTGCTCACCTTCAACGACGACATCCAGGGCACGGCGTCCGTGACGCTCGGCGCCCTGTCGACCGCCGCGGACGTGGCGGGCACCCCGCTGCGCGAACAGCGCCTGGTGATCCTGGGCGCGGGGTCGGCCGCCATCGGCGTCGCCGACATGATCCGTACGGCGATGACCGACGAGGGGCTGCCGGAGGACGAGGCCACGGATCGGTTCTGGATCCTCGACGTGGACGGCCTGCTGGTGTCCTCCCGCACCGAACTGACGCCCCAGCAGCGGAAGTTCGCGCGCGACGACGGTGAGGTGGCCGGCTGGGACGGCACCGGGCTCGCCGAGGTGGTGCGCCGCGTGGAGCCGACGGCGCTCATCGGGCTGTCGACGGCTCATGGCGCGTTCACCGAGGAGATCGTCCGGCAGATGGCCTCGACCTGCGAACGGCCCGTCATTTTCCCGCTCTCCAACCCCACCTCCCACTCCGAGGCCGACCCCGCCGACCTCACCCGGTGGACCGACGGGCGGGCGCTGATCGCCACCGGTTCGCCCTTCCCGCCGCTGACGGTGGACGGGCGCGAGGTGCCGGTGGCCCAGTCGAACAACGTGTACGTCTTCCCGGCCATGGGCCTCGCGGTGACCGCGAGCCGCGCCACGCGCGTCACCGACCGCATGTTCGTGGCCGCCGCCCGGGCCGTCGCGCAGTGCGCGGTGCGCGCGGCGGACGGCGACGACGGGCCCGTACCGCTGCTGCCGCCCCTGGCCGGCATGCGGGAGGCGGCCCGCGAGATCGCTCTGGCCGCGGCCCTCGCCGCCGTCGAGGACGGGGTGGCCCCGCAGGCCACGGAGGAGGAACTGCGCAAGGCGGTCGCGCAGGCGCAGTGGACGCCCCGCTACGCGGACTGAACACCGCCGCGTGCCCGCCCTCCGGGGGCCGTACTGTCTGGGGCAGGACGGTCGACCCGCGGAGGCATCGGCAGCATGGACCAGCACCAGCCCCTCAGTGACGACGCGCTGGACGCGGCCGCGGACGCCTTCGAGCGGCTGCGGCCGCGGCTGTTCGGGATCGCCTACCGGGTCCTGGGCAGCGTGTCCGAGGCCGAGGACGTGGTGCAGGACGTGTGGGTGCGCTGGCAGGGCGCCGACCGGACCGCGGTCCTCGACCCGGGGGCGTTCCTGGCGAAGACCACCACCCGGCTGGCGATCAACGTGGCCCGGTCGGCGCGGGTCCGCCGCGAGGCCTACGTGGGGCCCTGGCTGCCGGAGCCCGTGGACACCGGCGTCGATCCGCAGGTCGGCGCGGAGCGCGGCGAGGCGCTGGAGCTGGCCGTGCTGCTGGTCCTTCAGCGGCTGAACCCCGTGGAGCGGGCGGCGTACGTGCTGCGGGAGGCGTTCGACTACGCCTACGACGAGATCGCGGACATGCTCCGGCTCAGCCAGGCCAACACGCGGCAGATCGTCTCCCGGGCCCGCAGGCGCCTGGCCGCCGAGCGCCGTGAACCGGTCGACGCGGCACAGCACCGGCGCCTGCTGGAGGCCTTCGTCGCCGCCGCCCGGCACGGTGACGTCGCCGCGCTGGAGAGCGTGCTGTCCGCCGACGTCGTCGCCTACGCGGACGGCAACGGCATGCGCGGCGTGGCGCGGCTGGAGATCGTGGGGGCCGGGCGCGTGGCCAAGGTCACCGCCTTCGCGCAGAAGTTCTTCCCCGGGGCCGAGTACCGCGTGGCCGAGGCCAACGGGCAGCCCTGCCTGCTGCTCGTCCGGGACGGGGCCGCCGTCGCCCTGGTGAGCGCCACCGCGGGGCCCGGCGGGATCGACGGCCTCTACTGGGTGCTGGCGCCGGAGAAGCTGCGGGCGTACGAGCGGTCGGCGCGCCGGGGCGCCGACCGCCCGTAGCCGGCGGGTCAGTTCTGCTTCAGCCACTCCTCGTAGCGGGTGGTGGACAGGTGCGCGATGCCGTCGCCGGTGAGCACGTCGGGCATGCCCGCGAACAGGCCGGCGGTCTCGTCGGTGACGACGGTGCGGCCGTCCGGCTTCACCGCCAGGGTGATCTCGCCGAGCCGGTCCAGCCCGTACACCTCCGGGCCCGCGATGTCGCGGATGCCGTTCGACGGCTCGCCCTGCGCCGCCTCGGCGACGGCCGCCGCCACATCGGCGGAGGCGATGGGGCGCAGCCGCGTGGACGGCAGCCGCACCTCGGTGCCCTCGGTGGACATGTTCATCACCGGGGCGACGAACTCGAAGAACTGGGTGGCGCGCACGATGCTGTAGGGCACGCCGCTGCCGCGCACGGCGTTCTCCTGGGCGACCTTCGCCTCGTAGTAGCCGTAGCCGGGCACCTGGTCGACGCCGACGATGGACAGCGCGACGTGGTGGCCCACGCCCGCCTCCTTCTCCGCGGCGAACAGGTTGCGGGCCGAGCGGGTGAAGAAGTCCAGGGCGGGCTCCCTGTCGAAGGACGGCGAGTTGGACACGTCCACGACCACCTGCGCGCCTTCGAGGGCCGCGTCCAGGCCCTCGCCGGTGAGGGTGTCGACGCCCGTGGAGGGGGCGGCGGCCTCGGCCGTGTGACCGCTGTCGCGCAGACGCGCGACCACCTGCGAGCCGATGAGCCCCGTCCCGCCGACGACCACGATCTTCATCACTGTCTCCCGTCGCTGGTTGCTGATACACCGGAAGGACAAGGCGGGGCCCGGATCTGTGACAGCCTGCCTGGCGACCCGTACCGCAGCCGTCCCGAGGAGTCCTGGCATGTTCCGCGGCCTCAGCGCCTTCCCGCTCACCCCCACGACCGAGGACGGCATCGACGAGCGGGCGTTCAGCGCGCTCGTCGCCCGGCTCGCCGCCGCGGGCGTCGACTCCATAGGGGCTCTCGGCTCGACCGGCGGTTACGCCTACCTCACCCGCGAGCAGCGCGCCCGCGTGGCCGCGCTCGCGGTGGAGGCCGCCGCCGGGGTGCCGGTCGTCGTCGGCATCGGCGCGCTGCGGACCGCGCAGGTCCTGGCCCATGCCGAGGACGCGCAGAAGGCGGGCGCGTCCGCGGTCCTGCTCGCCCCGATGACGTACCAGCCGCTCACCGAGGACGAGGTGTTCGGCCTGTACGAGGACGTCACCCGGGAGCTGTCGGTGCCGCTGTGCGTGTACGACAACCCCCGCACCACGCACGTCGACTTCACCGACGAACTGCACGGCCGCATCGCCCAGTTGCCGAACGTCGCGGCCGTGAAGCTCCCGCCGGTGCCCGGTGACCCGGCGGCCGCCCGGCAGCGCGTCGCGGCGTTGCGGGCGCTGCTCCCGGAGACCGTCGCCGTCGGCGTGAGCGGCGACTGGGCGGCGGCCACCGGGCTGAACGCCGGGTGCGACACCTGGTACTCGGTCATCGGGGGCCTGTTCCCCCGCACGGCGCTCGCCCTCACCCGTGCCGCCATCGGCGGTGACGCCGAGGGGGCCATCGCCCGCTCGACACGGCTGGAGCCCCTGTGGGAACTCTTCCGCCGGTACGGCGGCCTGCGCGTGATGTCGGCGGCAGCCGCGCAGCTGGGCCTGGCCGCCGAGCCGAACCTGCCACTGCCCCTGCGCGGCCTGCCCGTCGACGCCCGACGCCGGCTGGTGACCGTCCTGGACGACCTGGAGCTGGGCACGACCGGGTGACGCCAGACCGGTGACCGCCGCCCCCGCGAGCCGGGGGCGGCGGGGCTAGGCCCGGGGATCGGTCTGCAGGACGGCGAACAGCCCCCGGGCGCGAGTGCCGTCCGGCAGCTGCCAGGAACCGGAGACATGGCCGATCGCTCCCTGCGCCGGGAGCGGCCGGTCGTCCGGTGCGGGCCGCAGGGCCCGCTGCAGGCGGAGGGTCATGCCGTGCGGCGTGGTCAGTCCGGTGCCTTCCCGGTCGTCGGTGACGGTGACGTCCGGGGAGAGGGGGACGTCCCCGGTGAAGGAGGCGGTGACCTCCCGGTCGGGGGCGTCGCTGGTGTTCTGGTCCTGGGCCTGTGCCCGCCCCTCGATCAGGGCCGCCAACTGGGCGACCAGCACGGGGTCGTGGCAGCCGTCGTAGGCCCAGCGCCGCCCCAGCACGCCGTGCTCCATGGTGCCGACGAGGGCGTGCTCGGCGCCGTCGAGCGGGGCACCGCGGTAGGTCAGCGGCAGCAGGTAGGCGGTCGGGTGGGGACCGGAGGTGTCGGTGACCACCATGAACTCGATCCCGACCTCGCCCCGCGGATCGTCCAGCCGGAAGCCGCCGGCCTTCGCCAGCGTCGGTCCGGCCGGGCCACCGCGGTACCAGGGGCGGGAGGGCAGCCAGGAGGTGAGCAGTTCCAGCTTGGTCGGCTTGAGGGTGGTGCGGTGGATGACGGCCATGCCGAGAAGTCCCTTCCGATGGGCCGTGCGGGCAGCACGCGGGCCTGCATGTGGGCATGCATGTGGGCAGCTACACCCTCCCAGGTGCGCGGCGCCGAGGGGCGGTCAGTGGGCGGCGGCGAGTTCGGCGAGGACCCCGACGGCGCGGTCGATCTCGGCCTCGGTGTTGTAGTAGTGCGGCGAGAGCCGTAGCAGCGGGTGGACGTCCCGGGCCTCGGTGTCGAACTGGGTCTGCGCGGGGTCGGTGGTGCTGACGTTGATGCCGTGCCCGGCGAGGGCGGCCGCGGCGTCGGCCGTCGTCATGGCGTCGACCTTGCAGGTCACGATCGCGCACCGCTGACGGCCGAGGTCGTAGGTGGTGATGCCGGGCACGGCGTCCAACTGCTCGCGCAGGCGGGAGCCGAGGGCGAGGGCACGTCGGCCGATCTCGTCCATGCCGAGGTCAAGGGCCTGCTGGACGGCGGCGTTCAGGCCCAGGACGTTGGCGTAGCCGGCCTCCCACGTCCCGAAGCGTCGCGCGCCGTCGTGCCAGGTGAAGCCGCGCTTGCCGTCCCAGGTGGCCGCGGCGATCTCGATGACGTGCGGCTCCAGGCGGTCGAGTGCCTCGGTGCGCACCCAGAGGAAGCCCGTGCCGCGCGGGCCGCGCAGGAACTTGCGGCCGGTGGCGGTGAGCATGTCGCAGCCGATCTCGGTGACGTCCACGGGGAACTGGCCGACGGACTGGGTGGCGTCGAGGAGGAAGGGAACGCCGGCTGCGCGGGTGATGCGTCCGACCTCGGCGGCCGGGTTGACCAGGCCTCCGCTGGTGGGGACGTGGGTGAGGCCCACCAGCTTGGTGCGGTCGTCGATCAGGTTCGCCAGGGCGGTGGTGTCGAGCTGGCCGGACTCGTCGTCCGGGACGACGACAACCTCGGCTCCGGTCCGCCGCGCCGTCTGCAGGTAGGCGAGGACGCTGCTGCCGTACTCGGCGCGGCCGGTGAGGATGCGGTCGCCCGGCTTGAAGGTCAGGGAGTAGAACGCGGCGTTCCAGGCGTGGGTGGAGTTGTCGAACAGGGCGATCTCGTCCGGCGTGCCGCCCACCAGGCGTGCGAGGTGCCCGTACGTGGAGTCGATGCGGTCCCGCTCCTGGTTCGCGGCCTCGTAGCCGCCGATCGTTGCCTCCAGCTCCACGTGGGAGGTCACGGCCTCGAGCGTCTGCCGCGACAGCAGGCCCGCGCCCGCGTTGTTGAGGTGGATCCGGTGCGCGGTGCCCGGGGTGTCCCGGCGGAGCGCTTCGATGTCCATGCCCTTCGTGTCTCCCTCTGTCTGTGCGGCGTCGCTGCGCCTTCACGGTTCCAAACCGCTCCCCTTCAGTAAAGTGAACGTTTCCGGAGGTCACCGGCCACGGAATCTGATGAATGGAGACGGGGCGTGTACAACCTGCGCCGCCTGGTGGTGCTGCGGGAGTTGAAGCACCGGGGAACGCTGGCCGCTGTAGCCTCGGCCATGTCCTACAGCCCCTCGGCCGTCTCCCAGCAGCTGACGTCGCTGGAGTCCGAAGTCGGCGCTCCGCTGCTGGAACGGGAGGGCCGGGGAGTCCGGCTGACGCCGCAGGCGGAGATCCTCGTCGCCCGCACGGAGAAGGCGCTGCGGGAACTGGAGCGCGCCGAGGCGGAGATCGCGGCGTCGCTGCGGGAGACCACCGGGGTGATCAGGGTCGCGGCCTTCCAGACGGCGATGCTCGCCCTGATGCCCGTCGCGCTGACGTGGCTGCGGGAGAACCACCCCGGGATCAGGGTGGAGGCCACGCAGGCGGAGCCCGACACCTCGCTGCCGGGTCTGCTGACCCGGGACTTCGACCTCGTGATCGACGAGACCTTCCCCGGGCATGCGCGGCCGGCCCGCCACGCGGAGTTCGAGCACCATCCGCTGGGCGAGGACGCCATGCGGCTGGCGGCCCCCGCCCCCGTGGTGTCGCTCGCCGAACTGGCCGAACACCCCTGGGTGATGGAGCCCGTCGGCACCCCCGCCCGGGCCTGGGCGACCGGCGTCTGCCACGCTGCGGGCTTCGAGCCGGACGTCGCCTACGTGTCCGCGGACATGCTGGTGCACGCCCGGCTGGTCGAGGAGGGCCACGCGGCGGCGTTCCTGCCCGACATGCTGGGGTCCGACCGCACGCCGGGCCTCTTCCTCGACGGCTCCGCGGGCCACGTCCGCACCGTGCTCGCGACGGTACGCGCGGGAGCCGGGGAGCACCCGCTGATCCAGGCCTTCCTCACCGCGATCCGCCACGCGATCGGCGAACCGGCCGCCGGTGCCGGGGGACGGCGCCGCGGCGACACCCCGGACCTCACCGCGCCCTGACGAAACTCTGGACGAGCCCAGCATGAGATCTTCGGCCTGAAGCAGGGTCACCGGACGCCGGTAACCTGACCGCATGAGGGTGGGAACCCAGGAAACCCGGCTGATCGTGCTGCGCGGCAACAGCGCCTCAGGGAAGTCGTCCGTCGCGGCAGGCCTCCGCGAGAGGTTCGGCCGCGGCCTGGCCCTGGTCGGCCAGGACAACCTCCGCCGCATCGTGCTCCGCGAGCGGGACCGGCCCGGCGCGGCGAACATCGGCCTCATCGACCTGACGGCACGCTACGCCCTGGACGCCGGGTACCACGTCGTGGTCGAAGGCCTCCTCTACGCCGACCACTACGGCGACATGCTCGCCCGGCTGCGGACCGACCACCGCGGCCCGACCCACGGCTACTACCTGGACGTGCCGTTCGACGAAACCCTCGCCCGGCATGCCACGAAGCCCATCGCCGACGACGTCACCGAGACGCAACTGCGCGACTGGTACCGGCCGCGCGACCTGCTGCCCGACGGGCACGAGACCGTCATCGGGGCCGACAGCGCCCTGCACGAGACCGTCGACCGCATCATGTCCGACACCGGCCTGACCCACCTGCCGGCCCTGGACCGCTGACCGAGCATCATTCGGCGTCTGTGCGTGGGGCATGACTCCCCGGGCCGGGCAACGAGCGCGTCCACCGACTGATCAGGCACCGGCTCGGACCAGGGCCAGCACTTGCTCGGCCAGTTGCCGCGCAGTCAGCTCACCGTCGAGGAACACCGTGCCCCCGGGCAGCGTGTCGGCCGCGGCGACACACGGGGCGATCCTGTCCTTGCACCAGCGCCGGACCCGTTCGTCCTGCGCGGGGTCGTCCGGTGTGAAGCTCCGCCCGTCGATCCGTTCCTCCAGGACCTGCCGCGAGACCTTGAGGAAGAAGTGGTGAACGTCGACGCCCGCGTCCTTCAACGCGCCGAAGATCTCACCGACATACCCGGGGTTGACCAAGGTCATCGGGACCAGGACCGGGCGGTCGTACTCCTCGACCAGGCCGATGGCGAGGTCGGCGACCTGGCGGCGCCACAGGCGGAGGTCCTGGAAGTCGCCGGTCGGCACCTCCACGATCTGCCGCAGCACGAAGCCGACCATCTCCGGGTCGAAGACCAGCGCCTCGGGCCAGCGGGCACGCAACTCGTCCACGAGCGTGGTCTTCCCGCTGCCGAACGCACCGTTCACCCAGACGATCAACGCTTTCCTCCCTGCCCGGTCGCCGAACAACCGGTCTCGCCCAGCCGTTCGCCGTACCGCGCCCGTCACAGGTGGTTAGCGTAGCCAGAGGCCGTCTGTGAACCTGCGTCATGCGGTCCGCGCGATCACCAGAACGGGAGAGACGCTCCATGAGCCCGCAGCAGCCATGCCCCTACCAGGACGGCAGGGTGGTCATCGATCCCGCCTTCAAGGCGGACGCCCCCGCGCGCTACGCCCGGCTGCGGCAGCTGGGCCCCATTCACCCGGCCGAGTTCCACCTCGGCCTGCAGGGCTGGGTGGTCGTCGGCTACGACCTGGCCCGGGAGGCGCTGACCCACCCCGCTCTGCTCAAGGACGCCACACCCGCCGCCGAGGCCCTGGCCGCCGCCGGCTACGTCCTCCACCAGCCCAAGGTGGGACTCGGGGCGCAGATGATGGAGGCCGACCCGCCCGAGCACACCCGGCTGCGCCGACTGGCCTCGGCGGCCTTCACCCCCCGCCGCACCGCCGAACTCGCCCCGCGCATCGAGCAGATCGCCCACGACCTGATCGACGCGTTGCCGCCGTCGGGCGAGGCCGACCTCGTCGAGGCCTTCAACGCCCCGCTGCCCGCCACGGTCATCGCCGAACTCCTCGGCATCCCCCGGGAGCACCACCTCGACTTCCGCCGCTGGTCCGGACAGGCGCTCCGGGTGGCCTCACCCGAGCACCGTCCGGCGCTGGCCGGTCTGCACGGGCTGCTGGCCGACCTGGTCGCGGAGAAGCGCCGCCGCCCCCAGGACGACCTGCTGTCCGCCCTGGTCGCCGTACGCGACGAGGAGGACGGCCGGCTCTCCGAGGAGGAACTGGTGGGGACGGCCATGATGCTGGTCGTCGCCGGCCACGAAAGCACGGTGAATCTGCTGGGCAACGCCGTGCTGGCCCTCCTGCGACACCCCGAGCAACTGGAGCTGTTGCGGGAGCGGCCCGGGCTGATGCCCGGCGCGGTGGAGGAGTTCCTGCGCCATGACACCTCGGTCGAACGCTCCACCAGCCGCTACGCGTCGCAGGACCTGGAGTTGGGCGGGGTGGCGATCCCCCGGGGGAGCATGATCGTCGTGGCTCTCGGATCGGCCGGGCACGACGCCCCGCAGGCCGTGGGCGACGACCCCGCCGTTCTCGACGTGACGCGGCCGGGCGCCCGTCATCTCGCCTTCGGACACGGCATCCACTACTGCCTGGGCGCGCCCCTCGCCCGGCTGGAGACGGACATCGCCCTGCGCACCCTGCTGTCCCGCGTCCCGGAACTCGAACTCGCCGCCCCGGTCGACTCGCTCGACTGGATCGGCTCCGGGATCATCCGCGGCGTGCTGTCCCTGCCGGTGCGCTACCGCGTCGGCTGACGGCCCGGGCCCGCAGCGTTCGGGCTCACGCCCCTGTCTGAAATCGTCCCTGCATGCCAGAGGCGCGCTGTTACGCTGGCGGCGGCATTGACCATGCGTCGAGGAGTCACAGACGTGGTGGGTGAAGACGACATCTCCGGGTGAGATCCGGAGCTGACGGCCACCGGCGCGCGGCGGAGCGCGGCCGACGTGGCCGGTTCGTCGTACCCCTTTTCCCACGTCTGCCGGGGCAGAGCCCTGTCTGCCCTCAGTTCCTTCGAGGTCGCCTCCATGTCCGACGCCGCCATCGTCTGCTCGAACCTCTCCTTCGTCCGGCCCGACGACACCCCGGTCCTCGACGACCCGTCCTTCACCGTCACCACCGGCCGTACGGGCCTGGTCGCCCAGAACAACCTCCGGACGGGGGCTTCGGCGGTGTGAGCCGTCGGCGTGCCACGTGGCCCGCGTCCGAGGCCGTACGCCCGGCGGGCCGACCACCGAACACGGAGGACGGACACCCATGCCCCGACCCGCTCTGCTCGCCCACGACGTCGTCCGCCACCTGGGCGGCCGGCGCGTCCTCGACGGCGTCTGCCTGACCGCCTCCCCCGGCCACCGCATCGGCCTGATCGGGGAGAACGGCGTCGGCAAGTCCACCCTGCTGCGGGTGCTCGCCGGCGTGGACGCACCCGACGCGGGAAGCGTCACCCGCCCCGAAGGCCTCGGCTTCCTCCACCAGGAACTCCCGTACGACGCCGACTCGACGATCGCCGCGGTGCTGGACGAGGCGCTGCGTGAGGCCCGCGAGGACCTCGCGGAGCTGGACCGGCTCGGCGAGGAGCTGGCCCGGGTCCCGGAGGACGATCCCCGCCACCGGGAACTCCTCGACGCCTACGGCAGGCGGCTGGAGCAGGCCCAGGACCGGGAATCCTGGGACGCCGACCGCCGCGCGGCCCTGGTGCTGGACGGCCTGGGCCTCGGCGCGGTCGGACACGACCGCACCCTCGGTTCGCTCTCCGGCGGGCAGCGCGCCCGTCTGGCCCTGGCCGCGCTGCTCGTCCGCCGGCCACCGGCACTGCTGCTGGACGAGCCGACCAACCACCTCGACGACGATGCCGCCGCCTTCCTGGAGGAGCAGTTGCGCGGCCTGCCCGGGACCGTGGTGCTCGCCAGCCACGACCGGGCCTTCCTCGACGCCGTCTGCACCGATGTGATCGACCTCGACCCGGCGGTCGACGGCCCGGTCCGCTACGGCGGCGGCTACAGCGCCTACCTGTCCGAGAAACGCGCCGAGCGGGAGCGCTGGGAGCGGCGGTACGCCGAGGAGCAGGAGGAGCTGGAGCGACTGCGCCACTCGGCGGGGGTGACCGCGCGCCGGGTCGCCCCGGACCGCGGGCCGCGCGACAACGAGAAGATGGGCTACGGCCACCGAGGGGGCCGGGTGCAGAGCCAGATCTCCCGCCGCGTCCGCAACGCCACCCGGCGGCTGGAGGACCTGGAGCGCACCCGGGTCCCCGAGCCGCCCCGCCCGCTGAGCTTCGCGGCCGGGGCTGTGGCGGCGTGGGCGGAGGAGGGGCCACAGCCGCTGGTGGCCCTGCGGGACGTACGGGTGCCCGGCCGGCTCGCGGTGGACGCCGTGGAGGTGGCGGCGACCGACCGGCTGCTGGTCACGGGCGGCAACGGCGCGGGCAAGTCCACACTGCTCGCCGTGCTCGCCGGGCGCCTCCCCGCCGAGGGCGAGGTGCGCCGGCGGCGCGGGCTGACGGTGGGGCTGCTCACCCAGGACACCGTGTTCGAACGGCCCGACCGCACGGTCCGCGACACCTACGCGCTGTCGCTCGGCCCGGAGCGGGCGGAGAAGGTGCCGCTCGGCTCACTCGGCCTGCTGCACGAGGCGGACCTGGGCAAACCGGTCGGGCAGCTCTCCGTGGGGCAGCGCCGGCGTCTGGCCCTGGCGCTCCTGGTGGCCCGCCCGCCGCACCTGCTGCTGCTCGACGAGCCCACCAATCACCTCTCGCCGCGCCTGTGCGACGAGCTGGAGGCGGCGCTGGGCAGCAGCCCGGGTGCGATCGTGGTCGCGAGCCACGACCGCTGGCTGCGCCGGCGGTGGCAAGGCCGCGAGCTGCGCCTGGAACCGGCACGCGAGTGACGGGAGACGGAGCCGCGGCGCGGCCGAGAGGCTCCGTGCGGCGCACCACTGTCACTCGTCAAGCTGTGGTATCTGGCCACCGTCGCCCGGCAGGCGGTGAAACGGGGTTCAAGGGCGGCCGCCTGCCACGCACGCAAGAGGACGGCGCCCGCCACGGCGACACGCTGAGGCAGGCGTACCGTCATCGGCCGCGCCGGGTGTTCAGGACTCGGCGCGCTTGGGCAGGCGCCAGTTCGGGCGGGGGAAGTGGCAGGTGTAGCCGTCCGGGTAGCGCTGGAGGTAGTCCTGGTGCTCCGGTTCGGCCTCCCAGAACGGGCCGGCCGGCACGACCTCGGTGACCACCGGCCCCGGCCACAGCCCGGACGCCTCGACGTCGGCGATGGTGTCCTGGGCGACGCGGCGCTGCTCCTCGTCGAGGTAGAAGATGGCGGAGCGGTAGCTGGGGCCCAGGTCGTTGCCCTGCCGGTTCTTCGTGGTGGGGTCGTGGATCTGGAAGAAGTACTCCAGGATCGTGCGGTAGTCGGTGGCCGTGGGATCGAAGACGATCTCGATCGATTCCGCGTGGTTTCCATGGTCACGGTAGGTGGGGCGGGGCTTGTCGTCGTCGCCGCTGTATCCCACCCGGGTGCGCAGCACCCCGGGGAGGGACCGGATCAGCTCCTGCATGCCCCAGAAGCAACCACCCGCCAGCAGCGCCCTCTCCTCGACGTCGCTCATGGCGCACCACCTTTCTCCCGTCGTCCGGCCACGCGGAACCAGCCTCGCACACAGAGGCGACCCCACTCTCTGTCACCATCTTGACAGGCGGTGGGTCGCCCCCTGTCGGAACGGTGCTCTGCGGCTCAGCCCGCCAGCCCGTAGAAGCGCATCGGTGAGTTCGGTTCGAAGCCGATCCGCGGATACACGGGTGCGCCGGCGGCCGTCGCGTGCAGGGTGGCGCGGGTCAGTCCGGTGGCGCGGGCGCCTTCGTACAGCGCCTTGCGGGTCACCGCCTCGCCGTAGCCGCGGCGCTGCGCGTCCGGCTCGGTGGCGACGAGCACGACGAACAGGCGGCCCTCCGCCTCGATCGTGGCCGCGCAGGCGACCGGGGCGCCGTCCCGCAGGGCCAGGTAGGCGTGGACCTCCTTCTTCCACAGCGTGGAGCCGGCGATGCCGTCGCGGCCCTCCTCCAGGGGGAAGCCGTAGGCGCGTGAGTTGATGTCCGCGTAGGCCCGCAGTTGATCGTCGGTGGTCACCCGCTCGAACGTCAGGTCGGGGTGGTGTGGCGCGGGGATCGGCAGCAGGTCGCCGGCCATGCCGGTACCGGGGAAGGCGTAGGCCAGGCCCGCGCGCTCCGCCGCCTCGTCCAGTGCGGCGCGCGCGTCGTCCGCGAGCAGGTCCTCGAAGAGCCACAGGAAACCGGGCTGTTCCTTGGAGCGCATGATGTCCGCCGCCTGGCCGAGGCGCTGTTCGAGTAAGGCCTGGTCCGCGCCGACGTCGGTGAGTGTCACCGCGTTCCAGAAGGCGAAGCGGCAGTCGGCCCAGCGGACGGCGACCCCCGGGAGGTCCCGTACGTCCGCGTTCTCTTCCCGGTCGAGCACCATGGCGCGCCAGACCGTGGAGAGTTGTTCCACCGATTCGACCGCGGCCGTCAAGTCTGTCACCGCAGACCCCCTCGTCATGTCGTGTGTGCGATCTCCGCGTCCGGTACAACGGTCCGTGCGGGCGGGAAGTTCGCGCTCCGCCATGAGACAGGGCGGCACCGGGTTGCGGCTCGGGGTCAGAGGCTGCGCAGCAGGTCGTCGAGCGGGGCGGGAACGCGGTCGGGGTCGAGGGCCTCGACGAGGACACGGCCGTAGTGGATCTTGCGCCCCTTCTTCGTGCCGAGGAAGCGCCTGAACTGCTGCTGCGGGGCACGGCCCTGCTGTGCGGGCTGGCGCAGGAAGGTGTGCAGGGGGCGCAGGTCCCCTTCCTGCTCGACGAGTTCCTCCACCCGTGGCACACCCAGCGCGCGGATGAGTTCGTCCTCCAGGTCCGCCGCGCAGACGAAGAAGCCCTGCCGCGCCGCGCCGGCCCGGTCGAAGCCGCGGGCGTAGTAGGGACGCTCGGCCTCGTCGCACAGTCCCCTGAGGCGGAGGCCCAGGCCGGGTGGACCGAGGAGTCGGGCGTAGCGCCCGACGCTCATCGCGCCGTCGATCGACAGGACGCAGACCCCTTCGGCCGCCAGGTTCCGGCCGCGGCGCTGCGCCAGCGCGTTGACCGCCGCGACGTCGCTGCGCCCTTCGAGCAGGACGGCTGCCCTGACGGACAGCCGCGTGGCCAGTTCCCGCGCGGGGGCCTCGGGGCCTCCCGCCGCCCACGCGGCGACCGCGTCCCCGAACTCCCCCATGTCAGTCATGAGGCGAGTCTCGGTCAGTCCGCGGCGCGGCGCGAGGGAATTTCCGACCCCGCACGACCGCCGACCGCCGCAGACGGCCGCTAGGCGGTGGCGAGCATGCCCTGCCGCAGGCGGGCCAGGATGCGGCTGATGAGCCGCGAGGTGTGCATCTGGGAGATGCCCAGCTCCTTGCCGATCTGCGCCTGCGTGAGTTCTTCGACGAACCTCATGTGGAGGATGCGCCGGTCCCTCTCCTCCAGGCCGGCGATGAGCGGCGCCAGGGCCTGGAAGTCCTCGACGAGTTCCAGGGCGGGGTCTTCCTCGCCGACGAACGCGGCGAACGTGGCGTCGCCGTCTTCGCTGTCGCTGGTGATGGCGGCGTCGAGGGACGCGGCGGTGAAGCCGTTCGCCGCGATGTGGACTTCGATGACCTGGTCCTCGGTCAGGCCCATCAGGGCGGCCAGTTCCGAGGTCTTGGGGGCGCGGCCCAGGCGGGTGCTGAGTTCGTCGCGGGCCTTGGCCAGCTCCGCGCGTGCCTCCTGCAGGCGCCTCGGCACGTGGACGGACCAGGAGGTGTCGCGGAAGAACCGCTTGATCTCGCCGACGATGTACGGCACGGCGAAGCTGGTGAACTGCACCTCGCGCGAGACCTCGAACCGGTCGATGGCCTTGATCAGGCCGATCATCCCGACCTGGACGACGTCCTCCATGTCCTGGCCGTGGCTGCGGAACCGGCGGGCGGCGAACCGCACCAGCGACATGTTCATCTCGATGAGCGTGTTGCGCGCGTACTGGTACTCGGGGGTCCCCTCCTCCAGCACGGCCAGCCGGTCGAGGAAGAGTCCGGACAGTGCCCGGGCGTCCTTGGGCGCCAGCTTGTGCGGGTCGTCCACGTGTGGCAGTCCGATACCAGAGTCCGTCGTTGCCTCGACATGTGTCGTCGTCGCTGCCACAAGCCCTCCCTCTCGCCTCGGCCGTCCCAGTCGCCTGGCTGACCGACCTGCGCCGCGCCTACCCCAGGTCTTCCGTTCCATGCCCGCGGAGTGACAGTTGCCGTTTGACAACTATAGCCGTGAGGCAACAAAGTAACCGTGCTCGGACCTGCACGGGGAAGGATCTGGAATGTTCCGGTGGGCGGAGACCGCTCCGTGCGCTGACCATCCGTACCCGACGGCGGGCAGGGAGGCTGCGTACAAAGGCGTTCAGGCCGTCTGCCTGCCCGGATCCTCGGCGTCGTCGTGTATCCGGGTCGCCGCCACGGCGCAGAACGCCTCCAGCCCCTGGAGCAGGGCTGCCCGTTTCGCGGCGGGCATCTGGTCGAGGATCGCCTGCAGCGCCTTCTCCCTGCGTGCGCGCAGGTCGTCGAGGAAGGCGCGGCCCCGGGCGCTGAGGTGCAGCCGCACCTCACGTCTGTCGGTCGTGCTCATCTCGCGCTCGACGAAGCCCGCGGCCTGCAGCCGGTCGCACAGCCGGCTGGTGGAGGGCGGGGTGGAGGCGAGGGTGTCGGCGAGGGTGCGCAGGTTGATGCCCTCGTGGTGCTCGAGGATGAGCAGCACGCGCAACTGGGACCCGGAAACGGGCGCCGTGGACGCCTGCCCCAGCAGGACTTCCAGCAGCTCCGCGGCCGTGGAGGTCACTCGGGCGACCTCGTTCGGCTCTCGGCGGGGGCTGAAGGCAGTCACAGTCACACTCTCGCAGGCACGGGGAAGGCTGTCAGCGTACTAGGCGCACGCGCTGGCGACAGATGACTTGGACGATCCGCGCGGAGCGCATCCGACGGCTTCGGCGCGGAACGAGGCGTCGCCGGCCGTCCGGCGAAAGATTGGTGTATCAACCCTCATGAACAGATTTGTGGCCGCTGAACGCGCTCTGCGAACAGCGGCTCCCCACGAGTTGCTCAGCGCGGTCCGTCGTGTGCTGAGCGAGCGGTACGAGGCGGACGCGGTCGAGTTGTTCATGGCCGACTACGGGCTGACCGTGCTCCAGCCGGTGTCCGTGCTGCCGCACACCCTGGAGCCGGTTCCGGTGCACGACAGCCCGGCCGGCCGGGCCTTCGGCGCCCAGGAACCCTATGCGGAACCGGTCGGAGGCGGCCGGGTGCGCGTCCATCTGCCGGTCACGGTGCGCGGCGACCGGCTGGGCGTACTGTCGGTGACCCTCTCGGACGGTGACCACGCCACCGCCTGCCGCGCCGAGCTCGCGGAGATCGCCGAGGTGCTCGGGCACGAGGTGGTCGTGGCCGAGCGGGACACCGACCTGTACCTCCAGGCCCGCCGCAAGGACCGGCTGACCCTGGCCGCCGAGATGCAGTGGCAGCTGCTGCCGGGCCGCTCCTGTGCCCGGCCGGAGTACGAGCTGGGCGCGCAGTTGGAGCCCGCGTACGCGATCTTCGGCGACAACTTCGACTGGTCCGCCACGGCCGACCGGTTCATGCTCTACGTCACGAACGGCATGGGCGAGGGCATAGAGGCCTCCCTGCTGACGAACTTGGCGATCAACGCGCTGCGCAACGCGCGCCGGGCCGGCATCCCGCTGGCCGACCAGGCCGCCCTGGCCGACCAGGCGGTGTACGCCCACTACCGGGGCCGCTGCTACCTGTCGGTGCTGATGTTCGACTTCGACCTGGCCACCGGGCGCGCCCGGGTGGTGGACGCGGGCTCCCCCCAGATGCTGCGCCTGCGCGGCGGGACGGTGGAGCGGATCACCTTCGAGGCCCAGCTGCCGCTCGGCATGTTCGAGGAGACCGACTACGTGGCCCAGGAGTTCCGGGCCGAGCCGGGCGACCGGCTGGTCTTCGTCAGCGACGGCGTCTACGACGTCGCCTCGCCGCGCGGAGAGGCCTATGGCGACGCCGCCCTGTCCCGGGCGATCCAGTCGACCCGGCTGCTGCCTGCCGCCGAGGTGCCCCGGGCCATCCTGCGCGAGCTGACCGGCCACCGCGGCAGAACCGCCCCGGACGACGACGCCCTGGTGGTCTGCCTGGACTGGCGCGGACGCTGACCACGGCCGCACGAGGTCCGCACGTCTTGCGGTCGGCTGTTGTTTGCTCCGCACCGCCAGGGCTAATGTTTGCCATGCGGCAATAATTGTCTGATGGCCTGCCATGTGCCGGGCATCGGGAGATCCGGTACGAGGGGAAGATGCAGGTGTCGGAGCAAGACGCGGTCTCGGAGTGGGCGGCGCGGAAGGTGGGCGAGTTCCTCCGGGCGAGGCAGGAGCAGATCGCCCAGCGCTGGGCCGACGCCGAGCTCTTCCGCACGGTGTTCACCGTGTCCCGGGACGAGGCGGTGGAGGCGGGCAAGGCCGTGGTGGACGCGTTGTCCGACGTCGCCGCCTCCGGGCGGCTGGACGACATCACGGCGCCCGGCTTCCGGACGGTGCGTGACCAACTGGGCCGGATGGCCGCCTCCCGGGCCCGCACCGGTGCGACCCCGGCGCAGGTCGCCGGGGAGGTCGCCGTCCTGCACCAGCCGGCCGTAAGGCTTCTTCGCGGAGAGTTCCCGGATCCGGCCGACGACCAGGCGCAGCAGTGCGTGCTGGCGTTGACCGTGCTGATGGGCACCCTGCGCCTGGTCGTGATGGAGACGACGCTCAGCCAGGGGGACGAACTCATCGAACGGCAGCGCCAGCAGTTGATGGAGGTGGCCACCCCGGTGATCAAGCTGTGGGACGGCATCGTCGCCGTCCCGCTGATCGGCACGCTGGACAGCGCCCGCAGCCAGGTGGTCATGGAGAGCCTGCTGGACGCGATCGTCGCCGAGCGCGCCCGGTACGCCATCCTCGACATCACCGGCGTGCCCACGGTCGACTCGCTGGTCGCCCAGCACCTGATGAAGACGGTGGCCGCGGCGCGGCTGATGGGCGCCGAGTGCGTCGTCTCCGGCATCCGGCCCGCGATCGCGCAGACCATCGTCCACCTCGGCATCGACCTCGGGACCGTGCTCACCCGGTCGTCGCTGGCCGACGCTCTGGCGTACGCGTTGCAGCAGCAAGGCATCGTGGTCGCTGCCCGCGCTCCGGTCGGCACGAGCCTGTCGTGACCGGAGCGAGGCGGGGCCACACCTCCCGGGTGCCGGTACTGGCCCTGGGCGAGACCCTCCTGATCACCCTGCAGGGGGAACTGCACGACAGCGAGGCCGAGCAGCTCCAGCACGACATCACCCGCCGCATCGCGCACAGCCGGGTGACGGGTGTGGTGATCGACATCTCCGGTGTGGACATCGTCGACTCGTTCCTGGGCCGCGTGCTCGCCGAGATCGCTTCCAGCGCCCGTCTGATGGCTGCCCGGACGGTGCTGGCCGGAATGCGGCCCGCCGTGGCCATCACCCTCGTCGAGCTGGGCCTCACCCTGCCCGGACTGCGCACCGCACTGGACGTCGAGCGGGCCATGACCCTGCTTGAGCACGGCCCCTCCACCGATCCGCCCCACCCCCGGAGGGCGCACCATGCAGACCTCCCATGACACGCGCACCATCAGGCTGCCGATCGGCTCGGACGCCGATCTGGCGTGGGTGCGGCAGCAGGTGAGACAGGTGGCAGCCGAGCTCGGGTTCGGGCTGGTGCAGCAGACGAAGCTGGTGACCGCGGTCAGCGAGCTGGCCCGCAACACCCTCATCCACGGGGGCGGCGGCCAGGTCGAGATGACCATGCTGCACCAGGGCTCCGCTCAGGGGCTCCGGCTGGCCTTCACCGACGCCGGCCCCGGCATCCGCGACATCGAGCTGGCGATGACCGACGGCTACACCACCGGCAACGGGCTGGGGATGGGCCTGAGCGGGGCCAAACGCCTGGTCCAGGAGTTCAGCGTCGACAGCCGTCCCGGCCATGGCACCACCATCACCGTCGCCGCGTGGGCCACCGGCCTGCCCCACCCCCGCGCGGAGGACGGATGAGCAGGGTCTGGGAGACCCCCGTGCACGACTCCACCCGGGTGCGGGACGTCCGCGTCGCGGCCGAGGCGGCCAGTGCCAGGGCCCGCCTCGATCCGCACCGCACCGCCATCGCCGCGCTGGTCGCCACCCAACTGGCCACCAACCTGCTCAAGCACGCCGGCGGCGGCAGCGTCCTGATCAACCTCCTGGAACGCCCGCCGACCGACGCCGGGTCCGGCAGCGCCGCGGTGCAGCTCGTCTCCATCGACCACGGCCCGGGCATCCCCGACGTCGCGGCGGCGCTGCGCGACGGCTACACAACCGCCGCCGCGTCCCTCGGCGCGGGCCTGGGCACCTGCGTCCGCATCTCCAGCGCCTTCGACCTGTACAGCGTGCGCGGCCGGGGCACCGTCGTCATGGCCCGCATCGACCAGGAGCCGGTCACCCACCGGGCGGAGACCGGGCACCACCACCGCCTGGGAGGGATCAACGCCCCCCTCGCCCAGGCCGCGCACTCCGGTGACTCCTTTGCCTGGGTGCGCTCCGGTCCCCGCCTGACGCTGATGCTCGCCGACGGCCTGGGGCACGGCGCCAAGGCCGCCACGGCATCCGACGCGGCCGTCGACGAACTGCACCGGAGCGCGCACCTGCCGCCCGAGCAGATCCTGCGGCACTTGGACGGGGCACTGCGCACCACGCGGGGCGCCGCTGTCGCCGTGGCCCAGCTCGACACGGACACCCACCGGCTCGGCTTCGCGGGCGTGGGCAACGTCGGTGCCCGCATCCGCACAGGGGACAGCTGGCAGCCGCTGGTCTCCCATCCCGGCATCGTCGGTGCCCATTTCCCCGCCAGGGTGCCCGTGCAGCACCTGGCGTGGAGCCGGGACAGCCTCCTCGTCCTGCACAGCGACGGACTGCCCAGCCGCTGGACGCCGCCGGAGGACACCGACCTCCTCGGCCATGACCCGGCGGTGGTGGCGGCGACGATCCTGCGCGATGCCGGCAGCGCCGCCCGCCCCCTGCGCGACGACACCAGCGTGGCCGTCCTGGCCCCCGACCGCCGGGCAGGCGCCCATGACCGCCGTACCTGACATCTGGCCCATCGCCTCGGCCGCCGACGCGGCCCGCGCCCGGACGGCCACGGCCCGGCTCACTGCCGCCGCGGGGGTGCCCCTGGTCGAGCGCGCCCGGTTCCTCACCGCCGTCACCGAGAAACTGCGGTGGTGCCTCGATCGAGGCGCGGCCTCGGACCTGCTCCTCCGCCTGCATCAGGCCGACGCCCGCGGCCACAGGCGCCTCGAGGTCACCGTGCGCCCGGCTGCCGGGCACACGCAGGGCGATCAGCCGGACTGGCGGCTTTCGCTCATGTGCCCCGAACCCGGCGACGTGGACACCGGCGGTCCGGCCGAGGTCGACAGTGCGGGGATGGCCGAGGCGCTCCTGGCGGCGGACGAGGACACCGCCGAACTCCTGGAGCGGATCGACGCGCAGGAAGGTCTGCTCCGTTCCTACCGCGAGGAACTGCACCAGACCAACCAGGGCGTCCTGGCCCTGCACGCCGAGCTGGAAGCCGCCGCCGTGACCCAGCACGACCTGCTCGACGCCGAACGGGCCGCACGAGTCCAGGCGGAGAACGCACGGAGTCTGCTGACCTTCCTCGCCGACGCCGGCGACGCCGTGACCGCGTCGCTCCACCACGACGAGATCCTGCAGCGCCTGCCCGAGCTCCTCGTCCCCCGCTACGCCGGCCACCTCGACGTCTGGCTCTTCGACGACGACCCCACCACCCGCCACGGACACCGGCCGGCCGCCGCCGTGGCCGCCGCACGCACCGGCCGGCCCCAGCACGCCGCCGCCCACCCCGGCAGCCTGCCCGGCGTCGACGACCTGCCGCCCTCGGCCCTCGCCCCCACCCGTCCCCTGTTGTGTGTCCCCCTCGTCGGGCACCGCATCCTGGGCGTGCTGACCCTGACCGCGCACGGTTCCCGATTCGATCCCGACGAGGCCGTCATGCTGATCGAACTGGCCCGCCGCACCGGCATCGCCCTGGACAACGCCCGCCGCTACGAGCAGCACCGCGACACCGCCGAAGCCCTCCAACGGGCCCAGCTCACCGAACTGCCCACCACCCCGGAGCTGTTCCTGGCAGCCCGCTACCTGCCCGCCACACGCGGACTGAACATCGGCGGCGACTGGTACGACGCCTTCGTCCAGTCCGACGGCAGCCTGCTGGCCGTCGTGGGAGACGTCACCGGCCACGGCCTGCGCGCGGCCGTCATGATGGGACAACTGCGCACCGCGCTGCGCGCCTACGCCCTCGAGAGCGACACCCCGGCAGGCATCCTCACCCGCCTGCACCGCATGCTCCGCCACCAGCAGCACGAGCTGTACGCGACCGCCGTCATCGCCCGCTTCCGCCCCGGCGACCCCACCGTCGTCTGGGCGGCCGCCGGCCACCCGCCCGCCCTGGTGCGCGAGACCGACGGCACCGTCCACGTGCTGGAGACCAAGCCCGGGATCATGCTGGGCGTACCCATGCCCTACGCGTACGAGGACCACACCGTCGCCCTCCCGCCCGGCTCGACACTCGCCCTCTACACCGACGGACTGGTCGAACGCCGAACCGAGGGCATCGACCCGGGCATCGTCCGGCTCGGCCACGCCCTGGCCGCACTCAGCGCCACCGAACTGGAGCATGACCTGGACACGGCGGCGGAGTCGCTGCTCAAACCGATGATCCATGACTCGGAACGCGATGACGACGTCTGCCTGCTACTGTGCCGCACCGCCCCGGAGGCCGCCCGCCACGGCCTCCCCCACCCCCCGTGACCGCGCGGCTCATCCGGAGTCGGTCACTTGTTCCTTTCCCGTGGCCACCGCGGGACCCGGCCGCGATAGCGTGGGAACCACCAGCGGAGAGGGCGGATGCCATGAACACCTCGGAACCGGCCGCGTCCGCGGAGAGCCTGCTGCGCGCCGCTCCACCCCATGCGCTGGTCGCTACCGCCGGTCACCTGCTGGCCGAACGCACCGGCGCCCAGGAGGTGACCCTGCTCCTGGCCGACTACGGGCTGACGGTCCTGCAGCCCGTCACGCACCTGCCCCACACCGGTGAGCCCGTGCCCGCGCACGACGGCCCGGCGGGGCGTGCCTTCACCACCCAGGCACCGGTCGTCGAGGTCACCCGGGATCCGGCCACCGAGGTCGTGCACCTGCCCATCACCGTTCGCGGCGACCGGCTGGGTGTCCTCTCCGTGCGCCTGCCGTCCCATGTCGTGGACGCGGCCCTGGTGCTCCGGCTCGGCGACTTCGCCACCGCGCTCGGCCATGAGGTCGACACCGCGGGCCGGGACACCGACCTGTATCTGCAGGCCCGCCGTACCCGCCGCCTGACCCTCGCCGCGGAAATGCAGTGGCAGCTGCTTCCCGGCCGGGGGTGCGCCCGCCAGGAGTACGTCATCGGCGCCCACCTCGAGCCCGCCTACGCCATCGGGGGCGACAACTTCGACTGGTCCACCAGCGCCGACCACCTGACCCTCACCGTCACCGACGGCATGGGCCAGGGCATCGACGCCTCCCTGCTCACCAGCCTGGCCGTCGGCGCCCTGCGCAACGCCCGCCGCGCCGGCATCGGCCTCGCCGACCAGGCATGCCTGGCCGACCAGGCGATCTACGCCCAGTACGGCGGCAAGGTCTACGCCTCCACGCTGCTGCTGCACTTCGCCCTCGACACCGGCACCGTCCACGCCGTCGACGCCGGGTCCCCCCAGCTCTTCCGCCTGCGCGGCATGACCATCGAGCAGATAGAGCTGGAGGCACAGCTCCCGCTCGGCATGTTCGAGGAGACCCCGTACGAGGAGCAGACCTTCCACGTCGAGCCGGGCGACCGGCTGATCGCGGTCAGCTCGGGTGTGCACGGCGCTCGCTCCGCGGACGGCGGCCTCTTCGGCGAGCGCGCCCTCCGGCAGACCCTCGGCGCGGCACGGCTGGCGCCGCCGCACGAGGCCGCGCGCTCCATCGTGGCCGGTCTCATGGAGCACTTCGGCAGCAGACACCTCACCGCGGACGCCGCTGTCGTCTGCCTCGACTGGAACGGACGCGGTATCGACGCCCGGTCGCTCTAATCGGCATCCGACGCACGCGGGAGTACCTCCTGCTGGGCTGCCTGGGCTGCCTGGGCTGCGAGAAACGCCTTCATCCCGCGGCTGAGAGCGACACGCTCATCGGGCTCCATCGCCCCCAGCGCCACCGCCAGCGCCCGGGCCCGACGTGCGGCGACCTCCCTGAGCACATCCAGGCCCTGCGGGGTGAGGCTCAGCCGCACCTCGCGACGCTTGTGCGGATGCAGCGCCCGTTCCAGCAGACCGGCAGCCTCTAGCCGGTCACACAACCGGCTGGCCGTGGGAAGCCCTATGTCCAAGCGCTCCGCCAGCGCGGTGAGGTTCAGTTCCGAGGCCGCTCCCAGAGCACGCAGAGCCCGCAACTGGTGCAGGGACAGCCTCAAGGCAGCCTCCTGCGTGGACAGCGCCCACAGGTTGGCCAGGCTCTCCACGGCGTCGGCGATGTCCCGGGCGATGGCCTCCGGACCAGCGCCTGGTCCCTGCGCATCGTCGTCGCGAGGGCCGGCGAGACGGGTCACGGGCGGATCTCTCTCAGTAAGCTCCGGGGAGTGCGGGGGTCCCCCTCACCCCATCGCTGTACCCGGAGATCCGCAGTGCAAGCCGCTGCCCCACGCGGTTGCTCAGGCTCGTCAAGGCGCTGCCGGGCCTTCAGCACCGGGCACACCGGAGCGCAGGTGTTTCCTCAGCCACTGCTCGGTGTTGCTCACGTGGAGCAGCGCGGCGGCCTGGCTGAGGGCGGGGTCACGGGTGGACAGCGCGTTGAAGATCGCCTCGTGCTCGGCGAGCGTGCGGCCCGCGGCCTTGTCGTCGATCAGACCGCGCCAGATGCGAGCGCGCAGGGTGCGGCCGGAGATCCCCTCCAGGAGGGTGAGGAGGGACTCGTTGCCCGTGGCAGCGACCACGGCGCGGTGGAAGGCGGCGTCGTGGGCGTTGAGCCGTTCGACGTCGTCGCGGGCCTCGCGCATGGCGTCCAGGTGCCGCTTCACCTCGGCCAGTCGGGCGTCGGAGATCCGGGTCGCGGCAAGGGCCGTGGCCATCGGTTCGAGGAGCCGCCGCACCTCCATGAGGTCCTGCAGGGCGGCCGAGTCACCCTGCAGCAGTTCCACCGCGCCGCCCACCCCCTCCAGCAGCAGGCTCGGCTGGAGACTGGTCACATACGTGCCGTCGCCCCGCCGGACCTCCAGGACGCGCGCGACGGCCAGCACCTTGACCGCTTCGCGGGCGAGGTTGCGCGACAGGCCGAGCTGGGCGGCGAGGTCCGGTTCCGGTGGGAGCTTCGAGCCCGGGGGCAGGGCACCGGTCCGGATCAGCTCACGGATCTGCTCGATGGCCTTGTCCGTCAGTGACACCCCTCGCCCCTCCCCGTACGTGCCCCCGGAGCACGCGACCTGTTCCGGAGTCCGCATGCCGGGGATGAGCCGATGATAGTGGGGCGCGTATGAGGGAAGCCGGTCGCGGCGGCGGACCTCGCCTGTTGTCGAACCGGCCCACGGGGGCACCGGCCGCGCTCGGTTCCGCACCCGGCGGCCAGGCGCGCACCTGGCCGGAGCGCCGTGCGGCGGAAGCGGTCCTAGGCTGGAAGCTGCGGCTGGAAACCAGCTCTGACGGGTACGGCTGTCCGGGCGGAGGTGACGCGCGTGGACATGGGCGGCAAGCAGGATGCCCGCGCCGCCGCGCTGGTGGTTGGCCCGGACGGCGTGGTGAGCGGCTGGAGCGAGAGTGGGCGGCTCCTGCTGGGCTGGACGGCGGAGGACACCGTCGGGCGCCCCGTGACCGACCTGCTGGCCGCTCCCCCACCGCCCGGTTTCCCCGAGAGCACCGGCAACGGCCCCGACCACACGGGGCTCCTCCCCTTGCGCCACCGGGACGGCTCCACGGTGGACGCCCTGGTGTCGGCCGACCCGCTGCTCGGCGCCGGCGGCCGCGCGCTCGGCCACGCGATCACCGTCCACCGCTGGGAACGCCGCCCGGTGATCGCCGACCTGGCCTTCGAACAGTGCCCCTTCGCCCTGGGCGTCTACGACCCCGATCTGCGGTTCCTGTGGGTCAACGCCTCCGCGTGCCGGGTGATGGCGCACTCCGAGGAGCAGGTGCTCGGTGAGAAGTACCGCGAGCTGTTCCCCGAACTGGACGACCAGGCGTACACCGACCAGCTCTCCGAGGTGGCGAGGACGGGTGAGCCCGCGCGTCTCATCACCGTCTTCCGTCCGCTCGGCAGCGACTACGCCAATGCCTGGGCCACCAGCATGTGGCCGGTGCGGGACGCCGAGGGCAGGGTCCGCGCGGTGGCCAACTGGGGATTCGACATGAGCGCCGAGTACTGGGCCCGGCAGCGCCTGCTCATCCTCAACGAGGCCGGCGGCGGCATCGGCCGGACGCTCGACGTGCTCGGCACCGCCCAGGAACTGGCCAGGACCCCGGTCCCGGGATTCGCCGACCTCGTCACCGTGGATCTCTTCGAAGAGGTGCTGCGCGGAGAGGAACCGCCCCTTCCCCCCGCATCCGGCGAAGCCATCGCGCTCAGCCGCGCCGCCCGGCACAGCGCGGCGTACGACACCGACCGGGCTCCCGGGCGCCCCGAGCCGGTCCGTCACGCTCCCGATTCCGTCGCCGCCCGCTGCATGGCCACCGGCAGGTCCACGGTTCAGCTCGCGGCCGAGCCCGGCCCGGGTGGCGAATGGGCCTTCGGGCCCGGGCTCGCCGCCGACCCGGCCCACTGGCCGCCGGGCAATCCGTTGATCGACGAGTCTCTCGCCGCGGCGGGGCTGACCGGCCGGATCACCGTGCCGCTCCGGGCGCGCGGCGCGCTGCTCGGCGTCGTCGCGTTCTCCCGCAGCGACCGGCCGGAGGCCTTCACCGCCGACGACCTGATCCTCGCCGAAGAGCTGACCGCCAAGGCGGCCGTCGCCATCGACAACGCCCGTCGGTATGCGCGCGAGCGCACGACCGCGCTGACCCTGCAACGCAGCCTGCTGCTGCAGCGGCTGCCGAGCCAGGAGGCGCTGGAGGTGGCGTCCCGCTACCTGCCCGCCGGGACCGGCGCGGAGGTGGGCGGTGACTGGTTCGACGTCATCCCGCTCTCCGGCGCCCGGGTCGCCCTGGTCGTCGGCGATGTGGTCGGTCACGGCCTGCACGCCTCGGCCAGCATGGGCCGGCTGCGCACGGCGGTCCGCACGCTCGCCGACGTGGACCTGCCGCCGGACGAGTTGCTGACCCACCTGGACGACCTGGTCATCCACCTCGCCAGTGATCTTCAGCCCGTCGGCCACTTCCAGCCGACCGGAGAGTTCGGTGCCACCTGCCTTTACACCGTCTACGACCCGGTCTCCCGCCGCTTCACCCTGGCGAGCGCCGGTCATCCGCTGCCGCTGATCATCTCCCCGGACGGCACCAGGACCCCGGTCCCCGCACAGCCCGGGCCGCCGCTCGGCCTCGGTGGCCTGCCGTTCGAGGCGACCGAGCTCGAACTGCCCGAGGGCAGCCTGCTCGCCCTCTACACCGACGGGCTGGTGCGCAGCCGGGAGCGCGATGCCGACCAGGGCGTCGCCGAACTGCTGCGGGTCCTGAACCGTTCGGCCACCTCGCTGGAGGGCCTCTGTGACACGGTCATGGACGCCATGCTGCTCGAACGCCGCACCGACGACGCCGCCCTGCTGCTCGCCCGCACGCACGCGCTGGATCCCCAGCACGTCGCCGACTGGGACGTCGCACCCGACCCCGCGGAGGTGCCGCGCGCCAGGAAGTTCGCCCTCGACCAGGTGGCGGCCTGGGGGCTGGAGGAGGCGTCGTTCGTCACCGAACTGGTGGTCAGTGAGCTGGTCACCAACGCCATCAGATACGGCGAGCCCCCGATCATGCTGCGGCTGATCCGGGACTCCTCGCTGATCTGCGAGGTCTCCGACGCCAGCAACACCGCACCGCATCTGCGCCGGGCGCGCGCCTTCGACGAAGGCGGCCGGGGCCTGCTGCTCGTCGCCCAGCTCACCCAGGGGTGGGGCACCCGGCACACCACCGACGGCAAGACGATCTGGTGCGCACAGCCCCTCGATGTCATCACATCACCGTGAAGTGACTGGGTGTGTTCGCAGTTCGATCACCATTCGGAAAGCACGGGGCCTCACGGGTACTGCAGAGGCGCCCGGACACGTCAACACCTTCGCCCCATCCGGTCAATGACCCTGGATTTTAGCTCTCACGAGACCTTCGAATGTTTCGGTGACTTAGACGAACCATGCGAGGCATATTGACTGCCGCGACCGACCTTCTATCATCCAGAATGCTCGGCAGTCCGAAGAGCGTCCGACATTCCGAACAGTGATGGGATCACCCCAGGCGCTTCACCTTCACATCGCTGCACCTGTCATGCCCTCGTCAAAACACCGCAGAGGAGCTCCATGAACCCGCTGACACGGCTCGGCCGTCGCCGAGCGTCGGTGTTATCCCTGCTCGCCATCGGCGCCCTGGTGACGCCCGCCGCCGCGACCGCCGCACCCGACGACGTCCGGGCGTCCACTCTGGGGGCCCAGGCGGCCCAGTCCGGACGGTACTTCGGGACCGCCGTGGCCGCCGGAAGGCTCGGCGACGGCGCGTACACCACCATCCTGGACCGCGAGTTCAACTCGGTCACACCCGAGAACGAGATGAAGTGGGACGCGACCGAGCGATCCCGCGGGCAGTTCACCTTCGGCGCCGCCGACCAGATAGTGAACCGCGCGGCGGCCCGCGGTCAGCGCGTGCGCGGCCACACCCTGGTCTGGCACTCCCAACTGCCCGGCTGGGTCAGCTCCATCAGGGACGCGAACACGCTGCGCGGCGTGATGAACAACCACATCACCACGGTGATGAACCGCTACAAGGGCCGCATCCACTCCTGGGACGTGGTCAACGAGGCCTTCGCCGACGGCGGCAGCGGCCAGCTGCGCGGCTCGGTCTTCCGGGACGTCCTCGGCACCGGCTTCATCGAGCAGGCGTTCCGCACCGCACGATCCGCCGACCCGGCCGCCAAGCTCTGCTACAACGACTACAACATCGAGGACTGGAACGCGGCCAAGACCCAGGGCGTCTACCGCCTGGTCCGCGACTTCAAGTCACGCGGCGTGCCCATCGACTGCGTCGGACTCCAGGCCCACTTCGGCGCCGGCGGCCCGCCCGCCAGCTTCCAGACCACGCTGTCGAACTTCGCCGCCCTCGGCGTCGACGTGCAGATCACCGAACTGGACATCGCGCAGGCGCCGCCGACCGCGTACGCGAACACCGTCCGGGCCTGCATGAACGTACAGCGCTGCACCGGCATCACCGTCTGGGGCATCCGCGACAGCGACTCCTGGCGCAGCCAGGAGAACCCCCTGCTGTTCGACCGCAGCGGCAACAAGAAGCCGGCCTACCGGTCCGCGCTCACCTCGATGGGGGGCTCGGCCGTGACGAAGCGGGCCGACGCCCCCGCGCCCCGGTCCGCCGCCGCGCTGCCCTCCCGCTTCTCCTGGAACTCCACCGGACCGCTGATCTCACCGAAGTCGGACGCCACCCACAACATCGCCGGCATCAAGGATCCGACGGTGGTCCGGTACAACGGCAAGTACCACGTGTTCGCCAGTACCGCGAGCTCCTCCGGATACAACCTGGTGTACCTGAACTTCAGCGACTGGTCCCAGGCCGGTTCGGCCACGCACCACTATCTGGACCGCAGTGCCATCGGACGCGGGTACCGGGCCGCGCCGCAGGTCTTCTACTACGCGCCGCAGCGCCTGTGGTACCTCGTCTACCAGACCGGCAACGCGTCGTACTCGACGAACCCCGACATCACCAACCCCAACGGGTGGAGCGCCCCGCGCCACTTCTACTCGTCGATGCCGGACATCATCAAGCAGAACATCGGCAACGGCCACTGGGTCGACATGTGGGTGATCTGCGACAGCGCCAACTGCTACCTGTTCTCCTCCGACGACAATGGGCACCTGTACCGCTCCCAGACGACCGTCGGCCAGTTCCCGAACGGCTTCACGAACACCGTCATCGCGGCCCGGGACTCCAAGTACGCCCTCTTCGAGGCGAGCAACGTGTACAAGGTGCAGGACTCCAACCAGTACCTGCTCCTCGTCGAGGCCATCGGATCGGACGGCCGGCGCTACTTCCGCTCCTGGACGACGACCAGCCTCGCCGGTTCCTGGACTCCCCTGTCCGCGTCCGAGAGCAACCCGTTCGCCCGGGCGAACAACGTCACCTTCCCCTCGGGGGCCTGGACCCGGGACATCAGCCACGGCGAGATGATCCGCGCCGGTTACGACCAGACGCTCACCATTCCCGCCTGCCGGCTCCAGTACCTGTACCAAGGCATGAACCCCAACGCGGGCGGTGACTACAACCTCCTCCCGTGGCGCCTGGGCCTGCTGACCCAGACGAATTCCACCTGCTGACCCCGGTGTGGGCCCCGCCGCTCGCGCGGGGCCCACACCCGGCCGGGACCGCTTCTCATGGGAGCGCTCCCAGTACCGGTGGAAGCACCTCTCTCGCTCAGGTCGCAGGCTCGCACCAGAGCATGCGACATCCCCGCTTCCAGGAAGTTGAGGTTCCGTCATGCGCCGCAGACTCCGCGCCTTGGCCGCAGCACTCCTCGCGCTGCCGCTGGCGCTCACCGTCGCACCGTCCGCGTACGCGGCCGACCCGACGACCATGACCAACGGGTTCTACGTGGACCCGGACTCCAGCCCGAAGAGGTGGGTGGCGGCCAACCAGGGCGACGGCCGGGCCGCCGCCATCAACGCCTCCATCGCCAACACCCCGATGGCCCGCTGGTTCGGCTCCTGGAGTGGCGCCATCGGCACCGCCACGGGCGCGTACACGGGAGCGGCGGACCGCGTCGACAAGTTGCCCGTCCTCGTCGCCTACAACATCTACAACCGCGACTACTGCGGCGGGCACTCCGCGGGCGGTGCCGCCTCGCCGTCCGCCTACAGGAGCTGGATCGCCCAGTTCGCCGGGGGGATCAACAACCGCCCGGCCGTCGTGATCCTCGAGCCGGACTCCCTCGGGGACTACGGCTGCATGACCCAGGCCCAGATCGACGAACGCGAGGGCATGCTCACCGGCGCCCTCGCCGAGTTCAACCGCCAGGCCCCGAACACCTGGGTCTACCTGGATGCCGGCAACCCGGCCTGGACGAACGCGGCGACCATGGCCCGGCGCCTCCACGAAGCGGGCCTCCGGCAGGCGCACGGCTTCTCGCTCAACGTCTCCAACTACCTCACCACCGCCGAGAACACCGCCTACGGCAACGCCGTCAACAGGGAACTGAGCGCCCGGTACGGCTACTCCAAGCCGTTCGTCGTGGACACCAGCCGCAACGGCAACGGCTCGAACGGCCAGTGGTGCAATCCCGCCGGGCGTCGTATCGGCACGCCGACCCAGCTGGGCGGAGGCGCCGAGATGCTCTTGTGGATCAAGACACCGGGCGAGTCCGACGGCAACTGCGGCGTGGGCGGGGGCTCCTCGGCCGGGCAGTTCCTCCCCGAGGTCGCCTACAAGATGATCTACGGCTACTGATCCGGGACTCCCGTGGCCCGGTACGTCCTCGCTCCGCGACCGGGCCACGGGAGACAGAGAACCGTCGAGAGCTCTTCACCCAGATGGTCGACAAACGACAATCCGGGGGCTATCTTGAGCCACCACGCGGCAGTGAGCGACGGCCGCAAATGGTCGACAAACGACAATATGGCGGCTGAGCCGCGCGGCGTTCCGCCTCCCCACCCCCCGTTGCCGAGAAGGAGAACCGGGCACAGATGATCGAGATGCAGACGAAGTGTGTTCATGGGGCCACCCGCGGTGGCTCGGGTCCCGCGTCGGTCACGTCGGTGGCACAGTGAGCGGGCCTGCGCTGCCGGCCGCTGCGAGCGGCTCGGCCACGAGCCGGCTCAAGGCCCTCGGCCTGGACCTTCCCCGCCTCGGCAGCAACCCGTACTACGTGGACCACCGGACGTCGGGCTCCAGCATCCACATATCCGGGCAGCTGCCGTACAAGGACGGTGAGCTGCTGGGGCAGGGCATCGTCGGCCGGGACGTCGAGCTGGACACGGCGCGGGAGCTCGCGCGCCATGCCGTACTCAACGCCCTCGCCGCCGCTGTGCAGGCGGTGGGAGATCTGGACCGGGTTCGGATCGTGCAGATGCTGGTCTTCGTGGCCAGCACGCCGGACTTCGGTCTGCAGGGAAAGGTCGCCAACGCGGCCAGTGAACTGCTCATCGAGGTGCTGGGCGAGAACGGACGGCACGCGCGCACCGCGATCGGTGTCGCCGGGCTGCCGCTCAACAGCCCGGTCGAGATCCAGATGGTCTGCACCGCGGTGTAGGGGCGGGCACGACGGCGGTGCGGCGCGAGCTCCCGTGATGCCGCGGGCCACGCACGTACGCCATTCGAGGGAGTCGGCATCCGCTCCCCTCGTTCATTCCCGGACACAAGCAAGAGGAGTGCAGCGTGAACCGGCTCCAGCGAGCACTCGCCACTGTGGTCGAGCGGGTCGACACCCCCGCGCCGATCGTGCTGGCCGACGTCATGCAGGACAACATCGACCGCATGCAGGGTTTCGCCGCCCGGCACGACCTCGATGTCAGGCCTCACGTCAAGACCCACAAGTGCGTGGAGATCGGCCGGCGGCAGATCGAGGCCGGGGCGGTCGGCATCACCGCGGGCAACGTCGGTGAGGCCGAGGTCTTCGCCGCGGCCGGATTCGACGACATCTTCCTCGCCTATCCGGTCTGGCCCGCGGGAACGAAGGGTCCCCGGATCCGCCGGCTCGCCGAGTCCATCCGGCTGCGGGTCGGCGTCGACAACCTCGCGGCGATCGAGGCCCTCGCCGACGCGATGGGAGACGAACCGGACCGGCTGCGGGTCGTGGTCGAGGTCGACTGCGGTGCCCGTCGCTCCGGGGCGCCGCCCGAGGCCGCGGGCGACCTCGCGCTCGCCGCCCGCAAGCGCGGCCTGGTGCCGGTGGGCGTCTTCACCTATCCCGGTCACGGCAGCTCCGGCCCGGACGCACGCGAGCGCGCCGCGCGGGACCAGGAGGCGGCGCTCACCACCGCGGTACGCGGCCTCGACGGCGTCGGCATCACCGCGGACGTGGTCAGCGCCGGCTCGACCCCCACCGTCGAGTTCTCCACCAGCAGCGTGATCACCGAGATCCGTCCCGGCGAGTACGTCTTCGGCGACCTGAACAACGCCCGGCTCGGCGCCTGCGCGGACGACCAGATCGCGTTGTTCGTCGCCGCCACCGTGGTCAGCGACTGGGTGCCCGGCCAGGTCATCCTCGACGCGGGCACCAAGGCCCTCAGCCGCGAAGGCAGCAACGAGCGCGGCTACGGCCGGGTCGCCGGCACGAAGGCCGTCCTGTCCAAGCTCAACGAGTACCACGGGTTCCTCGCGCTGCCCGCGGGCGAGGCCCGCCCCGGCGTCGGCACCGTGGTGCCGGTCGTGCCCAACCACGTCTGCCCGGTCGTCGTCAATTTCGAGGAGCTGATCGTCACCGACAGCGCGGGCACGTCGCTGCAGCGGTGGCCGGTCGACGCCCGCGGATTCCTCAGCTGACGGGCCCCGGACGAGACCCTCGTACCCGAGCCCGCGACCCGACCACCCCACCCCGTGAAGGAGTGCCTGACATGAGACTCAAGAACGTCACGGCCCTGGTGACCGGTGCCAGTAGTGGCATCGGGGAGGCAGTGAGTTCCCACTTCCGCCGCGAGGGCGCGCGACTGCTGCTCACCGGCCGCAAGGAGCGACTTCCCACCGCCCGGCCCGACGACCTGTACGTCCCGGGAGACCTCAACGACGAGGCGTTCGTCGAGGCCCTGGCCGACCGGGCCGCCGAGTCCCTCGGCACCGTCGACGTCGTCGTCCTCAACCACGGCCTGCAGGCGAGCAGCCCGCTCACCGAGATGCCGTACGACGACGCGAAGAGGGTGCTCGACAGCAACCTGCTCAGCGCGTTCCTGGTGATGAAGCACTTCGCACCGCTGATGCCCCCCGAAGGAGGCTCGTTCGTCTGCGTCGGTTCACGGCTCGGCATGGTCGGCAAGCCCGGCGAGGTGCTGTATTCCGCCGCCAAGGGAGGCCTCATCATGCTCGCCAAGGGCGCGGCGATCGAATGGGCACCGCGCAACATCCGCGTCAACGTCGTCGCCCCGGGCCTGACCGCCACCCCGATCATCGAAGCAGCGATCCAGCGCAGCGCCGACCCGGAGGCGTACCGCCGCGAGCGCGAGTCCCAGATTCCGCTCCAACGCCTCGCCACCCCCGAAGAGGTGGCCGACGCGGTCCTCTTCCTCGCATCGTCGGAATCCTCGTACATCACGGGAGCGGTCCTTCCCGTCGACGGCGGGTACACCGCCTTCTGAACCATGGCGGCATGACCGATCGACCACATGATCGAGCGCATGCCGCGGGAGAGGCGACGTAGGGACGTCGCACTCCAGGCGGTGGTGCGGGCTTGCGCGCCGATGTCGAGCGCGCACCCCGGTCGCCGCACACCAACTGCGCCACCCACAGCGCGCCCCCGCGGAGAACCTCGCCCGCACCCCTGCTGAGAACCTCGTTCGCCCCCCCTGTGGAGAACCTCGTCCGCGGTCCTGAGGCGGGCGAGTACGTCGGCGTACCGGTGGGCGCCGGCCGCCACTTGGCGGCCCATCGATGGCGGCAACCGGCTCCTCCCCCTTGCCCTCTTCACCTGCCTTGTCCGCTTTACGGATTCCCGTATCCCCATTCCCAACGATCTCCAGGAGGCCCTGCCATGGAAAGCAACCGGACAGCCCGCAGAACACTCTTGCGCACCGCAGGCGCTGTGGCCGCCGCCTCGGCGTTGACCGGCTGCGGCACCCTGATGGGCTCCGGCGAAAGCCGCGGCTCGTCGGGCGGTGGCGGCAAGAAGCAGCTCGTCGTCAGCAACAGCGGCGGCACGTACAACGACGCGCTGACCAAGGCGATCTATGAGCCGTTCACCAAGGAGACCGGCATCACGGTCACCACGGTCAACTACCAGTCCGCGCAGGTCATCGCCCAGGTCAGGCAGGGGCGCCCGCAGGTCGACCTGATGGACAACTCCCTGCTGATCTTCCAGAAGATGGCGCGCCTGGACTGTCTGGAGCCCATCGATCATGACCGGCTGAAGAGCGTCAAGGGCGCCGGGATCGCGGAACACAACCTGCCGGAGCACTCGGTCGGCAAGAACGTGTGGGCGAGCCTGATGGCCTACCGCACGGACAGTTTGCAGCGCGCCCCGAAGAGCTGGGCCGACTTCTGGAACACGGACGCCTTCCCCGGCCCCCGCTCGCTGCAGAGCGCGGAGGTCGACCTGCCGGAGCTGGAGTTCGCCCTGCTCGCGGACGGCGTTCCGCTGGACAAGCTGTATCCGCTGGACATGGACCGGGCGTTCGCGTCCATGTCCCGGATCCGCAGTGACGTGAAGAAGTTCTGGAACACCGGCGCCCTGCCGGCCGTCCTGCTCGGCCGCAAGGAGGTCGTCATGACCAGCCTGTGGGGTGGCCGCGCGGACGAGCTGATCAAGCAGGGCATTCCGATCGCTTACCAGTGGCACGGGGCCCGCAGGATGACCAGCGGCTGGGGCATTCCGAAGGGCGCGGACAACACGGACGCGGCCTACAAGCTGATCGACTTCTCGCTGCGCCCAGAGGTCCAGGCGGCGTTCTCCAAGCTCTTCCCGCATGGCCCGGTGGTCCCCGGCGCCGTCAAGATGCTCTCCGACGACGTCCTGGCCACGCTCCCCACCTCGCCCGAGAACCTCAAGATTGGGTTCGACGCCGATGTCGCCTGGTGGGACAAGAACCAGGAGGCGGTCACGAAGCGCTGGCAGGAGTGGGCCGATGCCTGAGCAGACCACACTTCTCGCCTCGGCTCTGGCCCCGGGCTCTTCGCTGACCGGTAAGTCGCTGTCGGTGAAGGGGCTGCGGAAGTCCTACAGCGGGACGACGGTGGTCGACGGTGTGGACATGGAGATCGCGGCGGGTGAGTTCGTCACCTTCCTCGGCTCCTCCGGCTCCGGCAAGACGACGACGTTGATGATGCTGGCCGGGTTCACCGAGCCCGACTCCGGCACCATCGCCGTGGACGGCCGCGACATCACCCGCCTCAACCCCGGCAAGCGCGACTTCGGTTTCGTCTTCCAGCAGTACCTGCTCTTCCCCCACATGACCGTGACGGAGAACGTCGCCTTCCCCCTGCAACTGCGCGGGGTGTCGAAGACGGAGATCCGGCGCAGGGTTGGGGAGACGCTGGAGGCGGCGGGCCTGTCGAAGTTCGCCGGCCGCAAGCCCCGCGAACTGTCCGGCGGTCAGCAGCAGCGTGTCGCGCTGTGCCGGGTGCTGGTCTACCGGCCGCCGATCGTGCTGACTTCCCGCCCAAGGACTACAGCACCCGCTGGTACGAGCAGATGGCCGCACCCGGCGGGAACTGGGCCACCTCCATCGCCCTGTCCAGCCTCATCGCCTCCCTCACCACCGTCTTCTCCCTCATCCTGGGCGTGACCGCCGCCACCGCCCTGGCCCGCGGCCGGCTGCCCCTGCACGCGGCCGTCTACGGACTGGTCCTCGCCCCCATGCTCATCCCCCAAGTCGTCATCGCGCTCGGGCTGTTCCTGTTCTTCGAACCCGCCGGCATGCTCGGCAGCCCCCTGGCCATCGCCCTGGGCCACACCGTGCTCGCCGCACCCATCGCAATCCTCATCATGATCTCCACCCTCAAGGGCATCGACGAACGCCTCGAAGACGCCGCCGCCAGCATGGGCGCCAGCCGCATCACCATCGCCCGCCGTATCACCTTCCCCCTGGCCACACCCGGCCTCATCGCCGCAGCGGTGTTCTCCTTCATCACCAGCTTCGACGAATTCTTCATCGCCCAGTTCCTGTCCACCCCCGACACCCGCACCCTGCCGGTCCTCGTCTTCAACGCCCTCCAGTTCGACGTCGACCCCACCGTCACCGCAGTCAGCGCCGTCCTCATCGCGCTCGCCATCCTCGCCCTCGCCCTCGTCGCCGCCGTCCGCAAACTCGGCGGCCACCGCAACGGCGGCACCCTCCCCGTCGAACCCCTCACCTGACCTGACCCCTGCGACGAGGAGGCCAGGCCGCGCGCGACGTTGTCGTCGGCGACGGCCTGGCCTCCTCACTCGTGCCTCCCTCAACCGCACCCGCCCGTCCGCTCAGCCTCCTTGTCCCACTTACTTGATGAGGTCCATGAACTTGTAGAAGCCGCCCGCGAAGGGCAGGAACCAGGGCGGGCCGAAGTGGCCGGGGATGCGCTTGAAGGGCAGGTCGCTCCAGGGGTTGGCGGTCGGAGTCCCGTTCATGTACTCGGCCATCTGCTTGCCCATGTGGGTCGCCATCTGGACGCCGTGGCCGGAGTAGCCGAGGGAGTAGAACAGTCCGTCGTGTTCGCCGGCGTGGACCATGCGGTCCATGCTCATGTCGACCAGGCCGCCCCAGCAGTAGTCGACGCGCGCGTTCGTGAGCTGCGGGAAGACCTCGGTCATCGTCTTGTGCAGGATGCGGCCGCTCTTGGCGTCCGACTGCTGGTCGGAACCGGCGAAGCGGGCGCGGCCGCCGAACAGCAGCCGGTGGTCCGGGGTGATGCGGAAGTAGTTCAGCAGGTTCATGCTGTTCGATGCCATCCGCCGGTTGGGCAGCAGCAGGTCGCAGACGTCCTTGCCCAGCGGTTCGGTCACGATGATGAAGCTGCCGACGGGCGCGATCCGCACCTGGTGCCAGCGGAACGGCCGGCTCGTGTAGCCGCTGGTCGCGACGAGCACCTGGTCGGCCCGGACGGTCCCGCGCGGGGTGACCAGCTCGTGCCGTGTGCCGCCCAGCCGGGTGACCTTTTCGACCGGGGCCTTCTCGTGGATCGTGACGCCGATGCGCGCGGCGGCCTCGGCGAGCCCTTTGGTGAACTTGCCGACGTGCAGCCCGGCGCTCCTGGCCTCGACCATCCCGCCGTGATAGGCGTCGGAGCCGATCTCGGAACGCAGTTCGCTCTTGGGGATCAGGCGGGTCTCAAGCCCCAGCCGGCCGGACATGATCTCGTGGGTCTTGCGCAGCCCCTCGAAGTGGGCCGGCTTGGACGCCAGGTTCAGCTTGCCCGTGCGGGCGAAGTCGCAGTCGATGTTCTCGTCCCTGATGAGCTTCTCCAGGGTGTCGACCGCGTCGTGGTAGGCCATCAGATAGGCCTTGGCGGTGTCGAAGCCGTAGCGGGCGATCGCGGAGCGGAAGCCGATCGACAGTCCCGTGGTGGCCATGCCGCCGTTGCGGCCGGAAGCGCCGAAGCCGACGGTGTCCTTCTCGAAGACGTGCACGGAGGCGCCCTTCTGGGCCAGGTGAAGTGCCGCCGACAGGCCGGTCAGGCCGGCTCCGACGATCGCCACGTCGACACTCCCACCGATCTGGGTCCGGGACCGGTCAGGACCGTTGGGCGCGGTGTCGAGCCAATAGGGGGTGAACTTCATATCGCTGCTCTCTCCTGCCAGTGCTGTCAGCCGCCGTCGGAAGTCGGCTCGCTGTTCGAAGGCCCGTTGACAGGGGCCGACCATACACATATGGTCGACAATCGACAAGAGACCGAACCCTGACCGGCCCGACCGGGCACAACCTCAGCCACTATTGACAAGCGGCAAGAATGGTCGACAATCGACCAAAAGCCAGGGCGTCACCGACGCCCTGGGGACACTCAAACGTGGAGGACCCCGTGGCATTTGACATCAAGCCCAAGTTCGTCTCGTTCGACATGAACGGGACCCTGATCCACTTCCGCATCGGCGACGCGATCCGCCGGGTCCTGGGCGACCGGCTGCCCCCGGAGCTCGCCGACGCCTTCACCCGGGTCGGCAACTACTACCGGTTCGACGAGTGCATGGGCGAGTACAAGCCGTTCCACCAGATCGTCACCGACGCGCTGGTCCGCACCTGCGCGCGGTTCGGCGTGGAGTACCGGGAGGGCGACGGCCAAGCGGTGTACGAAGAGATCCCCACCTGGACGCCGTACCCGGGAGTGACCGAGGCGCTCAACAGGCTGGCCGAGGCGTACCCCCTGGTGCTCCTGACCAACAGCGACGACGCGTTCGCGTCGCAGCTGGCGGACAACCTCCAGGCGCCGATCGAGGTCCTGATCACCGCCGAGCAGATGGGTCTCTACAAGCCCCGCGCCGGCGCGTTCGAGTACATGCTGGACAAGCTGGGGGCCGCTCCGGACGAGATCGTGCACGTCTCGGCCAGCCCGAAGTACGACCTGCGCACCGCGGCCGCCCTCGGCATCGCGCACACGGTCTACATGGACCGTGGCTTCGAGCCCGACGAGCCGTGGCTCGGCCACGAGCGGATCACCGACATCGCCGACCTGCCGGTCCTCCTGGGCCTGCCGCGGCCTTGACCGGACGGCCCTCCACCACCTGGCCCGGGCTCCCGTCCGACAGATCCGTGCGGCACGGGCGAGCTGTAGCCTGTGTGGTCGACAAGCGACCAGAGAGGTGACCGGGATGGACTCCAAGTTCGGAGGGCTGGAGCGGACGACGACTCCGGAGGGTGTGTACCGCGTGCTGCGCGGAGCCATCCTCGACGGGACAGTGCCTCCCGGTGGACAGCTGCGCGAAAGGGACATCGCGACGGATCTGGGGATCAGCCGATCCCCGCTGCGGGAGGCGCTGACCAGGCTCGAGGAGGAGGGCCTGGTCGTGAAGGTCCCCTTCCGTGGGGCGTTCGTCGTCGAGGTCAGCGCTCAGGAGATCGCCGAGATCGCCTCGATCCGCCTGCTCGTCGAGCCCTACGCCGCGGAGCTCGCCATCGACGCGCTCCGCGGACCCGAGCGGCCGCGGCTGACGCAGACGATAGAGGACCTTCACCGCGCGACCGAGAAGAACGACATCCCGGGCAGCGTCGACGCTCACCTCCAGTTCCACAGGCTGTTCTACGACCTGTCGGGACACGGCACGCTGCGCAACCTGTGGAACGGCTGGGAGACCAAGCTGCGCCTCTACCTCCTGGTCGACCACCCGTCCTACAGCGACCTGCACGACATCGCCGTCGAGCACGCGCGGCTGGCCACAGTCGCCCTGGAAGGCGACACGGACGCGTTCAAGCGGGAACTGGCCCAGCACTTCTCGACAGCGTTGCGAGGCCAGGCCGCAGACGACGGGAACGCGTCGGCCGGGGCCTGAGACAGCCCACGGCCTGCTGACACCACCCGCCCTCCTGGGGGCACGTGCCGGGAGCGAGGTGACTGCGGCCGAAGCGGACGGCCCGCTTTGTCAGTGGGGGCACGCACGATCGCAGGACGCGACCGCCCGGCCGGGCGCTGCCCCGGGCTACCAGGAGGCCAAAGAGCCGTCCGCGTTGCGCCAGACCGGGTTGCGCCAGCGGTGGCCGCGTTCGGCGGCGGCGCGGACCGCGTCCTCGTCGATGGTGATGCCCAGGCCGGGGGCCGTGGGGCGATCGATGTAGCCGTCGCGGAAGGTGAAGGGCGTGGTGTCGGCGAGGTAGTCCAGCAGTCCGCTGCTGTCGCCGTAGCCGATGCCCAGCGCCTGTTCCTGGATGAGGAAGTTGGGGATCGCGAAGTCGAGTTGCAGGCTGGCCGCGAGGGCGATCGGGCCGAGCGGGCAGTGCGGGGCGACCAGGACGTCGTAGGTCTCGGCCATCGCGGCGATCCGGCGGCTCTCGGAGATGCCGCCGGCGTGGCTGATGTCGGGCTGGGCCACGGCGATGCCGTCGGAGAGCACCTGGCGGAAGTCCCAGCGGGAGTACAGCCGTTCGCCGGTGGCGATGGGAATGGAGGTCGAGCGCACCACGGAGCCGAGGTCGCGGGTGAACTCCGGCAGGACGGGCTCTTCGACGAACAGCGGCAGGAGCGGCTCGAGGAGGGGCAGGACGCGGCGGGACATCGCCCCGCTGAACCGGCCGTGGAAGTCCAGCGCCAGGTCGCGCTCGGGCCCGATGGCCTCGCGGACCGCGGTCACTCCGTCCACGATGGCGTTGATCGCGGCGGGTGCGGCGAGCGGCTCCAGTTGGCCGCAGGGGTTCAGCTTGACGGCCGTCATGCCCTTGGCGACCTGCTCGGCCGCCGACTCGGCCAGTTCCTCGGGGGTTTCGCCGCCGACCCAGCCGTAGACGCGCACCCGGTCGCGCACGTGGCCGCCGAGGAGCTGGTGGACCGGGACGCCATGGGTCTTGCCCGCGATGTCCCACAGGGCCTGGTCGATTCCGGCGAGGGCGCTGTTCAGTACGACGCCGCCGCGGTAGAAGCCGCTCTTGGCGAGCACCTGCCAGTGCTCCTCGATCCGGGCCGGGTCCTGGCCGACCAGGTAGTCGAACATCTCCTCGACGCAGCGGGCGACGGTGTGGGCCTTGCCCTCGACTATGGGCTCGCCCCAGCCGGAGATGCCCTCGTCGGTGTCGACGCGCAGGAAGAGCCAGCGCGGCTCGACGAGGAAGAGTTCGTATCCAGTGATCTTCATGCGTGGACCTCCGGGTCCTGTGCGGTACGGCCTGGCGTCGGGCCGGGGCTCGGTGGTGGTGGCGGTGAGTCGGTCGTGGCGGTGAGTCGGTCGTGGCCGGGGGCGCGAGCTCGGGGAACTGCCCGACCGGGAGGGGGGAAGAGGCGTGGGCTTGAGGAAGGGCCGCTGCGGCGGGTGGGGGTCTCCCTGCGATCACGCGGTCAAGCGCGGCGGGGCGCGGCGTCCTATTCCTGGGAGCTGATGCTGCGGCCGCCGTCCACGAGGAGGTTCTGGCCGGTGATGAAGGAGGCGTCCTCGGAGGCGAGGAAGGCCACGGCGGCGGCGATGTCCTCGGGGGTGCCGAGTCTGCCGACCGGGGTGCGCGCGATGGTCCGGTCCTTGTACTCCTGGGGTGTCCCGGCCCACAGGGCGGTGACCACGGCTCCGGGCAGGACGGCGTTGAACCTGATCTGTCCTCCGTACTCGACGGCCAGTTGGCGTACGAGGGCGTCGATCCCGCCCTTGGCGGCCGCGTACGCGGGGAAGCCCTTGAAGCCGACCGCCGCGTGCACCGACGAGGTGATCACCACCGCGCCGCCGGCCGTCCTGAGGAGGGGCACGGCGGCCCGGACGCCGTAGAAGACGGAGTCGAGGCCGAGCCGCAGCTGGTCGTGCCAGGCGGCGTCGTCGAGTTCGTGGGCCGCTCCAGGGAGGTTGCGGCCGGCGTTGAGGTGGAGCACGTCGAGGCGGCCGGTCCAGGACTCGGCCTCGGCGACCGCCGCGGCCCACTGGCCCGGGGAGGTGACGTCGAGGGGCCGGTCCTGTGCCCGCCCGCCGCCGGCGCGGATCTCCTCGGCCACGCCCTGGGCGGCCTTGGCATCCACGTCGGTGACGAGGACGGACGCCCCCTCGGCCGCCAGCCGGCGGGCGGTGGCCGCCCCGATGCCGGAGCCGGCCGCGGTGAGCAGGGCCGTCCGGCCGGTGAAACGCGCCGGTGCCGCGGCGAGGGTCATGGCGTTCCTCCTGGGCCTGCCGGCCTGGCCGTGGAGCCGCGCAGCACCAGCCGCGGCTCGGTCGGTACGACGACGTCTCCCACCGGCCTGCCCTCGATGGTGGCCACCAGGGCGTCCACGGCGGCGGTCCCCAACTCGTACAGGGGCATCGCGACGGTGGTCAGCGGAGGGTGGAGGTGCGCGGCCACGGGCAGGTCGTCGTTGCCGACCACGGAGACGTCCTCCGGGATCCTGAGGCCGAGGTCCCTGATCGCGGCCATGGCGCCGATCGCCTGGGCGAGCGAGCTGGTGTACAGGGCGGTGACGGGCGGGCGCGTGCCGCCGGCGGGCGGGCGCAGCAGTTCCCGCGCGGCCGAGCCGCCCCCGTCCTCGGTGAAGTCGCCGGACGCGACGGGAGCCGCGGCGAGTCCCAGTGTGTCGGCGTGGCGCAGGAACGCCTCCTTGCGGACCTCGCTGGGGGTGATCCCGGGAGGGCCCGCGATGTGGCCGACGGCGCGGTGCCCGAGGCTGTGCAGGTGGTCGAGCGCGGTCACGCTGGAGCGGGCGACGTCCATGGTGACGTTGCGGCCGGACCCCTCGACCGAGCGGTTGAGGAAGACATGGGGGACGGCGCCGCTGTTCAGCGCGGTCAGGAGCGGGTGACCGGGGCGGGCCGAGGCGATGAGCAGTCCGTCGACCCTGCCCTCCTGCACCAGGTCGTTGAAGGACTCGTCGGCTTCCTGCCCGTCGAAGTCCTCGGCCAGCAGGGAGAGATAGCCCAGCTCGCGGGCGCGCTGGTAGGCGCCGCGGGCGATGGTGACGTACGTGGGGTTGCCGAGGGCGGGGACCAGCAGGGCCAGCGCGTGGGTGCTGGCGCCGGCCAGGGCGCGCGCGCCGGAGTGCGGCCGGTAGCCGAGCGCCTCGGCGGCCTCGTGGACACGCCGACGGGTCTCCGGCCGCACGGACAGGTCCTGCCGGCCGTTGAGCACCTTGGACACGGTGGCCTTGGAGACCCCGGCCGCGTGTGCCACGTCCACGAGCCTGGCCCGGACGGGCTGTTCCGCCACGTGCTCCCCCTCTCCGATGGGTGTCGCCCTGGGCCGCTGGCACGAGCCGAGGGTGACTGATTACAACCTCTTGACACCTTCTGGCGACGCAACCTAACGTTCGCGAAAGTTTCAGTCAACCGGTTTCCTCAGACGGAAATAAGCGACACGTCTGAGCAAAATCTCCAGAAACCGGCCATACCGACTACAGCAAGATGTCGGCCACAGTTGACCTGGAGTCAGCTGTGGCCGATGAGCCGCCCCGGGGCTCACCGCGGACGCGACCACCGTCGCACTCCGCGGCCCCATGACACCGGTGCGCGCACCCGTCCACGCAGACGGATGCGCCCGGTCAAGGGCATCTCGCACCACCGCCGAGCGCGCCGGTGTCCCACCGGCCGTCCGCTCTCCGTTCGCTTCCCGACGGCAGCCCCTCATGCCGCCATGGACCCGTCGTACGTTCCGCAGCCGCCGTACGTCCCGCACTCGCGTACGCCCCGCACGAAAGGCCCATCAGCATGCCCATGTCCACGACCTCTCTCGACAGACGGCGCTTCCTCGCCGTCTCGGCCGGTGCCGCGCTCGGCGCCTCCGCGCTGTCCGCCTGCGCAGCGTCCGTCGACGACGGCTCGAGCAGCGGTGGCGGAGGTGGCTCCACGACGACGCTCACCGTGATGTCGCAGGACAACGAGCTGGACAAGAAGACGATCCAGGCCGCCGAGCAGGCCCTGGGCATCAAGATCCGGCTCATCGCCTCCGACGACACCAAGCTGAACGCCATGCTGGCGGCCAAGAACCCGCCGGACCTGGTGCGCGGCCTGGGCGCCGTGGAGACGCCGTACTTCGCCGCCCGCGGGCTGATGGAGAACCTGGACCCGTACTTCGCCAAGAGCTCGGTCCTCAAGGCCGCCGACCTCGACCCGGTCAACGACGTGTGGCGCTACGACGGCCACCGGCAGGGCGCGGGCCCCCGCTACGGCATGGCGAAGGACTACTCGCAGGACCAGATGTTCTGGTACCGCACCGACCTGTTCGACGCCGCGAAGCTGGACCACCCGAGCGCCACCGAGCCGTTGTCGTACGACGAGTGGCTGGACCTCGGCAAGCGGCTGGTCAAGCGCCGGCTCGGCAAGGTCAAGGTGTACGGGCTCAACGCCACCGGGCTCGGCAACTTCTCCCAGCTCATGGGCATGACGGCATCGGCCGGCGGCAGCGTGTTCGCCGAGGATCTGGCCTCGGTCGACTTCTCCTCCCCCGAGGCGCTCAAGGCGCTGAAGTGGCTCCTGGAGTACACCGAGGCCGACATCGGCCCGAATGTCGTCAACCCCAACCCGGACGGCTGGGACTGGCCCACCTACCAGGCCAACCGGATGGCGATCGCCTGCGACGGCTACTGGTTCGGCGGGGCGATCGGCGGCGACCCCAAGGCCGCCGAGGTGTCCAGGTTCGCTCCCGCACCGCAGCTCGGAAGCTCCCGCATCAGCCCCTGCTTCAGCGCCACCGGCTACTGGATCCCCAAGGCCGCCAAGAACAAGGACGCGGCCTGGAAGTTCTTCGAGTGGTACTTCGGCGGCCGGCCCGCCAAGGACCGGGCGAGCAGCGGCTGGGGCATCCCGACGCTGAAGTCCCTGCGCCCGCAGATGCCGCAGGGCACGCCCTTCCAGAAGCAGGCGTTCGAGGTGCAGCAGCGGGAGCTCGACTACTTCAAGGTGCTCACGTTCACCCCGTACGCCCAGCTGGCCGCCCTGGACGCGACGCTCAACCAGGTGCTGCCCCGGATGGTGAAGTCGGGTGCCTCGGCCGGCAAGGTGGCGGACGAGCTGAACTCGCTGATGAACGACCAGATCGCCAAGGGCAAGCAGGTGCTGGGATGAGCGGTACCGGTCAGCTCACCGCGCCGGCGCCCGCGTCGGCCCCCGGGGCGGCCACCGCCCCGGGGGCCGGGGGGCCGGGCCGCCGGTTCGGCTCGCCGCGGCAACGCAGGGCCCTGTCCTTCTACCTGTTCACCGGCCCCTGGATGCTGGGCTTCCTGGCGCTGACGGCGTTCCCGCTCGGCTACGCGCTGTGGCTGAGCTTCACCAACTCCGACGGCCTGTCGCCGCACCCCCGCTTCGTCGGCCTGGCCAACTACCGCGAGGTCCTCACCGACCAGACCACCCTCGACTCCCTGGCCCGTACCGGGCTGTTCACCGCGCTGACGGTGCCGCTGACGATCGCGGCCGGACTCGTCCTCGCGGTCCTGGTGAACCAGCCGCTGCGCGGCCGCGGCCTCTTCCGCACGCTGCTCTACCTGCCCGCCGTGATGCCGCCCGTCGGCGCGGGCCTCACCTTCAAGCTCATCTTCGACCGCGACTCCGGCTCGGCCAACGGCATCCTGGACCTCCTCGGCGTCAACGGCGTGTCCTGGCTGACGGATCCCTACGCCCGCTGGGTGCTGATCGTGCTCACGATGTGGGGCGCGGGCAACATCATGATCATCTCGCTGGCGGGGCTGCAGGACATCCCCAAGGAGGTCCTCGAAGCGGCGAAGGTGGACGGGGCGAGCCCCTGGCAGTCCTTCACCCGGATCACCCTGCCGCTGCTCTCCCCGGTGCTGTTCTTCCAGGTGGTCACCGGGATCATCGCGGCGCTGCAGAGCTTCGCGCCGCTGTTCATCTCGCTCGACGCCAGCCCGCAGGGGATGGCGTCCGTACCCCAGGGCAACTTCCTGTTCATGATCCACGTCCTCACCGAGTACTTCGCCGCCGGCCGTTACGGCTACGCCTCGGCCCTGCTGTGGGTGCTCTTCGCGATCATCATGCTGCTCACCGCCCTCGTCTTCCGGCTGAGCAGGGGCGTGGTCTTCTACTCCGTGGAGCCGGAGACCGCCGTGAAGCGGCCTCGGACGCTGGGAGGCAAGTGATGATGTTTCCCCGGCGCACCGCGCTCTACATGCTCCTGGTGGGACTCGTCGTCCTCTTCCTCAGCCCCTTCGGCTGGCTTGTGATCACCGCCCTCAAGGACCCGTCGGAGCTGCGTGCCCTGCCCATCCACTGGTGGCCGCACCAGCCGAGCCTGGGCAACTTCCAGCAGGCGCTGTCCTTCTGGCCGTACCTCGGCTACGCCCGCAACTCCCTGATGGTCTCCACGCTCTACGCGGTGCTGGCCACGCTCGCCTCCGCCTGGGCCGGGTACGGCTTCGCCCGGCTGGAGGCACCGGGCAAGCGCGTCATCTTCGGCGTGCTGCTGTCGACGATGATGCTGCCGCAGATCATCACCCTCGTCCCGACCTACCTGCTGTTCGGCAGGATCGGCCTGCTCAACACCTATATGCCGTGGGTGCTGTGGGGGCTGTGCGGGGCGCCGTACCTGATCTTCCTGTTCCGCCAGTTCTTCGCGAACATGCCCAAGGAGCTGGAGGAGGCGGCGATCGTCGACGGCTGCGGACAGATCCGTATCTTCTGGCGGATCTTCCTGCCCCAGTCCTGGCCGGTCATCGCCACCAGCCTGATCCTTTCCTTCAGTTGGACGTGGGGCGACTGGATCGCGCCGGCCCTGCTGCTGGACGACGACCGCACCACCCTCGCCGTCCGGCTCGCCAAGGGGTACGTCAACCAGCACGGCGAGCCGCTGAGCAACCTCGTCGCGGCGGGCACCGTGATGTACGTCGTCCCCGTGCTCGCGCTCTTCCTGATCATGCAGCGCGGATTCGTCTCCGGGATCGCCACCTCCGGACTGAAGTGACCGACATCTGGGCAGAACCGGGCGGAAATCGATCACCCAACGGACCTACTCGTAAAGGAACTTCCATGACCGACACCCAGGGCACCGGAACGTCCTTCAGGGCGGTGGAGTGATGGAACGTCCGCCCGTCACCCCGCAGCTCGGCCGGACCCGGGTCATGGCCATCCTGCGGTCGGCCGACGCCTCCGGGCTGCCCGCCGTGGCCCGGACCCTCGCGGAGGCCGGCATCACCTGCCTGGAAGTCACCCTCACCACCGCCGGAGCCCTCGACGCGCTGGCCCGCATCCGGGCGGAGCTCGGCCCCGACGTCGCGGTCGGCGCCGGCACCGTGCTCACCGGCGATCAGGCCAGGGACGCCCTGGCGGCGGGAGCGGAGTTCCTGGTCGCCCCCGTCGTGGACACCACCGTCGTCCGGAACGCGGCGGACCGGGGCATCCCCTGCTACCCGGGTGCCTGGACACCGACCGAGGTGTGGCAGGCGTGGCGGGCGGGTGCCGCCGCCGTCAAGCTGTTCCCCGCGAGCACGGGCGGCCCCGGCCATCTGCGCCAACTGCGAGCGCCCCTGCCCGAGATCCCGCTCGTCGCCGTGGGCGGCGTCGGCATCGACGAGGCACGGCAGTACCTGGAGGCGGGCGCCCGCGCCGTCGGCATCGGTTCCCCGCTGCTGCGCGGGGCGGACCGGGACCCGGCTCCGCAGGCCCTGGACGCCCTCACCGCGAGGGCGCGCACCCTGCTGGACGCGGTCGGCGCCACCGCACGAGCCGGGGAGGCGACCGCGTGAGCAGCCCCCCGCCCTCGCCCTCGCCCTCGCCCCGCGAGCCCTACCTCGTGACCGTCGGCGACGTGCTCGCCGTCATGGCCGCCCGGGACCCCGGCCCGTTCGCGCTCGGCTCGACCCTGCGCCTCGGGATCGCGGGCGCCGAGTCCAACGTCGCCGTCGGGGTCAGCCGGCTCGGCGGATCCGCCACCTGGATAGGCCGCGTCGGCGATGACGAACTCGGCGACCTCGTCCTGCGGGAGCTGCGGGCCGAAGGGGTCACCACGGTCGCCGTGCGCGACCCCGCCCCCACCTCCCTGCTGCTGAAGGAACGCCGCACGGCCACCCACAGCCGTACGCGCTACTACCGCACCCACACGGCCGGGGCCCGGCTGACCGCCGACGACATCCCCGAGGACGTCGTCGCGGGCGCGGCAATCCTGCACATCACCGGCATCACCCCGGCGCTCGGGGAGGGCCCCGCCGCGGCCGTGACCCGGGCCGTGGACATCGCCGCCGACGCCGGGGTCACCATCTCGCTGGACATCAACTTCCGTTCCCTGCTGTGGACCGAGGCCGAGGCCCGTCCGGTCCTGCTGCGCCTGCTGCGCCGGAGCGACCTGGTCTTCGCCGGGCCGCACGAGGCCGCTGTCGTGGTGCCCGGGGCCGACGGACCGGAGGAACTGGCCCGGGGCATCTGCGACCTCGGACCGGCCGGGGCCGTGATCAAGCTCGGTGCCGACGGGGCGTACGCCCTCCTCGACGGGCAGTCCCACCGGCAGCCGGCCGTGCCGGTCCGCGTCCACGACTCGGTGGGCGCGGGAGACGCCTTCGCGGCCGGGTACCTCGCCGAACTGCTCGCGGGTGAGCCCGCCGGGCGGCGGTTGCGGACGGCCGCCCTGCTCGGTGCCTTCGCGGTGAGCACCGCCGGCGACTGGGAGGGCCTGCCCCGGCGCTCCGAACTGGCACTGCTGGAGCACCACGACGACATCGTCCGCTGACATCCCGTCACCCTTACGCCCGACCACGCGACTCCAGGACCACCCATGCCCACCAGCCCCTCCCCCGGCGCGCTCTCCGTCCTCACCGGCTCCTACACCCCGGACTCCGGCGGCGAAGGGCCCGGTGTCGCCGCCCTGCGGCTCGATCCCACGACCGGCCGGCCGACGTACGACGAGGAGGTGAAGCCGCTGCCCGTCACCGGCGCCTCCTTCCTGGCGGCACACCCGTCGCTCGATGTCGTCTACAGCACGAACGAGACGGAGGCGGGAACCGTCAGCGCCGTCAAACGCCACGGCGACGGCACGCTCTCCCCGCTGGGCGACCCGGTCAGCAGCGGCGGCACGAACCCGTGCCACCTCACCGTCCACCCGGGCGGCGAGTGGTTGCTGACCGCCAACTACGGCAGTGACACGGCACCCGGCACCGTGGCGGTGCACCGGCTCGACGGCGACGGACGCCTGCGGGAACCGACCGATCTGGTGGTCCACCCGGGCTCGGGGCCCGTCACCGGACGGCAGGAGACCAGTCACGCCCACCAGGTCCTCGTCGACCCGGCCGGCCGCTTCGTCCTGGCCACCGACCTCGGGGCCGACGCCGTGTTCACCTACCGGCTCGACACCCGCACCGGAAGCCTGGAGCGGGTCGCGGTGAACCGGCTGCGCGCCGGGTCCGGCCCCCGCCATCTCGCTTTCGCACCCGGCGGTGACCTGGTGTTCAGCGCCGACGAGCTGTCGTCGACCGTCACCTGCCACCGCTACGACGCCGCCACGGGAACCCTGACCGCCCTGTCCTCCGTCCCCGCGACGACAGCTCGGGGCGTCGTCAACCAGCCCGGCGGAATCGTCGCGTCGCCCTGCGGGCGCTTCGTGTGGGTGACCAACCGGGGGGCGGACACGGTCGCCGCCTTCCGCCTCCACGGCACCGGTCTCGAACCCCTCGGCGAAGCACCCGCGGGCGGCAGCTGGCCCCGCGGTCTGACCCTCGTGGCCGGCCATCTCCTCGTCGCCAATCAGCACAGCGGCACCCTCGCCGCCCTGCGCGTCCAGGACGACGGAACCCTCCGCCGACCGCACCCGCCGCTCTCCGCCCCCTCGGTCGTCTGCGCACTGGCGCTCTGACCACCCTCACCCCGGTTCGTCCGAAAGGCAGTCATGTCCCACCCCGGCACCACCCCCGCGAGATTCACCCTCGACCCGGCCTTCGCCGTCGGCACCGTCGACCCTCGTCTGTACGGCTCGTTCGTCGAGCACATGGGCCGCTGCGTCTACACCGGCATCTACGAGCCCGGCCACCCCGCCGCCGACGCGGACGGGCTGCGCCAGGACGTCCTGGAGCTGGTCCGGGAGCTGGGCGTGACCACGGTCCGCTACCCCGGCGGCAACTTCGTCTCCGGCTACCGCTGGGAGGACAGCGTGGGCCCGCGCGAGGAGCGCCCGGCCCGGCTGGACCTGGCCTGGAAGTCCATCGAGACCAACGAGTTCGGCCTCAGCGAGTTCATGGGCTTCTGCGCGAAGACCGGCATGGAGCCGATGATGGCCGTCAACCTCGGCACCCGCGGCGTCGAGGACGCCGTACGGCTGCTGGAGTACTGCAACCACCCCGGCGGCACCGAGCTGTCCGACCGGCGCATCGCCCACGGCGACAAGGAGCCGTTCGGCATCCGGATGTGGTGCCTGGGCAACGAGATGGACGGCCCCTGGCAGACCGGGCACAAGACCCCGGAGGAGTACGGCCGCCTCGCCGCCGAGACCGCCCGCGCCATGCGGCAGGTCGACCCCGGCCTGGAGCTGGTCGCCTGCGGCAGTTCCAGCTCATCCATGCCGACCTTCGCCGCCTGGGAGTCGACCGTCCTGCAGGCCGCGTACGACCTCGTCGACTACGTCTCCCTGCACGCCTACTACGAGGAGACCGACGGCGACCGCGACTCCTTCCTGGCCTCCGCCGTGGACATGGAGCACTTCATCGAGTCGGTCGTCGCCACCTGCGACCACGTCCGCGCCCGCCTCAAGGCGGCCAAGCGCATCGACCTCTCCTTCGACGAGTGGAACGTCTGGTACCAGAAGCGGCCCAACCCGCACCACGTGGAGGACTGGCAGCAGGCACCGCGCCTGCTGGAGGACGTCTACACCGTCACCGACGCCGTGGTCTTCGGCTCGCTGCTCATCGCCTTGCTGCGGCACGCCGACCGGGTCACCGCCGCCTCCCTCGCGCAGCTCGTCAACGTCATCGCGCCGATCATGACCGAGCCGGGGGGCGCGGCCTGGCGGCAGACCACCTTCTACCCGTTCGCCCAGGCTTCGGCGTACGGACGGGGCCGGGTCCTCCGGGTGGAGGTGGACAGCCCGACGTATCCCACGGCCAGGTTCGGGGAGGTGCCGTTGCTCCACGCCACCGCCGTAATGGACGACGAGACCGGCGACATCACCGTCTTCGCCGTCAACCGTGGGCAGACGGACGCCCTGCCGCTGCGGATCGACCTGCGCGGTGCCGGCGACCACACCCTGGTGGAGCACCTGGTCCTGGCCGACAGCGACCCGGAGGCCGCGAACACCGCGGACCGGCCCGACCGCGTCACCCCGCACACCGCCGCCGGAACCACCCTCACCGACGGTGTCCTCCACGCCGAACTCGAACCGCTGTCCTGGAACACGATCCGCCTGACACCCCGGCGGAACTGACGACGCCGATCTCCGACCGCCCACGACCCCCTGGGAAGCACCGATGACAGCCATGGCCCGCCCCCTGTTCCGGGACCCCGTTCACGACGGCGCGGCCGACCCCACCGTCATCTGGAACCGGAACGCCCGCGAGTGGTGGATGTTCTACACGAACCGCCGCGCCGACGCCCCGCCGGTCGACGACGTGAGCTGGGTGCACGGGACCGACATCGGGATCGCCTCGTCCGTGGACGGCGGAGCCACCTGGCTGTACCGGGGAACGGCCCAGGGGCTGGACATCGAGCCCGGCCGGCACACCTACTGGGCCCCCGAGATCGTCGACGACGGAACCGAGTACCACATGTTCGTCAGTGTCGTCCGCGGTGTTCCGTCGCGGTGGGAGGGCCACCCACGCCTGATCCGCCACTACACGAGCCACGACCTCTTCTCCTGGACCTACCGCTCCACCCTGTCGTTGTCGTCCGACACAGTGATCGACGCCTGCGTCCTGCGGCTCCCCACGGGCGGCTACCGCATGTGGTACAAGGACGAGGCCGACCATCAGCACACCTACGCCGCGGACAGCGACGACCTGACACGATGGACCGTCCGGGGACCTGCCGTCGAGTGCTCGGAACACGAAGGCCCCAACGTCTTCGAACTCGGCGGCAGTTACTGGATGCTCGTCGACGAAATGGCACGGCCTGCGGGTTCTCCGCTCCGGGGACCTGGAGACCTGGGAACCGCACGGGCTCATCCTCGATCGTCCGGGCCGGGGCACGGACGACGCGGCCCACGGCCTCCACGCCGATGTCGTCACCAGCGAACTCGGCGCCTTCGTCTTCTACTTCACGCACCCCGGGCGCTCCGGCGAGAACGCGGGGCGGCACAGCGGTTACGACGACCGCCGAAGCTCGATCCAGGTCGCCCGGCTGCGGGTGAGCGGAGACACCCTCGTGTGCGACCGCGACGAAGCCCTCGAAGCCCCCGTCCTCCCTCCGGGAGGGCCGACCCGGTGATGTCAGAGAAGTAGCCGCAGATCTCCCCGGCCCGCGCCGGAGTCACGTCACCCACCATCCCGTTGTGGACAGAGCGGAGCAAAGATGCTTCCACCGAGCCATACCCATGTCCGCGGGAGACGGGCTCATCTCCTCACGATGATCCCGTTCGCCGCCGCGCTGCTCCTCGTCACCGCGTGCCGTGCCGACGTGCCGGCCGGCTCCGACGCGGCCCTCCTCGACGGGGGCCGGACTCCCGTCTCGGGCCCGGCCGTCCTCTCCGCCCTGCCCATCGACGACCAGGGCGACGTCGACGCGGCGGCGGCGCGCAGCCAGATCCCGTCGCTCAAGAGCGTGGCCCTGCAGTATCCCGGTGTCCGGGTCCTCATCACCGACTCCGACGGCCGTACGACCGACGCCGCACTGCGGAACTTCGCGGCGAACTGGGCCCTCCCGCCCGGACTGCTGGTCACTGCGGACTCGCCCTCCGCCGGCCCACAGCTGCCCAGGGACGGACAGCTCCACACCCTCCTGATCGGCGCCGACGGACACGTGGCCGCCGACTGGCCGAACCAGGCCGCTCCCACGCAGGCCATCGTCGCCGCGCTCCGCAAGGCCACGGCGAGCCCCTCCACCCATCCCGACAGTGCTGTACGGGGAGAGACACCATGAGACATGCCACAGAGATCAGACGGTTCCTCGCGGGCGTGGTCGCCACCCTGCTGCTCGCCTGCGCCGCCGTGGCGCTGACACCGGCCGTACCGGCACACGCCGCGGGCTCGTCCTACTACGTGGACTGCTCGGCGGCCGCCAACGGCACCGGCACCTCCGACTCGCCGTGGAACTCGCTGGCGGGCCCGAACGCCAAGACCTTCGCGCCAGGCGACCAGCTGCTGCTGAAGAGAGGGACGACCTGCTCGGGCACCTTGCACCCGCTGGGTTCGGGCAGCGCGGCAGGCGGGTCGATCTCCATCGACGCCTACGGCACGGGCGCCCTGCCGGTCATCGCCGCGGGCGGCGCCACAGATGCCATCTACCTCTACAACCAGGAGTACTGGGAGATCTCCAACCTGGAGGTGACGAACACCGGCGCGGTCAAGGGCGCGAACGCGCGGCGCGGTGTCTACGTGGTCCTGGAGAACTACGGCACGGGTAACCACTACAAGATCAGCAACCTCGATATCCACGACGTGAACGGCAACAACTCGAAGGAGGTCGACGGCAGCGCCGGCATTCTCTTCGCCGTTCTCGGGACGACGACACCGAGTGCCTTCAACGACGTCGTCATCGACGGCAACACCGTCGCCGACATCGCCCGCAGCGGTATCAACATGTCGAGCACCTGGCTGTGCCGGCCGTCCATCGGCTGCAACAACCCGGCCTGGACCCCCTGGACCGGCGTCGTCGTCAGGAACAACACCGTCCACGACACCGACGGCGACGGCATCGTCGTGCAGATGTCCAAGGACGCCCTCATCGAGCACAACGTCGTCTACAACGCGGCGAAGGCGAGCAACGCGGCGAACGCCGGCATCTGGGCCTGGGACTCCGACGGGACCGTCATCCAGTACAACGAGGCGTACGGGACCAAGAAGAACTCCGGGAACCCCGACGGCCAGGGCTTCGACGTCGACTACGGCCAGGACGGCACCGTCGTCCAGTACAACTACAGCCACGACAACGAGGGCGGGTTCCTCCTCTTCTGCGGCTGCGGCGGAGGCTCACGCCTCAGCAGCAACGCGGTGGTCCGCTACAACGTCAGCGAGAACGACCGTCTTCGTGTCGTCAACATGCTGGGCTCCCAGGACTCCACGTTCTACAACAACACGATCTACATTCCGTCGGGATCCACCGCGAACGTCTTCGAGGTCTCGGGCGCCTGGAACGACCTCACCCTCGCCAACAACCTCGTCTACAACCTGGGCAGCGGCGACTACGTCTACACGTCCGGCCAGCCGGCCTCGAACTTCTCCTGGCGCAACAACCTCTTCTACGGCAACCACCCGGCCGGCGAGCCGACCGGCAACGGGAACATCACCGCGGATCCGCTGCTGGCCTCGCCCGGCAGCGGCGGCACGGGCATCGGCTCCGTCGACGGCTACCAGCTGACCGCAGGGTCTCCGGCCATCGGCGCGGGCGTCGTCATCCCCGACAACGGCGGCAAGGACTACTGGGGCTCCCCCGTCCCGGCGGTCTGCGCACCCGACATCGGCGCCGACCAGTACAGCACGCCGTCCGACGCGACCTGCCTCGCGAACGAGAACCTCGGCTTCGAGAAGGGGTCGCTCACGGCGTGGAGCGCGTGGAACTCCGCATCCGTGGTGAACTCGGGCGCCCACAGCGGAACCTACGCGGCCCGGGTCGGACCGTCGCCCGCCTCCGTCGAACAGTACGTCCCCGTCGGGCCCCGGACGACGTACCGCGTCTCGGGCTGGGTGAAGTCCGCTGTCGCGGGCGAGGTCATGAACGTCGGCGTCAAGAACACCGGCGGCCTAGAGACGGTGGCGAGCGCGAGCGGCACCGCGTGGACCTATGTGTCCGCCGACTTCACCACCGGGGCGGCGAACAGCACCGTGCGCCTGTACTGCTACAAGAGCTCCGGCAGCGGGAACGGCTACTGCGACGATCTCGCCGTCTCCCCCGTCAAGAACCACGTCATCAACGGCAACTTCGAGTCCGGCCACACCGTGCCCTGGCGCAACGGCGACTTCTCCCTCACGAGCACGTCGTCCAACGGCAACGCCGCCGGACTGACGAACGCGTCCCTGAGCGGCGCCACCCTGTGGCAACTGGTCTACACCCTCAAGCCGAACACCACCTACCGGCTGAGCGGCGCGATCAGGAGCCAGACCGCCGGCACGACGACGGCACTGGAGGCCAAGCTCTACAACGGATCCGCCGTCACGAGTGCCTCGACCACGTCGAGCACCTACTCCAAGCAGTCGACGACCTTCACGACCGGGACGGGCGTGACCACGGCGCGCGTCTACTGCCACCTCGTCTCCGGCAGTGGTGACGGCTACTGCGACGAAGTCACCCTGACGGAGCAGTGACGACACCCACCCGTGATGAGCGTGGACGTTCCGCACGGACCAGGACGGTCCGTGCGGAACGCCCACGCCCTTTCCCGTTCGGCCCTGTGCGGTAGCGACCGCCCGTCACCGGCGAGAGCCTGGACGGGCCCAGTCCGCCGGTACTCCGGGCCCGGCGCCCGGTCCGGAACCGCACGCAGGAGGACCTCTTGACCGACGCCATGCCGCACATGGACGACGCGGGCGAGAACGACGACGTCGTGACGCTGCTGACGCAGCAGCACCACCGCATCCGCAACCTCTTCGCCGAGGTGGAGAACGCCACTGCGGGCGACCGGGCCGAGGCATTCCGCGGACTCGTCCGCCTGCTGGCCGTCCACGAAACGGCCGAGGAGGAAGTGGTCCACCCCGCGGCCCGCCGCTTCCTGGAGGACGGCGAGCAGGTGGTCGACGACCGGCTGGAGGAAGAGCGGGCCGCGAAGGAGAAACTGAGCCGGCTCGACGACATGGACCCCGACGACCCCGGGTTCATGCCCGCCTTTCGGGAGCTGCGCGCCGAGGTGCTGCAGCACGCGGCCTCCGAGGAGCAGTACGAGTTCCCCCGGCTGCGCGAGAAGGCCGGAGCGCGGCAGCTCTCGATGATGGCCACCGCGGTCCGCGCTGCCGAGGCCATGGCGCCCACCCACCCGCATCCGGGAGTGGAGACCGGGGCGCAGAACATCGCCGTCGGCCCCATGGCCGCCGTGATCGACCGGACCCGCGACGCCGTCCGCAAGGCGATGGGCGGCAAGGACGGCTGATCAGCAGTCCGCCCCATGCCCAGCCCGACGAAGAACAGGGCGGCAGCGCTCAACGAAACGGAGACCATGAGCGCGGGTGATCACATGGGATCAAATACTCATCGCTCCAAAACCCTTACCTCGACAGCCAGTTGCACCTCAAGTAGGATGCGCCACCGTGAACCCAGACAAAGCGCGATCGCAGGCGGTCCAGGAGCAGCCCGACAGCATGCGGTTGGGTCGCGAAGGCCCTGAGATCACGCGCCTGGGACTGGGCACCTGGGCCATCGGCGGACCGTACGAGTACGGGTGGGGGCCGGTCGACGACGCCGTTTCGGTACGGACCGTCCTCCATGCGGTCGACAGAGGCCTCAATTGGCTCGACACCGCTCCCGCCTACGGGTGCGGCCACTCCGAAGAGGTCGTGGGCAGCGCTTTACGACAACTCGGACCGGGCGAGCGGCCGTTGGTCTTCACCAAGTGCGGGCGCGTCTGGGACACCCGGGATCCGGGAAAGGTCGTGTCCGACCTGCGGCCGAGCAGCATCCGCCAGGAGTGCGAGGCCAGCCTGAAACGCCTTGGTGTGGAGCGGATCGACCTCTACCAGGTCCACCGGCCGGACACCCGGACCGGAACTCCCATCGAGGACTCCTGGGCCACCCTCGGAGAACTCGTCGACGAGGGCAAGGTCCGCTGGATCGGGCTGTCGAATGTGGACCGTGAACTGCTCGACCGCTGCGAGGCTGTCCGGCACGTCGACTCGCTGCAGCCCTCACTGAGCCTTCTCGACCGCAGGTCGCTTCCGCTCCTCGACTGGTGTCTGGACCACGGCACGGGCGTCATCGCTTATTCCCCTCTGGCGTCCGGGCTGTTGACCGGAGCCTTCGACCGTGAACGCGTCGAGAACCTCGCGCCCGACGACTGGCGCAGGAGGTCCGCCAAATTCGCCGAGCCCGCACTGACCCGGAAACTGGCCGTCGTCGACGCCCTGCGGACGATCGCCGCCTCACTCGGCCACACCGTTTCCGAGCTCGCACTGGCCTGGGTGCTCAGCCGGCCCGGAGTGAGCGGGGCGATCGTCGGCGCACGCCTTCCTCGGCAGGTCGACGGTTGGGTGGGAGCGGCAGGACTCACCCTCACCGACGACACTCTGCGGACCATCGAAGCCGCCGCCGTCGCTCAGTAGACAAGCCCACTGCGTTCACCTCACCGCCCCCTCGGAAGAGGAGCACGACCGGTGTCCGAACCGGACGGAATAGTCGAGCACGACCGGGCACAGCAATTCCTCGTCCCCCATCTCCGGAGGACCGAATCGCTCTTGCGCAGGGCCTTGCGCACACTGGATCCCCGGGCGGACTGCCGGCTCAGCCCCGCCGCCGACCTGGGCATCCCCTACGACGTCCTGCGACTGGCCGGGGGATTCGCCACCGGCTGTCTCGTCGAATGGGAATGCCGCGTTCCAGTGGTTCCCGTGGACACCACGATGAACATCGACACGTCGTCGGTCTTCTGGCTCGACGGAGACCCGGCGGAGGCCTTCACCGAGGAGGCGGTGAGCGCACTGCGCGGGCGCATCGCCGATGACAGCAGTTACGAGTGGAACTTCGACCGGGGCAACCATTTCATCCTGACCTGCCGCCGAGTGAGCGACGGCAGATACGCGCTGCTGCTGCACAGCAACGAGAAGGAGTTCAAGGACCAGTTCAACGGATTGTGCCCCACGCCGGGAAACTGGTTCGCGGACTCGGTGCACGTCTTCGAGGGGGAACGGCGCATCCGACTCCTGATCGGGCACAAGGCGGAACTCTTCGCGGACCTCGCACAGATGCTGCTGCGGTTCAACATCCTGCGGCACCGCTTCATGGCGACCATGCTGCTGAACGGGCGCATCGCCATCGTCGGCGAATATCACAAGCACCATTACTTCATGCCGACGCCCGCCTCCGCGGCGATCGGCTGCTACCTGTGCGAGCCCGACGAGGAGGTGCCCGTGTTCAGCGCGGTGGGACGGCCGATCGCCATGTTCCGGCCCGCCGTTGGCGGTCTCAACGCCGTACGCCTCCTGGCCGGGGAGGATCGCCTCGTCGTCCCGCACGGATGGGGAATGACCGCGTCGCGCTCCCTGCACATCACGCAGTCCGAAGACCGACTGACCCTGAACGGGCGCGCCTATCCCCTGGCGCCCGGGGTCTCGCTCCTGGACCACCCCGACATCACCCCGCGGCTGTTCGCCGGGGGGACACGGGAGTTCCTGGCGGCCATCCGTGAGCACACCCCCGGTCGGCTGGTGACCGAGCTGGTACAGACGGCGTCGTACTCACGGCACGGCTTCATTCGGCACGAGCCGGAGTCGTGAGACCTCACTCGTCCTCGTAGGCGAAGAGGTACAACCCACCGTTGCCCGCGGCGGCGATCACGGACCCGGCGCCCGTGTCCGACCAGGCACATCGGTGCAGCGGATAGGCGACCCGGATTCCGGTGAGGGGCGTGCCCGTGGCCACGTCCCACACACCCAGATAGCCCTCGTCGCCGCACGTCGCGATCTGCCGCCCCGAGGGGGAGAACGCGCAACCGGTGATCCGGTCCCCGCCTATCGGGACGGAGGTGGCCACGCTCCGGTCCGCGGTCGACCACAGGGCGAGCGCCGCCGCGGGCGATCCGACCGAGGCGAGGAGTGAACCGTCGGGTGAGAAGCGGCAGCTCCACAGCGATGTCTCCCGCCCCGTGGAGAGTGTCGACTCCAGGCGTCCGGTGCGGCTGTCCCACAGCCGCAATCTGCCGTCGTCCCCGACGGAGGCCAGGTGGGCTCCGTCGGGTGAGAAGGCGCAGCCGAGCGCGTGGCCCTCGTGGTTCGCCAGTTCGTTGACGACGTCCCCGGTGCGCAGGTCATGGACCCGCACGACGCCGTCCTCGCCCGCGGATGCCATCCAGGCGCCGTCCGGAGAGACCGCGCATCCCCAGACGCGTCCCGAATGGCGCTTGAACCGGCGCCGGACGGCGCCCGTGCTCGCGTCCCACAGCACCGGCTCGCCGTCACCACCCACGGTGACGACGTCCCCGTCGGGCGACATCGCGCAGTCCAGCACTCGGCCGTCGTGTCCCTCGGCCTCGAACTCCAGCCGCCCGGTCCCGACGTCGAAGAGCCGGACGACGCCGTCGCTCAGCCCGGCCACCACACGCAGCCCGTCCGGGGAGAACGCGCAACACCCCACGGCCCGGCGCGTCGCGCGTACGGTCCGGGGCGGTACATCGGCAGTCAAGTCCCAGGTCCGCAGAGTCGCGTCCCCGCCGCAACTGACGAGCGTCCGGCCGTCCGCCGTGAACACCGAGGCGCCCACCCAGTCGGTGTGTCCGCGCAGGCGGCGGACCTGCCGTCCGTTCGCCGTGTCCCACAGCCGGATCGTCCGGTCCTCCGAGGAACTGGCCAGCAAGGTGCCGTCAGGTGAGAAAGCGCAGGAGCGGACGCGGTCGGTGTGCCCCCGCAGGACCTGCGTCACCTGCCCCGTGTCGGTCCGCAGCACACGGACCGTCGCGTCGCTGCCCGCCGTGGCCATCAGGGCGCCGGACGGGGCGAAGGTGCAGCAGCGGATCCTTCCCTCGTGCACGGCCGTGCTCCAGCGCACCACGCCCCGAGCGGTGTCCCACATCCGCAGGACCCCGTCCTCTCCCACCGAGACGAGGCCGTGTCCGTCGGGGGCGAAGGCGCAATCCCACTCGTTTCCGCTGGGGCTGCGCATCTCACGCTGCTTCTCGCCGGTGTCGGCGTCCCAGAGGGTCACCGTTCCGTCGCCGGTGACCGAGGCCACCCGCCTGCCGTCCGGCGACCACGCGCATCCCAGCACCCGGGCGGAATGCTCCCCCAGAACGTGCAGGGCACGGCCCTCGTCGACGTGCCATACCCGGACGGTTCCGTCCGTGGCCGCCGACAGCAGCCGAGATCCGTCGGGACTGAACACGCAGGCGCGGACTCGCTGACTGTGCCCCCGAAGGACACGGCGGATCCCGAGGGTGGCCAAGTCCCAGAGGATCACCAGCCGGTCGTCGGACGCGGTGGCGATCACGTCACCGCGAGGTGAGACGGCACAGTCGCCGATGGGGCCGGTGTGGCCGTCGTCGGCGGCCGTGTCGGTGTCGGGCAGCGGCCAGTACGAGCGCAGCAGTGGTCGCGGCATCCCGTCGAGGTAGCGTCCGACGACGGCTTCCAGGTCCCCGGTTCCGGCCAGTCGGCTGGCGAGAGTCACCCCGACGGCCGACGGCGCGACCTCGGGAACGAAGATTTCGACGTCACGGTCGAGTACGGTCCTGAGCGAGCCGGCCCGGGCGGTGCGGATTCCGGACAGCGTGGAGACGGCGGGGACCACCGAGCCCAGATGCCGGATCTGGGTCTCGATCCACCGGGGATTACAGGCGAGTTCGGCGAGTTCCCCGTCCAACCGGGCCGCCTGGAGGTGGTACGGAAGATACTGCAGCGCAAACTTCTCTCCCTGCGGCAGCAGCCACCACTGAGCATCCGCACCGGCGGGCAACAGAGCACGCAGCGCGGTCACCAGCGACTGGTTCCGGGTCACCAGGTCGGCTGGAGACATCTGGTGGCGTACGTACGACCGCAGAACGTCGTGCACGGCGAGCGCCGGTCCGCCGTCGCACCACCGTTCGGACACCAGACGCAGGGACGACAGGAGAGCGGCCATTCTGCGGCTCTCGGTGCGTTCCAGTCCCCCGGTCACGCTCCACAGCAGGGCCACGACGTGTTCGGGGACTTCGGCGTCCTCGTCGAAGACGGCCAGGTCGAAGTAGCGCTCGCGCTCCTCGGCGGAGAGCAGGTCGAGGCTGGCGCTGACCGTCGCCGCCACCGTGCGGCGCATGTGGGGCGGCATCGTCGCGTCGAGTGCCTCCGGCCCGTGCGATGCGACCAGGCGGGCGACCCAGGCGGCCACCTCGGCCGGTGGTCCACCGGCCTGGATGTGGGCCCGCAACGACGCGTTGATCAAACCGAGCAGGACGGGCCAGCCCTTGGCGAAGCGGAGGAGGCTCTCCAGCACCGACGCGTCGACCGCGGGCAGGCCGGCCGACGCGGTCACGCGTGCTTCGTCCTCCGTCATCTGGCCCACCTCGACGATGTGGGCGACGGTCGGCGCGAGACCCCGGTTGCGTGCGGTGAAGATCCGGGCGGAACCGGCGCCTCCGACGAGGAAGGCGTTGACCTGCTCCTCGTTCCAGACGTCGTCGACCACCACGAGGGCGGGACCGCCTTCGTCGAGGATCTCTCCGAGCAGCGCACCCACGAGGAGGGGGTCGGTCGTGGTGGGACGGTGCCCGGACAGGTGCTCGCAGATGTCCGCGATGTGGTCGGCCAGGTCGGGACCGGTCCGTGACTGGCCGATGACCGTCCACACCACTCCGCCCGGGAAGCGCTCGGCCACTTCCGGAAGCCGACAGGTCTGCAGCGCGACCGTGGTCTTGCCGATCCCGCCGTAGCCCTCCAGGAACAGCACCGGTGCCCGGCCCTCGTGCTCACTGCCCAGCAGCACCCGTTTCACTGCCGCACTGATTTCCGCCCGGTGCGCGGTCTCGCCCAGCGGCGGCGGCGCGAGTTGCCGGCGACAAGGCGTCTCCTGGCCGGCAGCCCCGCCGACCACCACCTGCTCGATGAAGGTGGTACTGCTGCCGGGGCCGATGGCATTGCCCGTCATGTCGCCGCCGGCTCCCAGCGCTCCCCGGTCCGCCCGTACGACGGAGCGTCCGGCCCGCCCGTCGGGTCCGGCCACGGGCACGGGCGTGTGGCCGACGGCGCTCGCGGTCCCTGACACGGCCGCGAGCGGCGGAGAAGCTGACGGATCCTCGTCCTCACCCGGTCCCGTCGTGGATCTCTCCGGCGACGACTTGGGACGCGACGCCCGAGAGCCCCACAGCCAGGGCCACAGCCTCATCGCTCACTGTCCTCGCCGATGGCGTTGTCGACGATGTCCCCACCCGCTCCGATGGCACCTGTTCCGCGCGCACCGACGTCCCGCACGCCCCGGGCAGGACGGCCGCCTGCGGAAGGCCCCGCCGGCCCGCTCACCTTGGCCCGGGCTCCCACGGCGTTGCCCCGCACGTCCCCGCCTGCGGCGATGCTGCCCCTGCCCCGGGCCAGGACCCGGAGGGTTCTGCCGCCGCCGGGGGCCGATCCGGTGTTTCCAGGGGTCCGCAGAAGAGTGATCCCGGACAGGCCGAGCCCGATCACCGCCACAACGGCCGCGATGACACTTGCCGTGCTGTCACCGGTGGGCAGATCCAGTACGGCCGTCACCACGAGCCAGACCACCACGGCCAGACAGACGGCCCCGACCAGCCACGCGACGATCCGGCGTGCTCCTGTGGACACGTTCAGGCCCTCCCGCCTCGTGCCGCGAGCTCCGCGCGACCTCATGGGAGGCAGCGGCGCCCGAGCGGCCCATTGTGATACAAAGTCGCGCGCATGAACAGCAGTTGGAGTATTACGGAAGAAACCACAGGCAACGGGAACCACAAGGTCCGAACGACCGCCCGCACCCGCGCGCTCAGGCGTGCAGGCGTCGCATCAGCAGATCCACCGCCTGTGAGGCGTCCCGGTAGCCATACGTCAGGGACAGAAAGCGGTCGGCGGTCGGCGGCGCCGGATCGCTCGCCGGTGAGGGCTCCGTGCCCAGCCACCGGACTCGGGGCGGCAGCACCTCACGCCGCAGTTCCCGGAGGCCGGCGGCCCGGTCGAGTTCCTCACAGCGAACCGGCACGGACGGTGTGCCGACCCGCGCCAGGACGACCGTTCTCAGCGGTAGCGGATCCTCGACGACACGGTCGGCGTCGCCTGCGAAGTACGCGGCGAGCGTGGTGCTCCGTTTGGGATGCCCCGGAGCGTCGATCACCCTGATGGGGTCCGTCCAGCCTCGGACGTGGGTGCCGCCCGTATCGGTACAGGCGTAGAGCTTGTCGTTTGCCACCATGCGGGCGCCGTTCGCGACCGCGGCGAGGACCGTCGAGGTCTTGCCCGCACCCGCGCGGCCGGCCACGGCGACGGCCTCGCCCCCGACAGCGAACGCGGACGCGTGGACCGTCACCACCCCCACTGCCTCGAATGCTGTGGTCACCAGCTGTTTGATGACCCGTAAGGCGTCGCGCATGCCCGCTTCGAACTCGGAATTCACCACACAGACACGGTGACCGGTCACCAGGAAGTGGCTGCCCGTGTGCGGGTTGAGGACGAGTCGGTCCACACCGGGGGCTCCCGTGTACTCGACGCCTTCGTTGTAATCGGGAACGCGACCGTCGGGCGACGAGTAGAGGGTGACCCTCCGGCGTGAGGCGCCGGCCACCAACCCGGGCTCGATGCGGCCGAGCACGAGTCGCACCTGCGGCAGAGCGTCGTGGGCGGGTACCGGCCGTGCCTGCGGCCACAAGTACCGGATGGCCGCGTCCACGAAGGTGTTTGGACCGTCGAGGACCACCTCGCACCAGTCGTAGAGGCGAAGTCCCACCCTTCGGCCGTCCCGCGCACCCGTCCCCGACCCCTCAAAGCGATGGGTAGCCTCCATACGGACATTCTGTCCTGGGCGGGTCGATGGTGCCGAGGGAGATAGGCCCGGGCCACTCCGGAAACATACGGATCTCGGGGCCGCGCATGTCCGGCACCCGCCCCGCGGGCGCCCCGGTTGCGAGCTCGGCCAGGTAGGCGGCGACCTCCTCCACCTCGATCGGCTGGTCGGCGACCTGCGCCGGGAGCAGCATGACCGGGAGCTTCGCCGAGCCCTGGAGGAACTGCAGCGCCAGGTCGTGGAACTGCGTCGTGCGCAGCACGGTCCAGCCGAGCCCCGACTCCTCGATCGCACTTTCGACGGCAAGCTTGGTCCGGTAGTAGCCAAGCGGCACCCGGTCGACGCCGACGATCGCGATGTACGCCAGATGCCCTACCCCGGCACGGCGGGCCGCCTCGATCAGATGATGTGCCGCCTGCTCGTCGCCGCCGCGCGGGTTGGTCGCACAGTGCACGACCGTGTCCACGGCGTACGGCCGGGAACGCCGGCTCAGCACTCTCACCTCGTGCCCGTCCGCACGCAGCCGCTCGGTGAGGCGCCGGCCGAGCGTTCCGGTGCCGCCCGTCACCAGGATCGTGGTCATCGCAGTCGTCGTCCCTTCGGTGGGCGGGCGCTCCCCGGTGGAGCGCCCGTCACCCGCTGGGAACCGACGAGCATCCGAAGATGTGACAGCCTCTTCGCGTCTGCACTCGCACGCGGCTCACGCCCCGGAAGCCATGGCAGCGAACTGGCGGCCCGCGAAGCTGAGTTTGTCCGGGTTGACGACGACCCGCACCCGGTGACGTCCTCGGCGAGCAGCTTCTCCAGGCCTGCCAGATCTCCCTCACGTGCCGCTGTAACGAAGGACTCGACGAGTTCGCGCTGCTGCTCGGCTGCCGGTGTGAAGCGGGCCTCGGGCGTCGCCACCCGCTGGACGGCCCTGCGGTACAACTGGCGGCAGTTGGCCTCGCTCAAGTCAAGCACTCCGGCGATGTCCCAGCAGCGCCGTCGACAGGGAATCGCGCTGCTCGGCCAACTCCATCGGGCCGAGGTGGTCCGGTTGAGGCAGAGGTTGGTGACGACCCTGGCGAGCCAGGCCCCCGGGTGGTCGATCACCACACGATCGGCCCTGCTCCAGCGCAGATACGCGTCTTGCACCGCCTCCTCCGCCTCCTCGGCGATCCCTGACGTCACGCGCCCAGCCGCGTGCATCAAACACCCTTCAGAACACGATCAAGTGCCGCCCGGCCTATGGGTCCCCAATGTGCCTTGCCGCCGGGAAGACCCCGATCTCCGTTCTGCCCCATCAGCATCAGGAACAGGCTCTTCATAGCGGCCAGCCCGCGGGCGCGCCGGATCGCCGCCTCGTCTGCATGCGCGTACCTGTCGAAGAACCGTGCGGCCGTGCCCGCGGGCAACAGCACCCATGCGGCGGCCAGGTCCCACGCCGGATCGCCGGCGACCATGGCACCGAAGTCGACGATGCCCGAGAGCGTTCCGTCCGAGACGACGACGTTCGCGGGATGGAGGTCGCCGTGCACCCACACCGGCGGGCCCTCCCACGCCTGGGCCGCAACCGCGTCGTCCCAGACTGCCCGGACGTCAGCAGCGATGTCCTCGGGGGCAACGGCCTGGAAGAAGTTCTCGAAGCCGTCCGTGCAGTCCCTGGGGTGGGCACCGAAGTCCGTAGAGATCGGCGCCTCGGCGGGCGCCTCCACATGGAGCGCCCGGAGGAAGCCCGCCAGTGTGTCGGCCGCGTGGCCGCCGCGGCTGATCGCGCCGTGGTCCAGCGGCTCGCCGGGAACCCACGTCATCACGGTCCAGTACTTGGGGAAGCGCTCGGACGGTTCACCGAACCGTACCGGGGTCGGCACCGGGAGCGGCAGGCGCGGGGCCAGCACGGGGAGCCACCGCCGCTCCTTGAGCTGGAGCTCGGGGGTGGGGTCCATGCGCTGCATGCGCACAGCCAACTCGTCCCCGAGGCGCCACATTTGGTTGCCCCAACCGCCCGCCACTTCCCGGATGGCCAGCCCGGCAAGGTCCGGATGCTGCTCCTGCAACAGGTCACGGACCAGGTCTGCGGTGATCTCGATCTCGGTGTCGGTCATGCGAAGTCACAGTACTGAGGGGGCAGGCGGAACGGTTCTCGCCTCCGCACATCTCCCCCGCCTCGACCGGTGAAGCCCGCCGCCGGGCGATCGAGGGAGCCGGTCCGGAACCGATGGCCGCCGTCCTGCCCTGCTGCACGACCTGCCGACAGTACGCGGGAGCCGATCGCCCGATCACCACCGCGGCCTGATTCCTCCTCCGCCCGCCGGGCAGCGTGACGAGCCCCGACGACGCGGCCGTCCCGCCCCCCTCCCTCCGCACCACCCAAGGCGATCGTGTCGCTCGGCATGAGCCTGGCCACCGCCGGCGTGGGTGGGGGCGGAGCTGCGTGGCGGGCGGAACGCGGCGCCCCAGTCCTATTCGTCGTAGGTGTGGGTGCTCGTCGGAAGATCACGGTTGCCACCGCCGCCGCCGAGGCCGCTCATGATGGCATTGAGTACGCCCTGGTGGCTCACCGCCAGAGTGCGTCGGTTGATCAGCCCGAAACCGTACCGGCCGGTTGCGCCGTTGTCCCAGTAGACCGTGGCCGCTCCGTACTTCTTGGCGGTGGACACGACGGCGCGCACGTAGTCCGCGCGATACCTCGGGTTCGCTGAATCGAACGACGACTTGTCGATCGCACCGTATTCACCGACGACCACCGGGTATCCCCGCACGACGAACTTGTCGTACATCTTCTTCAACTGCGCGTCCAGATGGTCTTCCTGTCCCCAGGTCGACGTCTTCGACGGGTTGGTCGCTGCTCGCCCCCACTGCGTGATGGTGCCGCTTTCCGCTCCGGCGAAGTCCCACGGGTCGTAGTAGTGAACGGAGATCATGATGCGCTGCTCATTACTGGGGATGGAGGGCGAGCGGTACTGGTCGGTCGGCAGCACGAAGCCGTAGTTCCCTGCGGTGTAGTCGATGTTCGTGTTCCAGCCGGGAACGAGCAGCCACCGGGAAGCGTTGTTCCCACCGGTCCTCCGGACGGTGTCCACGAAGATCTGGTTGTAGCTGTTGATGTTCGAGTAGCACGGCTGGGTGGGGCGGCCGAACTGACCGTCGAAGTTCTCGTTCATGGACTCCAGGATCAGGCGCTGGTCGTAGTTCTGGAACCTTGTCGCGATCTGCTGCCAGACCTTCTGGTACTTCGCCCTGATCGCCGTCTGGTTGGACGAGTCACAGATCAGCCAGGAGCCGTTGATGGTCTTGTAGCCGTCGCCGTGCATGTTGATCAGCACGTACAGGCCGCGGTTGTAGGCGTAGTTGACGACTTCATGGATCCTGTTCAGCCAGGCGGCGTTGATCCTGTAGTCCGGGCCGGGGCCTATGTGTCCCAGATAGGAGACCGGGATGCGTATGGTTTTGAATCCTGCGGATTTCACCTTGTCGATGAGGGCCTGAGTGATGACCGGCTGACCCCATGCCGTTTCGCTGGGGTATCCGTTGGAGTTGGCCTCCATCTGGTTCCCCAGGTTCCAGCCGGCGCCCATGTCGGCGACGATCTGCGAGGCGTTCAGTTGTCTCGTGGTGTCGGCCGATGCCTGGTTGGTCAGGCCGGCGACGGATGCGACGACCGACAACATCAGGGCGAGGCACACTGCTTTGAGTTTTCCTGCTGGTGAAATCATGGGTATGCCCGTCTCCTTGGTCACTTGGGTTCGAAGGTCCAGACCGTGCCCGCGTCGGTGGCTCCGGTGTTCCACCTGACCGCGCCGGAGGAGGTCGCGTGGAGGTACTCGATGCCCGCGCTCTGGTTGTTGAGGCGGAAGCCTCCGGAGGAGACCGGTTCCAGATTCCAGAGCGAGTCGGCGGCGACGGCGCCGGAGTTCCAGAAGACGGCGTTGCCGGTGGCGCCGGCGGTCAGGTGGAACCGCCCGGTCCTGACGTTGCGGACCGTCCAGGCGCCGGACGTGGTCTGGGTGAGGATCCAGTCCTGGTCGTCGTAGGTGCCGGCGGGGGCGAGAACCACCGCGCCGTCCGCGTCGGTGTCGAGGTACGTGCCCGTCGACGAGTTCCTGATCTTGTACGTGGCCCCGCTGACAGGACCGGAGGAGCCGCCGGAGTAGGCGACGCGGACGCATTCGCCCGCGTTCAGGCTGATGGTGATTCTTCCGCCCGAGGGGCTGTAGGACTTCGCTGCGGTCCGCACCCAGGTGTTGTCGCTGCCGTAGTAGCCGCTTTCCACGGACCCGATCGAGCCGCCGGGCAGCGTGTAGGCAGCGGCCTTGGTGCTGAGCACGGCGATTTCGGTGGGGCTGTGTTTGACGGCGATGCCCTGCCCACCGCTGGAGGTCGCGTAGGACACGCTCTGACCGTCGAGTGTCTTGGTGGTGTTGCTGCTCGCGGCGGCGGTGCGGTTGAACGTCTGCAGCTTGGTCCCGCCACGCTCGGCGGGGCGCTTGGTCGCGAGATCCGCACTGATCTTGTTGATCAGGTGGTTCATGGCGGCGACCTTGGGGGAAACGGCCTTGCGGGTCACCACCTTCGTCGTCGGGTCGAAGTCGTACAGCGCCTTGTCGGAGCTGCCGCTGCGGGCGTCCGGGTCCACGGCCGCGTAGAGGTTGTATGCCGCGTTGCCCGCGACGGCGTTGAACTTGAGAATGTCGGCGGTGGAATTTCCCGCGTAGTTCTCCATGATCATCGGGAAGTTCCGGCCCTGGGCCCAGAAGGCGTCCTGCCCGTAGTCGAACACGTAGTCCACGCTGGTCGTGTACGGGTCGTAGCCGAAGAAGTCGAGATACGCGACGCCCCGGGCGCGACGGGTCTCGTTGTCGGCGATATCCGCGTCACCTTTGGGATTCGACCTGGTGTAGACGACGTAGTCGGACTCCTTGACGGCCTGGCCGAGTCCGCTCAGATAGTTCAGCAGCACGTCCTTGCGGAACTCTGTCGCGTTGGTGTACCCGCCGCTTCGCCACAGAGCGTTGCTGTAGGAGCTGTAGCTGCGGTCGATCCTGACGTCCCACAGTCCCGAGACGTTCGGCTCGTTCAGCAGTTGCACGCCCACCACGGTGTGTTCGGTGTCGTAGGCCGCGACGTGGTTCATGAGCCTGCCCAGGGCGTATTTCTCCCGGCTGAGCAGGTTGGGGTCGGTCTTGTCCAGCAGTCCGAAGCCTTCCGGCGGTTCGCCCGGCTCGCCGGTGCCCTTCTTCCGCAACTCCGTGCCGTCGCTACGGACCACGTACTGGTAGCCGTTCAGGACATAGGCCGGCAGTCGAGCCGGGAAGCTGAAACCGGTGGAGTCGTGCCCGAACCACAGGAATTCGAGCTTGAGGCCGTACTCCTTGCACCAGTCGATCATCCGATCGACGTCCGCCCAGCTGAAGTTGTCCCTGGAGGTTTCGATCTTCGACCACCAGATGGGTATGTTCACGACGTTGAAGCCGTCCTGGGCGACCATTCCCAGCACCGGCTTCAGCTGGGCGTCGGTCCAGCCGTAGCTGTACCGGTGCTTTTCGTACCGGAACTGGATACCGCTGTGGTAGAACGGCTTGCCGTCGACCATCAGGACCAGCTTGTCGTACGTGGACCGCGTCGTGTCCACATATGACACCGTTGTCGCCGCGCCGGCCGCGCCTGCCGGGCGCTCAGCGCCGAACACACTCAGACCCATCCCGCCGACACCTGCCGCTCCGGCGGTGGCGAGAAATCTGCGGCGCGGCCACAGATCGGTTCTCGGCTCCATTGCCTTTCCTTCCCTCTGTCGAATCCTGCCGGGGAGTTTCCGCCTCCTAGCGGGTGTGCGTAGGAGTCGGTCCGCCGGGCAGGAGTGGGCACGTGCTCTGGTAGGCCCTGATGCCGGTCCAGTCCATGAGCGGGCACAGGAACTGGCTGTAGCGGGCGTCGTTGTCGACGAAGATCTTGAACCAGGGGATGACCTTGCGCATCATCACCGAGTTCGGCGTCCAGCTGGGAAAGCCGTGGCCGGCGCCGGTGAGTTCGAGGTATGCCTTCTCCGTCGACCCCGGAATCCGGTCGTAGAAGTTCTTGACGTACGACGGCGTGACCGTCCCGTCGTTCTGCCCTGCCATCAGCAGGGTGGGCACCCGCATGGTGCGCATGTCCGTCGAGAAGACGGCCGGCGCCAGCCCGATCGCGGTCTTCAACGACGGACGCCGTGACGCTGCGGACAGGGCCCCGCCGCCACCCATCGAGTGGCCTATGACCGCCGTCCGGTTCGGGTCGATCCGGTCCCGCACCGGGCTGCGCCCGGTCAAGTAGTCCAAGGCGGCCAGGAGTTGGGTCCCGCGGGCGGTGTCCCGGTCGCCGGGGTTGATCGCCTCGAACCCGATCACGACGAATCCGAACGAGGCCAGCCACGGCCCCGTCCACTCCAAAGCGGCCCACGAGCCGTGGTAACCGGGCACGAACGCGATCGCGCCGAACGTGCCCTGACTGGTGTCGGTCGGGTAGTAGATCACCCCCTTGGTGAAGCCGTTGCCCTCCGGCACCTTCACCGAGGCGGTGGCGAACGTGCCACGCGAAGCGGCCACACTGTCGCGGGTCGGGTCCGGACCACGCTGGTACGGGTTCTCGGCAACCGCCGCCGGGCCCCGCTGGTACGGATTCTCGGCGACGACCAACGGGCCGCGCTCATACGGTTTTTCGGCAGCCGCTGCCGGGCCCGCCCCGGCCAGGGCCGCGAGGAGCACGAGACCGACGGCGGACGCGAGCCACCTCGACACCCGGTTCACGGAGTGGGGTTCCGTCCGGCCCGCGTGCGCTTCACTGCGACGCATTGAGCTCAACCTCCGCACACTCGTTCACCGACACAGCCCCTTTCTGGACATGTACCTGACAAGCTCAGGCCTGGGTGAAGCCGTTCATGATGACGGTGGGGCGCTGCGTGGAGGGGTCCCAGGCACCCATGTTGTAGCCGGTGAACGGGGACATGCACTCCGGCTCCCAGTAGAAGATGCCCTGTCCTCCGTTGGCCTTCAGCGCCTTGGTGTAGGCGACCAGCGCGGCCTGGGTGGAGGAGGCCCTGTCGACCCGGCCGCCGAACTCGCTCTGGAGGAACGGCTTGCCGTAGGCATCGGAGATCCTCTTCATGTTCGCCACGATCCCGGGAGCGACGTCGGCGCTGCCGTAGGAGGAGAACACCGACATGTCCCACTTGCCGCCGTTCGCGGCGTAGCGGCTGAAGAACGTCGTCATCACGTCGTACTTCTGCGGCTGGGCCAGGTGGACGCACACGGTCGAGTTCGGTGACACGGCCTTGACCTGGGTGTACGCCGCATTGAGCAGCCCTGTCATCTGCGCCGGGTTGGAGACGCTGCCGACGGGGCGGCAGATCCCGCTGTTGATCTCGTTGCCGATCTGGACCCAGGTGGGGAGCACGTCGTTGTTCTTCATGACCGTCATGGTCTGGTTCACGTACGTGCTCAGCGCGGTGCGCATCTGGCTGTAGCTCATGTTCCGCCAGGCAGCGGGCGGGTTCTGCACGCCGACGGAGTTCCAGGTGTCGCCGAACATGTAGTCGAGCATGATCGACATTCCGGCGGCCTTGACCCGCTTGGCGAAGGCGGCGACCTCGTTGATGCCGCAGTGCCCGTCCGTGGGACTGCTGGAGGGGTTGACGAACGTGCGCAACCGCACCGCGCTGATGCCGTACCCCTTGAGAATGGTGAGCAGGTCCTGCCGCTGACCGCTCGCGTTCTTCCAGGAGAAGCCGCGGGCCTCCATCTGCGGCACCCAGCTGATGTCGACGCCCTTGACGAAACCCGCGGCGGCGTTGGCCGGCGTCTCGAGTTCGGCGAGCACGGCAGCGGTGGCGAGCGCCCCGGCGGTGGCGGTGGTGGCCTTGAGCACGGTCCTGCGGCTGATCCGCCCGGAACCGGCTACGGAACCGGATACAGGGGTGGGGGACATGGTCGCTCCTTCCTGTGCGCCGACCGCACGCGAGACGTCCCGGTCGGTGCGTGTTCGGTCGTTGCGGGTGGCAGTTGCCCTGGGGTTCCGGGCGGGGCTCGGTGCGGAGGTGGGCCGCCCATGAACTGGCGCCATCGACGACAGCGGTCCCCGCCTAGGGATGTGAACGTTCACAGTCAGATCGGGGAAAACGAAGGCGTGAAGGCTTTCCCGCAAGCTTTTGGTGGGGCCTCGTCCTCTGGCGGCTCAGTGGAGGGGAGCGTTCACAACAGCTGCCCTGCATCACGCAGTTTCCAGACCGCACTCCCGCCTGTCAATCCACGCGCAGAGCCAACTTCACGGATCCGAACAAGGCCGAACATCGAGCTTCAACAGAACCCTTGACGCTGCCCCAGCGGGTTCCTACGCTCCGTGGGAGCGTTCCCATGCCTGCCGGAGTGAACGATCACCTTCCTGCCCCACCAGAGCCGCGTTCACTCGGCACCCCCCACGCATCGGAGGTCATCGTGACCGACGCACGTCGACGCCCCGCCTTCACGGCACGATCGTCGAGACCGAGTAGCCGCTCAAGAGGCCGAGATCTGCGACGGGCAGGCCTCGTTCGCCGGCCCCGCAACATCAACGGCTCCGGGCGAACGCGCTCATGAACAGCCGGTCACCGCACCACGTCTTCGAACTGCTCCCGGTTTTCGTCTTCGAACTGCTCCCGCCACGCAGGAAGGGACAGGCATGCGCAGAACCCGGCCATTACCGCTCCTACGCATCCTCTTGACCACGCTTCTGCTCGCGCTCGGCCTGGCACTCGTACCGTCGGCCAGCGCCGCCCCCGCCGCCACCGCCGCTGCCCCCGTACGCATCATGCCGCTGGGCGACTCGATCACCGGCTCGCCGGGGTGCTGGCGGGCCCTGCTGTGGGACCGTCTGCAGAGCACCGGATACAGGAACATCGACTTCGTCGGCACCCTCAACCAGCGGGGCTGCCCCCAGGCGCACGACGGCGACAACGAGGGTCACGGCGGTGAGCTCGTGACCAACGTGGCGAACCGGAACCTGCTTCCCGGCAGGCTCGCTGCCACGCGTCCGGACATCGTTGTCATGCACTTCGGCACCAACGACGTGTGGAGCAGCGTCTCCACCGACACCATCCTCGCCGCGTACACGAAGCTGGTGCAGCAGATGCGGGCGTCGAATCCGAACATGAAGATCCTCGTCGCGCAGCTGATACCGATGAACCCGTCGGGCTGCACCGGCTGCGCCCAGCGCGTGACCGCCCTGAACGCACGGATCCCCGGCTGGGCCCGGGCTACCAGTACGAGCCGCTCCCCGGTGACGGTGGTCGACCAGTGGACGGGGTTCAACACCGCCTCCGACACGTACGACGGCGTGCACCCCTCCGCCTCCGGCAACGAGAAGATCGCCGCCCGCTGGTACCCCGCCCTCACCGCCGCCCTCGGCCGCGCCGTGCCGGGCGCCCCGGGCGACGGCCGGCACTCCCCTGGCCATCGTCAGCCGCACGGCACGAGCCGCCATCTCCTGAACACTCCGTCCCCGTCGTAACACCCCGTCCCCGTCGTATGGGAGCCCCATGAAATCTTCCACCCGCACCGCCCCACGCGTGGCCGCCGTGTTGGCCACCCTCCTGGGCCTGCTCGTTCCCTTGCTCGGTTTCGGCACGTCCGCTCACGCCGCGCCCACCGGCTTCCGCGTCCAGAACGGCCGGCTGCTGGAGGCGAACGGGAACGACTTCGTCATGCGGGGCGTCAACCACGCCCACACCTGGTACCCGAGCCGGATCAGCTCCATCTCCCACATCAAGGCCAAGCGCGCCAACACCGTCCGCGTCGTCCTCGCCAACGGTGACCGCTGGGCCCGCAACGACACCGCCGACGTGGCGAACGTCGTCTCCCAGTGCAAGCGCAACCGGCTCATCTGCGTCCTGGAGGTCCACGACACCACGGGCTACGGCGACCAGAGCGGAGCGACCACCCTCTCCCGCGCCGCCGACTACTGGATCAGCGTCAAGAGCGCCCTGACCGGCCAGGAGAGCTACGTCATCGTCAACATCGGCAACGAGCCGATCGGCAACAACAACGCCTCCAGGTGGACCGCCGACACCAAGGCGGCCATCCAGAAGCTGCGGAACGCCGGGTTCAACCACACCCTCATGGTGGACGCGCCCAACTGGGGCCAGGACTGGTCCTTCATCATGCGGGACAACGCCGCGTCGGTCTTCGCCGCCGACCGGGACCGCAACACCGTCTTCTCGGTCCACATGTACGGCGTCTACAACACGGCCGCGAAGGTCAACGACTATCTGAACCGCTTCGTCGCCGCGAAACTCCCCATCGTCGTGGGCGAGTTCGGCTTCAACCACTCCGACGGCAACCCCGACGAGGACGCCATCCTGGCGGCGGCCCAGCGGCTCGGCATCGGCTACCTCGGCTGGTCGTGGAGCGGCAACGGCAGCGATGTGCAGTACCTGGACCTGGTGACCAACTTCGACCCCAACCGGCTCACCAGCTGGGGCCAGCGTCTCTTCAACGGTGCGAACGGCATCGCCGCCACCGCCAAGGAGGCCTCGGTCTACTCCGGCGCCGCGCGTACCACTGCCCCGGCTGCTCCCCTGACCACCCCCCTGGCCGAGCGCTGATCCTCAGGCTGTCATGCGCACGCCACCCCTTGATCCATCCGCCGACCCGGCTCCCGCAGCCACCACAAAGGTATGGAGGAACAGGACGATGCATCCGAGCGTCACCGATGTCCCGGTGTCCGAGGACACCCGGGCCACCAGGGCGAGACTTCGCCGGACCGGCCGGACGGCCGGGTTACGGGCGGCCGTGGTCGCGGCCGTGACCGGCCTGCTCACCGCACTGGTCGCGATCCAGCCGGCCTCAGCGCGGCCGGCGTCCGCTCAGGACAACCCGTACCAGCGGGGCCCCGACCCCACCGTGAGCAGCGTCGCGGCCCAGCGGGGAACGTTCGCCACCGCGGAGATGACCGTGCCGCCCGGCAACGGCTTCAACGGCGGGAAGATCTACTACCCGACCGACACCAGCCAGGGCACCTGGGGCGCGGTCGCGGCCGTGCCCGGCTACACCGCCAAGTGGGCCGCCGAAGGCGCCTGGATGGGACCCTGGCTGGCGTCCTTCGGGTTCGTCGTCATCGGCATCGACACCAACAGCCCCAATGACTACGACACCGCCCGCGGCACCCAGTTGCTGGCGGCTCTGGACTACCTCACCCAGAGGAGCCCGGTGCGCGACCGTGTCGACCCCAGCCGGCTGGGCGTCATCGGACACTCCATGGGTGGCGGCGGCGCCATCAGCGCAGCCCTGCGACGACCGTCGCTGAAGGCCGCGCTCCCGCTCGCGCCCTTCTCCCCCTCGCAGAACCTGTCGAATCTGCGGGTGCCGACGATGATCATGGGCGCCCGGGACGACGGCACGGTCACCCCGTCCTACCTCAACGGGCTCTACGGCGGCGTGCCGGCCACCACACAGAGCGCCTTCATCGAGCTCAGCAGCGGCGGCCACGGCTTCCCCACCTGGGGGAACTCCAACGTGACGCGCCGCACGATCCCGTGGCTCAAGATCTTCCTCGACAACGACACCCGGTACACCCAGTTCCTGTGCCCGTCGCTGGCGGACCGCACCGGCGTCTCCCGGTCCCTGACCAAGTGCCCGTACGTGCCGCCCGGCGGCACGACCCCGCCCCCGCCGAGCGGCGGGCAGATCGTCGGCGCCGCCTCCAACCGCTGCCTCGACGTGCCCAACTCGTCGCAGACCAACGGCACTCAGGTCCAGCTGTGGGACTGCCTGGACGACCGGGCCGGCCAGAAGTGGACCCGCACCGCCGCCGGGGAACTGCGCGTCCACGGCAGCAAGTGCCTGGACGCCGAGGCCTCGGGAACCTCTCCCGGCACACGGGTCGTCATCTGGGACTGCCACGGCGGGCAGAACCAGCAGTGGAACGTCAACGCGAACGGCTCGATCACCAGCGCCCGTTCCGGCCTGTGCCTGGACGCGTACAACGCCGGCACCGGCAACGGAACCCAAGTGGTCCTGTGGAACTGCAACGGCGGATCCAACCAGCGGTGGGCCCTCGGATAAGGCGGCCCTGAGCCAGTTCCCCAAGCTCGACCAAGCCGAAGTGCCGGGCACACACGCCCGGCACTTCGGTCACCGCCCAGCGGTCTGTCGTCCGTGTCGGGGACCTGTTGGACGGTCTTCTCCCGCGGCCCCGTTGCCGACATCACCCACCTGCGGATTCGTGCCCACCGGGGTGAGTGTCGGCAGGCGGTCGTCTGCCGGCGCTCACGAGCCGGTCGGCCCGCTCGGGCAACGCGGGCGGCGATGACACGCGTCGCACGGGACGGCCTCAGCGACATCATGTCCGTCCCTCTGCCGCGTGGCGGCCGCCTGCAGCTCGCCGCGATCGAGCGCCTGCTGCGGCAGCGCCTCGCCGAGCCCGGCCGCTACGCCCTCGCCGCCCCGCCGGCGGGCCCGAAACCCACGCATCCGGCCGCTGGCCTTCTAACGGACCAGCGGCAGGAAGATCGTGTCGACGATTTCCTCGATCACCTCGGGTGCGACCGGCCGTAGCGTCATCATCGCCTCGGCTCGAAGCAGGTCGAAGGGGAGTGACGCGATCCGTGGCGTGAGCTTGGCCGGATCGAGTTCGCCGCGCTCGATGGCGCGCTCCATGATCTCGTCGCGTCCGGAGCGGCGTCCGGCGCTGATCATCTCGTGCAGCTCGGCGAAGCTGGTTTCGGTCTCGGCGAAGTAGTCGGCGAGCAGCAGGCTGAGTTGCGCGAGGAACGGCCCCCGCTTCTCGCTCATCTCGGTGAGGGTGGCGATCAGGTCGCCGCGCAGGGACCCGGTGTCGGCCGGGCTGATCAGCTGGATGACGTTGCGGCGTACGACTGCCGCCTCGACCAGCTTCTGCTTGTCCGCCCAGCGCCGATAGAGCACGGGTTTGCTGGTGCCGGCTCGCCGGGCGACGGAGTCGAAGGTCAGGTGCGCGTACCCCCGCTCGCTCAACTCGTCCCAGGCCGCTTCGAGGATCGCCGCCTCGAGCGCTTCGCCGCGCCGTCGTCCCACAACACTCCTTAGAAACGTTGACGTTTCTTATCGGCACACCTTACTCTCCCCGATAAGAAACTGATGCGTATCTTAAGTGCCGGGTGCGGATCCCCTGACAAGGAGTCCTTGATGCAGCAGAGCAGGACCGAAAGCACAGACGCCGTACTGCACACGCGTTGGAACGGGCGGCTCGTCGGCCTGGTGGCCGTCCTGACCATGGTGAACTTCGTGGTCGACTCGGCCATCACGGCGCCGCTGGTCGTCCTCCCGGAGATGCTCGACCATTTCCGTACCGACCAGGCGGCGTGGCTCAACGCCACCGCGATGCTCGCGGGAGTGCTGTGGGCACCGCTGCTCGGAAAGAGCGCCGACATCCACGGCAGGCGCAGGGTGCTCGTACTGACGTTGCTCCTCAGCTGCGCGGGCGCCCTCTTATGCGCCCTGGCCTCCGACCTCTGGGTGTTCGTGCCGGGGCGCATGCTGCAGGGAGCGGCTCTGGCCACCGTCTTCCTCTCCGTCGCGATCGTTCGAGGTGTCTGCGCACCCCGCATCGCGATGATCATCGTGGGCATCGTGACTTCCGGCTCCGCGGTGCTCAACATCGCGTCCCGTTTCCTCATCGAGGAACTGGCCACGGAGTCCGGCTTCCAGATCTTGTTCCTCGGATCGGCCTTCCTCGCGGCCGCGATGGCGATCTGCGTGCGCAAGGTCGTTCCCGAATCCCCGGCCAGGACACCGGGGAAGCTCGATGTCGGCGGTGCCCTCCTTCTCGGCGGAGGTCTCGCCGGGGTGCTCAGCTATGTCAGTCTCGGCTCGGACCTCGGCTGGCTCGCCGCCGGCCCGCTGGCTCTCCTCGTCGGTGGCGTCGCGGCATTGGCCAGGTGGTTCCTGGTGTCGAGCCGAAAGCCCGACCCCCTGATCGACGTCAGGGACATCAGCAGGCCATTGGTGCTTACGCTCCTCGTCGTCTTCCTCGCAGCCGGTTCGTATCAGAGCATGCTTCAGCTCGTCTCCCTCATCGGTGACGTCTCGGCGGATCAGCAACTCGGGTACGGGCTGGCCGGCCAGGGATCAGTGGCACTGTTGCTCGCGGCGCCCGGAGTCGGTGTCACGCTCGGCGGCCCGGCGGCCGGATGGCTTGCCGCGCGCATCGGACCGGCCTTGACGCTGGCCGGGGCGATCGTGCTCGGAACAGTGGTGACGCTCGGGATGTTCCTCGGGGCTTCCCGGCTTCCCGCCGCGCTCTGCTGCGGATTCCTGCTGGGTGTCACGGTAGGAGCGCTCGGGACATCCGGTTTCAACATGGCGGCCGGCCTGGCGTCCCCCGAACGGCAGGGCATCGTGTCCAGCCTGGTCATGGTCATGGTCTCGATCGGGGCCGTGGTGCTGGACTTCGTGGGCGCGGCCGTACTCAAGTCGACCACCGTGGTCGTCGACGGTGAGACAACGAACTCGGCCACGGGCGTCTTCAGCTATATCGGGATCGCTTCCGTCGCGTTCGCCATCGCCGCGGTGCTGGCCGTCAGGCTCGTGCGGAGCACACGCCTCAGCAGCGACTCGCCGTCGCCCGACCTTGAACGGGAAGCGGTGTGATGGATTTCCGAAAGGGAACGGGCATGAGAAGTGCGTCGAAAGGTACGGTCCTGGTTTCCGGCGCGAGCATCGCCGGTCCCGCCGTGGCGTTCTGGCTGCACCGGTACGGATTCGCGGTGACGGTGGTGGAGAAGTCCACCGGACTGCGGGGCGGTGGGTATCCGATCGATGTGCGTGGCACCGCGGTGGAGGTGGCTCGCCGGATGGGAATCCTGCCGCAACTCCAGGAAGCGCATATCGAGTCACGCCGGTTGACCTTCCTCAATGCCGATGGCAGTGAGGCGGCGGTGGTTCATCCACAGGCGGTCACCGGCGGGGTCGAGGGACGTGACGTCGAGGTGCGTCGCGGTGATGTGGCGGACATCCTGTACGGGACGGTCCGTGACGAGGTGGAGTTCGTGTTCGACGACTCCATCGAGACGCTCACCGAACGCGAGCACGGCGTCGACGTCACCTTCCGCAGCGGCGTCCAGCGCAGCTTCGACCTGGTCCTGGGGGCGGACGGGATGCACTCGCGTACCCGGGAGTCCGTATTCGGCCCCGAGCGGCAGTTCCACCGCTATCTGGGGTACTGCTTCGCCATATTCACCATGCCCAACACCTTTGGGCTCTCCCATGAAGTACTCATCTGGAACACTCCCGGCAGGGCCGCCGCGCTCTACGCGGTCGGGGACAGCGATGAGCTGCACGCGTTCCTCAACTTCGCTCACCCCGAACCGCCGTACGAGGCCCTCCGCGACCCCGAGGCACAACGTGACCTCGTCGCCACCACCTTCGCCGGCGACGGATGGGAAATCCCGGCCATGGTCGCCGCCATGCGCGACGCGAACGATCCGTTCTTCGACACGGTGAGCCAAGTCCGCATGCCGTGCTGGTCCAGCGGCCGGGTCGCGCTCGTCGGCGATGCCGCGTACGCCCCGTCGTTCCTGACCGGGCAAGGGTCCAGCCTCGCCCTCGTCGGCGCCTATATGCTCGCCGGCTCCCTGGCCGCCCATCACGACCACACCGCGGCCTTCGCCGCCTACGAACGCGATATCCGCGGATTCGTCGAACTGAACCAGGCACGGGTCGGTGAAGGCGACGCGGCGCTCTTCCCCATCACCGCGGAAGCCCTGGAAAAGCGCAACAACAAACTTCGCGGCCTCGTCTCCATGCCACCAGAAACCGGGCACCCAGCCCACACAGCCCTCACATTGCCCGAATCGTGATGCACGTGCCCGCGATGGACGTGCCGGCTAACAGGTTGTCTCACGCAGGGGCGGGCGTGTGTCGGCGGTCGTCGCTCTCGTCCGGAAGCCCCAAGGTGACGGTGCGGGAGCCCGGAGAGAAACCGACGAATGAATGGTCCCAACTCTCCTTGGGCCAGTGGTATGTCACACGGCCTTCGGCGGGACGGTACTGGGCCGTGTACACCGTGCCCAGCCACTCGTCGTACGCGCATTGGTACAGCGGCGGTCGTAGCATCGCTGCGGCATCGATGCCCGCCGCCTGTATGGCGGCCAGCCGTGTCTGTGTCCGGGTGGTTCGTTCCTGCTCGTCCGGCACCGGCAGGTGCTGGTGGTTGGCGGCACAGGAGCCCGGTGTCTCGGTCAGCGGGATATCGGGTCCGACGTAGACCGTCACGGTCCGGTTCGCGTCGACGAGGGTGACATTCTGCGGGATCGCGATGGGGAGGGTGCGCAGTCTGCCCAGCGCCTCGTCGACGGTCCGGCAGGTCTCCAGGAGGTAGCGCAGCACGAGGGGAATCGCGAATCCCGGCCCGTGAACGAACCGTCCGCCGAAGGTGAGCGACACCGCGAGACCGGCGTTGTTCATGCCGTCCAGCAGACCCCACCCGGCTTCCTGCATGCCGATCACAGGGCGGAGGAAGTGGGAGAAGACGATGGTGCCTTCACAGTGTTCGGGGGCGAAGTCGTAGTTTCTGAGCAAAGTACCGTTGCGGCCGATCTGAGTACAGCCGGAGAAGAACGGCCGCACCGCTGCCATGGTGAGAAGCGTCCTGGCCTGGGGAGAGGCCAGTTGGCCGGCGAGCCGGTCGAGTGCCGGAACCAGCTCAGGCATGTACTCCTCGAACAGCCGCCGGGCACGGGCCGCGCCCTCAGGCGTCCGGCCCTCCTCGGTCAGCCAGTCCTCCGTCCTCACCATTGCCGGCCGGACGCGCTCGGCCCATCGCCCGTCGCCGCCGTCACCGATCTCGACGGCATGGAACGTCTTGACGTATTGACTCATGACGAAGGACTCAACTCCCTTTACAGCCCGTGCGGTCCAGATGCCGACTCCGAGGCTCGACCCCGGGTGACAGCGGCTCGATCACCGCCCACGACTCGTCGTCGACTTCCCACGGCTTCGGCCGAGCCACCCCGCACCCCCCGGATCAACGGTTCCCGAATGATCCAACCACTTCGAAAATTATTCGTCAGGAGTTCTGAGCCTTGATTATTCGTCAGGAGTGCTAAGCCTTGATTGCTGCGGTCGACCTGGCGGCCTGCTCGATCTTCGCGCAGTGCGCTGCACGGGCTTCCTCGTCGATCTGCTGCTCGTTCTCGGCGCGCAACCCGGTCCGGCCGTCGAGGCCCTCGCGCAGGATATCGGCGTGCCCGGCATGCCGGATGGACTCGCCGAGGACATGGACCATGACGGCGAACAGGTTGGTGTTGGAATAAGGCTCCGGCCACCACGGCACATGGCCGGGGGCGTCGAGGGGAAGCTCGTCGATCGTCGCGTCCGAGTGTTCCCACGTGCGCCGGTAGAACTCGATGATCTGATCGCGGGTCTCGTCCTCGGTCGCCCACTGGTCGCTGCCGTCGGATTCCTGCCACCGGCACAGCGGTTCAGGGGAAGGGCGGTCGAAGACCTCGCCGAAGTACCTGGCCTCGACGGTGGCCACGTGTTTGACCAGGCCGAGGAGGTTGGTCCCGGTCGCTGTCAAAGGTCGGCGGGCGTCGTATTCGGACAACCCGTCGAGTTTCCAGAGCAGCGCCTGGCGGTCCCGCCGCAGTCTCCCGTGCAGGTTGTCCTTCGCGAATTCATCGATCATGCGGAATGAGCCTGCCATGGGCTGCTCTTGGTCTCAACATGGCGGGCCACGGACGGTCACTGGGGCGGGCAGCACTCCTGCGCCACCGAAACGAAAGCCGGGTTCGCTCGCTTGAGTTCGTCCGGCCGCTCATGGCGTCCGTTCCGCTCTGTGAGGATTTTCGCCTCTGCGGCTCCGAGGAACTCCGCATACGTCTGACGGCGAAGGGCGAACTCGCGGTGGGCTGACCCAGCGCGAAGTGTCATGCGAACCGATTCAAGCAGCGCATCCGCCTGGCGGTCACCTCGACCTGCGGAAACGGCAATATCCAGCCGCAGTCCTCGGATAGATTCGACACTTCGGGCGACGGGCCACGGGTTCTGTTCGCGGCCCGGTCGGCGGTTCGCCGTGGGAGGCCGCACCGTGCCGTGGAGCGAAGCGCGCGACGACACGTACAACCTGATTGTCGCCGCCAGCCCCAAGGGCGACCTTGAACTGCTGCGCGGCCCGCACATCCTCCTCCCCCACGGCGCGGGTATCAACAAGGCGATCCCCAGCGAAGGTTCGACCGACTCGGCATCCGGACTGGACCCGGCCTTCCTACGACGCATCCACGATCACGTTCCGGTGGCCCAGCTCGCGACCCAACTGCCGTATGAAGAGCACCAGTTGGCGCTCATCATCCGTCCCAATGAGCGCAGTCCGCTGAGGACGTACGAGCTGGCGGAACGCCACGCACGAGTGGCCAGTCCGCCCGCGTCGGTGCCCACGGCTCGGGCGGCCCGGCGGCGCTGGACGGCTAGGGCATGTCTCTTTGCTGGATTGATGAGTTGATCGGTTATGCCTGTCCGATTAGTGATCACTCGCCCGGCCCGGCCGGTCCAGCTCCGCGTCAGGAGCAGCTTCGGCGTGTCCAGGGCGAGGTCGAGGCCGGTTTCCTCGACTGCCTCGCGCCGGGCGGTCTGCAGCGGGCCCTCGCCCGTGGTGTCGAGGTTGCCGCCCGGGAACTGCCAGAGTCCCGAGCCGTAGACGGGTGCGGTCAGGTTCCGGTGCGGTTGCTCGGGTGTGGGAGAGGGCGCAGGTGGAGGTTGTGGGGGCGGATGACGATGTCCTTCTCGTAGCGGACCGGTGTCGTCGTGGCCGGGGTGAGCTTCCAGTGGCGTGTGAGGGTGGCGAGAGCGAGGGTGAGTTCGCCCATGCCGAGGGTGTCGCCGATGCACTTGCGGGCGCCCAGGCCGAAGGGGATGAGGGAGCCGGGGGCGGGGGGCGTCGAGTGTGGGGGTGACCAGCGGTCAGGGTCGAAGTGCTGGGGGTCGGGGTGGGCGGAGGGGAGGTGTTGGACGAGGTAGGCGCTGATGACGACGGTGTCTCCGGCGTTCAGTGGGTGGCCGCCGAGTGTGGTGTCGCGCCTGACGGTGCGGGTCAGGAGCCAGACGGGCGGGTAGTGGCGCAGCGTTTCGGTGATGACGCGGCTGGTGAGTTCCAGGTGTGGCAGGTGGCCGTGGGTGAGGGGGCCTCGGGGCAGGGCTGCCGCCTCGGTGTGGACGCGTTGCTGGAGTGCGGGGTCCTGGGCCAGGTGGTGGGCGGCCCAGGCGAGGGCGTTGCCGGTGGTTTCCATTCCGGCGATGAAGAAGGTGATGACCTGGTCGCTGATGTCCTTGTCCGACAGGGGGTGGGGCTGAGTGTCCGGGGCGGGTTCGGTGAGGAGGGTGAGGAAGGCGCCGTGATCGGTGGTGCGGGAGCGGTGCGCGGCGATCACGCGGCCCAGCGTGGCACGCAGGCGTTTCTGGGCGCGGGTGTAGCGGCGGTTGGCGGGCAGGGGCAGGCGCGTGTACGCGGCGGGGAGCAGTGCGTGGGTGTAGATGCCGGCGGTGATGGCCGCCATGTCCTCCACCATGCTGGCGGCGGTGGCGGGGGTGAGCGTGCCGTCGAAGAGGGTAGAGACGATCGCGCGAGCGGTCAGGGCATGGGCCTGGGCGGCCATGTCGAGGCTCTGGCCCGGTTGCCACTGTGCGACGCCGTGGGTGATTTCGGCGGCCATCAGGTCGAGGTGGGCAGGGAGCCGGTCCTTGTGGAACACGGGCTGGAGCAGTCGCCGTTGCTGCCGATGGCGGGCGTGGGGGCAGGCCAGCAGGCCGTTGCCCATCACATCGGCGATCCGGTCGTACAACGGCCCGCCCTTGTCGAAGAGGACGTCGTCGAGGAGTACCTGCCGCGTGAGGTCCGGATCGGCGACCAGAGTAGCGGTGAGAGGGCCCAGGCGTACCCGGGAGAGCGGTCCGTGTGCGGGCGCCGCGGTCAGGAAGCGGGCCGGGTTGTTGAGCAGGCGCAGGGCATGTCCGACCAGGGGCAGTGCGCCGGGAAGCAGCGGCGGGCGCGGCGAGGTGCAAGGGGTGACGGAAGCGGCGTGGGACACGGTTCTCCCTGGGATGGAGGGATCAGTGGGGGGTGAGAGCGGCCGGAGTCAACAGCGCAGCGGGGCGGCTTGCGGAAGGGGCGGCCGCAGTGGCCGAGGGCGTCGTACACGCGTCGGGCCGCGAGCGCTGACGTAGCGGAAGTACGCGGCGGTCCTGTGTCCGGGGCCTGGGCGTGGCTGCGAGGCGAGTGGTCGGTGGGGGTGCGTGGATCAGCCAGTCCACCACCAGGCGGCAACCGGTGTGTCGAGGGGCTGGTCGAGGAGTGATGGGTCGGCCGGGCGGGTGACGATGTGGGGCATGGGGATGCGGGGGGCCACGTTTTGGCCGGGGTTGTTCGGGTCGTTGTAACGGCCGCTGGTGAGGTGCCAGTGCAGGCTGCCGGCGACCCAGTCGGTCAGGGCGCGTGCGTAGCGGGCGAGGCGGGGGTTGTCGCCGTCGATCACTCGCCGGGAGAGCCGGTGCAGGCGGTGCATGGCCCGGTCGTGCATCAGCGTCGCCTCGCGAAGGGCCTGTTCGGGGGTGCACTCGTGCTCACGGGCCAGAACCGGTACCAGGTTCATCGCCTCGGGGTAGCCGAAGTGCTGTTCCCGGAAGGCTTCCTTGTTGTAGGACGTCGTGTCGTTGTGCCAGGCGATGAGGGCGACGCACAGGTCGTGCAGGACGGTGATGCGGGGGTCGTGGTACTCCTCGGCGGTCAGGACGTAGTCCTGGGCGATCTCGATGAACGCGAGGGCGGACAGGGCGGCGCTGCTGTTCTGCCACATCATCAGGTAGTCGTCGAGGCTCGCGGAGCGCGGCCGCCGGCGGATGGCGGCTTCCCAGACCAGGCCTGAGAAGTACGCGTCGACCTGGTCGGTCCACCGGTAGACCTGTGCCGGGGTGCCCTGGCGGGCGAGGTCGTGGCGGATGTCGAGGAGGGAGGCTGCCCACTTGTCGTTCCGCATCAGCGGGGCCTTGGGTGTCTGGAGCGCGCGGCTGAGGCGGGAGAGGTAGGGGGCGAGGGTGTCGGGGGTGGTGCCGCCGAGTGTCTCGTCGCACAGGGCGTCGTCGAAGGCGAAGAGCCAGTTGCAGTAGTTGGTGCCGGCCAGCAGGGTGTCGGCGCGGCCGTCCGGGATGCCGAAGCCGACGAACTCTCCGACGTGGGCGCGGCGGGTGTACTCGCGGTGGGCGTCGTCCTGGAAGAGGTCGAAGCGCTGCATCCAGGTGAGGCTCTCCGCGTCGACGGCCGCGGCGTGCGGCGAGCGGCGCGGCGGGAAGGGGCAGTACAGGGGCGGCACGGTCAGAGGTGCGTGGGTAGTGGTTGCCATGGGAACTCCCGGGTGGTGGGGTGGCAAGGCCCGGGGGGGCCTTGCCAGGTGGCGCCTAGCGGGGGTTCAGGGGGTGGTGGCCGTTGTGGTCGACCTGGCGGGCGTGGGGATCTGGGCGGAGTGGGCCGCGGGGTGCGGCAGGCGGATCATCTTGGCGCACAGGGCCAGTGCCCACAGGGCGAACCCGACGTAGGACCCGAAGCTGCCCCAGCCCCAGGGCGTGAACGGCGTGTCCGTCGTGGTCAGGACGTTGAAGAAGTAGGCGAAGTGCGCCAAGGCCAGGATGTGGGAGATCCAGCCGGTCCAGCGGGGCAGGGTGGTGTTCCGCAGGATCAGGCTGCCCGCGGCGTAGGAGAACAGGGCGAGCGGCAGCGACCCCGCGTAGCCGAAGGTGACACACAGGTCGTAACTGAGGTGCAGGTAGGCGCTGTTGACGGCGGCCGGGCGTTCGGCGGCGACGGGGCCGAGGAGGAACGCGGCGTTGGACATCATCCAGCAGATGCCTACGGACAGGGCGCTGGGGACGAGGAGTTCGGCTTCCAGGGGTGTCCGCCCGGGGGACGTCAGCCACCGCCTCAGCCCGACGGCGAACCAGATGAAGAGCATGCCGAAGGCGATGTCGATGGTGTAGCCGGAGATCGACGGGTTCTGCGCGAACCACGTGCCGATGGTGTCGGAGGAGTCGCTCCAGTACGGAAAGGGGCGGCTCAGGGGGTTGCGTACGAAGGGGAGCGGGACAAGGAAGAGCGCCACCATGGCGATCCCGATCCAGCCTGCGATCTTCGTTTCGCGGCGTTCGTCATGGGTGTGCTGAGTGGGGAGCATGGGTGTGTCCTTTCTCGGCGGGTTGGGAAGGCGCAAGCAGGTAGAGCGAGGTATGGCAGGGGACTTTGGGCCTCCTGGGCGAACACCGTGTGGTCCGGTGTGGGCGGGCCGGGGATCGGCCGGGGGCACGGGTGTGGTGGCGGGGCGGGGGTCCTGGGGGCTGGCTCTTTTTCGTGCACGCGGCCGTCCCCGGCGCTTCCGCGCTCGCTGTCGGCGCGGTCGCGCCGGCGGGTCAGCGCAGGCTGGTGAGCCAGGAGTCCGCCGGGATCAGGTCCCGCCATGGGCGGTCGGCCGATTCGGCGACGGCGGTGAGCGCGTCCGCGAGCCGGAGCAGCAGGTTCTCGGCGTAGTGGGGTGGTGCGTAGGCCGGGTCGAAGATGACGGCGAGGTCCAGGGCGTCGCCGTTGTCGCGCGCCAACAGGCCGAGGTCGCAGGGCAGCTGGAAGAGCTGGCCGGCGAAGGTGGGGTCGAGTTGGTCGGTTCGCTGGATGACGCAGCCGCGCAGGCGGAGGCCCTCGACCGGGGGGAGGTAGTCGTAGAAGACGAACTGGGAGGCGGCGAAGAGTTCTCCGATCGGCGGGTGGGCCCCTGCGAGCGTGAGCAGGGAGGCGCTGTCGTGCGCGAGGGCCTGACGCAGGTCCGTGTCGGCGGCGTGCAGGGCCTGACGAGCCGTCAGTGTGGGTGCCTGGGGGACGTGATGTCGTACGGGCACGGCCTGGGCGTACAGGCCCGCGGTGTCGGCGGTGTGCTGGGGGTGGGCGGCGCTGACTGCGAGGAGCAGCGTTTCGGGTTGTTGTGTGTCGGCGGCCACGGCGTTGGCGAACAACGCGTACAGGGCGCTGGCCGGGGTCAGCCGCTCGGCGCGGGCCAGTGCCCGGAACGCCGTGGCGGTGGCCGCGGGGACGCGCCGGGTGCGCAGCAGGCAGTCATGGACGTCTGTGTGGGCGCCCAGATGGGCGGGCGGGATGAGCAGGTTGGGGCGGGCGCCGCAGAGGCGGTCCGTCCAGAAGGAGACGTCTTCGGGACGGGGCTCTTCGGGGGCGTTCAGGGCGAGGTAGTCGGTGGGCGGCAGGCATCGGTCGGTGCGGCTGGTGGTGTCCGCGTACAGCAGGGACAGCTGCTGTTCGACGAGGTTGAGGGACCAGCCGTCAGAAGTGAGGTGGTGCCATCGCAGGCCCAGCAGATGGTCGTGCGGGCCGATGGTGAGCAGCGTCGCCGTGAAGACGTGCCCGGTGGCAGCGTCGAGGGGGTCGGCGGCGTCCAGGGCTGCCAGGATCTGTTCCGGGGTGCGGGAGGCGTCCGTTTGGAGGGGGTGGTGGCGCAGGATTCCGGTGCGCGCGGGGTGCACCGTCTGGTGCAGTGCTTCCATTTCACCCGTCAGGTGCACGGCGGTGCGCAGCGCGGGCTGGTGGGCGACGAGCCTGTCCACGGCAGCCGACAGCGCGCGCACGTCGAGGGGGCCGCGGATGCGGTAGTGGCAGGCGAGCGCGAAGCGCGGACCGTGACTGGGCAGGATGCCGCCCGCCCGGTCGTCGTTGACGCGCAGGAACTGGTGGGTGGGCCCGGCGGCGAGCCGCACTCCCTCCGGTGGAACCTCCCGCAGGGCGTCCGCCGACGGCGGGACGGCCCGTTGCGCGGGCACCGGTGCCGCTGCCCGTGCGGGTGCGGTCGGGTCCGCGGGCAGGGCGGCCAGGTGGGCGGCCATGCGCGCCACGGTGGGGTGTTCGAGCACGGTGCGAGCCGGGAGGCGCCTGCCCAGGGCCTGACCGATCTGGGTGGCGGCCCTGACCGCTCTGAGCGAGTCTCCGCCCAACTCGACGAAGTCGTCGTCCGCACCGACCCGGTCGAGCTCCAGGACCTGCGCGAGGATCACGGCCAGCGTCTCCTCCACCGGCAGTTCGGGCGCGCGGTACGCGGTGGACACCGCGGGCCGCTCACCCGACGGCACGGGCAGGGCCGAACGGTCCAGCTTGCCGTTGCCGCCCAGGGGGAGTTCTGTCAGCAGTACGTACCGCTCGGGCCGTTCCTGCTCGGGCAGGCGTGCCTCGGCCGCGCGGCGTAGCGCCGGCAGGAGTTCCTCGTGCGCCTTCGCCAGCACATGCCGGTGTACAGGGGCGGACAGGAGCTCACCGTCGGATGCCGGCTGCGGCCAGCGGACGAGCACGTGCGGTGCCCCGTCCGGGGCGACGGGGGCCAGGGGGGCTGCGGGGAGGAAGACGGCGTCGAAGGCGCCGTCCGGGTAGCCCGCAGCGCGGGACATCCGAACCGGGCGTCCCAGTTCCGCGGCCAGTTCCTCCAGGTCCGCGGGGTGGACGGCTGCCTCTTCCGCGTCGGCGGCCAGAGCGCGCAGGTCGGCGGCGGTGGCAGTGGCGGGGCCGGAGGCGAGGACGTCCCGTACTGCGCACGCCCCGGATGTACGGCGGTTGGGTACCCGCAGGACACCGCATGCGTCTGCCTGGTCCGACAGCAGCTCGCGCAGGTCCTCGAGAGTTCCGGGCCAGGGGTGCCACTGCTTCACGTCGACAACAGCGGGCGGGGCGCCGTGTTCAGGCTTTCCGGGCAGTCCGGGTGATTCGGGCGGGCGCGGGAAGAGGACCGCGTCGAAGCGGAAGTCGTTCATCTCGTTGCGGGCCGTCCCCGTGCGTGGTCGCACCTCGGCATGGGCCCCGCCGCAACGGGCGAACCAGCGCGGGTCCACCAGGAGGTGCGGATCGAGTGCGACCCGCCGCCGCCACTGGGCGCGCAGGGCCTCCACCCTCACGGCGTCGTCGGCCCCGGCGAGGACGACCGACGCGTGGAAGGCGTCCTGTACGGAACGGTCCTTCACGTCCCCGAACACCACGCGTCCGCCCGGCGCCACCGACCGCAGCGCGGCGGTCACCGTACGGGCCAGGTGCCCTTCCCCGTGCAGGTAGGGCACGACAGAGTTGCACAGGACCAGGTCCACGCCCGAGACGTCCGGCGCACAGGTCACATCGCCCTGGCGCAGTTCGACCCGGGACAGGCCCAGGCCGTCAAGGCGGGTGCGCAGGGCGGCCAGGGACTCGGCGGAGGCGTCCACGCCCACAGCGCGCTCGGCCGCCGGGGCCAGCCGGGTAAGGATCATGCCCGATCCGCAGCCCAGGTCCAGCACGCTGCGCGGGGGGCCGCCCTCGGTGGCCAGGCGGACGGTGCCGTCGATCCACTCGTCCATCTCCGCGTCCGGGAGCCGTTCACCGGTGTAGCTGCTGGTCCATCCGGTGCGTTCGTCTCGGAAGTCCAGCCCGCTGAAGAGCCGGTTCCAGGATGTGTGCAGTTGCCCGGCCGCGCTCTGCTCGTCCCACTGCGGGACCACGTGGGCGACCAGACGCCCCTGGTGCACGCCCACCACCGCGTCCCGCACTCCCGGAACCTGACGCAGTACCCGGGCGACGCCGTCGGGCTCCACGCGGAAGCCGCGGATCTTCACCTGGCCGTCGAGGCGGCCCAGCAGTTCCAGCCTGCCGTGCTCGTCGAAGCGGCCAAGGTCGCCGGTGCGGTACATCCGTTCGTGCCTGTGGTACGGGTGGGCCACGAAACGAGCGGCGGTGAGCTTGTCGTCTCCCGGGTAGCCCTGCGCCAGTCCGGCGCCCGCGATGCACACCTCGCCCCGCTCACCGGCCGGGACGGGCTGTCCGTCGCCGCCGATGACGAGAACGGGCGTGCCGGGCAGTGGGGTGCCGACCGTGATCGGTTCGCCGGGCCGCAGCACCGCCGCGGTGCACCACACAGCTGCCTCGGTGGGCCCGTAGGCGTTGACCAGCTCGACCCGGGGCAGCCTGCGGTGGTGCTCGGCGGCGAGCTCGCTCGGGCACGGCTCACCCCCCAGGAGCACCTGCCGCAGATGCGGAGAAGGCCCGTCCAGCCGGGGCAGCATCGCCCCGTACAGCGAGGCCGTGAGCACGACGTGGCTTGCCGGTCCCCGGGACAGCTGCGCGGCGAGGTCGTCCAGTGCCTGCCGGGGGTCCGCCGGTGCCAGCCACACGGTCCCGCCGGCCAGCAGCGTCCACCAGATGCCGGGGAACGACGCGTCCGTCGTCATCGGCGACACGGCTGCCATGTGCCGGACAGGTGTGGGGAACCGGTGCGCGTAGGCCTGCATGGTGTGGGCGATGGCCTGGTGCGTGACCGCGACCGGTTTGGGGCGGCCCGAGGTGCCCGAGGTGTGGATGAGGTACGCCGTCGCCTCCGGCGATGGGCCCGGCATGCCTACGGTGTCCGCGAGCCCGGCCGCGCGCCGGCGGGCCCCCGGGTCGTCCAGGTCGATCCTGGCAAGCCCGTCGGGCAGCCGCTGCCCGGACAGCGCGAGCACCCGCCGTGCGCCCACCCCCGCCAGCTGGGTGCCCAGCCGGTCGGGGGCGTCGTCGGCGCACACCGGTACGTACACCGCGCCCGCCGCGAACACCGCGAGCTGCGCCACCACCGCACGCACACTCCGGGGTACCGCGCACGCCACCGGCTCCCCCGGCCCGGTGCCGTCCGCGAGCAAGGCCCGGGCCCACATGACGGCCTCGGCGAGGAGTTGGGCGTAGGTCAGGCTCTCGAACGCGTCGGTGACGGAGGGCGCTGCGGGCCGTTCCTCCGCACGCCGGCGGAACAAGTGCCACAGGGTGCTGCCGGACTCCAAGACAGAAACACTCGATCCGGAACCGTGCAGTGCAAATTCTGCCGTCACTTCCCCCCCAGGGAATGTAGCCACATCGGATGAATTGCGAGCGAATCAGGCCGTCACGCTTTCGCTCTTTTATTGCGTGTCAATGCGTTTCCCGGGCGGATCGGCGCGGTAAACAGCGGGCACGGGAATTCCAGCGCGCATGGTTCCCTACATGCATTGCCGGACGCGGCGTGCGTGACACCGGCCCTGTGACCCAGGAATCTGTCAGGCCAGGCCACCCAGGAAACGGCTTCCCGCGTCGTCCAGGTCGTCGCTGAGCAGGTATTTAGCCCAGCCCTCGTGGAACTCCTCCCGCGAGACCTGTCCGTCCTTGTTCACGTCCAGCCGTGCGCATGTCTCCGCCGCCTGTGCCGAGCTGGAGCCCAGTGCCTCCAGGTAGCGCTGGAAGTCGGCGACCGGAACAAGACCGTCGTCGTTCTCATCGATGACGGCGAACTCGGCGTCCAGCACGGCGCGGCAGCCGGTGACCACCTGTTCCCGTCGCCCCAGCGTGTCCGCCATGGCGGAGTGGAACTCCTCGCGGGTGATGATGCCGTCCCCGTTCTCGTCGGCCGCCGCCGCGAGGCGGTCCCAGGCCTGCCGATAGGCGGTGAACAGGGCGTCCGCCTTGGCCGAGCCCTCCTGCGCGTAACCCGAGTCGATGATTTTTCGGCCCATGTGCTCACAGTCGGCGAATTCCAGGACCCCGTTCCCGTCGGTGTCCAGTCGGTCGAAGATCAGGTCGTACTTCCGCAGGACGGATTCCGTGGTCATCGCGACGCCTCCATGCGTGTTCTTTCCGGCGAATACCGAACGGTGGACGGCGGAATCATTTCCGACTTCTCCGCGATCAAACCTTGGGCGAATTACTCTGCGCATCGAATTATCGCACCACAGAAATCGATGGGCTGGAATGCTGGAACCGGAGGGTTCAGCGGGCGCGCAGGACTTTTATGAGGGTCATGGGGTGGGCCAGCGCGGAGAGGGGCCTGAGCATGTGGAAGACACTGACGAACAGACGGTGAAGATCTGCATTGGTCGCCGCGCACTGCAACAGGCGCTCCTTGTACCAGGCGAGCGGGCGCAGCCAGAGGGGCAATGAGCCTTGTTTCATCTGGTACTGCCAGACGAGGTCGTCGCCCGCTGTCACGATCCACTGCTTGCGGGCGATGCGCGTGAGGTGCCGTTGCACAATGCGGGTGTGGCCGGTGCGGCGCCTCTTGGCCGGTCGGCCACGTCGGGCCCGGGCCAAGTGGTCCGCAAGGACACGGGCGTGCAGCACGGCCATGGCCATGCCCTGCGCGTATGCCGGGTTGTAGGCGCCGATGGAATCGCCGACGGCGACCAGCCCGTCGGGCCAGCCACGGGCCCGCGCATACAGGGTGAGGCGGTTGTCGGTGCGTCTGAACACGTGCACTCTGCCGCCCGGGACGGGGACGGCGCCGGCGAGCAGGCGGTCGAGGTCGCGGTTGCCCAAGCTCGCGGCGAATCGCCGCCAGCCTTCGGGGTCCACGGGCGGGTGGTCGCCGCCCGCACCGTACAGGGTGACCTGCCAATGCCCGTGCTCCAGTCGCGCGGCGAAACCGCCCCGCGACTGCTTCGGGGCGCTGTACGGCTGGAACAGGGCGTCGAAATCCTGCGCGGGCGCCTGCAGCGTCCTGGTCGCGTACACCAGGCCCGCGTCCGTAACCCACTGCGCCGGGCGCACCTGGCCACCCTTCTCCAGCCAGTCAGGGAGCGAGGAGAAGCGCCCGGAAGCGTCGACGACCAGGAGTGCATCGAGCGTGCGCCCGCCCTCCAGGCGGACTCCGGTCACCCGTGAGGCGCGCTGGTTCCAGCACAACCCCTCCACCCGGCTGCGGTCGCGAACGGTCACTGCGAAGTCCTCCAGCACGCGTCTGCGCAGGGTCCACTCCAACAGGTCGCGGGAGAAGGCCTGCACGGTGACCTGGGCGGAAGCGCGCGGTACCCGACGGCCCCCGAGGACAACCGACGTACGCAGCCCGTAGTCGAACGACGGCGCCCCTGCAGCGGACAACTCCTCCCTCAGCCCGGGAAAGAGGCGCTGCAGTTCCGCGGCACCGCTGACCAAGAGGCCGTGCGGATGCCGAGCCTGGCCGACCCCCCTGCGCGGCATGGGCGTTGACGGCAGCGGCGCGGCTTCGAGTACGACGACAGTCTCAAAGTGATCGGCGAGCACCCGGGCGGCGACGAGCCCCGCGATCCCTGCGCCGACCACCACCGCCCGTCCCGCCATTCTCCCCCGAGAGCGGTCCGACACTTCGCGGGAGGCCGTCGTGTCCACGTGCAAGAAAGTCCTCCGGGATAGGGCGACACCAAAGGCCCGCACCCTTACGGCGGACCTGATGGTGCGGAAGGCCCTGCCCGGACGGGCACACACCATTCAGCCCACACCCACCCCCGACAGAGCCAGCGCCTCCAGCCCGAAACCACCTGCAAGTGCCCTACTGAGGCGAATCACATGACCGGCCTGCGTGCGGCATCCGGGCACGCGCCGGTCGCGCGTGGGGGCACCGGCGAGGCGCTCACCCACGACAACCGCGCGCAGGCGCTCGCGCAGATCGTCCAAACCCAACGGGAGGACCGCGAGCCGCCGACGCTTCATGCGCCGGAATCGAAGCCGGGGCGGATCGTCGACCTGACAGCCGCCCTGCCCGAGCCCGTGCAGCAGGCCCGGGCCTCGCGCGGCGAGGACGCCGACGTGCCCCGCTTCTCTCCGCCGCGCTACGACCAGCGCCTCGCGGTGTGCACGGGCAAGGACGACTGCGCACGCCGCGCGGCAGGCGACCGGTCGTCGACATACTTCGACAGCGGTGCCTGCGAGGACCGCGCGGGCGGCGTACTCTGCGGTCGGCGGCCCCGGTCGGGCCGGAAGTGGCTCGCCGGCGCTCGGGGTTGGGGGAAGGGGCGGAGCGCGAAGGCCATGCCGTCGCCCAACGAGACGACAAGGGCCGCGTCCTCGTCATCGCACACCGAAAGACTGACCAAAGCACACGTTCTACTCGGTCGGACCGACTGATGGAACTCCTCGGCCTCTCGCCGTACCGCCGAGCAACACTCCAGCAAGGCCTTCAGTCCATGCGGATGATTCCTCGGCCAAGTGCGGCGGTGACAGCGGCGGTCCGGTCGCCGACGTCGAGCTTGGTGTAGATGTGCAGCAGATGGGTCTTGACCGTGGCCTCGGACAGGCGCAGGGCGCGGGCGATCTGCTTGTTGCTCTGCCCCCGGGCCACGGCGGACAGGACTTCGAGTTCCCGGCCGGACAAGCCGGCGACCCGGTCGCCGCGCATATGGGCGAGGACCTTGGCGGCCACCGTGGGCGACAGAGCCGCACCTCCCCGGGCGGCGGTACGGACGGCCTCACAGAGCTCGTGTCGTCCGGTGTCCTTGAGCAAGTAGCCGACCGCGCCGGCGTCGACGGCGGCAGTGATGTCGGCGTCCGTGTCATAGGTGGTCAGGATGAGTACCCGCACCTCGGGGTGGGCGGCACGGATGGCGGCGGTCGCGGCGGTGCCGTCCATGCCGGGCATCTGCAGGTCCATCAGCACGACGTCGGGTGCGAGTGAGGCGGTGCGGTGCAGTGCCTCGGCACCGTTGGCGGCTTCGCCGACGACCGTGAGGTCGGGCTGGGTGGCCAGCATGGCGGCAAGCCCGTCGCGGACCACGGGGTGGTCGTCGGCGAGGAGGACCCGGATCGTGGGGCCGGTCGAAGTCCTCATGACGCCGGGGCCATCCGCTCGGCGCCCGACACGGCTGAGGGTTCGGAGGACGGAGGCTCGGCCGGGAGCGGCACCGTGACGGCGACGGTCGTACCCTCGCCCGGGGCGCTTTCCACCGTGAACGTGCCGTGCAAGGCGGCGATGCGCTCCCGCATGGTGGTCAGGCCGACGCCCGGGTGCCGGGCAGCAGGCGCGAAACCGGTGCCGTCGTCCTGGATGTCGATCGCCAGGACATCGCCGAGGTACGAGAGCGTGACCGAGATACTGATCGCGCGGGCGTGCCGCCGGGCGTTGGTCAGTGCCTCCTGCACGACCCGCAGCAACTCGCCCTCGGTACTGGGAGGCAGGGCGGCCGGGCGGCCGGTCACGACCGTGTAGGCCTCGGCGCCGGTCTCCTCCGCGAGCCGGGCGGTGAGTTCGCGGACCGCGTCCGCCAGGTGGGTGCGGTCCAGTGGCGCCGGGCGGAGGGCGTGCACGAGGCGGCGGCTCTCTGCGAGGTTGTCCCGGGCCGTGCGCATGGCATGCTCGACGCGGCGGGCCGCAGGGGAGTCGGGTGGCAGGTCGTCGCGTGCGGCGTCCAGCAGCATGGCGATGGACGCGAACCCCTGGGTCAGCGTGTCGTGGACCTCGCGGGCCAGGCGCTGACGTTCGGCCAGGGTACCCGCCTGGCGTTCCGCTGCCGCGCGTTCGGCCTGGGTGGCGGTGAGTTCGTCGAGGAGCCGCTGCCGTTTGTGACTCTCATGGTCGAGGGTGGCGACGTAGCAGGTGATGGTGACCGCCACCGCGGTAGCGAGCACGCAGCCCGTGAGCGCCCGTACGTCGACGGAGCCGTCCGTGGTGAGGCTCTGCCATGACCAGCCGGCGCCCAGCACCAGCACCCCGCCGGCGGACCACCAGGCCCGCCTCAGCCAGTAAGGGCTCAGCACCGCCACGGCGACCGGGAGGAACGCAGGGTCCACCACGGCCATGAACGCCCATCCGGCCATGGCCCCGACAAGGTAGGGCAGCGGCGGGCGGTCGGCGCCACCGCGCAGCGCGATCCAGTACGCGTACCAAAGGGCGAGCCCCACCGCCGGGCCGATCCGCGACAGCGCCGCGCCGGTCGTCATATCCGCCCCGGCCAGCGCACCCGGCACGGACAGGGCGAGCACGGTGGCGAAGAAGGCGTGCTGCCCCATGGTCTTCCACCGCTCCCACTCCCACGCCTGTCGCAGTGCCATGGCCCTCAGAGTAGGCGCAGCCGCGTAGCGGGAGAATCAGCCGGCCAGTGGGGGCGGGTCCACCGATCGGTGGATGCAGGGCGCGTCGATCGGTCGATGTGTGTGAGGGGCGCGGGCGGCGACGATCGGCCCCGCAGCCGACGGCCTGCTGCCCCACCGCCCCTTGTGAGGAACCACCAGTGCTCCTGGCCTTCATTCCCAGCCCGTCCATCGGCGAGGTCCACCTGGGCCCGCTCCCACTGCGCGGCTACTCGCTGATGCTGATCCTCGGAATCGCCGCCGCGGTGTGGCTGGGCGGCCGTCGCTGGGCCGCTCGCGGCGGAGAGAAGACCGTCGTGGCGGACATCGCCCTGTGGGCTGTTCCATTCGGTGTCGTCGGTGCCCGCCTCTACCACGTGATCACGTCCGGCGAGCTGTACTTCGGCAAGGGCGGCGATCCGGTCAAGGCCCTTTTCATCTGGGACGGAGGCATCGGTATCTGGGGCGCCATCGCCGGTGGGGCCGTCGGAGCCTGGATCGGCTGCCGCCGGAAGGGCGTTGCCCTGTCCGCGTTCGCCGACGCCGTCGCTCCCGGGATCGCGCTGGGCCAGGCCATCGGCCGCTGGGGCAACTGGTTCAACCAGGAGCTCTACGGGCGGGCCACCACTCTCCCCTGGGCCCTGGAGATCGACCCCGCACACCGGCCTGAGGCCACCCCGGACCTGGCGACGTATCACCCGGCGTTCCTGTACGAGTCGTTGTGGTGTCTTGGCGTGGTCGCGCTGGTGGTATGGGCGGACCGCCGTTTCCGTCTCGACCGGGGCCGGGCGTTCGCGCTGTACGCCGCCGCGTACACCGTCGGCCGCTTCTGGATCGAGTACCTGCGGGTGGACGAGGCCCACCACATCCTGGGCCTGCGCCTGAACGACTGGATCGCGCTGCTGGTCTTCGCGGCTGCCGTCGCCTACCTCGTGGCTGCGACACGGCGCGCGGCCGGCAGGCGTGACGGCGTCGACGGCGGCCGTCTCCTCCAGCAAGTGGATGCCACCAGTAGCCCCAAGAACTGACCATGTTCCCTCTCATAAGCCGGAGTTGCCATGTCCCCTGTCTCTGAGACGCTCCCTTCACGTCGGTGTCCGCTCGTGGTGGCGGGAGGCGTGTTCGTCGCCTTCCTGCTGTCCTCTTTTGCGAACGCGTTGATCGCTGTGCTGGCGCACGCACTGGGTGCACCGGAGGACTTCGACCCGTTGGAGCCCTCGTCGTACGTCTTTCTGACCGCGCTGGGAGTGCTGGCGGGATCCGCCGGATGGGCCCTCGTCCGCAGGTTTTCCCCCGATCCCGAACGGCTGCTCCGCCGGCTCGTCCCCTCCGTCGTCGTGTTGTCCTGCGTTCCGGACTTCTTCCAGTTCGGCGAGGGTGAGGTGACCGGTGTGGTGGCGCTGCTCGTGATGCACGTCGCGGTCGCGGCGATCGCAGTGCCGACGTATCGCAGGGTCATGCCACTGAGCTCGGCGCGCTGACCACGCGCCGGCCGGGCCATGTCCGCCCCGGTGGTCAGGCCGCTCGCCCACTGGTGGCAAGGCCCGCCTCCACCCGATCGCGTCAGAACTCCGCCGCTCCTCGCCCGGTTGCCCCTCTCCCGCCTGGAGCCCGCCATGCCCGACGTACGCCCGCCGCGCTGTCGGCGAGGTGCGGCCGGCAACGCCGAGGCCGTGCGGCATGCTGGCGAGGGCATTCACTCGCTGGCCCGGTCGGCGAGTGCCTCGCCGCCGTCGCGAAGTACGCCTGGAGCGGCAGGGAGAGGCTGGCCCTGCTGCGGGTCCGCGAGGACGTCCCGGCCTCTCGCACTGTGCTCGAACCTAACTGGTGACACTGACAACGGACCGGCAGGTGAGGTTGTGTGGCCAGCTCCAAGACGAAGAACCTGCTGGGAGAAACGCGCACCGCACACGGGTGCAGCGCCTTGCCCGAGCCCGCGGCGGCTGAACGGCAGGGCCAGGCTCGGTCTCTCAGCCCCGTCACCTACCACGCGACGACTCTGAGCCGATGAACCCCAGATGTCCGAGTTCAACGGAGCGTAGTCAGCACCAAGTCAGCACGGGAGTCAGCACCGCACCGTCAAATCACCCCGAACTACGCTCCCGGACGGCACATGCTCCACCCACTTCCGAGCCCCTGAACCGCCCTTCCGCGAGCCGGCATGGTGGCCACAGGCATAGCCAACCCTCGAACTATGTTGCCCCGCCACATGTGCGCCTGACCTGCATGTTTCTACTGTGTGCCGACACCCACCCGTCCCCACCGCACACGAGGAAGTGGCGCACATGGCCTCCGAAACCACCGCTCCCCCACCCCCCGCCAGCCTCAAGCGCATCGTCGCCGCGTCCCTCATCGGCACCACCATCGAGTGGTACGACTTCTTCCTCTACGGCTCCGCCGCCGCGCTCGTGTTCAACACCTTGTTCTTCCCGGACTCCGACCCGCTCGTCGGCACACTGCTGTCCTTCCTGACGTACGCGGTCGGTTTCGCCGCCCGGCCGCTCGGCGCGCTGGTGTTCGGGCACTACGGCGACCGGCTCGGGCGCAAGAAGCTGCTGGTGCTGAGTCTGCTGCTGATGGGCGGGGCCACCTTCGCGATCGGGCTGCTGCCCACGCACGCCACCATCGGGACGGCCGCGCCGGTGTTGCTCACCGTGCTCCGGCTCGTGCAGGGCTTCGCGCTCGGCGGCGAGTGGGGCGGTGCCGTGCTGCTCGTGTCGGAGCACGGTGACGCGCGACGGCGCGGGTTCTGGGCGTCGTGGCCGCAGACCGGCGCGCCGGCGGGGCAACTCCTCGCCACCGGTGTGCTGTCCCTGCTGACGGCCCTGCTCTCGGACGCCGCGTTCGGCAGTTGGGGCTGGCGGATCCCGTTCCTGCTGTCCGGCGTGCTGGTGATCGTCGGTTTGTGGATTCGTCTGTCTGTCGATGAATCCCCCGTCTTCAAGCAGGCGTTGGCGCAGGCCGAGGCCCGTAAGGCGGCCCGGTCCGGGGACGCGGAGAAGCTGCCGCTCGTCGCCGTGCTGCGGCACCACTGGCGTGACGTCCTGGTCGCGATGGGCGCCCGGATGGCGGAGAACATCAGCTACTACGTCATCACCGCGTTCATCCTCGTCTACGCCACCACCTCGGCCGGCGTCTCCAAGCAGGTCGCGCTCAACGCGGTACTGATCGCCTCGGCCGTGCACTTCGCGGTCATCCCGGCGTGGGGGGCGCTGTCCGACCGGATCGGCCGCCGTCCCGTGTACCTGGTGGGCGCGGTCGGTGTGGGGCTGTGGATGTTCCCGTTCTTCTCGCTGATCGACACCGGCGGCTTCGGCAACCTGATCATCGCCGTCACCGTGGGGCTGGTGCTGCACGGGGCGATGTACGCGCCGCAGGCGGCGTTCTTCTCCGAGATGTTCGCGACCCGGATGCGCTACTCCGGCGCGTCCATCGGCGCCCAGTTCGCCTCCGTCGCGGCAGGCGCGCCCGCGCCGCTGATCGCCACCGCGCTCCTCTCCGACTACGGCAGCTCCACACCGATCGCCCTGTACGTCGTCGCCGCTTCCCTCCTCACCGTCGTCGCCGTGGCGGCGGCGAAGGAGACCCGCCACCGGGACCTGTCCGACGTCACCCCCGCCGCCGGCCCGGACCGGGCCACGGCCCCGGCGGCGGACGCCCGGACCCCCTGAGCCTTCCGCCGGTGCGGCCGGCCCCCGTACGTCCCCGCGTACGGGGGTCAGTGCCGCGCCGGTGCCGACAACCGGTGCAGTCGCAGGGCGAGTTGGATCTCCAGGACGCGTGCCGGGGTCTGCCAGTCGTCGCCCAGGAGGCGGCCGACGCGCTCCAGGCGCTGGGCGACCGTGTTCACGTGGACGTGCAGTTCGTCCTTGGTGCGGGCGGGGCTCATGCCGCAGGCGAAGTACGCGTCGAGGGTGCGCAGCAGCTCCGTACCCCGTCTTCGGTCGTACGCGACGACGTCGCCGATGGTGCGGTCGACGAAGCCGGGGATGTCCCGGTCGCCGGCCAGGAGCAGCCCCAGGAAGCCGAAGTCCTCGGCGGCGGCCCCGTCCCCGGAACGGCCGAGCAGGCCCAGGGCGTCGAGGCAGCGCCGGGCCTCCGCGTAGGCCGTGGCCACCGTGTCCGGGCGGGTGGAGAGGTCCTCGGCGGGTGCGGAGGCGCCGACGGTGACCGGCGCGTGGACCGCGGTGCCCAGTTGCCGGGCGGCCGTGCGCGCCAGGTCGGTGGCGGTGTCGCCGGGGCCGAGGGGCAGCAGCAGGACGGTGCCGCCGTCGCGTGCGGCGGCGAGGCCGTGCCGGGTCGCGGCCAGGTGGGACGCCGCGGCCGCCAGGCGTCTGCGGGCGTCCGCCTCCTGGCCGGCGTCGGCCGCGCCGCCCTCCAGCCGCGCGGCCAGCACCACATGGACGGCGTCGAGGTCGGCGTCGAGACGGGCCGCCCGCTCCCGTAGCAGGCGCGGATCACGGTCGCGGGCGTCCAGCAGGTCGTCCAGCAGCTCGCCGCGCACGCGCTGTTCGGCCTCGGCGGCGGACCGGCGGGCCAGGAGCAGCAGGGACGTGACCATGGCGGCCCGCTCCAGGGTGCGCTGGTCGACGGGGTCGAGCCCCGGGTGTCCGCGCAGCACGAGTGCGCCGAGCAGTTCACCGCCGGCGGCGACGGCGGCGATCCAGTCGTCCTCGTGCCGCACCGCGTGCCCGTCCGCGCGGGAGGCCTCCAGTGCCTCGGCGGGTGCCGTGGCGGCCTCGGCGAACTCGACCGTGCCGTCGAGGACCTCGGAGACCGCGGCGGCCACGTCGTGCACCCCGCCGCCGCGCAGCACCAGCTCGGCGAGCCGGTCGTGCACCTCGGAGGCGCGCTCGATGACACCGCTGCGGTCCCGGATGATCTCGTTGGCCCGCTCCAGGCCGGCGAGCGCCGAGCGCGTCTCGGCGAGCAGGTTGGCCGTGTCGATGGCCGCCGCGGCGAGGGCGGCGAAGGAGCCGAGCAGGGCGATCTGCTCCCGCTCGAAGACCCGGGCACGGCGGTCCGCGGCGAACAGCACCCCGATGACGTGGTGCCCGAGCGTCAGCGGCACGCCGAGGATGGCCACGAGCCCCTCGTCCCGCACGCCCGCGTCGATGGTGAGGGTGTGCTGGAAGCGGTCGTCCTTGAAGTAGTCGTCGGTGACGTAGGGACGTGCGGTCTGGGCGACCAGGCCGCCGAGGCCCTCGCCCATGCCGAGTCGCAGCTGCTGGAAGCGGGCCGCGACCGAGCCCTCGGTGACCCGCATGTACGTGTCGCCGCGCTCGGGGTCGTTCAGGCTGAGGTACGCGACGTCCGTGCCCAGCAGCGACCTGGCGCGCTGCACGATCGCCTGGAGCACGGCGTCCAGGTCGCGCAGCCCGGCGAGATCGTGGGCGGTCTCGAACAGGGCGGACAGCTCGGCCTCGCGGCGGCGGCGTCCCTCCAGCTCCGCACGCACGCGCAGGGCGAGCGGCTTGGCCCGTTGCAGCGCGTCGATCCACTCGGCCGGCCGTCCTTCGGCGCGTGCCAGCAGCACCGGCTGCTCGTAGGCGTCGGCGGACGCGCCCCGGGCCAGCAGCTCGAGGAACGGCGTCTCGGCACTCACCGACGGCACTTCCACGCGGCCCGACGGCGCCTCCGCCCGACCCGACGGCACTTCCGCACGCGCCGACGGCATCTCCGCGCGGCCCGACGGCACCTCCGCCCGACCCGACGGCCCTTCCGCGGCGCCGGCGAATCGCCCGGCCGGCTGAACGTGATCGCTGGACATGCCCACAGGATTCACCATGACCCGCCCGTCCCGTCAGCCCTGTGGATAACTCCCCGGCCGACGGACACCGCCGTGCTCAGTGGGCGGTCCAGCCGCCGTCGAGCACGAGCGACGTGCCGGTGACGAAGGACGCCTGCGGAGCGCACAGGTACGCCACGGCCTCGGCGACCTCCTCCGGTTCGATGAGCCGCTTGACCGCACTGTCCTGGAGCAGCACTTCGGACAGGACCCGCTCCTCGGGGATGCCGTGCGCCTGGGCCTGGTCGGCGAGTTGCTTCTCGACCAGTGGGGTGCGCACATAGGCGGGGTTCACACAGTTTGAGGTGACACCGTGGGGCGCGCCTTCGAGGGCGGTGGTCTTGGAGAGCCCCTCCAGGCCGTGTTTGGCGGCCACATAGGCCGACTTGTAGGGGGAAGCGCGCAGTCCGTGGACGGACGACACGTTCACGATGCGGCCCCACCCCTGCCCGTACATGTGGGGCAGGGCACCACGGATGAGGCGGAAGGGTGCCTCCAGCATCACGGTGAGCACCGTGTGGAAGACGTCGGGCGGGAACTCCTCGATGGGGCGCACGAGCTGGAGCCCGGCGTTGTTGACGAGGACGTCGGTGCCCGCGGCAGCGAGCTCGGCGGCGTCCAGGTCGGTGAGGTCGAGGACGTGCGGTTCCACGGTGCCGGCCAGGTCACGGCCCTGCTCGGCGAGCGTCTCAAGGCCGGCGGCGTCCCGGTCGACCGCTCTCACCTTGGCCCCGGCGGCCGCGAGCCGCAGCGCGCAGGCGCGGCCGATGCCGCCGGCGGCGCCGGTGACGAGCGCGGTGCGGCCGCCGAGGTCGAGCGGGGAGGCGTGGGGAGCCGGAAGGACACGGGGCGCGGTCATGCCTCGACCCTAGGCAGCGCCCCTGCCGCGCCCCATATGGTCAGACCCCATAGTTCAGCTGGAGTCAGTGGGGTCGAACCATGTGGGGGCGTCCGACATGGCTTGCTTGATCCGGAACAGGCAGTGCTCGTTCAGCTCGGGCAGGGCGTCGACGTCGAACCAGCCCACCTCCAGCGACTCGTCGTCGTTGACCCGGGCCTCGCCGCCGATGGCCCGGCAGCGGATGGTGATGTCCAGGAACTGGCAGGTGTCGCCGTTGTCGTACGTGACGGGGTCCCCGGCCTGGACGAGGACGATCCGCTCGGCGACACAGCGCACGGCCGTCTCCTCGTAGACCTCCCGCACGGCGCAGGCCGCGGGCTGCTCCCCGGGGTCCGGGATGCCGCCGATCACCGACCACTTGCGGGTGTCGGACCGGCGGTTCAGCAGGACTCTGCCCTCGTCGTCGAAGACCAGGGCGGTGACTCCGGGGAGCCACAGCAGCTGATGCCCGGCGGAGGCACGGAGGGCGCGGATGAAGTCGGGAGTAGCCATGACGTCGACCCTAAGGGGCCGGTCAGGGCGCCCCGACCCGTTTCAGGCAGCGTGCGACCGGGATACGACTGGACGTCACCGGCGCGTCTAGACGTCACCGGCGCGTCGCCCGCGCAGACCGGCGCCGACGGCCCAGCCCAGTCCGCCCGCCGCGACCAGGACGAGGGCGATCTCCGGCAGCACGCCGAGCCGCGTGGCGGGGGTCAGCGAGGACCGCAGCGGCACCTTCTGCACCAGCGAGTCGGCCACGAACATGCCGGTCCGCTGCGTGATCCTGCCGTCCGGCATGATGAAGGCGCTGACACCGCTGGTCACCGGCACGGCCACGGTACGGCTGTGCTCGACGGCGCGGACGCGGGACATGGCGAGCTGCTGGTACGTCATCTCGCTGCGGTCGAAGGTCGCGTTGTTGCTCGGCACGGAGATCATCTGGGCGCCGTCGGTGACCTCGGAGCGCACGGTCCAGTCGAAGGCGGCCTCGTAGCAGGTGACGAGACCGACCTTGGCGCCGTCCATGGTGAACACGCCCGGCTTCGTGCCGCGGCTGAAATCCTGCCGCTGCATCGAGGTCCAGTCGCTGTTGATCGCCCCGATGAGCGAGCGGAACGGCAGGTACTCGCCGAACGGCTGGATCTGGCGCTTGTCGTAGGTGTCGACGGGGCCCTTCACCGGGTCCCACAGGATCTGCTCGTTGTACAGCTTGCCGTCCCGTTCGACGACGCCACCGATCGAGACGGGCACGCCGATGGCCTTGGCCGCCGTGTCGATGACGGCTCGGGCGTCGGGGTTGGCGAAGGGATCGATGTCGGAGGAGTTCTCCGGCCAGAGCACGAAGTCGGGGCGTGCGACCTTGCCGGCCTTGACCTGGGCGGCCAGGCGTTCCGTCTCGCGCGCGTGGTAGTCGAGTACGGCCCGCCGCTGGGCGTTGAACTCCAGGCCCGCGCGGGGCACGTTGCCCTGGATCACCGCGACGGTGACGCTGCCGTCCTCGGCCTGGTCGCTGACCAGCGGCCGGGCCGCCACCGCGCCCACGACCGGCACGGCCACGCTCAGCAGGCCCACGGCCGCCGCGGCGCGCCGCACCGTCCCGGTCCGCCGCCACGACACGGCCAGCCGGACGACCTCGTACAGTCCGAAGCCGCACAGGACCACCGCGAAGCCCAGCACCGGAGTGCCGCCGACGGCGGCGAGCGGCAGGAACAAGCCGTCCGCCTGCCCGAACGCGATCTTCCCCCAGGGGAAGCCGTCGAACGGCACACGCGCGCGTGCCGCCTCGCCGGCGGTCCACACGGCCGCCGCCCACACCGGCCACCCGGGCCGCTTCGACACGACCGCGACACCCGCGCCGACCAGTGCGATGAAGAGCGCCTCGATCGCGACCAGGGCGAGCCAGGGGCCCGGCCCGACCTCCACGCCGGTCCACACCAGCAGCGGCAGCAGGAAGCCCAGGCCGAAGAGGTAGCCGAGGCCGAGCCCCGCCTTCCAGCCGCGGCCGCGCAGCGCCCAGCCGAAGGCGGCGAAGGCCGGCAGGGCCAGCCACCACAGGGTGCGGGGCGGGAAGCTGACGTAGAGGAGCAGGCCGGAGAGCGCGGCGGTGGCGGCCGGGAGGAGGCGCACGAGCCGCTGGGACCACGCCGCCGGTGTCCCGGAGGCGATCCGCGGCTTCAGCTGGTCCGACTCGTCGACGGAGGTTGCGGTGACGGTCACTCCCGGAGTGTAAGTCGACCGGCCTGGACGCCGACAGCGCGGCCCAGGGGGCGGCGACACGGCTCCGGTCGCCGCGCACGGGACCACGGCCCCTTCGCCGCCCGCACCGCAGCAACGTTCCTGCTCATTTCGTCACGACACATCCCCAAACCGCCCACCAGCCGTTACGGTGTGCCGAAGCCTCAGTCGTGCGGTTGGTGGCGGTCCGTGCGGCCGGGGTCTTCACAGGTCGGGGGCGACGGGGTGCGGGGGGCGGGGCGGGGTGGGTGCCAGTGGGATGACGTCCGCGTCCGGGGCGGACGCGGACGGCGAGAGACGGATCGCGCTGGACGCGGCGGGCGTGGCGGTGCTGGGGGCCTGCGCCGGCTGGTCCCTGATTACGGCGGCCGTGCGCGACGGCCGGCCCGAGGGTGTGCTCCTCGCGGTGCTGGCCGTGGCGGCCGGGTACGCCGCCGGGCGGATCAGCGGGGCGCTGCTGCCGGTCGCCGCGCCCTGCGCCGGCGCGCTGGCCGGCATCGGGCTGACGGTGGCCGTTCCGCATCTCGCTCCGGGCCCGCAGATCACCGTGCCTCTGGGGCACGCCGGGGCCACGGCGGCCGTGCTGACGCTGTCGGCGGGCGCCGCGTGCTGCGCCGCCTGGGCGGCTCCCGCGCCGGCCGTGCGGTTCGCGCTGCGCCTGGTGGCCGCCGGGACCGCGGTGCTGGCGGCCGTGCTCGGTTCGACCACCGGCTGCGTCACGTGCGTGGCGGTGCTGTTGTGTTCGCTGGCCGCCGGCCGCACCCGGCGCCGCGGCGCCGTTCTCGCCGCGATGGCCGCGGTCGTCGTCCTGGTGACCGGCCTGACCTGCGCGATCGCCGCGCGGGCCGTGCCGGGTGGGTTCGGCGCCGCCGTCGAGGGGCGCCTGACGCCGCACCGCGTCCAGCTGTGGCAGGACGCGTGGGGCCAGCTGCGCGGGGACACCGCCCTGGGGGTCGGCCCGGGCCGGTTCGGGGAGCTGAGCGCGACGTCCGCCCAGTCACTGCTGTCCGACGGCAAGCCGCACTCGGCGCCGCTCCAGCAGGCGGCCGAGCAGGGCGTCGTCGGCGTGGCCCTGCTGGCGGCGGCTTTCGGCTGGGTGCTGTACGCGCTGTGGCGCGGCCCGCGCCCGACGCCGGTGGCGCTGACCGCGGGCGCGGCCCTGACGGTGCTCGCCGCCATCGCCGCGCTCGGCAACGCGTTGAGCTTCACGGCGGTGTCGGTGGGAGCTGGGCTGCTGGCGGGCATGGCCACGGCACGCCCACTCGCCGACGAGCCGCCGAGCCGCGCCCCGGACCCGCGTCCGCGGGACACCGGACGCACTCCCGCGTGGTGAGGGATGCCCTGGCGGCAGGGTGACTCGGGGGGCTCGGGGCTCGTCCCATCGGAGACGGCAGCGCGTCAGACCCGCGCGACCGGAGACGGCAGCGCGCCGGACCCTGGTATCAGCGGCCGCGGGCGCTTCAGTGCGCGGGAGCGCCCGGCTTTCGGGGGCGCAGCCGGGCCTTGATCACCTCTACGGCCGCCTCCGCGTCGTCCACCGTGATCGTGAAGGTGTGCCCGTCCCACAGCTCCAGCACGACGCCCTCCCCCTGGCGTACGACCACCGCGGTGCCCTTCTCGGGCCGCCACCGGTAGCCCCATCCGCCCCAGTGGCGGGGCGTGACGTGGGAGGTGTACGTGGCGCCCGCCACATGGGAGAGCGGGATACGGCGGCGGGGCAGGCCGATGTGGCCGCAGCGCACCTCGAGATGGTCCTCGTCGACCCGCAGGGCGACGTGCACGAAGGCGAGGGTTCCGAAGAGGACGAGGAGCCCGGCGGCGATGCACCCGACGACGGCCATGATGAGCGGAGCCGTGCCGGAGGTCCACGCCGAGTCGACCGCGAGCTCGATACCGAGTGCCATGCACGCCGCTCCGACGAGCGCCAGCAGCCACTGGACGCGGTTGGTCGCACGGCCGGTCCATACGTCGGGATGCGCGGCAGAGGCGTTCTCGCCGTGGCGGTGGTCCCTCATGCATATGAGAGTACTCAGGTTTCGCTGCGCTGGTAGCCGGTGGCGGAGCGTGACTGGGCCGGCCGGGCGTCGGCCGGTTCCACCGCGTCGGCGACCGTCAGGAGGCTGCAGTCAGCGGGCCGGGGTGACCGCCTGCAGCAGCCGCCCCTCCTCGTACGCCAGGGCCGGCGCGGGCAGCGCACCCTCGCGTCCGCTCAGCAGCACGGTCAGGGTGCCGTGCGGGGTGGCCCCCGGCGCGGGCTGCTCGCCGAGCCGGCGCAGGGCCTGGGCGACCACGGCGCCCGCGGAGCCGTGCAGCACGAGGGGCGGGCGGCCGGGGCGCTGGACGGCGGTCCGGATGCGCTCGGCGACCAGTTCGTAGTGCGTGCAGCCGAGGACGACGGTGGTCACGTCCTCCGGGGTGAGTGCGGCGGCCGCGGCCACGGCGGCGTCGATCGCCGCCTCGTCCGCGTGCTCCACGGCCTCGGCGAGGCCCCAGCACGGCACCTCCGTGACGGGCACGCCGCCGGCGAAGTCCCGGATCAGGGTGCGCTGGTACGTGCTGCCGGTGGTGGCCGGGGTGGCCCAGATGGCGAGGTGTCCGCCGCCCGCCGCGGCCGGCTTGATCGCGGGGACGGTGCCGATGACCGGAAGCTCGGGTTCGAGGCGGGCGCGCAGGGCGGTGAGCGCGTGCACGGTCGCGGTGTTGCAGCCGACGATCAGGGCGTCGGGGCGGCGCGCTGCGGCCGCCTCGGCCACGGCCAGGGCTCGCTCGGTCAGCTCCTCCGGTGTCCTCCGGCCCCAGGGCATGCCATCGGGGTCCAGGGAGAGCACGAGATCGGCGTCGGGGCGCAGCCGCCGTACCGCGGCGGTGGCCGCCAGCAGACCGATTCCGGAGTCCATGAGCGCGATCTTCACCCGATCACGATAGACGATGAGCGGTCCCGGGCCGGTCCCGTGGGGCAGACTGCGCGCGTGAGCGCCGTTGTGTGGACTGCCGCTGGATCACTTCTCGCCTGGCTGTGGCTGCTGCTCTGTCAGGGCTTCTTCTGGCGTACCGATGTGCGACTGCCCCGGCGCGTGGAGCCGGACGTGTGGCCGGACGTGTGCGTCGTCGTCCCGGCCCGTGACGAGGCGGCGGTGCTGCCCGCCGCGCTGCCGTCGCTGCTCCTGCAGGACTATCCGGGGCGGGCGGAGGTCTTCCTCGTCGACGACGGCAGTGCGGACGGCACCGGTGATCTCGCGCGTGACCTGGCACGCCGGCACGGCGGGCTGCCGCTGACCGTGTCCTCGCCGGGTGAACCGCCCGCGGGGTGGACCGGCAAGCTGTGGGCGGTGCGCCACGGCATCGGCCTGGCACGCGCGCGTGGTCCCGAGTACCTGCTGCTGACCGACGCCGACATCGCGCACGCGCCGGACAGTCTGCGGGAGCTGGTGGCGGCGGCCCGTTCCGGCGGGTTCGACGTCGTGTCGCAGATGGCGCGGCTGCGGGTGGAGAGCGTCTGGGAGCGGCTCGTCGTGCCGGCCTTCGTCTACTTCTTCGCGCAGTTGTACCCCTTCCGCCGGATCGGCGGGGAGGGGACGCGGACGGCGGCCGCTGCCGGTGGCTGCGTCCTGCTGCGGGCGGAGACCGCCGAGCGGGCGCGGATCCCGGACGCGATCCGGCACGCGGTGATCGACGACGTGGCGCTGGCCCGGGCCGTCAAGCGCGGTGGCGGCCGCGTCTGGCTGGGGCTGGCGGACCGGGTGGACAGCGTGCGGCCGTATCCGCGGCTGGGCGACCTGTGGCGGATGGTGTCCCGCAGCGCGTACGCCCAGCTGCGGCACAACCCCCTGCTGCTGGCCGGGACTGTGGCGGGGCTGGCGCTGGTGTACCTGGTGCCGCCCGTGGCACTCGTGGTGGGCCTGGCCACGGGCGGCACGGCCGCGGCGGTCGCCGGGGGCCTGGCCTGGCTCGTGATGGCGGGGACGTACGTCCCGATGCTCCGCTACTACCGGCAACCGCTGTGGCTCGCGCCGCTGCTGCCGTTCACCGCCTTCCTCTACCTCCTCATGACGGTCGATTCGGCCGTGCAGCACTACCGGGGACGGGGTGCGGCCTGGAAGGGCCGCACCTACGCGCGCCCGGACGCCGTGCCCGACGAGGGCTGATCCCCGCCGGAGGGCGTCACTTCCTGCCGGGGGTCCAGTTCATGCCCCATCCGTAGGCCTGGTCGACGGTCCGCTGCGGGCTCACCCCGCGCTCGGGCACCAGGTAGCGGGCCTCCCGCTGGACGACCAGGTCGCCGCCGGTGTTGGTGATCAGGGCGAGCGCGCACACGGGTGAGGGGACCGTGCACTCGTCGAGGGAGAAGTCGATCGGGGCGCCGTGCTGCGGCTGGAGGGTGACGGTGGCGTTCAGGTCGGCGAAGGAGCGTGCGCCTTCGTAGATGGTGACGAAGACGAGGATGCGCCGGAAGGCGTTCTTGTGGTCGAGATTGACGGTGAGGTTCTCACCGGCCGCGACAGCGCCGGTTCGGTCGTCGCCGTCGAGGTGGATGTACGGCGGCTGGTGCAGTGCCCCGAAGGTGTTGCCGAGGGCCTGTACGACGCCCTTGCTGCCGTCGGTGAGTTCGAACAGGGCGCACAGGTCGAGGTCGAGGTCGGAGTGCAGCGCGGCCGGGCGGCCGAACTTGCTGCTCCACCCCGAGAACTGCTTGCGCACTTCCCAGTTGAGGTTCACGTGCAGGGCGCCGGAGGTGCCACCCTGCTTGGTGAGCGAGACGGAGGGGGCCGCCTTGGTGAGCGTGACTTTGGTGAGGCGGACGGGTGCGGGGGGTTCCGCGGGGGGCGGCGGGGTGGCCTGTTGGGTCGTCGTCGGGGGCGTGTAGGCCGGCGGCGCGGGCGCCGTCACGGGTGCCGCCTGCTGCGGCTCGTCCACTGTGATGCCGTAGTCCGTGGCCAGGCCTTCGAGTCCGCTGCTGTAGCCCTGGCCGACGGCGCGGAACTTCCAGGCGCCCTGGCGGCGGTAGAACTCGCCGAGCACGAAAGCGGTTTCGGTGGTGGCGCCCGGGTTGTCGAACCGGGCCACCGTGGTGCCCTGGGCGGCGTCCTGGACCTCGATGTACAGGTCCGGGACCTGCCCGAAGGCGCCCCCGTCGGCGGAGGCGGCGAGGACGATCGTCTCGATGGCGGGCTCCACGCGCGCGAGGTCGACGAGGAGCGTGTCGGTCACGCGCCCGCCGGTGTTCCGCTTGCCCTCGTGGCGGATCGCGCCGGAGGAGTGCGCGGGCTGGTTGTAGAAGACGAAGTCCGCGTCGGAACGCACTTTTCCACTTATCAGCAGCAAAGCGGAGGCGTCGGCGTCGGGCACGCCCGGTCCGGTGCGCCAGCCCAATTCCACTCGCAGCGCCGCGGCGGGCACAGGAGTGTTTGAACCTTTCAGCATTTGCATGTCCGCCCCCATTGCGTGGCACCGCGCCAGGCCCATCCCGGCCGTCCGGACGAGTTCCCTTCGGACAACCTATTCCTCCCGGCGGCGAACTCCCATGCACGACGACCGGAAGACCGGCGGCCAACCCCCGGCAACCTGCCCGGAACTCGGCCTTTACACGATCAGAACCCTGGTCGGCGCCCCTTTTTGCCAAGTTCGCTCGCATTGGGGATACCGGGTCACTGCGGACACGGAAAACAACCCTCTTATCGGTCTCCCCAACCAGCACATCGTGGGCTTAACTTATGTGCCATGACCTCCCCCCGCTCCACCTATGGCGGCGGCTACTACTCCGCCTCCTTCCCGGACACCCCGATCTACGACAAGCTCGTCGCCGAGCGGGGTACCCCGCAGATCGCCCCGATCCGGGTCCCCGCGCAGTACGACATGCCGGCCGGCAACCTCCCCGCCCTCCCGTCGGCGCTGCCGGCGCTGCCGGCGGCCCCGTCCCAGCCCGCCTACGGCTATCCGCAGGCGCCGCAGCCCGCCCCGCTCCAGCAGGCGCCCGCGGCGTACATCCCGCAGCAGGCCACCGCACCACGCGGCTACCCGGCCCCCCAGCCCCAGCAGCCGCGCCCGGCGGCGCCCGCGGGTTACGAGGCGATGCGCCCCGCGGCACCCCGGCCCGCCCAGGCTCCTTACCAGGACCCGTACAACAACCAGCAGTACCGCGGTTACTGAGCCGCCGCCCCGGGGGCTGTCGGTGCCGGCTGGCACGATGGCCCCATGGGGAACGCACACCTGCACGCGATTCATGTCCATCCGGTCAAGGCGGTCCGGGGCCAGGCGCCCCGGGAGGCCGTCGTGGAGCCGTGGGGACTGGCCGGCGACCGGCGCTGGGTGCTGATCGACGACGGGGGAAAGGTCGTCACGCAACGCCAGCAGCCGCGCCTCGCGCAGGCCGCCGCCGAGCTGCTGCCCGGCGGCGGTGTCCGGCTGTCCGCGCCCGGCATGGAGCCGCTCACGGTGCCCGTCCCCGGGGCGGTCGGTACCGTGCCGGTGCAGGTCTTCCGCGACAAGGTCGAGGCGGTCCCGGCCGACGACGAGTCCGCGCACGCCTGGTGCAGTGCCTACCTCGGCATCGGCGCGCGCCTCGTGTTCATGGACGATCCGGCCACGCGCCGGCCCGTCGACCCGGAGTACGCGCGCCCCGGTGACACCGTCTCCTTCGCCGACGGCTTTCCGCTGCTGCTCACCACGACGGCCTCCCTCGACGCCCTCAACGCCCTGATCGCGCAGGGCGACCACGCGGACGAGGGCCCGCTCCCCATGAACCGCTTCCGGCCTAACGTGGTCGTGACGGGCACCGAGGCCTGGGCCGAGGACGACTGGTCGCGCCTCGCCGTCGGGGAGGTGACCTTCCGCGTCGCCAAGCCCTGCGGCCGGTGCGTGGTGACCACCACCGACCAAGGCACCAGCGAGCGCGGCCGCGAGCCCCTGTACAGCCTCGGGCGGCACCGGCGGCTCGGCGGCAAGCTGGTCTTCGGCCAGAACCTGGTGCCCCTGTCGCGCGGCACGATCCGGGTCGGGGACCCGGTCAGGATCCTCGAGTAAGCGCAGGCGGCGGGTCTCCCGCTGGGGTGGGAACCGCGTCGGCGGCCCGGGCGTTGGCCTCGTGTGAGAAGTTCATGAGAGGCCCTGGGGAGAGGTGATTTCGCTCTCTCTTCGCCGGGTGCGCGCGTGGACGGCTCCGCCGGGGGTTATCACGGAGCGGGAAGGGGGTGCAGGCGGTGCGAGCGATCAGCGGACTCTGGCGCTGGCGGCGCAACCCGTTGTGCCGTGCGACCGACCTGGCCGAGGCCTGGGCGGCGCTGGCGGCCCTGCTGCTGATCCTGCTCATCGCCCCGGTGGCCGGATTCCTCGTCGGGGGCACCGCCCAGGACGCCCTGCAGCGCTCCGTCCGGGAGCAGCACGAGGCGCGGCACCTGGTGACGGCCACCGTGGTCCGCAAGCTCGACCCCTCCCCGCTGGACGCCGACCCGGAGACCTCCACCGGCCGGGATCTGCGCAACCGCGTCCTCGCCGACTGGACCGCGCCGGACGGCACGCCGCAGCAGGGCCCGGTGCTGTCGAGCCTCAAGGACCCGCAGCGGGGCGACGAGTTCCGGATATGGACCGACCGGCACGGCCGGCTGGTGGCCCGCCCCCTGGACTCCGCGACGGCGTCGACGCACGCGGTCCTCGCCGGTTTCGGCGCGGCCCTGGCGGCCGGCGGGCTCATAGAGGGCGGCAGACGGCTGATCGTCTGGCGCATGGTCCGCCGCCGGTACGCCCGTTGGGACCAGGCATGGGACAAGGCGGGCCCGGACTGGGGCAGGACGGGCACCGGCAGCTGACAGCCTTCCGGCTCTGGTCAACCCACCACCCGCGCGCACGCTACGGTGGTCCGGCCGAACCGTTCGGCACAACCCGCGTGCGAGCGAGCAGGAGGGACACGCCGGGTGTCGATGCCGCAGTGCGCGCGCAGCCCCCGGGGGCCGGGCACGGCAGCGGCCCCGACACCGGCCACAGCGTCCCGAGGGCGAACGAGCCATCAGTACGACCGAGGTGGGGGCACAGCTACACCATGGCACAGGGCACGGTCCAGGTGACGCACACCGGCACGTCGCGGTGGCGGCGCCGCACGGGTGAGTACGCATCGCTCGCCGCCGCCCTGGAGGCCGCGGCCGACGGCGACGTCCTCACCGTCGCCCCCGGCACCTACCGGGAGAACCTCGTGGTGCAGCGCGCGGTGACCCTGCGCGGTCCCGAGGGCTCCCCCGGCTCGGTGCGGATCGCGCCCGTGGACGGGGTGCCGCTGACCGTGCGCGCCTCGGCGGTGGTCCAGGACCTGCACGTGGAGGGCCAGGACGCGGCCGCCCCGGCCGTGCTGGTCGAGGAGGGCACGCCGGAGCTGCGGGACGTACGGGTGGTGACGCGGTCGGCGGCCGGGATCGAGGTGCGCGGCAGTGCCCGGCCCACGGTCCGGCGCTGCGCGGTCGACAACCCGGCCGGCGTCGGCATCGCCGTACTCGACGGCGCGGGCGGGGTGTTCGAGGAGTGCGAGGTCGTCGCGGCCGGCCAGGCGGGCGTGGCGGTGCGCGGCGGCGCGCACCCCCGTCTGGAGCGCTGCCGGGTGCACCACACCTCGGGCTCGGGCCTGTCGGCGACCGGGGAGAACACCGCGCTGGAGGCGGTGGGCTGCGAGGTGTACGAGGTGCGGGGCAGCGGGGTGCAGATCACCGGCCGGGCCACCGCGCACCTCACCGACTGCGATGTGCACCGCACGACGGCCGACGGGGTCACGCTCGACACGGACGCCGTGCTGACGCTCGCCGACTGCCGCATCCACGACATCCCGGAGAACGCGGTCGACCTGCGCTCCCGTTCCGTCCTCACACTGACCCGCACCACGGTGCGCCAGTTCGGCCGCAACGGCCTGTCGGTGTGGGACCCGGGCACCCGCGTGGACGCCAACCAGTGCGAGATCTTCGACAGCACGGGCGACTACCCCGCGGTGTGGGTCAGCGACGGCGCCACCGCGGTCCTGGACTCCTGCCGGGTGCACGACGTGCCGGACGCGCTGTTCGTCCTCGACCGCGGCTCGCGCGCGGACGTCGTCGACAGCGACCTGTCGCAGGTGCGCAACACGGCCGTGTCGGTGAGCGACGGCGCGACGGCGCAGCTCGACGACTGCCGGATCCGGGACGCGGCGACGGGCGCCTGGTTCCGCGACCACGGCAGCGGCGGCACCCTCAGCAACTGCACGCTCGACGGCACCCAGACCGGCGTGATCGTCACCAAGGGCGCCGACCCCACCGTGGAGCGCTGCACGGTCGACTCCCCGGCGGAAGCGGGCGTCTACGTGTCGGCCGGGGGCCGCGGCAGCTTCCTGAACTGCCGGGTGACGGGCAGCGGCGGCTACGGCTTCCACGTGATCGACGGCAGCCGTACGACGCTCAGGAAGTGCCGCACGGAGCGGTGCGCGCGCGGGGGTTACGAGTTCGCGGACAGCGGCGCGGACGCGGCGTCCGGGGCGGGCCCGCTCGTCGAGGACTGCACGAGCGACGAGAGCGCGGGGCTGCGGGCGCCCGCGGCGCGGGAGACGGCCGTGCAGACGGTGAGCCACTCCGCCGGTCTGCTCGGCGCGGTGCCGGAGCAGCGCACCGAACCGCCGCCCCCGGCCCCGGTCGCCGAGCCGGCGCAGCCCGTCCGCACCTCCAAGGACGTCCTCGGTGAGCTGGACGCGCTGGTGGGCCTGGAGAGCGTCAAGCGCGAGGTGCGCGCCCTCACGGACATGATCGAGGTCGGCCGGCGCCGGCAGCAGGCCGGTCTGAAGGCGGCGTCGGTCAAGCGGCACCTGGTCTTCACCGGCTCCCCGGGCACGGGCAAGACGACGGTCGCACGCCTGTACGGCGAGATCCTCGCCTCCCTCGGCGTGCTGGAGAAGGGCCACCTGGTCGAGGTGTCCCGGGTGGACCTGGTCGGCGAGCACATCGGCTCGACGGCGATCCGCACGCAGGAGGCGTTCGAGAAGGCGCGCGGCGGCGTGCTGTTCATCGACGAGGCGTACGCGCTGTCCCCGGAGGACGCGGGCCGCGACTTCGGCAAGGAGGCGATCGACACGCTGGTGAAGCTGATGGAGGACCACCGGGACGCGGTCGTGGTGATCGTCGCGGGCTACACGGCCGAGATGGAGCGCTTCCTGTCGGTCAACCCGGGTGTCGCTTCCCGTTTCTCACGGACCATCACCTTCAGCGACTACGGCCCCGAGGACCTGCTGCGGATCGTGGAGCAGCAGGCCGAGGAGCACGAGTACCGGCTGGCGCCGGGTGCGGCGGAGGCGCTGCTCAAGTACTTCACGGCGATCCCCAAGGGCCCGGCGTTCGGCAACGGCCGTACCGCGCGGCAGACGTTCGAGGCCATGGTGGAGCGGCACGCCAGCCGGGTCGCCCAGCTCGCCGAGCCCACCACGGACGACCTGACGCTGCTCTACGCCGAGGACCTGCCCGAGCTGCTCTGAGGTTCGCCTACGCCGCGGGCGGCTCGGGTGTGTCCCGTGGGGTCGGCGGCTCGGGTGTGTCGCGGGGTGCGGGCACCCCCGGCCGCAGCCGGGCCAGCAGCAGGCGGCGTTCCTCGGCGAACGCCGGGTCCGCCTGGTAGTCGGAGTGGCCGAGGATCGGCGCGGGCAGCGGCAGCAGGTCGGTGCGGCCGTAGGCGAGGGGGTCCTTCAGGGGCGGGTGGTCGACCTGGGGGCCACGGTCGCCGGGCAGGCGCATGGGGCCGCCGATGGGGTCGGTGAGCCGGTACAGGTTGCGCCAGCAGTCGACGTCCCGGTGCAGGGAGCTGAGCGCGGCGGGGCCGAAGTGCGCCGGGAACCAGCGGCCGTAGAGGCGCTCCAGCGGGGAGCCGTAGGTCAGCAGCGCGACGCGTCTGCGGGCGGAGGGGGTGAGTTGCCAGGCCGCGGCGGCGGCGAGCACGCTGCCCTGCGAGTGCCCGGAGATGACGAGGCGTCCGCCGGTGACCCGGGTCCAGGTCGCCATCCGCCAGGTCAGGTCGGGCACGGCGCGCTCGGCGTAGCAGGGCGGGGCGAAGGGGTGGGCGGCGCGCGGCCAGAAGGTGCCGACGTCCCACAGGATGCCGATGGTGCGGCGCGCGGCGGGGTCTTTGTAGGCGCGTCGGCCCCAGGTGACGAAGAGTATGAAGCCGAGGCCGATCAGCCAGGAGCCGAGGGCCTGGGCGGTCTCCGCTGCGCCGTGGAGGACGGGGTAGGTGCCCCGTGCGGCCTCGCCGGGTGTCTCGTCGGTGGTCAGGGCGCCGACGAGGGCTCCGGCGCCGAGCAGCAGGGTGACGCCGGAGGTGACGGCGACGATGCGGGGTCCTCGGTCGGTGAGGGCGGCCATGGCGCGGGCGTAGGCGATCCGGCGGGTGCGGGCGGGGTCCATGGCCGCGTCCGGGTAGTCGCGTGCGACGGTGTCGCGTTCGGCGCGGGCGAGCTGCCAGGCGCGGTGGGCCAGCCAGCCGAAGAGCCCCAGCAGCACGACGAGCAGCGGCGGGATCACGGACGCCTGCCAGGTCAGCAGGACCGGCGGGCCCGCGATCGACGCGCCCGTGCCGTCCAGCCAGTCGGAGACGCGCTGGGAGACGCCGCCGGACATCACCCCGCCCAGGGCGCAGCCCAGCATCGCCACGGCCGGTCCGCCCATGCCCCGCAGCACGGCCCGCCGGTCGGGATCGGTGCGGTGCAGCGTGTGGGCGACGACGGCCAGGACGACCACGAGCAGGCCCTGGGCCAGGGCGAGGCCGCCGAAGGCGGTGTCGCCCGGCAGCCGCCCTGCCGACTCCCAGCCGGGCCGCTCCCACCCGGCGTAGAGCAGGGCGAGGGCGAGCAGGGCGAGGGCGGCGAGCGGCAGGCGCCGGACGAAGCGCTCGTCGAGTTCCTTGTCCAGGCGCTTCTCGCTGCGGCCCCGGCGGCACACCACCCAGACCACGGCGACGGCGCAGGCGGCGAGGGCCGCTTCCAGGAGCAGGCCAAGGGTGTGCAGCAGGGCGGGGCCGCCGGGCTCGCGGTCGTGGCGGGCGGCGGCGCTGCCGACCGCGGCGGCGACCGTCAGCAGGCCGGCGGCGGTGTGGGCGGCGCGCAGCCGGGCCACCAGCCGGCGTCCGTACCAGAAGCCGGGCCGGCCGAGGGCGGTCGGTCCGGGGTCCTCGTCGGGCTCGGGGTCGCGGGCGATCGGCTGCTGGGACTCGTAGTCGCTCCAGGTGCGCCGGGACAGGTACCAGAGGAGGCCGGTCAGGGCGGTGGGGACGAGGGAGGCGAGGGCGAGCCTGCGGCCGGGGCTGCTCCACCAGCCGCCGTTGGAGACGGTGGGTGAGAGGAAGCCCAGCCAGGAGTGGCGGTCGGCGCAGGCGGTCGTGCCCGCGCACTGCCAGGCGGCCAGGTCGAGGGCGACCTCGCAGGCCGCGGCGACGAGCAGCACCGTCAGGGTGAGGGCGGCGAGCCGCACCAGGAGGCCGTACAGGCGCACGGTGCGGCGGCGGCCGTGGGCGCTGGGGCGCATCCAGTGGGCGAGGTTGACGACCATGAACGGCAGGAGCAGCAGCCACAGGGCGCGGGTGCCGTTGCCGGAGGTGAGGTTGCACCAGACGTAGGCCTCGGGCACGGGGCCGTCCCGGCGGTGGGCGTCGGGGCTGTTCTCGGCGTCGACGTCGTCGGCGCGCCGGAAGACGGCCGCGATGTCGTCGCCGGTGATCCGCTCGGTCCGCGGGTCGTTGAGCATCTCCTGCGGCGTGGTGCCGCCCACGCCGTGGACCAGGAGTTCCAGGGCGGTGCCGGTCTCGCCGGGCCGCGTGGCCAGGCCGTCCGGTCCGCCGGTCGACGCATGTTCCTGCGCACGTTCCACTGATTCGCACATCCCCCGTGACACGCCGTCGGCTCTGTCCGTGCGGGCACAAGGATCTCCGGTTCGGCGGCGTCGTACACCTCCTGTCACGGAATCTTCCCGATCCGTGATGCGGCGGGGCGGCAGCTGAGCCCTGGCGTGGCATGTGCGCGACGAGCGGTCGATGCCGCCGGTCGCCCCGCGACATGCGAGGATGGGACGTCCGCGCACCGGAGCCGGGAGAAATGTCCTGGTTGGGGCGGGTGCGCTGGGCGTGTCGGACGGCATTGAGGCGAAAGGACCGGAGCGTACGTGAGCGAGAATCAGAACCTCCTCGCGGAGCAGCGGCGATCCCTGATCCTCGACGAGGTCCGCCGCCGGGGCGGAGTGCGGGTCAACGAGCTGACCCGCAAGCTCGGCGTGTCGGACATGACGGTCCGCCGCGACCTCGACGCGCTCGCCCGGCAGGGCGTGCTGGAGAAGGTGCACGGTGGCGCGGTCCCGGTGGTCGAGGCGAGCACGCACGAACCGGGCTTCGAGGCCAAGTCGGGCCTGGAGCTCACCGCCAAGGAGGACATCGCGCGGGCCGCGGCCAAGCTGGTCGCGCCGGGCGCGGCGATCGCCCTGTCGGGCGGTACGACGACGTACGCGCTGGCGCACCAGCTGCTGGACGTCCCGGACCTCACGGTGGTCACCAACTCGGTGCGGGTGGCCGACGTCTTCCACGCGGCGCAGCGCACCTCGGGCCCGCGGCAGGGCGCGGCCACGGTCGTGCTGACCGGCGGTGTGCGCACGCCCTCCGACTCGCTGGTGGGGCCGGTGGCCGACCAGGCGATCGCGGCGCTCCACTTCGACCTGCTGTTCCTCGGGGTGCACGGCATATCGGTCGAGGCCGGCCTGTCGACGCCGAACCTCGCGGAGGCCGAGACGAACCGGCGGCTCGTGCAGTCGGCGCGGCGCGTGGTGGTGGTCGCCGACCACACCAAATGGGGCAAGGTGGGCCTGAGTTCGTTCGCCTCGCTGGAGCGGATCGACACGCTCGTGACGGACGCCGGGCTGCCCGAGGAGGCGCGCGGGGTGGTCGCCGAGCATCTGCGGCGGCTGGTCGTGGCCGGGGAGCCCGAGCCCGAGGAGGGGGCAGACAGCTGACGGGGCGCCAGCTAGGGTGACGCTTCGGTCATCGCCCGCTTCCGTCAGGGAGGGCTGCGTCCATGGCTCACCGTCTGCGCCCGGTGGGGCTCGACTTCCTCGAGGTCGCGCCGGTACGGCATGTGTTCGTACGGGAGATCTCCGCGCCGGTGGAGGCGGTCTACCGTGCGCTCCACGACGACGTGCCCGGCTGGGCCGAGTGGTTCGCCCAGATGCGGTCCGCCCGCCCGGTCGACGGCGGCGCGGGCCGCGACATCACGCTCACCGGGGGCGTCCGGTTCCGCGAGTCGGTCATCGCGGCGAAGGAACCCGAGGTGTACGCCTATCGGGTCGACGTCACCAACGTGCCCGGGGTGCGGGCGATCATCGAGGAGTGGCGACTCTCCCCGGCCGGCACCGGCACCCGGGTGCGGTGGACCTTCGCCACCGACGGGTCGGCGGTGTACCGGCTCGCCATGAAACCGGTCCGCGCGGGCCAGGCGCGCGCCTTCCGGGACGCCGTGGCCGCGCTGGACCGCAGGCTGACGGCCTGAGGGGTCCTTTCACTATGAGCGTCCGATCAGGTCGCGTGGTCTGGTGCCGTGCATCGCAAGGCGCCGGAGCGCCCTCGTGGCGGAGCCACGTGGGCGTTTCGGCAACGCGGCGAGGTGCGGTGCCAGGCCGCGCGACCCGGACGGGCATAGTGAAAGGACCCCTGAGCCCGGGGCCCGGTCTCAGTCGGGCCAGACGCCGGTCGCCAGCAGCGAGTCGATCGCGGCGGTGTAGGGCTCGATGTCCAGCCCCTGGGCGGCGAGCCAGGCGTCCGAGTAGTACTTGTCGAGATAGCGGTCCCCCGGGTCGCACAGCAGGGTCACGACGCTCCCCTGCCGCCCCTCGGCCACCATCTCCGCCACGATCTTCAGCGCGCTCCACAGGCCCGTGCCGGTCGAGCCGCCCGCCTTGCGGCCGATGGCGCGCTCCAGGGCCCGTACGGCGGCGACGCTGGCCGCGTCGGGCACCTTCATCATCCGGTCGATCGCACCGGGTACGAAGCTCGGTTCCATGCGGGGCCGGCCGATGCCCTCGATCCGGGAGCCGCAGTCGCACGTGACGTCCGGATCGCCGGTGGTCCAGCCGTCGAAGAAGCACGAGTTCTCGGGGTCGGCCACGCAGACGCGGGTGTCGTACTGCATGTAGTGGATGTAGCGCGCGAGGGTCGCGGAGGTGCCGCCGGTGCCCGCCGTGGCGACGATCCACGCGGGCTCGGGAAACCGCTCCAGGCGCAGCTGGCGGAAGATGGACTCGGCGATGTTGTTGTTCCCGCGCCAGTCCGTGGCCCGTTCGGCGTAGGTGAACTGGTCCATGTAGTGGCCGCCGGTCTCGGCCGCGAGCCGGGCGGACTCCTCGTACATCGTGCGCGGGTCGTCCACGAAGTGGCAGCGGCCGGAGTGGAACTCGATGAGGCGGATCTTCTCGGCGCTCGTGGTGCGCGGCATGACGGCGATGAAGGGCACCCCGATCAGCTTCGCGAAGTACGCCTCGGAGACGGCCGTCGAGCCGCTGGAGGCTTCGATCACGGGTCTGTCCGGCCGGATCCAGCCATTGCACAGGCCGTACAGGAAGAGGGAGCGGGCGAGGCGGTGTTTGAGGCTGCCGGTGGGGTGCGTCGACTCGTCCTTCAGGTACAGGTCGATGCCCCAGCGCTCCGGCAGGGGGAACTGGAGCAGATGCGTGTCGGCCGAGCGGTTGGCGTCGGCCTGGACCCTGCGGACGGCCTCTTTCAGCCACGCGCGGTAGGCGGGATCGCTGTGGTCGACGTCGAGGGTCACGCCGGTCCGGGTCTGCCGGGGAGTGCTCACGAGGGGGCTCCTAACGCTGCGCGCCGACAACGGGGCGCGCGGCCGGCACCCCCGATCATAAGCACCCGGCGCACGCTTCTCACCTGCATAAACGCACCTTTGAGCCCCCCAAAGCGCCCCCTGGGGCAGAGGCCGGGGCAAGGGGGCGCGCGGTCCCGGGGGCGCTTTCGCGTGTGTGCTGCGGGCGCCCCCCGGCGAGGAGGTCGCATGGACTGGTGCTCGACGCCGGGCGGGGGCAGACTGCACCGCGGGACCGAGGCCCCGGGCGGGGCGACGGCGGGGTGGGAGCACCGCCGGAGCGACGCTTCCGGCCGAGGCGGGCCAGGGGTCCGGCAGGGCACAGCGCGCCGTCCGCGAGCGGGCACGCCGCCCTGCGGGACCGGGCCGCGGGACGGGGCAGACTGGATCAGGACAGGGGCCCGTACCGGCACCGCGCGGGACGGGGCGGGGCGGGCGCGAAAACCGAGGCGCACAAGGGGGCGGGTGGCATGGCGGAGCCGGAGTTCAGGGCCACGGGCGTGCGGATCGGGAAGCGGCTGCGTTCGCTCACCCGGGCCGGCCAGGTCCGGATCAGTGACGGCCGGCTCGAGCTGCTGACCAGCTACGGCAGTGAGATCGACAGCGCGCCGGTGCAGGCCGTGCGCGCCTCCAAGCCCTGGTTCGGCCCCGACGGCCGGGCCACGGCGGATCTCAACGGCAAGCGGTACCTGCTCACCCTGGGCGACCACGACCCCGCCCCGGGCGAGCCGGGCCCGCCGGCCGCGCGGCGCTTCATCGAGGCCGTGCGCCGGGCGGCGGGGCGCGGCGACTGAGATGGCCGCGAGTTGCGGTACCCCACCCCCTGGGTCACTCTTGTCTCACGTCACTCTGGGTTTACCGGCGATAACGCTGCGAACCAGCCCGCCGGCCACGACAGCGGGCGGCAGTGTCACGAAGGCGCCCTGCTGGATCCGAACTCCGTGTTCTTCCGGACCTCACGTCGGGGAGTCGCAGCCGTGATCAGCTACCCAAGCAGGCACTGCACGGTGGAGCTCCAAGCCCTGCCGTCGCGGATCGGCCAGGTCCGCAGAATCGTCTCTGCGCAATTGCGCTACTGGCATCTGGACGCCCTGATCGACCGGGCCTCGCTCGGTGTGACGGAACTGCTGTCCAACGTCCACCGGCACGCCCAGCCCGACAAGACCTGCACCGTGGAGATAGAGCTGCTGCTCGACCGGCTCACGGTCTCGGTGCGGGACCACGACCCGCGGATGCCCGTGGTGGAGGACCCCCAGGACATCGCGCCGCTGGCGACCCGCGGTCGCGGGCTCGCGATGGTGGCCGCCATGAGCGAGAGCTGGGGCGTCCGGCCGGACGGCGAGTCCGGCAAGGTCGTGTGGTTCACGCTGCCGACGTCCTCCCCCGCGGTGGCGGCGCCGTCGCGCCGGTCGCGGCGCGCGGTCCAGGAGAAGCCCGCGCGCCGGTTCGCCGAGGTGGGGCACTCCGTCGACGGGCTCCGGCCCGACCACGCTCCCGCCCGGTCCGCCGTTGCCGGTTGACCGGGCGGTGACCACCCGTTCGCACGGCGGTCGCCGGCGGGGCGTACGCAGCGGGGTGTGCTCCCGGGGCGTGCGCCGCCCGGCGGGGCCGCCTGGCGCCGCGGATCGCGGCCCGCCACCGTGCGGTTCCGCGGGGCGGCTCGGCGCGCGGCCGCCGCCTTGACGGGCCGGAGGGCCGCCGGGTCCGTGGACCGGGTCGGTGCTCCGGTCCGACGGATCCAGGCCGGTAGATCCGGGCCGGCGGATCCGGGCCGTGCATCCGGGCCGGCGGATCCAGGCCGTGCATCCGGGCCGGCGGATCCAGGCCGTGCATCCGAGCCGGTGGATCCGGGCGGCCGAAGGTTCACGCGCCGCCGCCCTTCGCCGTGCGACCGAACTCCTCGTTCAGTACGGAGAGGCGGCGCCAGTACTCGTCCTCGTCGATCTCGCCGGAGGCGAAGCGGTGGCCGAGTACGGCGATGGGTGAGTCGTTCCCCATCGGGGGCTGCCGCCAGGGGCCGCCGCGGTGTGCGCGCCAAGTGGTGCGGCGCAGCAGCGCGATGCCGCCGCCGATGACCAGCGCCCAGATCACCGGGAAGAACAGAATCCACGGGCCGGGCCCGCCGTCGCCGTAGTGCGCCAGGGTCTGCATGTCGTCCAACTCCTCGGTCGCCGTGCCGGAATGCCTGTGCTGTCGAGGGTCGTCCCGCGAGGCCGCCCGGTCGTCGTACGGCCGGCGGCAGTGCGCGTACCCCGCGCGGAGTAGGCGGCCGGGTCGCGGCTGCTCCTCGCGATCTCGACTTCTGTAACTACTGGTATGTACAGTGCGTGCATGAGCACCTCGGAACGGCTGATCGAATCCACCCGCGAGCTGCTGTGGGAGCGCGGCTACGTCGGCACCAGCCCCAAGGCGATCCTGGAGCGCGCGGGCGCCGGGCAGGGCAGCATGTACCACCACTTCAAGGGCAAGCCCGACCTCGCGCTGGCCGCGATCCGGCGGACCGCCGAGGAGATGCGGGCCACGGCCGCGGCCGTGCTGGACGGCCCCGGGACGCCGTACGAGCGCATCGCGGCGTATCTGCGGCGCGAGCGGGACGTGCTGCGGGGCTGCCCGGTCGGCCGGCTGACGATGGATCCGGACGTGATCGCGAGCGCCGAGCTGCGCGCGCCGGTCGACGCGACGCTCGACTGGCTCCGGGAGCGGATCGCCGCGATCGTCGAAGAGGGCAAGGAGCAGGGCCAGTTCGCGCCCGGTCTGGACGGCCGGGAGATCGCGACCGCGGTCGTCGCGACCGTCCAGGGCGGTTACGTCCTCGCCCGTGCCTCCGGCTCTCCCGCCGCGTTCGACGCGGGCGTGCGAGGGCTGCTGTCGCTGCTGGCACCGCGCACCTCTTGAGGAGACCTTCATGCACGCCATGCAGTACGAGATCACCCTGCCCGCCGACTACGACATGGACGTCATCCGGGACCGCGTCGCCCGGCGCGGGAGGCTGCTCGACGACTGGGACGGGCTCGGCGTCAAGGCCTATCTGATGCGTGAGCGCGGCCTGCGCGGCTCGCCGGTCAACCAGTACGCGCCGTTCTATTTGTGGAACACCGTCGAGGGCATGAACGCCTTCCTGTGGGGCGGCGGGTTCCAGGGGCTCAGCGACGACTTCGGGCGGCCGTCCGCGCGGCAGTGGACGGGGCTCGCGTACGAGGAGGGGCAGGGCTCGCGGGCGCGGTGCGCGGTGCGGCGGAGTCAACCGGTGCCGCAGGGCGTGCCGTTGGCCGGCGTGGTGGCGGACGCGGTGGGCGAGGTCCGGCGGCTGGCCGCCGGGAACGGGGCCCTGCTCGCCGCTGCCGCCGTCGACACCGGCCGCTGGGAGCTGGTCCACTTCTCCCTCTGGGAGCATGACGCGCCCGAGGCCGGTGGCGACGTGTTCGAGGTGCTGCACCTGTCGGCGCCGGGTCGGGAGCGGCTGCCCCGGGGGCGGCAGTGGTGAGCGCGGTCCGTACGGTGCTGGGGGACGTGTCGCCCGGGGACCTGGGGGTGTGCGACGCCCACGACCATCTGTTCTTCGGCAGTCCCCGGCTGCCGGGCCAGGAGCTGAGCAGCGTGGCGGCGGCGCGGGCGGAGCTGGCCGCGTTCCGGGAGCAGGGCGGCGGGGCCGTGGTGCAGTGGACGCCGTACGGGCTCGGGCGGCGGGCCGCCGATCTGCCGCCGCTGTCCCGGGAGTGCGGCGTGCACGTGGTGGCGGCGACCGGGCTGCACCAGGACGTGCACTACGACGAGGCCACCCTCGCGGGGCTGCGGGGACGGCTCGCCGACGTCTTCGTCGCCGAACTCACCGACGGCATCGGGCCGTCGGGAGTGCGGGCGGGGCTCGTCAAGGTCGCGGGCGGCTTCCACGCCCTGGACGCGCACGCCCGCTGGACCATGACGGCGGCGGCCGAGGCGCACCACGCGACGGGCGCGCCGATCGCCGTGCACCTGGAACTGGGCACCGGTGCGCTGGACGTACTGGACCTGCTGTGCGGGGAGTTGGGGGTGCCGCCGCACCGGGTGGTGCTCGGGCACCTGAACCGGTCCCCCGACTTCGTGGTGCACCGGCAGGCCGCGGAGTCCGGCTGCTATCTGGCCTTCGACGGGCCGTCGCGCGCCAACCACGCCACGGACTGGCGGATGCCGGACGCCGTACGGGCCCTGGCCGAGGCCGGGTTCGGCGACCGGCTGCTGCTGGGCGCGGACACCACGACGGCCGCCGCCCGCTCGGTGGACGGCGGCCCCGGAATGCCGTATCTGCTGCGCCGCGTGCGGCCCCAACTCGTCCAGGCCGTGGGCGAGGAGCTGGTCGGGCGCGTCCTCGTGGACAACCCGGGCCGGGCGTTCGCGGTGGAGTGGCGGCGCTGACCTCAGGTCGAGGCCTGGTCGCTGTCCTTCATCGCGCCCCAGCCGTGCCAGCGGTCGACCTCGACCCAGGCGCTCACCCGGGGGCGGGCGCGCTCCGGGTAGGGCTTGCCGATGTAGTGCCGGGCGAGGCGGTCGATGTCGGCCAGGCCCTCGTCGTCGTACATCTCGGTGACGCGGCCGATCAGGGTGACGTGGGTGTACCAGTCGTCGCCGGCCAGGACGGTGAGGGTGACGCGCGGGTCGCGGCGCAGGTGCTTCAGGCGGACGCGGCCCGCGTCGAAGTTGATCAGCACCCGGCCGTCCTGCCACAAGTACCAGGTGGCGGTGGACACCGGCGCGCCGTCGGAGCGCACCGTGGCCATGACGCACGGGTTGGGCCGGCTCAGCAGGGCGTCGGCCTCGGGCGGCAGCGGCGGCTTGGACATGGAGGGACCTCCTAGGAGTGGGGCTTGTCGTCGAAGCTGGCGAAGTAGGCGGCGGCCATGTCCTCGTCGCCGTGGCCCTGGGCGGCGGCGCGCTCCAGTCGGGCGGCGGCGGCCTCGGCCACGTCCAGGCGGACGCCGTTCTCCGCGGCGGCCTGGACGATCAGGCGGGCGTCCTTGGCGGCGGTGCTCACGGCGAACTGGGGCGGCGTGAGCCGGCCGTCGAGGACCAGGTCGGACTTGGCGCGCAGATAGCCCATGTCGAGCGGGCCGCCCGCGATGAGGTCGAAGAAGCCGTGCGGATCGACGTCGAGGGCCTTCGCGAGGGCGAGGACCTCGCCGGCGGCGGCCGTGGCGGCGAGGACCCAGCTGTTGGCGACGAGCTTCAGGCGGGTGGCGCTGCCCGCCGCCCCGTCCTCGCCGGTCCAGACGGTGCGGGCGCCGACGGCGTCGAAGACCGGCGTCACCCTGTCCCGCCCCTCGACGGGGCCCGCGGCGAGGACGGTCAGCTTCCCGGCCTCGGCGGGCTGGCGGGTGCCCAGGACGGGCGCGTCGTAGAAGACCAGACCGTGGTCGCGGGCGAAGGCGGCCAGGTCGGCGACGCCCTCGATGCCGGCGGTGGTGGACTGCGCCCACGCGGTGCCGGGGCGCAGGGCGGGCGCGGCCTCGCGCATGGTGTCCAGGGCGGCCGGGCCGTCGTAGAGCATGGTCAGGACGACGTCGGCGTCCTGGACCGCCTGCGCGGGGGTCTCGGCGATGTGCGCGCCTTCGGCGGCCAGCGGCTCCGCCTTGGACCGGGTGCGGTTCCAGACGCGGACGGTGTGTCCGGCGCGGGCGAGGTTGCGGGCCATCGCGGCGCCCATGATGCCGGTGCCCAGGACGCTCACGGTGAGCTTGTCGGTCATTGCGTCAACTTCCTCGGTGGTGCGGTGCGGGCGTGCTGTCTGCCGACCAGCCTGCCCGCTCAGCGGCTCGCCTGCCCGGAAGCGGCGCGCGCAAGCCTGATACCCCTGGGGTCAGGCTTCAGGTCACCGAGATGTCCACGGACGGCCGCAGCTTCGCCGCCGCGGCCAGCGCCTCGTGCACCGGGTGGGTGGCGAAGGCCGCCACCAGCTCCGGGTCCGCCGGGCCCGCGGCCGCCGGGTAGGCGATCTGCTCGTACGCGGCCTGGAAGCGCGGGCCCCAGCGGCGGGCGCCGAGTCGGGCCGTGCGGGAGCAGTTGTCGACCATGTGGGCCACGTCCCGGGCGTGCATGTACGGCAGCAGCGAGTCGACGGCCTCGATGACGGACTCGTTGACGATCTCCGACCAGGGGTGGCCGCGCTCGGCGAACTCGTCGACCTGGGCCGTCATGGTGGCGACGAACACGCCCGCGGTGAACGGGTCGACCGGCAGGTCGCGGGTGCCGCGCCGGGCCCGCACCCGGTCGCTCACCGACCACATCGGCGAGCCGCCGATCACACTCATCTCGCGTGCGCCGAGCCGCTGTTCGGCGAGGATCACGCTGCGCAGTTCGGTGCCGTCGGCGACCTCGTCGTAGATCTCCGCGACGATCTCGCGCGCGGGGGCGTACGTCGCCGTGTACGCCCGGTCGAAGACGTCCCGCCCGGCGGTGTCGAGGTGCTCGCGGACGGCCCGCAGCCCGGCCCGCGAGATGGTGCGGGCGATCGGGCCGGTGACGTTCTCGCAGGACCTTTCGTACGCCGTGACCTCGTCGTCGCCGGCCAGGCGGTACCGGGTGTACAGGCTCTCGACGATGCCTTGGACGGCCCCGAGCAGGACGGCGCGTTCGCCGACGATGTCCGAGCGGTACTCGCTGTCGAGGGTGGTGCGGAAGGTGTACGGCGAGCCGAGCGCCACGGACCAGCCGAGGGCCAGGTCGACGGCCCGTCCGTCCGGGTCGGCGTGCACGGCGAAACTCGCGTTGATCCCGGCGCCGTTGACGTGCGCGCCCTGCTGGTAGAGCCGCCGCACGGAGTCGCCCATGCCCTTGGGGCACACGGCGATCACCCCGTGTCCGGGCGGGAACTCCCCGCCGGTCTCCCGGAGATGGCCGAGCAAGAAGCCGTGCGAGAGACCGATGACGGCGCCCGGCTTCAGGGCCGCGAAGATCTCCTGGTGGTGCGCGGCGAGCGCGGCGTCGGCGATCAGCAGGATCACCAGGTCGCTGTCGGCGGCGACCGTGAGCCAGTCGCCGAGCGTGCCGTCGTCCTCGGTGAAGCCGTGGGCGCGGGCGTCGGTCCGGGAGCCGGAGCCGGGGCGCAGCCCGACCGCCACCCGGATGTCCGTACCGGCGAGGGAGTCGCGGAGGTTGAGGGCCTGCGCCCGCCCCTGGGGTCCCCAGCCGAGGACGCCGACGCGCCGGACGCCGGCGAAGGCCCGCGGGAGGAGCGGGAAGAGGTGCCGCCCGCCGGGCAGGACGGTCTCGGTGCCGCCCGGCACGTCCATGGTGTCGAGCGGGAAGACGCGGGAGGTGTACGTGGTCGTCGAGGTCATGGTCGAGTTGTAGGCTCGGCCGGAGCGTTGCGGCAAGCGCAACTTGTGCAGCGCACTGTTGCGGAAAACGAAAGGGCCAGGTCGTGTGGGACGATCACCGGGAGCTGCGACTGTTCCTGCATCTGGCGCAGACGCTCAACTTCGGCCGGACGAGCCTGGATTGCCACGTCAGCCCGGCCACGCTGACCCGGACCGTGCAGCGGCTGGAGGCGGACCTCGGGCACCGGCTGTTCGACCGGGGGCCGCGCGGGGTGTCGCTCACGGCGGAGGGGCACCGCTTCCGTGAATACGCCGTGCGGGCCCTGGAGTTGTGGCGCGCCTACCGCGAGGAGCATCCCGATCCGGCGCTGCTCACCGGTCGGCTGGCCGTGTTCGCCACGGTGACGGCGTGTCAGGCGCTGCTGCCGGACCTGCTGGCGCCGTTCCGTGCCGCGCATCCGCAGGTGCGGCTCGATCTGCGCACGGGTGACGCGGCGGCGGCGCTGGCCCGGCTGGACGAGGGCGAGGTCGACGCGGCGGTGGCGGGCATCCCGCCGCGGCTGCCGGAACCCCTGGTGAGCCGCACGGTCGCGGTCACCGAGCTGGTCCTGGTGACGGCCCGGGACCGCCCCGATCCCGGGCTCGACGGCCCGTTCGTGCTCCCCCAGCGCGGTCTGGTCCGCGACGCGGCCGACCGCTGGTTCCGCGGCCGGGGCGCGGTACCCGACGTGGCCTGTGAACCGGACGGCCACGAAGGGCTGTTGACCCTGGTCGCGCTGGGCTGCGGCACGGGGGTGGTCCCTCGCCTGGTGCTGGAGCACAGCGCGGTACGGGACCGGCTGACGGTCGTCCCGGCCGATCCGCCGCCGGAGCCGTTCCCGATCGGGCTGTGCGTGCGGCGGGCCGATCTGCGGCGGCCGGTGGTGGCGGCGCTGTGGAGTCTGACCGGGGGATGAGGCCCCTGGGGCCCTTCTGATGGATCGGGCGTGCCGGGCGTCGCGGAGATCCATCAGAAGGGCCCTAGGTGAGCGCTCCCAGCGGATCGTCCAGGACCGGCTGCCAGGCCAGTTCGGCGGCGCCGACCAGGCTGTTGTGGTCGAGGGTGCACGGCAGGATGGGCACGCCGCCGCTCTGTCCCCACAGGCTGCGGTCGGCGACGACCGCGCGGAGGCGGCTCGGGTCGGCGTCCAGCAGCGTGCGGTGCAGGCCGCCGAGGATGATCCGGTCCGGGTTGAGGATGTTGACCAGGCCGGCGAGTCCGAGGCCGAGCCGGTCGATCAGGGCCTCGGTGGCGGCGCGGACGCCCGGGTCGTCGTAGTGGCGGCGGATCAGGTCGATGGACTGCTGGAGCAGGGACACCTCGGGGCCGGGCTCGCGTCCCGCCTCCGTCAGGAAGGCCAGCGGGTCGGTCTCCACGTCGAGGCAGCCGCGGCTGCCGCAGTGGCAGGGGCGGCCCTCGGGGTGCACGGTGAGGTGGCCGACCTCCAGGGCGAGTCCCGAACTGCCCCGGTGCAGACGGCCGTCGAGGACGAGCGCGCCGCCGACGCCCCGGTGGCCGGTGGCCACGCACAGCAGGTCGCGGGCGCCGCGTCCGGCGCCGTGCCGGTGCTCGGCGAGCGCGGCGAGGTTCACGTCGTTGGCGGCGAACGCGGGTCCGTCGAGGCCGGCCGCGCGCACCTGCTCGGCGAAGATGTCCCGCACGGGCGCGCCCGCGGGCCAGGCCAGGTGCAGCGGGTTGAGCGCCAGGCCCTCGGGTTCGGCGACCGCGGACGGGACGGCGAGTCCCGCGCCGACGCACCGCCGCCCGGTCTCCCGCAGCAGCTCGGCGCCCGCCGTGACGACGGAGGCGAGCACCTTGGCCGGGTCGGCGTCGATGATCTCGCAGCCGGGCGTGGTGGCGACTATCCGGCCGCCGAGACCGACCAGCGCCGCCCGGAACCCGTCGGCGTGGACCTGCGCGGCGAGGGCGACGGGCCCGCCTTCGGCGACGGACAGCTTGTGCGAGGGCCGGCCCTGCGAGCCGGCCGCCGCGCCGGGCCGGGCGTCGACCCGGATCAGCCCGAGCGCCTCCAGTTCGGCGGCGACCGCGCCGGCCGTCGCCCGCGTCACGCCGAGCTCGGCGGTGAGCACGGCCCGGGTCGGGGCGCGTCCGGTGTGCACGAGCTCCAGCGCGGGTCCGAGGGCTCCGCGTCCCCGGTCCAGCCGCGTCCTCGAGGTGCTCCCATCCCCCGCCGGCCGGGGGTCCGCCTTCCCGCTCATGAGGGCGAGTCTCCCATGATCCGCCGGAGCGGCGGCCTACCGGCCGCTGACCCGGAGCGTGATGTTGAGCCGTCCGGTGAGGCCCAGCCCGGGCGGCGCCGTGCCCGCGCGCACCCGGGGAACGCCGTGGTAGGCGAGCCGGGACGGGCCGCCGAAGACGAACAGGTCGCCGCTGCGCAGCTCGACGTCGGTCCAGGGCCGGGTGCGGGTCTCGGTGTTGCCGAAGCGGAAGACGCAGGTGTCGCCGAGGCTCAGCGACACCACGGGCGCGTCCGACTCCTCGTCGCTGTCGCGGTGCATGCCCATGCGGGCGTCGGCGTCGTAGAAGTTGATCAGTGCGATGTCGTAGGCGGGTGCCGGGCCCCCGAGGGTGTCCCGCACGGCCCGGCGGCCCAGGTCGCCCAGCCACTCCGGGAAGGGCTTGACCGGGGCGCCGTCCCCGTCGGTGACCGTACGGGCGTAGCCGTAGGGGTACCAGTGCCAGCCGAGGCACACCTGGCGGGCGGTCATGGTGCCGCCGCCGGGGGTGCGGACCGTGCGCAGTCCGGCGGGCGGCCGGGCCCAGGCGCGGCAGGCGTCGAGCAGGGACCGCTGCTCGGCGGCGTCCAGCCAGCCCGGCACGTGCACCGCGCCGGGCGCGACCTGGGCACGGGCCCTGGGGAACAGCTCGCCGTCCATGCCTCCCATCCTGCCCGACCGGGGCTGAGCTGCGGCTCGGCTAGCCTGGACGCACGATGAACGACCGTATGACGACGCCGTGGGGCGCGCTCGCGCTGACCCGTTTCCCCGAGGACCCGCGCGACCGGCTGCGCGCCTGGGACGCCTCCGACGAGTACCTGCTGAGGCATCTGGCCGGGGAGGACGTCCCGCTGTCGGGCACGGTCGTGGTCGCCGGGGACCGCTGGGGCGCGCTCGTCACGGCGCTCGCGGCGCACCGGCCGGTGCAGATCACCGACTCGTACCTGACGCAGGAGGCGACGCGCGCCAACCTCGCGCGGGCCGGCGCCGAGCCCGGCGCGGTGCGGCTGCTCACCACCCAGGACCCGCCGCCGGAGCGGATCGACGTGCTGCTGGTGCGCGTGCCGAAGAGCCTGGCGCTGCTGGAGGACCAGTTGCTGCGGCTGGCCCCGGCCGTGCACGCGGGGACGGTCGTCGTCGGCACGGGCATGGTGAAGGAGATCCACACCTCGACGCTCCGGCTGTTCGAGCGGATCCTCGGCCCGACGCGCACCTCGCTCGCCGAGAAGAAGGCCCGGCTGATCTTCTGCGCGCCGGACCCCGCGCTGGAACGGCCCGCCAGCCCGTGGCCGTACGTCTACACGCTCCCGGACGGCATCGGCGCGGCCTCGGGACGCACCGTCGTCAACCACGCGGGGGTGTTCTGCGCCGACCGGCTCGACATCGGCACGCGTTTCTTCCTCCGGCACCTGCCGGACGGCCGGGGCGGCCGGGTGGTGGATCTGGGGTGCGGCAACGGCGTGGTCGGTACGGCGGTGGCGCTGGCCGACCCGTCGGCCGAGGTGCTGTTCGTGGACGAGTCGTTCCAGGCCGTGGCCTCGGCGGAGGCGACGTACAAGGCGAACGGTGTGCCGGGGCACGCGGAGTTCCGGGTCGGCGACGGGCTGGCGGGCGTGCCGGCGGGCAGTGTCGACCTGGTCCTCAACAATCCGCCGTTCCACGCTCACCAGGCGACGACGGACGCCACGGCCTGGCGGATGTTCACCGGGGCGCGGCGCGCGCTGCGGCCGGGCGGTGAGCTGTGGGTGATCGGCAACCGGCACCTGGGCTACCACGTGAAGCTGCGCAAGGTCTTCGGCAACAGCCGGCTGGTCGCGAGCGACCCGAAGTTCGTGGTGCTGAAGACGGTCAAGCGGTAGCCGGGGCCAGGGTCCGCAGGGTCCTGGCGACCGCTCGGGTCATGGCCTCCCGCGCGAGCGTCAGGTAGTCGCGCGGGTCGACGGCATCGGGGCGGTCGGCGAGGAACCGGCGGATCGCGCCGGTCAGTGCGATGTTCAGGGCCGTGCCGATGTTGACCTTGGCGATGCCGCCGGCGATCGCCGCGGTCAGTTCGTGGTCGGGGACGCCCGAGGAGCCGTGCAGGACGAGCGGGACGTCCAGGGCGGCGGACAGGCGGGTGAGCAGGGTGTGGTCGAGGGCGGCGGTGCGGGTGGTCATGGCGTGGGCGCTGCCGACGGCGACGGCCAGGGCGTCCACGCCCGAGTCGGCGACGAAGGCCCGGGCCTCGTCGGGGTCGGTGCGGGCGCCCGGGGCGTGCGCGTCCAGCGCGGGTCTGCCGTTCTTGCCGCCGATCTGGCCCAACTCGGCCTCGATCCAGAGCCCTTGGGCGTGTGCCCAGTCGACGGCCGCCCGGGTCGCCGCGAGGTTCTGCTCGTAGGGCAGCCGGGCCGCGTCGTACATCACGGAGCTGAAGCCGGCCTCCGCGGCCTGGTGCAGCAGGGTGTCGCTCTGCACGTGGTCGAGGTGCAGCGCGACCGGCACGGCGGCGTCTTCGGCGGCGGCGACGGCCGCGCGGGCGAGGGGGAGCAGCCGGCCGCCGCGGAATCTCACCGCGTTCTCGCTGACCTGGAGCACGACGGGAGCGTGCGCGGACTCGGCGCCCGCGATGACGGCCTCGACGTGTTCCAGTGTGATGACGTTGAACGAGGCGACGGCCGAACGGGCCGCCGACGCGCGGGTGACGAGTTCGCCGGTGGTGGTGAGGGGCACGGGGTCTCCAGGGTCAGGGCGCGAGGATCACCGAGCGCGTGAGGTGGCGCGGGCGGTCGGGGTCCAGCCCGCGGGACGCGGCGACGGCGACCGCGAGGCGCTGGGCGCGGACCAGTTCGGCGAGCGGGTCCAGGTCTCCGGCGATCCACAACGCCCCGGTGTCGCGGACCTGTTCGGCGAGCCCGTCCGGCGCGTCCCCGAGCATCCAGGTCGCCGTGCCCGTGGTGCTGACGCTGATCGGGCCGTGCCGGTACTCCATCGCCGGGTACGCCTCCGCCCAGGCCAGGGCGGCCTCGCGCATCTTCAGCCCGGCCTCGTTCGCCAGGCCGACGGTCCAGCCGCGCCCGAGGAACGTGAACTGCCCGCAGTCCACCAGGCCTTCGGGCAGGGGCTCGGCCAGGGCGGTCCGCGCGTCGGTGACGGCGGCGTGGGGGTGGAGGCCGAGGTGGGCGCGCAGGAGGGTGAGGGCGGTGGTGGCGAACCGGGTCTGGACGACGGAGCGTTCGTCCGCGTAGGCGAGGACGGCGAGGTCGTCGGCGGCCGCCCGCACGGGGGTGTCCGGGTCGGCGGTGATCGCGGTCGTGCGGGTGCGGCCCCGCAACCGGCCGAGCAGGTCGAGGACTTCGGTCGTGGTGCCGGAGCGGGTGAGGACGACGACCCGGTCGTACGCCCGGCCGTGCGGGAACTCCGAGGCGGCGAACGCGTCGGTCTCGCCCTGGCCCGCGCCCTCGCGCAGGGCGGCGGCGGCCTGCGCCATGAAGTACGAGGTGCCGCAGCCGACGATCGCCACGCGCTCGCCCCGTTCCGGCAGCACCCGCGCATGGCCCGCCGCCTCCGCGGCGGCCCGGGTCCAGCACTCGGGCTGACTGGTCAGCTCGTCCTCGACATGCGTCATGCCGCACCCTCCGCTCTGATTGTTCCTGCAAGGTATCGCCAGTTTTCGAGCAGCATCAAGCACTGTGCGCGGCCTGGTGCGCTAGGGTCGCCCGGGATCGAGACGTGGAGGTGCGGATGCCGCGCGACGCCCGCTGGAAGGCGCTGCTGGAACTGCTCGTCGAGCGCGGCCGGCTGGACGTCGAGGAGGCGGCCGGGGAGCTGGGAGTGTCGGCGGCGACGATCCGCCGGGACTTCGACCGGCTCGCCGAGCAGCAGATGCTGGTGCGCACCCGGGGTGGCGCGGTCGTGCACGGCGTGTCGTACGAGCTGCCGCTGCGCTACAAGACGGCCCGCAACGCCTCGGAGAAGCATCGCATCGCGAAGGCCGTGGCGGACCTGGTCGCGCCCGGTGAGGCGGTCGGGCTGACGGGCGGCACGACCACCACGGAGGTGGCGCGGGCCCTGGCCGTGCGCGGGGACCTGGCGTCCGGGTCGCCCGCGCTGACCGTCGTCACGAACGCGCTGAACATCGCCAACGAGCTGGCCGTGCGGCCCCAGTTCAAGATCGTGCTGACCGGCGGCGTCGCGCGGGCCCAGTCGTACGAGCTGGTGGGGCCGCTGGCGGACGCGGTGCTCGGCCAGATCACCATGGACGTGGCGGTCCTCGGCGTGGTCGCCTTCGACGTCACGCACGGCGCGGCGGCGCACGACGAGGCGGAGGCCGCGGTCAACCGGCTGCTGTGCGAGCGGGCGGAGCGGGTGGTCGTGGCCGCCGACTCCAGCAAGCTGGGGCAGCGGGCGTTCGCCCGCATCTGCGCGGTTGAGGCGGTGGACACGCTGGTCACGGACGCGGCGGCCGACGCGGCGACGCTCCGGCGGTTCGAGGAGGCCGGGCTGCGGGTCGTCACGGTGTGATCCCCGGCCCCGGTGTCTGCGGGACACCTCCCGCCTAAGCTGGGGCTGAGGGCCCGCCGGGTCAGGGAGGCTGCCATGCGGGGAACAGCGGACGGCCGGCGGTATCTGCCGATCGCCGAGCACGGGCTCATCGGCGATCTGCGCAGTGTGGCCCTGGTGGGGACCGACGGCACGATCGACTGGTACTGCTGCGGGGCCTTCGACGCGCCGAGCGTCTTCGCCTCGATCCTGGACGCGGAGCGTGGCGGCTGCTTCGAACTGGCGGCGGCCGTGCCGGCGCGGACCAAGCAGTTCTACTTCCCCGACACCAACGTCCTGATCACCCGCTTCTTCACCGAGGACGGCGTCGGCGAGGTGCAGGACTTCATGCCGGTCGGCGGTGATGCGGTGGAGGCCGAGCGGCACCGGCTGATCCGGCGGGTGGTGTGCGTGCGCGGCTCGATCCCGTTCCGTACGCGGGTGGCCCCCCGCTTCGACTACGGCACCCGGCCGCACACGGTCCGGCCGGCCGGTGAGACGGCCGTCTTCGAGGCCGACGGGATGGCGCTCGCGCTGACCGCGACCGTGCCGCTGGAGACCGACGGGCCGGACGTCCGCGGGGACTTCAAGCTCGCCGAGGGCGAGTCGGCGGTGTTCGCGCTGGACAAGGTCGGCGGCGAGGTCTCACCCCGCCGGTGCGCGCGCACGGAGGCGGAGGAGCAGTTCGAGGCGACGGTGGCGTACTGGCGGCGCTGGCTGTCGGCGTCCCGCTACAAGGGCCGCTGGCGGGAGATGGTGCACCGCTCGGCCCTGACGCTGAAGCTGCTCACCTACGCGCCGACCGGGGCGATCGTGGCCGCGCCGACCACGAGCCTGCCCGAGCAGCTCGGCGGCGAACGCAACTGGGACTACCGGTACGTGTGGGTGCGCGACGCGGCCTTCTGCGTCTACGCCCTGCTGCGGCTGGGCTTCACCGGCGAGGCCGAGGCGTTCATGGATTTCGTCACCCGGCACATCAGCCCGGGCGACGGCAAGCCCTCCGGCCCGCTGCAGATCATGTACGGCATCGACGGGCGCACCGAACTGCCCGAACGGGAGCTGGAGCATCTGGAGGGCCACCAGGGCTCGGCGCCCGTCCGGGTCGGCAACGCGGCGGCCGACCAGCTCCAGCTCGACATCTACGGCGCGCTGATCGACTCCATCTACCTCTACGACAAGTGGGCCAAGCCCATCTCCAGCGACCAGTGGGACGACGTGTGCGCCCTGGTGGACTGGGTGTGCGACCACTGGGACCAGCCCGACGAGGGCATCTGGGAGACCCGGGGCGGGCGCAAGGACTTCCTGTACTCGCGGCTGATGTGCTGGGTGGCGATCGAGCGGGCCATCCGGATGGCGAACCGGCGCGGACTGCCCGCCGACCTGCCCCGCTGGCGGGAGTGCCGCGACACGATCTACCGGCGGATCATGAGCCGGGGCTGGTGCGCGGAGCGCCGGGCCTTCGTCCAGCACGAGGACGGCGACGTGCTGGACGCGGCCGTGCTGATGATGCCGCTGACGAAGTTCATCGCCCCGACCGACCCGAAGTGGCTGTCGACGCTGGACGCCCTGACCGAGGAGCTGGTGTCCGACTCGCTGGTGTACCGCTACGACCCGCAGGCCAGCCCGGACGGGCTGCGCGGTGACGAGGGCACGTTCTCCATCTGCTCGTTCTGGTACGTCGAGGCGATGGTGCACGCGGGCCGGATCGACGAGGCGCGCCTCGCCTTCGAGAAGATGCTGACGTATGCCAACCATCTCGGCCTGTACGCCGAGGAGATCAGCCACACCGGGGAACAGCAGGGCAACTTCCCGCAGGCGTTCACGCACCTCGCGCTGATCAGCGCGGCCTTCAACCTGGACCGGGCCCTCGGCTGACGCTCAGTGTCCGTGGCCGTCGTCCGCATGCCCCTCGGGGGTACCGGAACCGGCCGCAGCTCCCCCGGCGCGGACGGTGAAGGGCGCCGTGTGGACCTTTCCGTCGTGCTGGAAGTCCAGGAACAGGCGGTAGGAGCCGGCGCTGGGTGCCGTGGCCGTGAACGAGATGTCCGGGCCGGGCCTGGTGGTGCCGTCGCCGGGTTCGCCGTTCGGGTGGACGTGCAGGTAGGCGAGGTCGCCGGAGCGCAGGGCGACCAGGTGGCCGTACGCGCCGAGGTAGGGCTGGAGGTCGGTGACGGGCTTGCCGTCGCGGGAGACCTTCAGCTTCAGTTCGCTCGCCTCGCCGGGGCGCAGGGCGCCGGTCAGTTCGACCTGGTAGCCGTCGGTCTCGGCCGTGGTGCTCGGTGCGGGCAGTTCCTTCGGCCGGTACGGGCCGGAGGCGGCGAGGTCCGCGCCGAGGGTGAGGTTCCGCGCGTCCTTCCGGGCCGGGGTGAAGTCGGCGAAGACGCGGTAGCCGCCCGCGCGGGGCAGGTCGACGGGGGTGCTCCAGGTGCCGTCGGCGGCGCGGGTGGGGTGCAGGTGGCGGTAGGTGGCCAGGTCGCGTGAGGCCACGATGAGGTGGAGTTCCTTGTCGTGCTCGCGCTGGTAGGCGGTGACCGCGCGACCGCTGCCGTCCCGGACGGTGAAGCGCAGCTCGGCGCGCTGCCCGGCGGTGACGGTCGGGGTCTTCAGGTCGAGGGTGTAGCCGTCCTCGGAGATCTGGAGCCCGCCCGCCGGGGGCGTGTCGTGCCCCGCGTGCCCGTCGCCCCGCGCCGGCGGGGAGGCGGGCCGGGCGTGCCCGTCCTCGTGCTTCGGCGGGTCGTCGGCGACGACGGGGCCGACGCCCTGGCCGACCCCGTAGGCCGTGCCGAACGTGGCGGCCAGGGCGGCGGCGAAGGTGGTGATCTTCAGTCCGGTTTTCATGGCCTTCGGCTCCTTCGGTGCTGCGGGCCTGCCGCGCGGGTGCGGGGCCTCCATGCAGCTCACAATACCCCCAGGGGGTATAGAGTCAAGCGATTCCCGCACTTGCATCATATACCCCTCGGGGGTATACATGAGGCCGGCGAGGGGATACCCCCGCCCCGTATGCACGAAATCTCCAGGGGGTCTGCGTCATGAGTACGGGCACGACGACCGGCACCGGCGCCGAGGTGGAGCTCACCATCGGCGGCATGACCTGCGCGTCCTGCGCGGCGCGCATCGAGAAGAAGCTCAACCGCATGGACGGGGTCACCGCCACCGTCAACTACGCCACCGAGAAGGCGAAGGTCAGCTATGCGGGCGAGGTCTCCGTCCGGGAGCTGATCGCCGCGGTCGAGGCGGCCGGGTACACCGCGCAGGAGCCCGCACCGCCCGAGGAGCCCGGCGAGCCGGCCGCCGAGGCCGACGAACTGCGGCCGCTGCGCGAGCGGTTGGTCACGGCCGTGGTCCTGGCGGTGCCCGTCGTGGCCATGGCCATGATCCCGGCCCTGCAGTTCGAGTACTGGCAGTGGCTGTCGCTCACCCTGGCCGCGCCCGTCGTGACGTACGCGGCGTGGCCCTTCCACAAGGCGGCCCTCGTCAACGCCCGGCACGGCGCGGCCACCATGGACACGCTGATCTCGGTCGGCACCTCGGCCGCGTTCCTGTGGTCGCTGTGGGCGCTGTTCTTCGGCACCGCGGGCACGCCGGGCATGACGCACCCCTTCGAGCTGACCATCGAGCGCACGGACGGTGCCGGGAACATCTACCTGGAGGCCGCGGCGGGCGTCACCGCCTTCATCCTGGCCGGGCGGTACTTCGAGGCCCGCGCCAAGCGCAGGGCCGGAGCGGCGCTGCGGGCGCTGCTGGAGCTGGGCGCCAAGGACGTCACCGTGCTGCGGGACGACGGCCGCGAACAGACCCTGCCGGTGGGCGAGTTGCGGGTCGGGGACCGGTTCCTGGTCCGGCCCGGGGAGAAGATCGCCACGGACGGGACGGTCGTCGAGGGTTCCTCGGCGGTGGACGCCTCGATGCTCACCGGTGAGTCGGTGCCGGTGGAGGTCGGCGCGGGGGGCCCGGTCACCGGCGCCACGATCAATGCCGGCGGGCGGCTCGTCGTGCGCGCCACGCGGGTCGGCGCCGACACGCAGCTGGCGCGGATGGCGAAGCTGGTGGAGGACGCGCAGCACGGCAAGGCCGCCGCGCAGCGCCTCGCGGACCGCGTCTCGGCCGTGTTCGTGCCGGTGGTGATCGCCCTCGCGCTGGGCACGCTGGGCTTCTGGCTCGGCAACGGCGCCGGGCTCACGGCCGCCTTCACCGCCGCGGTCGCCGTGCTCGTCATCGCCTGCCCGTGCGCCCTGGGCCTGGCCACACCGACCGCGCTCATGGTCGGCACCGGGCGGGGCGCCCAGCTCGGCATCCTCATCAAGGGCCCGGAGGTCCTGGAGTCCACCCGCCGGATCGACACCGTCGTCCTGGACAAGACCGGCACCGTCACCACCGGCCGGATGACGCTGCTGGCCGTGCACACCGCCGACGGCACCGACGAGGCCGACGCGCTGCGGCTGGCCGGGGCGCTGGAGCACTCCTCCGAGCACCCGATCGCCCGTGCCGTCGCCGACGGGGCCCTGGCGAAGCTGGGCACGCTGCCCACCCCCGAGGACTTCGCCAACGTGCCCGGGCTCGGGGTCCAGGGCATCGTCGAGGGCCACGCCGTGCTCGTCGGGCGGGAGCGGCTGCTGGCCGACTGGGCGATGGAGCTGCCCGAGGACCTGGCGCGGGCCCGGGCGGCGGCCGAGGACGCCGGGCGCACCGCCGTCGCCGTCGCCTGGGACGGCGCGGCGCGGGCGGTGCTGGAGGTCGCCGACGCGGTGAAGGAGACGAGCGCGGAGGCGGTCGGGCGGCTGCGTGCGCTGGGACTCGCGCCGATCCTGCTGACCGGTGACAACAAGGCCGTCGCCGAGTCCGTCGCCCGCGAGGTGGGCATCGAGGAGGTCGTCGCCGAGGTGCTCCCGCAGGACAAGGTCGAGGTCGTCAAGCGGCTGCAGGCCGAAGGCCGGTCGGTGGCGATGGTCGGCGACGGGGTCAACGACGCGGCGGCCCTCGCCCAGGCGGATCTCGGTCTGGCCATGGGCACCGGCACGGACGCCGCGATCGAGGCAGGCGACCTGACGCTCGTCCGGGGCGATCTGCGGGCCGCTGCGGACGCGGTCCGGCTCGCCCGGCGCACCCTCGGCACCATCCGCTCGAACCTGTTCTGGGCCTTCGCCTACAACGTGGCGGCCCTGCCGCTGGCCGCGGCCGGCCTGCTCACCCCGATGATCGCCGGAGCGGCCATGGCCTTCTCCTCGGTCTTCGTCGTCGGCAACTCGCTGCGGCTGCGCACCTTCCGCGCCGCGGGCTGACGCGGCGGCCGGTCAACGGCGGCGCCACACCAGGGTGTAGCGCCAGAACAGACGTCGGCGCAGGCGCGCACCGGGCAGGACGGTGCGCGCCTCGCGGGCGATCTCGGAGAACGTCATGTCCGCGGCCCGGGTGCGGGCGGTCATCGCGACCGGGCGGGCCACCCTGCGGCCCCGGTTCTTCAGCAGCGCCATGACGATGTTGAGCGGGACGGACACGAAGGAGAGCAGGTGGTCGACGGGATCCTCCGCACGGTGGACACCGACGACCACCAGAGTCCCGCCGGGGGCCAGACGGTCGCGGAAGGCCGTGAGGGCCTCGGTGAACGGCAGGTGGTGGATGACGGCGACGCAGGTGAGGGCGTCGTACGCGGCATCGGGCAGCCCGTCCGGCGCCTCGGCCACCGTGTACGTCACCGGGGCCGACGCGGGGGTCAGTTCGCGCGCCCGGGCGGTGATCGCCGGGTCCGCGTCGATCCCGTGCACGCGCCCGGCCCGGCCGGCCGGCAGCCGGGCGAGGTCGCCGCTGCCGCACCCCACGTCCAGGGCGCTCCCCAGTCGCGCGGGGAGCTGCCGCAGGATCCAGGGGTGGAAGTGGGCGTTGTGGTCCCAGGGGCGGGCGGTGTGGAAGCGGTCGAGTGCGCGCGGGATCCGGCTGGGCGGGGACGTCATGCCCTCAGTTCAGCAGACGGGGTCGGACGCCCGCCGCTCTCCGGTCGAGGAGGGAGCGGTGGATCTCGCCCGCGCGGATCGCCGTCGTCGACAGCAGTGTCGAGGTGAGGCCGTGCGTGTGCTCCGTGCCGCCCTGGAGGTAGATGCCGGCCGTCACGTCCGGGGCGGTCTCCGCGCGGTGGTCGCGGCGGACGCGGATCGCGTCCTCGTCGTCGCGCAGGCAGACCTTGGCCGCCTCGCCGAGCAGGGTGGTGAGGTCCCGGGGCCGGTAGCCGGTGGCGTGGACGAGCAGGTCGGCCTCCAGGACCCGCTGCTCGCCGGTGGGGAGGAACTCCACGACGACGTCGAGCAGGCCGTCGGCGCGCGACCGGACGTCCCGTATCCGGGAGACGTTGAGGAAGCGCAGGCGCTCCCGGCCGGTCACCTTCTCCTGGTAGGAGGTGGCGTACAGCGACTCCAGGAGGTCCATGTCGACGACGGAGTAGTTGGTGGAGCGGTGGTAGTCGAAGAGGGACTGCTTGATCTCGGAGGGCGCGGTGAAGTACACGTCCACCGCCTCCGGGTCGAAGATGCGGTTGGCGAACGGGCTGTCGTCGGCCGGGGTGTAGCCGTACTTGGCGAAGACCGAGCAGACCTCGGCCTCGGGGAAGGAGCGGTGCAGGTAGTCGACCGTCTCGGCGGCGCTCTGGCCCGCGCCGAGGACGACGGCCCGGCGCACCGGCGTGCGCCGGTCGAGCAGTTCGGTGACGCGGGGCAGTAACTGGCTGTTGTGCCAGACGCGTTCGGACAGTTCGACGCCGGGCGGCACATGCGGTTCCAGGCCGACGGCGACGCTCAGGTCGCGGGCCCGGTACGTCTCGCCGGAGGCGCCGCAGACCACGTGGAAGCCCGTGACGGTGCCCGACTCGTCGCGCACCGGGTCGACGGCGGTCACCTCCCGGTCGTAGGCCACGAGGTGCCGTACCCGTGCGGCGGCCCACTCGAAGTACTCGTGGAACTCCACCCGCAGGGGGAAGAGCGTCTTCTGGTTCAGGAAGTCGACGAGCCGGCCGCGCTCGCGCAGGAAGCACAGGAAGCTGTAGTCGCTGGCCGGATCGCGCAGGGTGACGAGGTCCTTGAGGAAGGACACCTGCATCGTGGCGTCGTCGATGAGCATGCCCCGGTGCCAGCCGAAGCGCGGCTGGCGTTCCAGGAAGAGGGCGTTGAGCCGGTCCTCCGGCGCAGCACCCGCGTTGTGTTCCTCGATCGCTATGGCGAGGGCGAGATTTGACGGCCCGAAGCCGATTCCGAGGACGTCGTAGGTGGTGTCCGTGGTGTCCGATCCCGTGAGCGGTGAGTTCACCGTGGCATCGCCTCCCTCAGGCAGCCACATGTTAGATAAGGTTAGCCTTACCTTGCAATGGAGCCGCCGGAGAGGGAGAACCGCATGCGCGTCGCCATGTTCGGCTACCAGACCTGGGGTCACCGCACGCTCCAGGCCCTGCTGGACTCCGACCACGAGGTCGCCCTCGTCGTCACCCACCCCAAGAGCGACCACGCCTACGAGAAGATCTGGGACGACTCCGTCGCCGAACTCGCCGAGAAGCACGACGTCCCCGTCCTCCTGCGCAACCGCCCCGACGATCCCGAACTCCTCGACGCCCTGCGGCAGTCGGGGCCGGACCTCATCGTGGCCAACAACTGGCGCACCTGGCTGCCCCCGGAGGTGTTCGACCTCCCGCCGCACGGCACCCTCAACATCCATGACTCGCTGCTGCCGTCCTACGCCGGCTTCTCCCCGATCATCTGGGCGCTGATCAACGGCGAGGAGCGCGTCGGCGTCACCGCGCACCGCATGAACGGCGAGCTCGACGCCGGCGACATCCTGGTGCAGCGAGCAGTACCGGTCGGGCCCGCCGACACCGCGACCGACCTGTTCCACCGGACCGTCGACCTCATCGCCCCGATCGTGCGCGAGTCTCTCGACCTCATCGCCACGGGCCGGGACGCCGGACGGTGGCAGCCGCAGGACCGCTCCAGGGCGAGTTTCTTCCACAAGCGCTCCGCGGAGGACAGCCGCATCGACTGGACCTGGCCGGCCGAGCGCCTGGAACGGCTCGTGCGCGCCCAGTCGGACCCGTATCCGAACGCGTACACCTTCCACCGCGGGAAGCGGCTGCGGATCACCTCGGCCGCCGTGTCCGAGGGCCGTTACGGCGGCACGCCCGGGCGGATCTTCATCCGCGAGGGCGACGGCGTGGTCATCGTGGCCGGCCCCGAGGCGCACACCGGCCGCTGCCCGGGGCTCGTCATCCGCCGGCTGCGCACGGAGGACGGCGCGGAGTACGCCGCGACCGACTACTTCCGCACGATGGGAGGGTATCTGACGGCGCGTCCATAACTGACGCTCCGTCACATCAGCACGAGCGGGCGGAGATTGTCCGGAAACCGTTGCTGAGGTAAGCCTTACCTTGCTTTACTGACGGCCGTACGACTCCTGCCAGTACCCCGGCGACAAGGGACGCGCATGCCGAGAAAGCTCCTCACCACCCTTCTCACCGTCACCCTGGCCGCCGGGTTGGCAGCCTGCGGCTCCGTCAAGGACGACTCCGGCACCTCCTCCGACCCCTCCTCCGGCGACGCGAAGGCGGGCTCCTCGTCCGCCTTCCCCGTCACCATCAAGCACAAGTTCGGCAGCACGAAGATCACCGAGGAACCGCAGCGGATCGTGGTGATCGGCGACGGCGGCACGGACGACGTCGACGCGCTGTACGCCCTCGGGGTCACGCCGGTCGCCGTCTCCAAGGACGCCTTCGCGGCCGACGGCGTCCACCCCTGGCTGAAGGACCGGGTCGACACCAAGAAGACCAAGCTCCTCGACACCATGAACGGGGTCGACTTCGAGGAGGTCGCCGCCCTCCAGCCCGACCTGATCCTGGCCACCTCCGACTTCACCTTGGAGAAGAACTACAAGAAGCTCTCCGCGGTGGCGCCGACCATCGGCTACGAGACGGCGTGGGGCAAGCAGACCTGGCAGGAGCACGTCCAGGTGGTGGCGAAGGCCGTCGGCCGGGAGAAGCAGGCGGAGAAGGCCATCAAGGACACCGAGGACAGCATCGCCGAGGTGAGGTCCGAGCACCCCGGCCTGAAGGGCAAGACCTACAGCCTGTCCATCGGCAACACCCCGGCCAAGATCTTCACCATCGCCTCGGAGGAGGACTTCGCGGCCAAGCTGATGAGCGAGGTCGGGCTGGGCCTGACCCCGTCGGTGAAGAACATCAAGACGGTCAGCGGCAGCCCCACCGGCGAGCTGTCCTTCGAGCAGCTCGACAAGCTCGACGCGGACCTGGTCGTGATCGCGTTCACCACGCCGCAGCTGAGGAAGGCCTTCGAGTCCAGCGCGCTGGTGAAGAACATGTCCGCGGTGAAGGAGGACCGCTACGTCGTGACCGACGTGGCGACCATCAGCCAGCTCCGCAGCCCGTCCGTGCTGGGCATCCCGTGGGCGCTGGACAACCTGGAGACCGGGTTCGCCAAGCTGGACAAGTAGGGCCGGCAGGCCGGGCGTCCCGAGGGGGACCGGAGCGGCGGGGCGCGTGAGGCGCCCCGCCGCTCCGGCGTCGCTCAGCCGTCACGCAGCGCCGAGTCGACCTCCTCCGCCGACATGCCCTCGATCTCCAGGTGGAGGGCGGCGACCTGCTCCAGCCGTCCCGGGGTGTGCTCCTCGGCGGCCAGCCGCTCGGCCATGCCGCCCGCCGTGAGGGTGGCGAACAGGGCCCGCACCGACACCTCGGAGGTGTCGAGGGCCTCCCGCAGCCGGCTCACGATCACGGTGGCGAGCACCGAGTCCCCGCCGAGCGCGAAGAACCCGTCGTCGAGGCCGACCCGTTCGACGCCGAGGACGTCGGCCCACACACGGCAGACGACCGTCTCCAGGGCGCTGCCGGGCGCCTGCCGCTCCCCCTCCCCCGGCTCCGGCGTCTCCCACAGCACCCGGACGGCGCGGCGGTCGAGTTTGCCGTTGGCGGTGAGCGGCAGCTCCTCGACGACGGCGACCCGGGCCGGGACCATGTGGGGCGGCAGCACCGAGCGCGCCCACTGCCGCAGTTCCTCCTCCGCCGTCCCGGGCTCGGCGGCCACCGCGGCCGCCAGCTGCACCCCGGGTCCGCCGGTCAGCCCGGCGACGGCACGCCGCACCGCCGGATGCCCGGCGAGCCCCGCCTCCACCTCGCCGAGTTCGATGCGGAAGCCGCGCAGCTTCACCTGGTGGTCGCGCCGGCCGAGGAACTCCAGTGTGCCGTCCGGCCAGTAGCGGGCGAGGTCGCCGGTGCGGTACCAGCGCACGCCGTCGGCCTCGGTGAACTTCCCGGCCGTGCGCTCCGGGTCGCCCCGGTAGCCGAGCGCCACGCCGTCCCCGCCGATCCACAGTTCCCCCGGCACCCAGTCCGGGCAGTCCCGGCCGCGCGGGTCGACGACCCGGCAGCGGACGTTGCGCAGCGGCGTCCCGTACGGCACGGCCCGCCAGTGCGCGGGCACACGGGCGTCCGGCACCTCGCACACGGTGGAGTGGATCGCGGTCTCGGTGGTGCCGCCGAGTCCGGCGAACCGGCAGCCCGGTGCGCGTTCGGCGAGCCGTCCGGGCAGGTCGGTGCCCACCCAGTCCCCGCCGAGCAGCACCGCGCGCAGACCGGCCAGTTCGCCGGGCCCGGTGGCGAGCAGCAGCATGTCCAGCAGTGGCGGGACGCAGTTGACGAGCGTCACCCGGTGCGTGCGCACCAGCTCCGCCCAGGGCCGGGCCTCGCGCCGGTCCGCCTCCTCGACCAGGACCACGGCGCCGCCCGCGCTCAGCAGTCCGAACACGTCGTAGACGGAGAGGTCGAAGTCCAGCGCGGACAGGGCGAGGCAGCGGTCCGACGGGCCCACCTCGAAGCGTGAGTCGAGGTCGTCGATGGTGTTCATGGCGGCGCGGTGCGGCACCTCGACGCCCTTGGGCTCCCCGGTGGAGCCGGAGGTGAACAGGACGTAGGCGACCTGTTCCTCGTCCACCGGCGCGGGCGCGGGCAGGGGGGCGTGCCGGATAGCCTCCCGGACCGGCAGGCCGTCCTCGCTCGTGCGGCCGTCGGTGAGGGTGAGGCGGAAGCCGGCGGTGGCGCGGATGCGGTCGCGGCGGGCGGGCGGTTGCTCGACGTCGACCGGTACGTAGGCGGCGCCCGCGGCCAGCACGCCGAGGACGGCGGTGATCTGGTCGGGCCCCTTGGGGAGGCTCACCGCGACGGTGTCGCCCGGCCGCACGCCCCGGTGCGCCAGGGCCCCGGCGCACCGCAGGGCCCGGTCGGCCAGCTCGCCGTAGGAGAGGGCGCCGTCGGTGCCCCACAGCAGTGCGGGGGCCTCGGGCCGTTCGGCGGCGTGGGTGAAGAAGCCGTCGTGGAGGAGCCGGTGGCTGCGCGGCGCGGCCGTGGCGTTCACCGCCGTGCGGACCGCCGACTGCTCCGCGGGCAGCAGGGCGGGCACCGGCCGGTCCCAGACCTCGTCCTCGGTGCCGAGCCGGGTGACCAGTCCGTGGAACGCGGCGAACATCGCGTCGACCAGTCCGGCGGGGAAGGCGTCCTCCCGGACGTCCCAGTTGACGAGCAGCCCCCCGTCGACCTCGGTGACCTGGGCGTCGAGCAGCACCTGCGGGCCCTGCGAGATGATCCACGCGGGCTGTCCGAAGGAGCCGCGCACCTCCTGGTCGAACAGCTCGCCGAGGTTGAGGGCGCTGGTGAACACCACGGGCGCGAGGACCTGTTCGCCGCGCAGCCGGGTCAGGTCGCGCAGCACCTCCACGCCGGAGTAGTCGGCGTGGGCGGCGTCGGTGTGCATGCGGTCCTGGAGCCGCCGGGCGTGCTCGGTGAACGTCGCCGGCTCGGCCAGGTCGACGTCGAGCAGCACCGAGCTGGTGAAGTCGCCGACGAGCAGGTCGGTGTCGGGGTGGGAGCCGCGCCGGTCGAACATGGGGACGTTCAGCAGGAAGCGGGGCTGACCGCTGTGGGCGGCCAGCACCTCGGCGAAGGCGGTCGCGACGGCCATCGCGGGGGTCAGCCCGTGCTGGTGGGCGCGGGCGGCCAGACGCCGTTTCTCGGCCGGCGGAAGCCAATGGTGCCGCCGCGTCACGCGGGTCGGGTCGGCGCGCTCCCCCTCGGGCACCAGCGGCAGGTCGGGCGCGCTGGGCAGCTCGGGGATCCGGCGCTGCCACCAGGCCTGCGCCTGCTCCCGGCTCAGCCGCCGCACCTCCGTGCGTTCCGCCAGGTAGGCCGGGTAGCTGCTGCGGATCGGCGGCAGCGCGGCCTCGGGGTCGCGGTAGAGCCGGGCGAGGTCGGAGAGCAGGACGCGGTAGCTGAGGGCGTCCGCGGCGAGCATGTCGACGTCCACGTGCAGCCGGCTGCGGCCGCCGGGCAGCAGGGAGAGCTGCACGGAGAACACCTCGCCGGCCCCCACGTCGAGCCGGGCGTGCGAGGAGGAGTGCCGGACGTCCTCCAGTTTGGCCGCGGCCGTCTCGGGGTCGAGGGCGCGCAGGTCGTTGACGGCGGTGGCCGGGCGGGTGAGGCCGGGCAGGATCTGCTGGCGGCCGTCGTCGCCGAAGCGAGCCCGGAGCATGCCGTGCCGCCGGACCAGGGCCCGCACGGCCGTGTCGAGCCGGTCCGGGTCCACGCCGGAGCCGTCGAACTCGACGTACAGGTGCGCGGCGACGGAGCCGAGCGTGGTGTCGTCGCCGCGGCCGATCCAGTAGGCGTGCTGCATCACGGCGAGCGGGAAGGGCTCACCGGGTTCCGGGGCCGGGGCCTCGGCGGTGGGCCCGGCCCCCGGCTCGGGAGTCCGGATCCGGGACGCGAGCAGGGCGCGCCACGCGCGCAGGGTGGGTTCCTGGGCCAGTTCGGCGAAGCCGACCTTGACGCCCTGCTTGCGCCAGGAGCCGGCGATCCTCATCAGCGTGATCGAGTCCAGGCCCCAGGCGATGAGGCTGTCGTCCTCGCCCGGCGGGGTGTCCGAGCCGAATGTGTCGGTGACCGTACGGAGCAGCTCGTCCGCGGTCGGGGGGTGCTGCGTCACCGGTTCCTCCGCTGTCGCTCAGAAGCCATCGTTGTCGTCGAGGTCGTCGCTGTGGTTCTCGAAGTCGTCGCTGTCGTACTCGAAGTCGTCGCTGTCGTACTCGAAGGCGTCGCTGTGGTTCTCGAAGGCGTTCTCGAAGTCCTCGATGTCCTCCTGGGTCAGGGCCACCAAGGGCAGGTCCGAGGGGGTGAGTCCGCCCGCACGGGCGTCCTCGGTGTGCCGCGCCAGGCCCCTCAGGGCCCGCTCCCACAGCGCGAGCAGGGCTCGGGTCTCGGACGGTGCGAGGAATGCCTGCGGGGCGGACGCGGAGACGTGCAGCCGGACGCCGCCGCTCTCCTCGACGGCGACGGTGTTGATCTCCAGCGCGGAGGCGGCGGTCCGCCCGCCGTCCTGCGGCACGCGGAGCATCGGCGCCTCGGGGGCGAGCTGCCAGGGCTCGTCGCCGGAGGCGGAGGCGGTGAAACGGCCGAGGTAGTTGAAGACGATCTGCGGCTGCGGGCGCTTGTCCAGTTCGGCGGCGGTGTAGGGGTTGAGGTGCCGCAGCAGGCCGTAGCCGAGGCCGTGGTCCGGTGCGGCGCGCAGCTGCTCCTTGACGCGTTTCAGGGCCGTGCCCGCGGCCGGGCCGCCGGACAGGGCCTCGTCGAGGTCGACCGGGCCGGGGTCGAGGGCGACGGGGTGGAACGTGGTGAACCAGCCGACCGTGGCGGAGAGATCGACGTTCTCGGCGAGGTCCTCCTCGCGTCCGTGGCCCTCCAGTTGGACGAGGAGCGAACGGTCCGCGAGGTCCCCGCGCCGCTCCCGCCAGACGGCGGCGGCCAGCGCGAAGCCGGTCAGCAGCACGTCGGGGACGGCGGCCCGGTAGGCGGCGGGCACGGTCGTCAGGAGGGGGGTGGTGATCTCGTCGGGGAGGACGAGGCTCTGCTCCCGGACGGGCCCCGGCAGCTCGGGAGCGTGCTCCAGCAGGGGGCTCGCGCCGTCCAGGACGGCTTCCCAGTACGGGAGTTCCCGCATCCGCTCCGGTGTGCGGGCCTCTTCGGCGAGGAGCCTGCTCCAGGTGCGGAACGACGTGCCGACGCGGCCCGGCCCTGGGACCGCACCGGCCTGTACCGCCTGCCAGACCTCGGCCAGGTCGTCGGTGATGATCCGCCAGGACACCCCGTCGACCACCAGGTGGTGCGCCACCAGGAGGAGCCGGCCGGTGTCGAACCGGACGGCCTGGAGCATGCGTCCGGCCCGGGGGTCGAGGCGCTCCACCGCCCCGGCCAGCTCCTCCTCGACCGTCCCGTGCGCCCGGGTCAGCAACTCCCCCGCGTCCACGGCCCCTTGGGCGGGCACCAGGAGCCGGGTGCCGTCGCCGGCCAGCCGGGCGCGGAGCATGGCGTGGCGGTCCAGGAGGGCCTGGAACACGGCGGTGGCGGTGTCGTCGGTCAGGCCGGGCGGGGTCACCAGCAGGACCGCCTGGGCGAGGCCGCCGTAGGAGCCGTCGGGGCCGGCCGTCCACCGCATGACGGGGGTGAGCGGCACCTCCCCCACCGGATCGTCGGCGGCCGTGGCGGTGGGCTTGCGGGCGGCTTCGGCGGCCGCGGCCAGTCCGGCGGGTGTGGGCGACTGGAAGACCTGCCGGGGGCTGAGAGCGATCCCCGCCTTGCGGGCCAGGGTCACGAGGCGGATGGAGACGATGCTGTCGCCGCCCAGCTCGAAGAAGTTGTCGTCGACGCCGACCTGTTCGAGGCCGAGGACGGCGGCGAACAGCTCGCACAGCTGCCGCTCGCGTGCGTTCGCGGGCTCCCGTGCCGGGGCGGTGACGGCGCTGCGGGGCGCGGGCAGCCCGGCCCGGTTCACCTTGCCGGAGGGCAGCAGCGGGAAGGCGTCCAGGGCGGTGAGGGTGCGCGGCACCATGTGTTCCGGCAGCCGGTCCCGCAACCAGCCGTGCAGCTCGCCGAGGCCGTGGGCGGCCAGGTAGTACCCGGCGAGCTGCTTGACGCCCGGCGCGTCCTCGCGGATCACCACCACACCGCGCCGGACGCCCGGGTGCTGTTCGAGGATCGCCTCGATCTCCTCCAGCTCGACGCGCATGCCGCGGATCTTCACCTGGTTGTCGGCGCGGCCCAGGAACTCCAGGGTGCCGTCGCGCTGCCACCGGACCAGGTCGCCGGTGCGGTAGAGGCGTTCACCGGGCGGGCCGAACGGGTCGGCGACGAAATGGCCGGCGGTGCGGCGCGGGTCGTTGACATAGCCGCGACCGAGGTAGACACCGCCCGCGTACAGCTCGCCCGGGACGCCGACCGGGACGGGCTGGAGCCGGTCGTCCAGGACGTACAGCCGGGTGTTGGAGTTGGGCCGGCCGATGGAGACGGCGCTGCGGATCGCCCCGGTGCGGTAGACGACGTGGCTGACGCCGATGGTGGCCTCGGCCGGTCCGTAGCCGTGGTACATCACCGCCTCGCTCGCGGCGCGGAAGCGGGCGAAGAGTTCTGGGGTGAGCACCTCGCCGCCGCACCACACGTGGCGCAGCGAGGCGGCGCGGCGGGCGAAGCCGTCCAGTTCGAGGAGCAGGTCGAGCATCGAGGAGACCAGGTAGGTGAAGGTCACCCGGTGCCGTTCGACGGTGTCGAGGAGGTAGTCGACGTCCCGTTCGCCGCCGGGCTCGGCGATCACCACCCGGCCGCCGTTGACGAGGGGCAGGAAGATCTCGTTGATGGAGATGTCGAAGCCGAGCGGCGCCTTGAACAGGGCCGCGTCGTCGGTGCCGAAGCCGAGCAGGCCGCGCTGCCACAGCAGCCGGTGGGCGATGGCCCGGTGCCGGATCATCGCGCCCTTGGGGACGCCGGTCGAGCCGGAGGTGTAGATGACGTAGGCGAGGCCCTCCGGGTCGACGTGCACCCGGGGGTTCTCCGCGGTGGGTCCGTCCAGGGCGACCTCGACGACGGGCGGCGCGTCCTCCCCCAGGAGGCCGTCGTCGCCGGGCCGGCCGAGTACGGCGGTCAGGGCCGCGCCGCGGCACACCTCGGCGATGCGCCGGGCCGGCCAGGACGGCTCCAGCGGGACGAAGGCCCCGCCCGCCTTCAGCACCGCGAGCAGCCCGACGACCATCTCCACGGACCTCTCCAGGTGGATGCCGACGCGGCGCTCCGGGCCCACCCCGAGGGACATGAGCTGCCGTGCGAGGCCGTTGGCGCGGGCGTCGAGCTCGCCGTAGGTGAGGGCCGTGCCGCCGGGAATGCCGTACTCGACGGCCACCAGGTGCGGGGTCCTGGCGGCCTGTTCCTCCACCAGGGCGGTCAGTGTGGTGGCCGGCATGGGGCGCGCGGTGTCGTTCCACTCCCCCAGCAGCAGGTCCCGTTCGCGCGGGGTGAGGACGTCGGCGGCGGCCACCGGGCGGTCCGGGTGGCGGGCCAGCTCACCGGCCAGGCGGACGAACCGCTCGGTCATCTCCCGCGCGGTGTCCGGGTCGTACAGGTCGTGGCTGTACACCAGGGAGCCGTCGATGCCGTCGGCGTCGGGCCGCTCGAACACGTGGAAGGCGAGGTCGGTCTTGGCGGTGTAGAAGGGGACGCGTCGCTCGGTGAGGGTGAGTCCGGCGAAGTCCCGGCGGCCGGTGGGGGCCTGCTGGTGGGCGAGCATCACCTGGAACAGCGGGTGGCGGCCCATCGAGCGCGTGGGCCCGAGCGCGTCCACCAGCCGTTCAAAGGGCAGGTCCTGGTGGGCGTAGGCGTCCACGTCGTTCTCGCGCACCCGGGCGAGCAGCGCACGGAACGTCGGGGCGCCCGAGACGTCGGTGCGCAGCACGAGCGTGTTGACGAACAGGCCCACGAGGTCGTCCAGGACGGGGTCGCCGCGCCCGGCCACCGGCGTGCCGAGGGGGATGTCATCGCCGGCGCCGAGCCGGCCGAGCAGCACGGCGAGGGTGGCCTGGAGCGCCATGAAGACGGTGCCGCCCGCCTCGGCGGACAGGTCCCGCAAGGCCCGGTGGGTCGCCGCGTCGAGGGTGAAGTCGACGGCACCGGCCCGGTATCCGGGCACGGGCGGGCGGGGCCGGTCGGCGGGCAGCTGGAGTTCCTCGGGCAGCCCGTCCAGGCGCCGCGCCCAGTAGCGCACCTCCTCGGCGGTGTACTCCTCGTCGAGGAGGTCCCGCTGCCACAGGGTGTGGTCGGCGTACTGCACGGCGAGCGGCGGCCACACGGGGGGTGTGCCGCGCAGCCGGGCGGTGTAGGCGGTCTCCAGGTCGCGCAGCAGGGGTTCGGCCGACCAGCCGTCGGTGGCGATGTGGTGGACGAGCAGGAGCAGGACGTGGTCGCCGGGGGCGAGGGCGTACAGGGTCGCGCGGACGGGGATCTCGCGGTCCAGGGCGAAGGAGTGGGCAGCGGCCTCGCTCATGAGCGCGTCGAGGTCACCGACGGACGCGGTCACGGTCTCGAAGGGGACGGCGGTGTCCGTGCGTATCTCCTGCCGGGGGACGCCGTCGTCGTCGGGGAAGACCGTGCGCAGCGCCTCGTGCCGGTCCACGACGTCCTGGAGCGCCGCGCGCAGGGCTGCGGGGTCGAGCGGTCCGGTGAGGTGGACGGCGGTGGGGATGTTGTAGGTGGGGGTGGGCCCCTCCAGCCGGTACAGGAACCACAGCCTGGCCTGCGCGAAGGACAGCGGCACCCGGTCCGGGCGCCGGGCCGGGAGCAGTGGGGGCCGCCGCTGGGCGGGGGTCTCCAGGAAGGGTGCGAGGGCGGCGGCGGTGGGTGTGTCGAAGACGGCCCGCAGCGGCAGGGCGACGCCCAGCTCGGCGCGGACGCGGGCGACGAGCCGGGTGGCGAGGAGGGAGTGCCCGCCGAGGGCGAAGAACTCGTCGTGGACGCCCACGGAGGGCAGCCCGAGCAGGTCGGCGAAGAGGCGGCACAGGGAAGCCTCGGCCGGGGTGCGGGGCGCGTCGGCGGTGGTGAGCGCGGACAGGTCGGGGTCGGGCAGGGCCGCGCGGTCGAGTTTGCCGTTGGGGGTCAGCGGCAGGGCGTCCAGCACGACGACGGCGGAGGGCACCTGGTGGCCGGGCAGGGTGTCGGCCAGGTCCCGCCGGATCCGCTGCGGTTCGGGGCGGGCGCCGGGGCGCGGGACGACGTAGGCCACCAGGTGCGGGTCGCCGTGGGTGTCCTGGCGTACGGTCACCGCGGCCTGGGACACGGCGGGCAGCGCGGTCGCCGCGGCCTCCGTCTCGCCCGGCTCGACCCGGAAGCCGCGGATCTTCACCTGGTCGTCGGCCCGGCCGAGGAACTCCAGCGCCCCGTGGACGGTCCAGCGCACGATGTCGCCGGTGCGGTAGAGGCGGGCGCCGGGCGGGCCGTAGGGGTCGGCGACGAAGCGTCCGGCGGTCAGGGCGGGCCGGCCGAGGTAGCCCCGGGCGAGCTGGGACCCGCCGAGGTACAGCTCGCCCGGGACGCCGGGCGGCACCGGGCGCAGGGACGCGTCGAGCACGAGGGTGCGGGTGTTCCACACCGGGTGTCCGATCGGCACGGAGCCCGACACGGAGCCGGTGCCGTCGGCGCACGGCCACGCGGTGACGTCCACGGCCGCCTCGGTGGGGCCGTAGAGGTTGTGCAGTTCGGTGCCGTCCAGCAGGCGGGCGCAGCGTTCGGCGAGGTCCGTCGGCAGGGCCTCGCCGCTGCACACGATCCGGCGCAGCACGCCCCGGGCCCGCTCGGCGTGCGGGTCGTCGAGGAAGACCCGCAGCATCGACGGGACGAAGTGGGCGGTGGTGACGCGCTGTTCGCGGATCAGCTCGGCGAGGTGGGCGGAGTCGCGGTGGCCGCCGGGGCGGGCGAGCACCAGCGCCGCTCCGGTGATCAGCGGCAGGAAGAACTCCCAGACGGACACGTCGAAGCTCGCCGGTGTCTTCTGCAGCACCCGGTCGCCGGGGCCGACCCGGTAGGTGTCCGCCATCCACAGCAGCCGGTTGACGATCGCCGCGTGCGGGACGACGACGCCCTTGGGGCGGCCCGTGGAGCCGGAGGTGAAGATGACGTACGCGGGGTGCTCGGGGCGCAGCGGCGCGAGCCGCTCCGCGTCGGAGAGGGCGGCGGGGTCCAGGGCCGCCAGGCGTTCGCGCAGGGCGGGGTCGTCGAGCAGGAGCGTCGGTGCCGCCGGGGCGGGGACCTTGTGCGCGGCGGCGGTGGAGGTCAGGACGAGCGCCGGGGCGGCGTCCTCGATCATCACGGCGAGGCGTTCGGCGGGGTAGCCGGTGTCGAGCGGGACGTAGGCGGCGCCCGCCTGGAGTGTCGCGAGCAGCGCCACGACCAGGTCGGGTCCCCGGTCGAGGGCCACGGCCACGCGTCGCTCCGGGCCGGCGCCGTGGGCGACCAGCAGGCGGGCCAGGCGGGCCGCGCGTGCGTGGAGTGCGGCGTAGCCGAGGGTGAGGTCGTCGAAGGTGAGCGCGGGTGCGTCGGGGGTGCGGGCGGCCTGTTCGGCGAGCAGGGCGGCCAGGGTGGTGCCGGGGACCGGCCGGGCGGTGGTGTTCCACTCCGTCAGGACCTGCTGTTCCTCGGCCCCGGACATCAACGGCAGGCGGGACACGGGCTGTTCGGGGTCGGCCAGCCCGGCGGCGAGCAGCGTCTCCAGCCGGGCCAGCAGCCGGTCGACGGTCTCCGGGGTGAACAGGCCGCTGCGGTAGGTGGCCTCGATGCGCAGCCGCCCGCCGGTGAGGAAGGCTTCCAGGGACAGGTCGAACTGGGTGGTGTCGTTGTGGACGGTCTCCCACTCGGCGCTCACTCCGGGCAGCTCGGGTCCCTGGAGCCCCTGGGTGAGGAAGAGCAGCATGACGTCGAACCAGACGGCCCGGCCCGGGTGCCGCTCGGGCCGCAGCCTCTCCACGAGCAGGTCGAACGGCATGTCCTGGTGCGCGTACGCGTCGGTGCACAACGTGCGTACCCGCGCGACCAGTTCGGCGGTTCCGGGGTCGCGGTCGAGGTCGGCGCGCAGGGCGAGGGTGTTGCCGAAGTTGCCGATGAGCCGGTCGAGTCCGGGCAGGTCGCGGTTCATCACGGCCGAGCCGATGGGGATGTCGGTGGCTCCGGTGAGGCGGTGGAGCAGTGCGGCCAGGCCCGCGAGCAGCACCATGAACGGGGTCGCGCCCGTGGTGCGGGCGAAGGCGGTGAGCCGGTCGGTGACCTCGGGCGCGAAGGTGCGGAAGCGGCGGTCGCCGTGCGCGGTGGGCCGGGGCGTGCGGGGCGCGTCGGTGGGCAGGTCCAGGGGGCGGGGCGGCGGGAGCAGGTGGGTGCGCCAGTGGTCGAGGTGGCCGGCCAGCCGTTCGTCGGTGAAGGTGGTGCGCTGCCAGAGGGCGAAGTCGGCGTACTGCGCGGGCAGGGGCTCCAGCCCGGCGTCGGCTCCGGTGACGGCGGCCCGGTAGAGGGCGCTCAGGTCCCTGGAGAGGGCGTTGAAGGTGCCCCCGTCCCAGGCGATGTGATGCACCGTCAGTACGAGGGTGTGGTCCTGGTCGGCGCGCCGGAGGAGCAGGGCGCGCAGGGGGTGGTCGGCGGTGAGGTCGAAGGGGGTCGCGGAGGCGGCACGGGCGAGGGCGTCGGCGCGCCGGTCCCGCTCGTCCGGGGGGAGCCCGTGCAGGTCGGCCTCCTCGAAGGCCAAGTCGGCGACCTTGTCGACGACTTGGTGCGGAGTTCCGTCGTCGGCCGTGGGGTACCGGGTGCGCAGCACCTCGTGCCGGGTGAGCAGCCCGGCCAGGGCGGTGCGCAGCGCGTCCGCGTCTACAGGGCCGCGCAGCCGGATGGCCAGGCACACGTTGTAGGCCGGGCCGGCCGGGTCGAGCTGCTGGAGCAGCCACATGCGGGACTGGGCGTACGACAGCGGCAGTCGGGCCGTGTCCGCGGGTCGGGGCGGGATCCGTTCGGCCCGGGCGGGGGTGTGGGCGAGGCCCGCGCTCTCCAGCCTGCGGCGCAGCAGTTCCCGCTTGCGTGCCGCGAGGTCGCCGGGCCGGTCCGCCTGGGTCTCGGTCACTGGTGTCCGCCTTTCAGCAGCCGTTCGAGGGAAGCGGTCCACAGCTCGCCCAGCCGCTCGATCTGCGCCTGGGTGAAGAGCCGTTCCGGCCAGTGCCAGCACGCCGTGAGGACCGGGCCGCCGGGGTCCTTCCCGTCGTCGATCACCGCGTCGACGACCAGGGGGTAGGGGGCCGGTGTCCCGGGGTCGGCCCACGCGCCCAGGGCGCCGGTCTCGGGGGCGCTGGTGAACGCGGCGTGCTCCGCCTGCTCCCCGAGGCTCATGCGGCCCAGGTAGTTGACCGCGATCTGCGGCTCCGGAAGCGGGGCGAGGACGGCGGACGTGTCCGGATTGAGGTGGCGCAGCAGGCCGTGGCCGATGCCCTTGTCGGGCAGGGCGGCGAGCTGGTCCCGGACGCGCCGCAGCTGCTGCGCGGGGGCCGCGTCGCCGGGGTCGAGGCGGACCGGGAAGACGGTGGTGAACAGGCCGAGGGTGCCGGACAGGTCGGCGCCCGGCAGGAGTTGCTCCTCGCGGCCGTGTCCCTCCAGGGCGATCAGCAGGGAGTCGTCCGCGGTGGCCCGGCCGAGTTCGCGTCGCCACTCCGGCACGGCGAGGGCCAGCGCGGTCAGCAGGACGTCCGGCACGGGGTGCGCGGTGAGGAGTGCGGTGAGGTCCGGGGCGAGCGTCGTCCAGTGGTGGCGCACGGTGGCGTGGGTGTCCCGGGCGGGGTCCAGCGGTCCGGCGCCGAGGGCCGGCTCCGGCCGGTCCGACACCGCTGTCCAGTGGGCGAGTTCGGCCGTGCGGCGTTCCGACACGGCCTCGGAGCGCAGTGCCCGGGCCCACTCCCGGAAGGTGGTGCCCGGCGGCGGGAGTGGTGTGCCGTGCCAGGCCGCGGCGAGATCGGCGGTGAGGGCGCCCCAGGAGGCGGCGTCGGTGACCAGGTGGTGGAGGACGACCAGTAGCCGCCCCTCGCGGTCCGGCCCGGTGTCGAACCACAGGAACCGGGCCACCGTCCCGGCGGCGGGGTCGAGTTCGGCGGCCAGGTTCTCGAAGGCGCCGGGTACGAGGGTGCCGATGGTGGCGTGGTCCAGCCGTGCGGCGTCGGTGCGGCGTACGCAGTCGGCGGCGCGGGCCGTGCCCGGCGGTGCGATCCGCAGGTGCCGGGTTCCGTCCTCGTCCCTGGTGAGTGTGGAGCGCAGCAGGTCGTGCCGGTCCAGGACCGTCTGGACCGTGCGGTGCAGCCCGTCGAGGTCCATGCCGGGCGGGGTGCGCAGGAAGCGGGCCTGGCTGAGGGTGAGGAAGTGGCGGTTCGGGGCGACGAGCCGGGTGAGCATCGGAGTGAGGGGGATGTCGCCGACGCCCGCGTCCGGGTCCGCCTCCCGGCGCCGGGCGGCACCGGCGGCCTCCGCGAGCGCGGCGACGGTGGGCCGCTCGAACACATCGCGCGGCGAGAGGGCCAGCCCGGCCGCGCGGGCCCGGCCGACCAGCCGCATGGAGACGATGCTGTCGCCGCCGAGCGCGAAGAAGCTGTCGTGCACGCCGACCGAGTCCACTCCGAGGACCTGCGCGAACAGCGCGGCGAGCCGTTCCTCGGCCGGGTTGCGCGGCGGCTGGGCGGTGGGCCCGGCGGTGCGGGAGGGGGCCGGGAGGGCGGCGGTGTCCAGCTTGCCGTTGAGGGTGAGGGGGAACGCGTCGACCGGGACGAACGCCGACGGCACCATGTAGTCGGGCAGGACGGCCGCCGCCGCCCGGCGCAGCAGCTCCGCCGTCTCCCCGGCGGGCGGAGCGGCCGGGGCCGTCACGACGTAGGCGACCAGGCGGCGGACGCCCGGGGTGTCCTCGCGGACGACGACCGCGGCGCGTTCGACGAGTGCGTGGTCGAGCAGGACCGCCTCGATCTCGCCGGGTTCGATGCGGTAGCCCCGGATCTTGACCTGGTCGTCGATCCGTCCGAGGCATTCCACCAGGCCGTCCCGGGTCCAGCGGGCTATGTCGCCGGTGCGGTACATGCGTGCCCCGGGGCGGGTGGCGAACGGGTCGGCGACGAAGCGGCTCGCGGTGGTCGCCGGCCGGCCCAGGTAGCCCCGGGCCAGCCCCTCGCCGGCGATGTACAGCTCACCGTCGACACCGGTCGGTACGGGGTTGAGGTGCCCGTCGAGGATGTACAGGGTGGCGCCCGCCACGGGGCGGCCGATCGCGGGCCGGTCGCTGAGGGCGAGGTCGCAGTCCGCGGAGTCGACGGTGCACTCGGTGGGCCCGTACAGGTTGTGCGCGGCCAGTCCGTCCGTCTCGCGCAGGGTGCGCCACAGGTCGGGCGGTACGGCCTCGCCGCCGACACCGAGGACCTTCAGCCCGGCCCGCCAGTCGCCGCCGCGCGCGACGACCTCGGCGAGCAGGGACGGGGACAGCTCGATGAACTCGATGCGGTGCTCGGCGAGGAAGCCGCGCAGGGCGTCCGGGTCGCGGCGGATCTCCTCGGGCACCAGGTGCAGTTCGTGCCCGGCGAACATCCACAGCATGGGCTGCCAGGACGCGTCGAAGGCCGTCGGCCAGGCGTGGCCCACGCGCAGGGGACGGCCGCCGGCCGCCGCCGTGGCCGGGGTGTGCAGGGCGGCGTGGTGCGCGGCGAACAGGTTGACGATGGCCCGCTGCGGCACGACGACGGCCTTGGGGCGGCCGGTGGAGCCGGAGGTGTAGATGACGTACGCGGGGTGCTCGGGCAGCAGCGGTCCGCCGCGGTCGGTGTCCGTGAGGTCGGTGCCGTCCGCGTCCGCGAGGCGCTGCGGGGTGCCGGGGTCGTCGAGCAGCAGGACGGGGATGTCGCCGAGGATGTCCGGGCCGGGGGCGGTGCCGGTGGTGGCGATCAGTGCGGCCGGGCGGGCGTCGGTGAGCATGCCGGCGATCCGCTCCGGGGGCCAGGCGGGGTCGAGGGGCAGATAGGCCGCGCCCGCCTTCTGCACGGCGAGGAGCGCGGTGATCGTGTCGGGCGTGGGCGGCAGGGCGAGCGCGACGATCCGCTCCGGCCCGGCACCGGACGCGACGAGCACCCGGGCCAGCCGGTTGGCCTCGGTGTTCAACTCGGCGAAGGTGAGGCGCTGTTCGCCGCCGACGACGGCCACCGCGTCCGGTGTCCGGGCGGCCTGTGCCTGGAGCACCTCGGGCAGCGTGGCGTACGGGGCGGGCAGCCGCTCCGCCGCGCCGCGCGCCAGCAGTTCGGCCCGCTCCTCGGGGGCGAGTACGTCCAGCGCCGCCAGCGGTGTGCCGGGGGCGGCCACCACCGCGCGGACGAGCCGCTCGAACCGCCCGGCGAGCCGCTCCACCGTCGTCCGGTCGTAGCAGTCGGGCCGGAACTCGAAGACGACGCCGAGCCGCCGCTCGGCGAGCACGGCGAGGGTCAGCGGGTAGTGGGTGGCGCCGGAGCCCTTCACGTCGAGGATCCGCAGCCCGGCTTCCGCCTCCGCGCGGGCCACCGCGTCCTGGTCGACCGGGTAGTTCTCGAAGACCAGCAGGGTGTCGAAGAGGTCGCCGGATCCGGCGAGGCGCTGGATCTCGGTGAGGCCGAGGTACTGGTGGTCCATCAGCCGGGACTGCTCGTCCTGCACGCGGCGCAGGAAGGCGGCGGCCGCCTCCCCGGGGGGTACGGACACCCGCACGGGCACGGTGTTGATGAACAGGCCGATCATCGACTCCACGCCGGCGAGTCCGGCGGGGCGCCCGGCCACGGTCGCGCCGAACACCACGTCGTCCCTGCCGGTCAGCCGCGCCAGCAGCAGCGCCCACAGGCCCTGCACGACGGTGTTGACGGTGACGCCCAGGTCGCGGGCCGTGCGCTGCACGTCCGCGGTGAGTTCCTCGGACAGCCGCAGCGTGTGCACTTCGGGCGGTACGGGGACCAGGCCGGCGGCCGAGGGGGCCAGCAGGGTCGGTGCCGCCCCGGACAGCGCCTGGCGCCAGGCCCGTCCGGAGGCCTCCCGGTCGCGGCTCGCCAGCCACGCGAGGAAGTCCCGGTACGGCCGTACGGCGGGCAGTGGGGCCGAGCGGCCGGGGGCGAGCTGGGCGGCGTACAGCTGGAGCAGTTCCCGCACCAGCAGGGGCACGGACCAGCCGTCCAGCAGCAGGTGGTGGTTGGTGAGGACCAGCAGCCGGCGGTCGCCGCCCCGGTCGATCAGGGTCAGGCGCAGCAGCGGGGGGTCGGTGAGGTCGAAGCGGGCGGCGGCGTCGGCGGCGACGAGCCGCTCGGCCTCCGCCTCGTCGGCCGCCTTCGCCTCCCGCCAGTCGACGGGGACCTGCTTGAGGACGACCTGCACGGGCTCGTCCATGTCGTCCTCGTGCAGGAAGGCGCTGCGCAGGTTGGCGTGCCGGGCGAACAGCTCCTCGGCGGCGGTGCGCAGCAGTTCGGGGCGGAGCGGGCCCTCGATCTCCACCAGGGACTGCATGGTGTAGACGTCCTGGGCGCCCTCGTCGAACAGGGCGTGGAACAGCAGGCCCTGTTGCAGCGGGGACAGCGGCAGGACGTCCTCGACCAGGGACCCGTCGTCCGCCGCGCCGGCGGGCTCTGTGCTCATCGGCTCCTCCACCTCGCCTTGACGTTGTCGAGCTGCGACCGGCTGAGCGACACCAGTGGCTCCGCGGTCGCCGAGAACTCCTCCTCCGGGGCGGTGCCGTCCGGCAGGGAGCGGGCGAGACCGGCCGGGGTGCGGTGGGTGAACACGTCCCGGGGCGAGAGTCCGAGTCCGGCCCTGCGGGCCCGGTCGGCCAGCCGGACCGAGACGATGCTGTCGCCGCCGAGTGCGAAGAAGTCGTCGTGGACGCCGACCCGTTCCACTCCGAGGACCTCGGCGAACAGGCCGCACAGTGCCTTCTCCGGTTCGGTGCGCGGCGGGTCGAAGGTGCTCGCCCGCGTGAAGTCGGGGGCGGGCAGTGCGCGGCGGTCGAGCTTGCCGCTGGGGGTCAGCGGCAGCGCCTCCAGGACGACCACGGCGGCCGGTACGAGGTGGGTGGGCAGCCGCTCGGCGAGGGCGTGGCGCAGGCCGGCCGGGTCCGGGCGGCGGCTGGCACCGGTGTCCGGTTCGACGTACGCCACGAGCCGCCGGGGCGCCGTTCCGTCCTCCCGGGCCACGACCGCGGCCGCGCGCACACCGGGCAGGGCACGGGCCGCCGCCTCGATCTCGCCGGGTTCGACCCGGAAGCCGCGGATCTTGACCTGCTGGTCGGCCCTGCCCAGGAACTCGACCGTGCCGTCGGGGCGCAGCCGGGCCAGGTCGCCGGTGCGGTAGAGGCGGCTGCCGGGCGGCCCGAAGGGGTCGGCGACGAACCGTTCGGCGGTGCGGCCGGGTTGGTTCAGGTAGCCGCGGGCCAGCCCGTCCCCCGCGAGATACAGCTCCCCGACCGCTCCGGTGGGGGCCGGGCGCAGGAAGGGGTCGAGAACATGGACCCGGGTACCGGCGATCGGCCGCCCGAGCGGGACGGTTCCGGCGGTTCGCTGCCGGGGCTCCGCGGGGTCCGCGTCCCGTCGGCCCGCCCCTCTCTCGTCACCGGCGTGCACATGGGCGAGGCTGTCGCCCGCCGCCTCCGAGCAGCCGTAGAGGTTGACCAGGCGGGCGTTCGGCCAGCGGGCGGTGAGCTGGTGGGCCAGGTCGGTGGTGAGGGGTTCGCCGCTGGAGATCCAGGTGCGGACCGAGCCGAAGCTGCCGGGCGGGGCGGACTCGACGAGGGTGGTGTAGAGGCTGGGGACGGCGGTGAGCAGGGTGGCGCGGTGCCGGGAGGCCAGCGCGGCGAGGGCGGTGGGGTCGCCGGTCGTCCCGTCGTCGGCGAGGGCCACGGCCTCCCCCGCGACCAGCGCGCCGAGCAGTTCGGTCAGGCCGTCGATGAAGCTGATCGGGCTCTTGGCGACGCGCACGCCGGCCGGGCCGTCCGTCAGGGTCCTGCCCCAGGCGAGCCGGTTGGCCAGGGCCCGCTGCGTGCCGAGCACGCCCTTGGGGCGGCCGGTGGAGCCGGAGGTGAAGACGACGTACGCGGGGTGGTCGGGGGACAGCGGCGGGCGCGGTACGGCGGTGGCCGTCTCGCCGGGGTCGCAGACCGACTCCGGGTCGAGGGCGAGTCGCCGGGCGGTCTCCTGGTCGCTCACCACGAGCCGTGGTTGCGCGTCCGCCAGCATGAGGGCGATGCGTTCGGGCGGGTAGGACGGGTCGACCGGCATGCAGGCGGCCCCGGACTTGAGGGTGGCCAGCAGCGCGGTGACGAGGTCCGGGCCGCGGGGCAGGGCGACGGCCACGACGGACTCGGGCCCGGCACCGCGCGCGAGCAGGGCGGCGGCCAAGGCGTCGGCGGCGGCGTCCAGTCGGGCGAAGGTGAGGGTCGTGTCGCCGTGGTGGACGGCGGGGGCCAGCGGCGTGCGGGCGGCCTGTTCTTCGAAGAGGTCGCGGACGGTGGTGGGCCGCTGGTCCGGGGCGGCGGCGCGGCGCTCCTCGTGCGAGGCCGTGTCCAGCCGCCCCACCAGTCGATCGGGCTCCTCCGTGAACGCCCGTATCAGCCGGTGCAACGCGGCCGCGACGCCGCTCACCGTCGCGGCGTCGAGGGCCGCCGGCTGGTGGCTGAAGGTCAGGGTCAGCCGGTCGCCGGGCAGGGCGGTGAGGGTGAGCGGGTAGTGGGTGGCGTCGCGGACCGACACCTCGGTCATCCGGGGGCCGTCGGGCCCGAGGGCGCGGGCGATGCCGTCGTCGTCGATGGGGTAGCTCTCGAACACCAGCAGGGTGTCGAAAAGGAGGCCCTGGCCGGTGGCCCGCTGGATGCCGGTGAGTCCGAGGTGCTGGTGGCCCAGCAGCGCCGCCTGCTCGGACTGGAGGCGCCTCAGGAGGTCGGCGAGCGGCTCGGCGGGGCGTAACCGGACGCGGACCGGCAGGGTGTTGATGAACAGTCCGACCATCGACTCGATGCCGGGGACGTCGGCGTCGCGGCCGGAGACGGTGGCGCCGAGGACGACGTCCGGCCGGCCGGTGTGCCGGGCGAGGAGCACCGCCCACAGCCCTTGGAGCACCGTGCTGACGGTCACCCCGTTGGCGCGGGCGGTGGCGGTGAGGGCCGTGGTCTCGCGCTCGGAGAGTTCCACGACGTGCCGCTCCGGCTGCCCGGCGGGGAGGTCCCGTGCCTCGGGGGCGATGAGGGAGGGTTCGTCGAGGCCGTCCAGGGCGGCCCGCCAGGCCTGTTCGGCGGCGGGGCGGTCCTGGCGGGACAGCCAGGCGAGGTAGTCGCGGTAGGGCCGGACCGGGGGCAGGGCGGCCGGGTCGCCGCCCGAGGTGTAGAGGCGGAAGAGCTCGCGGACCAGCACGGGCGCGGACCAGCCGTCCCACAGGAGGTGGTGTGAGGAGATCAGCAGCCGGTGGTCCCGGTCCCCGAACGCCACCAGCCGGACGCGCAGCAGCGGGGGGCGGGCGAGGTCGAAGCGGGTCTCGCGGTCCCGGGCGAGCAGGTCCTCGAACGCGGTCTGCCGCTCGGCCGGCGGCAGGCCGGTCAGGTCGGTGGCGCGCCAGGGCGTGCGGATGCCGCCGGCGACGACCTGCACCCGCCGGCCCGACCGCTGGGTGCGGAACGCGGCCCGGAGGTTGGCGTGCCGGGCCAGGAGGGCGTCGGCGGCGGTGCGCAGCCGGCCCTGGTCCAGCGGCCCTTCGAGCCGGATGACCAGCTGTCCGGTGTAGACGTCCGGGGCGTGCTCGTCGTACAGGGCGTGGAAGACCATCCCCTCCTGTGTCGGCGACAGGGGGAGGACGTCCTCCACGGCCGGCCGGGGCGCCATCAGTCGCCGGCTCCGCGCATGGCCTCGGCCAGGCTGCGCGGGCGCATGTCCGTCCAGTTCCGCTCGATGTGCTCCAGGCAGGCGGTCCTGGTGTCCGGGCCGTGCACGCTCTCCCAGCCGGCCGGGACGGCGGCGAAGTCGGGCCACAGGGAGTACTGGCCCTCGTCGTTCACCAGGACGCGGAAGACGCCGCTGTCGTCGTCGAACGGGTTGGCCATGGCTCAGTTCCTCTCCTGCTGGGTGAAGGTTCCCGGGTACTGGTCCGGCGCCCCGGGCACCGGCTCGGCCGGGTCCGCGCCGAGGGCGAGGATCCGGTTGGCCTTGTCGACGTGGACGACCCGGGGCCGGTGGGTGGCGCGTTCGGATTCGTCGAGGACGGCGAACGACATGACGATCACGAGGTGGCCGGGGTGGACGAGGTGGGCGGCGGCCCCGTTGACGCCGATGACGCCGGTGCCGCGCGCGCCGGTGATGGCGTAGGTGGTGAGCCGGGCGCCGTTGTCGATGTCGACCACGTGGACCTGCTCGCCCTCGGTGATGTCGGCCGCGTCCATGAGGTCCTGATCGATCGTCAGGGACCCTACGTAGTGCAGATCGGCCTGGGTGACGGTGGCTCGGTGGATCTTGCCGTTGAGCAAGGTGCGCTGCACCATGACCCCCTGAGGAGTAGCACTTAGGTGAGGCTAACCTAAATCAACATCGCCGTGTCCGGAAGAACGGCTACGCGGAACAGTTGCGGAAGAACTCCAGAAGCACGCGGTTCACTTCGTCCGGGCGCTCCAGATAGCCGTAGTGGCCGCAGCCCTTGATCTCCTGGTAGAGGGCACCGGGGACGGCCTCGGCCACCTCGCGGCTCAGGCGGGGCGGCAGGACGAGGTCGTCCGCGAAGCCGATCACCAGGCAGGGCACGTCGATCGCCCGGTACGCGTCGAGCCGCCCCTCGGGGACCTCCAGGTCCAGTTGGGCCCGCACACCCGGCCCGGTGGGCTCCGGCGCCAGCTCGAAGAGCTCCAGCCAGTCCTGGACCCGCTGTTCGTCGTCGAGGGTGGCGGGCGAGAGGTTCCGCAGGGCCCGCACCCGGGCCGCGTAGGCCGGGGGCAGTTCCACCCCGCTGTCGTGCAGGGCGCGTTCGGCCGCGGCCGTGGCGGAGCGCAGGGCGTCGGTCCGCCCCCGGGTGGCCATCAGCGCGCCCTGCCGCACCAGCCGGGGGCGGCGCAGCATCAGCTCCTGGACGACGTACGCCCCCATGGAGACGCCGACGACGCGGCAGGGGGCGAGGCCGAGGTGCTCGATGAGGCCCGCGGTGTCGGCCACGAGGTCGTCGACGGTGAAGCCGCCGGGGCACTCGTCGCTCGGCGGGACGCCCCGGTTGTCGAAGGTGACCACGCGGTGTCCGGCCTCGACCAGGGCGGGCACCTGGTGGAGGTGCCAGGCGCGTCCCCGAGCGCCCTGGCCCATGACCAGGAGCACGGGCTCGCCGTGACCGGTGTCGTCGTAGTGGATCCGGACTCCGTCGATGGTCGTGCTCGGCATGGCCCTCCTCGCGGGCGCGGGGTCAGTCGGTGGCCGGTGACGTCTCGGCGGGCGCCGCCTGCCCGTCGCCGGCGGGCGGACCCTGGAGGGTGGCCCTGCGCAGTCCCGGCAGGGCGAGGGCGACCGCCGCCACTCCGGCCAGGCAGACGACTCCGCCGACGACGGCGGCGCCGGCCGAGGAGCCGAGCGCCCGGGCCACCAGGCCGGCCTCCACATTGCCCACGGAGGGGCCGGCGGTGGCCTGGGCGAGCCAGAGGCTGCCGACCCGGCCCTGGAGGCGGTCCGGCGTGTAGTGCTGGAGCAGGGCCCGGCGCAGGATCTCCGAGACGGTGTCGCCGAGGCCCGCCAGGGCCAGGAAGACCAGCGCGCTCCACAGGCTCGGGCTCAGGCCGAAGCAGGTGATCGCCAGGCCCCACAGCGCGACCGCGCCGATCAGGGCGCGTCCGGTGTGGTGGATCCGGCCGGTCCAGCCGCTGGCCAGGGCCCCGCAGAACGAGCCGACGGCGGGGGCGGTGTAGAGGAGGCCGACGGTGGAGGGGCCGCCGCCGAAGTGCTCGGTGCCGAGTTCCGGGAACAGCGCGTACGGCATGGCGAAGACCACGGCGCACACGTCGATCAGCAGCAGCCCGGCGACGACCTGGTTGCCCCGCAGGAAGCGCAGCCCCTCCCCCATGGCCTTCAGCGGATGCTGCGGCTCCCCCGCCCCCTCGGGCGCGAGGCGGGGCAGCGGGGCGAGCAGGGCGAGGCCCACGACGTAGATGACGGCGTCGGCCGCGAAGCACAGCGCGACGCCCGGCCCGGCCGCGATGACGCCCGCGAGGGAGGGCCCGGCCATGGCGCCGAGCTGGGCGGTGAGAGTCATCAGCGCCCCGGCGGCGGCGAGTTGGCCCGGCGCGACTAGGGCCGGGGCGGCGGCCATCAGGGCGGGTCCGCCGAGTCCGCTCGCGCCGCCCGCGAGGACGGCGGCGACGAACACGAACCACAACTGCGGGTCGGGCAGGGCCGCGTTCACCGCCAGGCCGGTGATCACCACGGCGGTCGCGGCCCGGGTGACGAGCACGATCCGGCGCCGGTCGACCCGGTCGGCGAGCACCCCGCCCGCGACCAGCCCGACCAGCAGCGACAGGCCCAACGACAGGCTCATCAGGCCGACTTGGACCGACGAGCCGGTCAGTTCGTAGACCTGGATGCTGGCCGCGACCGAGGTGAGGTGCGTGCCCAGCATGGAGATCGCCTGCGTGGCGAACAGCAGCCGGAAGTGCCTGCTCGCTCTCAGGGGGGTGACATCGACGACGACTTCTCCCAGTCGCACCTTCGCACCTAACTCCTCAGGGACGGCGCGGCGAGCGGCGCCGGTTGCGCGGGGACGACGTAGGGGGCGACGCTGCGGAGTTTCTCGCAGGTCTCCTCCAGCTCCCGGGCGGGCGTCGACCCGGCGAGGATACCGGCGCCGGCCCGCAGCCAGGTGCGGCCGTCCTCCTCGAAGAGGCTGCGCAGCACCAGGGCGGCGTCGAGCGAGCCGTCGCTGCCCGCCATGAGGGCCGCGCCGCTGTAGATGCCGCGCGGCTCCTCCTCCAGCCGGGCGATGCAGTCGTACGCCGGTGCCTTGGGGATGCCGGAGGCGGTCACGGCCGGGAAGACGGCGCGCAGCACGTCCCAGGCGGTGGTGTTCTCGGCGAGCAGTCCGTGCACGCTGGAGCCGAGGTGCTGGACGCTGCCGCGCCGGCGCACGCTCAGCAGGTCGCGCACGGAGACGGTGCCCGGGCGGCACACGGTGGCCATCTCCTCCTCCGCCAGTTTCACGGAGAGCACGTGCTCGGAGATCTCCTTGGGGTCGGCGAGGAGTTCGGCGCGCAGCCGTTCGTCCTCCTGCTCGCCGAGGCCCCGGGCGCGGGTGCCGGCGAGCGGCTGGGTGAGGGCCCGGCCGTCCGCGCCGACCTCGGCGACGGTCTCGGGGCTGAAGCCGACGACCCGGCGTCCGCCGAGGTTCATCAGGTAGGAGCGGGCGGGGGTGTTGTGGGACCTGCCGTGCACGTAGGTGGCGGTGAAGTCGACCGGGTACGGCACCGGGACGGTCCGGGAGAGGATGACTTTCTGGAGTTCACCGGCCCGTATCTCCTCGATCGCGCGGGCGACGAGGCCGGGGTAGGTGCCGTCGGTGTCCGCCACGTCGATCGGCCGGGCCTCCACCGGCTCCCGGGTGACGGGGGCGGCCAGCAGCCCCGCTAACGCCCGGAGCGTCTCCGGGTCGGTGCTGCGCACCTCGGCCTCGCCCTGACGGAGCCTCACCTCGCTGTGCGGGACGACGAGATGGAGCAGCCGCGCGTCCCCGGCCCGGTCGGGGCGGCCGGCGTTCAGGTGCGCGAACTCGTAGGCCATCCAGCCGAAGGCGTGCCAGCCCTCGACGGCCATCCGGTCGAGCTGCTCCTGGACTTGGCGAAGGGGGTGCGGTCCGAGCGGGACCGCGGCGTCCTCGGTGAGCCAGCGGCGGCGGACCTCGGAGCGGTCGACGACGACCTCACCGAGCGCGCCTCCGGCGAACCACCACTCGCCTTCCCTCTCGTAGACCATGTACTGGTCGAACAGTCCCGACTCGGCCAGCCTGGCGGCCAGCAGGACGGGGTCTCCCGGCAGTTCCGTCCGCGCGCTCCGGTACCGCAGCAACGCCTACCTCCCGAGCTTAGGTTAACCTAACCTAAGGCAAGACCCTAGCCTCCGCGTCGGAGTCTCGTCCAGGCTTGACCCCGATCTTCCATTAGGGAAGCCTTTCCTAAACAGCAGGCGGGAGTTGAGGATGCTCGACGGTTGGGTGCCCTGGCCGGAAGAGGTCGCGCGGAGGTATCGGGCCGAGGGGTTCTGGGAGGGCCGGCCGCTGGACCGGCTGCTGCGGGACCGCGCCGAACGCGACCCGGAGCGGATCGCGCTGGTGGACGCGGAGGGCGAGCGGTGGTCGTACGCCGCACTCGACGCCCGCGCCGACCGCCAGGCCGCGGGACTGCGGCGGCTCGGCATCGGCACCGGGGACCGCGTGGTGGTCCAACTCCCCAACACGGACGCCTTCGTGGTGCTGTTCTTCGCGCTGCTGCGGGCCGGTGCGATACCGGTGCTCACGCTGCCCGCGCACCGCGAGAGCGAGATCGTCCACGTCGCCGAGACGTCCGGCGCCAAGGCGTACGCGATCCCCGACACGCACGACCACTTCGACCACCGGGCCCTCGCCCGGGCCGTCCGCAAGGCCGTGCCCTCGCTGGAGCACGTCCTGGTGGCCGGTGATCCCGCGGAGTTCACCGCGCTCGACGACGTCGACGCCGACCCGGTCCCCCTGCCCGTGCCCGACCCCTCGGACGTGGCCGTGCTGCTGCTGTCCGGCGGCACCACGGGCAAGCCCAAACTCATCCCGCGCACCCACGACGACTACGCCTACAACGTCCGTGCCAGCGCCGAGGTCTGCGCCTTCGACAGCTCCACCGTCTACCTGGTGGTGCTGCCGACCGCGCACAACTTCGCGCTCGCCTGCCCCGGACTGCTCGGCACCCTGTACGCCGGCGGCACCGTCGTCCTCTCCCCCACCCCGAGCCCCGAGGACGCCTTCGCGCTGATCGAGCGGGAGGGGGTCACCGCCACCGCCGTGGTCCCGCCGATCGCGCTGCTGTGGCTGGACGCCGTGGAGTGGGAGGAGGCCGACCTGTCCTCGCTGCGGCTGCTCCAGGTCGGCGGCTCCAAGCTGGGCGCCGAACCCGCGGCCCGGGTCGGACCCGCCCTCGGCTGCGCCCTCCAGCAGGTCTTCGGCATGGCCGAGGGCCTGCTCAACTACACGCGCCTGGACGACCCGCCGGAGCTGGTCTCCGGGACCCAGGGCCGCCCGCTGTCCCCGGCCGACGAGATCCGGGTGGTCGACGAGGACGGGCACGACGTGCCGCCCGGCGCGACCGGCGAGCTGCTCACCCGCGGCCCCTACACCCTGCGCGGCTACTACCGGGCGCCCGCGCACAACGCCCGCTCCTTCACCGACGACGGCTACTACCGCACCGGCGACCTGGTGCGCGTCCTGCCCTCCGGACACCTGGTCGTCGAGGGCCGGGCCAAGGACCAGATCAACCGGGGCGGCGACAAGATCTCCGCCGAGGAACTGGAGAACCACCTCCTCGCCCACCCCGCCGTGCACGACGCGGCCGTGGTCGGCATGCCCGACGCGACCATGGGCGAACGCACCTGCGCCTACCTCGTGCCCCGCGGAAGGACGGTCCCCACCCAGCGGGAGCTGGCCGCGTTCCTCACCGAACGGGGCGTCGCCGCCTACAAGCTGCCCGACCGGGTGGAGGTGGCCGACGCCTTCCCCAGGACCTCCGTCGGCAAGACCGACAAGAAGGAACTGGGCCGCAGGATCGCCGCCCTGCTGCGCGCGGAGGGCAGCGGTGCCGGCTGAGACCACCGCTCCGGCCCGCCCGGAGAAGCCCTCCCCGGCGCCGCCCGCCCGCCGCCGGACCTCCACCCGCACCCTCGCCGTCCTGGCCGCCCTGCTGCTGCTCCTCGCGGCCGTCCTGCTCAGCCTGGCCATCGGCTCGCGGTCGCTGCCGGTGTCCGTCGTCGTGGACGCGCTGCGGCACGACGACGGCTCGACCGCCGCCTCCGTCATCTGGGACGTGCGGGTGCCGCGCACCCTGGCCGGCATCGCCGCGGGCGCCGCCCTCGGTGTCGCGGGCGCGCTCATCCAGGCGCTCACCCGCAACCCGCTGGCCGATCCCGGCCTGCTCGGCGTCAACGCCGGGGCCGCCACCGGCGTCGTCCTGTCCATCACCGTGCTGGGCCTGACCAGCCTGTGGGCCTCGGTGTGGTTCGCCCTGGCGGGCGCGGTGGTGGCGGGACTGCTCGTGTACGGGCTGGCCTCGGGCGGACGCGGCGGCGCCACGCCCGAACGGCTCGCACTCGGCGGCGCGGTGATCGCCGCGGTGTTCACCGGGATCAGCCAGACCTTGATGCTGCTCGACGCGCAGGCCCTGGACCAGCTGCGGTTCTGGAGCGTGGGCTCGCTCGCCCGGGCCGACAGCGCCACGCTGACGACCATCACGCCGTTCGTCGCCGTGGGCCTGCTGCTGGCGCTCGGCCTGGTCCGGCCGCTCAACGCGATGGCCCTCGGCGACGACGCCGCCCGCTCACTCGGCGCCCATCTGCACCGCACCCGCTTCCTCGGGCTGCTCGCCGTCACACTGCTGTGCGGCGCGGCGACCTCGGCCGTCGGCCCCCTGGTATTCGTCGGTCTCGCCGTCCCGCACATCGCCCGGATGATCGCCGGCGCCGACCAGCGCTGGACGCTCCCGCTGTCGCTGCTGCTGGCCCCGGCCCTGCTGCTGTTCGCGGACGTCCTCGGCCGGGTCGCCGTCCGTCCCGACGAACTCGACGCGGGCGTGGTCACGGCGGTCGTCGGGGCGCCGGTGTTCATCGCGCTGGTCCGGCACCGCAGGGTGGTGGCCGCATGACGACGCGCACACCCGCGCCCGCCGGGCTCCCCGCCCGGACCCACGTCGTACGGAGCCGCTCCCATCGCCTGTCCCTGCGGCTGGACGTGCGCGCCCTCACGGTCTGCCTGCTCGTGCTGGCCGCCACGGCCGGGGTGGGCGTCCTCGCCCTCGGCACCGGCGAGTACGCGATCTCCCCGGCGGACGTGGTCCGGACCCTGCTGGGCAACGGCAGCCGCCGGACCGACTTCGTCGTCGGCGAACTGCGGCTGCCGCGGCTGCTCACCGGCATCCTCGTCGGAGCCGCCCTCGGGGTGAGCGGCGCGCTCTTCCAGAGCCTGTCCCGCAACCCCCTCGGCAGCCCCGACATCGTCGGCTTCACCTACGGCTCGGCCACCGGCGGTCTGCTGGTCGTCCTGGTCGCTGGCGGCACCGGCGGCCAGGTGGCGCTCGGGGCGGTGGGCGGGGGCCTGGCGACCGCCGTCCTGGTCTACGTCCTCGCCTGGCGGCACGGCATCCACGGCTTCCGGCTCGTCCTCGTCGGCATCGGCGTCAGCGCCCTGCTCCAGGGCGTCAACGCCTATCTGCTGGCCAAGGCGCGGTTCACCGAGGCCACGCAGGCCATGGTGTGGCTCAACGGCAGCCTGAACGGCCGGGGTTGGCAGGACGTGCGGCCCGCCGCGCTCGGGCTGCTGGTGGTCCTGCCGCTCATCGTGTGCGTGGCGGGCCGGCTGAAGATCCTGGAGATGGGCGACGACGTCGCGGGCGGGCTCGGGGTGTCCGTGCAGCGCACCCGGCTGGTGATGCTCGTCCTGGCCACGGCGGCCTGCGCGGTCGCCACCGCCGCGGCCGGCCCGATCCCGTTCGTCGCCCTCATCGCACCCCAGCTGGCCCGGCGCCTCACCCGGCAGCCGGGCCCCAACCTCCTCGCCGCCACGTGCACCGGCGCCCTGCTCGTGGTCACCGCGGACTTCGCCTCCCAGCACCTCCACGAGTCGGCCCAGCTCCCGGTCGGCGTCGTGACCGCGGTGGTCGGCGGCCTGTACCTGGGCCTCCTGCTGCGCCGCCAGCGACGGGCCGGCCGCATCTGAGCAGAGGGGCCACATCGGGGCAGATGGCCCGGCGTCACCTGGGCACTCGGCAGGTACCGGCTCGCGGGGGTGCCGAGCGTGCGCCCGGCGTGAGCCGGTACCTTGCTGGGAAGGCCACTGCGGGGAGAAGCACATGACCGATCCGACGACCACAGACGCGGACGCCCTCCGTCCGCTCCCGAAGGACGGGAAGCCCTCGGGCGGGCCCCGCCGGCTCCTGGGCGCCGTCATGGGCGATCTCAGGGCCGTGGACGGCGCCCTGTACGCGGCGGTGGCCGCCACCCCCACGCCCACCCTCGACCGGACGCTGCGCCACCTGTCCCACGCGGCGGACCACTCGAAGATCTCGTTCGGCATCGCCGCCGCCCTGGCACTGGCCGGCAAGCGGCCGCGCCGGGCCGCCCTCGCCGGCGTCGGCGCGATCGCCGTGGCCTCGGCCTCCGCCAACCTGCTCGGCAAGCGCCTGGTGCGCCGGGCCCGGCCGGACCGGGAGGCCGCCCGGGTGACGGTGGACCGGCACGTCAAGATGCCGACGTCGGCCTCGTTCCCCTCCGGGCACACGGCGTCGGCGGTCGCCTTCGCCACCGCCGTCGGCGTGGTCCTGCCCCCGGCGGCGGTGCCGCTCGGGGCGCTGGCGGGCGCCGTCGGCTACTCCCGCATCCACACCGGCGTGCACTACCCGGGCGACGTGGCCGCGGGCGCGGTCCTCGGCATAGCGAGCGCCGCGGCGGCACTGGCGGCGGCAGCCGCCACTCCCTCGGCGAAGACGCAGGCGCTCCTCGCGGCCGCCCGCTCCTGGCCGCGCATCGGCATCGCGGACTCCCTGCGCCGCTGAGCGGCGACCCGCCCCTCGCGCCACGGGAGGTCAGGGCAGGAGGATGACCGCCTCCTCGGGGCGCTCACCCGAGCCGCCCCGAGGGCCCCTCGACGCCCGGCGGAGCCCCCGATTGCCCGGCTGAGCGCCCCTCGTTCGCCCGGCTAAGCCGTCCCTCGATTGCCCGGCTAAGCCGTCCCTCGATTGCCCGGCTGCGCGGCCCTCGATTGCCCGGCTGAGCGGCCCTTGGTGCCTGACTGAGCGGCCCTTGGTGCCTGACTGAGCGCCCCTCGACTCCCGGCTAAGACGCCCCTCGATTGCCCAGCTGAGCGCCCCTCGACTCCCGGCTAGGGGACGGCAACGGCGGCGGACCGCCGGATGTCGACGGCCGTGAGCGCCAGGGCCAACGGCCCGGGGACCAGGAAGGCCAGCGGCACCAGCATCCAGGCGCACAGCGCGGCCGTCGCCACGGCGAGCAGCACCAGGCCGCTGCCGCCCACGTCCGCCACGGCGTCCCGGGCGGCCCCGCGCAGCGCCGCCCGCCAGTCGGTGACCGACTCGGGGCGCCCGCACGCGCGCAGGCCGACGACCGCGGCGCACGTGCCGATGCCGGCGGCGGCCACCGCGAACAGCGGCGCCCCGGGCAGCCCCGCCCCGGCCAGGGCCAGGTCCGCGGCGAGCAGGAGCAGTCCCGCCAGCGCGACGGCTCCCGCCAGCAGGTCCCCGGCGCGCAGGCGCTCACGCAGCAGGGCGACGTACCGTCCGGCCGTGACCGGCCGGTCCTGACCGGCCCCGCGCAGCACGGCGCACGCCGTCGACAGCGCGGCCGGGGCCGTCACCAGCGGCAGGCACGCCACCGAGGTGGCCAGGCCGACGCTCAGCACGTCCGCGAACAGGGTCATGCGCGGCCCGAACACCTCGCCGGCCTCACGTGTCCGCATCCCGCTCACCCCTTGAGTCCGGAGCTGGCCATGCCCTCCACCAGGAACCGCTGGAAGGCGAGGAAGAACAGCACGATCGGCAGCAGCGCGATCACCGACAGGGCGAACATCGGGCCGAACGCGGAGGTGCTGGAGGCGTCCACGAACGAGCGCAGCGCGAGCGTCAGCGTGAACTTGTCCGGGTCGAAGAGGTAGATGAGCTGGGTGAAGAAGTCGTTCCAGGTCCAGATGAACGTGAAGATGGCGGTGGTGATCAGGGCCGGCCGGGTGAGCGGCAGCACGACCTGGAAGAAGCTGCGGAACGGTCCGCAGCCGTCGATCCGGGCCGCCTCCTCCAGCTCGCGCGGCAGCCCGCGCATGAACTGCACGATGAGGAAGACGAAGAACGCCTCGGTGGCGAGGAACTTCGGCAGGATCAGCGGCCAGTAGGTGTTCACCAGGCCGAGCTGGTTGAAGATGATGTACTGCGGGATCAGCACCGCGTGGTGCGGCAGCATGATCGTCGCGATCATGAAGGCGAACAGCGGCCCGCGCAGCCGGAACCGCAGCCGGGCGAAGGCGTAGGCGGCCAGCGAGCAGCTGATGACGTTGCCGAGGACCGCGCCGCCCGCGATGAGCAGGGAGTTGCCGAGCAGCCGCCAGATGGAGACGTCGTTCACGCCCTCCAGGGCGGTGGAGTAGTTCGACCACTCCAGGTGGCTCGGGAGCAGGTTCAGGCTGGCGATGACCTCGTCGGCGGGCTTGAGCGAGGTGGCCAGCAGCCAGGCCAGCGGGTAGAGCATCACCAGCAGGGCGGCCAGGCAGCCGAGGTGCAGGGCGAGGCGGCCCCAGCGAACGGGCTTGCGGGGCGCGGTGGTCGGGACGGCGGTCATCGGTCCCCCTCGGAGGCGTAGAAGACCCAGGAGCGCGAGGTGCGGAACAGCACCGCCGTGACGGCGCCGATCACGACGAGCAGCACCCAGGCCATGGCGGAGGCGTATCCCATGTGGGAGGCGACGAAGCCGCGGTCGTAGAGGTACATGGTGTAGACGAGGGTCGAGTCGGCGGGTCCGCCCTTGCCGGCGCTGACCGCGAAGGCGGGCGTGAACACCTGGAAGGCCTGGATGGTCTGCAGGACCAGGTTGAAGAAGATCACCGGGGAGAGCATCGGCACGGTGACCGACAGGAACTGACGCCACTTCGAGGCCCCGTCGCACGCCGCCGCCTCGTACAGCTCGGCGGGGATCTGCTGGAGCCCGGCGAGGAAGATGACCATCGGCGCGCCGAACTGCCACACCGTCAGCAGGGCGACGGCGAGCAGTGCCCAGCCGGGCTTGTTGACCCAGCCGCCGGTGCCGGACAGGTGGTCCACGGTGCCGCCGTCGTTGAAGATCGCCCGCCAGACCAGGGCGATCGACATCGACGCGCCGAGCAGGGAGGGCGCGTAGAACGCGGAGCGGTAGAAGGCCTTGCCGCGTTTCATGCCCTTCAGGGCGAGCGCGACGACGAGGGCGAGGGCCAGTTGCAGGGGCACGGCGATGACGACGTATGTCAGGGTGGTCACGACCGAGCGCCAGTAGCGGGGGTCCTCGGTGAACATCTGCACGTAGTTGCGCAGGCCCACCCACTTCGGCGGGGTGAACAGGTCGTAGTCGGTGAACGACAGGTACAGCGACACGGCCATCGGCAGCAGTGTCAGGACGATCGCGCCGAGGACCCACGGGGAGAGGAACACCCAGGCGGCGCCCTCGCGTTCGCGCTTGGGGCGGCGTTGCGGGGCGGGTGCGGGGGCGCGCTTCGCCTCCGCGGGGATCGCGGTGGTGGTCATGACCTCAGCTCCGCCTTCGCCTCGGTGATGTAGTTCTCGGCCGCCTCGCGGGGCGACATGCGCGCGTAGGACACCTGGTCGTAGTCGCGCTGGAAGGTGCTCTGGAGGGCGTTGTCGCCCGCGGGCGGGGCCTGGGGCGGGTCCTTGAGCTTGCCCTCCAGGGATGCCTGGTAGTCGGCGATGGTCTTGTCGAAGTCCTTCAGCCGCGGGCCGGTCTCGTCGCGGATCGTCTCGTTGACGGGGATGCCGCGGCTCGCGCCGAGGATCTTCGCGGCCTCCCGGTCGTTGATCATGAAGTCGACGAGCTGGGCCGCCTCCTCCGGGTGGGCGGTGTGGGCGGAGACGCCGAGGAACATGGACGGCTTGAAGTACTGGCCGGGGGTGCCGTCCTCGCCGGTCGGCATGGGGGCGAGGGCGACGCCGGTCGGGACGAGGGCGAGGAAACCGCTCGCGGGGGCGTCCCAGTTGGCGTCGGTGACGGACTTGCCGCGTCCCAGCGGGGTGTTCTCGACGGAGCCGTCGAGCTGGGTGGTCTGCTCGGCGGGTGAGACGGCGCCCTCGCGGCGCAGCTTGTCGGTGAAGGTCCACCAGCGGGTGAGGTCGTCGGCGGTGAAGCCGAGCCCGCCGTCCTCGGTGTAGAGGGACTTGCCCCGGCCGCGGAGCCAGACCTCGAAGGCGTCCTCGCTCTGGCCCGGGTCGGTCGCCCCCGGTTTGCCGGTCTTCTTGGCGAGGGCGCGCATGGTGTCGGCCCACTGGCTCCAGGTCCAGCTCTTGCCGGGCAGGGGCACGCCCGACTTCTTCCAGGTCTGGACGTCGTAGGCGACGGTCTCGGTGCCGCGGCCCTGCGGGATGGCGTACTGGACGTCGTCGACGCGGCCGGTGGCGAGCAGTCCCGGGTCGATCTCGGAGGTGCGCAGGACGGACTTCTGCTTGCCGAGGTCGAGCAGGACGCCGCCCGAGGCGTACTGGTCGATCTGGCGGTAGTCCAGTTGCATCACGTCCGGGGCGTCGCCGCCGGCGGCCTGGGTGGCGAGCTTCTGCTTGTAGGCGTCGTAGCCGGAGAACGACGTCGTCACGTCGACGTTCGGATGCTGTTTCTCGAACAGCGCGACGGCCTGCTCGGTGCGTTCCGCGCGGTCGGGGTTGCCCCACCACGTGTAGCGCAGCACGACCTTGCCGCCGCCGGCGGACTCGCCGGGTCCTGAGCAGCCCGCCAGCACGGCGCACAGTGCCAGTGCGGCGGCCGACGCGCAGAACCCCTTTGTCCTGTGTCCGGGCATGCCGAGGTCACTCCTCTCCTCGGAGATGGGTCGAGACCCCCCAGGTCCCCCCTCGCTCGGTGAGCGGCTACTCCGCCTGGTACGGCAGCGTGGTGCCCGGCAGCGCGTACTCGTCGCGGCGGCCGCACATGCCGAAGCCGCCGAGCCGGGTGGGCGCGGCCTCGTGGGCGGTGGCCTCGCCGAGGTAGGCGGGCTCGCCGGCGGCCAGCGCGTCGAGCTGGGCGCCGGTGCGTTCGGCGGTGGCGAGGGCGCCCGCCTGCCACAGGGCGCGCCAGGTGGGCACCTTGTCGCGCACGAGGCGGGCGGCGGCCCGCTGGAACTCCCGGTAGGGGCCGTTGTCCCCGGCGACGAGCGCCTCGCGCAGGGCGAGGTAGCCCTCGACGGCGAGGTCCCTGCGGCGCCGGGCGGCCGCCGCGGTCTCCGGTCCGGTGCCGGGCGGCAGGGCCGCCGCGGCGGCGTACCTCTCCGGGTCGGCGAGCACCTCGGGCGGGAAGGTGAAGACGGCGTCACCGGCCTCGGGCAGGCCGCTGTTCTGCATCAGCACGGTGATGCGCAGATCGCCGCCCTGCACCATGCGGTGCACGGTGCCCGGCGTGAACCAGGCGACGGATCCGGCCGCGAGGGGGATGTCCCGGTAGCCGTCGGGGCTCAGCGTCTGCACGGCGCCCCGGCCGCCGGTGACGACGTAGGCCTCGGTGCACACCAGGTGCAGATGGGGGCTGCCGCCGCAGACGCCGTCGGCGGCCTCCCAGTCGTAGGCGCTCAGGTGGGACAGCCCGACCGCTCCGGGCAGCGGGTGCGGGAGAGCCGGTTTCGGTTCGTTCACCACGGCAGGCTCCCGAGGTGGGTGCCGACCCGGTCGCGGTCCCAGGCGCCGTCGGCGACGACGATGCGGTAGCGGTACGCGAAGGACTCGCCCGGCGGCAGCTCGAACTCCTCGAAGAACGCCCAGGAGAAGGCGACCGTCGGGAACGGCTCGGAGCGGACGAACCAGTGGGACTCGTGGATCGCGGACGTCTCGTCGAGGTTCTCGGGGGCGTGCGCGAAGACCAGGGTGGAGTGGCCGTCGACGTCGTCGTGCTCGGTGGTGAAGGCGAGCCAGGGTCCCTGGCTGCCCATGAGCTTGCCGGCGTCGGCGTCGGTGTCCGGGGCGAAGACCGTGCCGCCGGTGAAGTCGCGCGGGCCGCGCCACTGGAGTCCGGTGTAGCCGGCCATCTCGCGGCCCGCGGTGGTCGGGGAGCCGAAGGCCAGGGGCTCGGAGCGGGTGTTGGTGAGCCGGATCGACCAGTCGAGGGCCCAGGAGCCGGTCTCCTCGTCCACCGAGTGCACGGTCAGCGCCCGCACCTCGCGCGCCCACTCCTGGCCGCCGTTCTCGATCCAGGTGAGGTCCTCGGTGAAGGAGAGGCGGTCCTCGTCGACGGTGAAGGCGGAGAAGCCGTCGTGCCGCATCGAGCCGACCCGTTCCGGCAGGGGGAGGTAGCCCTGGCCGTGGACGTAGCAGTTGCCGCCCCAGAAGTTCTGGCCGGACAGATGGCTCGCCGTCATCTGCAGGCCCTTGTGCCAGCGGTGGTCGTTCGGCCGGTAGCCGGTGACCGTGCGGCCGGACAGGGTGCGCACGGGGTGGGCGTAGGGCTTGCGGGACTCGAAGGGGTCCGGGTCGGGGCGGTAGACGTAGCGGAGGATCTCCGTGCCGTTCGCCGCCGTGACGGCGATGTCCTCGCCGTGGGTGTGGGTGACGCGGATGCTCATGCGCGCTCCTTGGGGGCCCAGTCGGGGTACTCACCGTGCATGGCCTCGTAGAAGGGGTCGCCGGGGCCGATCTCCCCCGCGTGCACGGATCGGCCGGTGAACGCCGCCTTGTACAGGGCGGCGGCGAACTCGAGGGTGGCGCGGGCGTCCTGGCCGCTGCCCGGTGGCCGGGTGCCGCTGTCGTAGGCGTCGAGGAGCGCGCCGAGCTGGGCCGTGTGCGAACTCGGCACGTCGTGCGCGGGGGTGCGCCAGGCGATGGCGCGGTCGGAGGCGACGTGCGGGGCCGGGGTGTAGACCCAGCTGTCGTTGCTGTGGCCGTACAGGTGGGTGAGTTCGACGGTGGCGTCGGCGCAGTCGATGCGGATGCGGCTGACCTCGTCCGGGGAGAGCACGCTGTTGACGACGGTGGCGAGGGCGCCGCTCCTGAAGCGCACCAGGGCGGTGGAGACGTCCTCACTCTCGGTGTCGTGGACGAGCCGGGCGGCCATGGCGCGGATCTCCTCCCACTCGCCGAGCAGGTGCAGCATCAGGTCGTACTGGTGGATGCCGTGGCCCATGGTGGGGCCGCCGCCCTCGCTGGCCCACTTCCCGCGCCACGGCACCGCGTAGTAGGCGGCGTCCCGGTGCCAGGTGGTCTGGCAGTGCGCGACCAGCGGGGCGCCCAGTTCGCCGCTGGTGATCAGCTCGCGGGCGTGTACGGCGCCGGAGCCGTAGCGGTGCTGGAAGACGACCGCCGCGTAGGCGCCCGAGGCCTCCTCGGCGGCGGCGATCTCGTCGTACTCGGCGAGCGACAGGGTGAGCGGCTTCTCGCACAGCACCCAGGCACCGGCCTTGAGCGCTGCCACCGTCTGGTCCCGGTGCAGGGAGGGCGGGGTGCCGATGAGGACCAGGTCGGGGCGTGCGGCGTCCAGCATCGCGTCCACCGAGGTGTACCCGGCGACCTGCTCGCCGGCCAGCTCGCGGAAGGCGTCGAGCCGCTCCTGGTCCACGTCGACGGCGGCGACCAGTTCCACCCGGTCGGCGTGGGCCCGCAGCGCGGGCAGGTGGCTGCCGCTGACGATGGCTCCGGTGCCGACGACGGCCACGCGGCGGCGGGTGGGAGACCCTGGGGACACGGACATGCGGCGCTCCTCGGACGGCCGGCGGACACACGCTTGGAAAGCGCTTGCACTCGGAAGGTGACCCTAGGCGCGAGAGAATGTCTGGACAACCCCCCTGCACGGACCTGCACAAGGTCTGCGCGCGCGTTCTCCCAGCTTGGGGCGGAGATGGCGGGGTGCGTCGCGGCCGCGGAAACGGCGTTCCCCCGCCTCCTTACGGGGGCATACCCCACCGCGAACCGGCCGCCAGCCGGAGTGATCGCGCGGCGGCCCCTCCCTACCGTTCTGTCACACACGACCCCCTCCCCGGCATGACCCTGCCATGCCGGGGAGGGGGCCATCCGCGACAGAAGGGACACCCACGTGTTATCCCGCCTCCCGGGAACCGCGAGGAGAGCCGCCCTCGCCCTGACCGCCGGGGCTCTCGCGTTCACGGCGCTGCCCGCCACGGCCGCCGAGCGCGCCCCCGGCTCCGACCCCCTCGCCCGCTACCACCAGCAGCGCCTGACCTGGAAGAGCTGCGTGCTCGGCCCGGACGACCCGACCGGCAAGGAACTGGAACAGGCCGGCGCCCGCTGCGCCGACGTGACCGTGCCGCTGGACTACGCGGACCCCGGCGGCCGTACGATCACCGTCGCGATCTCCCGGATCCCCGCCACCGACACCGGCCGCCGCGTCGGCCCGCTGCTGCTCAACGGCGGCGGACCGGGCGGGCAGACGCTCGGGGACCCGCCGTGGGTGCGCAAGGCGATGAAGGACGTCGGCGCGCGCTACGACGTGGTGGGAGTGGACCCCCGATTCGTCGGCCGCAGCACACCGCTGGACTGCCGCTGGCCGAACGGCTCGGCCTTCCGCGGAGCCGGTGAGGACCGGGCCGGCTTCGAGCGCACGGCCGCCTTCTCGAAGGACCTCGCCGAGCGCTGCCGGAAGAACGCCGGCGGAGTGCTGCCCCACATCAACACCCGCAACACCGCGCGCGACATGGACGTGATCCGGGCCGCGCTCGGCGAGCGGCGCATCTCCTACCTGGGCTACTCCTACGGCAGCTATCTGGGCGAGGTGTACGCCACCATGTTCCCCGGCCGCACCGACCGGGTCGTCCTGGACGGGGTGATCGACCCGGAGCGCTACGGCCCCCGGCTGCTGCTGGGGATCGAGCGGGCCAACCGCCGGGCGCTGCAGGGCTGGGCCTCCTGGGCCGCCGCCCGCGACACGACGTACGGCCTGGGCGGGACGCGCGGTGAGGTGCTGGCAGCCGTGGAGGAGGTGCGCCGAGCCGCCAACCGGTCCCCGCTGCGGCTCGGCGACCACCGGGTGGACGGGCACGTGATGCCCATCGTCGCCTTCAACGGCCTGTCGCAGCACAACGACACCGCCTACGGGGAGTTCGCGCAGGGAATGCGGGACATGCTGCGGGCCTCCCGGGGGCAGCGGGTCACACCGTCCCCCTGGCTCGCCGGGGTGCTCGACTTCGTGCTCACCGGTACCGACTCGCACTACGGCAGCGTGCAGACGGCGATCCTGTGCGGCGACGGCACGGCCCCGCGCGACCCGGAGGTCTACTGGCGTGACGTCCAGCGCACCCGGGCACAGGATCCGCTGTTCGCGCCCGTGACCCACAACATCAACCCGTGCGCCTTCTGGGACGCGCCGCGGGAACGCCCGACCACGGTCCGCGACGACCTGCCCGCGCTGCTCGTCAACGCCACCGGAGACCCGCGCACCGGCTACGTCGGCGCCAAGGCGGTGCGCGCCATGTGGCCCTCCTCGCGCCTGGTCACCCTGCGCGGCGCGGACCAGCACGCGGTGTACGGCGTCTACGGCGTGCCGTGTGTCGACGACGCGGTCAACGCCTACCTGGCCACGGGCCGCCTGCCGGCCCGGGACCTCGACTGCGCGGCACGGCCGAGTCGATAGCCGAAGCCGGAGCCCGGACCGGTGCGGGCCCGGGCTCCGGCGTTCTCGGCGGCGGTCATCAGGACCGGCCCGCTCCCCTCACGACTCGACGATCTTGCGCACGTGGTCCACGGAACCGCAGCCGGCCTTCAGCTGCCGCTCGCGCTCCTGCCAGAACGCCCGGCCCAGCTCCTCGCGCCGCTCCATCGCCACGTTCTCGCGCGCGCCGTTGAGGATGGTGCGCTCCTCCTCGTCGGCGTGGTGGTTGACGGCCTGCACCAGCTCCTCGAGCTTCTCGTCCCACTCGTCGGAGCCCACCTCCTCGACCTGGAGGAGTTCCAGGAGGGCCTTGTTGCCCTCGTCGTGCTCGTGCTCGCCGTGCTCGACCTCTTCGTCGTCGATGTTCTTGTACCGCTTGAGCGCCGGGTAGACCTTCGCCTCCTCGGCCAGCGCGTGCGCGACCAGCAGGTCCGAGAACTCCCGCAGCGCGCCCGACCGGTCGGCTTCGACGCTCCGCATCCGGCGGAACAGGTCCTCCATGCGCCGGTGGTCCCGGAGGATGAGTTCGACGACATCTTGTGTATCGGCCATGGAACAGGAACGCCTTTCATACGAGAGAATCGAGCCACATCCCTTTACCCCATTTAGGACGTTTTGTACGTCTATCTTTGTACGCCTACCACCGATACCAGCGGCCCTTACGGCCACCACTGTCCGCCGTGCGGATCACGAAGCCCAGCAGCCACAGCACCAGCACGATCACCGCGATCCACCACAGGGCCTTGAGCGCGAAACCCGCGCTGAACAGGATCAGGGCCAGCAGCAGGACAAGAAGCAGGGGAACCATGGTTATCAACCTCCGCTCCCCCTGGTGCCCCATCGGCAGACGAACACACAGTCGAATTCGTGGGTTTGTCCACCACCGACCGGGGCATATGCGTACGCGGCCCACCTCAGCCGTCGTGCAGGCTCTCGGCACGACGACCTACCAACCTGGAGCCACACCAACCCGCGCGCGGCGGCCACCGTCCGTCTCACTTCGAGGGCTGAGCAGACGCGCGACCTGGCGGCGCTCGCGCCCACTGAGACCAGGCAGCTCCCGATTCGACCTCCGCCGCGATCCTCGCCCGGCGGGCGCGCCGGATATGGATCACGTTGGCGCAGTCGCCGCCGGTGTCCAACCGGATCCCGTCGTCACAGCGCTGGTCGGAGCAGGCCGGCCGCTGCACCAGGGCGCGGCGGATCAGCCGCCCGTACGGCGTGCGGACCAGGGCCTCACCGCCGGCCTCCTCCAGCCGGCCGGTGAGCCGGTCGGCCAGCAGCCGCAGAGCCGCCTCCTGCTGCCCCAGCATGCCCGCCTGCCGCCCCGGCTCAGCCTTTACGACCGGCGTGACTTGGTCCTGCTGCCAGCCAGACAGCCGCTCCCACAGCCCCGCAACCGGACTCAGAGCCACCAGGAGACGAAGATCAGCCGGAAGGCGCACCCTCCGCCGCTGTCGCGCTTTTCCACCCGCCACGACCTTCGGTCGCACGCCGGCCTGGCCGTCGGCAGCGCGCTGCCCACGGTGTTCATCGACCAGGGACTTGGTGGGCTTTTCCCCGGGGAGCGGCCATCCTCAGCCGCCGGCCGTGGCAGCTCAGCAGCGGCGACCGCGCCGTTCAAGGCCTGGTCCTCGCGCGTGCCCGCGCGCTCCGGCCGACCACCGTTCCCACCACGGCCTTCGCCGGCTCCTCGGGGACCGGACTGAAGTCCTCGGCGCGGTCACAGGCCCGCGAGTTGTCGGCGCTGGCCTGCCGGGCTTCCCGGGTGCGTCGGGCTTGGCGGATGACCGCTTCCGCCCATACCCGACCGCAGGCCTTGGGTGGTGGCCTGGTGGTGAGGGCCACGGCCAGTCGGTAGGCCTCCGGCACCGGCGCTCAGCCCGCGCGCCGCCTGCCGAGGTGGGCAGGGGCGCAGCCCGGCCGAGGCGGCCCGCACGCTCCGGCTACGGCGGGGGCGCTGCTGCCCTTGAGGATCCGGCGGGCCCGGGTGCGCCACAGCTGCGCCTGTTGTGGATGGCCGGCCGCGCGGTGTACTGCGGCGACGCGCAGTGCAGCATCGCGGATCCGGGCGGTCAGGGTATCGGCGACGGGGGTCAGGGGGCCTTCGACCTGTACGGCCCCGGGAGCGCCGCGCAGGCACAGCACGAGGCGCTGGTCCGGCTCGGCGCCACCGAGGTCGCGTACGTACATCCGGGCCCGGGCCCAGCCGGTTGCGATCTGTGCGAGGCGCTCCAACTCCGGCCACGTGCAGGGCAGCACGACGTCCTCCAGTACGGCGTGCGGGGCCGGTCGCCATGACGCCGCGCGCGGGCTCCGGCTCGATCGGCGTACCCGCACGCCGATCACCGGCCGGCGCTCGCCGGTCAGCGCCGGGTGCCGCTTCTCACTTCGGGCCACCTGTTCCTTCGCGCCGCTCGGGTCACCACACCGCATTATTGGCGCCAAGTCCCGCCCATGGCCGGCGAACGCCTGCCACCCTCGGCGAGCACAGGGTGTCCAGCGAACGGCGAGCGAGAGAGCGGACGGCGGGAAAGCGGAACGCACGGCGCGGGCGCGACGCGGAGGACGTGCCCCGATCGCCTAACGCCCGCGCCTGTCAGTAACCTGGCGGGACCCGAAGGCGCAACAGCAAGTCCGGGCCTCAGGGTTTCCAGGTGCGCAAGAAGGATGCGATCCGGTCGGCGGTGCAGCGGGGGTTGTTGAGCTCGTGGGCGAGTGCCGTGAGCTGTTCGCGGGTGGGGTTCACGGGGATGTTGCTGGCCTCTAGGTACATGACGGCGACGGCGCAGGCGACGGTGAGGTTGGAGCGCTCCAGCCAACGGCAGCGGCCCAGAGTGTGCACCAGGGCAGCGGCGCGGGCGAAAGCGCCGTCGTAGACAGGTGTGTCGAGGAGTTCGCCACGGTGGCGGGCGACGGCGGCGATGGGTACGCCGTAGTCGTCGGCGGCCGGGTCACGATGCCCGGCCCGCTCCGCCACTTCGAGGACCCAGGACTCGTCGACGTGAAGGATCACGCGGCAGCGCCTGGCTGCTGGTCGTAGGGGGCGTCGAGCTGCTGCTCCAGGTCGTCGAGGAACGTGCCGTGCTCTTGGATGAGCCGCTGCGCGGCTGCCATGCCGGCGGCGCGGGCGCCGGTGGTGTCCTCGATGATGAGCCGTTCTACGTACTTGTTGAAATCCAGCGAGCGGGAGCGTGCAGCAGCCTTGCCGGCCTCCAGCACGTCTTCGGCCAGCCGGACCTGGGTCTGTTTCTTCGTGGTCACACCTCATGGTAGCAGGGTGGTAGCACGCGACTCGAGGATAGCGGGCGCAGTCACTGGAAGGAGTGGATGTTGCGGCAGCCCCGGCTTCGTACGGCATCGCCGACGCCGGGTAGAACCGTTGTCGGTCCAGCCGGTCACCCGCGAGCGGCGGCATACTTGTCGAGCCGAGCAGACCTGGCAGGGTGAGGGCACTGGCCTTGAGGCTCCCACGCCGCTGGCTTCGGCCTCGTGCGGGGCCAACTGCCATTTCACCGGCTTGCTGCCGACGAGGCTCGGGGGAGGGCTCCGCCGACGGCAATCGACTGAAGCGGTTGGCAGCCTTCTTTTAGTGGTCCGGGTCGATGCCCCAGACCAACAGTGCATCGAAGTCGTCGCCGCGCACGGGGCCTCTGGCGAGCACGGCGGAGACCTGCTCGCTCGCCGCCAGCGCTGCCAGATCGGGCCGCTCGGTTTCGATCAGGCTCATGATCGTATAGGCCTCGCGCAGTTCGTCGGTGAAACGGACGTAGTACTTTGAGAGGGGGGTGACACCAGGAGCGAGTGCCAACCATCCGTGCAGGTTCATTGCCGCGGACCGGTTGGAGCGCACGACCCCCGCGTTCAGAGCCGCCAAGGCCTTCGCCGTCTGGACGGCCGTTTCCTGCGACGCCTCCACGACGGTGCCGGAACGTAAGGCGTGAAGGTAGGTGTGCAGGGCGATCCTCGACAGAGCGAGCGCTCGCCAGTTCGCCGACCACAAGCGGTTGCTCGCTCGTTGCGCCGGGTCTCGCGATTCGCGGAACATCGCCTCGTAGAGAGTGACGCGGGATGCCAGATAGTTCACCATGGGGCGATAGCGCTCGTCGTCGGGCAGCGCGTCCAGCATTGGTGCGTACCACGTGAGCTGTCGGTGTCGCGAGGTGACCTTGAGTTCCTGAGACTCCAGTTCGGTCAACGGCCATGTCCGGTGCTGAAGCAATTCGAGTGAGAGCTGGGCGGCGTGGACGCCGTTGACGAACGCGGGCTCAGTCGGGGCGGCGGGGCGGTCCAGCCGCAGCGCCAGCCAGTCGTAGATGTCGGTCATGCCGGCCAAGCAGCGCAAGACCGCCGGATCGTTCCGCGAAGTGTCGAGCACACTCAGGGTGGACATCCTGGCGCCCAGCAGATTTGCCTCCGCCCGGCGCTGTGTCCGCTTCGTGAGGGCGGCGAGCAGTTGGCCGACAGCACCTCCGGGGGACCTGCCGGCGAGCAGTCGCTCTGCACGTCCGACCTCGGCGAAGAGGAGTGCACACCGGACGATGGCGAGATCCTCCGGTGGCACTACGGCGTCGGGCACGTCTCCCGTGAGTCGAGGGAACCCGCTGCTCAGGTCGAGAACCGGAGTGAGCAGCGCAACGCAGTCGGCGTTCGTGAACACCGGCTGCGCCGGCCTGGCGATCGAACCGATCTGGCCGTTGGCTCGGGCGAGCACGGCGTCGGTGAATCCCGGGTATTTCGGGTCGGTCAGCAGATGGCTGGTTCTCGCGTACCCGGCGAGAAAGCCGCGCGTCCAGGACTTGCCCATCGTCTGGCGCACCATGACGATGTCCTGGAACATACGGTCTGGGTCGACGACCCAATTGAGATCCGATGCGCCGAAGTCGATGAGTGTGGTCTGCCCGGTGTACGGATCGAAGAACATGTGCCTCGGGTGCAGGTCCTTGTGGACGACCCCGATGCGGTGCCATACAGCGACACGGTGGCCCGCGCTGAACGCAGCGTAGTCGTCCCGCGCCAGGCTCGACTCGCTCAGGTGCACCACCTCGCCGGGCGCGAATATCGACCGTTTGCGGCGCGATCGCCGGCCCGGCCCGGCGTTCGACGGTTCCGTCATGAGTTCGCGCCGTCGTCCGCGACAGGGCCCGGGCGGCGTGCCGTCGGGTAGTGGCCCTCGTCCTCCAGGATCTGCGCGTATGCCTGGATCTCCGCCTCCGAGATGCGCACTCCGGTGGCATCGTGCAGCAGGTCCTGGTAGTTCGCGATCTCCAGTAGGTGGTCCCGGAGTTGGAAGGCGAGCCGGTAGGGGCGCTTGCGCCACCAGTCCTGGATCCAGGTCACCGGCGTGCGGATGAGGGTTTCACCGTAGCCCGTCACATCAAGTGGGTTCGCCGTGGCTTTGACGATGTCGGGCAGTAGATCGATCGAGGTCTCCAGCACGGCGGAGGTGGCACCGTCAGGCGTCCGGAGTTCTTCCAGCACCGCCGCAAACCGTCGCCTGTTGCGGTGCAACTCCCCGAGGGTCGGTGCGACGGCGGAGTCCTCCTGAAGCTTGCGGAAGGCGTCGCGCAGGCGCCGGTACCGCTTACGCATCAAGAGCAGGCTGTCCGACATCGATCGGCGTTCGCGCAGGGTGTCCAGGAAGACGGCGGCGCCCGGGGGCAGATAGATGGGCACGGTCGCCTCAGTCTCGTACACCTCTGACACGGTGGTACGAAACGCCTCCGCGACAGCACTATAGGCCTGCTCCCGCAGGGAGTGGTCGACGTACTGGGTGATCGCCCTGTAGGACGGGAGCCTGCGACTCGAGGGGTACATGGGCAGACCGAGGCGAGCTGCCAAGCGCCAGTAGACGAAGGTGCGAAGGGTCGACACCGCGCTGAACATGGAGCCACTACCGAAGAACTGGACTTCGGCGACAACCGGGCGGACGACCGCTGTCAGGGAGGCCTCTGCCAGGTGGTCCCGGCCGAAGTCGCGGCCCTCCATACCGTCACGGAACGCGTCGATCATGCTCGTGGTCCTGCTGTACACCCCGGCTCCGTCCTCTTCGGCGAGGCTGCCGCGCACGACCGCCGCGATGTCCTCCAGCAATGAGGAAACGGCCTCGCCGTCCGTCGCGGCCAGAAACAGCACGAGCTCGCTCGCGATGGCGGGACCATGCTCGGCGACGTCGATCTCCTCGACGATGCCCAGGTCGATCAGGGCGTTGCGGAGTTGCAGGTCCTCGGCGTCCGGCGGGGTCTCGCAGCGGAGGACATACAACTTGTCGTAGAGCAACAATGCATCACAGAGAGCGGACAGATCGGCCAGGCGCTCGGCGTTCGTCACCGGCACGGCCCGGAGCCGGGCCTCCAGCTGCGCGGTCAGTACCGAGTCGAATCCTGTGTCCACCAGATAGGCCGCGAAGGCTTGGCCGTGCGGGACGTTCTGCAGCAGACGGGCGGCATCGGCGAGCATGGTCTGATCCACGAGAACTGCGCCTGATGCGTTTTCAGCAATCAAGGACACCCCCTCCATTGGCCCAGCCCAGTGTCCGGGGCATTACCTGGATTTGTCCATCGATACGGCGACTTCAGCCTGCAGTGGCGCTCGCTCGGGCCTGCGCGCGGAATCAACGCCGCAGGCGCCTGGGCTCGGGCGTACTCATGCGGTGGGCTCTCCGGCAGTGGTCTCAAACCCCTACACGGCTGGCTCGCTATTACGGAACGGTCAGACGTGCGACGGCCCTGGTACCTGTTTGGAGGAACCGGGGCCGTCGCACGCCTCGGGGACCACACCGCCCCGTGCATGAGTGATCCCGACCGGTGCCCCTTTTCTCAGAGAGGACCGGTCATCGAGACGCGTCAGGCTGCGCAATGTCGACGAAGCGGGAGTAGCGCCCCTGCCCCGGGCGGTCCGCTCAACTGACAGGCTGACCACTGCACCTGAGACACCGGCACTCGATCAGCCAACCCGCTTCGGCGCCCGGCCGGCCTGCATCCGCGCATGCTGAGCTTCCAGCTGCTCGAGCTTGCGCTCCAGCAGGTACGGCCGCGGAACCTCGCGTCACCCGGGTCGCACCCGCGACCGCAATGACCAAAACCTCCGTTGGTTCCGCAAGCGAGACAGCCCATCGGCGTCCGGTGCAGCATGTGGCCCACGTCACCCTCCCCCACAGGGCCTTTACCTACCCGCATCGACGTACCGACAGGTGGTGGCACTCGTGCGCCTGCGCACTCCCCTCGCCCTGCTCGGGGCCGCCGTGCTCGTGCTCGTCGGTCCGCCGCTGGTGACCACCGGCAGCGGCACCGAGACCGGCACACAGATCCCGGGCCTGCGTTTCATGGTCCCGAACACGCCCGGCGGCGGCTACGACATCACGGCCCGGACGGCCGCGAAGAACGCCGAGGACGCCGGACTGACCCACAACATCGAGGTGTTCAACCTGCCCGGCGCCGGCGGCACGGTGGGCCTGAGCCGGCTGGTGAGCGAGCACGGCAACGGCAAGCTCGCCATGTCCATGGGCCTCGGGGTCGTGGGCGCCGTCCGCTCCAACAACGCGCCGAAGACGCTCGGCGACACCACACCGATCGCCCGGCTCACCGAGGAGCAGGACGTGGTGGTGGTCGCGAAGGACTCCCCGTACAAGACGATCGACGACCTGATCGGCGCCTGGAAGGAGCACCCGGGCAAGCTGCCGGTGGGCGGCGGCTCCTCCCCCGGCGGGCCCGACCACCTCGCGCCGATGCTGATGGCCCGGGCCGCCGGGATCCCCCCGAAGCAGGTCAACTACATCCCCTTCGACGGCGGCGGCGAGCTGCTCGCCTCCATCCTCGGCAACAAGGTCGCCTTCGGTGTCTCCGGCGTCGGCGAGTACCTGGACCAGATCAAGGCGGGCGAGCTGCGTCTCCTCGCGGTCACCGGCCCCGAGCGCGTCGAGGGGCTGGACGCGCCCACGCTGAAGGAGGCCGGGTACAACGTGAGCTTCACCAACTGGCGCGGCATCGTCGCCCCGCCCGGCCTGACCGACGGCGAGCGGGACAAGCTCGTGCGGCTGATCGAGGAACTGCACGACTCGGAGGAGTGGCGGAAGTCCCTGGAGCAGAACGGCTGGGACGACGCCTTCCTCACGGGTGAGGAGTTCGGCGCGTTCCTCGACGCCGAGGACAAGCGCGTGGTTTCGGTGCTGAAGGAGCTGGGACTGTGACGACGCAGACCACCGACATTCCGCCCGCGCGGGGCGGCGAGAAGCGCTCGTGGCTGCGGGAGCACTCCGAGCTGGGCGTGTGCGCGCTGCTGCTGGCGCTGGGCGTGCTCGTGCTGACCGACGCGCTCACCATGGACGTCGACATCGCCCAGCGCGGCCCGGTCGGACCGAAGACCGTGCCGGTCGTGGTCGGGGCGGGGCTGCTGGTGATCGCCGCGCTGCTCGCCGTGGACGTGCTGCGCGGCGGCCGGGGCCAGGCCGAGGGCGGCGAGGACGTCGACCTGTCCGAGCCCGCCGACTGGCGCACGGTGCTGCTGCTGGCCGGGGTGTTCCTCGGCGCGGCCGTGCTGATCGAGCCGCTCGGCTTCCCCGTCGCGGGCGCGCTGCTGTTCTGGGGCGCGGCGTTCGCGCTGGGCAGCCGCCGGACCGACCGCGACCCGCTCATCGCGGCCGGGCTCTCCCTGGTCACCTACACCGTCTTCAACAACCTGCTCGGAGTGCCCCTGCCCGGCGGTCCGCTGATGGGAGTGCTGTGACATGAACGCCCTCAACTCCCTCCTGGACGGCTTCGGCACGGCCCTCACACCGATCAACCTCCTGTGGGCCGTCATCGGCGTGCTGCTCGGCACGGCGATCGGCGTGCTGCCCGGCATCGGCCCGGCGATGGCGGTCGCGCTGCTGCTGCCGGTGACGTACGGGCTCGACCCGACCGGCGCGTTCATCATGTTCGCCGGCATCTACTACGGCGCGATGTTCGGCGGCTCCACCACCTCCATCCTGCTCAACACGCCCGGCGAGAGCGCGGCGGTGGTGGCGGCCATGGAGGGCAACCCCATGGCCAAGTCCGGACGCGGCGCCCAGGCCCTCGCGGCGGCCGCCGTCGGACACTTCGCGGGCGGTCTGATCGGCACGATCCTGCTGGTCGCGCTGGCACCGACGGTCGCCGAGCTGGCCGTGGACATCGGCGCGCCGGACTACTTCGCCATCATGGTGCTGGCGTTCATCGCGGTGACGTCGGTGCTGGGTTCGTCCCGGGTCCGGGGCATGGCCTCCCTGCTGATCGGTCTCACGCTGGGGCTGGTGGGCCTGGACCAGATGACCGGCCAGCAGCGCCTCACCTTCGGCTCGCTGCAACTGGCCGACGGCATCGACGTCGTCATCGTCGCGGTCGGCCTCTTCGCGATCGGCGAGGCGCTGTGGGTCGCGGCGCACCTGCGGCGCAGGCCGCCCGAGCCGATCCCGGTGGGCCGGCCGTGGCTGGGGCGCGGGGATGTGAACCGCACCTGGAAGTCGTGGCTGCGCGGCCCGTTCATCGGCTTCCCGTTCGGCGCGATCCCGGCGGGCGGCGCGGAGATACCGACCTTCCTGTCGTACGTGACGGAGAAGCGCCTGTCGAAGCACAAGGACGAGTGGGGCAAGGGTGCCATCGAGGGGGTCGCGGGGCCGGAGTCGGCGGCGTCGGCCTCGGCGGCGGGCACGCTGGTGTCGATGCTGACCCTGGGCCTTCCGACGACGGCGGTCGCGGCCGTGATGCTGGCCGCGTTCCAGCAGTACGGCATCCAGCCCGGCCCGCTCCTCTTCGAGCGCGAACCGGACCTGGTGTGGGGCCTGATCGCCTCGCTGTTCGTCGGCATGGTGCTGCTGCTGGCGCTCAACCTGCCGCTGGCGCCGGTGTGGGCGAAGCTGCTGCGCATCCCGCGGCCGTACCTGTACGCGGGGATCCTGTTCTTCGCGGCGGTCGGCGCGTACGCGGTCGGCGGTGAGGTGATCGACCTGGTGATCCTGCTGATCATCGGCCTGATCGGCTTCGGGATGCGCCGCTACGGCCTGCCGGTGCTGCCCGCCGTCATCGGGGTGATCCTCGGCCCGAACGCCGAGCAGCAGCTGCGGCGCGCGCTCCAGATCAGCGACGGCAGCGTCACCGGGCTGGTCAACACGCCGTTCGCGGTGACGGTGTACGCGGTGATCGTGCTGCTGCTGGCCTGGCCGCTGCTGAAGAAGGCGGTGACGCGGAGCCGCGCCGCGGCCTGACCCGGTCAGCGCGGCACCCGCTCCCGGGTGCCGTCCGGGAAGCGGATCTCCACCTCCCCGGCCCCGGTGACCCGTACGCGCGTTCCTGAACACCGCGCGTGCGGGTCGCCGTCGTTCACCTCCGGGTCGGCGCTCAGCACGACGAGGGTCACCAGGAGGTGGGTACCGCCCGGGTGGGCGGGCAGCGTGAGGTACGGGGTCGCCGAGTGGTGGCCGTAGGCGTTGGTGCCGGCCGCGTGGGCCACGGCCGCCGGGGCGTCCTGCCAGCCGTGCAGGCCGGCGATCGTGCTGGTCGTTCCGTCCGCGCGCCGGGCCAGCGCCCAGCCGGGGCCGGTCCGGGCGGCCGGGGGCGCGGTGTCGTCGGCGACGGCCCAGCCGCCCTCGCGGACGGGCGTGCCGGGCGGCGCGTCGACGCGGTGCACCCGCACCTCCCAGGGGCCGTGCACGACGCTGACGGTCTCGATGCGGTGGCCTTCGGCGCTGCCCGGGAGCACGGCCCGGTGCCAGGAGGCGGCCCGGCCGGCCTCGACGCCGAGGGGGTGGATGCGGCCGCGCGGGCTTGGGGTGCCGTCGGGGGTGAGCAGGGCGATGTGGTTGTCGGGGGCCCGGTCCGCCGGTGTCTCGGGCGCCGTCGCGCTGGAGTAGGCGAACCGGGCGTAGTGCGGGCTGTCGTCGGCCTGCGCGGGCGGGGGCGGCAGCCGGTCGCTGCCGTGGTTGACGAGCCGTACGATCCCGTCGGCCGCGGTGGAGTGCAGCAGCCAGCCCGGGGCCGGTAACGCGAGGCGTACGTCGGCGGTCTCGACCGGGCCTGGTTCCTCGGGGGCGGTCCACACCGGATGGTCCTCCGGCAGGAGCAGGCCGAGGAAGGCCTTGCTCGCCCAGTACGGTGAGGCCGGTCCCGAGTACCGCTGGGTGACCGGGAGGAAGGGCCCGTACCAGCCGAGGGTGAGCAGCCCCTCGGCGTCCGGCACACCGCGCTCGGCGAAGTGCTTCAGCGCGCCGGAGGCCAGGCGGCGGGTGCGGCCGGGCGGCAGCGGGGTGGCGTCGGCGAGGACGCCGGCCCACAGGGGCGCGGTCGTGGCGAACCGGTAGGTGAGGGAGCGGCCCTGGTGGACCGGTGCGCCGTCGGCGCCGAAGAAGTGCTGGTGGTGGAGGAGGAACGCCCGCAGGCGTGCCCGGTGTGCCGCCACCAGCCCGGGGTCGGCGCGGGGCCCGGCGATGCGGGCCCACAGGACCGGATACAGGTGCAGGGCCCAGGCGTTGTAGTAGTCGAACTTGCGGCCGTCGCCGTCGGTGTACCAGCCGCCGCCCCGGTACCAGTCCTCCAGGCGTGCCAGGCCCGCGTCGATCTCGGAGCGGCGGTGCGGGGCGCCGACGGAGGCGAGGAACTCCTCGGTGATGACCTGGAACAGCCGCCAGTTGGAGTCGTTGACGACCGCTCCGACGAAGCCGCCCAGCCAGTCCGCGATCCGCTGCCGTACGCGGTCGTCGAGCCGGTCCCAGATCCAGGGCCGGGTCTCGTGCAGGGCGATCGCGACGGACGCGGCCTCGACCATGGGCTGGGAGCGGTCGGTGATGGGCGGCCAGTGGTCGGGGCTGCGCGGGTCGGTGCCGGACGCGAGCCCGGCCGTGTACCGCTCGATCAGGCCGGGCACCCCCTGCCCGCCCGAGCCCGCGATGCGGAACGCGGCCAGCAGGAAGGAGCGGGCGAAGCCCTCCAGCCCGTCGGACCAGGGCCCGGAGTGGCTGGGCGGGCCGGGGAGCCGGTACTGGGCCAGGCCCGGCGAGGCGTAGGGGGTCAGGGCGTCGAGGAGTCGGTCGGCGATCGCCTCCCAGTGGGCGCGGGTCCAGCCGGTGTACGGCGAGGTCAGCGGGTCGGGGGGCGGCAGGTGCGGCAGGTTGGGGAGGTGGGTCGGGTCGGGGAGCGACACGTGCGGCGCGCTCATGCGGGTGCGGTTCCTCCGTTGGTCACAGGGCGCGCCCGGGCGGGGGCGGGCCGACGCTGTCGCGGACGACGATGTGGGTGCCGAGCAGGTGGTGGGCCCCGGCGGCGTGCTCGGGGTCGCGCAGCGCGATGCGCACGGCGGCGCGGCCGAGTTCCTCGGCGGGGGTGCGGACGGTGGTGAGCGGCGGGTTGAAGTCCTCGGCGAGCGGGATGTCGTTGTAGCCGACGACGGAGACGTCCCCGGGCACGCTCAGCCCGGCGTCGGCGATGGCGCGCAGGGCACCGGCGGCGACCATGTCGTCCCCGGCGAAGACAGCCGTGAACTCCCTTGTGCGTTTCAGGAGTTCGGTCATCGACCGATGACCGGCCGCGCGGCCGAGGCCGCAGTCGACGACGTGCGCGGCCTCGGGCGGCAGGCCGTGCTCGGCGAGGGCGGCCCGGTAGCCGGCCACGCGGGCGTCGAGTGCGGTGTTGCCGGGCAGCCCGCCGAGGAAGACGATCCGGCGGTGCCCGGCGGAGAGCAGATGGCCGGTGGCGGCGCGGGCGCCTGCCTCGTTGTCGAACTCCACGACCAGCGCGGGGATGCCGGGGTCGGGCGCGGGCCGGCCGCAGAGCACGAGCCGGGCGCCGGAGGAGTCCAGGGCGTGGGCGTAGTGGGCGACGCGTTCGCGGTAGGCGTCGTCCTCGACGACCCCGCCGACGAGGATCACCAGCCGGGCGCCCTCCTCCCGCATGAGCTGCACGAACTCCATCTCGCGCTGGGCGTCGCCGCCGGTGGCGCCGACCACGCAGAGCCAGCCGCGGTCGGCGGCCTCGGCCTCCACGCCCTCGGCGACCTGGGCGTAGAAGGGGCTGGTGACCTGGCGGACCACGACGGCGGCCATCTTGCGGCCGCCGCCGACCAGGGCGCGGGCGTGCGCGTTGGCCACGTAGTCCAGGTCGCGCGCCGCGCGCAGCACCCGGGCCCGGGTCGCCGGGGGCACCGGGTGGTTGCCGCTGAGCGCGCGGGAGGCGGTGGCCGTGGACACGCCCGCCCGCTCGGCGACCTCGCGGATCGTGACCCGTCCCTTGGGCACCATGTCGTTCCCCATCCCCCGCATCCCCTCTTCCGGCCACCGCTGTTCAGGTGTTGGCCGCGTAGTCCTTCGCGTACTCCTCGGCCATTCTGTCGCCGCCCCTGCTCCGCCACCTCTTCACCGCCGCGTCCCACTCGGACAGGGGCAGGCGCCCGGCGATGATCCCGGTGACGGTGTCGTCCAGGAACGTCTTGAGGGTGGCGCCCTGGGCGTTGTTCGTCGCGGACTGGAGCCCGAAGGAGGCGTCGCGTATGGCGTGCGGGACGACCTTGCGCTGCCAGGCGTGCAGGGCGCGCACGGCGTCGGGCATGCCGGGGACGAACAGCACCTGAGGGCCTTCGGCGAGGTACTTCAGGGGCAGGTTGGTGTTGTTCTCGACCTCGCCGAGCGCGGTGGGTTCGGGCGAGCCGTCCTTGCCGCGGGTGAAGTGGACGCCCTCGACGCCGTAGTGGACGAGTTCCCACTCCTGACTGCCGAAGGGCGCGGCGAGGTAGTCGAGGATGCGCAGCAGCAGTTCGATGCGCTCCTTCTTCGCCTGCTTCAGGACGGTGTAGCCGAAGGAGCGGCGGGCGGCGACGATGCCGCCGGGCTCACCGCCGACGCTGTAGGGCAGGGCCGCCGCCGGGGTCATCTTGCCTTGCGACTCGCGGTACTTGGGCAGGTAGGCGCCGAAGCCGTCCTGCATGGAGCCGACGGTGCCGTTGTAGTAGAGGGTCGTGAGGTCGATCTGGGAGATGGACGTGGCGTCGGGGTGGTACGAGCCGTTCTTGCGCAGCTGGGTCTGAAAGTCGATCGACGCCTTGTAGCGTTCGTCGGCCCAGGCCGGCAGGAAGGTGCCGTCCTTGGTGACGGCCCAGCGCTGGGGCGCGTTGTGGGCGGCGGAGTGGAAGGCGTTGCCGAACAGGGAGCCGTTGGCGGCGCCGAGCATGTATGTCTTCCCGCGGGTTCCCCGCCTGGCCACGGCGGTGAAGTCCGCGGCGGTCCAGCCCTCCTTCATGCCCGCGTCGGCGAACATGTCCTGGTTGATCCAGAGGGTGGAGCCGGGCAGCGGGCGTTCCAGCGGGATGCCGTAGATGCGGCCGCCGATGCGGCCCATGTCGCGCCAGGCGTGGGTGGGGATGCCCGCGAGGTTGGGGTAGTCGGTGATCGCGTCGCCCGACAGGTACGGCGTGAGGTCCTGGGCGCGGCGCTGCACGAACTGCGCCTCGCGGGGCAGGGTGAAGCCGGAGAACATGTTGATGATGTCGGGCAGGGCGTCGGCGTCGCCGGCCATGACGGTCGCCATCTTCTTCTGGTAGTCGGCCTGGGAGATGATCGTGTACTCGATCTTCACGCCGAGGGCCTTCTCCACGGCGGCCCAGAACCGGTTCTGCGCGGCGGGCTTGGGCGGGGTGCCGAAGGAGACGGTCATGACGCGGACGGTGGAGCCGTCGCCCGGGGTGCGGGAGACCGACTTGACCAGGTCGGAGGGGTAGGAGGTGTATCCGGCCTGGACACCGGAGTCGGTGGGTGCCAGGTCGGGCTCGGGCCCGGCGGCGGGCCGGTAGGCGGGCCAGGGGGCGAGCTTCTTCCCGGCGTTGGAGACGTCGCCGTCGCCGGATTCCGAGGAGCAGGCGGTCAGCAGACCGGGGACGGCGACGGCGGCACCGCCCGCCGCCATGGAGCGCAGGAGGGTGCGTCGGGACATGCGGGGCATGGGTGAACCACCTCGTGTCAGCTCTTGATGGCGCCGGTGAGCACGCCCTTGGTGAAGTACTTCTGCAGGAAGGGGTAGACGAGCAGGATCGGCACGGTGGCGATCACGAGCACCGCCATCTGCACGGTCTGCGGAGCGGTGACGGTGGCCTCGCCGGTGGTCGCGTCGGTGAGCCCGGCGCCCGCCACCACATAGGTGCGCAGCACCTGCTGGAGCGGCCAGTGGTCGCTCTCCAGGTACAGCGAGGCGTAGAACCAGGAGTTCCAGTAGGCGACGGCGTAGAACAGGCCGACGACGGCGAGCGCGGCCTTGGACAGCGGCAGCACCACCGACACCAGCACCCGCCAGTCCCCCGCCCCGTCCAGCCGGGCCGCCTCGTACAGCTCCTCCGGGATGGACTGGAAGAAGCCGCGCAGGACGACCAGGTTGAACACGTTGACCAGGACGGGCAGCACGAGCGAGGCGTACGAGTCGAGCAGGCCGAGTTCCTTGACGAGCAGGAAGCTCGGGATCATGCCGGGCGGGAAGAGGAACGTGAACAGCACCAGCAGCAGGACGGGCTTGCCGCCGAAGACACCGGGGCGGGACAGCGCGTAGGCCAGGGTCACCGTACAGGCGAGGCTGAGCAGGGTGCCCACGATCGTCACGCCCGCGCTGACGCCGAGGGCGTGGGTGACGATGCCGCCGTCGAAGATGTCGCGGTAGGCGTCGAGGGAGGGTTCCGTGGGCCACAGCACCCAGCCGCCGTTGTCGACGACCTCCTGCGTGGAGGCCAGGGACGTCGACACGATCACCAGGAACGGCACGCACACCAGCAGCACGACCGCGGCCAGGGCGAGGACCTTCGCGGCCTGGGTGAGCGGCCTGGGCCTCTCCATCCAGCCGGGACGGACGGACGCGCTCACCGGTAGACCCCCTGTTCGCCGAGGCGGTGGGCGACCTTGTTGGCCGCGTAGACGAGCAGGGCGCCGACGAGCCCCTTGAACAGGCCCGCGGCAGCGGCGAATCCGTAGTCGCCGCCGACGATGCCCTGGTAGTAGACGAAGGTGTCGATGACCTCGGCGGTCTCCGGTCCGACCGCGTCGCGTTGCAGCAGCATCTGCTCGAAGCCGACGGAGAGGATGTCGCCGAGCCGCATGATGAGCAGCAGCACGATCACCGGACGGATGGCGGGCAGGGTGACGTGCCAGAAGCGCCGCCAGGGTCCGGCGCCGTCGATGGCGGCCGCCTCGTACTGCTGCTCGTCGACCTGGGCGAGCGCGGCGAGGAAGATGATCGTGCCCCAGCCGGCGTCCTTCCAGATGACCTGGGCGACGACGAGCGGCTGGAAGGCGTCCGGGTTGCCGATGATGTCGACGGTGTGCAGCCCGGCCCCGCTCAGACCACTGTTGAGCAAGCCCGTATCCCCGAGCACCTGCTGGAACAGCGCGACGACGATCACCCACGAGATGAAGTGCGGCAGATACGCCACCGACTGCACGAACCGGCGCACCGAGGACCAGGTGAGGGTGTGCAGCAGCAGGGCGAGGCCGAGCGGCACCGGGAAGTAGAAGACCAGCTGGAGGACGGCGATCCAGAGGGTGTTGAGGACCGAGTCCCAGAACGCCGCGTCCTCGAACATGCGCTGGAAGTTGCCGAGCCCCACCCAGGGACTGCCCCACAGGCCGTCGAACGGCACGTACTCCTTGAACGCGATGACGTTGCCGGCGAGGGCGCCGTAGTGGAAGAGCAGGAAGTAGGCGAGACCGGGCAGCATGAGCAGGAACAGCGACCGGCTCTGAAAACCTTTTCGCGAGCGCTTCATCCTTGCGGGGCGACGGCGATCCGGGTCCACCCCCTTCACACCTGCTGGTTCCCGTAAGGCAGTTGCCACGGCTCCCCCTCACCTCGGCGTGTCCGGTGAGGGGAAGTTAAAACGCTTTCACTGCGTGGTCAACACTTCTGACACACACGGGACTTCCCGTCGGGTGACGCCGGGTCAGGCCGAGAGCAGTCCCCTGCCCAGCCAGTCGGAGGAGTCCCGTACGCCGGGCAGGGCGAAGAAGTAGCCGCCGCCGGTCGGGGAGATGTAGTCGACGAGGGGTTCGTCGATCAGCCGGGTCTGCGTGGCCTCGAACTGGCGCCGCACGTCCTGCTGGTAGCAGCAGAAGACCAGGCCCATGTCGAGGTTGCCGACGTTGTCGACGCCCCGGTCGTAGTTGTAGCCCCGGCGCAGGATGCGGGAGTCGTCGGTCGCCGGGGTGCGGGGGTTGGCGAGGCGGATGTGCGCGTCGAGCGGGATGGCGGTGCCGTGCGGGTCCTTGGCGTAGTCGGGGCTGTCGGTCTCCTTGGCGCCGTCGAGCGGGGCGCCGGTGTCCTTGCGCCGGCCGAACATCAGCTCCTGCTCGTTCAGCGAGACCCGGTCCCAGAACTCGACGAGCATGCGGATGATCCGGACGACCTGGTAGCTGCCGCCGGTCGCCCAGCCGGGTTCGCCCTGCCCGGCCCCGACCCACACGAGGTGGTCCATCTCCCGGGCCGAGGCGACGTCCGGGTTGGCTATGCCGTCCTTGAAGCCCAGCAGGTTGCGCTGGGTCCCGCTGGGCCGGGGGCCGTTCTGAAACCCGTCGATCCGCCACCGGATCTGCATCGCGCCCCGGGTGTGCTTGGCGATGTCGCGCAGCGCGTGCAGCACGGTGTCCTGCCGCGCCGCGCAGAGCTGCAGCGACAGGTCGCCGTGGCACTCGGCCGGGTTCAGGTCGTCGTTCGGGAAGGTCCGCATGGGCGTGAGCCGGCGCGGCCGGGCCTTGGCGAGTCCGTAGCGGTCGTCGAACAGGGAGGCGCCGACGCCTACCGTGACCGTGAGCGCGTCGGCGGGGACGACCGGGCCGAGGATGCCGTTGTCCGACGGCGGGGCGCCGACGCCGAGGTCGGCGGGGGTGCCGCCGGAGGTGAGGAAACGGGCCCGCTGCGTCACCGTCCGCAGCAGCTCGGCGAGTTCCTTGCGGTCGTCGGCGATCACGTCGAAGGAGACGAACGTGGCAGCCGCCTGCGCGGGGGTGAGGATCCCGGCCTGGTGGGGCCCGTGGAAGGCCACCGGGCCGGCGGCCGTCCCCTCGGCGGCCCGGGCCGTACCGCTGCCGGCCTCGGCGAGCGCGAACCCGCCTCCGGCCAGCACGGCTCCGGCTGCTCCGGCGCCCAGGGCCGTCTTGACGAAGGAACGGCGGCCGGTGTGGGCGGGGCAGCCCGGCGGGGGCGTGTCGGCGGACGGCATGGGGGCGTTCCCTTCGGGGTGTTCCGAGCGGTGCGGGTGGCGTTCGGTGCTCACGCGGACTTCCTGATCTCGAGCAGGTCCGGCACCGGGGAGAGGTCTTCGAGAAGCTGACCGGTGGCCCCGTCGATCCGGGCCTTCGCGGTCCGGTCGAGCCGTGCGACGGGGGTCCAGCGGCCCGCGCGGTGCTCGGAGTCGAGCAGGGCCTGCAGACGGGCGATGTCCGCGTCGACGGTGGGGAGCAGGTGCGGGGCGCGGGTGGTGAGCAACGGCCTGAGGACGGTGAGCAGTTCGCGTGTGCCGGCGAGGTTGGCGTCGGCGGTGGCCAGTCCGGTGCCGCTGCCCTGGTCGGTGTCGCCGGTCAGCTCGAACTGGAGGGTGTTCTCCAGGATCTCGTGGGCGCGCAGGGGCAGGTCGGAGGGGTCGAAGTCCTGGTGCGGGAAGGCCTTCCGCAGCCCGTCGGCGTTGTCGGCCAGCTGCTGGGCCGGTCCCTTGAGCTGGGCCGCGGACTGCCCGTGCCACAGGCCGTACTCCACCCGGTGGAAACCGGTGAAGTCCTTGTCGTGCACCCCGCCCGGCAGACCGTCGGGCCGGCCGTTGATCTTCTGGTCGAAGTCCTCGAAGGTGCCGTAGGCGGCGCCCAGGGAGGCGTAGGTGCGGTGGGCGGTGAGCCAGTCGGTGCGGGCGGTGTCCAGGTGGCCGGAGCGGATGTCGTCGTCGAGCCTGCGGGTCAGCCGCACCAGGGTGGCCAACCCCCGGTCCACATACGCGCGGTAGGCCTTGAGCGGCGCGGCGAGGTCCCGCTCGGAGACGGGGACGACGGCCGTGCTGCCGGCGGCGCCGGCCACCCGCACCGCCTTGGAGGTCACGGCCTTGCCGTCCGTGGGCACACAGCGCCAGGCGTAGCTGCCGCCGGCCACGGTGGCGACGAGATCCCGCGTGGTGCCCGGTGCCAGGCCCTCGATCTCGCCGTAGACCGCGTTGGTGGCCGGGTCGATGAGATACACCTCGGACGTCTTGTCGCCCGTGTTGCGCATCTGGAAGGTCTGCCGTCCCGGCCGGGGCGCGGTGAACCCCTGACCGCAGTCGGTCTCGGAGACGGCGACGGTCTCGCCCCCACTGGGCTTCGGCCGCGCCAGGGCGACGACGAGCCCGGCCAGCACGGCGGGCACGACGACCACGGCGACGGGGAGGAGCCAGGCGGGGCGGCGTCGGGTGCGGGGTGAGGCCGGTGCGGGGACGGCGGACTGGTTCGGCGCGGCGTTCCCGGACCGTGGCGGGACGTCCTCCCCTGCGGAGGCCGACACCGAGGCCGCGGACGCGGCATGAGCCGCCGCGGCGGGCTGGGGCCGACCCGGGGCAGCACCCTCGGCGGGGCCGGCGGGCGCCGGTCCGGCAGCCACCGCGCGCCCGTCGGGAGCGACCCCCGCGGCCCCCGCGCCGCGGGCGGTGCGCACCCCCGACACCCCCCGCACGAACAGCGTCATCACCACGGCGAGATACCCGGCGTACCCGGCCACCTGGAGCCACGTCATCGTCGGCGTCAGGTTGAGCACGCCCTGGAGCAGGGTGCTGTACCAGGACCCCGCGTCCACGCTGCCGCTCAGGTCGAAGGCGTAGGCCGTCCCGCCGGGCAGGACCCCGCCCTCCTGGAGGTCGCGGAGCCCGTAGCCGAGCACGCCGGCGGCGATGACGACGAGCACCGCGCCGGTGACGGTGAAGAAGCGGGTGAGGTTGATGCGCAGCACCCGCCGGTACAGGCCCCAGCACAGGCCCGCCGCCAGGACGAGCCCGACGCCCGCGCCGGCCAGCGGCCCGGCCGACTCGTTCGCCGCACGGGCCGTGGTCCACAGGAACAGCGCGGTCTCCAGGCCCTCCCGCCCCACCGCCAGGAACGAGGTGAGCACCAGGACACCCGCGCCCATCGCCAGCGCCTCGGTGACCTTCTCCTTGATCTCGCCCGCCAGGTTGCGGGCCGAGCGGCGCATCCAGAACACCATCGCGGTGACGAAGGCGACGGCCACGATGCTCAGCGTGCCGCCGAAGGCCTCCTGGGCGGTGCTGGAGAGGGAGGCGGCGGTGAAGGTGAGGACCGCGCCGAAGCTCAGGGAGAGCGCGATCGCGGCCAGCACCCCCGTCCACACCTGCGGCAGACGGGACTTGGCGCCCGCCCGCACGAGGGTGGCGACCAGCACGGAGACGATGAGGCCGGCTTCCAGTCCTTCCCTGAGTCCGATCAGGAAACTCGGAAACGCGTCGTCCCACATGTACCGCGACCCTCCCGGCCCCGTGCCCCGACGCACCCTCAAGTGACTTAGCCAAGGCATGCCTTACTGACGCGGACCATCATGACCTCGGAACTCTGGGCATCCGGTCATGAATGCCTCATGGCCCGGCAAAAGTCCGCGCGACAGCCGCCGGCTGTTCCAGCTCACTCCTCTTGACGCGTCAATGACAACGATGGCTTGATGATGTGGGAGCGCTCCCACCTCACCCAGGGAAGGGACCACCATGCCCAGAACCCGCCGCTCGTCCTCGCACTTACGACTCGTCCCGCTCCTCGGCCTCCTGGCCGCGCTGCTCCTCCCCCTCGGCCTGACGCTCGCCCCGCGCGCCACGGCCGCCCCCGCGGCGGACCCCGTCCGCATCATGCCGCTCGGCGACTCGATCACCGGCTCGCCGGGCTGCTGGCGGGCGGTGCTGTGGAACCGGCTGGTCGACAGCGGCTACAAGGATCTCGACTTCGTCGGCACCCTCCCGCCCCAGGGCTGCGGACAGGCGCACGACGGCGACAACGAGGGGCACGGCGGTGAGCTGGTGACCAACGTCGCCGACCGGGACCTGCTGCCCGGCCGGCTGGCGGCCACCCGTCCGGACATCGTTGTCATGCACTTCGGCACGAACGACGTGTGGAGCAGTATCGCCCCCGACCGCATCCTGGCCGCCTACACCAAGCTCGTGGCGCAGATGCGGGCCTCCAACCCGGACATGCGGATCCTCGTCGCGCAGCTCATCCCGATGAATCCGAGCACTTGCGCGGCCTGCGCGCAGCGGGTCACCGACTTCAACGCGCGGATCCCCGCCTGGGCGCGGGCGACGAGCACCGACCGCTCCCCCGTCACCGTCGTCGACCAGTGGACGGGTTTCAGCACGGCCACCGACACCTATGACGGCGTGCACCCCAACGCCTCGGGCGACGCGAAGATCGCCGCCCGCTGGTTCCCGGCCCTGGCGGCGGTCCTCGACGCGGGCGTCCCGGGGGGCCCGGGCGGCCCCGGCGAGAACCCCGCCTCCTGCACCGCGCGCTTCCGGGCCGTCTCCTCCTGGCAGGGCGGTTACCAGGGCGAGGTGACGGTGACGAACACCTCCGCCGCCGCTGTCCGGGGCTGGACCGCGACCGTCGTCCCGGCGGGCGGCGCGCGCCTCACCCAGGTCTGGAACGGCACGCTCACGACGGCCGCCGACGGCACGGCCACCGTCACGAACGCGGCGTGGAACGGCGCGCTGGCCCCCGGCGCGAGCGCCACCTTCGGCTTCGTCGCCACCGCCCCGGCAACGGCCGGGACCCCGGCGGCCACGGTCACGTGCACGGCGAAGGCCACCGGGAACTGACCCGGCGAAGACGACCAGGAACTGACACGGCAACAGGCCCCACCCCTACCTCACCCCACCTCTGGAGCCGCCATGAGACCCCGCCCGCCTTCCGTCCCCCGGCCGGCCGTCGTCGCCGCCGCCCTCCTCGGACTCCTCCTCTCCTTCCTCTCCCTCAGCACCCCGGCGCAGGCGGCCCCCACCGGCTTCCGCGTCGAGAACGGCCGGCTGCTGGAGGCCTCCGGGAACGACTTCGTGATGCGCGGCGTCAACCACGCGCACACCTGGTACGCGGACCGGATCAGCTCCCTCGCCCACATCAAGGCCAAGGGCGCCAACACGGTCCGCGTGGTCCTCTCCAGCGGTGACCGCTGGACCCGCAACGACACCGCCGACGTGGCGAACGTGGTCTCCCAGTGCAAGCAGAACCGGCTGATCTGCGTGCTGGAGGTGCACGACACCACCGGCTACGGCGAGCAGAGCGGAGCCGTCACGCTCTCCCGCGCCGCCGACTACTGGATCAGCGTGCAGAGCGCGCTGACCGGTCAGGAGGACTACGTCATCGTCAACATCGGCAACGAGCCGTACGGCAACACGAACTACTCGGCGTGGACGGCCGACACCAAGGCGGCGATCCAGAAGCTGCGGGGCGCCGGCTTCGACCACACGATCATGGTGGACGCGCCCAACTGGGGCCAGGACTGGGCGTTCACCATGCGCGACAACGCCGCCTCGGTCTTCGCCGCCGACCCGGACGCCAACACCGTCTTCTCGATCCACATGTACGGCGTCTTCGACACGGCCGCCGAGATCACCGACTACCTGAACCGCTTCGTCACCGCCAAACTCCCCATCGTGGTCGGCGAGTTCGGGCACGACCACTCGGACGGCAACCCGGACGAGGACACCATCCTGGCCGTCGCCCAGCAGCTCCGCCTCGGCTATCTCGGCTGGTCGTGGAGCGGCAACGGCGGCGGGGTCGAGTACCTGGACATGGTCACGAACTTCGACCCGAACCAGCTCACGTCCTGGGGTCAGCGGCTCTTCAACGGGGCGAACGGCATCGCCGCCACCGCCAAGGAGGCCGCGATCTACTCCTCCGGCGGAGGCGACACCACTCCTCCGACGGCCCCCGGCACCCCGAGGGCCTCGGGGGTGACGTCCTCGTCCGTCACCCTGACCTGGGCGGCCTCCACCGACACGGCGGGCGTCACCGGCTACGACGTCGTCCGGATCAGCGGCGGCACGGAGACGGTCGCCACCACCACGGCGACGACCACGGCGACCGTCACCGGGCTGTCCCCGGCCACCGCGCACACCTTCGCCGTCTACGCCCGCGACGCCGCCGGCAACCGCTCGCCCCGCTCGGGCACGGTGACGGTCACGACCTCGCCCGGCGGGTCACCGTCGGCCTGCGGCGTGGGCTACCGGGTGACGAGCAGCTGGCCCGGCGGTTTCCAGGGCGAGATCACCCTCCGCAACACCGGTGCGTCGGCGATCAACGGCTGGACGCTGCGCTGGACCTTCCCGGACAGCCAGCGCATCACCAACCTCTGGGGCGGAACGGCGACGCAGAGCGGCTCCCAGGTGAGCGTCGCGGCCGCCTCGTACACGGCGACGATCCCCGCGGCGGGCTCGGTCACCCTCGGCTTCACGGCCACCCGGGGGACCGCGAACCCGAGCCCGACGGCCTTCACCCTGAACGGCTCCGACTGCTCCGTGAGCTGACACGGCACCCTGCGACGTGCCGCCGGACCCCGTGCGCCCCGGGCCCGGCGGCACCCTCGCCATCGGTGTGATCCGTACTACACCACCCACGTGGGCGGTTTACGCCGCCCCGCAGTGGTCAGGCGGCGGGGATGTCGCACCGGCACCCCGCAGCCGTATCTCCGGCCAGACGCGCACGCTCCCGCCCGGGTTCCCCGCACACCGCTCAGGGGGCGCGATGAGCGAGGACACCCTGCGCATGCGCCCGGTCCCCGCCACCGCGCCGGAACGGACCGAGCGGCCCGCGAGGGAGCCGGCCGGGCAGCGCGACGCCTTCTTCGACAACGCCAAGTACCTGGCGATCGTGCTGGTGGCAATCGGGCACGCCTGGGAACCGCTGCGGGACGGCAGCCGCACCGTCAGCGCCCTCTACATGGTGGTGTACGCCTTCCACATGCCGGCGTTCATCATCGTCTCCGGCTACTTCTCGCGCTCCTTCGACGCCGGCCCGGGGCGGATCAGGCGTCTGGTCACCGGGCTCGCCGTTCCGTACGTCGTGTTCGAGACGGCGTACACCCTGTTCACCCGGTGGACGGACCAGGAACCCGACCGTCCGGTCAGCCTGCTGGATCCGCTGTACCTGACCTGGTTCCTGGCCGCGCTGTTCATCTGGCGCCTGACCACGCCGGTGTGGCGGCAGGTGCGGTGGCCGCTGCCGCTCGCCCTCCTCGTCGCGATGCTGGCGACGCTCTCCCCGTCCATCGGCAACGACCTCGACCTGCAGCGCACGCTGCAGTTCCTGCCGTACTTCGTGCTCGGGCTGCTGCTGAAGCCGGAGCACTTCCAGCTGGTGCGCCGCCGCGCGGTGCGGATCCTCGCCGTGCCGGTGTTCGCCTGCGCGGTCGCCGTGGCCTACTGGGCGGTCCCACGCATGACCGGCGCCTGGTTCTACCACCGCGACAGCGCCGAGGAACTCGCCGCGCCCTCCTGGTACGGGCCGGTGATGACGCTGGTGATCTTCGGCTGTTCGCTGGTCCTGGTGGCCTGCTTCCTTGCCTGGGTGCCGGGGCGCCGGACCTGGTTCACCGCGCTGGGCGCGGGCACGCTGTACGGCTACCTGCTGCACGGTTTCGTCGCCCAGGGGTCCAAGTTCTGGGGCTGGTACGACCCGGCGTGGGTGCACCGGCCCGTGGGCGAGATCGTCGTGACGGTCGTCGCCGCCGTGGTCGTGACGGCGCTGTGCACCCCGCCGGTGCGGCGGCTGCTGCGCTGGGTGGTGGAGCCCGACCTGGCGTGGGCGTTCCGCCGGGACGCGCGCGAGGGGGCACGGGAGCGGAACGCCTCCGGCAGGCCTCACGGCGTCACAGCCGGATGACGACCAGGGCGATGTCGTCGGGCGCTCCGCTGGTGACGCCGAGCCGGTCCAGCACGGCGTCCGCCAGGGAGTCCGGCGCGAGGCCGCTGTGCCGGGAGAGGACCGAGGTCAGGCGCCCCAGGCCGGCGTCGATGTCCTCGTCGCGGCGCTCGACGAGCCCGTCGGTGTAGAGCACGAGGGTGTCGCCCGGCGTGTAGGGCAGCCCGGCCTGGGGCCGGGGGACGTGGTAGGGCCGGGCGCCGAGCGGCGGGTCGGTGGCCTGGTCCAGCAGCTCGCAGGTTCCGTCGGCATGGAGCAGGACCGGGGGCAGGTGTCCGGCGTTGCTGTAGATGAGCAGTCGGCTGCGGGTGTCGATGAGTACCTTGACCGCGGTCGCCGCCATCGCGCCGTCGACGGAGCGGGCGTACAGGCCGAGGACCTCCAGGGCCTGGGCGGGGCTGGGGATGGCCCGGATGGCCGCGCTCAGGGCACTGCGGAGCATGCCCATCACGGCTGCGGCCTGCAGGCCGTGGCCGACGACGTCCCCGACCGCCGCGGCGTAGCGGTCGGGTGGCAGGTCGACGACGTCGTACCAGTCGCCGCACACGTTGAGCGATCGCGTCGCGGGCAGGTAGCGCACGGCGATGTTGTCGTCGTGCCGGGTCAGGTCGCGGTCCTGGAGCATGGCTTCCTGCAGGGCGACGGCGACCTGGCGTGCGCGGCTGTGGGCCTCGCGCAGTTCCTGGTTCAGCCGATGCAGTTCGCGGGCGCGCACGTAGAGCTCGGCCGCCATGCCCTTCTCCCGTTCGGTGAACTCCTCGGTGAGGCGGCGGGCCCGGCCCGACCGGATGAAGGCGGTGACGTCCTCGGAGCGCTGGACGATCCAGGCGACCGTGCCGTCCGGGGCCGGGATCGGGGTGTGGATGGTGGACCACCACCGCTCCTCGTACCCGCTCGGCCGGCCGGGGGCGCGAATGTCGTAGCGCTGCAGGACCAGGGTGTCCGGGGTTCCCGTGTCCAGCACCCGGCGCAGGGACGCCTTGAGGTTGCGTTCCGCGTCGGCTGCGGTGCCGGGGTTCGCGGGGAGGGCGGTGAAGAAGTACTTCCCGATCAACTCCGGACCGGTCCGTTTCGTGGCCTCCAGGTAGGCCCGGTTCGCGTAGCGGATCACCAGGTCCGTGTCCAGCACCAGGTACGGGCTCGGGGTGGCGTCGAAGAAGGCCGTGAAGTCGATGTCCGCTGCCATGGCGCGCTCTCTTCGGTCCGCGAGCGCGGCTGCCCGCCCCTACCAATCTACGAGCGATCCGCCGTCCGGGCCCACCGGCCGGCCTCGCTGTCGGGGCGGTGCGCCCAGAACAGGGTGTGGCCGCCCGCGCCCTCCGGGAGGAACTCCTCCCGCTCGATGACGAGACCGGCCCGGGTGATCCAGGCACGGTTCGTGGCGGCGTCCGCATGGCTCCACCACATCGGAGCCCCGGCCCCGAGCCAGTTCTCCTCGGTCCCGGTCCACGCGCCGTGCCCCGTGGTGGCCACGAAGCACCCGCCCGGGCGCAGCCACCCGGCGATCTTCCGCAGCAGGGGCGGCTGCTCGGGCAGCGGGATGTGGATCAGGGCGTAGAGGGAGACGACGGCGTCGAACGACGCGGGCTCGAAGGACACGGTGGTGGCATCGGCGTGCCGGAAGTCCGCGTCGGGCACCCGCTCCCGGGCCCGGCGGATCTGCACCTCACTGATGTCGATGCCGGTGACCCGGTGCCCGGCGGCGGCCAGGGTGCGGGCGACCGGCACCCCGCTGCCGCAGCCCACGTCCAGCACCCTGCCGCCGGCCGGCAGACGCCGGCGGAGGTCGCCGAGCAGTGACGCGTACTTCGTCCCGGCGCCGTAGACCTCGTCGTAGCGCCGGGAGACGGCGTCGTACCCGCGCCGGACGACGTCCTTGGGATCGGTGGTGTCCACGCGCGGGAGGCTAGCCATCGCCCCGGGCGGCGGCGAGCGATTATCCCGGCCCGTCCGCCGGCCGGCCGAGCGTCCCGGGGGCCGGGGAACCGGCCGAGGCTCCCTACGCCTCCGGTGTGAGCCGGATGAGCAGCACGCCGGGTGTGCGCGGCACGGTCACCGTCAGCGCGTCACCGTCCCAGAGCGCCTCGCCGGCCCGCGCGGCGGTGGGGTGCAGGACGTCCGCGCGGACGGCGCCGCCCGCGAGGTGCGGGACCGGCAGGCGCCGTCCGGACGGCCCGCCGCGCCGCCACACCGACAGGTACGTCACCGCCTCGCCGGGGACGCGCAGGCCGAGGGCCAGCCACTCGTCCGTCCAGCCGGGCAGGCCGAGCGGCCAGAACGGCAGGGCCCGGGCGAGGTCCCCGCGGATCGACTTGTAGACCTCCACGGCGTCCCGGACGAGGGCCAGTTGGCGGTCGGCCATGCGGTCGAGGTGGCCGGAGAGGTGGATGCGGCCGAGCAATGCCCCGCCGAGGGTCCACGAGATCAGGTCGTCGTCGAACCCGGGCTGCGGGTAGGCCCAGACGGCGCCCTGTTCGGGCGGGACCGCGGTCGGCGCGGCGGCGGCGATGGGCGGGTAGCGCAGCGGGTCCTGCTGGTCGCTGGTGGACTGGAGCTGGGCGACGGCGAGGGTGGCGCCGTCCATGCGCATGCCGCCGGAGGCGCAGTTCTCGACGACCAGCCCCGGGTGGCGGTCCAGGACGCCGGAGAGCCAGTCGAGGTAGGCGTGGGCGTGGCCGAGCAGCCCCGCTCCCGGTGCGAGGTCGCCGGGGGCCTGGGTGCCCGGGTCGACGACGATGTTGTAGTCCAGCTTGAGGTAGCCCACGCCCCAGTCGCCGACGATCCGGTCGACCGTCTTGTCGAGGTGGGCGCGGGCGGCCGGGTGCCGCAGGTCGAGCTGGTGGCGGCCCTGCTCGGTGAGGCGCACGCCGTCGCGCTGGAAGAACGCCTCGCCGGGCAGCTCGGCCGCGACGGGGCTGCGCACCCCGACGACCTCGGGCTCCAGCCACAGCCCGGGCACCATCCCGCGCTCCCGGATCCGGTCCAGGACCGCCTGGATGCCGCCGTCGGGGAAGCGGCGCGGCGAGGGCTGCCAGGCGCCGACGCTGTCCCACCAGCCCCGGGTGTCGTCGTCGTACCAGCCCGAGTCGATGCAGAAGTACTCGGCTCCGGCGTCGGCGGCGGCGTCGATCAGCGGCAGCAGCTTGGCCGTGGTCGGGTCGCCCATCAGGGTGTTCATATAGTCGTTGAAGACGACGGGCAGGGCGGTGTGGTCCGGGTGGGGGCGGCGGATCACCCGGCGGTAGGAGGTCAGGGCGCCCAGCGCGGCGTCGAGGTCCGGGCCGAGGGCCAGGGCGCCGGGCACGGTGGTGAACTCCTCGCCGGGGGCGAGCCGGACCCGCCACTGGTGTTCCGCGTCCGTGGGGCCGTTGAGCGCCAGGTAGGTGCCGTGCGCGCGTTCGCCGAGGTCCCAGCGCCAGCCGGCCGGGGACTCCACCTGCCAGACCCAGGTCCGGCCGCCGTACCGCTCGGTCAGGGCGCCCATGGCCAGATGGCCGTCGGTGGGCCAGCTGCCGCGCCCGGTGAGGACGAGGGCGGCCCGGCTGTCGTGCTCGTGGACGTCGGTGTTGATGTCGGCGACGGACGCGCGCAGCGGCTCGGTGTACCAACGGCACTCGGCGAGCCAGTCGTTGCGGGCCCGGTGGACGTCGAGGGCGTCCGGGGCGGGCAGGCCGCCGAGCAGGAGACTGCTGACGGACTGGACGACGAGGGGCTCGCGGCCGTCGTTGCGGAGCCGGACGCGGGAACGGAGGACGGGCAGTCCGGTCGGTGAGGTGAGTTCGGCGAACGCCGTCAACCCCGTGTCCGGGTCGTGGAGTTCGGCGGTCAGCCACTCCCAGCCGTCCCGGCTGCCCGTGCGGTGGGCCCGGTAGGCGAGCCGCGACCCGAAGGCCGTGCCGGTGAAGCGGGGGCCGGACCAGCCGCTGCCGTGGCCCAGGGCGGTGAGTTCCACGAGGGGGAGGGCGGCGGCCGGGTCGGCGGGCCGCTCGTCGCCGGGGCGGGCGAGCCGGACCAGCCGGAGGGTCCCGTCGGCGGCCACCGCGAACCGGACGCCGAGCGCCTCGTGCCCCCAAGTGAACTCGTGCTGCCGCTGGTTGGAGGCTGTGCGCGCCGCATCCGCCGTGCCGGTCAAGGTGCTCCCCCTCCTGGCCCCGCCCCGTTGCCGGGAGCGGCGGTCCGCGTGAATCCCTCGTTACGGTCTCTTGACGACCCAAGTGTGACCGGTCACAATCCTCGCATGAATGTGACCGGTCACACAAGGCGCCCGGCGAGCATCAGGGACGTCGCGACCGCCGCGGGCGTCTCCTACCAGACCGTCTCGCGGGTGATCAACGGCCATCCCAGCGTCCGGCCGTCCACCCGGGAGCGGGTGCTCGCCGCCATCGACGAGCTGGGCTTCCGCCGCAACGCGACCGCCCTGGCCCTGGCCAGCGGCCGCAGCCGGGCCGTGACCGTGCTCACCGCGAACACCACCCACTACGGCTACGCCTCGATCCTCCAGGGCATCGAGGAGGCGGCCCGCGCGGCGTCGTACGCGGTGGGGATCGGGGTCCTGGAGTCCGCCGAGGACGCGGCCGTCGCCGCGCAGGTGCAGCGCGCGGCGGACGCGGGCGGCGGACTGATCGTGATCGCCTACGATCCGGCCGGTGTGCGGGCGCTGGGTGCCGTGCCCGCCGGGCTGCCGGTCGTCGGTGTGGTCGAGACCCCGGCGAGCCCGCCCGCCGGCGAGAGTCCCTGGGTGTGGGCCGACGACCGCGAGGCCGCCTACCAGGCGACCCGCCATCTGCTAGCCCTCGGCCACGAGACCGTGCACTACGTCGCCATCCCGTCCAGCACCCGCCGCACCAGCGCCCGCACCAGCGGCTGGCGGCAGGCGCTCAAGGAGGCCGGCGCTCCCGAACCCCGCCCTGTGCAGAGCAGTTGGGGCCCGGCGGGCGGTCACGCAGCGGGTCTGAAGCTCGCGAAGGACCCGTCCGTCACCGCGATCCTGTGCGGCAACGACGATCTCGCGCTCGGTGTGCTGCGGGCCCTGCACGAGGCGGGCCGCCCGGTGCCGGGCGAGGTGAGCGTGGCCGGTTTCGACGACGCCCCGCACTCCGCGTTCCTCACCCCGTCCCTGACGACCGTGCGCCTGGACTTCACCGGCCTCGGGCGGGCCGCGTTCGGCCTGCTGCACGGGGTGCTGGAGGAGTCGGCGCCGGTCGCCCCGCATCCGGTGTCCGTGCCGGAACTGGTGGTGCGGGAGAGCTCGGGCCCGCCGCCCGCCGGTCGCCGAACACCCTGATCCAGTCCAGCAGTTGTTCCTGATCCGAACCGCCTGCTTTCGGAAAGGCACGTGATGAAGAGAAGAGCTCTCCCCGCCCTGGCGCTGATCTGCGCCGCCGGCCTGGCCGCCACCGCGTGCAGTGATCCGACCGCCGGGGACTCCGGTTCGGACGACGCGAAACAGACGGCGGTGAACCCGACCGCCCGCCTCGACGGCGTGAAGCTGACCATGTGGACGGCGCAGAACACGGTCAACGCGCCCCAGCAGGTCATCGACGCCTTCGAGAAGGCCACCGGCGCCACGGTCGACACCCAGGCGATCCCGGACCTCTACGAGCAGAACGTGCCGACGAAGCTGGCCTCCGGCGACCGCCCGGACCTGATGTTCTGGCAGCCGTCCATCTCCACGCTGCCGTTCATCCAGCCCAAGCAGAACCTCCTGACCCTAGACGGTGAGCCGTGGGTCTCCGAGCTCGGCGACACCGAGAGGTCCCTCGGCGTCATCGACGGCAAGCGGTACGCGGCGATCGTCACCAGCCCCGCCATGCTCGGCGTCTACTACAACAAGGACGTCTTCAGGAAGGCCGGGCTGAGCGAGAAGGACTTCCCCCAGTCCTACGACGACCTGCTCGCCCTCGGCCGCACGGTCGTCGACAAGACCGACGCGGCCGCCTTCTACGAGGCCGGCGGCGACAAGTGGCCGTTGCAGTGGCAGATGCAGGTCCAGCTCACCGACCTCGACAAGCAGTGGTGGGCCGATCTGAACGCCGGCAGGAAGAAGTGGACCGACCCGGTCGTCGTCGGCGCGATCAAGAAGTACAAGGAGAAGCTGCTCGACGCGGGGCTCGCCCAGAAGAACTACCGCACCGGCACGTTCACCGGGCAGGCCGACGCGCTGTGGAAGGGCGAGGCCGGCATGGTCCTCAACGTCACTTCCTTCCAGAGCCAGTTGCAGGCCAAGTACTCCACCGCCGAGATCGACCGGAAGATCGGCTGGTTCCCCGTCGCCAACTCCTCGGCCACCGGCCTGTACTCCCCCGACCAGACCAACGGTGTCGTCGCCTTCAAGACCGGTGACGAGAAACGGCAGAACGCGGCCCGGCAGTTCCTCGCCTTCTGGCTCGGCCCGGACTACCCGGACTACATCAGGACGATGAAGATCCCCTCCGTGCAGCCGTCCGTGCCCACGCCCGACGGACTGCCCGAGACGTCCAAGGCCCAGGTCGCGGCCCTGCCCAAGGCCATCGGCGTCTTCCAGGCCAAGGCCATCGTCGCCCCCGACACGCACCTGTACCTGGCCGACATGATCTTCGACAAGAAGAGCCCGCAGCAGGTCGCGCAGGCGATCCAGGACCAGTTCGCGCAGGTGGCCAAGGCCCAGGGCGCCCCCGGGTTCTGACCATGGCGGACACGGTCGTACGCACCCGCAAGCAGCGGGCATCCGCCGACGGCACACCCAAAGGGGTGGGGCGGCTCCCGCGCGCCGCCGTGCACCACCCCTGGTGGTTCGCGCTCCCCGCGATCGTCGTCTTCGCGGGCTTCTTCCTGGTGCCGAACCTGCTGAACTTCTACTACCCGTTCACCAACTGGTCCTCGTACCACGCGGACATCGCGTTCACGGGCCTGGACAACTTCAGGACCATCGCCGACGACGGCTCGCTGCTGCGGGCGATCCGGACGACCCTGGTGTACGCGCTGCTGGCGGCGCTGTTCCAGAACGGCTTCGGGCTCGTGCTGGCGCTGCTGCTGGAGGACGACAGCCGCTTCAACCGGTTCTTCCGGGCCGTCTTCTTCCTGCCGGTGCTGATCTCGGCCCTGGCCACCGGCTATGTCTTCCAGGCGCTGCTCGACCAGGACGGGGCGCTCAACTCCGTGCTCGGCACGGACGTCCCGTGGCTGGGGTCGACGACCTGGACGCTGGTGATCGTCACGCTCATCCACGGCTGGAAGTGGATGGGCCTGTCGATGCTGATCTATCTCGCCGGGCTCAAGGGCATTCCCGGCGAGATGCTGGAGGCCGCGAAGTGCGACGGCGCGGGGCCCTGGCGGACCTTCTGGTCGGTGCGCTGGCCGATGCTCGCGCCGGCCGTCACCTTCAACGTCACCACGGCGCTGATCGGTTCGATGAACACCTTCGACATCGTGCAGGCCACGACGGGCGGCGGCCCCGCGGCCTCCACCGAGGTCTTCAACATCTACATGTTCCGGATCTTCGGGCAGGGCCTGTACGCCCAGGCCTCCGCGATGAGTCTCGTCCTGTTCCTGGTCGTGGTCGCGGTGGCGATCCCGCTGGTCGTGGGGCTGCGGCGAAGGGAGCAACTGCTGTGACCGCGGTGTGGCGGTACGGCCGCCCGTCCCTCGTCGTCCTGCTCGCCGCCCTGGCCGTGGGCGTGCCGCTGTGGCTGGTGGCCGTCACCTCGGCCAAGCCGCAGGCGGAGGCCATCAAGCCGAACCTCGACCTGCCCCGGCACTGGCAGCCCTCCGCCAACTACGCGGACGCCGTCAGCCAGGGCGAGATGCTGCGCGGCTTCCTCAACTCGCTGCTGGTCGTGGTGCCTTCGGTGGTTCTGGTGCTGATCCTGGGGGCGGGCGCCGCCTGGGTCTTCGCCCGCCGCAAGTCCAAGCTGGTCTCGGCGGCGTACGCGCTGTGCATCAGCGGGCTGCTGTTGCCGCCCGCCGTCATCACCATCGTGATGGAGCTGCGGCAACTGGGCCTGGCGAACACGCGCCCCGGCATGATCGCCGTGTACACCGGCATGTACCTGTCCACGTCGATCTTCTTCATGACGGGCTTCATCCGGGCCATCCCCATGGAACTGGAGGAGGCGGCCCGGATGGACGGGGCGTCGCCGTCACGGATCTTCTGGCGGATCGTGCTGCCCCTGCTCCGGCCGGTGATCGCCACCGCGACGATCATGGTGATGCTCTACGCCTGGAGCGATGTCTTCTACGCGTTCTTCGTCCTCGGCGGCGGAGACCGGGCGACCCTGCCGCTCAACCTCTACCAGGTCGCCAGCGCCCAGCTCTACCTCAACAACTGGCATCTCGTCTTCGCGTACGTCGTGGTGATGAGCCTGCCCATGGTCGCCGTGTTCCTCGTCGGCCAGCGAAAGATCGTGTCCGGAATCACCAGTGGAGCCGTCAAGTGACTGGAGGTCCAGCAGCGTGATCACCCCCGCCCGCACGCGAGTCCGTCCGAGATCCCGTACCAGAACCGCCCTGATCACAGCACTACTTGGAGCAGCCGCCATGGCAGCCACCCTCCCCGCGGCAGGATCCGCGGCAGCCGCGGCCGAACCGCAGCGCCTCACCGTCGACCTCAAGTCCTCCGAGGGCCCGGTGATGCTCGGCGCCAACGGCTCCCTCTACGGGCTCAGCGACGACGGCGTGCCTAGCGACGCCGCGATGGCGCCCCTGAAGATCACCAGCGTCTCGCAGAAGCCCGAGGGCGGCGCCCAGCACCCCAACGGCGACGCGCTCACGGTCTCGAAGTCGTTCTTCCGCAACGGCGGCGGCGAGATCAACGTGATGATGCAGGACATCTACGCCAAGTGGCCCTACGAGGACCTCGGCATCGACGACTACCTCCCCAAGGTCGACAAGATCGTCAAGGAGATATCGGCCGACCCGAACAGCGACCGCTTCGTCTACATCCCGTTCAACGAGCCCGACCAGATCTGGTACAAGCTCGACGTCGCCGACCAGGCGCAGTACGAGAAGAACCGGGACCGGTTCTTCCAGGACTGGAAGACGGTGTACCACCGCATCCGCGCGATCGACCCGGACGCGCGCATCGCCGGACCCAACGAAGCCGCCTACCACACGCGCCTGCTGAAGGACTTCCTCGCCTTCGCCAAGCGGGAGAACGTGCTGCCCCAGATCATGACCTGGCACGAGTTGGGCTCCGGCTCGCTGCGCGACTTCCAGGCCCATTACGACGACTACCGCAAGCTGGAGCGCGAGGCGGGCATCGCCCCGCTGAAGATCAACATCGACGAGTACGCCAACCGCCGCGACCTGTCCGTGCCCGGCCAGCTCGTGCAGTGGGTGTCCATGTTCGAACGCAACAAGGTGTACGCGAACATGGCCTACTGGGACGCCGCCGGCAACCTCAGCGGCCACGTGGTGCGCTCCAACATCCCCAACGGCGGCTGGTGGCTGTTCCGCTGGTACGCGGGCCTGACCGGGAACACCGTGAAGGTGACGCCGCCGCAGCCCAACACCATCGACACCCTCCAGGGACTCGCCTCCCTCGACACCTCCCGCCGCCAGGCACAGGTGCTGCTCGGCGGCTCCGCCGGCGACTCGGACGTGGTCGTGCGCAACGTCCCCCGCTCCGTGTTCGGCCGCACGGTGACCGCGACCGTCGCCGAGGCCGCCTGGTCCGGCTACGAGGGTCAGCACGCGGCGCCGCGGGTCCTGGCGCGCACCAAGGTCAAGGTGGCGGACGACGGTTCGGTGACGGTCCCGCTGCGCGGGATGCAGAAGATGTCGGCGTACCGGATCGTCCTCACCCCGGGCGGCTCGGGCACCCCGGCCGCGGCCTCCGTCCCGTGGTCGGCGTCGTACGAGGCCGAGGACGCGGCCATCACCGACGGCAAGGTCTACACGCAGGGCACCGTGCAGAACGCCAACGGCTACGCGGCCTCCGGCACCAAGGACGTCGGCTCCCTCAACCAGCCCGGCAGCAAGGTGGCCTTCTCGGTGACGGTGCCGAAGGACGGCACGTACGACCTGGCGATCCTGTACGGCAACCAGTCCGGCGGCCCGGCCACCCAGAAGCTGTCGGTCGACGGCGCCGACCCGGTGACGGTCTCCTACCCCTCCACGGAGAACTGGACCTACCGCGCCAAGAAGGACGTCACCCTCCAACTGAAGGCGGGCACACATCAGTTGACCCTGTCCAAGGGCGACGCCGAGGTCACCCTCGACCGGATCGACCTGACGACCCGTACGGGCGCGGCCTCCGCCTCGTACGAGGCCACGCTCGCGGACATCAGCGGCCGGCCGTCGTACGACTACGCGTCGTCCGCCGGGGTGGGCACGGGCGCCCTGGTCCTGCGCTCGGGCGACAAGGCGGTCTTCGACGTCTACGCCCCGCGCGACGGCTACTACACGGTGACGCCCCGCTCCACGGCGGCGGTGAAGCTCGCACTGCACGGCGAGACGGTCACGGCGGCGCCCGGCCGGCCGCTGCGGCTCTACCTGGTCGCGGGCAACAACCGGATCGCGATGACGTCGGGCCACGCCGCCGTGCGCTCCCTCGACGTCACCGGCGACGGCTCGGCCACCGGCACCCTCTCCTACGAGGGCGCCTCGGCGACGCTCGCCGGCGGGGCCAAGCTCGTCGACTCCCCGCACGCCTCCGCCGGCTCGTACATCGGCTGGCTCGGCAACAGCCCCTCCAGCACCGCGGAGTTCACGGTGGACGCGCCCCGCTCCGGCCGCTACCTGCTGGTCGTCCACTACGCGCACAACGACCGCCGGGACAACGGCCACGCCTACAACACGGACATCATGTCCCGTACCGCCGACATCACGGTCGGGTCCGGTGCGCCGGTGAAGGTCACCTTCAAGAACACCTGGAGCTGGGACGACTACTGGACCGTCGGCGTCCCGGTCGACCTGAAGAAGGGCGCCAACACGGTGACGTTCGGCAACGCGAGCGCCTGGGCGCCGAACATCGACCGGATCGAGCTGGGCCGGGTCGTGGGCTGACCCGTGCGATGAGGGGTAACGGTTGACGGAGTGACGGTTGCGGAGGATCGAATGGCATCGTCCGCAACCGGGATACCGCCACCCACCGGCCTGGGCGTCGCGATGGCGCCCAGCGCCTCCGCCGCCGACAACTGCTGGGCGGACGGGGACGGCATCCGCTCCTGGTGCCGCAACGTGTCCGGCGCGGCGGTGTACGGATACATCGGCAACAACCACATCTACCCCGACCCCACCAAGGTGGTCGGATACATGCACTCCAACCCCAGCTGGTTCTACTGCAAGCTGGACGGCCAGGCCTGGGTCGGCGGGCCGCACCCGACCCGCTGGCTGCTGACCGTGGCCGACAACGGCAAACTCGGCTACATGAAGGACACCGCGATCTACAGCGAGACCGATCCCGTGCGCAACTGCTGACCTCGGGTCGGCCCGTGACAGTGCCGCAGTCCGCCTGGGAGGCGGACTGCGGCACTGTCGTGTTCCGGCCGGTCCCGTAACGTCCGCGCGCCCCGCCCGGGGGCCCCGCATGACATCCCGTCACCCGCACCCCTATGCTTCTACATGCCTGTAGAAGCCAGTACACGCACGTGAAGGAGTGGACGCCACCATGGTGTTCAAACGACTGCTCGGCGCGCTCGGTGTGGGCGGCCCCACGGTCGACACGGTTCTCGACCCGGCCCCCGTCCGCCCGGGCGGCACGCTCACCGGCCAGGTCCACCTGGTCGGTGGCAAGGCCGACTTCGACATCGAGCACATCACCCTGGAGCTGGTGGCCCGGGTCGAGGCCGAGCACGAGGGCGGTGAGAGCGAGGGGGTCGTGGCCTTCGACCGCTTCACCGTCGGCGGCGGCTTCCGGCTCGCCGAGGGCGAGCAGCGCAGCGTGCCGTTCAGCGTGACCGTGCCGTGGGAGACGCCGGTCACGGAACTGCACGGCCAGAGCCTGGGCATCATCCTCGGGGTGCGCACCGAGCTGTCGGTGGCGGGCGCGAAGGACAAGGGCGACCTGGACCAGCTGACCGTCGCGCCGCTGCCCGTGCAGGAGGCCGTGCTCGAAGCCCTCGGCGGGCTCGGGTTCGGTTTCCGGTCGGCCGACCTGGAGTACGGGCGCATCGGCGGCACGGGCCAGCGGCTGCCCTTCTACCAGGAGATCGAGCTCGTCCCCTCGCCCGCCTACGCGCAGCAGGTCAACGAGATCGAGCTGACGTTCCTGGCGAACCCGGGGGGCGTGGAGGTGGTGCTGGAGGCGGACAAGCGGGGCGGCTTCCTGTCGCCCGGCCAGGACGCGCTCACCCGCTTCACCGTCTCCCACGAGGGGGTCGGGCAGCAGGACTGGCCGGCGATCGTCGACGGCTGGATGCGGCAGCTGGTCGAGCACCGGGCGTCGTACGGCTCCCCCACGGGCTACGCCGCCCCCTTGGGCCACGGCTCCCCCGCCGCGTTCGGCCCGGGCGGTCACGGGCACGACGGGCATCACCATGACGGCCACCGCTCCGGACCCGGCATGGGCACCGCCGTCGCGGCGGGCGCGGCCGGACTCGCGGTCGGGGTCGTCGGCGGCATGGTCGCCGGCGAAGTCGTCGACGAGGTCGGGGACTTCTTCGAGGGCGAGGAGGACGAGGAGGGCTGACGCCGTAGGGGCGGGGCCCTCACAGGGGCGTGGCCGCGTGCAGGATGAGGACCATCGTCACGGCCGAGTTCGCGGAGGACATCGCCGACACGGCCGTTCCCGCGGCCGCGCCCCAGGCCGCCAGGCCGACGGAGGTGAACGCCGGGGGCCAGGTGCGCACGGCCGGTGCCGGGCCGAGGAGCGCCGCCACGCGGCGGGGCACCGGCCCCGGCGCGGCGAGTCCCGCGAGCGTGGAGACCGGGGTGCCCCGGGAGACGAGGGCGGCCGTGCCGATGGCGCGCGCCACCGTGCGGCGGCTGCCGATCGCCCGGGCCGCCTCCTCGTCGGCCCACCGCTCGGCCGTGTACGCCACGGCGGTGCGCAGCGGCCGCAGGAACGGGTTGGCCCGGGCGGCGAGCTGCACGGCGAGCAGGAACCGGTCGTGCCGGGCATCGAGGTGCGCCCGCTCATGGGCGAACAGCGCCCGCCGCTCAGCCGCCCCGAGCCGGTCCAGCAGGGCCGTACTCACCACGACACGCCCCCCACGCGGGCCCCGGGCACGGCGGCCGGCCCTGCCACGCCGAGCACCCTCGCCGGGCCGCCCACCGCCGGTGCGCCCGCCATCGGTCAGCTCACCGCCGGGCCGCCCATGCCTGTGCGGGACGGCCGGGCCACCGCCGCGTCGCGCAGACGCGCGCGGGCCGGTGCGGCCACCGCCCGGGCGCCCATCAATGGGCGGACCGGTCCGCCCGCCACCGGGCCGCGCATCCGCGGGCGAGCCGCCCCGCCGCCCGCCGGGCAGCGCGTACGCGTAGGGGACGGCGTCGGGCAGGACGGCGACCTCGGTGTCCGGCAGGCCGGTCAGGGCGCGGTGGGCCTGGCGGCGCACCCGGGCGTGCCGCCACAGCGTCCGGGCGCAGGCGGCGACCACCGCGCACAGCGCGGGAATCGCGGCCTTGCCGACGACCTCGTCGTACGGCACCGCCGCCCGCACCTCGGGGTCCGACCAGCCGTCCGGCAGCGGGTTGCCGGGCAGCTGGGCGGTGCCGACCACCATCACCAGCCCCAGGCACACGGTGCTGCACAGCGCCAGCACCACCGCCAGCACGGTGAGCAGCCGGGTCGCGGTACGCGGATGCAGATGCTGCTCGGCCAGGCGCGCGACCGGCCAGGCCGTGAGCGGCAGGACCAGCGGAAGAAAGACGAACACCCCCATGAGGCTTCAGTCTTCCCCCTCGCCGTGGGCCTGATCCAGCAGGTCGCGCAGCAGCCGCTCGTCGTCCGGGTCGAGGCCGGTGACGAAGCTGGCCAGCACGGCCCCGCGGTCGTTCTCGGCGTCCAGCACCTTGCGCATCTTGCGGGCGGCCAGGCCCGCGTGGTCCGAGGCGGGCGTCCAGGCGAAGGACCGGCCGACCCGCTCCCGGGTCACCGCGCCCTTGCCCAGCAGCCGGGTCAGGATCGTGATCACCGTCGTGTAGGCGAGGTCGCCGCCAAGACGTTCCTGCACCCAGCCGGCCGTGGCCGGACCGTCCGCCTCCCGCAGTGCCGACAGCACCAGCGCCTCCAGCTCGCCCTGTCCCCGCCGGGGACGCTGCCGGGGATCCGTCACCGCCCTGCCTCCCTTCCGCCGCCCTTCGGCGCCCGTGCGGACATCGTATAGACCCGCCGGACCGGAACCTGGGCCTTCTACAGTGCTGTAGATTTTAAGGGACCGCACTCGTCAAGAAGGAGTACCTCGTGGGAGTTTCCCTGTCCAAGGGCGGCAACGTCTCGCTCAGCAAGGAGGCGCCGGGCCTCACCGCCGTCCTGGTCGGCCTGGGCTGGGACGTCCGCACGACCACCGGCACCGACTACGACCTCGACGCCTCCGCCCTCCTCCTCGACGCCTCCGGCAAGGTCCCCTCGGACGAGCACTTCGTCTTCTACAACAACCTGAGGAGCCCGGACGGCTCGGTCGAGCACACCGGCGACAACCTCACCGGCGAGGGCGAGGGCGACGACGAGAGCGTCAAGGTGAACCTCGCCGCCGTGCCCGCAGGGATCGACAGGATCGTGTTCCCGGTCTCCATCCACGACGCCGAGAACCGCGGCCAGAGCTTCGGGCAGGTCCGCAACGCCTTCATCCGGGTCGTCAACCAGGCGGGCGGTCAGGAGATCGCCCGCTACGACCTGTCCGAGGACGCCTCCACGGAGACCGCGATGGTCTTCGGCGAGCTGTACCGGCACGGCGCCGAGTGGAAGTTCCGGGCCGTCGGCCAGGGATACGCCTCCGGCCTGGCCGGGATCGCGTCCGACTTCGGCGTGAACGTCTGACGTCGACGTGAACGTCTGACACGGACCGACCGCGCCGCCGGGCCCGCCAGCGCGTGGCCGGGCCCGGCGGCGGCCTCAGCAACCGACCGGGAGACCATGTGGCCGTACCGTCCAGCCTCTGCCCCGAGGACCGCGCCGACTTCGAAGCCGTACTGCACCTCGCGATGAGCAGCGCGGAGATCCGCGGCGCTCTGCGCCCCGACCCGACCGGCCGGGCCGCCGCGCACCTGCGCGCCCACGCGCTCGCCCACGCCGACGCCATCACCGCGGCGGCCGGCGAGCCGTACCGGACCTATCTCGCCGTACGGCGGGCGGCCCGGCGGGAGACGCCGCCTCCGCTCGGCACAGGCAGCCTGCTGCCGGCCCTCGCGGTGCTCACCCCGCTCGTGTCGGCCGTCTCCGCCGGGGCGCTGCTGCTGCTCGGCGGCCTGCTCCAGGTGGCCGGCGCGCCGGGCCCGCTGCCCGGCTCGCTCGTCGCGGCCGGCTGGACCCTGGCGCTCGTGGCGGCCGTGACCGGCCTCGTCGCCCTGGCCGCGGTGCTGCGTACGGCCCTGGGCAGACCCACCGTCCCGCCGGCGCCCGACCATGTGGAGCACGCCCGGCAGGCCTGGCGGCAGGCGCTGCTCGACCACGGCATGCTGCCCCACCTGCGCCGGCACCTGACCCCGTACCCCGAGGCGGCGGTCACGCCGTGCTCCCCGCCCGATACGCTCGCGCCGTGCCCGGCCCGGGCGGGAAAGGACAGGACACCATGTTCGGACTGAGCGAGCTCGCGATCATCCTCATCGTCGTGATAGCCGTCCTGGCGGCCAAGAAGCTGCCCGAGCTGGCCCGCTCGGCCGGCAAGTCGGCGCGGATCCTCAAGGCCGAGGCCCGCGCCGCGCGCGACGAGGAGGCGGGCACGGCCCCCGCGCCGCGGGTGGTCCAGGGCGAGATCGTCCCGCCGGGCTCCGCCCCGACCCCGCCCGGCACCCGTGCGGCGGACGCCCGGGACCACCGCTGACCCGCCCCCGGACGACCGCCGACCCGGCTCCGCACCACCGCCGGCGTCCCCGGACCACCGCTGACCCGCGCCCGGACGGCCGCTGACCCGTCCCCGGACCACCGCCAGCCCGCCCCGGACGACCGCCGACCCGGCTCCGCACCACCGCCGGCGTCCCCGGACCACCGCTGACCCGCGCCCGTGCGGCCGCTGATCCGTCCCCGGATCACGGCTGACCCGCCCCGGACGACCGCTGTCCGTCCCTCGGCTACAGCGTGCGCTCCAGGCGGTCCGACACCAGCTTGACGAACTTCGCCGGGTCCTTCGGCTGGCCGCCCTCGGCGAGCACCGCCAGCGTGTGGAGCAGGTCCGCGGACTCCTCCAGTTCCGTGCGGTCCTCGCGCTCCTGGTAGGCCTGGTTGAGGCCCTTCACCAGCGGGTGGCCGGGGTTGAGCTCCAGGATCCGCTTGGTGCGCGGCACCTCCTGGCCCATGGCCCGGTACATGTTCTCCAGGGCTGGGGTCAGGTCGTGCGCGTCGGAGACTACGCAGGCCGGGGAGACGGTGAGGCGCGTCGACAGGCGCACCTCCTTGATGTCTTCGTCGAGCCGCTCCCGCATCCAGCCGAGCAGCCCGGCGAACTCCTCGGCCTGCTTCTCCCGCTCCTCGCCGGCCTGCTCCTCCCCCTTGGCGTCGAGGTCGATCTCGCCCTTGGCGACGGACCGCAGCTTCCGGCCCTCGTACTCGCCCACGGCGTCGACCCACACCTCGTCGACCGCGTCGGTGAGCAGCAGGACCTCGATGCCCTTGTCGCGGAACGCCTCCATGTGCGGGGAGTTCTCGATGCTCTGCCGGGACTCGCCGGTGAGGTAGTAGATGTCCTCCTGGCCGTCCTTCATCCGCTCCACGTACCGGGCCAGCGTGGTCGGCTCGTCGTCGGCGTGGGTGGTCTCGAACGAGGCGACGGCGAGGATCGCGTCCCGGTTCTCCGAGTCGGTGACCAGGCCCTCCTTCAGGACCGTGCCGAACTCGCGCCAGAACGTGGCGTAGCGGTCGGCGTCCTTGGTCATGAACTCCTTGACCGTGGACAGCACCTTCTTCGTCAGGCGGCGCTGCATCATCCGGATGTGCCGGTCCTGCTGCAGGATCTCGCGGGAGACGTTGAGCGAGAGGTCCTGCGCGTCGACGACACCCTTGACGAAGCGCAGGTACGGCGGCAGCAGCGCCTCGCAGTCGTCCATGATGAAGACGCGCTTCACATACAGCTGCACCCCGCGCCGGAAGTCCCGCGTGAACAGGTCGTGCGGGGCGTGCGAGGGGACGAAGAGCAGGGCCTGGTACTCGAAGGTGCCCTCCGCCTGCAGCCGGATCGTCTCCAGCGGCTCGCGCCAGTCGTGGCTGATGTGCTTGTACAGCTCGTGGTACTCGTCGTCGGACACCTCCTCGCGCGAGCGCGCCCACAGGGCCTTCATCGAGTTCAGCGTCTCGGGCTCGGGCGCGCTGTCGCCCTCGCCCGCCTCCGGGACCATCCGGATCGGCCAGGTGATGAAGTCCGAGTACCGCTTGACGATCTCCCGGATCGTCCACGGCGAGGTGTAGTCGTGGAGCTGGTTCTCGGGGTCGGCGGGCTTGAGGTGCAGCGTCACCGAGGTGCCCTGCGGGGCGTCGTCGACGGTCTCCAGGGTGTACGTGGCCTCGCCGCGGGAGCTCCAGCGGGTGCCCTGGCCCTCGCCGGCGCGCCGGGTGACCAGCGTGACCTCGTCCGCCACCATGAAGGCGGAGTAGAAGCCGACACCGAACTGGCCGATGAGCCCCTCGGCCCCGGCCGCGTCCTTGGCCTCCTTCAGCTCCTTCAGGAGGGTGGCCGTACCCGACTTGGCGATGGTGCCGATGAGCTGTCCGACCTCGTCGTACGACATCCCGACGCCGTTGTCCCGCACCGTGAGGGTACGGGCCTCCTTGTCGACGTCGATCTCGATGTGCAGGTCCGAGACGTCGGCGTCGAGCGAGTCGTCCCGCAGCTTCTCCAGACGCAGCTTGTCGAGCGCGTCGGAGGCGTTGGAGACGAGCTCGCGCAGGAAGACATCCTTGTTCGAGTAGACCGAGTGGATCATCAGCTGGAGCAGCTGACGGGCCTCTACCTGGAACTCAAACGTTTCGGTCGTCATGGTTCGCGAATACCTCACAGGTCCCACAGTCGCCTGAACTGGTGGCAGTCACTTGAACTGGTGGCAGTCACTGTAAAACACCAAGTCAGGCCGCAGACCGGGAATCAGGCGAGGTGGGCGAAGACCACCAGGTTCTCGGTGTAGTCCCGGGCCTGGCGGTCGTAGGCACCCGAGCAGGTGATGAGGCGGACCTGGGGGTCGGGGGTGTCGCCGTAGACGCGCTCGCTCGGGAAGTCGTCCTTGGGGAAGGACCGCGCGTCGTCGACCACGAAGGTCGCCCTGCTTCCGTCGGCCCGCGTCACGTGGAACCGGTCCCCCTTCCGCAGCTCGCCGAGCCGGGCGAACACGGCCGGGGACGTCTTGGTGTCGACGTGGCCGGCGATGATCGCGGTCCCGGTCTCGCCGGGCGAGTGGCCCTCGGCGTACCAGCCGACGAGGTTGGTGTCGTCGGCGGGAGGGGGGTCGAGCTGGCCGGAACGGCCGATGGCGAGATCCGTGAAGGGCGCGTCGACCGCGATCTTGGGGATGTGCAGGCGGACCGGCCGGGACCGCGGCAGACCGCCGGCCTCGGACGCGGCGGACCGCGGCGGAGCCGCGGACGCGGGCGGCGCCTCGGGGACGGCGGGCGCGGCCGAGGCGGCGGGCGCGACGGCCGGCGGGGCGAGCGGCGGGCCGCCGGCGTCGGTCGACCCGCCGCGGCCGGTGAGCAGGCCCACGGCCAGGGCCAGGGCGGCCACGGCCCACACCACCGACACGGCGGTGCGCAGCCGCCGCCTCGACGGGGCGGGGTCGGGTGCGTCGGGGGAAGGAGGGCTGGCTGCCATCGAAGACCACCTCACTCGGGCACGGCAGCGGGAACGGACGCGGACGCGGAACGCGGGGCACGGACGCGGCAGGCCGCACGGCACGGGGGGCACTGCCACGGGCACGGACGCGGCACGCGGGCACAGACATGGCGTGGCACGCGGGCGGACGAGCCGGACCGCCGCGACGCGAGGGACACGTGCGGCGGCCGCGGCGGTTATGAGGTCAGGCATCGGTCACGCGGTGCCCCGCGAGGCCTTCTGGCGCCGCAGCGCGTACAGGCCGGTGCCGGCCACCGCCAGCATCGCCAGCCCGCCGGCGGTGACGCCCGGCGTGCCGGCCAGCCCGCCGCCACCGGTGTGCATGCCGCCGTGCGGCTTGTCGTGCTTGCCGTGTCCGAAGCCCTTCTCGTGGTCGTCGCGCTTGCCGTGGTCGTCGTGCTTGCCCTGCTCGTCGCGCTTGTCCCCGAAGGGGTCCTCTTCGTGCTTGTCGTTCCAGGTGTCGTCGCCGCGCTCGCCGTCCTTGAGGGAGTCCGGGTCGTGCTTGGGGTTGTCCCACTCGTCGTCCGCGTTCACGGCGGCCAGGGCTCCGCCACCCGTGTGGACACCGCCGCGCGGCTTGTG